>NZ_CP139572.1:0-550000 GCF_050859125.1 Aminobacter sp. BA135
ATGCAAAGCGGCATCGAAAGGGAAGCAAATGCGGGCTTTCTTTTTACCGGCGAACTGATCGAGGGCAATGAAGTGGCAGCAACCAGCGCCGCAGAGAAGAATTTTGACCGGGTCAAGACGCAGCTCCAGGTACGCCTGGGCAGCGAGGTCTTCTCAAGCTGGTTCGGCCGCATGAAGCTTGCGGAGACCTCGAAGGGCATCGTGCGCCTCTCGGTGCCGACGGCTTTCCTGCGCTCCTGGATCAACAGCCATTATCTCGATCTGATTTCCGAACTCTGGCGCCAGGAAGAGCCTGGGCTGCTGAAGCTCGAAATCATCATCCGTACGGCAACCCGTACGGCGCGCCCCGGCGTGGAAGCCGACACGGCTGCGCTGCGCAAGCCGGTGCGCCAGGCACAGACCGCCCTTGCCACCAGCACCGTGGCTGCCGGGCGCGCTGCCGAGCGCCCTGCCCCGGTGCGCAACGGTACCGCCGACCAGGAATTCAAGCAGAGCGTGCTCGGCTCGCCGCTCGACCCGCGCTACACCTTCCAGTCCTTCGTCGAAGGCCCGTCCAACCGGGTGGCCCTTGCAGCGGCGCGTGCTGTGGCGGAATCGAACTCGCGCTTCAACCCGCTGTTCCTCCACGCCACCGTCGGTCTCGGCAAGACGCACCTGTTGCAGGCGATCGCGGCAGAATCACTGCGCCAGAACCCGAAGTCGCGTGTCGTCTACCTGACGGCCGAATACTTCATGTGGCGCTTTGCGACCGCGATCCGCGACAACAACGCGCTGACGCTCAAGGAACAGTTGCGCGACATCGACCTGCTCATCATCGACGACATGCAGTTCCTGCAGGGCAAGTCGATCCAGCACGAGTTCTGCCATCTCATCAACATGCTGCTCGATTCGGCCAAGCAGGTGGTGGTTGCGGCCGACCGGCCGCCGGCGGAACTGGAATCGCTCGAGCCGCGCGTGCGTTCGCGCCTCAATGGCGGCGTGGCGCTCGAAATGTCGGCACCGGACTTCGGCATGCGCCTTGGCATGCTCAAGCTGCGCTTCGCCGGCGCCAAGCACGAAGACCCCAACCTTGCCATGGACGAGGAAATCCTCACCCATGTCGCCCGCACCGTGACCGGCTCGGGCCGTGAGCTGGAAGGCGCCTTCAACCAGCTGATCTTCCGCCAGTCGTTCGAGCCGCAGCTGTCGATCGAGCGCATCGACGAGATTCTCGGCCACATCTACCGCTCCGGCGAGCCGAAGCGCGTGCGCATCGAAGACATCCAGCGCATCGTGGCGCGGCACTACAACGTGTCGAAGACCGAGCTTCTGTCGAACCGCCGCACCCGCACCATCGTCAAGCCGCGTCAGATCGCGATGTATCTGTCGAAGGTGATGACGCCGCGGTCGCTGCCCGAGATCGGCCGGCGTTTCGGTGGTCGCGACCACACCACGGTGCTGCATGCCGTGCGCAAGATCGAGGATCTGTCGGGCGGCGACAACACGCTCGCCCAGGAGCTCGAACTGTTGAGGCGGCTGATCAACGACCAGGCCTGACGGGCTGCAAACGCAGGCGACGGATTGACGCCTGCGACTTATCCCCAGAACGCCCGCGCCACGGCCGCCAAGTCGTCGCGCGGGCTTGCCTTTCCGCCGTTTTTCCTGTCAGACTCAGGTGAATTCCGATCGTGTTGCGGGCTTTCCCGGGCGCATTCGAGCCCGCGAGCCCGCACCTTCAAACAAGCGAGCCTGTTTCGTCATGCGTGTTATCCTGGAACGCTCCAACCTGTTGAAGTCCCTGAACCACGTGCACCGCGTGGTCGAGCGCCGGAACACCATTCCGATCCTGTCCAACGTGCTGCTGCAGGCCAATGGCGCGAGCCTCGAACTGAAGGCGACCGACCTCGATCTCGAGATCTCGGAAGCTACACCGGCCTCCGTCGAACAGGGCGGCGCGACCACGGTTCCCGCGCACCTGCTCTACGACATCGTGCGCAAGCTGCCTGACGGCGCCGAAGTGATGCTGAAGACCGACGAGGACGGCAACGCCATGTCGGTGGTCTCGGGCCGCTCCAGCTTCCGGCTGCAGTGCCTGCCGCAGTCGGATTTCCCCGAGCTTTCCGCCGGCACTTTCTCCCACATCTTCCGGCTCGACGCCAACGCGCTCAAGGGCCTGATCGACAAGACCCAGTTCGCCATCTCGACCGAAGAGACGCGTTATTATCTCAACGGCATCTACCTGCACACGCATGAGAGCGGCGGCAAGCTGATGCTGCGCGCGGTCGCCACCGACGGCCACCGCCTGGCGCGCGCCGAGGTCGAGGCGCCGGCCGGCTCAGAGGGCATGCCGGGCATCATCATTCCGCGCAAGACCGTTTCCGAGCTGCAGAAGCTGATCGACGATCCGGACGTCGCCGTCACCACCGAGATTTCCGACACCAAGATGCGCCTGACCATCGGCGGCGTGATCCTGACCTCGAAGCTGATCGACGGAACCTTCCCCGACTATCAGCGCGTCATTCCGAGCGGCAACGACAAGAAGCTGATCATCGACCGCCAGAGCTTTGCTGCTGCCGTCGACCGTGTCTCGACGATCTCGTCCGAGCGTGGCCGCGCGGTGAAGCTGTCGATCGCCGACGGGCTGGTGACGCTGGCCGTCAACAATCCCGATTCGGGCAGCGCCGTCGAAGAGCTGGCCGCCGACTATTCCTCGGACCCGATCGAGATCGGCTTCAACGCCAAGTACCTGCTCGACGTCGCCGCCCAGCTCAAGGGCAGCGAAGCCCGCTTCATGCTGGCCGATGCCGGGTCGCCCACGCTCATCCACGACACAGCCGACGAGAACGCTCTCTACGTGCTGATGCCGATGCGCGTGTAGCGCCCACACGCCCGTGTTGGAGCCAGATACGGGGGAGACGCGGAAGCGCATCCCCTCGACACATATCGGTAAGCTTCAGCTTACCGACTTCCGCAATTACAGCTCGCTCTCGCTCGACCTCAGGCCGGGCGCGGTGGTGTTCACCGGCGAGAATGGTGCCGGCAAGACCAACCTTCTCGAAGCCATCTCCTTCCTGACGCCGGGACGCGGCCTGCGCCGTGCGCCCTATCCCGACGTCGCCCGCGAAGGCAGCGCGGGTGCCTTTGCCGTGCATGCGGCGATCGAGGGGCCGTTCGGCGATGCCGAGCTGGGCACGGGCACGACGCCGGACGCTGTAGGCGAGGCCGGGCGCCGCGTGCGCATCAATGGTGCCGCCGCCAAGGCCGACGACATGCTGGAATGGCTACGCGTGGTGTGGTTGACGCCGTCGATGGACGCGCTGTTCACCGGGCCGGCCGGCGACCGTCGCCGTTTTCTCGACCGTCTGGTGCTGGCGATCGACCCGGCGCATGGCCAGCGCGCGCTCGACTATGAAAAGGCGATGCGCGGCCGCAATCGCCTGCTGTCCGAAGACCGGCGCGACAACGCCTGGTTCGATGCGATCGAGATCCAGATGGCCGAGACGGGTGCCGCGATCGCCGCCGCGCGCGTCGAGATGGTGCGACTTCTGACGGCGATGATCGGGCGGATGCCGGAAACCGGCCCGTTCCCGCAAGCCGAGCTGAGTTTGGCCGGTACGCTCGAACAGAGCATCGGCGACATGCCGGCGGTGGAGCTGGAGGAGCGTTTCCGCCAGGCCCTGGCCGGCGGGCGCGAGCGCGACCGCGCGGCGGGACGCACGCTCGAAGGCCCGCACCGCTCCGATCTCGTCGTGCGCCACAAGCCGAAATCCATGCCGGCGGAGCTGTGCTCGACCGGCGAACAGAAGGCCTTGCTGGTCGGCATCGTCATTTCGCATGCCCGCCTCACCGGCGAGATGGCGGGTGCGGCTCCCATCCTGCTGCTCGACGAGATCGCCGCCCATCTCGATGCCGGACGGCGCGCGGCACTGTTCGAAATCCTCGAAGACCTCAATTGCCAGGCCTTCATGACCGGCACCGAGCCCAGCCTGTTCTCAAGCCTCGCCGGCCGGGCGCAGTTCCTGACCGTCGACCATGGCAATGTCAGCGAAACGCCGTTGCCCGATAGTCTGGACCGATAGTTCGCGCGGCTATCCGACTGACAAGCACAAGCCGTGGCGATATGGTTGAGCCATGAACCAGCCAGCCCCGCTCTCCCCTGAAGAACTCGAACGCTACGCCAGGCATATCGTGCTGCCGGAGATCGGCGGGCCGGGCCAGCAGAAGTTAAAGCGCGCACGCGTGCTGGTGATTGGTGCCGGCGGGCTCGGCGCCCCGGTGCTCGAATATCTCGCAGCGGCCGGCGTCGGCACGCTTGGAATCGTCGACGACGACCATGTCTCGTTGTCCAACCTGCAGCGCCAGGTCATCCACGCCACTGATTCAGTCGGCATCTCCAAGGCTGACAGTGCCGCCGCAACCATTGCCCGCATCAACCCGCATGTGACGGTCCAATTGCACAAGCTCAGGCTGACCTCGGCGAACGCTGCCGAGCTGATCGCCGGTTACGACATGGTCATCGACGGCTCCGACAACTTCGAGACGCGTTATGCCGTGGCCGATGCCGCAGCCGAGGTGAGGCGGCCGCTGGTACATGCCGCTGTGGGACGCTTCGACGGTTCGATCACCGTTTTGAAGCCGTTCGAGACGAACGGCGAAGGCCTCAAGAACCCGACCTATCGCGACCTCTTTCCCGAGCCGCCGCCGGCGGGGCTGGTGCCGTCCTGTGCCGAGGCCGGCGTGCTCGGCGCGCTGACCGGCGTGATCGGCACGCTGCAGGCAATGGAGGCGATCAAGCTGATCACCGGCATCGGCGAGCCGCTTGTCGGCCGGCTTTTGCTCTACGATGCGCTCGGAGCACGTTTCGACACCGTGCGCTACAAAGCCTCCTGAACCATGGCAGGCAAAGCTGACATCGCGCGGCTGACGCAGGCTTTCGACCGCTGGGACGAGTTGCTCGGCCTGATCATGCGCGCCTTCGCCTATATGGACGGCGTCATCGACCCGCCGTCCTCGGCGCATCGGCTGACTGCAGCCAGTCTGCGCGACAAGGCCTGGGATGAGGTCGGCTTCATCGCCACCCTGGACGGACGGCTTGTCGGCTGCATCTTCGCCGCCGAGCGGGACGATGTCATCTATGTCGGCAAGCTTGCCGTCGACGACAGCGCTCGCGGCCTTGGCATCGGCCGGGCGCTGATGCTGGCGGCCGAGCGCCATGCCGCAGAGCGGGGCAAGCCGGTGCTCGAGCTGCAAACCCGAATCGAGCTCGCTGCCAACCACGCTACCTTTGCCAAAATGGGCTTCGTAGAGTTCGAGCGTACCGCGCATGACGGCTTCGACCGCCCGACCTCGATCACCTTTCGAAAGACGCTTCGGTGAGTCTCGCTCTCACCGCCGACGAACGGAGAATCGCCGGCGGAGCCGATGGCGCTGCCATGGCGATGCGCATCGTCGCCGAACGTGCGGCCCTGCTCGGCGCGCCCAGGCTGATCCCGATCGCCTCGGCGCATATAGACGGTGCGCTCTATCACGGCGATTCGGGCACGCTGTTCGCCGAACGGCTGGTCGAAGGCGGCGCCCAAGTGGCTGTGCGCTCGACGCTCAATGTCGGCGCGCTCGATCTCATGGGCTGCTCGCGCGTGCGCCTCGAAGAGCCGCAACGGTCGATGGCGCGTCGGATGATGGAGGCCTACCGCAAGCTCGGCTGCGAGCAGAGCTGGACCTGCGCGCCCTACCAGGCCGGCCACCGGCCTGCCTTCGGCAGCGACGTCGCCTGGGGCGAATCGAACGCTGTCGTCTTCTGCAACTCGGTGCTTGGCGCCCGCACAAACCGCTATGGCGACTTCCTCGACATTGCCTGCGCGATCTCGGGCCGCGCGCCCGACTATGGCCTGCACCTCAAGGAGAACCGCCGCGCGACGCTGGTTTTCGATGTCTCCGCCCTGCCCCCTGAATTCCTCGCCTCTGAAATCGCCTGGCCGGTGCTCGGCAGCCTTTATGGCCGCGAGGTCGGCAATGCCGTCGGCGTGGTGACGGGGATACCACGAAACCCCGGCGAGGACGCGCTCAAGGCCTTTGGTGCTGCGGCCGCATCGTCTGGTGCGGTCGGCCTGTTCCATATTGACGGCGTCACCCCGGAAGCGCCCGATGCCGAAACGGCGCTGGGCGGCATCGCAGCCGAGACCACGATCCTGGTAACGGCCGCCATGGTCACCTCCGCCCAGGCCAAGCTTTCGACAGCCGGCAACACCGACCGCATCGACGCCGTCGCCATCGGCAGCCCCCATCTGTCGCTTGACGAGTTCGGCGCGCTGCAACGGCTGATGGCTGGGCGGCGGCTTGCCGTGCCGATCCATGCCTGCACCGGCCGACATGTGCTGGCCGAGCTCGACCGCAACGGCTGGCGCAAGGCGCTGGAAGCGCTCGGCGTGGTCGTCGTTACTGATACCTGCGTGGTGGTGACACCGATCCTGCCTGACAGTGCCGGCGGCGTGCTGATGACCAATTCGGGAAAGTTCGCCCATTATGCACCCGGAAACACCGGCTACGCCGTGCTCTATGGCTCGCTCGCCGACTGCGTCGAAAGTGCTGTCACCGGGCGGCCGGTGTTTGCGAGGTTCGGCTCGTGAGCGCACGCGGCAACATCCTCGTCGCAGGCAAGCCGGGTCAAGGCCCGGCACTGGTGCTGTCGGCGCCGATCAGCTTCTGGGGCGGCGTCGATCCAAAATCCGGGCGCATCGCCGACGTACGCCATCCCGAATGCGGCCAGAGCATCTCGGGCAAGGTGTTGTTTTTGCCTGGCACTATCGGCTCTTCATCGGCATCAGCCGTGCTGATGGAACTTGTCCATGCCGGTCATGCGCCGGCGGCACTGGTGCTGCACGAGCCCGACGCCATCCTCCTGCTCGGGCTGATCGTGGCGCAAGAGATGGGTTGGGAGACACCGGTGGCGGTGAGGCTGCCGCGGGAGATGTTCGGCGCGTTCGAGGGAAGGCAGCTGCAGGTTGGTGCTGATGGGGCGATCAGCGTTTCCAACTGAAGCGGGCGGCTGGGCCGTGCGTCTTCGAGGCTCGCCGCCAGCCTATGGCCCCAACCATGCAAGGTGGATGAGGGCTCGCACCTCTGGATGGGGCAGTCGGAGCACTAAGCACCAAGTTCTGGACCATCGAGGCGGCAAGCTGAAAATCGACGACCTTCCTCATCCTGAGGTGCAAGAGGCGAGCCTCAAGGGACGCAGCGAAATCGCGTCCGCTCAGGTCCTCAGCGGCAGCACGCGGTCCGGTGGGCGGTGGCCGTCGACGTGAGCGCGGATGTTGATGATGACCTTTTCGCCCATGTCGATGCGGCCCTCGATGGTGGCCGAGCCCATATGCGGCATCAGCACCACCTTGCCGCGGGCGGCAAGCTTGAGCAGCTTGTGGTTGACCGCCGGCTCATGCTCGAAGACGTCGAGGGCGGCCCCGGCAAGCTTGCCGTCCTGCAGCATCTTGACCAGTGCGTCCTCGTCGATGATGTCGCCACGGGCGATGTTGACGAGATAGGCGTGCGGCTGCATCAGCGCCAACCTGCGGCCCGACAGCAGATGGAAGGTCGCCGGCGTCGACGGGCAGTTGATCGAGATGATGTCCATGCGGGCGAGCATCTGGTCGAGGCTCTCCCAATAGGTCGCCTCCAACTCGTCTTCGACCGACTGCAGCACACGGTGGCGGTTGTGGTAATGGATCGACAGTCCGAAGGCCTTGGCGCGGCGGGCAACCGCGGTGCCGATGCGCCCCATGCCGACGATGCCGAGGCGCTTGCCGCCGATGCGGCGGCCGAGCATCCAGGTCGGCGACCAGCCGGCCCATTTCTTGTCGCCGGTGAGAACACTGGCGCCCTCGGTCAGGCGGCGTGGAACGGCGAGCATCAGCGCCATCGCCATGTCGGCGGTGTCTTCGGTCAGGACGTTCGGCGTGTTGGTGACGGTGATGCCGCGCTTGGCGGCGGCGGTGACGTCGATCTTGTCGACACCATTGCCGAAATTGGCGATCAGCTTGAGGTTGGGGCCGGCCTGCTCGATCAGGGCGGCGTCGATGGTGTCGGTCACAGTCGGTACCAGCACGTCGGCTTCCTTGACCGCCGCCACCAGCTCCGGCTGGCTCATCGGCCGGTCGTCGACATTCAGCCGCGCGTCGAAGAGTTCGCGCATCCGCGTCTCGACCTGGTCGGGCAGCTTGCGCGTAATGACGACGAGAGGCTTTTTTCGACCGGCCATTCTATCCTCGACGAAGATCTCGTTGAGACCTCTTTAACCAAGACCGGCGAAACTGCAATCCGATCCATGAGTGGTAATCTGTGTAACAAGCAGTGCCGCCGAAGACAAAGAAAAAGGGTGTCCGCCTAAAGGGCACCAAGTTCAAACAGAGGTTACGGAAGTGTCTGGTTTCGCGTCGCTCCGTCTGGCCGTCAGCGCAGCCCTGATCGGCCTTGCTTTCGTTTCGCCCGATAGCGGTTTCGTCGGCCCGGCCACGGCTGCCCCGAATGGGACGATCGGCCCCAGCGGCCTGCCGTTGCCGCGATTCGTCAGTCTCAAGTCGGGCAAGGTCAATTCGCGCATCGGTCCCGGCGTCAACTATCCGGTCGACTGGCTCTATATGAAGCCGGGCCTGCCGATGGAAATCATCCAGGAATATGACAACTGGCGCCGCGTGCGCGATTCCGAAGGTGCCGAAGGCTGGATCAACCAGTCGCTGCTGTCGGGTCACCGCACCGCGATGACGGCCCCCTGGCAGCGTGGCAAGCCGGCGCAGCTCAACCTGCTCGCCAAGCCCGAGAACGGCGCGCGCACTGTCGCCATCATCGATCCCGGCGTCGTCGGCTCGATCAAGCAGTGCAACGGCACATGGTGCGAGATGTCGTTTGCCGGCACCAGCGGCTGGCTCAACCAGTCGCAGGTCTGGGGCGCCTACCCGGGCGAAAGCATCGAGAACTGATCGTCGACGCCCGGCTGTCTCCGGGCGCGCGGCGAACGCGGCTGAGCGATCAATCGAAAAGAGCGGATGCAGGCTCCCGGTCAGGCCGGGCGCTTGGGCCTCAGCCTGACCACGATATCGACATTGGCGATTTCCATGCCTTCCGGAGGCTCCGGCAGGTTGGACACACAAACCGAATTCGACTCGATGTCGAAGATGCGGTTCTCGCCCTCGATGTAGAAGTGGTGATGGTCAGAGGTGTTGGTGTCGAAATAGGTCTTCGACCCTTCGACGGCCAGGATGCGCAGAAGGCCTGATTCCGTGAACTGATGCAGCGCGTTGTAGACGGTCGCAAGCGACACCGGCACACCGGCCGACAAGGCTTCTTCATGCAGTTCCTCAGCGGAAAGGTGCCGGTCGCCCTTGGCAAACAGCAGTTCAGCCAAAGCGATACGCTGACGCGTGGGCCTCAGCCCCGCGTCGCGGACACGCATTTCCACAGCAATGCTTGCCTTGTGGGAATCCACTCGTCGCCTCGTCGAAGTTTTGCCTTCGCCCCATATTAAGCCCGCAAACGCGCCAAAATCTGATCGGCAGCCGGCAAGCTATGGTTGACATATATTCTGTAGCTCAAATGCGATCAATAGCGCGCATTGACCCAGGCGGATGGGCGCGTTAATCGCAAACGCCGGTTTCCGGCTTGAGACAGTCTGTGCTAGTGAGAGCACACAAGAAGGGCGTGGCACCGCCCAAAACGATGACGGGAAGGTGTTCATGGCCGAACAGAAATCCAGCTACGGCTACGAGGAACTGCTGGCTTGCGCCCGCGGTGAGCTGTTTGGACCCGGCAATGCCCAATTGCCTGCTCCGCCGATGCTGATGTTCGATCGCATCACCGAGATCAGCGAGACCGGCGGCGAGTTCGACAAGGGCTTTGCCCGCGCCGAGTTCGACATCAAGCCGGACCTTTGGTTCTTCCCTTGCCACTTCATCGGCAACCCGATCATGCCGGGCTGCCTCGGCCTCGACGCCATGTGGCAGCTGACCGGCTTCTACCTCGGCTGGCTCGGCGAGCAGGGCAAGGGCATGGCCCTTTCCACCGGTGAGGTGAAGTTCAAGGGCATGGTGACGCCTTCGGTCAAGAAGGTCGAATACGGCATCGATTTCAAGCGCGTGATGCGCGGCCGCCTGGTCCTGGGCATCGCTGACGGCTGGTTGAAAGCCGATGGCGAGACCATATACAAGGCCACCGACCTCAAGGTCGGGCTCTCGAAGCAGGAAGCCGCGGCCTGAGGCCGCCGGACATTCTGAAAGGAAAATCTGAATGAGACGCGTCGTCGTAACGGGCCTTGGTATCGTATCGTCCATCGGCAACAATGCCGACGAGGTCACGGCATCGCTGCGGGACGCCAAGTCCGGCATCAGCTTCTCCAACGATTTCGCCGAACACGGCTTCAAGTGCCAGGTCTGGGGCGCGCCCAATCTCGACACGACCGAGCTGGTCGACCGTCGCGCCGCCCGTTTCCTGTCGCAGGGCGGCATGTGGAACCATGTCGCCATGAAGCAGGCGATCGCCGACAGCGGCCTCGAAGAGAGCGTCGTCTCCGGCAACCCGCGCACCGGTATCATCATGGGCTCGGGCGGCCCGTCGACGCGCACCATCGTCGAAGCGTCGGAAATCACGCTCAAGAACAATTCCCCCAAGCGCATCGGACCGTTCGCGGTGCCGAAGGCGATGTCGTCGACCGCTTCGGCGACGCTCGCCACCTGGTTCAAGATCCACGGCGTCAACTATTCGATCTCGTCGGCCTGCTCGACCTCGGCGCATTGCATCGGCAATGCTGCGGAGATGATCCAGTGGGGCAAGCAGGACGTCATGTTCGCCGGCGGCCACGAGGACCTCGACTGGACCATGTCGAACCTGTTCGACGCCATGGGCGCGATGTCGTCCAAATACAATGACCGTGCCTCGGTCGCTTCACGCGCTTATGACCTCAACCGCGACGGCTTCGTCATCGCCGGTGGGGCCGGCGTGCTGGTGCTCGAAGAGCTCGAACATGCCAAGGCGCGCGGCGCCAAGATCTATTGCGAGCTGGTCGGCTACGGTGCGACCTCTGACGGCTACGACATGGTCGCGCCGTCGGGCGAAGGCGCGATGCGCTGCATGCGCCAGGCGCTGTCGACGGTGAAGGGTGAGGTCGACTACATCAACACCCACGGCACCTCGACGCCGGTGGGCGATTCGAAGGAAATGGGCGCCATCCGCGAAGTCTTCGCCGGCAAGCTGCCGAACATCACCTCGACCAAGTCGCTGACCGGTCACTCGCTGGGTGCAGCCGGCGTGCAGGAATCGATCTATTCGATCCTGATGATGCAGGGCGGCTTCATCGGAGAAAGCGCGCATATCGAAGAGCTGGACCCGGAATTCGAAGGCATGCCAATCGTGCGCAAGCGCATCGACGACGCCAAGATCGACACCGTGCTGTCCAACTCCTTCGGTTTCGGCGGCACCAACGCCACGCTCGTTTTCCAGCGCCTCTCGGCATAGGGACACCGACATGGACGGATTGATGAAGGGCAAGCGCGGGCTCATCATGGGCGTCGCGAACGACCATTCGATTGCCTGGGGCATCGCACAGAAGCTTGCCGAGCATGGCGCCGAACTCGCCTTTACCTATCAAGGCGAAGCTTTCGGCCGCCGTGTCAAGCCGCTGGCAGAAAAGGTCGGCGCCGAGATCCTGGTGCCGTGTGACGTCGAGGACAGTGCTTCGGTGGCTGCTGCCTTCGAGACGCTCAGGGAAAAATGGGGCGGCATCGACTTCCTGGTGCACGCCATCGGCTTCTCCGACAAGAACGAGCTCAAGGGCCTTTACGCCGACACCACGCGCGAGAACTTCGTGCGCACCATGGTGATCTCGTGCTTCTCCTTCACCGAGGTCGCCAAACATGCGGCGGCGCTGATGAACGACGGCGGCTCGATGATCACGCTGACCTATGCCGGCTCTGTCCGCGTCATGCCGAACTACAACGTCATGGGCGTCGCCAAGGCTGGCCTCGAGGCCAGCGTCCGTTACCTCGCCAACGACTACGGCCCGCGCGGCATCCGGGTCAACGGCATCTCGGCCGGACCGGTGCGCACGCTTGCGGGTGCCGGCATCGCCGATGCGCGCCACATGTTCACCTATCAGCAGCGCAACTCGCCGCTGCGCCGCACGGTCAGCCTCGAAGAGGTCGGCGGCTCGGCGCTGTACCTGTTGTCCGACCTGTCGTCGGGCGTCACGGGCGAGATCCACTACGTCGATTCGGGCTACCACATCGTCTCGATGCCGACGCTGGACGAGCTCAAGCAGATGGATGGCGGGCGCGACTAGCGCCCTCCCCTCGAAAATCGGCGTCGATTTTCGAGCATGATCGAGCTCGACTTCAGGATATGCGGCGCCATTCTCGCATCCGGACGGGGCGCGTGGCGCGGTAACAAAAACGCCTGCTAGTAAAATTGTAGACAATCGTCAAAATCGATCTTAACGAGCGAATCGGTAGAAATGCCGCGCAAGTTAGGAAAATCAGCATGCCTGCCGCCAGGAATCCCCGTCGAAGCTCCACGTTTCGGCTCATTACCATCGCCGCCTCCGGCATGGGCAGCTTCGTGCTGGGCCTGTGGGTCCTGAGGCTTGGCCTTGGCAACAATGTCGGCGGCATGTCGGGCGACGCGATCAGCGCTGTTATCGCAGCTCTTTGCGCACTTGCCGCCTCGATCGCCGCAATGTCGTTCTTCGCCGGCGTCGACGAATCGGCTGATTTCGTCTTCAACGAAACGCATTTCGACAAGCTGACCGGGCTTCTGGCGCGGCCCGCGATGGTCGGCAAGATCGCCGAGGCAGCGTCGTCGACGGCCCGTACCGGCAAGCCGATGTTCCTTATCGACATCGATATCGATCGCTTTAAGCAGATCAACGACGCCATCGGCTACAGCAATGGCGACGCGCTGATCCGCGCTTTTACCGCGAGGCTCAAGGCGGCTTTGCCGCGCGACATGGTCATCGGTCGTATCGGCGCCGGCGAGTTTGCCATCCTCTATCCCGACCAGATGCTGCGCTGCTCGCTCGACACGCTGATCGAGCGCCTGATCCACGACCTGATGCGGCCGTACCAGCTGCCGTCGCACCAGCAGTCGGTCAACGTCTCCATCGGCGTCGTGGCCATGCCCAAGGACGGCTACGACCCGGTCGTACTCCTGCGCCGCTCGAACCTTGCGCTGCAGAATGCGCGCGCCAGCGGCATCGGCGACTGGGCCGTGTTCCAGCCCGAAATGGGCCGGGTAGCCGACCACCGCCGCTGGGTCGAATCGGAGCTTCACGGCGCCTTCGAACGGGGCGATTTCGACCTGCACTACCAGCCGCAGCTCGACCTGACGTCGGGCCGCGTCGTCGGCTATGAGGCGCTGATCCGCTGGCGCCACCCCGAGCGTGGCATGATCCCGCCGGTCGAGTTCATCTCGGTCGCCGAGGAGACCGGCATGATCGCGCCGATCGGCGAATGGGTGCTGCGCAAGGCCTGCACCGACGCCCGCCTGCTGCCGGAGGATTGCTTCGTTGCCGTCAACATTTCGCCGGTGCAGTTCATGACCCGCGATTTCGTCGGCATCGTCGAGCGCATCATCAAGGACACCGGCATCGAGCCGAAGCGGCTGGAACTCGAACTGACCGAATCGGCGATGATGCAGGACCGCGATCGCGCGGCGTCCATCCTGAAGCAGCTGACCGCCATGGGCATCTCTGTGGCAGTCGACGATTTCGGCACCGGCTACTCGAACCTCGCCTATCTGATCGACTTCTCGTTCCACAAGCTGAAGATCGACCGTTCTTTCGTCAGCCGCATGGAGACCGACAGCAATTCGGGCGCCGTGGTGTCGACGATCGTCGGCCTGTCCAGGGCACTCGGCGTGCGCACCATTGCCGAGGGCGTGGAGACGGAGACACAGGCGACCCTGCTCAGGGCCGCCGGCTGCCAGGAGGTCCAGGGCTATTTCTATGGGCGGCCCGCGCCGCTCAGCCTCGGCGACCCGGCACTGACCCAGGGCACCGAAGGCATCGCCAACCTGCACTGACCCCCGTCAGCGCCGTGGCCTGATGGCGGTTCCGCGCCTGGCGCAGATGCTCAACCTCAACGCTTGGCGGAATAGACCCTGAAGGCGTTGTCGACGGCGATTTCCTCGACCGAGAAGAAAGCCTGCGCCAAAACGGGCATGTAGGGCAGGTGGCGGTTCGCCACCATGAACAGCCGCCCGCCCGGCTTGAGCGCCGCGGCCGCCGCCTTGATCATGCGATGGCCGATCTCGGGATCGGCGTCGCGATCCTGGTGGAAGGGCGGGTTCATCACCACCACGTCGTAGCGCCGCTCGACAGGCTCCTTGGCGAGGTCCTGCCAGTGGAAGCCAGGCTGGACGGATGTGGCCGCCACGTTGGACCTGGCTGCCTCCAGTGCCTCGAAATCGGCTTCGAACAGGTCGAGCGCCTTGAGCTCCTTCGCACGCGAAACCACCTCCGCCGCGACATAACCCCAGCCGGCGCAGAAGTCGGCGACCTTGCCCTTGATGTCGGCGGGCAGGTTGTCGACCAGAAGGCGCGAGCCTGCGTCGATGCGCTCGAAGGAGAACATGCCGGGCGCGGTGCGGAAGCGGCCCTCAACCAGCATTTCGGGATTGTCGGCGCGCAAGGTTGCTGCGGCTGCCTCGGCCTGGGCGGTTCGGTGGAACCACAGCGCCGTGCCGTGATATTTGGGCAAATGGTCCTCGATCTCGAGCAAACCGCCAAGGCGCTTGCGCAAGCTCGAAATGCCGTCCTCCTTGCCGCCGGCAACGACGATCAGCCCGCCGGGCGCAACGCGTTCGATCGCCTCGGCGACTCGCAGCTCGTTGAGCCCGCGATGACGCCCGGCCAGCACCAGGGTAATGTCGAAACCGTCGTCCTCGGCGCGCGCCGCAACATCGTGTCCGGCCGCCGCCAGGGCCAGCACATGCGGGCGGAAGCCCTGGACAAGGGAAAGCCTGGCGTCGAAGCCCTGCGGCTTCCTGAAGCCCGGCTCAGCGCCAATGAACAGGGCACGCATGCCCGGCCCCGGCATCGCCAACAGCTCGGCCTCGAAGGGATAGAACAGGGTTTTCAGTGCGTCGCGTGGCATGGCGTTTTCCAGGTGTCTGGGAGTTCGATCAGCGGCCAGTCCGGGACCGCCGCCAGGCTATCGCTTAGCCGTTCTTTGTCTGACCGCCAACCTCGGCAAAAAGCAAGCTACGCAACTCTCCACGCAGGCACTTCACCTGCGGCGCGCGTGAGGCCACGAACTCCAGGACGGAGTCGTGGAATGCGAAGACAAAATGACGATAGCGTGCAAACAGCGCGTCCGAATGCTGTCGATGTACGCGATTAGCCGCCCTCATTTCGTCGATCCACTCCGAGTCCTGCACCTCATAGGCTTCGTAAGCCGCAAGCCCCAAGGGCGCATAACGATGCCCGCCCAGCACCTAGTCGTTGGGATAGCCGAATTTGAGGGCAAGATACGGGCCGGCGCTGACAATCGCGCATGTCTCGAACGGCACGCGTCCGGAAGCCTGTTGGTAGTAACCGAAGAGCAGACCTTCTTCATCGGCGACTACCATCGGCATGGGCGCCCCAGCGTCGCATGCCGGAACATCGATCCGTCTTAAGCTTGTCATTCGGTCGCCCCTTCCCCAAACAAAAAGGGCGCAGCCATGCGGCTGCGCCCCTTTCATGATTACATCAAGCAGAAGCTCAAGCGGCGGTTTCTTCGCCTTCAGCCTTCTTGATGATTTCCTTGCCGGTGGCCTGGTCGACGACCTTCATCGACAGGCGGACCTTGCCGCGCTCGTCGAAGCCCATCAGCTTGACCCAGACCTTGTCGCCTTCCTTGACCACATCCGAGGTCTTGGCAACGCGGTCGTTGGCAAGCTGCGAGATGTGGACGAGGCCGTCGCGCGGGCCGAAGAAGTTGACGAAAGCGCCGAAGTCGGCGGTCTTGACGACCGTGCCTTCGTAGATCTCACCGACTTCCGGCTCGGCCACGATAGTGTGGATCCACTTCTTGGCCGCCTCGATCTCCTTAGCGTTCGACGAAGCGATCTTGACCGTGCCGTCGTCCTCGATGTTGATCTTGGCGCCGGTCTTCTCGACGATCTCGCGGATGACCTTGCCGCCCGAACCGATGACTTCACGGATCTTGTCGGTCGGGATGTGCATGACCTCGATGCGCGGAGCGAATTCGCCCAGCTCCGAGCGGCCTTCCGACAGAGCCTTCGACATTTCGCCGAGGATGTGCAGACGGCCGTCCTTGGCCTGGCCGAGCGCAATGTTCATGATCTCTTCGGTGATGCCGTCGATCTTGATGTCCATCTGCAGCGCGGTGATGCCGTTGGTCGTGCCGGCAACCTTGAAGTCCATGTCGCCGAGGTGATCCTCATCGCCGAGGATGTCCGACAGGACTGCAAAACGCTCGCCTTCCTTGATCAGACCCATGGCGATGCCGGCAACCGGCTTCTGCAGCGGAACGCCGGCGTCCATCAGAGCAAGCGAAGTGCCGCAAACGGTAGCCATCGAGGACGAGCCGTTCGACTCGGTGATCTCGGAGACGACGCGCAACGTGTAGGGGAACTGGTCGGCAGCCGGCAGCATCGGGCGCACTGCGCGCCAGGCGAGCTTGCCGTGGCCGATTTCGCGGCGGCCGGGCGAACCCATGCGGCCGGTTTCACCAACCGAGTAGGGCGGGAAGTTGTAGTGAAGGAGGAACTTCTCCTTGTACATGCCGGTCAGCGAGTCGACATACTGCTCGTCTTCGCCGGTGCCCAGCGTGGCAACGACCAGCGCCTGGGTCTCGCCGCGGGTGAACAGCGACGAACCATGGGTGCGCGGCAGGACGCCGACTTCGGAGACGATCTGGCGAACGGTCGAGAGATCGCGGCCGTCGATGCGCGAACCGGTGTCGAGGATGTTCCAGCGCACGATCTTGGCCTGGAGTTCCTTGAACACGGTGGCGACCTTGTCGGCCGACCACTTCGGAGCTTCGTCGCCTTCAGCGGCAAACGCTGCCTTGACCTTGGCCTTGACCGCGTCGACAGCGGCATAACGAGCCTGCTTGTCGATGTTCTTGTAAGCGTCGCGCAGCTCGCCTTCGACGATCTTCAGCATCTCTGCTTCAAGCTCGGAATAATCCGGCGCGGTGAAGTCGCGCGGATCCTTGGCGGCCACTTCGGCCAGCTTGATGATGGCGTCGATGACCGGCTGGAAGCCGCGGTGACCGAACATGACGGCGCCGAGCATGATGTCTTCGGCCAGTTCCTTGGCTTCCGACTCTACCATCAGCACGGCGGCATCGGTGCCGGCGACGACGAGGTCGAGCTTGGATTCCTGCATCTCGTCGATGTGCGGGTTGAGCACGTATTCGCCGTTGATGTAGCCGACGCGGGCGCCGCCGATCGGGCCCATGAAAGGCACGCCCGAGAGCGTCAGGGCAGCCGAGGTGGCAACGATCGACAGGATATCAGGATCGTTTTCGAGGTCGTGCTGGACGACGGTGATGACGACCTGGGTGTCGTTCTTGTAGCCGGCTGCGAAGAGCGGGCGGATCGGGCGGTCGATCAGACGGGAGACCAGCGTCTCCTTCTCGCTCGGACGGCCTTCACGCTTGAAGTAGCCGCCGGGGATCTTGCCGGCTGCGTAGGTCTTTTCCTGATAGTTGACCGTCAGCGGGAAGAAGTCGAAGCCCGGCTTCGGCTCCTTGGCCGAAACGACGGTGGCGAGGACGACGGTTTCGCCGTAGGTGGCGAGCACGGCGGCATCGGCCTGACGCGCGATCTTGCCGGTCTCGAGGATGAGCGGACGGCCGCCCCATTCGATTTCAACTTTGTGGTGATTGAACATATTCTGTCCTTCGTGGCGGGAACGGCCCACGCCGCATTCCGGCGCGCCAATTCCCTGGCTTGTTCGGCGCGCCATAGGGAAAACCGCTTGGTCTTCCGCACACGCCTTGGCTTCGATTTGGCCAGCCACGGGCAAGACAACAAGAAGCTCGGTGGGAGAAATGGCCGCAAATGCGGCCGGCCGAACGTCCTGCAATCCTGCCCCATGACCGTCCATGGGCGGTTCGGGCGCGTCGCTGCGGCGCTCCGGAACCTTTTTCAGCGCGACCCCGCCCCTGTGGCGAGATCGGACCAATGGACCATCAAAAAGGATGGCCCGAATGCGCGAACGGCGGGCTCTCCTCTGGGGAGAACCCGCCGATCAATTCATCAGCGGCGCAGACCGAGCTTCTCGATCAGCGTCTGATAGCGTGCGTCGTCCTTGCGCTTGAGGTAGTCAAGCAGCGAGCGACGCAGGGAGACGAGCGCCAGAAGACCACGACGGGAGTGATTGTCCTTCTTGTGGTCCTTGAAGTGCTCGGTCAGGTTCTTGATGCGCTCGGAGAGGATGGCAACCTGGACTTCCGGCGAACCGGTGTCGCCCTTGGCGGTTGCGAACTGAGTCATAAGCTCGGCCTTGCGCTCTGCAGTGATCGACATCGTGTTTTCCTTTCAATCTGGAGGAAACGGGACGCCCTCGGCCGGGATGTCGTCCAGCTGGGGCCAATGGAACAAGGCGCTTAAAAGCGCGATGTTGCGGCGCATATAGTGGAATTTGGCAACAAAAGCCAGTCCCATTCGCAAGCCGGCTCCGAGCCGGCCTTCAGAGCCATTTGCGCCAGCGGAAAAACAGCACCAGCGAGATCGCGACAAAGGCCATGAAGCCAAGGGCCGCCGGATAGCCATAGGGCCACAGCAGCTCGGGCATGTTCCAGGGCGAACTGGCGGGATCGAAATTCATGCCCCAGATGCCGGCGAGAAAGGTTAGCGGGATGAAGATCGCCGAGACGATCGTCAAAACGCCGATGATCTCGTTGGTCCGCGATTGCGACAGCGACAGCTGCATCTCGATCAGGCCGATCATCGTTTCCCGCTGGGACTCGACCGTTTCGGCGAGACGAATGGCATGGTCGAGCGTGTCGTTGAAATAGACCTTCGTCTCGGTCGTGATGAAGGGGGCATCGGAGCGGATGAGTGTCGTCAGGGCGTCGCGCAATGGCATGATCGTGCGCTTGAGCTGGCTGGTTGCCCGGCGCAAGCCGTGCAGCTGGCTGATGTGCTGCTTCCTGGGCGCGGCCAGCAGCTCGTCCTCGATGGCGTCGACCTTGTCGCCGGTGGCATCGACAATCGGGAAGTAGCTGTCCACCACCGCATCGATCAACGCATAGGCAAGATAATCGGCCTTGCGATGGCGCAGGCGGCTCGGATTGGAGGTGCGGATGCGCTGGCGCACCGGCTCGAACGGGTCGCCCTCGCGCTCCTGGAAGGTGACGACGAAGGTGTCGCCGAAGAAGAACGAAATCTGCTCGTAGCGGCTGGTCCTGGCGTCGTCGATCATCGACAGTACGAAGAAGGCATGCTCGTCGAAGAAGTCGGCCTTGGAGCGCTGGCCTGTGTTGACCACATCCTCGAGTGCCAGCGTGTGCAGGTGGAAGATCCTGCCGATCTCCTCGATCAGGCCGATATTGGCGAGCCCGACGCAGTCGAGCCAGATCAACGGCCAGTTGTTGCAAGCCGCCTCGACGTCATCGAGGCTGGCGTCGTTGACGAACTCGCAGGTATCAGGCGAGATCAGCGTCAGGTTCAGCGCCGACTGGCGCGCCGACGGATCGGCGATCAGCGTGCCGGGTGACGCGCCGACCGGCGGCCGCGCGTGCTGGCGATGGCGACGATTGCCGTTGGGTTCAGCCAGTGCCATTTCGCCTCGCTCGCGGAATCATGTCAGCGATCCAAGCGGAAACGGCACCGGCAGACAAGTGTCAGGCAGTGAACACCCGCTTGGGCTTGAACATGCCCTGCTCGATGGCGCCGATGGCGACGAGCTTGCCGCGCGCGGTGGCGCAGGCTTCCTCGGCCTCGACAGGGGCATCGCGGCCGCGAACGATGACCGGGTTGCCGAGCCTGATCTTGGAGGCGGCTTCGTCGGTAACGGCGACCTGCGGCAGGCAGTCGAGTGCCGCCGAGGTGTCGACGACGAATTCATCGATCGCTGTGAAGTCCCATTTGCCCTCTTCGCCTTCCGGCTGGCCGGCGGTGCGAGCCGCTTCGAGCTCGGCGATGGTGACGAAGTCCTCTGCCGTGAAGGGGTCGACCTCGGTGCGGCGAAGCTCGGAGATGTGGCCGAAGCAGCCGAGATCCCGTCCCATGTCGCGGGCAAGCGAGCGGACATAGGTGCCCTTGCCGCAATCGATCTCGAATACGGTGCGCTCAGCACTGTTTTCGATGATCTCGAGACGGCCGATCTCGACCTCGCGGGCCGGAATGTCGACGGTCTCGCCCTCACGGGCGAGGTCATAGGCGCGTTCGCCTGCGATCTTGATCGCCGAGAACTGCGGCGGCGTCTGCATGATGACGCCGGTATATTTTGGCATGACGGCGCGGATCTCTTCCTCGGACGGACGCTTGTCCGAGGTCTTGGTCACCGGTCCTTCCAGGTCATCGGTCGAGCGCTCTTCGCCCCACGAGACGGTGAAGCGGTAAACCTTTGCGCCATCCATGACGTAGGGCACGGTCTTGGTGGCTTCGCCGAGCGCGATCGGCAGCATGCCGGAGGCGAGCGGGTCGAGGGTTCCGGCATGTCCGGCCTTCTCGGCGTTGAACAGCCACTTGATCTTGGAGACGGCCTCGGTCGAGCCCATGCCCACCGGTTTGTCCAGCACCAGCCAGCCGGAGACAGGCCGGCCTTTCTTCTTGCCGCGACGCGACATGTCAGTCTTCCTTGTCTTCTTCGCCGTCGAGGTCGCGCGCCACTTCGGGCGAGCGCAGCAGATCGTTGATCTTGGCGAAATTGTCGTAACTGGTGTCCAGCCGGAAACGGAATTCCGGCATGTATTTCATCTGCTTGAGGGCAAATGAAACGCGGCCACGGATGAATTTGGCGTATTTGTTGAGTGCCGAGATGACCGCGTCCGGGTCCTTGGCGCCGATCGGCGACACGAAGGCTGTGGCGATCTTGAGATCGGGCGACATCCGCACCTCGGTGATCGAGATGACTGTCGTTTCGATCACCGGATCGATGATCTCTCCGCGCGGGAGCATTTCGGACAGCGCATGACGCACCTGCTCGCCGACGCGAAGCTGGCGCTGGGATGGGCCTGAACTCTGAAAACGCGACATGGTCCTGAAAATCCATATGTCGCAGGGAGCGGAATGGGACCGCACATCCTGCTGCACGAAAACGGACGGCGGCCGAACGGCCACCGTCCAAATGACTAGACTAATGCCAGAGGCTTAGAGCCTCCGGGTAATCATCTCGACGCGGAAGCACTCGATGATGTCACCCTGACGCATGTCCTCGTAGTTCTGGAAGGCCATACCACATTCCTGGCCGACCGGCACTTCGGAGACTTCGTCCTTGAAGCGCTTGAGCGTCTTGAGCGTGCCTTCGTGGATGACGACGTTGTCGCGGATGAGGCGAACGCCGGCACCACGTTCGACCTTGCCTTCGGTGACACGGCAGCCCGCAACCTTGCCCGTCTTCGTGATGTTGAAGACTTCGAGGATTTCGGCGTTGCCGATGAAGGTCTCGCGACGCTCCGGCGACAGCAGGCCCGACATCGCATCCTTGATGTCATCCACGAGGCTGTAGATGATGTTGTAGTAGCGGATCTCGATGCCCTGCTGCTCAGCGGCGTGACGTGCCTGCGCATTGGCGCGGACGTTGAAGCCGATGATTGCAGCACCCGACGTTTCGGCGAGCGTGACGTCGCTTTCGGTGATCGCGCCGGCGCCCGAATGGACGATGCGCGCACGCACCTCGTCGGTGCCGAGCTTGTCGAGCGCTGCGATGATCGCTTCGACCGAGCCCTGCACGTCACCCTTGATGATGAGCGGGAACTCCTTGAGGCCGGACGATTGCAGCTGCGACATCATCTGTTCGAGCGAGCCGCGCTGGGTGGCGTGCTTGGCGACAGCCTTGTCGCGCGCCAGACGCTGGCGGTACTCGGTGATCTCGCGGGCGCGGGCCTCGTTGTTGACGACCGCGAAGCGGTCGCCAGCCTGAGGCGTGCCCTGGAGGCCGAGAATTTCGACCGGCATCGACGGCGGAGCTTCTTCGAGGCGGTTGCCACGATCGTCGACCAGGGCACGGACACGGCCCCACTGGTCGCCGGCGACGAGGATGTCGCCCGGCAGCAGCGTACCGGTCTGGACGAGCACGGTCGCAACCGGACCACGGCCCTTGTCGAGCTTGGCTTCGATGACCACGCCCTCGGCCGTACGGTCGGGGTTGGCCTTCAGGTCGAGAACTTCGGCCTGCAGCAGGATCGCTTCGAGCAGCTTGTCGAGATTGGTGCCGTTCTTCGCCGAAACCTCGACGTCGAGAACTTCACCGCCCATAGATTCCACAAAGACTTCGTGGCGCAGCAGCTCGGTACGGACCTTCTGGGCGTTCGCCGACGGCTTGTCGATCTTGTTGATCGCAACGATGATCGGCACGCCGGCAGCCTTGGCATGGCTGATCGACTCGATGGTCTGCGGCATGACGCTGTCGTCGGCCGCAACCACCAGGATCGCAATGTCGGTCGCCTGGGCGCCACGGGCACGCATCGCCGTGAAGGCGGCGTGGCCAGGGGTGTCGATGAAGGTGATCTTCTGACCGTTCTTTTCGACCTGGTAGGCGCCGATGTGCTGGGTGATGCCACCGGCTTCGCCCGACACGACATTGGCATTGCGGATGGCATCGAGCAGCGACGTCTTGCCGTGATCAACGTGGCCCATGATGGTGACCACAGGCGGACGCGACACCAGTGTCGTGCTGTGATCGGCGATGTCGAACAGGCCTTCTTCGATGTCGGACTCAGCAACGCGGCGGACCGTGTGGCCGAACTCGCCAGCCACCAGTTCGGCCGTATCGGCGTCGATGACGTCGCCCGGCTTCAGCATCTGGCCCTGCTTCATGAAGAACTTGACGACCTCGACGGCGCGCTCGGACATGCGCTGGGCCAGTTCCTGGATCGTGATGGTCTCAGGAAGGATGACCTCGCGCACGATCTTTTCGCGCGTCTCCTGGTGCATCGCACGCTTGAACTTCTCCTGGCGGCGACGCATCGCCGACAGCGAACGCGAACGTGCGTCGCCATCCGCGGAAGACAGCGCCGTGTTGAGCGTCAGCTTGCCACGACGACGGTCGTCCTCGGTCTTGGTCTTGGCCGGACGGGCGATCTCCGGGGTCGCAACGCGGCGAATCGGCGATGCGGTTGCAGCACCGGGGCCAACGCGGCCCTTCGGCTTGGCTTCCACTTCGTCAGGCACATTGGCTTCGAGGGCAGCGGCCGGCGCACGGCGGCGGGCTTCGTCCTCGGCGCGGCGGCGCGATTCAGCCTCGGTCTTGAGCCGGGCTTCCTCCTCCGCCTGGCGGCGAGCCGAATCCTCGCGCTCCTTGCGGCGGCGCTCGTCTTCTTCGGCGCGGCGGCGTGCGTCTTCGGCAGCACGGGCGCGATCTTCCTGTTCGCGCGCGACCGAGCCTTCGAGCGCACGACGACGGGCATCCATCTCGCTGCGCGACAATGAGTTCAGCACCATGCCCGAGCGCTCGGGCTGGCGCGGCGCAGGCCGCGGTGCCTCTTTCGCGACGGGCGCCGGCGCGGGGGCGGGCGTCGGGGCAGGCCTGGGCGCAGGAGCTGCCGCGACCGGTGTCGGAGCAACGGGCGCTGCTGCCACGGGCGCAACCGGCGCTGCCGGTGCGGGCGCTGCCGGCTGGGGCTTGGGCGCGAAAACAGTCTGTGCCGTCGGCGTCGGCTCGTGCTTGTCGCCGGGCATGGAGAACTTACGCTTCTTCGTCTCCACGACGACCTGCTTGGTGCGGCCGTGCGAGAAGTTCTGGCGTACCGTTCCCTGCTCCGATCCCGGGCGCTTCAGCGTCAAGGTCTTCTTCGGAGTGACGCTCAACGTGTTGTCATCGCCCGATTTGCTATCGCTCATTCCATATCCTCTGCGGCATCATCGTCGTAGGCAATCGCCGCAATCATTGCCAGATCATCCGGGGATCCGCCCCGATATCGGTCAAGCGCAACCATGCGCTTCGCGACCGCCTTGCCCGCTTCTCCCGCGAGGACGGCAGCATGTATCACATTTGTTGCCCCCAATGCCAAACCCAATTCCGCTTCCGAAAAAAGTTTGTAGGCGGGCGTGGCAGGCCCGCCGATATGCACCGTGGCCTTGCGGGCCTGGGTGATCTTGCGGACGCCATCCTCGGCGCCCTCGTAAGCATGGAGTACTAGAAGCGCCTTGCCGGCACGGACCGTGGAGTCGACCTTGGCGGCACCTAGTGCCACCAGACCGGCCTTGCGGGCAAGCCCAAGCGAGCCAAGTGCTGACCGGGCGAGCAGATTATCCACCATTGCGCCCAGATCGGGCGGCACGACGACCTGCGCCTTGAAGGCACGGGCGAACATGCCCTTGGCCGCCGCCTTGTCGATATGTAGGCGGTCGGCCGTCACCCAGCAACCGCGGCCGGGCAGATTTCTTTTGAGATCGGGATAGACGGCCGAATCCGGGCCGACGACGAAACGGATCAGATTATCCGGTTCGGCGCTTTTGCGCGTGACGATGCAGGTGCGATCGTTCATCTCGTCCAACAGATTCTCCGGCCGGCCTCACGTCACTCACCGGCGACGTCGGCAGGCTCTTCCTCGGACGCAATCTCGTCCTCGGCGATCCAGCCGACCATGCGTCGGGCAGCAACAACCATCTGTTCCGCGTCGGTGCGCGAGACGCCGAAGTCGGCGAGCACGCCGGGGAAGAACTTGGTCTCTCCGTCCTTGCGTTCCTTCCAGCCGACGAGATCGTCGGCGGCGTAGCCGGCGAAGTCCTCGACAGTGGTGACACCGTCATTGCCGAGCGCCACCAGCATCGCGGTGGTGATGCCGGGGATCTCGCGCAGCTCGTCTTGCACGCCGAGCGACTTGCGCTTCTCGTCGTGCTCGGCCTCGATCTTGCCGAGATATTCGCGGGCGCGGGTCTGGATCTCGGAAGCGGTGTCCTCGTCGAAGCCGTCGATCGATGCGATTTCGTCGGCATCGACGTAAGCAACTTCCTCAACCGAGGTGAAGCCTTCGGAGGCCAGAACCTGGCCGACCATCTCGTCGACGTCGAGCGATTCCATGAACAGGGTCGAACGCTCGACGAATTCCTTCTGACGGCGCTCCGACTCTTCCTGTTCGGTCAGGATGTCGATGTCCCAGCCGGTCAGCTGCGAAGCCAGGCGCACATTCTGACCGCGGCGGCCGATGGCCAGCGACAGCTGATCATCAGGAACCACGACTTCGATGCGCTCGGCGTCCTCGTCGAGAACGACCTTGGCGACTTCAGCCGGCTGCAGGGCGTTGACGATGAAGGAGGCAGCCGAAGGCGACCACGGAATGATGTCGATCTTTTCGCCCTGGAGCTCACCGACGACGGCCTGAACGCGCGAACCACGCATACCGACGCAGGCGCCGACCGGGTCGATCGAGCTGTCACGCGAGATGACGGCGATCTTGGCGCGCGAACCAGGGTCGCGGGCAACCGACTTGATCTCGATGATGCCGTCGTAGATTTCCGGCACTTCCATGGTGAACAGCTTCGCCATGAACTGCGGATGGGTACGCGACAGGAAGATCTGCGGGCCGCGCTGCTCGCGGCGCACGTCGTAGACGTAAGCACGGACGCGGTCGCCATACTTGTAGTTTTCGCGGGGGATCAGCTCGTCGCGGCGGATGATCGCCTCGCCACGGCCGAGGTCGACGATGACGTTGCCGTATTCGACGCGCTTGACCGTGCCGTTGACGATCTCGCCGATGCGATCCTTGTATTCGTCGTACTGGCGATCGCGCTCGGCTTCACGCACCTTCTGGACGATGACCTGCTTGGCCGACTGGGCGGCAATGCGGCCGAAATCCATCGGCGGCAGCTGTTCGGCGATGAAGTCGCCGAGCTGGGCGTCGGGGTTGCGCTCGCGTGCCGAGGTCAGGGCGATCTGGGTGGCATAGTCCTCGACCTTGTCGACAACTTCCATCAGGCGCTGCAGCTTCATCTCACCCGTGTTGGGGTTGATGTCGGCGCGGATGTTGGTCTCCTGACCATAGCGCGAGCGCGCTGCCTTCTGGATCGCGTCGGCCATGGCGGCGATGACGATCGACTTGTCGATCGACTTCTCGCGGGCGACCGCATCGGCGATCTGCAGCAGTTCGAGCCTGTTGGCGCTTACAACCATTGTCTTTCTCCCGGAGCGGCCGGCCGGACCTTGCCCAGCCGTTCGGCTCTATCAATCTTCCGTTTCGGTTTCTTCGTCTTCCGGCGCATCCTCGGCTTCGCCGCGACGCTTCCGTGCTTCCTTGCGCGCCTGATTGTCCTTGCTCAGGGCATCGCGAATAAGATCGTCGGTGAGGATCAGCCGGGCATCCGAGATCGCCTCGAAAGGCACGCGCACGGTCGGCTCCTCGCCGTAAGCAGCCTGGTCGCGCTGGATCAGGACGCTCTCTTCGTCGACTTCGGCGATCTTGCCGCGGAAGCGCTTGCGATCGGCAACCATGACCGAGGTCTCCATCTTGACGATGTGACCGATCCAGTTGCCGAAATCCGACTTGCGGACCAGCGGCCGGTCGATGCCCGGCGACGAGACTTCGAGATGATACGCCTTTTCGATCGGATCATCGACATCGAGAGCAGGCGAAACCGCGCGGCTCACCTCTTCGCAATCCTGGACGGTCATGGTGCCGTCTTCGCGCTCGGTCATGATCTGCAGCGTCAGCCCGTTCTGGCCCGAGAGGCGGATGCGAACGAGGCGGAAGCCGATCGCGCGAAGGACGGGCTGAACGATCAGGGCGATGCGGGCGTCGATGCCGGTCTCGCGAATGATGCGGTCGTCGCCTGTCTGTTCGACTGCGTTTTCGGTCATTGGTTCTCCAGACGGTCGGCAGGTAACAAAAAAGAGCGGGACCGGGTGGACCCACTCTTCGTCATACCGACCAAGAATTTGAGGCTGATATAGCCCAAGGCGGCGCGCCTTTCAAGTCCTGTGGCCGGTTGCGTCCACTGGCACTTGTTTAACCGACCATTGCAGCAGATGCATGGCAAACATGCGCGGACACCACTACCGCTTCTCTCTGCGTCACCTATATTTGGTGCGTTGCACAAAAATGTTGATGCAGCGCAAAAGAGGACACCGAGATGAGCACCCGCAAGCAATTTGGCCGCATTGGCGTACTGGTCCGCACCTTTGGTAGCGCCGTCGCTGCAGCAGCAGCCGTCGAGCGCGGTCATCGCCCAACCAACCAGGACCTGGTGATGCTGGGCATCGACCCGATGCACTTCGACCGCATCCGCAAATACTGATCAAGGCATTCAGGGTAGAGAGCGCACCGCTGGCCGGTCATTGGCGATAGCCGAGACGGGCCAGCCGGGCAGTGCTCCGGAGCGGCCGGTTATTCTGACCGTCGCTCTGTCCCTGGGTACTCAGCCTCCCCCATGAGGCAAAGAAAAGCCGAGGCCGGGATTCCGGGCCTCGGCTTTTTTCGTTTCATAGGACGAGACGAACTCAGTCCTCGTTGGCGCCCAGCTGGGCCAGCACCTTGCCCCGGCCACGGGCACGCAGATACAGCGGCAGCAGGACGGCAGTCGCCGCAAGCAGCAGCAACACGATCGCGATCGGCGAATGCACCAGGATCGTCGGGTCGCCCTGGCTGATGGCCAGCGCGCGGCGAAGCTGCTGCTCCGCCATCGGCCCAAGGATCAGACCGACAACGACGGGCGCGATAGGATAGCCGAAGCGGCGCAGACCATAGCCGAGCAGACCGAATGCCAGGAGCATGCCAAGTTCGAAGGTCGAGGGGTTGGCGCCAATGGTGCCGAGCGTCGCAAACAGCAGGATGCCCGAATAAAGCCAGGGCAGTGGGATGGTCAGCAGCCTGACCCAGACGCCGACCAGCGGCAAGTTGAGCACCAGGAGCATCAGGTTGGCGACCAGCAGCGAGGCGATCAGGCCCCAGACGAGCTGCGGGTTGGTCGCAAACAGCAACGGTCCCGGTTGCAGGCCGAATTGCTGGAAACCGGCGAGCATGATGGCAGCGGTCGCCGTCGTCGGCAGGCCGAGCGTCAACAGCGGCACAAGCGTGCCGGCCGCGGAAGCATTGTTGGCCGCCTCGGGGCCTGCGACGCCTTCGATGGCGCCATGGCCGAACTCTTCCGGCTTCTTGGCCAGGTTCTTTTCCACCGAATAGGACAGGAACGTGCCGATTTCGGCGCCGCCGGCCGGCATGGCGCCGATCGGGAAGCCGATTGCGGTGCCGCGCAGCCATGGCTTCCATGACCGGCTCCAGTCCTCGCGCGTCATCCACACCGAACCCTTGATCGCCTGGATGGTCGAATCGCCACCCCTGCTGGCAGCGACGCTGAGCGCTTCACCGACGGCGAACAGCGCGACCGCAAGCGTCGTCACCTCGATGCCGTCGAGCAGGTCGGGAATGCCGAAAGCCAGGCGCGCCTGGCCGGTCTGCAGGTCGATGCCGATGAGACCGAGGCCGAGGCCGATGAACAGCGCCGTCAGTCCGCGCAACGTCGAATCGCCGAAGGCGGCGGAGACGGTCATGAAGGCCAGGATCATCAGCGCAAAATATTCGGCCGGGCCAAAGGACAGCGCCATCTTGACGACCGTCGGCGCGACAAAGGCGAGACCGACCGTGGCGATCAGTCCGGCAACGAACGAGCCGATGGCGGCCGTTGCCAGTGCCGGGCCGCCTCGCCCGGCACGCGCCATCTTGTTGCCTTCGAGCGCAGTCACGATCGAGGCACTTTCGCCAGGCGTGTTGAGCAGGATCGACGTCGTCGAGCCGCCATACATGCCGCCGTAGTAGATGCCGGCGAACATGATCAGCGAGCCCGCGGGATCAAGCTTGTAAGTGACCGGCAAAAGCAGGGCGACGGTCAGTGCCGGGCCGATGCCGGGAAGAACGCCGACAGCCGTGCCGAGCGTCACGCCGATCAGCGCATAAAGCATGTTCATCGGCTCGAGTGCCGTGAGCAGCCCCTGCGCGAGCAGACCGAAGGTATCCATTTAGAGCCGAGCTCCCTTGATAATCGCTCAGAACAACAGATGTTCGAGCGGGCCGGCGGGCAGCGAGAGCTGCAGTCCCTTGGCGAAAATGATCCAGACAACGAATGAAAGCACGAACCCGATCGGGATCGTCTTCCACAGCGGTCCGCGGCCAAAAGCGCGTGCCGTTGCGGCAAAGAGCAATCCGGTGGCGATCGAGAAGCCAGCTGTCTTGAGCAGCAGCATCTGGGCGGCAAGACCGCCGACGATCCAAAGGATCGGGCTGATCTCCTGCTTTTCGCGCTCGGGGAAGTCGCCACGCCAGGCTTCGAAGAACGTCCAGATTGACAGGCCGAAAAAGGCCACAGCAATTACATAGGGAAACGTTGTCGGGCCGACGCGGGCATAGTTGGCGCCGGCGCCATGGCTGGCTGTGCTCCAGGCAATGACCAGAGACACCACCATCAGCAGGGCGGCGATGACAAGCGCCGCCCGGTCGGGGCGGCGCCTTTCTTGTTGCTGGTTGTCCAGGCTCATTTCACCAGGCCGATGTCTTTCAGGATGGCGGACGTCGCCTCGGTGTCCTTCTTCAGCTGGGCTGCGAAGTCGTCGCCGGCGAGATAGGTATTGGCCCAACCCTTGTCGGCGAGGATCTTGGTCCACGAGGCCGAGGTCACCATCTTTTCGACGTCGGCGAGGACGGCCGCCTTCTGCTCGGCCGAGATGCCGGGAGCAGCAGCGACCATGCGCCAATTCTGGATCGAGACGTCAACGCCGCCTTCCTTGAAGGTCGGGGCATCGATGCCTTCGACCTTGGCATCCGACGAGATGCCGATGATGCGCAGCGTGCCGGCCTTGATCTGCTCGGCAAATTCGCCGTAGCCGGAAATGCCGACCGTCACCTGGCCGCCGAGGATGGCAGCTAGAGCCTCGCCACCGCCGGAATAGGCGATATAGTTGACCTTGGTCGGGTCGACGCCGGCAGCCTTGGCGATCAGGCCGGCCGTGATGTGGTCGGTGCCGCCGGCCGAGCCGCCGCCCCAGGAAACCGAACCCGGATCAGCCTTCAGCTTGGCGACGAGGCCGGCCATGTCCTTGATGTCGGAAGCGGCCGGAACCACCAGCGCTTCATATTCACCGGTCAGGCGCGCGATCGGGGTGACCTGGTCGAGCGTGACGGGCGAGGCGTTGGTCAGGATGGCGCCGACCATGACGTAGCCGCCGACGATCAGCTGTGCCGGATCGCCATTGGCCTGGTTGACGAACTGGGCGAGACCGATAGTGCCGCCGGCACCCGGAACGTTGTTGACCTGGACCGAGCCGGAGATCTTCTCGTCCTGGAGTGCGGTCTGCATCGAACGCGCGGTCTGGTCCCAGCCGCCGCCAGGCGCTGCCGGCGCCATGATCTTGTAGTCGGCCGCGGCCGCCGGCAGGGCAAGCGCGCCTGCGATGATGGATGCCAATACGAACTGCTTCATTGCTGTTCCTCCCTTGCCCGCATGCGCGGGACAAAATGCTTTTTCAGTTTCGAAGCCCGCGCCTGAAGCAGCGTCCCGGAACGTATTGGGGAAGGAACGGGCCAGCTGAACGCCGGCCTCTTTATGCAGCGTTTCCTGGCTCCTCTGCGCGACGGTGAGTGCCGCCGTCGGGTAGCCTTAGCGGAAACGTGTTCGAAATCCTCCCGAACTTTCCGAGCCTTCGCCGCCTCCAACGGGTGGGCCAAAACTTCCCTATCGCAGCAACCTGACATCAGACTGACACCGATGCAACAGCTTGGGAACATCCTGACGTCAGGGGCTGCGCAGCGCCTCGTTCCAGCGCCCGATGACGCGCGAGCGCTTGACCTGGTCGAGATAGACCATCAGGCCCGGGCTGACCGGCACCGGGCGCAGTTGCCCGCCCAGCACCTCCTGCATCCGGTTGGCGGTGTTCTCGCCCGAGACGTCAGGATTGACGGCAGCGATATGCAGTTGCCGCGCCATGACAGTCTGGCCCTCGGCCGACATGAAATATTCGAGATAGCGGCGGCCGAGGTCGGGCGACCTGGCCGCCGCCGGCACCAGGCCGATGCGCGACATCACCACCGTATAGTCCTTGGGCAGGACGATGCCGACATCCGGGTTGCGCGCCGCCCAGTCGGCGGCATAGGAGCCCAGAATGTTGTAGCCGAGCACGAAGCGGCCGTCGGCGATGCGCTCGAGGATCGCGCTGCTCGTCGAATAAAGCTTGACGCCCGCCGCCCCCATGGCGCGGATCACTGACCAGATGTCGGGATACTGCTCCTGGTCACGCGCCATGAACATGAAGCCGACACCGGAGCGCTCGATGTCGTAGGTGGCGATGCGGCCATAGACCCTGTCGCCCTGCGACTTGAGATAGTCGACGAACTGGCCGCGCGTCGCCGGCGGCTCGGCATCCTTGAAGCTCGGCTTGTGGTAGACGAACACCGCCGGCTCGTAGGTCAGGGCATAGGCGGTGTCGCGCCAGTTGGCCCAGCGCGGCCAGCGGTCGGACAGAGGCAGCCGGCTTTCCTGGGCGTAACCGTCATTGGCGAGCTTGACCTGCAGGTCCATCGCCGAGGAAAAGGCGATGTCGGCAGTGCCCTTGCCGGCGTCGGTCTCGGCCAGCACGCGGTCATAGATGTCGACGGTCTGCAATTCCTCATAGCGGACGGCAACGCCTGGATTGGCTTTCTGGAAGCCGGCAATCATCGGATTGTTCAGCGGCGCGTCGAGAGAGGAATAGACGACGAGCGTGCGCGCGTCCGAAGCACCGTTGAGCGCGGGAAACACGGTAACCTCTGCCCGCACGGGGGCTGAAAGGCAGGCAAGGGCGGTGAGAATGGCTAGGCGCATGATCGCCGGACCATGCCTCAGCGCGCCGGACGACACAACGGGCGGGTGCGTCGAACGGGCTATGGACCTTTGCCCGGTGAATGGGCATCGTTCGGATCGGGCGGGCAAGGAGAACAGGGTTGCGCATTCTGGTGGTGGAGGACAACGCGACGCTGGCAGGCGGGCTGGCGGCGGTGCTCAAGGGCAGCGGCTATGCCGTCGACGTGGTCGGCGACGGCGCGTCCGCTGTCGCGGTGCTCGCCACCGAACGCTTCGATCTCGTCATCCTCGACCTCAATTTGCCGGAGATGGACGGGCTCGACGTGCTGCGCACCATGCGCGGGCGCCAGCACGACGCCGCCGTGCTGATCCTGTCGGCCAGGCATTCGCTCGACGAGCGGGTCAAGGGCCTCGACCTCGGCGCCGACGATTACATGGTCAAGCCCTTCGACGTCGGCGAACTGGAGGCGCGTGTCCGCACGCTGCTGCGCCGCCGCGCCGGGTTGAAGGCCGCCACAGTCAGCTTCGGCGAGGTCCAGCTCGACCTCAACACACGCAGCTTCTCCTCGCACGGGGCGGCCATCGACATCCCGGCGCGGGAACTGGCACTGCTCGAAACATTGTTCATGCGTGCCGGCAAGGTCGTCGCCAAGCAGGCGATCATCGAATCGCTCGCCGGCTTCGACGAGGATTTGAGCGCCAATGCGATCGAGCAATATGTCAGCCGGCTGCGCAAGCGTCTGGCGCCCTACGGCCTGACGGTCAGGACGGCGCGCGGCATCGGCTATTATCTCGAAAAGATCCAAAGCCCCTGATGGCGCGGACGCGGCCCTATTCGCTCCGCCGACGGCTGTTGCTGTGGCTCCTTGTGCCGCTGGTCACGCTTGGCCTGATTGCGCTCGTCGACACCTATCGCGAGGCGGTCGAGACGGCGAATGCCGTTTCCGACCGCGTGCTCGCCGGCTCGGCACTGGCGATCGCCGAGCGCGTGGTGGTGGCCGAGGACGGGGCGTTGGAGGTCGACATCCCCTATGTCGCGCTGGAAATGCTGACCTCGGCCGCACAGGACCGCGTCTTCTACCGCGTCGACGGCCCCGACGGCTTCATCACCGGCTACCAGACGCTGCCCGTCATCGACGGGCTGGAGCTCGAAGAGAGCGGATATGAAGATGCCAGCTTCCGCGGCGAGCCGATCCGGCTCACTTCACTGTCCCGCGCCGCCTCGACGGGTGCGACCTCGATCCCGTTCGTCGTCACCATTGCCGAAACGACGATCGCCCGCACCCAGCTGGCGCAGACAATCCTGCTGCGCTCGGCGCTGAGACTCGCCATCCTGATCGGCAGTGCGGCGGCGATCGTCTGGTTCGCCGTCACCTTCTCGCTCAGGCCGCTCTACCGGCTCCGCGACGCCATCGCCGAGCGCAATCCCGACGACCTGCACCCGATCGAGCAGTCGGTGCCGAAGGAGGTGCGCGGACTGGTCGACACGGTCAATTCCTTCATGGGCCGGCTCGGCTCGGCGCTCGGCGCGATGCGGCATTTCACCGGCAATGCCAGCCACCAGCTGCGCACGCCGCTGACCATTATCCGGACCCAGCTGGCGCTCGCCTCGCGCGCCCATTCGCTGGAAGAGGCGCGGCAGGCGGCCCGGATGGGCGACGAGGCGGTGGCCCATGCCGAGCGCGTCATCGCCCAGCTGCTGTTGCTCGCCAAGGTCGACGAAGCGGCATCCGACCGGCTGAAGAACCTTGGCGCGGTCAACCTGACCGAGCTTGCCCAGCAGCTCACCGCCGATCGCGTCACCCAGGCGCATGCCGCCGGCATCGACCTTGGCTTCGAGGGCGAAGAGCCGCTGTTCGTGCGCGGCGAGCCGATGCTGCTCGGCGAAATGATCCGCAACCTGATCGAGAACGTGCTTGCCTATGCCGGCAGCGACGCCGAGGCGACGGTCAAGGTGTTCGACGGTGGCACCGAGGTGGTGCTGGAGGTCGAGGACACCGGTCCGGGGATCGCGCCCGCTGATCTTGAAGGCGTGCGCCAGCGCTTCGTCCGCGGGCGAGCAGGCGACAAGCCCGGCGCCGGTCTCGGCCTGCCGATCGTCGAGGAAATCGCCTCGCTGTTCGGCGGCCGGCTGGAGCTGTTGGCCGGGGCCGATGGCCGTGGGCTCAGGGTCAGGGTGGCGTTCGGGAAGGCCGCCGACGCCTAGCAGCCCGAAAAGGAGCGCTCGTCATCCCGGAGAACTTAGCGAAGCGCAGGTTGTCCGGGACCATTGATGAGCACGGCCGGGATCTGGCCTTGCGGTTGCATCCATGAAGGCCAACGAAGCAAGGACCTGGCAGCCCTTCACGATGATCCAGTCACTGGGTCCCGGCTCTCGCTCCGCTCGGCCGGGAGGACGTCGCCGCGCTTCATCCAACACCCGTCATCCGCCCTTTCGGGGCACCTTCTCCCGCAAGGAGAGAAGGGATCGCGCCCTACGTCCTGACGAAGGTCAGATAGGCCGGCGTGCGGTTCTCACGGATGGCCTTGGCTTCGTAGCGGGTGCGGGTCCAGCCTTCGTAGGGGGTGTGCCAGTCCTTGGCATCAGCGGCCGGCCAGTCGAAGGCAGGGTGGGCGCGGCAGTGCTGCAGCGTCCAGTTGACATAGGTGTCGATGTCCGAGGCGAAGCGAAACTTCGCGCCGCTTTTCAGCACGCGGGCGAAGCGGTCGAGATTGACCGGGCTGACGAAACGGCGCTTCCAGTGCTTTTTCTTGCGCCACGGGTCGGGATACAGCAGGTCGATGCCGTCGAGCGAGGCCTCCGGCAGCCAGTCGAGCAGCTGGGTGGCGTCCTCGTCGTAGAGGCGGATGTTGGCGAGTGGCTTTTCATGCAGCGCCGCAGCCATCTTGGCCATGCCGTTGACGAAGGGCTCAATGCCGATGAAGCCGTCATCGGCATTGTTCGCAGCAATATGGCGAAGATGTTCGCCGCCGCCGAAACCGATCTCGAGCCTGACCTTCGAAACCTCGGCTTCGAACATAGTGCGAAGATCAGCGGGAGCAGCCACGCCCAGGTCGATGCCGAGGCGTGCCAATCCCTGCTCAAGCGCCTCCGCCTGATAGGGGCGGATGGGCTTGCCGCGCCGACGCCCGAAGAAGGCTTCCGTCGAGCGGCTGCGGCGCGGTTCCTGTTCCATTGGTGGTCCTACGGTCGCCTCAAGCGGCGACCGCTTCCTTGCCGGCAACGGCGTCCTTGAGTGCCTTCACCAGATCGGTCTTCTCCCAGGAGAAAGAACCGTCGCGACCGGCCTTGCGGCCGAAATGGCCGTAGGACGAAGTCTTGGCATAGATCGGCTTGTTGAGGTCGAGGTGACGGCGGATGCCCGACGGCGACAGGTCCATGACCTGGCGCAGCGCATCTTCCAGCACCGCCTCGTCGACCTTGCCGGTGCCGTGCAGGTCGACATAGACCGACAGCGGCTGGGCGACGCCGATGGCGTAGGACAGCTGGATGGTGCAACGGTCGGCAAGCTTGGCCGCAACGACGTTCTTGGCGAGGTAGCGCGCGGCATAGGCTGCGGAGCGGTCGACCTTGGTGGTGTCCTTGCCGGAGAACGCACCGCCGCCATGCGGGGCAGCGCCGCCGTAAGTGTCGACGATGATCTTGCGGCCGGTCAGGCCGGCGTCGCCGTCAGGACCGCCGATGACGAACTTGCCGGTCGGGTTGATGTACCAGTTACAGTCGTTGGCGATCTCGAGGTCGCCAAGGGCTTCGCGGATGTAGGGCTCGACGACCTTGCGGACCTTGCCCGAATCCCAGCTGCCATCGAGGTGCTGGGTCGAAAGCACGATCTGAGTCACTTCATGGGCCTTGCCGTCCTGGTAGCGCACGGTGACCTGGCTCTTGGCATCCGGACCGAGCTTTCCGACATCGCCCTGGCCCTCGTGGCGGGCCGAAGCCAGCAGTTCGAGAATCTTGTGGCTGTAATAGATCGGCGCCGGCATCAGGTCGGGCGTTTCGCGGCAGGCATAACCGAACATGATGCCCTGGTCGCCAGCACCCTCTTCGCCCTGGCGGTCGGCGGCGCTGTCGACGCCCTGGCCGATGTCGGGCGACTGGCCGTGCAGCAGCACGTCGATGCGGGCGGTCTTCCAGTGGAAGCCGGCCTGCTCGTAGCCGATGGCGCGGATGGCCTTGCGGGCCACCGACTTGAACTTGGACGGATTGACGACCGGATGACCGGCGGCGTCCTTCACGACTTGGCCGTTCTTGTCTTTCTTCAGCAGCGTGTCCGGCACGCGAACTTCGCCGGCGATCACGACGCGGTTGGTGGTTGCCAGGGTTTCACAGGCAACGCGGACCTTCCACGGATCCATGCCGGTCTTTTTGGCTTCACGATAGACGAGATCGACGATCTCATCGGAAATGCGGTCGCACACCTTGTCGGGGTGACCTTCGGATACGGACTCGGAGGTGAAAAGATAATTCTGCCGCTGCACGGGATGTCCCCTCTAGAAAGCGATCGGCGCGATGCCGATCATTTGGCGCGACACGTGTTAGCGAAGCCTGCCAGACCTCGTCAAGCAGGCTTCATCGCGGAAGCGCTGTTAATGCAAGGGAGTTGCGACGGCGCATCGCCGTCGCACTCGCGCATCGGCCCGAAGATCAGAAGCGATTTTCGGGCAGTCGGGGCGCGGCTCGCGCATCCCGGCGGGCCGCGCAACGCTGCGCTGCTACTGGTCTTCGTCGTCAGCCAGGACCTTAGCCAACTCGATAACCTTGCGCCGAACCTTGGGGTTGGAAATCCGGGCAAAAGCGCGGTTGAGCTGGAGGCCTTCGGCGCTCGAGAGAAAATCGACCACAAAAGACGTGGACGAATCTTCCGACAGCCCCTTGTTCTCGCCGCCCTCGGCGCCGGGGGCATCCTCGAAGAAGAAAGCAACCGGAACGCTCAGGATGGAAGCGATGGCCTGAAGGCGACTCGCTCCGACACGATTTGTTCCTTTTTCGTATTTCTGGATTTGCTGAAAAGTAATGCCGAGGCTCTCTCCAAGTTTCTCCTGGCTCATTCCAAGCATATTGCGTCGCAGGCGAATGCGTCCGCCGACGTAGACGTCGGTCGGATTTGGCTTTTTCTTGTTCTCTTTTTCCACTGTCTTTCCTCGCCGGATTTTTCCAGCTTATTATTTGGGCAGGCACCCCATTCAGGGCAGTTTATTGCGTCCGGGTGCAGACGTTGATTGGCACAGCTTCTGGCTGCGCGGCGACATATGAGTTTCTAACAAGCGCAGTGTCAATTCGCCCTGAGCCTCTGTCTGAGCTTCAAGCCACTTGCCGCTACGGCAATCAACAACATGATCAGGAAAGCGTTAACGCGCGAAAACGGCGGCGAGGCAGCGCCAATGGCGGCCACCGGAAGCGAGACATCGATGGTGCCGCGAACGTTCATCGCAAGTGCATCCACAACTCGCCCGCTCGGGTCGACAATGCCGGAAATTCCTGTGTTGGCCGCGCGCAGGACCGGCAACCCGTTTTCGACCGCGCGGACCTGCGACTGCCGGAAATGCTGGTAGGGGCCCGGAGTGTCGCCAAACCACGCGTCGTTGGTCACGTTTACAATAATCCCAGTTGACGCTGCGTCAACTGCAACCATGCGGGGAAAGATAATTTCATAACAAATGAAGGCTGATGCCTTGATGCCGCTGGGCAGCTCGAGCGGTCGCCGGTCGGTGCCGGCGGAGAAGTTCATCGGCCCGGCGACGAGCTGCGTCAGCCCGATCCGCTCCATCAGTCCGGCGAAAGGGATGTACTCGCCGAAGGGTACGAGATGGACCTTGTCGATGGCATCGACGATCTCGCCCCTGTCGTTGATGGAGACGACGGAATTGTAATAGCGGGTGTCGGCGCCGGCTACCGATTCGCCTTCGGCGCGCACGGTGCCGGCCATCAGGGTTTGGCCGTCGCCCAGCATGTCGCCGATCGCCACCAGCGCATCCGGCCGTTCGGTGAACAGGAATGGCACCGAGGTTTCGGGCCAGATGATCAGGTCCGGCTTTTTCGCACCCGGCTTGGGCGCCTCGGCCGAGAGCTGCAGCATGCTGGCAAAGATGCGGTCGCGGACGCGGCCATCCCATTTTTCGCTGAGGTCGATATTGGGCTGAACGATGCGGACATTGAGCGTCCGCCCGGCAGGCTGTGCCGGCCTGGACAGCCTGAAATAGCCATATCCGGCATGGGCCGCGATCAGCACTGCGGCAAGGGCCGTGCCGAGCTTGAGGTTACGCCGGTCGGCGAGCAGCGCCGGCATGGCAAAGACGAAGACCGCCAGCACGTTCATGCCGGTGACGCCTGCAATCGTCACGCTCTGCATGAACAGAGGCACGGGCATGGCCGCGAAGCCGAGCGGATTCCACGGAAAACCGGTAAACAGGAAGGTTCGCAGCCACTCGATCAGGCCGAAGGCGAAGGCAAGCGCTGCAATGCGGCCAATGCCGTCGCTCCACAACAGCCGCGCCAGCGCGGCAGCGAAACCGTAGAAAAAAGCCAGGATCAGCGGGATGCCGACGACGGCGAAAGGCAGCGCCCAAGCAAAACTCTCGGCTTCGACCAGCAATGCGCCGCCGACCCACCACAGGCCGGCGAGGAAATAGCCGAAGCCGAACCACCAGCCGGTGGAAAAGGCCGGCATGAGGCGGCGGATGAAACCCGCCGGCCTGTCGGCGACGGCGCCGTCGAGCAGCCAGACCAAGATCGGGAACGAGACGAAGCAGGCGGCGAAGAAATCGTAAGGCGCTTGACCGAGGACGGCAAAGGCGCCGGCCACAAAGGCGACAAGCGCCCTTTTCCATCCCCACAGCAGAATTATCCGCCCAGCATGACGCTCCATCCGTGCCCTCGTCGCAGAATCACGGATCGAAGGTGTAGCAGCACCGCAGGGCGGCACCAAATGGCGGACCGCCCGGCGGGAACAGGCTCACGCCTGTTCAGCCTTGGCGCGACGGCGGCGCTCGCTCTTGACGCTGTGGACGATGCGGACGCGCTTGACGCGGCGCGGATCGGCGTCGAGCACATGGAACTCGAAGCCTGGGATCGCCTGCACCACTTCACCGCGCGCCGGCACGCGGCCGAGGGCGTTGAAGATCATGCCGCCAATGGTGTCGACATATTCGCTGTGTTCGCCGGGCGAGAACTCCTCGCCGAGAACCTTGGCGACTTCCTCGATCTCGGCCTTGCCGTCGACGACATAAACGCCATCGCCGGCCTGGGTGATCATCGGCTCGTCGTCGTCATGCTCGTCCTCGATGTCGCCGACGACCATCTCGACGATGTCCTCGAGCGAGACGAGACCATCGGTGCCGCCATACTCGTCGATGACCAGCGCCATCTGGGTGCGCGTCGCCTGCATGCGGCTCATCAGGTCGGAGGCCAGCATCGACGGCGGCACGAACAGCACCGTGCGGATCAGGTTGAGGTCGCCGATCGTGCGCTTGAGGTCGACCTGGGCGAGATCCAGTTGCATGTCGGCGGCTTGCGTCTTGCGCGCCCTGCCCTTCTTGACACGCGCGCCACGGGTGATGTGAGCCAGCACGTCGCGGATGTGGACCATGCCGCGCGGATCGTCGAGCGTCTCGACATAGACAGGCATGCGCGAATGGCCCGACTGCTCGAACACCGAAAGCAACTCGCCGAGGGTCGTCGACAGCTCGATCGCCTCGACGTCGGCTCGCGGCACCATGACATCCTCGACCCTGACTTCGCGGAGCCGGAGGATGTTGTTGAGCATGGCACGTTCGCCGGGCGAGAACGAATCGACGTCGCTGCCGGTTTCGGCCAGCGCGTCGACAATTTCCTCACGGATATTGGTGCCGTTGCTGCGGTGACGGAAAAACCGGCTCAACCGCTCGATGAATGTTGGCCGCTCGGCCTGGGGGTCGTGCGTCGCTTGTAACGGCGCACTGCTACTAGGTCCGTCCTCGGTCTGGTCGGAGGCCCTTGCCGCGGTTCCCGTGTCCGGCGTGGCGGCAGTCTCTTGCTTGTCGTTCATCGTCGTCCGGTCGTTGTTCGTCCCTGTTACGCGTAGGGATCGGGAATGGCAAGCCTCGCCAGCGCCTGGCGTTCAAGCGCCTCCATTTCCTCGGCCTCCTCGTCGGTCTCGTGATCATACCCCAAAAGGTGCAGGAGTCCGTGGATTATGAGGTGGGTTATGTGGTTTTCGAGTGGCTTGCCTTCAAGCTCGGCCTCGCGCTGCACCGTCTCGTAGGCAAGTACGATGTCGCCGAGCATCGGCGGCAAAGCGTCGCCCGGCGCCATCGGGAAGGCCGGAAAGGACAGCACGTTGGTCGGCTTGTCCTTCTGGCGCCATTCGGCGTTGAGGCTCTGGATGGCATCGTCGTCGGTGAAAACCAGGCTGAGCTCGACGCCGTCCACCACCTCGACCTCAGCCTCGGCAAGGACAACAGGCACGGCACGGTCGACGATTGCACGCAGCGTGTCTTCGTCCGGCCAACCGCCTTCCTCGATCATCAAGCCAATGTCGAGAGCGCCCGCCGCAACGGCGGACGCCGGTGTTTTCTTGTCAGGCATGGCCAAAACTTTTCCCGATCAACCCTCGGTGCCAAGGCCGCGCGCGACCTTGCCGTCGCGGTCATAGGCCCTGACGATCTCGGCGACGAGCGGATGGCGAACGACGTCGGCGTCGTTGAAGCGCACGGTCACGGCACCCGGCACGCCGTCGAGGATGCGCAGCGCCTCGACCAGGCCCGACTTGGTGTTGGGCGGCAAGTCGATCTGCGTCGGGTCGCCCGTGATGATCATGCGCGAGCCTTCGCCGAGTCGGGTCAGGAACATCTTCATCTGCATCGAGGTGGTGTTCTGCGCCTCGTCGAGGATGACGGCCGAATGGGCCAGCGTGCGGCCACGCATGAAGGCCAGCGGCGCGATCTCGATGACCTCGGCTGCGATCGCCCGCTCGACCTTGTCGGCCGGCATCATGTCGTAGAGCGCGTCGTAGAGCGGCCGCAGATAGGGATCGACCTTCTCCTTCATGTCGCCGGGCAGGAAGCCGAGGCGTTCGCCCGCTTCCACCGCCGGTCGCGACAGGATGATGCGCTCGACCATGCCGCGTTCGAGCAGCATGGCGGCATGCGCCACCGCCAGATAGGTCTTGCCGGTACCGGCAGGGCCGATGCCGAAGACGAGCTCGGCGCGCTCCAGCGCCCGCATATAGGCATCCTGGTTGAGCGAGCGGGCATAGATGGTGCGCTTGCGGGTCGAAATCTGGGCGGCGGCCATCTTGCCCTTGCGCTCCAGCGTCGGCAGCGTCAGCTGGTCGTCGGGAGCAACCGCCATGCGCACGGCGCCGTCTACGTCGGATTGCGCCACTTCGCCGCCTTTCTGCAGGATGGCATAGAGATGATCGAGCGCACGGCGCGCCTGCTCGGCAGCAGTCGCGCTGCCCTTGATGGTCAGCTGGTTGCCGCGAGAGCGGATGTCGACGCCGAGTTTCTGTTCGAGACGGGCCAGGTTCTCGTCGAACTGGCCATATAGCGCACTGGCTAGCTTGTTGTTGTCGAAGGTCAGTACGATGTGCGCCATGTCAGACGCCCCGGAGGGCAGGTTCTTGAGTTCAGCAGCGCTCAACCGTCTCTCCTCATCTGCCGTACGGCCGATCAGACCGCCTCGGCGAACAGGCTGTTGGTGCCTGTCTTCGTGATTCGCACATCAACAATGTCACCGATTTCGCCGGCCTTTTCATCAACAATAACCGGCTGCAGCCATGGCGACCGTCCGACGATCTGCCCAGGCTGGCGGCCCGGCTTTTCGATCAGCGTCGAAATCGTCTGTCCGACCAGCCCGTCGGCGAAGGCGTGTTGCTGCTCGGTGATCAGCTTTTGCAGCCGCTGCAGGCGCTCGTCCTTGACCTTTTCCTCGACATGACCGTCCATGTCGGCGCCCGGCGTGCCGGGACGCGGCGAATATTTGAACGTGTAGGCCGAGGCGTAATTGGTCTGGCGCACGATCTCCATTGTAGCCTCGAAATCGGCATCCGTCTCGCCGGGAAAACCGACGATGAAATCGCCCGACATGGCGATGTCGGGACGGGCAGCGCGGATTCGATCGATCAGCTTGAGATAATCAACCGCAGTATGTCTGCGGTTCATCGCCTTGAGTATGCGGTCCGAGCCTGACTGAACCGGCAGATGCAGATAGGGCATCAGGGCGCGCAGGTCGCGATGGGCTGAAATCAGCTCGTCGTCCATGTCGCGCGGGTGGCTGGTGGTGTAGCGCAGCCGGGCGATGCCGGGGATTTCCGCGAGCCGGTAAAGCAGGCGGCCAAGCCCCCACTCCTTGCCGTCGGCGCCCTCGCCATGCCAGGCGTTGACGTTCTGGCCGAGAAGCGTGACCTCACGCACGCCTGCTTCAGCCAGCCTTTCGGCCTCGGTGACGATCTGGGCGACCGAGCGCGACACCTCCGAGCCCCTGGTATAGGGCACCACGCAGAAGGTGCAGAACTTGTCGCAGCCTTCCTGGACGGTCAGGAAGGCGGTAACGCCGCGCTTGGCGACCTCGGCCTTGCGCGGCTGCGGCAGGTGCTCGAACTTGTCCTCGAGCGCATATTCGGTCTCGACCACCTTCTGGCCGCCACGTGCCTTCTTCACCACCTCGGGCAGGCGGTGATAGGTCTGCGGCCCGACGACGAGATCGACCGCCGAAGCACGGCGGATGATCTCGCGACCCTCGGCCTGGGCGACGCAGCCGGTGACGCCGACGATCATCTCGCGCCCGGCCTCGGCCCGCTCGGCTTTGAGCTGGCGCAGGCGGCCAAGCTCCGAATAGACCTTCTCGGCGGCCTTTTCCCTGATGTGGCAAGTGTTGAGCAACACCAGGTCGGCGTCGTCGATGGTCTCGGTCGCGGCGTAGCCGTCGGCAGCGAGCGCATCGCTCATGCGCTGCGAGTCGTAGACATTCATCTGGCAGCCATAGGTCTTGATGAAGACCTTCTTGTCCGCGCTGGTGCTTGCCGCGGCGACTTCGCCAAAGGCTTCCGGCATAATTTCAAACATATCGTCGAGTTCCATGCCGCGCCTATTAACGCCTTTCGGCGGCAAAAAACAGACGGTTTAGCCCCGGCGCCGTAGCGGCCGCAGGCCGCGCGCCCTTCAGCGCGCCGGCAACGGCTGACCGAGCGACTGCTGCATCATGTCACGAACCCGCTCTTCCATCAGACGCGTCGCTTCCTTGCGGCTCGATTTGGCGGAAAAGTCGATCGGCTCGCCGAAGCGGATCTCGACGTCGAGCCCGCCTTCGGCGAGCAACTGACCGACATGCGGCACCAGGTCCATGTCGCCGATCCAGCTGGCGAGCGGGCGATGCTGGCGGCCAAGCGGAATGCCATGTATGCGGGTATAGGCGATCGACACCGGCTGGATGACGACATGTTCGGCGGCGCCTTCGGCGATCGCCATCGAGGCGGCACCAAACAGTGTGCTCTTGAACGGCAACAGCATGTTGCCATCACCGGTGCTGCCTTCGGCAAACAGCACCATGGCGTTGCCGGCGGCGAGACGCCTGGCGATCTCGCTGGCCTGGTCGCCGGACTTGCGCTTGCGTTCGCGCTCGATGAAGACCGTGCGCTGCAGCCGTGACAGGAAACCAAAGATCGGCCAGCCATTGAGTTCCGACTTGGCGATGAAGGTGACGTCGAAACGCGACCCCATCGCCATGATGTCGGTCCAGGAGATGTGGTTGGAGGCGATCATCAGCGGTCGGGTCTTCACCATCTCACCGACGACGTGCACGCGCATGCCCAGCGCCTTTAGCATGGCGCGGTGCCAGATCTTCAGGATCACGGTTTCCGGCCACAAGCCGGTCTTCATCGAGATGACCTGCAGCGGCACCAGCACCAGCGAGGCCGCAACCATCCAGAAGAGCGCGAGCCCCGTACGGATCTTTCCGATCATGTAGTGCTCGATGCCCTATTAATTTCGGGCTTCTGGCTAGCGAAGATCGAGCCGCATGACAAGCGCGCCCGTCGCGCCCTGCGCCGACTGGTAATAGTTCGGGCGCTTGCCGACCTCGTGGAAGCCGAATTTGCGGTAAAGGCCGATCGCCGGCACATTGGTCTCGTCGACCTCGAGGAACAGCGCTTCCGCGCGCTGGGCGTGCAGTTCGCGCAGCACCGCGTCCATCAAGCGCCAGCCCAGCCCATGCCGGCGATGCGCGCGCGAAACCGCAATCGTCAGGATTTCTGCTTCGCCCGCCGCAAGCCTGGCCAGCACGAAGCCGGCGGGGGCCTCCGCGCCATGACCGATCTCGCGGACGGCGAAGCCGAACACCGTGTCCTGGTCCAGAAGCTGGGAAAACTCCTCGCCCGACCACGGCCTGACGAAATCCTCGCGATGCAAGGGAGCGATGGCGGCGCTGTCGCCTATTGTCAGGAGTTCAAGAGCGTAGTCGCGTTTCAGCGGCCAGAAGGGCAGTTTCATTTCTCTTCCCTAGGCAGCACGAAGCCAGCCTGCGGCTTGGCATCCGGTGCTCTCAGATAAATAGGCTTCGGTCGCTCACCATCGCCGGCCTTGCCGGCTGCGATGCGGGCATAGGTGCCGATGTCGGCGGTGGCCGACACGGGCCCGAACTCGAACACCTTGCCGGTGGCAGCGCCGGCGATCAGCTGCGCCGCGGTGCCGGCCAGCGCCATTGCATCGGAACCAGCGATGACAACGGCCTCGTCGAGCGTCAGTACCGCCGGTGCGTGGATCGCCTGTCCGTCTTTGTCATAGACTGCCGCATGCAGTTCGGCGCGGCCTGCGTCGTGTGCGGCAAGCACCTTGCGCGGCCCAAGCGCCGCGCGCGTCTCGGCGGCCAGCGCCTCCAGCGTGGACACGCCGACAGCGGGGATTTTCAGCGCCAGCGAAAAGCCGCGCGCCGCCGATACCGCAACCCGCACGCCGGTGAACGAGCCCGGCCCGGTGGAAACCGCAATCCGCCCGAGATCGGAATAGCTCTTGCCGGCCTGCGCCAAGGCTTCGTCGATGACGGCCATCAGATGCTCGGCATGGCCCTTGCCGAGGTCGCGCACGGAGCGACCAAGCTCGCGGCCGGCGCCGACATCGTAGACGCTGGCGGCACAGAGGCTGGCGGCACAGTCGATGGCGAGCAGGATCATGGTAGGCGCCGCTTGGGGGTTGTCAGGGCGCGCTTCTGCGCACCCCCCTCTGCCCTGCCGGGCATCTCCCCCGCAAGGGGGGAGATTGGCAGCGGCCACGCTCCCGCTGGTCCTGCAACCTTGCTGTTTTGCGAAGGTCTGCGTGACAGCTGATCTCCCCCCTTGCGGCGGGGCGAGGAGTGGTCGCCGCAGGCGACGAAAAGCCAATTGCTTGGCTTTTCGAACGACGAACGGCCGGCAGGCCAGAGGGGGGTGTGAAGAAGCACCATCATAGGTGTTAAGTTACCACGGACTGCTTAGCATTCCGTTGGCAATGATCAGCCCCTCATCTTCGCCTTGAGCTCGAGCCTGCGCTTGTGGAGGACCGGTTCGGTATAGCCATTGGGCTGGGCGCGGCCTTCGAAGACGAGGTCGCAGGCGGCGCGGAAGGCGGTCGACTGGTCGAACTCGGGCGCCATCGGCTTGTACAGCGGATCGCCGACATTCTGCCGGTCGACGATCGCTGCCATGCGCTGCAAGGAATCCATCACCTGGATGTGTGAGCAGACGTCATGGCGTAGCCAGTTGGCGATGTGCTGCGACGAGATGCGCAAGGTGGCGCGATCTTCCATCAGCCCGACATCGTTGATGTCGGGAACCTTGGAACAGCCGACGCCCTGGTCGATCCAGCGCACGACATAACCCAGGATGCCCTGCGCGTTGTTGTCGAGCTCGCGCTGGATCTCGTCGGGCGTCCAGTTGGGACGGACGACCACAGGCACCGACAGGATGTCGTCGAGCCGCGCCTTGGGCCGGCTCTTCAGCTGGTCTTGCACGGCGTGCACGTCGACCTTGTGGTAGTGGGTGGCATGAAGCGTCGCTGCCGTCGGCGACGGCACCCAGGCGGTGTTGGCGCCGGCGCGTGGGTGGGCGATCTTCTGCTCCAGCATCGCTGCCATCAGGTCGGGCATCGCCCACATGCCCTTGCCGATCTGGGCATGGCCGGAGAGACCGCATTCGAGACCGGTGTCGACGTTCCAGGCCTCATAGGCATTGATCCAAGGCGCCTGCTTCATGTCGCCCTTGCGCACCATCGGGCCGGCTTCCATCGAGCTGTGGATCTCGTCGCCGGTGCGGTCGAGGAAGCCGGTGTTGATGAACACCACGCGTTCCTTGGCAGCACGGATGCATTCCCTGAGATTGATCGTGGTGCGCCGCTCCTCGTCCATGATGCCCATCTTGATGGTCTTGCGCGGCATGCCGACAAGGCGCTCGACGCGGTCGAAGATCTCCACGGCAAAGGCCACCTCTTCGGGACCATGCATCTTCGGCTTGACGACATACATCGAGCCGGCGCGGGAATTCATGCGACGCCCATTGGCGCCGACATCGTGCAGGGCAATCAGTGCGGTGATTGCCGCATCCATGATGCCTTCGGGCACCTCGTGGCCGTCGCGGTCATGGATCGCCGGGTTGGTCATCAGGTGACCGACATTGCGCACCAGCATCAGCGACCGGCCGGGCAGCGAGACAGTCTTGCCATCGGCACCGGTGTAGGCACGGTCGGCATTGAGCTTGCGGGTGACAAGCTTGCCGCCCTTGTCGAAGCTTTCGGACAAATCGCCCTTCATCAGGCCGAGCCAGTTGCGGTAGACGGCGACCTTGTCTTCGGCGTCCACTGCCGCGACCGAATCCTCGCAGTCCTGGATGGTGGTCAAAGCCGATTCCAGGATCATGTCCGAAATGCCGGCCGGATCGGTCTTGCCGATCGCACTGTCCCTGTCGACCACCACCTCGACATGCAGGCCATTCTTGACCAGAAGCACCGCGTCGGGGTTGTTGGCCTCGCCGCGATAGCCGGCGAACTGTTTTGCATCACCCAGCGCAACCGAACCGGCAGCGGTGGCAAGCTTGAGCGCACCGCCCTCGACGGCAAGCGCAGTCACGTCAGACCAGTTGCCCGACGCCAGCGGTGCGGACGCGTCCAAAAAGGCCTTGGCCCAGGCGATGACCTTTTGGCCGCGCTTGGGATTGTAGCCCTTGCCCTTTTCGGCGCCATCGGCATCCGGGATCGCATCGGTGCCGTAGAGCGCGTCATAGAGCGAACCCCAGCGTGCGTTGGCGGCGTTCAGCGCATAACGCGCATTCATGACAGGCACGACAAGCTGCGGCCCGGCGACGGTGGCGATCTCGGGATCGACATTCTCCGTCGTGACAGCAAAGGCCGGGCCCTCGGGGACCAGATAACCGATCTCGCTCAGAAACGCCTTATAGGCGGCCATGTCGTGCGGGGCGCCATGCTTGCGGTACCAGGCGTCGAGCTTGAGCTGGAAGTCGTCGCGCTTTTCCAAAAGCGCCCGGTTCTTCGGCGCCAGATCATGCACGATCGCGGCAAAACCTTCCCAGAACGCCTCCGCATCGACACCCGTCCCAGGAAGTGCCTCCGAGACCACGAAGTCGTGGAGCGCGCGCGCAACAGAAAGGCCATGAAGGGAGACAGTATCGGTCATGAGATGCGCTCCAGAATTCCGGCGCCGCAGGGGCGTTCTAAATAAAGTTTTTCGGGCGTTTGGCATGCAAAACGCGCAGGGTCAATTCGTCGAATGTTGCAAGGCAGCAATGATTTACGGCCATTGCCGCTGCAAATCGATTTAGCCGTCAAACCGCGATCCGGGGCCGGCCGCTGGCGGTGGCAAGCACATGCGCCTCGATGAACATGCGCTGGCTTTCGACCGTCGAGACCTTGAGATCGACAATCACTTCGACCTCTGCCGCATCGGTGCCGGCATCGCGAGCCCTCGCGCCAACGATGGCGCGCGCTTCGGCTTCCGCCAGCGCCATCGCCGCCTCCTCGTCGGTGAAATCGCGCAGCAATTCGCCGACGGCGACGCGGAACAGACCTTCCTTGGGCTGGCTGACGCGGGCCTCGGCCGTCACGCGGACCTGGCCGACAACCGCCCCCAGCGCATTGGCGACGTCGGTATCCCTAGGCACCACGCATTCGTTGCCGACCAGCGGCGGCAGGCCGGCATAATGCAGCGGGGCCGAGGCGCCGAGACCGATGACCGGACGGTCGAGCGCAACCGTGAAGCGAGCGATGCCGGGATGGGCGTCGACCGCGCGCTGTACCAGCGCGTGTGCCACGGTTGCAGCACCGTCGAGCCCGTCCTCGGCGAAGGCAGTTTCGAGGATCACCTCCGCCGACAAGCGGGTCAGCGTCGCCAGCACGCGTTCGGCAATCGCCTCCGGGCTCGCAGCGATCTGCTGGCCGCGACCGTCGCGCTTGCGGGCGAACAGCTCTGCGCCGAGCCTAGCCGCCGCCTCGTCCCAATTGGCCTGGCGGCCAAGCACATGGGCGGCATCCGAAGGCGTAAAGCCACAGACATGGACAAGCCCGCGCGACACCAGCCGATTGAGCGTGGCATTCTGGGCGTTGGATGTGAGCAGGCGGTCGATCGGCTGCGGCACGCCGGTAATCTGGTCGTAGAGCTTTGCCTCCGGCGTGGTCAACCCTGCCGCCAGTTGCTCGGGCACGCCGGTGCGCACGGCGAAACGGCCATCCATGCGGCCGGGATTGGGGGCGCGCAGCTGGCGTTCGAGCTCCGCGGTGATCGCCTCGCCATGGACCATGCCGGCAAGCGCCAGCGGCACCAGGCGGCGCGGGCCGAGCGACATCTTCGGCTTCAGCCCGCCTTCCTCCAGCGCAACCTCGGAATCGCCACCGAGGCCGAAGGTGCGCATGGCGACAGCCTCGACCATGGTGCGGAAGCCGCCGACGGTGGCACCCTCGGGATCGAGGCGTGGGCGGCCGTGGTCGAGCACGGCAACGTCTGTGGTGGTACCGCCGATGTCGGAGACGACAGCATTGTCGAGCCCGGTCATGTGACGGGCGCCGACGAGGCTGGCAGCGGGACCGGACAGGATCGTCTCGATCGGCCGCTGGCGGGCGAATTGGGCAGACACCAGCGCGCCATCACCGCGCACTACCATCAAGGGCGCATTGATCTTGCGCTTATCGAGGAACCCTTCGGTCGCGGCGACGAGGCGGTCGATCATCGAGATCAGGCGGGCATTGAGCAGCGTCGTCAGAGCCCGGCGCGGACCGCCGAGCTTGGCCGACAGCTCGTGGCTGGTGGTGACTGGCATGCCCGTCACCTCGCGGATCAAATCGCGTGCAAGAATCTCATGGGCCGGGTTGCGGGTGGCGAAATAGGCGCAGACGGCGAAACCCGAGACGGATTTCGCCAACTCCGGCAAGGCCGCTTCGAGGGCTCCGAGATCAAGCGTGCGGGCGTTGCCGTGGACGTCATGGCCGCCTTCGCACAGCACCAGCGGGTCGGTGCCGAGTGCCGTCTTGAGCCCGTCGCGGGCAAGGTCAGCCTCGGAGAAGCCGATCATGACCAGCGCCACGCGCCCGCCCTGGCCCTCGACAAGCGCGTTGGTGGCAAGCGTGGTCGACATCGACACCAGCTTGATGGCGGCGGGATTGACGCCCGCCTTGTCCAGCACCGCGTCGACCGCGCCCGAAATGCCGACTGCCAGGTCGTGGCGGGTGGTCAGCGACTTGGCTTTGGCCAGCACCGCACCCTGCGGGCCATGCGCCTCGGACCACAACACGGCGTCGGTGTAGGTGCCACCGGTGTCGATGCCGAGATAGAGGGGATGGCTGGCGTGCATGCGCTGATGTTCCGGACCTGGTGGGCTCCGTCCCGCTTAGCCGATATCGCCCGCAAAGCAAAATTGGCCAGTTGCGGCCAAGCAGGAGGGCAGCCCAATGCGCGTCCCATTTTGTGCCTGCCTCGTGCCGCGCACGCCTGTCTCGCGACGAAGCCTGCCCTCCGCTATGGCTCCGGGCGCTGAGTCGTTTGCCAAACCAAATCGTTGGCCTGTCATCGACCTTCGGTCGACCACGACACCCGCTTGTGGCTGTTGTCGCACCAGGGCTTGTTGGCCGACTGGCCGCAGCGGCAAAGCCAGACTTTTGTCGCGCGGTCGATCGTGTGGCCGGTGCCGGTGACGATCTCGACATTGCCCTCGAGCTTAAGGTTGCCGTTGGGCTGCGGCGTGACGACCAGCGGGCCACCGCGGGCAGCGAGCGGCTGGCTTTCCTTCAACGCCGGCTCACCGGTCGCGACAAAGCCGATCTTGGTGTGGCTGCCGTCGCAGAACGGCTTGTTCCCAGAGGCACCGCAGCGACACAAGGTGGCGCGATGGAAGGTCTCGCCGTTGAAGACGATCTCGGCATGCAGGGCGAGCGGCCCGTTCTCGCGGATGCGAACCGTGTTGACCACCGGCGGCGCCTCCTCCGGACCGCCATCCTTGCGGCGATAGGTGATGGCGCCCGAAGGGCAGCTTTCGGCGATCGCCACGACCTGCTCGACAGACGCCGCGTCCGGGTGAATCCATTCGCCCGGCGCGTTGGGCTCGAAGACATGCGGATTGGCGAGAACGCAGTTGCGCGAGTGGATGCAACGGCGGCCGGAAAAGCCGACATCGATCTTTTCGCCCTCGACCATGCCCTTGGCCATATCTTTCGCGGCCTCCCTGGATATGGGCGGAGCTTATCGCTACCGCGTGCGCTGGCAAGGGCTGCTTGCTCGATCCCTCCGCCCTTCGCCGTCGCTTCTGGCACTTGGCCTTCACCGAAGTACGGCTCGGAGACGCAGGTCCTGAGAGCTAGCGTTCCTTCGCACCCCCCTCTGCCCTGCCGGGCATCTCCCCCACAAGGAGGGAGATCAGGCCGTCATCTGCCCTGCGGCTAACCACCCGCATCAGATCGGGCCCTGCAGGACGGGAGCCGCCGGCGAAGCGACTAATCTCCCTCCTTGTGGGGGAGATGGCCGGCAGGCCAGAGGGGGGGTGCGACGGAACGAAACGGCGCACGGAAAAACCTTCCCCGCTCAGCCCTGCGAAATCTGCTCGTCCTGCTCGACCGTCAGCGGTTTTACCCCAACCGGCAGCGGTTCGACGGCAGGCTGCACGGCAACAGGCGGGGCGGCCACGGGTGCCGGGGGCACCGGCGCGCGGGCAGCGCAGGCGGAGAGGATTGCCAGGGCAAGGAGGGCGGCGAGCAGTTTCATGGGGCGGGCGTTAAGGGCAAGGTGTGGCGGGATCGCGGCGGCAGATGAGCCCGAGGTGCCGGCAAGGTCAAGCCTGCCGGCTTTCATGGGCAGCTACTGACAGGAGCCTGTCAGCAGGGGTCTGCTATCCCTTGGAGATCAAGGGGAGGACCACATGAGCGGCTTTGACGATTTCGATTTCCTGATCGGCGACTGGACGGTGACCAACGAACGCCTGCGCGCGCGGCTGGTGGGTTCCACCGAATGGGAGACGTTCACCGCGTTCTCGCACATAGAAAAGGTGATGCAGGCACCCGACGGCACGTTCGGCGGCAATCTCGACCAGATGACGGTGCCAGAGCGCGGCTTCACCGGCATGACGCTCAGGCTCTACAACCCCGAGACAGGGCTGTGGTCGATCTACTGGAGCGACACCAGGAATTACCGGCTGTTCCCACCGACGGTCGGGCGGTTTGAAAACGGCCGCGGCGTGTTTTATGGCGACGACATCGAAGGTGGTGTGCCGGTGCGCGTGCGGTTTCTATGGACACCGGGTGCAAGTCCGCGCTGGGAACAGGCGATGTCTAGGGATGGTGGCGAGACGTGGGAGGTGAATTGGGTGATGCGTTTTGGGAGGTAGCGATAGAGCGCACTCATCTTGCGTATCCGTGATGGCTGACACGACATTTAAGAGCTGGTTTGCGCCGCCCCTCATCCGGCCCTCGCCCCCACCACCTTCTCCCCTTGAACGGGGAGAAGGTATATAGCGTTGATCGCCCGCTTTAGAGCCCGATCTTGTCCGCTGGCGGCCCCGGGAAGCGCGCATAGTCCGGGGCGCCATCAGGTGTCCCGAGCAGATCCCGCACCGCCCGGACGCCCTGGTCGATGGCCGAATGGGCGTAGGCGTAGGCGCCGCTGTCGGCATTGGCGATCGAGATGCGGCCCCAGGGCTTGCGGGCGGCTTCGATGGGCAGCGGGCCGTCGGGCCAGAAACGGTCGCCGGGGCGCATATATTCGTAGGCGTAGCCATGCGACCAGCGATTGCAGGTGATGGCCTCGATGTCGCGGGCCGGGTCGAAGCCGCCGCCTGACAGCGCGCGGCCGAGCAGGTCGCGGATCGAGCGCTCCATCTCCTCGAAGCTCAGTGTCATCAAAGCCCGCCGTCCGGCCAGCGCCTGGTCGCGCGGGGCAAGGCCTGGGCTGGTCATCACCTTGGAGAGGTGCAGCACGATGGGATCCTCAGGCTTGTCGGCGAATTTGTAAGTACCCATCGAAACGGGGAAATCGATGTCGGCGCCGCTCCAGAAATCGCCGCGCGCGCGGAAGCCGTCGATCTTAAGCTTGTCGAAGGCGTCCCAGTTGCGGAGCTGGACGTTGGTGTAGATCAGCGGCACCTTCTGCTGGTCGTTGAGGGCAGCTATCTGCTCAGTGCCGAGTTCGTCGGTGAGATAGGGAATGACCCGGTGCCAGCAGGCGAGCACGACGTGGCCGGCCTTGACGCTGACCGGCTTGCCCTTGATATCGGCATAGGTGACGGTGACCGAGCTGGCACTGCCTGGCGCGCCATCATGGGCGACCTTGACGACTGTCGAATTCAGCCTGATGCGGACGGGGTTTTCCGGCTTGTCGAGGGCGGCGTAGTCGACGGTTTGGGTGACGAGTTCCTCCATCGTCGAGCCGGCGAGAGCGCCCGGCACCAGCGCGCGCACCAGAGCGCGGGCGATGCCGGCGTTGCCGTCGGGGAAATGGTAGATGTAGTCGTCGGGATCGGTGAAGGCGAGACGGCCGGACGGGCTGTTGTATTTCGACACGGCTTCGCCGAGGTCCATGCCTTGGAAACCCGGATTTCCGTTGGCGCGCGCGTCGAGCGCGCTCGCGGCATCGATACCGACGCCGAAATAGCCGTTGGTGGAGGTCGCGAAGTAGTCGGCCACCTCTGGGTCGACCTTGGCGTGGTCGAGCAGGAACGCCCTGTAGGTGATCTCCGACAACTTCTCCAGGCGTTGCTCGCTGGTCAGGCCGGGCAGATAGTCGCCGGGCGCTTCCATAAGCTGGACCAGGTCGGCCTTGGCCTTGTCGTTGAGCGGCGTCTCGGCCACCCACTCAGCCGGCTTGCCCTTGCGGATAACCAGCTTGTCCTCGCCCCACTGCTCCTTGGAGAAGAAGATGGCGCCCGACAAGCCGCGATCCTCGGACCACTTCTGGTCGTAGAAGGTTTCGAAGCGTTTCGGTTCGATGCCGACCTCAGTGAGCAGCGCGTTGACGGCGGGGCTGAAGTAGCTCGGCGTCTGCATCGACTGGCTGCCGCCATAGCCGATGAGTTTGGCGCCGTTGGAGGCGGTGAATTCGTTGCGCTTGGCGTGGCCACCGAAATCCTCGAGCGGATCGACGATCAGCACGCGCTTGTCGAGGCCGGCCTGCTTGCGGAAGCTGTGTGCGGCGGCAAGGCCGGAAATGCCGGCACCGACGACAACCAGGTCGTAGCTCTCGGCGCTTGCGCTGACCGGGCCGGCTTCGGACCAGTAGCTGCCATCGCGGACGGCGTGCATGACGTTCTGGGCGGCGTCGGTCTGGCCCTGTAGGCCGGTCGAGGCAGGTGGGTAGGCCGTGGCGGCAGCTTGCGCCTGCGCCCGGCCGGGGCCCATGGCACGCAACGCCACCGCGCCGCCGATGGCCATCGCCACGCCGTCCATGAAATCACGCCTTGTTATGGCGCGATCCATGCCAAGCTTCTTATCCTTTTCAGTCCAGCTCATGTTGTTCCCTCTGGCAGAATGCAGAGGGAAAGCTAGCTATCTTCATAGTGTCAGTAAATCGACAGAACAGTCGAAGACGCAGCGAAGCGAATAATTCGACGCTGCGGTGCAATACGTGTTTGCACTGCAGCATGATTGCGGATGGAGGTGTCGATTCTTGAAGGACGCGGAAATGGCCGGGCTCGCGCCGCCCCTCATCCGGCCCTGCGGGCCACCGCCTTCCGCTATGGCTCCTGGCGTTCGTCGCTCCAGTCGACAAATCGTTGTCGACTGGTCGGCCTTGGCCGAACGCTCCTCACCCCCGCAGGCGGGGAGAAGGAAGGAAGAACCTCAGCTATCCCCCATCTTGAGCGCCTGGATGAAGGCCTCCTGGGGGATGTCGACCTTGCCGAACTGGCGCATGCGCTTCTTGCCCTCTTTCTGCTTCTCGAGCAGCTTGCGCTTGCGAGTGACGTCGCCGCCGTAGCACTTGGCGGTGACGTCCTTGCGCAGCGCCGAGATGGTCTCGCGGGCAATGACCTTGCCGCCAATGGCGGCCTGGACCGGGATCTTGAACATGTGCTGCGGGATCAACTCCTTCAGCTTCTCGACCATGACGCGGCCGCGCTTTTCCGCGGCGGTGCGGTGGACGAGCATGGACAGCGCATCGACGGGCTCCTCATTGACCAGGATCGACATCTTGACGAGGTCGCCCTCGCGGTAGTCGGTCAGGTGGTAGTCGAAGGAGGCGTAACCCTTGGAGATCGACTTCAGGCGATCGTAGAAGTCGAACACGACTTCGTTGAGCGGCAGGTCGTAGACGAGCATGGCGCGCTTGCCGACATAGGAGAGGTCGGCCTGGATGCCGCGGCGCTCCTGGCAGAGCTTAAGGATCGAGCCGAGATAGTCGTCAGGGGTGAGGATGGTGGCGCGGATCCACGGCTCTTCGATCGCGGCGATCTTGACCACGTCGGGCATGTCGGCGGGGTTGTGCAGTTCCTTGGTCGACCCGTCATTGAGGTTCATGCGGTAGACAACCGAAGGGGCGGTGGCGATCAGGTCGAGGTTGAACTCACGCTCGAGCCGCTCCTGAATGATCTCGAGGTGGAGCAGGCCGAGGAAGCCGCAGCGGAAGCCGAAACCGAGTGCGGCCGAGGTTTCCATCTCGAAGGAGAAGCTGGCGTCGTTGAGGCGCAGCTTGCCCATGGCGGCGCGCAAGTCCTCGAAGTCGGCGGCGTCGACCGGGAACAGGCCGCAGAACACCACCGGCTGGGCCGGCTTGAAGCCCGGTAGGGCCTTGGCGGTCGGGCGCTTGTCTTCGGTGATGGTGTCGCCGACGCGGGTGTCGGCCACTTCCTTGATCGAGCCGGTGAAGAAGCCGAACTCACCTGGGCCGAGCTCGTCGACCTGGATCATCTTGGGGGTAAAGACACCTGTGCGCTCGACCAGGTACTTGGCGTTGGTCTCCATCATGCGGATGGTCTGGCCCTTCTTGAGCTTGCCATCGATGATGCGCACCAGGACGATGACGCCGAGATAGGTGTCGTACCAGCTGTCGACCAGCATCGCCTTGAGCGGCGCGTCGATGTCGCCTTCGCGCGGCGGCGGCAGCTGGGTGACGATCGCTTCCAGAACGTCGGGAATGCCGAGACCGGTCTTGGCCGAGATGTAGACGGCCTGCGAGGCGTCGATGCCGATGACTTCCTCGACCTGCTCCTTGATGCGCTCGGGCTCGGCGGCGGGCAGGTCGATCTTGTTGAGGACGACGACGATCTCGTGGTTGTTGTCGATGGCCTGGTAGACGTTCGCCAGTGTCTGCGCCTCGACACCCTGGGAAGCGTCGACGACGAGCAGCGAGCCCTCGCAGGCCGACAGCGAGCGCGAGACTTCATAGGCGAAGTCGACGTGTCCGGGCGTGTCGATCAGGTTGAGGATGTAATCCTCGCCATTGTTGGCACGGTAGTTGAGCCGAACGGTCTGGGCCTTGATGGTGATGCCGCGCTCGCGCTCGATATCCATGTTGTCGAGCACCTGCTCGGTCATCTCGCGCAGTTCCAGCCCGCCGGTGGACTGGATCAGCCGGTCGGCAAGCGTCGACTTGCCATGATCGATATGGGCAACGATGGAGAAATTGCGGATGTGGTCGAGCGGTGTGGTCATGCGCCGCGCTTTAGCAGGGGCCGCAAGGGTTAACAAGCGCGGCTTTGTGGCGCTTTTGCTACCAGCGCAGGACGTACCGGCCGGCGATCGCGCCGGCGGCTGTCAGGATGGCGATGGCCAGCGTGTACCAAGTGGCAACGAAGAACGGCGAGTCGTCGAAGCAATGCGCGGCATAAAGCGTCGCGGCAAGGCCTCCGGCGAGCAGGCCGCAGGCGGCACCTGCGAGGCTGGGACGTGTCGGCGCGCCCTGGCGCATGGCGGTGAGCAGGACCGCGAGCGGGCCGAGGCCGATGAGTGGGATCAGCGTCAGGCAAACCATGTTGTTGGTGCCGACGAGCCGGGTCGCCCATTCAGAAGGGGCCATGGTGGTGAGTTCGATCAGGACCGCGCCGAGCAGGATGGCGGGTGCGGCAACGAGCAACGCGACACGCATGCCAAGCCGCGCACCGGGACGGGCGAGTGCAATAGCCACCGCACCCGATGTGGCAACCAGCGCCAGGGTGACGACGAATTTGAGGAGGAAACGCCAGGTTTCGGCGGCGGCGGCAAAATCGGCGCGCGGGCCGGCTACGATGGAAAAGACGACAGCGGCAATGACGCTTGCCGCAACGAAGGCGGCGAGCAGCAGCGTGCCGAACGAACGCCGGCCTGCTGCCGCGTCGCTGGAAATCGCCTTGATGAGATCCTTCGTTTCCATGTCCGTTCCGTCAGTCCTGTGCGAAGCGACGTGCGATCGCCTTGAGGCCGCGATGCAGCGCCACCCGCACCGCCGTCTCCGTCATTCCAAGCGCATTGGCGGTCTCGCCGATCGAAGCGCCCTCGACCGAAACCGACGCAACGACACTGCGCTGCACCGGCGCCAGCCCGTCGAGCGCGCGGCCGATGTCTCGGCTGCCAAGCTCGTCCTTTTCCGGTTCCGCCAGCGTGTCGGCGAAATCGGCGATGTCGACCTCGATGCGCTTGCCGCGACGGCGGAAAGCATCGATCAGCTTGTAGCGAGCGATGGCATAGACCCAAGGGGTCACCGCCTCGTCCTGACGCCATGTATGACGCTTCAGATGAATCGCAAGCAGAACCTCCTGCACGACATCCTCCGGGTCAACGCCACCATGCACGATACGCCTGCGGCAGTATCCACGCACCAGCTGCCCCACGCTTCCGAGAAACAAAGCATAGGCACCTTGATCACCTGAAATTGCCGCCCTGAAAAGCCGGGCGAGTTCGGCGTCATCCGTCCTCGTCAAGCTTGTCTTCCTTCTCTTCGGCCCAAATAGCCGTTTGTTACTTCAGTCGACGCAGAAATGTTACAACGCCAACTGCCGTCTCACTCACGAAACCGTGTTCACGGTCCGGCGTAACGAATGGCGAGGTGCCGGCGAAGTCGACGGCATGGGACGCAGAACGCTTCCCTGTCAATCCTTTATCAGGAGAACGTCATGAATCGCCAGACCCTAGCCATTGCTCTCGCCGGCTCGCTCGCATCGGCACTTGCCTCGTCCGCCTTTGCCGCCCCGCTGCCGGCTGAAAAGATGGTCGGCATGGAAAAGTGCTACGGCATTTCGCTGAAGGGCCAGAACGATTGCGCCGCGGGAGCAGGCACGACCTGCGCCGGCACCTCGACCATGGACTATCAGGGCAACGCCTGGAAGGCCGTGCCGGCCGGCACCTGCACGACGATGGACGTCGACGGTCACAAGGGCATGCTCGAGCCAACTGCCATGTGATGCACATGGGGCCCGGCGCGCCGGGCCCCATCTCGCCTGCCCGAGCAATCCGAGCACCCAGCATGAATACCGGTACACACAGCGGCCAGTCCCTACCCGCCCGCGCGGGCCTTGGCCTCAAACCCGAGCACATAGGCGAAATCATCGCGACCGAGCCCGAAATCGGCTTCTTCGAAGTCCATGCCGAGAATTATATGGGCGACGGCGGTGCGCCGCACCGCGCGCTGGCGGAGATCGTCGCACGCTATCCGCTGTCGCTGCATGGCGTCGGGCTGTCGATCGGGGCCGAACGACCACTCGACAAGGCGCATCTGGCGCGGCTGAAAATGCTGGTCGAGCGCCACAAACCCCACTCCTTTTCCGAACACCTGGCCTGGTCGACACATGAGGGCGGCTTTCTCAACGACCTGTTGCCGCTGCCCTACACAAAAACGACGCTGGAGCGCGTCAGCGCCCATGTCGATGAGGTGCAGCAGGAGCTGGGGCGGCGCATGCTGCTCGAAAACCCTTCGACCTACATATTGTTCGAAGACAGCACGATCGACGAGATCGACTTCCTCGACGCCATTGCCGAACGGACTGGCTGCGGGCTGCTGCTCGACGTCAACAACGTGATGGTGTCGGCGGTCAACCACCGGCTCGACCCGTTCGCTTACATCGACCGCTTTCCGGTCGAGCGTGTCGGCGAGATCCACCTCGCCGGCTATGACGAGACCGTCGACGGCGCCGGCGACAGGCTGCTGATCGACGCGCACAATTCGACAGTCGCCGACGACGTTTTTTCGCTCTATCGCCACACGATCGACCGCACCGGCCCGATGCCGACGCTGATCGAATGGGACAATGACGTGCCGGCCTTTGCCGTGCTGCTGGCGGAGGCGACGCGCGCCGAGGCCGTGCTCGACGAGGCAGCACTGCGGCGCGATGCGCGGTTTTCCAGGCGCGCGTGACGATGGACCAGAACACGTTTGTCTCAGCCTTGCTCGATGCCACACGACCGCTGCCGGACGGCGTGACCAGCGCTCGCGGCGAGGCCGATGCGGCGCGCTTCGCCGTCTACCGCAACAATGTCGCGGTTTCGCTGTCCAAGGCGCTGAGCCAGCGTTTCCCAGTCCTGCGGCGGCTTGTCGGCGACGACTTCTTCAACGGCGTGGCACGCGCCTTCATCGCAACGACGCTGCCCGACAACCCGGTGATGTTTGCCTATGGCGACAGCTTTCCCGATTTCGTCGCCGGCTTTGCCCCGGCCGCCGCCCTGCCCTATCTCGCCGACACGGCGCGGCTGGAGGCCCACTGGACCCGCGCCTACCACGCCGCCGACGTCGTTCCGCTCGACGTCGCGGCGCTGGCAAGGCTGGCGCCCGAGCGGCTCGGCAGCGCCACCCTCATTGCGCATCCGGCGGCGGCGCTGGTTCGTTCGAAGTTTTCCATCGGGACGATCTGGCAGGCCCACCAGGGTGACGAGGTCCGCGTGCAGACGGTGCTTGAGCCGGAGAGCATCGTGATCACCCGGCCGGACATCGAGGTAGCCGTGCATGTCATCGCCGAGGCGGACGCGGTGTTCGCGGCAGCGCTGTTGCGCGGCGACAGCATCGGCGACGCCGCGGCTGAAGCCTTCGACACGGACCCCACATTCGACTTCGGCCGCGCCATCGTCGGCCTGGTGTCGCTCGGTATGTTCATCGGCATCGCCGACCAACAAGGAGACATGAGATGACCGACATCAACCACCAGCCAATGGCATACAAGGCCGGCTTGGGCCCCGCGATCCGGCGCATTGAGGCGACGATTGCGGCGATCCCCGAGGCGCTGCCGCTCCTGGCATTGCGCCTTGCCATTGCCGTGCCGTTCTTCAAGTCGGGACTGACCAAATGGGACGGCTTCCTGACGCTGTCCAACGGCGCGCGTTATCTGTTCACCCAGGAGTTTTCGCTGCACATTTTCGGCAACCAGTATCCCTATCCTGCACCCATCCTGATGGCGACGCTGGCCGGCATCGGCGAGATCGTGCTGCCGATCCTGCTGGTGCTGGGGCTCGGCACGCGCTTTGCCGCCCTCGGCATTCTTGCGATGACCGCGGTGATTCAGCTGACGGTGCCGGAGGGCTGGGCCAACTTCCACTTGCCCTGGGCGGCGATGGCGCTGGCGCTGGCTGCCTATGGCGGCGGACAGCTTTCGCTGGACCGCTTTTTCGGGCTCGGCACGCGCAAAGGCTGAGACAGGGCACACGCGGTCGGCGGTTGACGCCGCCCGGAACGCGCGCTCCTATACCTCCCGCAGCGAGGGGACGCTGTGGACTGGAGGAGCATGTCATGCCCGAAAAGGCGCATAGCGACGAGGGTTTGACTGCCGAGGCGCGGCCCGCCACCAAGGAGGACGCCGCGATCCTGGCCAAGCTGGTCAACATGGCCGGCGACGGGCTGCCGCTTTATCTCTGGACCAAGATGGCCGAAGGTGGCGACCCCTGGGAGGTCGGCCGCCAGCGGGCGCAACGCGAGCAAGGCAGCTTTTCCTATCGCAACGCGGTGGTACTGGAGCATGGCAAGGTGATTGCCTGCCTGATCGGCTATCCGATCGAGCCGTCGTTGCCCGACCCCGACACGCCGGCGATGTTCGTGCCATTCAACATACTCGAGGCGATGGCGGTGGGCAGCTGGTATGTCAACGTCATGGCGACGCTGCCGGAGGCACGGGCGCGCGGCTACGGCTCGCGGCTGCTGGCCATGGCCGACGCGATCGCCGAGGCCACCGGCTGCACCGGCACCAGCCTGATCGTTTCGGACGCCAACACCAAGGCCCGCCATCTCTATGAAAGCGTCGGCTACCGCGAGGTCGCCTCCGAGCCGATGGTCAAGGAGGGCTGGACCGGTGCAGGCGAGAACTGGGTGCTGATGGTCAAGCCGCGAGCGGGATGAGCGCGCAGGGGGAACCGGCCGCATGGACATTTCAGGATGAAATTCTGCAACGACACCGTCATGGCCTTTGACGCGTCACGCCGGGTCTTCGGTCCCGGCGAGACGCTGACCTTCGACGATGCCTATAGGCTTGCCCATCTGCCGCTGGTTGCTCCAGGCCATGCCGAGATCATTGCCGGCAAGGACGGCACGGATTATCGCAATGGCCGCTATGACACGCCGCGCCATTCGCTTGTCGTCCCCATCGACGCCCAGGCGCTCGGCCGCGCCGAGGCGTTCCAAGAATTCGAGGCGGAGCTGCGTTCGTTTTCGTTCAGCGACAAGATCGCCTGGCCGCTCGGACGCGAGCGTGCCGGCAAGCTGCATGCCACCATCGTCGGTGGCCTGTCCGAGCCCGACATCGAGCGGTGCGCGCAGGCTGTGACCGTAGCGCTCGCGTCGCTGGGAGCACTTGCCCTGCGCATAGGCGGGCCGTTCCTCGGCCGGATCAACACCGGCCGGATCTACCTGCCGGTCTATCCCTGCTGCCACCACGACGAAGATGTCTTCGGCCTGGTGCAGCAAGCCTGCGGCGCGCGGCAGACCCGCTTCCATCTGGTCGGCCTCTACCATTTCGCGGCGGCTCTGACCGCTGCGGAGACGACTGATCTGGCGGGACTGGCGGAGCGGTGGCGGCGGCGCGTGCTGGCCGAACTGCCGGTCACGTCGCTGGCGGTGATGGCAACGAACGATGACCTGGCACTTTCCGGGCGGGTTGTTGCAACGATCCCCGTGCGTGGCGAATAGGCAGTCGGGTCGCCGCCCGACCACCTGTTTTCGTGGGATCGTAAAAGGCCGCAAAAATCGTCCGCACTTTTTTCCATCTCCGCCGTGAACCTTCTTCTCCTGCTCGGACACACACGATCGTGGCGGCCAGTGAGCCGCAAGATCAAAGGTGTCCCAGAGGAGAACCGAAATGAACATGACCAACACCATCATCCGCTCGTCGCTCATCGCAACGCTCGCACTTTCGATGTCGGCCTTTGCAGGTGCTGCATCGGCAGCCCAGCTCAAGGCCCGCGTGCCGGCTCCGCCGCCGCACCAGCTCGGCCTGAAGGCGCCGGGCGGCGGCGGACAGACTCACGGCCATGTCGAGACCTGCAACAACAAGGCGTCGTGCAACCTGATGATCTCCTATTGCATCAGCAATGGCGGCGACTGGGAGGAGACCGGCACACCGGGCCCGCAAGGCGAACCGCAGAAGGGCAAGTGTACCTATCCCTGATGGAATCAGGGGCTCCCAAGACCTGAAACCAAACGCCCTCCCGTCTCCGGACGGGAGGGTTCTTGCGTCGCATGGCGCGATAGTGCTCAAGCGTGTCGCCGCTCTGCTTGACGCCAGCGCGGCATTCGGAGCAAATCGCCGGACATTCGTGGGAGCTTGCCTGAAATATGTCCGTCATCGGCCTGTCGCTGCTCGGTTTCTCGACCGTGATCTTCCTGATCGCCGCGATGGTGGCCAAGACCTGGGGCATCGAGCCGACCATCGGCAAGCTGGTGGTGACGCTGCTGCTCTATTCGCTTGGCAATCTGATCATGCTGCGTCTGGTGCGCGACTTCGGCATGTCGGTGTCGTTCTCGCTGTCGGCGGTGATCCAGCTGATCGCCGTCAACGCGGTGGCCATCATCTATTTCGGCGAGAAGCTGAGCGGCATACAGGGCATCGGCGTCGGGCTCGCCGTGGTGGCGGTGGCGCTGATCACGCTCGGGCCGGTGCTGGCCGGAAAATGAAAACGGCCGCTGAACGCGGCCGCTTCCCCAGGCACAAAGACTTCGATCAGACGGCGATCTTGCCGCCGCCCTGCCTGGTGATGGCGACGACTGCCGGGCGGACCGGCATGTCGGGCTTGAAGTCGGGCCAGCGGGTCGACAGGTCCTCGTAGTAGGACGCGCGGCCGAAACCTTCCCAATCCTCGCCGCCGTCGCCCGGATGCTGGACGGCGACGAAGGCGGTCTGGTCGTCGGGAGCAAACAGCGGGCCGCACATCTCGGCGCCGACCGGCACGCGGAAGAACAGCTTGGAGGTAGCGCGCGCCTCGCCTTCGGTGTCGACGGCCCAGAGGCCGTCGGTCCGGCCGGTGGCCTTGGGGTTGTTGCCGTCGGTGGCGACCCAGAGACGGCCGGCAGAATCGACGGCGCAGTTGTCGGGCATGCCGAACCAGCCATTTTGGGTCGTGGACGTCGAGAACGAGGCACCGACCTCGGCGACTGACGGGTCACCACATTTGAGCAGCACTTCCCACTTGCCCTTGGCGGCGGTGAAATCGCTGCCGTCCTCGATCAGCTCGATGATGTGACCGAAGGCGTTCTCGGCGCGCGGATTGGCGGCGTCGACCTGGTCGGCCTTGCGCTTGGTGTTGTTGGTCAGCATCACATAGACCTTGCCGTTGACGGCATTGGGTTGAATGTCCTCGGGGCGGTCCATTTTGGTGGCGCCAAGCAGGTCGCCGGCGCGGCGCGCCTCGATGACCACGTCGGCCTGGCTGACAAAGCCGTTGTCGGTAGTAAGCGGGCCTTCCCCCTGAACCAGCGGCAGCCAGGCGAAGGTGCCGTCCTCGGCAAATTTAGCGACGTAGAGCGTGCCCTCGTCAAGCAGGTCGAGATTGGCAGCGCGGTCGTCAGGGTTGAACTTGCCCTTGGTCACGAACTTGTAGACGTAGTCGAAGCGCTCGTCGTCGCCGAGATAGAAGACGACGCGGCCGTCGCTGGCCACGATGGATTCAGCGCCCTCGTGCTTGAAGCGACCGAGTGCCGTACGCTTCTTCGGCAACGAGGTCGGGTCGTTGACGTCGACCTCGACGATCCAGCCGAAGCGGTTGGGCTCGTTCGGCTCCTTGGAGACGTCGAAACGGTCGTAGAACTTGGACCACTCATAGGTGCCCTCAGGCACGCCGAGACGCTTGTAGTTGGCGGCCTCCGGATGATCGGCCGGCAGCTCGCCGCCGAAATAACCGTGGAAGTTTTCCTCAGCCATGATGTAGGTGCCCCAGGGCGTGACGCCGCCGGCGCAATTGTTGAGCGTGCCGTACACCTTGGTACCTGATGCATCGGCATTGGTCTTCAGGCGATCATGGCCGGCGGCCGGGCCGGTCAGCTGCATCTCGGTGGTCGACGTGATGCGGCGGTTGAGCTTGCCGTCGCGGACCGGATGCCACTTGCCCGCTTCCTTGCGGATCTCGACGATGGTGCCGCCATGGGCCGCCATCTCGATGTCGACGCGCTTCTGGTCGGCTGGCGCGACCTCGATCTTGCCCTCGACGATCTTGACGATGCCGGGGAACATCAGGTGCTCGTTGGTGTATTCGTGGTTGACCACCAGCAGGCCGTGCTCGGACGAGCCTTCGAGGGCGATATAGCCAACATAATCGTTGTTGTAGCCGAACTGCTTGGCCTGGGCTTCCGCCGACTGGTTGGTCGGATCGAATTCGGGCGCGTCGGCGAAGATCGGATCACCCCAGCGCAAAAGTATGTCGGCGTCGTAGCCTGACGCGACATGATGCTTGTCGTCGATGCCGGCTTCGATCTCGTCGAAGGCGAAGGCCGACGCAGAGGCGGCGCGGGCATCGTCGGCGAGCAGGATGGCGATCGGGCTGACTGTCGCGGCGATGGCCGAGACGGCGAGCGAGCCCTGAAGGAAGCTGCGGCGGGAGAAGCGCTTGGCGATGATGTCGCCCATGGTGCGGTTGTCGGTCGGGTTGTGACCGGGACCGTCATTCTCCTCGAGCATCGAGGTGCGGAATTTCTGATCATGGGGCTGGTTCATGGCGTCGACCTCTGGCTGGGTGTTCGGCTTGGGGTTCGCCGAGACCGCTAGTTGCCGTGCATAACAACAGCATGACAGATTGGCCGAAAATCCACAGCACCCAAAAGCGTGACCTGAGCGCTCACGCGAGTTGGTTTGCTGCGACCTTTTGCATACATGCCTTTTCTTTGGGAAAGCCATCCCCACCTGTTGCGAATGGGTCGGGAAGCGGCCATCCCAAGGGCGGAACAGCCCCGAGACACGGCAGGACGATGCACGACAGATTGTGGAACAGGATCGAGTTTTCGCTTTTGGCGGCGGGCATCATCATTGCCGGCGGCCTGTGGGGCTTCGTCGAACTGTCCGAGATCGCCCGTGAGGCGCCGCGCAGCTTCGACACCGACATCCTGCTGCTCTTCCGCGCGGCAGGCAACACAGCCGACCCCATCGGCCCGTCATGGGTGGAAGAGGCGATGCGCGACATCACCGCACTCGGCAGCGCTTCGGTGCTGATCTACATCACCGCCATCAGCATCATCTATCTCGGCATGTCCAGGCGCTGGGGACCGGCGCTGTTCGTGTTCGTCTCGGTCGCCGGCGGCCAGGTGCTGTCGAGCCTGCTCAAGCTCGGCATCGACCGCCCAAGGCCCGACCTCGTGCCGCATCTGGCGCAGGTGCACACGATGAGTTTTCCGAGCGGCCACGCGATGCTGTCGGCGGTCACCTATCTGACGCTGGGGGCGCTGCTGGCACGCTTCCTGCCCGGGCGGGCGGCGACGATCTTCGTCTTTTCCATCGCCATCCTGACCACGCTCATGGTCGGCATCAGCCGCGTCTATCTCGGCGTGCATTGGCCTTCGGACGTGCTAGCGGGCTGGTGCGCGGGCTTTGCCTGGGCGACTTTGTGCTGGCTGATCAGCCGCCGCTTCATGCGGCCGGCCGAGGCCGATGAATGATATGGGTCTCAGGCATCAATAATGATGCTTGAAACATCATCATGAATGTATGATACATTCGTGATGCGGATTGAGACGGGACCACCTCAGTGATCACAGCCGCACAGATGCGCGCCGCAAGAGCGCTGGCAGGTATCGACCAGAAGACGCTCGCCGAAATGGCCGGTGTCTCGGTGCCGACGATCCAGCGCATGGAAGCAAGCGAGGGCGTGGTGCGTGGCGTGGTCGATACGCTGACCAAGGTCATCCAGGCGATCGAAGATGCCGGGGTGGAACTGATCGGCGAGAGCGAGACCGGCGGTCGGGGCGTGCGCCTGAAGAAGAAGGCGTGAAGCTTCCGGCAATCCGCATGATGTAGTCGCGACGGCGACCGCCGACAGTCTTGCCGACGAAGCCGCCGCGTTTCCAGTGGTGCGGATGATGAATGCAGGCGGCAATCCAAGGCGATACGGATCAGGGAAGCACGGGCAACCGACTTTCGCGGAACTGTTCACGCCCAAGCTGGTGACTGTTTTCCGCGAGGGCTATGGCGCGCTGCAGTTCAAGGCCGACGCGATTTCGGGGCTGACGGTGGCAATCGTGGCTCTGCCATTATCGATGGCAATCGCCATCGCATCGGGTGTGTCGCCTGACAAAGGGCTGTTCACGGCAATCGTCGGCGGCTTCATAGTCTCGGCTCTCGGCGGCAGCCGCTTCCAGATCGGTGGTCCGGCAGGCGCCTTCATCGTTCTGGTGGCGGCAACGGTGGCGCGCGAAGGCGTGGACGGGCTGATCCTCGCCACTGTCATGGCTGGGGTGTTCCTGGCGGCGATCGGCTATCTCAGGCTCGGAACCTACATCAAGTTCATTCCCTATCCGGTGACGGTGGGTTTCACCGCAGGCATCGCCGTGATCATCTTCGCCAGCCAGATCAGCGAGATGTTCGGACTGACGCTCAGCGGCAAGGAACCGGGTCCGCTTGTGCCGAAGTTGATGGCACTGGTTGATGCGATGGGCACGGTCAACATCGCGGCCCTGGCGATTACGGTGCTGACCATTGGCACCATCCTGGTGCTCAAACGCTGGCGCCCCGGCTGGCCGGGCATGCTGATCGCGGTCGGCGTCGCTTCCGTGGCCGTTGCCCTGCTGGACCTGCCGGTAGAAACCATCGGCACGCGTTTCGGTGGCATTCCGCGCGGCCTGCCTTGGCCTGCCCTGCCCAGCTTCGGTGTGGACAAGGCGATTGCGGTACTGCCGGACGCGCTTGCCTTCGCGCTGCTCGGCGCGATCGAGTCACTGCTGTCCGCCGTCGTTGCCGACGGCATGACCGGCAGGCGGCATCGCTCTAACTGCGAACTGGTGGCACAAGGCTTTGCCAATATCGGTGCCGCGCTGTTTGGAGGCATCTGCGTGACCGGTACGATTGCCCGAACGGCAACCAATGTGCGGGCGGGCGCGCACGGCCCGGTATCAGGCATTCTGCATTCGGTGTTCTTGCTCGCCTTCATGCTGGTAGCCGCACCGCTTGCCGCCTACATCCCGCTCGCAGCTCTCGCCGGTGTGCTGGCGGTCGTGGCCTGGAACATGATCGAAAAGCAGGCCTTCGCGACACTGATCCGCTCGTCATGGGGGGACGCGCTGGTGCTGATGGTCACATTCCTGCTGGTGGTGTTCCGCGACCTGACAGAAGGCATCGTCGTCGGCTTCGCGCTCGGTTCGATCCTGTTCATCGACCGCATGGCAAAAAGCATCGCGGTGGAGAGCGATCAGCCACTGGTGCAGGAGGATGTCGCCGACGCCACCAATGGCAGCCGCCACGCCTATGAGGCGAGCGATGCGGGCGATGCCGACACCGTCATCTACCGCATTTCGGGCGCGTTCTTCTTTGGCGCGGCCTCGACGGTGGGGGCTGTGCTCGACCGCATCGCCGACCAGCGCAAGAATTTCATTCTCGACTGCTCGGGCGTGCCGTTTCTCGATTCCACCGCAGCGAACGTGCTCGAAGGCGCCGCACGCAAGGCACGGCAGGCAGGTGTCCGCTTCTTCATCACAGGAGCATCGCCGCAGACGCGACGGATGCTGATCAACCACGGCGTCAAGCATCCCGCCGTCAGTTATGCCGCCTCAGTGCGGGACGCACTCGACCTGCTCAAGCCCGGGAAGACCAGCACCCCGGAGCGTTAAGCAAATTTGCGCTGGGCGTCGAGGGCGAGGCCGAGGCCGACGGAGCCGAATGCGTCGCCCTGGACGATCTGGGCGCCCGGCACCAGGGCCAGGATGCTCTCGCGCGCCAGCGGGATGGCGGTCGAGCCGCCGGTGAGGAAGACGGCGGTGATGTCCCTTGCGCCGACCTGCGCTGCGGCAAGCGTGTCGGCGACGGTCGCGGTGACGCGGTCGACGGCGCCGCGGATCGTATCCTCCAGACCTTGCCTGGTCAGCGCTGCGGTGAACTTCGCGCCCGGAAGGGCGACGTCGATGGCGGTTTCGGTCGCATCGGTCAGCTCGATCTTGGCCTTTTCGACCTTGGTCGCCAGCGCGTGACCGAAACGCTGATCGACGACCTCGATCATCCTGTCGATAAGATCGGGACGCTCGGCCTCGAAGCGGATTGCGCGCAAGTCGAGCATCGCCTTGGGCGTGTAGAGCAGGTTGATGCGCTGCCAGGTGGCGAGGTCGATGAAATATCCCGCCGGCAGGTTGCGTTTGCCGTCCTTGGTCGGCGTGAGGTAGCCGAGTTCGGGCATGACGTGGGCAATCGACAGCAGGCGGTCGAAATCAGTACCGCCGATATGGACACCGCGATTGGCAAGGATGTCGGCCTTGCGGTCGCCGGAAGTGGCGCGCTCGGGCGAGACGCGGACGATGGAGAAGTCGGAGGTGCCGCCGCCCATGTCGACGATCAGCGCCAGCTCCTCGCGCGTCACCGTGCGCTCATAGTCGAGTGCGGCGGCGATCGGCTCGAACTGGAAATCGATGTGCTTGAAGCCCTGGGCGCGGGCGGCTTTTTCGAGCTCGCTCTGGGCAGCCGCGTCGGCCTCGGGATTGTCGTCGACGAACTGCACCGGACGGCCGAGCACGACGTTTTCGACCGGTTCGCCGACGTGGTTCTCCAGTCGGTCCTTGAGATGGCCGACGAACATGCCGACGATGTCGGTGAAGGCGATGTAACGCGCCTTGATGCGGGTCTTCTCATGCACCAGCGAGGAGCCGAGCACGCTCTTCAGCGCGCGCATCAGGCGGCCTTCGGCACCGTCGGTGTATTCGCCGATGGCGCGGCGGCCAAGCGCTGTCTGGTTGTCCTCGAAGTTGAAGAAGATGGCCGACGGCAGCGTGACGTTTTCACCCTCGAGCGCAACGAGGCGCGGGCGGCCGTTCTCGATAACGCCGACGGTCGAATTGGAAGTGCCGAAGTCTATGCCGCCGAAAGCCGGTCGCATCACCTAGTCCTGAATTTTCTGCATGAACGGGCGACCCCATGCGTCTGCCGGGCCGCGATCGGACCGTGCGCCTACACGACGGGGGGACGAATGTCGATCTCTCCAGGGCATTTTCTGAGAATACAGGGCAAATTCCCGAAAAATGTGAACGCTGGCCCAATCCCCGCGGCATTCCATGGATACCGCTTTCGTGCGATAGCGCGGCCATTCAATCCTGCCTGGAATCCGCCATGACCCTTACAGGTTTTCTTGCCTATAGCGGTGCGCTCGCCATCGCTGCCGCCATTCCTGGTCCGGGCGTGACGGCGCTGGTGGCGCGCGCGCTCGGCTCGGGCTTCCGCTCGTCGCTGGCCATGTCGCTCGGGATCGTGCTCGGCGACCTTACCTATCTCACCGCCGTCGCGCTTGGCCTTGCCTTTGTCGCCCAGTCCTTCGGCATGGTGTTCCTGGCGATCAAGTGGCTCGGCGTCGCCTATCTCGCCTGGCTCGCCTGGAATTTCTGGACCAGCGGCATCACGCCGGAGACGGTCGAGGCAAGGAAGGGTAAGGGCGGACTATTCTCGAGCTTCCTCGCCGGGCTGACGGTGACCTTGGGCAATCCCAAGTCGATGATCTTCTACATGGCGATCATGCCGACGGTCGTCGACCTGCATGCGCTGACGCTGGGCGACTACGGCATTCTCGTCGCTGTCACGATCGTCGTGCTGCTGATCGTGCTGGTGCCCTACCTGGCGCTGGCTTCGCAGGCGCGCTGGTTCCTGAAGACGCCACGCGCGCTCAAGCTGCTCAACCGGACCGCAGCCGGTTTCATGGTTGGTGCCGCCGCTGCTATCGCCGTCCGTCAGTAGACAGGTTGACTGGAATCTCATTCCTGCAAAACAAGGTTCGCGGAAACATGTTTCCGTGAACCTTACCTAATCAGCACGGCACCCACTCGGAATTTGCCCTGCGACCCCCTATCTTCGCAGTTCACATCTCAGGCAATTTTCGGGAGCGAAATCGATGAACAAGCCCGTTACCTCCACGCGCGTACCAGGTCGCGGACGCATCTATGGCTCCATCACCGAAACGATCGGCGACACGCCGCTGGTCCGGCTCGACAAGTTCGCCAGGGAGAAGGGCGTTGCGGCGAACCTGATCGCCAAGCTGGAGTTCTTCAACCCGATCGCATCGGTCAAGGACCGCATCGGCGTCGCCATGATTGAGGCGCTCGAAGCGTCAGGCAAGATCGAGCCGGGAAAGAGCACGCTGATCGAGCCGACGTCGGGCAATACCGGCATCGCGCTTGCGTTTGCTGCCGCCGCCAAAGGCTACAAGCTGATCCTGACCATGCCGGAGACGATGTCGATCGAGCGCCGCAAGATGCTGGCGCTGCTCGGTGCCGAACTGGTGCTGACCGAAGGCGCCAAGGGCATGAAGGGCGCAATTGCCAAGGCCGAGGAGCTGGTGCAGACAATTCCCAACGCGATCATTCCGCAGCAATTCGAAAACCCGGCCAATCCCGAGATCCATCGCCAGACGACGGCCGAGGAGATCTGGAACGACACGCAGGGGTCGATCGACATCTTCGTTGCCGGCATTGGCACCGGCGGCACGATCACCGGCGTAGGCCAGGTGATCAAGGCCCGCAAGCCTTCGCTGCATGTCGTGGCAGTCGAGCCCGAGGGTTCGCCGGTGCTGTCGGGCGGCCAGCCCGGCCCGCACAAGATTCAGGGCATCGGCGCCGGCTTCGCGCCCAAAGTGCTCGACACGAGCGTGTATGACGAGATCATCAAGGTTTCGAACGAGGATGCGGTGGCAAACGCCCGCCTCGTCGCGCGTCTCGAAGGCGTGCCGGTCGGCATCTCCTCGGGTGCAGCGCTGCAGGCCGCCGTCATCGTCGGCTCGCGGCCGGAGAATGCCGGCAAGAACATCGTTGTGGTGATCCCGTCCTTTGCGGAGCGGTATCTGTCGACGGTGTTGTTCGAAGGTCTGGGCGGCTGAGGACAAAGCGTAGGTTTACTATGAACAATTGAGGCTTGGCATTTGACCTCCTCCCGCTAACATGCCCGCAAGTCGGCGCAGACCAGAGCGCGGGCGCGTCAATCGGAGGAGAGATACATGCTGCATCTGAAGTCGAAGCTATTTGCTGCCGGCGCCGTGGCCATCGGTGTCGCCCTGGCCGCAGTTCCGGCCAAGGCGGAACAGTTCATCAACGTGCTGACCGGAGGCACTTCGGGCGTGTATTATCCGCTCGGTGTCGCGCTGTCGGAAATCTACGGCAAGAGCATCAAGGACGTGCGCACTCAGGTGCAGGCAACCAAGGCGTCGGTGGAGAACTTGAACCTTCTGCAGCAGGGCAAGGGCGAAATAGGCTTCGCACTCGGCGATTCCGTCAAGGCGGCCTGGGAAGGCGACACCGAGGCAGGCTTCAGCAAGAAGCTCGACAAGCTGCGGGCGATCGCCGCCATCTATCCGAACTATGTGCAGATCGTGGCCGCCAAGGAATCCGGAATCAGCAGCTTCACCGACCTGAAAGGCAAGAGCCTTTCCGTCGGCGCCCCCAAGTCGGGCACAGAGCTCAATGCTCGCGCCATCTTCGGAGCGCTCGGCATGAGCTACCAGGACCTCGGCAAGACCGAATACCTGCCGTTTGGCGAGTCGGTCGAGTTGATCAAGAACCGGCAGCTCGACGCCACCTTGCAGTCTGCCGGACTTGGCGTCGCGTCGATCAAAGACCTTGCGGTGTCGTTGCCGATCACCGTCGTGGCGGTGCCGGCCGACGTCGCCGAGAAGCTGGGCGCACCATTCCAGGCAGCCACGATTCCGGCGGGCACATATGAAGGCCAGTCGGCCGACGTGCCGACGCTGGCGATCACCAACATCCTCGTGACGAATTCCGACGTGTCGGACGACCTCGCTTATGAAATGACCAAGCAGTTGTTCGACAATCTCGATCAGATGACCGCAGCCCATGCCGCGGCGAAGGCGATCTCCGCCGATAGCGCCGCCAAGGGCCTGCCCATCCCGCTGCATCCGGGCGCGGAACGCTATTACAAGGAAAAGGGCCTGATGTAGGCCCCGGCCCGCGCACAGGCCTGATCCAGCGGGGCGGCACCTTGCCGCCCTAACTTCCAACATAGCCCTTGCCGGAGCCAGCGATGTCGCGACCCGACGTCTCCCCGCCCGCAGCCGATTTCCATGACCCGACCGGCAGCGGCTTTGCCCAGACACCCGAAGGCCGGCTGCTGTTTTGGACGGCGGTTGCCTTCTCTCTGTTTCAGATCGCCACTGCGGCCCATGTGCTGAGCGTGCCGAGCCAGGTCCTGCGGGCGACCCATGTCGCCTTCCTGCTGCTGTTGGCCTTTCCACTGGTGGCGACGGCGCGCGGCGCCGGTGCGATCGGCAAGGCGCTGGCCTGGGGGCTCGCCTTCCTCGGCGTTGCGGTGGCGACCTACCAGTTCATCGAATATGAGCCGTTGATCCTGAGGGCCGGCGACCTGAACCAGGTCGACTTGGTCTTCGGCGTGATCGCCCTGGCAACCGTATTCCTCGCCGCCTATGCGATGATGGGACCGGCATTGCCGATCATTTCGGGAAGCTTCCTTCTTTACGCGTTGTTCGGCCAGTACCTGCCGTCGCCGTTGAACCATCGCGGCTACGACTTCTCGCAAGTCATCGACCAGCTGGCCTACGGCACCGAGGGTATCTACGGTATTCCGATCTACGTCTCGGCGACCTACATCTTCCTGTTCATCCTGTTCGGCTCGTTCCTCGAACGCGCGGGCATGATCAAGCTGTTCACCGACATCTCGCTGGGCTGCGTCGGGCACGCGCGCGGTGGCGCCGCCAAGGTGGCGGTAATCGCTTCGGGCATGATGGGCACGATTTCCGGTTCTGGCGTTGCCAATGTGGTGACCACCGGGCAGTTCACGATCCCACTGATGAAGCGGTTCGGCTACCGCCCTGCCTTTGCCGGCGGCGTCGAGGCGACCGCGTCGATGGGTGGGCAGATCATGCCGCCGGTGATGGGCGCGGTGGCTTTCATCATGGCCGAGACGCTGGGCGTGGAGTATTACGAGGTGGTGAAGGCAGCGCTCATTCCGGCCCTGCTGTATTTTGCCTCAGCATTCTGGATGGTGCATCTCGAAGCGGGCAAGCACGGGCTGCACGGGCTGCCGCGGGCGGACCTGCCCTCGCCGATCCGCGCGCTGCGCGAAGGCTGGTTCCTTATCCTGCCGCTGGCGGTGCTGGTCTACCTGCTCTTTTCCGGGTACACGCCGCTGTATGCTGGAACCATCGGCCTTGCGATGACCGTTCTGCTGATCCTCGGCGGTTCGGTGGCGCTGCGGCTGCCTTCAATGGTCATCCGGATGGTCTTCTGGATCGGGCTTGGCCTGGTGGCAGCGAGCTTCTTTCGCATCGGTATCGGCGCGATCCTTGTTGCGGCAGCGGCCCTGATCGCCGTCAACGCCTTCGTCAGCGGCGGCCGCGACACGCTGATCTCGTGCCGCGACGCCCTTGCGGAAGGCGCCAGGACGGCGCTGCCGGTGGGCGTCGCCTGCGCCGTCGTCGGCGTCATCATCGGCACGATGACGCTGACCGGAGTCGCGACAACCTTCGGCGCGTTCATCGTGTCGGTGGGCGAATCGAGCCTGTTCCTGTCGCTGGTCCTGACGATGGTGACCTGCATCGTGCTTGGCATGGGCATTCCAACCATCCCGAACTACATCATCACCTCGTCAATCGCCGGGCCAGCCCTGCTCGAACTGGGCGTGCCGCTTCTGGTCAGCCACATGTTCGTGTTCTACTTCGGTATCCTGGCCGACTTGACGCCACCGGTGGCGCTTGCCTGTTTTGCTGCGGCGCCAATCGCGCGCGAGAGCGGACTGAAGATCTCGTTAGAGGCCATCAAGGTCGCTGCAGCAGGCTTCGTCATTCCGTTCATGGCGGTCTACACTCCCTCGCTCATGCTTCAGGAAGGCGGGCCGATGGCAGCCGCCATCGGTTACTGGCCGGCAGTCGCCTACATCGTCTTCAAGACCGGGTTGGCCATCGCCCTCTGGGGCGCCGCAGTCGTCGGCTTCCTGCGCAGGCGCATGGTCGCATGGGAACGCCTGCTGGCGACCGCAGCGGCCTTCACCCTGGTCGCCGCCCTGCCGATGACGGACGAAATCGGTTTCGCGCTTGCGGCCGTCATCATAGGGCTTCACTGGCTGCGCACGCGCGGACAGCCCGAAGCTGGAGCGGCCGCAGGGAGCAACAAGGCCTGACCGTGGGCTTGTGCATAGTCGCCGGCTCAAAGGCCGCCGCGCTCGCGGTGGCCGCCTTCACGCTGAGCTGGACACATTCGGTGGAAAAACTGCGCTGGGAAGAAGACTGGCGCGTGAGCGACGGTAAACTCCAGATCGTTGGCGCCCGCGTGCAGGGCTCGGGCGCCGGCATGGACCCGCCCGAAGGCGCTGTCTTCGACAACGGCTGGTGGCGCTACACACCGAAGGTCGGCCCACAGGGAGTGCTGGTGCTGGCCGCATCGGGCGCCACCGGCGACGGCTGGCTGCTCTGCTCCAGCGAAGGCTGCCTGACGCTTGGCGAAGACGCCGAAGCGACGGTGATGCTGCGCGCCTGCGACCCCGCACTCAACCGCTGACCTGCCCGCTGCGTGAGGCTGCGTCGCCTCTGCGGCGCTTGAGGAACCGGCACACGGCCTGGTCGGGTTCGAGGCCGATGGCGAGTTCATAGGCCTTGTCGGCTTCGGCGAGATTGCCTGAGAGAGTCAGCAATTCGGCACGCGCCGCCCAATAGGGCTGGTATTCGTTGAGCCTGGCGTCGTCGATGGCGTCGAGCAGGGCCAGACCTTGTTCGGGCGCGCCGGCATAGGCCACCGCCACCGCACGGTTGACGGCAACGACCGGAGAGGCCGAGAGCGTCATCAGGCCGGCATAGAGGGTTGCAATCGCTGCCCAGTCGGTGCGGCCGGCACAGCGGCGCGCAGCGTGGGCCGACTGGACTGCCGCCTCGATCTGGTAGCGTCCGATGCCGTCCAAGCTGCTGGCACGCTGCAGCAATGCGTCGGCCTCGCCGATCAGACGGGCATCCCACAACAAGGTGTTCTGCTCGCCGAGCGGCACAAACTCGCCCAGCGGGTTGCGGCGGGCCGGCCGGCGCGCCTCGGCATGCAGCATCAGCGACAGCACGCAGAGCGCTTCCGGTTCGTCCGGCAGCAGGTCGACCACCAGCCGGCCGAGCCAGATGGCTTCGGAAGCGAGGTTGCGGCGGCGGGATTCGGCACCGCTGGCGTCGGTCCAGCCTTCGGCGAAGGCCGCGTAGATCGCCTCCAGCACCGCCGCCAGCCTTTCGCCGAGTTCGGTCTTCTCGGGAATGCGGAACGGGATGCCGGCCTGCCTGATGCGCGACTTGGCCCGCACCAGGCGTTGGCTCATCGACGAGGGCGAGACGAGGAAGGCCGAGGCGATGGTGGCGGCATCGAAGCCGAGGATGGTCTGCAGGATCAACGGGGCACGCACGCCGGCCTCGATCGCCGGATGGGCGCAAGCGAAGATCAGGCCAAGCCGGTCGTCGGGACATTTCTCGCGCGCCATCTCCTGTTCCAGTTCTTCGCCAATGAGCCTGAGATGGGCCTGGCCCGCTTCGCCGGTCATGCGCCGACGCCGCTGGTCGATGGACCGTCGCCGCGCCACCGTCAGCAGCCAGGCCTCGGGATGGTCCGGCACGCCGGTCTCTGGCCATCTGGACAAGGCCGCGGCAAAGGCGTCGGCAAGCGCGTCCTCGGCACCGGCGACATCGCGGGTGCGCGCCGCCAGCCAGGCAACGAGCCTGCCGTAGCTCTGGCGGGCAGCGGTTTCCGCCGCCGCCCGCGCCTGTTCGGCGCCCTGAGCCATGCTAGCGGGGAGCCATGCTAGCGGGTCGGCCAGATCGGGCGGACCTCGACGATGCCGTAATTGGCGCTTGGGCAACGCGCCGCCCAGCCGAGCGCGGCGTCAAGGTCCGGCGCCTCGATGATGTAGAAACCACCAAGCTGCTCCTTGGTCGTGGCGAAGGGGCCGTCGAGCACTTCGGTCTTGCCGTCGCGGACACGGACTGTCGTCGCCGAAGACGCGCCGCGCAGACGCTCGCCCGAAACCATGGCTCCAGCTTTGATCAGCGCTTCATTGTAGGCCATGTAGGGCGCGCTCATCTTCTCCTGGTCTTCCGGGCTCGCCGCCGCAAAGGGCGTGTCGTCGTGATGAAGCAGAAGCATGTACTGCATTGTCGTCTCCTGTTGTTCCCGGCCGCGTCGTCGCGGGCCGAACGGAAGTCGCGCCACCTCGACGGATTTCGACAGGCTAGCAGAGTTTCTTTCGGCCGCGCGCCGGTCGAATGCGAAAATCGATCCCGATCACGGAGGATCAGGCAGCGCAGCAGAGCCGTGGCGGCTGGACCGGCGAAAAATCGATCCTGTCAAGCGCCTGCCCGCCTTGAGCAGGATGTCGACGGCATGTCATATCCGAGCGCCGTGCGAGAACGGCAGGGGGCAGAAATGTACAGGCTTTATACACGCGCCGGCAGCGGCGGCTTTGTCGTCGAGGCGGCTTTCGCTCTGGCGGGTGTGCCATTCGAACGCATCGAAGTGGTCAAGGGCGTCGAGCCCGCAGCCGAGTTCCGCCAGATCAGCCCGCTCGGCCAGGTGCCGGCGCTGGTGCTGCCGGACGGGCAGGCGATGACGGAGTCCGCTGCGATGTGCCAGCTGATCGCCGAGCGCCATCCCTACGCCCGGCTGGCGCCGTCGGTGGATGCGACAGGCCGCGCCGACTTCCTGCGCTGGATGGCCTTCCTGACATCGGTGACCTACCCGGCGCTGCTGCGCGAATATTACGCTCATCGCTACACGACGGACGCCGGCGGCACCGAGGCGGTGCAGGCGGCCGCAGTCGCCGAGGCCGAACGCAGCTTCAATGTTGTCGATGCGGCGCTGGAAGGCCGGGACTGGCTGGCCGGAACGCATATGTCGATCGCCGACGTCTATCTGCTGATGCTGGCGTACTGGCACCCGGAGCCGGCCAAGCTCGCTCTGGCCTGGCCCAACATTGCGCGCCTCTGCACGGTTCTCAAGGAGGATGCAGTGCTGAAGGAGCTGAACGCCAGCCACGCCATGTGGTGAAGGCGGAATGGCCCGTATGAACGGGCCGATCGGCAAGGCGCCCGCACCCGCAAAGAAGCAGCGCGCCGGTTTGTCATCATGTCTTGAAGAGCTCGTCTGGGGTTGGCCGGGCTTGCGCCGCCGGCGTAGCGAGCAAGCCGTTAGATGCGCGTGGCGACAATCGCCCGGCGCTCGCCGCGCAAGGTGGTCGAGCGGTGATCGCTGGTCGGCCGCGCGATGCGACTTTCGTGACGTCCGGTAACAGTCATGATCAGTGGAAGGTCACGCGCGACTGAAGCGTGTTTGTGCGGCGCGCACAGGCAGGTCCCGGGCCGCGCATGTAGTGGCGTTCGGGGCGGTAGGTCGGGGCGATGAATTCGCGAAACGCCACAGCGGCGTAAGTGAGGTGGTTCCAGATAGCCATTGTTCTTATCCCTGTCCGCCCGGGGCTCGTCCCGAACGTGAAAGCGATCATAGCCGGCGGGTGTGAATCTTCGGTGAACGCGATGTTAATCTTCGTGTGAAAATGCGCCCGATCAGGGCTGAATAGTGTTTTTTTCTAGGCATTTAGACCGGATCGGGCGGCATTGGTTAAGATGTGTCTTTTGCGCCACCGATGTAACGACCAATTGCCGCGAAACTATCCACAGGTTTCGCGGCGCGGTTACATCGGCAGGGGCTGTCAGCGGCGTGGCTGCGACGGATCGGGCGTCAGGCGAGGAACAGCTTCTCGAAAGCCTTGCGTCCTGGCGGGGTGAATTCGACGACGCGGCTGCCTGTTGGGCGGCGCGCCCATTTCTCGGCGAGGATCTTGTCGAGGATCGCAGTGCCGAGCGATCCCGCCAGATGCGAACGCCTGACGCTCCAGTCGAGGCAGGCGCGGCACATCGGCCGGCGCGAGGCGCCGAGCGTCGAGGTATCGATGCCGATGGCGGCGAAGAAACCCTGGCCCGCCGGGCCCAGCCTGATCTCCTCGTCGTCGCGGACGATGATCTCTTGGGCAATGAGGCGGTCGAACATCGCCACTGCATGGTCGCCGGCGAGATGGTCGTAGCAGACGCGGGCTTCACGCATCGACGTGTCGCGTGGGCCCGGACGCGCGCGCTTGGGCCCGGAATGGGCGGCGACGCCGCTGATCGCCTCGATCATGTTGGCGACCTCGGCACCTGACAACGCGTAGTAGCGATGCCTTCCCTGGCTCGCCACCGTCAGCAGCTTGCCGTCCATCAACTTGGCGAGATGCGAACTGGCCGTCGGCAGCGATACGCCGGCTTCGAGCGCCAGCTCGCTGGCTGTCAGCGCGCCGCCATCCATCAGCGCGGTCAACATGTTGGCGCGCGCCGGGTCGCCGACAAGGCTGGCGATGCGGGCGATATCAGGTCCTTCCTTCATGGCGTCACTACCTCCATGGTTTGATGGTAGTCGAAGCATTCTCGCCAGGCAAGAGGTAGTCTCCGACCAGACAGAGGAGTGAGCCATGACGACGAAAACCCAATTCGCCACCACGCCGAGACGCCTGCCGCCGGGTGTGTTCGGCCGGGTGCTGGCATTTCTGTCCCGCGGCTACGACAGGCATCTGCAACGGCTCGACCTTTCCGAACTGACCGACGAACAACTCGATGACATCGGCGTCTCCCGCCGCGACGCCGAGAGCGAAGTCGCAAGACCCTTCTGGCGCTAGCACGCGAACTCGGCCCGATGCTTCGACGCCGGCCGAACCATTGCCAACATTTCCGGAGACCAAGATGACCATCACCTGCTTCATCCGCTACGAGATCGACCCGTTCGGCAAGGCTGCCTTCGAGGCCTATGCCCGCAATTGGGGCCAAGCGATCCCGCGCTGCGGAGCAGACCTCGTCGGCTACTTCGCCCCACATGAGGGCTCAACGACGACCGCCTACGGCGTCTACAACATCGACAACCTGGCCGCCTACGAAGCCTATCGGGCGCGACTCGCCGCCGACCCGCTGGGGCGTGAGAACTATGAATTCGCCGAGCGGAAGAAGTTCATCCTCAAGGAGGACCGCATCTTCCTGAAGCTGGCCTCGGAGCCACATGCATCGCTGGTGAGGCAGCCATGATCGCCGTGATTTTCGAAGTTGAACCGGCGGAGGGCCGGCGCGACGCCTATCTCGGCATCGCCGCCGACCTGCGCCCGCTGCTCCAGAGCATCGACGGCTTCCTGTCGATCGAGCGGTTCCAGAGTCTCGTTGATGACAAGCGACTTCTGTCGCTGTCGTTCTGGCGCGACGAGGAAGCTGTGAAGGCCTGGCGCAACACCGAAGAACACAGGCAGGCGCAGATGGCAGGGCGGCGCGGCGTATTTTCGGCCTACAGGCTGCGCATCGCGCATATCGTGCGGGATTACGGGCTGACCGAGCGGGCGGAAGCGCCGGGGGATAGTCGAGATATGCATGGGTGAGGTCAGGCTTTCCCGCCCCTCTGTCCATGACCCTATGCGCTACCCTTAACCGCCTGAAGGACCTTCTGCACGTAAGGACGGGGAAGGATAGGGCCGCAACGTCGGTCTCCCTCCCCCCATCCTTCACGGGGAAGGGGTGATGAGCAGCGCCCAGGCATCACGCATTGCCGATCAGCACGCCTGCGGCGAAGACCAGCGCGCCGCCGAGGACCACCTGGAAGGCCGCGCGCAGGAACGGCGTCTCCATGAAGCGGTTCTGGATGAAGGCAATGGCCCAGAGCTCGAAGAAGACAATGATGGCGGCAACCGTGGTGGCGGTCCAGAAATGTGGAATGAGATAGGGCAGAGCATGGCCTAGGCCGCCGACAGCGGTCATGATGCCCGAGGCAAGACCACGCTTGAGCGGCGAACCGCGCCCCGACAGCTTGCCGTCGTCATGGGCGGCTTCGGTGAAACCCATCGAGATGCCGGCGCCGACCGAGGCAGACAGGCCGATGAGGAAGGTCTGCCAGGTATCCTGGGTGGCGAAGGCGGCTGCGAAGATCGGCGCCAGCGTCGACACCGATCCGTCCATCAGGCCGGCAAGGCCCGGCTGGACATAAGTAAGGATAAACTGGCGACGCTCGCCCGCCCGCTCCTCGTCCTTGACGTCCTCCGGCACGAGCTTATCGCCCAGCCGCTGGGCGAGCGACTCGTGGCCTTGCTCGGCGGCGGCGAGGTCGCCCAGCAGCTTGCGGGTCGAGGCGTCGCTCGTCCGCTTCATCGCCTCGACATAGAAACGGTAGGCTTGGCGCTCCATATCCTCGGCCTGGTCGCGTACCTTGTCGATGCCGAGGGGACGCACCAACCAGTCCGGCTTGCGCTCGTAATAGCCCCGGACATGCTCGCGGCGGATCAACGGAATGCGCTCGCCGAAACGGGCCCGATGCAGTTCGATGAGTGCGGCGCGGTGGCCGTCCTCCTCCTCGGCCATGGCATCGAACACCTTGGCCGATTGCGGAAACGCGTCGCGCAAGCCGTCGGCATAGGCGCGGTAAATGCGGCCGTCATCCTCCTCCGATGAAATGGCGAGAGCCAGGATTTCCTGCTCGGACAAAGAATCGAAGGCGCGGCGGCCGAAGCCGAAGACACGGGACAACATCTGCGAATCTTCCAGTTTAGAATAATTCTAAACTATGCATTCGACGCTGACCGGTCAATATGGGCACCTGGCGTGATCTATTTGCCGCATGTCCAAGAAGCTGCGGCGGCCCGCCTTGTTATAGGGAAATGTATGGCTATATAGCCTAATCTCACCTGATAGAAGGAATGCACAATGGCGGCCAAACAGCACGCGCATCACATCGACCCCAAGCCCGTGCTCGAGCTGATCGCCAGCATCGAAGCGGACCTCGCCCGCCTCAAGGGCATGCTCCAACCGCAGCCGGAACAGTTCGACCCGGCCAACCCGCACAACAAGACCTGCGATGGCAAACTGACGCCCGACGGCGTCGAATGCTGCTACCGCTTGTTCGACGAGGGCAAGTCGCGCTACTCAGTGTCCCAGGCGATGAAGATCTCGTTCGCGGCGGCGACGCACAGGTTCAATGCGTGGCGCAAGGCTGGTGGCGAGAAGCGGGTCAGGTCGCTGATGGGGTGAGGAGTGTTCGCGGCAGGCCAACGATTTGGCTCTTCCAACGACGAACGCCCGAAGCACGGCCACCTCTCCCATTTCGTGAGGGAGAGGAATCGCCAACCTCATAGGCGCGGCCTCGCAGACCCGGAGCGCCTCGCCTCTACAAGGCGGCCACTACGGCGCCTCATGCCCCGACAGCACCTGCGCGGCGCCTGAGACGGCGTTGCGGAAGGCGTCATCGAAGCCGACGCCTGAAATGCCCCAGCGCGTGGCGGGCGACGCGTCGGCGATGCGCCATTCGGCGACCCAGCCGGCAGGCTTGCTGTTCCAGACGATGGTGCCGACAAGCGCCCGCTCGCCGCCGGCCATGCGGGCCAGGATGCCGAGGCGCGCCGGATCGGCTTTCGCGAGGGTCGAAGCCGAAAGCCCCGCCTGCATCAACTGTTGCTGCGACGGCAGCAGAAGCGGCAAGGCTGCCTTGTCGGCGGCGCTGACCAGCGCTGCGCGCATGTCTTCATCGCGCGGGGCAATGCTGTCGCTGGCCAGCATGCTGGCCCTCCCCTTCATGTCGAGGGCGCCGATGACGGCGACAAGTTTTGGACGCTTGAGCCAAGGTTTATGGTCGAACGACTTCAGGAAGGCGTCGAGTTTTGCGCGGTCGAAGACGCAGGTCAGGTCGTGCGGGCGGTCGTAGCTGCCCTGCTCGTCATGAATAGGTGTGCCACTCATGCGGTCGCGGAAGCTGTGGCTGGCGATCAGCTCGCCGGCATGCGCGGCTTGTTCGGCAAGGCGCGGCTCATTGAGCAGCCTGCTGTCGCCGGTGACCCGGACGACGACATCGCGCAGGCAATTGGCAAAACCGATGTCGCGCCGCTCGGGCGCGGTGCCGCTGGTGATCGTACCGACGGTATAGAGGTCATCGGCCCTCGCCTGGCCGACGCCAGTGAAAAGCAGCAGGAGCGCTGTCAGCGCGTTGCTTAGTCCGCCGCGAAGCATGTGCCGCACCTTCAGCCGGGAGCAGGCAGCCTAGCAGAGCCATGGGCGGCGCAAAAGCTCATGCCACAAGGCAGCTGCCAGACCTTCTCAGTCCAGAGTGCGGCGGAAGCGGAACAGGGCCAGCCCGGCGAACACGGCAACGAACAGGCCGAGAATGCCGACTTCGACGGCGATGGCCGGCAGCTCTGCACCCTTCAGCATGACGGCGCGGATGATGCGCAGGAAATGCGTCAGCGGCAGGATCTCGCCCAGCGCCTGGGCCCAGCCGGGCATGCCGCGATAGGGGAACATGAAGCCCGACAGCAGGATCGACGGCAGGAAGAAGAAGAAGGTCAGCTGCATCGCCTGCATCTGGGTGCGGGCAATGGTCGAGATGGTGTAGCCGAGCAGCACCAGCGCCAGCACGAAGACCAGGATCGCCGACAGAAGCAACGACAGCGAGCCGATGAACGGGATGGCAAACAGCAGCTTGGAGGCGACCAGCACCACCGTCACCTGCACCGCGCCGACGACAAGATAGGGCAAGACCTTGCCGAGCATGATCTCGGCCGGGCTCGCCGGCATGGCGAGCAGATTTTCCATCGTGCCGCGTTCGGTTTCGCGGGTCAGTGCCATAGACGTCATCATCACCATGGTCATCTGCAGGATGACGCCGAGCAGGCCGGGCACGATGTTGTATTGCGAGATGCCCTCGGGATTGTAGCGGCGATGGACGACGACCTCGAGCTGCCCCTTGGCGGTCTCGGCGGAAGACGCTTCCATGCCCTGGGCCCTGAGCAGCGCCTGGTTGGCCACCGTGCCCAGCGTAGACACGGCACCGCTGGAGGCCGAGGGATCGGTGGCGTCGGCCTCGATCAGGATCTGCGGCGCGTCGCCGGCCGCCACCCGGCGGCCGAAATCGGCTGGGATGGTGACGACGAAGGCAACCTCGCCGCTGGCCATCAGCTCCTCGGCCTCGGCGGCGGTATGGGCGATGTGGTCGAAGCGGTAGTAGTTGGTGTTCTGCAGCGCCGAGACCATGGCCCGCGTGTACTGGTCGTTGCTGGTGGCGAGCAGTGCTGCGGGCAGGCTCTTGGGGTCGCTGTTGATGGCGAAGCCGAACAACACCAGCTGCATCAGCGGCACGCCGAGCATCATGGCGAAGGTGATGCGGTCACGCCGCATCTGGATGAATTCCTTGGTCAGCAGCGCACCGAGCCGCGCAAAGGAAAAGAAGCCGTTGGCGGTCATGACATATTGTCCCTGGAAGCGGCCATGAACTGGATGAAGACGTCCTCGAGGCTGGTCTCGCCCGGCGCGACGGTCACGCCTTCGCGGCTGCCGATGTCGGCAAGGGCTGCCTCGAGCTTCTGCCCGTCGGAGCCGACGACATGAAGCGTGGCGCCGAAGGGGGCGACCTGCTCGACGCCGGGCCGGCCTTCAAGCGCTGCGGCGATATGGTCGAGCCGCGGGCCCGAGACGACGAAAGTGGTCAGCCCGGCATTGCGCACGACGTCCTCGACGGTGCCCGACGCCAGCATCTTGCCATAGGAGATGTAGCTGATGCGGTGGCAGCGCTCGGCCTCGTCCATGTAGTGGGTGGAGACGAGCACGGTGAGCCCGCCGCGCGCCAGGCGGTGGATCTCGTCCCAGAATTCGCGCCGCGCCTTAGGGTCGACGCCGGCCGTGGGTTCGTCGAGTAGAAGCAGCTTCGGCTTGTGCATGATACAGGCGGCGAGTGCCAGGCGCTGCTTCCAGCCGCCCGACAGCGTGCCGGCAAGCTGGTTACGGCGCGTGGTCAGACCGAGCTCTTCGAGGGTTCGGGCGACATGCTCCTCGACAGGTCTGAGCTTGTAGAGCCGGGCAACGAATTCGAGGTTCTCGCCAATCGTCAGGTCCTCGTAGAAAGAGAACTTCTGCGTCATGTAGCCGACTTCGCGCTTGATCTTGAGGCTGTCGGTGCGCAGGTCGTAGCCCAGCACCTGGCCCTCGCCCTCGTCGGGCGTCAGCAGGCCGCACATGATGCGGATGGTGGTTGTCTTGCCCGAGCCGTTGGGCCCGAGGAAACCGACGATCTCGCCTTCGGCGACGGTCATGGTAACATGGTCGACGACGGTCTTGTCGCCGAAGCGCTTGACGAGGTTGGTGACTTCGATGGCGTTCATGGGTGCCGTAGGCAGGGCGGTAAGTGGATAGGGCAACGGGGCAGCAACGCTCCTGGTTTTGCCCTACTGCCTTACTCCCCTACTCCCTTCTCCAGTGCCACATCGACGATCTGGCCCGGCTGCAGCGCCGAGTTGGCGTCTTCGGGGCGCGCCTCGACGAGGTAGACGAGCTTCTGCCGGTTCTCGAGCGAGTAGATGACCGGCGGGGTGAATTCGGGATCGGGCGAAACATAGCTGACCTTGGCGGTGAGCCCGTCGGCGCAGCCGTCGCAGCGTACGGCAAGGCGGGTGCCGACATGAACGGAGGAAAACGCGCTCTCCGGGATGAACAAGGTCAGCTTGACTGCGCCGTCGGGCAGCACCGACAGCACCGGCGAGGACGGGCCGGCGGTGTCGCCGGCATTGCGGATGACGTCGTCGATGCGGCCGGCGGCGGGTGCGGTCAGCGTGCGCTTGGACAGCCGCCACTCGGCCTGGCCGAGCGCTGAGCGGGCCTGCTCGACCTGCTTTTCGGCAGCCTTGATCACCTCACTGCGGGCCGGCAGGCGGCCGACGGCGAGGTTGGCTGTGGCCTGTCCAAAGGCCGCCTGGGCGACTTCGAGCTTGGTCGTCGCGTCGTCGAGCTGGGCCTGGGTGGCAATCGAACGTCGTGCGAGATCCTGGGTACGGGTCAGGCTGCGCTGAGCATCGTCGGCCTGGGCCTGGCTGGAGCGCTCGGCTGCCTCGAGGGCGGCGATCTCGTCGGGACGCTTGCCGATCTTGAGGTCGGCGAGCTGCGCCTCTGCCTGGGCAAGGGCTGCCTCGGCCTGGGTCACCGCGATCCTGGCATCGCCGCTTTCCAGCGTGACGACGGGCTTGCCTGCCTCGACGCGGTCGCCGCGGCGGACGGAAACGGTTTCAACCTGCGCCACCTCGATGGGAGCGAGCTGGACATAGTCGCCCTCGACATAACCGACGGCCAGAGGTGCCGGGCCGGCACAGGCCGTAAACAGCTGTGCGGCAAAGGGTATGGAACACAGAACACTCATGGCTTTCCTGCCTTTCGCGCAGCGATGACGGCTGCGACGTTTTCCCTAGCGATGCCGATGACCTTGCCGACTTCGGCGGGGCCGATGTCGCCCCAGCCCATCCGGCGCAGGACTGCGGCGCGGGCGATGCGGAAGTAGACGACCTGGCCGATCATCATGAAGACGCTGATCCTGACGCGCTCACTCTCGGCCTCCTCGCCGGTGGCGGCGGCCCAGAGGTGACACAGCCTGCGGTGCACCGGCTCAAACACGCCGCTGTAGATACGGTCGAGCGCATCGGTCGGCGTCGACAGCTCGCGCAGCACGAACTGGACGATCTCGCCAGCCTCGGGGCGGGCGACCATGAAGCCGACCATGCGCTCCACCGCCGCCTCGATCTGGGACTCGGCCTCTGCGGCGGAAACTACTTGCGGCTGGGCCAGCCCGGCATTGCCGAGCGCCTGGCTGGCGATCGCCTGGATGGTCGCCACGACATGGTCGGCTGCGGCCAGCCTCAGCCCTTCCTTGCCGCCGAAATGATAGGCGATCGAGCCGATATTGGCATTGGCTGCGGTGGCTATCTCGCGCGTCGAGGTGCCGTCGAAGCCCTGGCGGCCAAACAGTTTCAGGGCAGCCATCACGAGTGCCAGGCGGGTGGCGTCGGCTGCGGAGGGATTTTGCGGGGTCTGTGTCTTGCTCATTCCGGTGATTTAATCAATCGATTGATTAAAGTCAAATGAAACGTTGCACCGACTGCCGGGCCGCGCTTTATTGGCGTCCATGGCCAAGGAAGTCGAACGCAAGTTCCTGGTAAACGGACAGGAGTGGCGAAGCCTTGTCGAAGGCAGGATCCGCATCCGCCAGTTCTATCTCGCCTCGAATACCGGCCGCTCCGTGCGGCTGCGCATCTCCGATGGCGAAGTGGCGACGCTGACGCTGAAATTCGGCTCCAGGGGTCGCGTGCGCGACGAATTCGAGTATCAGGTGCCCCTCGCCGAGGCCGAGGAGATGATGGATTTTGCCATCGGCCGTGTCATCGAGAAGACACGTCACCATGTTAGCCATCGTGGCCGCCTCTATGAGATCGACGTTTTCGGAGGCGAACTGAGGGGGCTGATCATCGCGGAACTGGAGACGCCGGAGGATGTTCCGGCATCCGAACTACCGGCTTGGCTCGGCCGCGAGGTGACCGGCGATCCGCGCTACTACAATGCGTCGCTCGCCCACAGCGACGACGTCCCGGAGGCCGTTGCATGAGCTTTCGCATCGATCCGCGCCTGGCGCTTACCGGCGAGGTCCGCCGTATCGCCGGCGAAGAGATCGAAAAAATCGCCGCCCATCTGGTCACCGCCCGCGACAATCCCGACAAGGCGCTGCACAAGGCGCGCCGGCGGCTCAAGGCGCTGCGTGCGCTGTTGCACCTGGTGTGGCCGGGCGACGAGGCCTTCTGCCGCGCGGAGAACGACCGCTACCGCGCCATCTCGGCCTCGATCGCGGCACCACGGCAGGCGACCGCGCTGATCGAAACCATCGACCGGCTGGCTGAGGATTTCGCCGAGTACGCCGCAGACGCCGGGCTGATCGCAATCCGCGCCATGCTGGTGCGCCATCGCGCGCAGGCAGCCCATGGCGATGCAGGCCTGGACGCCGTACTCGACACGGCAATCGGCGAATGCCAGGCAGGTTTCGAAGCGCTGCAGTCCCTCGCTCTGCCCGACCTGCCGGAGCATGCCGCCGACGTCCTGGCAGACGGCGCCTTGGCGACGCTGAGGCGGGCGCGCAAGGCGCTGCAGCAATCCCGCGAGCGCGGCGAAGCGGATGATTTTCATGAGCTGCGCAAGGCGGTGAAGCGGCATGCCGCACACCTGTCCCTGCTGCGCAAGCTGTGGCCCTCGCCGGTCAAGCCGCGCCGCGAGCGCGTCGAAGCACTCGGCGAAAGCCTGGGCGAGTTGCACGACGTGTTCGTTATGCGCCAGCTGATCGAGTCCGGCGAAAAGCCGTTCGACGGCCCCGAACCGAAACAGCTGGTCAGGCTGCTCAAGCGCTCGGAGAAAGCGCTGCGCAAGCTGTGCCTCGCCGACGCCGCCGAACTGTTCGAGGACAAGCCACGGCGCACGGCGCGCAGGCTGGCCAAGAAGGTCCGCGACGACCTCGGCGGAACCGTGGCGGAAACTGAAGCCGACTAGCTGTTTGCCCCGCTGGCATCGCCGGCCCGGCTCATGTTACGTCCTGTGCGTCATGACGCAAAAGACCGACACCCTGCTCGACCGTCTCGGCCGCTGGCTCGCCTCCCGGCTGCAGGTCGAATCCTCCGGCTACGAGCCTTACACACCTTCTGACCCGGACACGCTGCGGCGAACGCTGGAGCCCGGCGACATCCTTCTGATCGAAGGCAACCAGCGCATTTCGGCCGTCATCAAGTATCTGACGCAGTCGACCTGGTCGCATTCTGCACTCTATGTCGGCGACGCGCTGCCGGAGCCAACGGACGGATCGGAGCGGCCACGGCTGATCGAGGTCAATCTCGGAGAAGGCTGCGTTGCCGTGCCGCTGTCGAAATACCGCACCTACAACACCCGCATCTGCCGGGCCAACGGCCTGTCACCGGAGGATCGCGATCATGTCGTCAGATTCATGGTGCAAAGGCTCGGGCTGAAATACGACCTCAAGAACATCACCGACATGCTGCGCTACTTCATTCCGCGGCCGCCGGTGCCCGTGCGCTGGCGCCGCCGCATGCTGGCCTTCGGTTCCGGCGACCCGACACGCGCCATCTGCTCGACGATGATCGCGCAGGCCTATGGTGAGATCCGCTATCCGATCCTGCCCGAGATCACCCGCGCCCCCGGCCGCGCTTCGGCGCAGTCGACCTACATGCGCCAGGAGATCATGCACATCCGCCACCACTCGCTGTACACGCCGCGCGACTTCGACCTGTCGCCCTATTTCCGCATCGTCAAACCAACGCTGGAATATGGCTTCGACTACCGGCAGGTGACGTGGGGCGAGCAAGACAAGGCTGGCAACAAGGCGTGATTGCCCCGTCTGCTCACTCTTCCTGTTCGGAAAAATCGTCGTCGAGGCGCTTTTCGAGGTCGACGAGGTCCTTGGGCAGCGGCAGGCCCTGGGCGCGCAGCTCGGAGAGCTTCTCGCGCAGCTGCTCCTGCAACTCGTGTGAATCCTCGGGCTGGTTGACCATTTCCTGGAGCAGCACGGCTATCTGGGCCTTGATCTGTTCGAGTGCCATGGTCGGTTCTCCGCAGTTTCAGCTCACCTCAGCATGCGCGAAATCAGCTGCGCCGTATAGTCGACCATCGGCACGATGCGGGCATAGTTGAGCCGGGTCGGGCCGATGACGCCGAGCGCGCCGACGACGCGGGCATCCTTGTCGCGATAGGGCGCGACGACCAGCGACGAGCCGGACAGCGAAAACAACCGGTTTTCCGAGCCGATGAAGATGCGCACGCCCGAGCCCTCTTCAGCAAGATCGAGCAACTGGATCAGCCCGTCCTGGGTTTCCATGTCCTCGAACAGGTGCTTGAGCAACTCGATGTCGGCCTGGGCGGTGACGTTTTCGAGCAGATTGGCGCGGCCGCGCACGATCAGGCGCGCCGGCAGGCCGCTCTCGGCGCCGGCCCAGACGGCGAGACCCTTTTCGACGAGGTCCTGCGACAGCGTGTCGAGGGCTGCCTTGGTCTCGTCCTTGATACGGGCGATCTCCAGCCGGGCCTCGGCAAGGGTACGGCCTCGAATATGGGCGTTCAGGAAGTTCGACGCTTCGTGCAGTTGCGAGACGGTGACGCCGAGCGGCAGCTCGACGACGCGGTTCTCGACATCGCCATTCTGCGACACCAGCACGGCGAGCGCCTTGGTCGGTTCGAGCTGGATGAACTCGATGTGTTTGAGCGCGACCTCGTTCTTGGCGGCGAGGACGAGGCCTGCGCCGCGCGACATGCCCGACAGCATCTGGCTCGCCTCGGTCAGCATATGCTCCAGCGTGGCGCCCTCGCCCGAAGCCTTGACCTGCGCCTCGATTGTCCGGCGTTCGTCGTCAGGCAGATCGCCAAGCTCCATGAAGGCGTCGACGAAGAACCTGAGCCCCTTTTGCGTCGGCAGGCGGCCGGCGGAGATGTGCGGCGCGTAGACGAGGCCGAGCTGCTCGAGGTCGCTCATGACATTGCGCACGGTGGCCGGCGACAGCGACGAGGGCAGCATGCGCGACAGGTTGCGCGAGCCCACCGGCTCGCCGTCGCGCAGGTAGGAATCGACGATGCGCCGGAAGATGTCGCGCGAACGCATGTCGAGCGACTGCAGGCTGGGATCGGGTACCGCTTTGGTCATCTGCTTCATGGTCTCCGTCCAAAATGATATAGACGCCCGCGGCACGAACACAACTGCTCCAGCAGCGGAACCGGTTTTCCTTTGCGCTGGTCCTGCCATGGGGCTACAAGCCGGCAACAATTTCCGATTTCGCTATAGAAAGTAGCCGTATGCGCCCCTCCAAACGCCAGTTCGACGAAATGCGCGCCATCTCCTTCGAGCGCAACATCTCCAAGCACGCCGAAGGCTCGTGCCTGGTCAAGTTCGGCGACACCCATGTTCTGTGCACGGCCAGCCTTGAAGAGAAGGTGCCGGGCTGGATGCGCAACACCGGCAAGGGCTGGGTGACGGCCGAGTACGGCATGCTGCCGCGCTCGACCGGCGAACGCATGCGCCGCGAAGCCTCTTCCGGCAAGCAGGGCGGCCGCACGCTGGAAATCCAGCGCCTGATCGGCCGCTCGCTGCGAGCCGTGGTCGACATGCAGGCGCTCGGCGAGCGCCAGATCACCGTCGACTGCGACGTCATCCAGGCCGATGGCGGCACCCGCACGGCCTCGATCACCGGCGCGTGGATCGCGCTGTACGATTGCCTGCGCTGGATGGAAGCGCGCCAGATGGTCAGCATCGACAAGGTGCTGAAGGACCATGTCGCGGCGATCTCCTGCGGTATCCATGATGGGCAGCCGGTCATCGACCTCGACTATGTCGAGGATTCCTCGGCCGGCACCGACGCCAATTTCGTCATGACTGGCAAGGGCGGCATCGTCGAGATCCAGGGCACCGCCGAAGGTACGCCGTTCTCGGAGGAGGAGTTCCTGCAGCTGATGGGCCTCGCCCGCAAGGGTATTGCGCGTCTGGTCGACCTGCAGAAGATGGCGGTGGGCTGAGGCTCTCGCCATGCAGCCCTCGGCGATCCTCGAATCCGCGCTCTATGTCACCGACCTCGATGCCGCAGAAAACTTCTACGGCGAGGTGATGGGGCTGGAGCGGATCGCCAAGGTGCCGGGGCGGCATGTGTTCTTCCGCTGCGGCCAGGGCGTGCTTCTGCTCTTTTACGCCGAGGCGACGCGGCAGTCACCGAAGCCCGATGCCAGGCTGCCGGTGCCGCCGCATGGCACGTCAGGCCCGGGGCATCTGTGCTTTGCCGGCACGGCCGAAGAAGTCGAGGACTGGAAGACGCGGCTCGAAGGCGAGGGCATCGCCATCGAAGCTGATTTCGAATGGCCCAATGGCGGCCGTTCCATCTATTTCCGCGATCCCAGTGGCAATTCGCTCGAGATCGCCGAGCCGAAACTATGGGGCCTTTGATGCGCAAGCTTGCCGACAATGAGATCGTGATCGCCAGCCACAATGCCGGCAAACTGCGCGAATTCGCCGACCTGATGGCGCCGTTCGGCATCGGCGCCAAGTCGGCCAAGGAATACGGCCTGCCCGAACCCGACGAGACCGGCACGACCTTCGAGGAAAACGCCTACATCAAGGCGCTGGCCGCGGCGACCGCGACCGGCCTGCCGGCAATGTCTGACGATTCAGGGCTGGTGGTCGACGCGCTCGACGGCGCGCCCGGCGTCTACACCGCCAACTGGGCCGAAAAGCCGGATGGCACGCGCGACTTTGCCATGGCAATGCAGCGCACCGAGGACGCCCTGCAGGAGCGCGGCGCCAACGCCGTCGCGCAGCGCACCGGCCGCTTCGTCGCCGTCATCTGCCTGGCATGGCCGGACGGACACGCCGAGTATTTCCGTGGCGAGGCCGAGGGCAATCTGGTCTGGCCGCCGCGCGGCGAAAAGGGTTTTGGCTACGATCCGGTGTTCCTGCCGGAAGGCTTCGACAAGACCTTTGGCGAGATGAGCGCCGAGGAAAAGCACGGCTGGAAGCCGGGCCAAGCCGACGCACTGTCGCACCGGGCGCGGGCTTTCCAGAAGTTCGCGCGCGCCATGCTCGGTTCGGCCTGATGGCCTTTGCGTCGCTCAGCCGCGACCCCGGCTTCGGCGTCTATGTGCACTGGCCGTTCTGCGCGGCCAAATGCCCTTATTGCGACTTCAACAGCCATGTCCGCCACCAGCCGGTGGACCAGGAACGCTTTGCCCGCGCCTTTGCCACGGAACTGGCAAATATGCGCGCCCGCACCGGGCCGCGCGAGGTGACGAGCGTGTTCCTCGGCGGCGGTACGCCGTCGCTGATGCGGCCGGAGACGGTGGGCGCCGTGCTGGAGGCTATCGCCTCCAACTGGACGATCGCAGACAACGCCGAGATCACGCTGGAGGCGAACCCGTCGTCGGTGGAAGCAGAGCGCTTCCGTGGCTACCGATCGGCCGGCGTCAACCGCGTCTCGCTGGGCGTGCAGGCGCTGAACGACCAGGATTTGCGCTTCCTCGGGCGGCTGCACAATGTCGAGGAGGCGCTGCATGCGATCGGACTGGCACGCGAGATTTTTCCGCGCCTGTCCTTCGACCTGATCTATGCCCGACCCGGCCAGAAGCCGGATGCCTGGGCGGCGGAGCTGAAGCAGGCGATCGGTTATGCCGTCGACCATCTGTCGCTGTACCAGCTGACAATCGAAGAAGGCACGCGCTTCTTCCAGCTCTACAATGCTGGCAAGTTCGAGATCCCCGACGGCGAGCATGCGGCCGAGCTCTACGCCATCACGCAGGAAGTGACGGCGGCGCACGGCCTGCCGGCCTACGAGATTTCCAACCACGCCAAACCGGGCGCCGAGAGCCGGCACAATCTGACCTACTGGCGCTACGGCGAATATGTCGGCGTCGGCCCCGGTGCCCATGGCCGCTTCCTGGAGGACGGCACGCGCATCGTCACCATCGCCGAGAAGCTGCCGGAGCGCTGGGTCGAACTGGTCGAGCAACGTGGCCATGGCGTGGTCGGCGGCGAGACGCTGACACGCTCGGAAGAGGCCGACGAGTTCCTGCTGATGGGCCTCAGGCTGGTCGAAGGCATCGACCTCGCCCGCTACGAGCAGTTTTCCGGCAAGTCGCTGTCTTCGGCACGGTTGTCGATCCTGCAGGGCGAAGGGCTGGTGGCGCCGATCGGCAATTCGCGCTTGCGCGCGACGCCTGAGGGCATGATCGTGCTGGACGCCGTCGTGGCCGACCTGGCGCGGTAGGCGGGGACTGCGATGAAGAACGTGCTCTTCGTCTGCAGCCAGAACAAGTTGCGCAGCCCGACGGCCGAGCAGGTGTTTGCCGCCCGGCGCGACATGGAGGTCGACTCGGCTGGCACAAACCACGATGCCGAGAACCCGCTGACAGCGGAACTGGTGGCGTGGGCCGACATCATCTTCGTCATGGAAAAGGCTCACCGCACCAAGCTGCAGAAGAAATTCCGCAGGTCGCTGAAGGCGCGCGTCGTCTGCCTCGATATTCCCGACGACTACGCTTTCATGGACCCGGCACTGGTGACGCTGCTGGAAGAGCGGGTGCCGAGGCACCTGCGCTAAGGCCGATCAGGCACCACGCTTCATCGAAAAGACGTTGAGCCCCTCGACGTCTTCCTCGATGCGCTGCCAGCCGAGGCGCTCGTAGAAGGCGGAGACGGCAGGTTTGGCGCAGAGATAGGCGGTGTCGAAACCCTGCCCGAACGCGGCGTCCGCCCCGGCCTGGACAAGAGCCGCGCCGATGCCGGACCTCCTGGCGGTTTCATCGACCCAGACGGCGGCCACCCAGGGCGAATATTGCGGCCGCGATTCGAGATCGTTGTCGATCAGGTGAGCGGTGCCGAGAAAGGTGTCGCCGTCATGGGCGACGAACGCCTGCGGCAGGCCGGTCGAGGCAAAATTCTCGTCGACGAGGCCCCTGATTAAGGCGCGTTCGTGGCCGTCCTGACGCCACCAGGCGTTCCAGATGCGGTCGGCGACGTCGCCTGCGAATTCCGGCCTGTCGCGCAGGTCGGAGATGGAATAGGTCTTGTGCGTCGCCATGGTATCAGCCTGATTTCGAAATTTTCAGGCGTCCGGTACAGCATGGGCAAGCAACGATCCAGCAGCCAAGAGATCAGAACGACGGAGCCAACATGAATTCATCCCTAGATTCCTGGCAGTTCTGGGCCATTCTCTCAGCCACTTTCGCGGCGCTGACGGCGATATTCGCCAAGGTCGGCATCGAGAACATCAATTCCGACTTCGCGACGCTGATCAGGACTGTGGTGATCCTTCTGGTGCTCGGCGCGATCATTGCCGCCACCGGGCAGTTCCAGTCGCTCGTCGAGATTTCGAGCAAGACCTATCTGTTCCTCGTGCTTTCCGGGCTGGCCACGGGGGCGTCGTGGCTGTGCTACTTCCGCGCGCTGAAGCTCGGAAACGCGGCGCAGGTGGCGCCGATCGACAAGCTAAGCGTCGTTCTTGTCGCGGTGTTTGGCGTCATTTTCCTTGGCGAGCGACTTGGCACGGCGAACTGGCTCGGCGTCGCGCTGATCGCGGCGGGTGCGGTGCTGGTCGCCTACAAGGCGTGAGGGTGGAGCCGCCTTGGCGGCGGCGTCGAGGCGGGAGATGAAAGCGTCGAAACGATGGGGCATGGCCAGTACGATTGCCTCTGTTCACGAATCGCTCTGTTCCGATCCGCGGCGGCGATTTGCTTCCCGCACTGTGGCAAAGCCATGGCAGAATCGATCACATCCTTTTGCAAGCCGGACCGGACCATGCCAAGGAGAAGGTGAAAGCGAGGCGGCGTGCAGAACAACGAAAACAAGCGGGTCTATGTCATCGGACAGACCGAGATCGCGGCGCGGCCGCTGACGCCTGCGCTCTATCTGGTGGCGACGCCGATCGGCAATCTCGGCGACATCACGCTGCGCGCGCTGGAGACGCTGGCTGGGGCCGACCATGTCGCCTGCGAGGACACGCGCGTCACCCGCGTCCTGCTCGACCGCTACGGCATCCGCCAGCGGCCGACCGCCTATCACGAGCACAATGCCGGCGAAGCCGGGCCGCGGCTGATCGAGGCACTGGAAAACGGTCGCAGTGTAGCACTTGTATCGGACGCGGGAACGCCGCTTGTTTCCGATCCGGGTTTTCGCCTTGTCGGGCAAGCACAGGAGCGCGGCATTCGCGTCGTGCCGATCCCCGGCGCCTCGGCGGTGCTGGCGGCACTGACCGCCTCGGGGCTGCCTTCGGACGCGTTCTTCTTTGCCGGCTTCCTGCCGGTCAAGGACGGCCAGAAGCGGACACGGCTCGAGGAGGTCAGGGCCGTGCCCGGAACGCTGATCTTTTTTGAATCGCCGCGCCGGCTGGCCGACACGCTCGTGGCGATGGCCGAGGTGCTCGGCGCGCGCCAGGCAGCGATCGGCCGCGAACTGACCAAGGCCTTCGAGGAAATCCGCACCGGCACGCTGGCCGAGCTCGCCGCGCACTATGCCGCGGCCGACACGCCGAAGGGCGAGATCGTCATCTGTGTTGCGCCGCCCGAGGAGCGGACCGAGACGGCCGACGACGTCGACAAGCTCCTGCTGTCGCTGGCCAGCGAGATGCCGGCGTCGAAGGCGGCGGCGGAAGCCGCGCGCATGACCGGCCAGCAGAAGCCAGCGCTTTATCGCCGATTGCTGGAGCTCCGGGAAGGATCCAGTGACTGACCGGCGCACCCGGCAGAAGGCACTGGGCCGCGGCCATCGCGGCGAATGGCTGGCCGCGCTTGCGCTGATGCTCAAGGGCTATCGGATCGTCGCTCGCCGCTACAAGACCAAGCTCGGCGAGATCGACTTGATCGCGCGGCGCGGCGACTTGGTGCTGATCGTCGAGGTGAAGGCGCGTAGAACGCTGGTCGAGGCGATGGAGGCCGTCGCCTATGGGTCAGAACGGCGCATCGAGGGCGCTGCCGATTTGTGGCTCGCGCGGCAGCCCGACTATGGCAAGCTTTCGGTGCGTTTCGACATGGTGGCGGTGCTGCCGCGTCGTTGGCCGGTGCATGTCGAGAACGCCTTCCAGGGGCGGAACTGAGCATCGAGCAGCCGTTGGCTCTTTACGCCTGCCGCCATTGCCCTTAACAGGCCTCGCAAAGCTCGCGATGCGGGCACGAGGTTCGCGCCCAGGGGGCGCCCTAGTTACTGGAGATGGCAATGTCCCTGCCCGACCGCCTGAGCAACGACCCGCGCAGTCCCTTTTTCAACGCAGAGGCGCTGGAGGCTGGCGTCGGCATCATGTTCAACGGCAAAGAGCGTCAGGACGTCAGCGAGTATTGCGTCAGCGAAGGCTGGATCCGTGTGCCGGCCGGCAAGTCCAAGGACCGCTTCGGCGAGCCGATCACCATCAAGCTCAAGGGCACTGTCGAGCCTTTCGTGAAGGCGTGATGTTGGCGAGCAGTACGCTGAACAACCGCCCCTAAGCACCACCCGGGTCGTGGTGCGTACCCCTTCCCCCCTCGACGGGGGGAGAGGAAGCGCCAGTCGGCGCGGTTGCGTTGGTCAAGCGGTGATGTTGAAGCCGGCGGAAGCGTCCGCAGGACTGGCCGTTTCCTGCACCACGCTGCGGACTTCACAGCCGGGCGGCCCTTGCCAAAATGCGTCCAGCATCGAGGTTACTGCCCCCTCAGGACCTGAGATCAGGGCGCTGACGGAGCCGTCTCGCTCATTGCGGACCCAGCCATTCAGGCCGAGGCGACGGGCCTCGCGCTGCGTCCAGATGCGGAAACTGACGCCCTGGACGCGGCCTGATATGCGGACGAGGACGGCGCGGTCGCTCATGTCAGCCTCCCTGTGGCGCTCCCGGATTCCCCGTCCTCTCTTTGTGGGAAGGCGGCGTCGAGCGACACTGACATCGCTCTGCCGAGCGTCGCGCCGCCCCTCCTCAAACGGGGAGAAAGATGCTGTCACCGCTGCGTCACTCGCATCGGCAGGCCGCCTTGCGGCTGGGTGGTCAGCTTCTGTACCGGCCATGGTTTTGTCTCGGCGACGGTGTCGAAGCGGAAGCGGGAGAGCAGGATGGCGAGCGCGATGATGGCTTCCTGCATGGCGAAACTCATGCCGATGCAGACACGCGGACCGGCGCCGAAGGGCAAATACTGGTAGCGGTCGATCCTGTCGCGGTTTTCGGGATGGAAACGCTCGGGCAGAAACGCGTCCGGCTTGTCCCAGAGCTTGCGATGTCGATGGACCGTCCAGGGCATGACCAGAACCTGCGCCTTGCGCGGGATCTTGAAGCCCTTGTATTCGTCCTCGGCGATCGGCTCGCGGTTGATCGATGGCGCCGGTGGGTAGAGCCTCAGCGCCTCTTCGAAGGCAGCACGGGTGAGCGGCATGGCGTCGAGCCACTTGACCGGGTCTGGCTCGCGGGCCAGCACCTCGTCGATTTCCTGCTCGATGCGGTCGCGCTCCCAGGTCGCCTCGGCGAGGCAATAGATGGTCCAGCCGAGCGCGCGGGCCGTGGTCTCGTGGCCGGCGCCGATGAAGGTGATGATGTTGTCTTCGATCTCCTGGCGCGACAGGCCATCGGGGCCTTCGGCACGCAAGAGCAGGGTCAGGAAATCCTCGGGCGCGCCGGCTGCGTCACGCACCAGCTTGTCGCTGCGCATCGCCACCGTGTCGGTGACGATCTTGCGGAAATAGGCCATGGTCTTGCGGCCGCGGATGCGGGTGAGGCGCGGCAGCCATTCGGGCGCGCGTAACAGGTCGAGCGGGTCGACGCGACCCATGGTCTCGAACAGCCGGTCGATCTCGTGGGCGAAGCTGCCGGCCTCGCCCGCGATCTCGCCCGAAAACAGCGTCTCGGCCAGAATCTCGTAGGTCAGCATTGTCATGTCGTGGGCAACATCGACGGTGCCTGAGGCGTCCTCGTAACGTTTGACGAAGTCGAGGGTGCGGGCGAGCATCGGCTGGGCGAAACCGAAAATATGGCGCGGGGTAAAGACCGGGGCCATAGCCTTGCGGGAACGCTTCCAGACGTCGCCCTCGGCGGTCAGCAGACCATCGCGCAGGATCGGTCGCAGGATCATCTGGCGGACGGTCGCCATCTTGTAGTTCTTGGCGTTGTCGACCAGCACGTGACGGATGAGCCCGGGATCGTTGGCGATGACCAGCGGACCGCCGACGCCGTTTACCGAAATCCACGGCTCGTTGTAGGACGGCTCGCCCCACAACTCGAGCGGATTGCGATAGACGATGCGCATCATCTCCAGCGTCGACGGCGGCGTGGTGCGCGGCGTCGGCGCGGGCGGGACGAAGGGTTCGGGTCTTGTGTCCATCAAATATGCCTCATCCGTGGAATGTAGGCATGGAGAGTGGGCACGTCCATGCGGCGGAACGGGACGATGACCGAGAAGTGACCGGGTTACCTCAAGGTGCCTTCTTGCCATGGCAGGGTCCAGGCGACTATCTCCCGCCAGTCACCTTTTGATACCGCCCCCTTACCTGCCAAGGACTGAAATCTTGAAACACCAGCTCAATATCGTCGTGGCCAGCACCCGCCCCGGCCGCGTCGGACCCGTTTTCGCCCGCTGGCTCGATGCCTATGCGCGCGAGCATGGCAAGTTCGAACCCGTCATCACCGACATCGAGGCCTTCGGCCTACCGATCTTCGACGAGCCCAGACACCCAAGGCTCGGTCAGTACGAGAACGAGCATACGAAGAAGTGGTCCGAGGCGATCAAAGCCGGCGACGCGTTCGTGTTCGTGACGCCGGAGTACAATTTCTTCGCCGCGCCTGCGCTGGTGAACGCGGTCAACTATCTGGCGCGCGAGTGGAACTACAAGCCGGCCGGTTTCCTGAGCTATGGCGGCGTCTCTGCCGGCCTGCGCGCCGTGCAGTCGGAAAAGATGCTTTTGACGACGCTGAAGATCATGCCGATCCCCGAGGCGATCGCCATCCCCGCCTTCACCCAGCACCTCGCCGAGGATGGCGAGTTCAAGTCGAACGCGCTGATCGAGGACAGCGCCAAGACGATGCTCAACGAACTGTTCCGCTGGAGCGAAGCGCTGAAGCCGCTCCGTGTCGGTTGACCACGTCGTTGCCTCAGGACCAAAATTGAGGCGACAAACATTGTCTTTGCGGAAATTCACCGCCCTGGCATGCAACCTATCCCTGACGGTGACGTTTGGCCATGCAACCAATCAACAGGGAGTACGCGTGTAGAGTGACATGATGAACTGCAAGGTGATGGTGGTTGAAGACGAGATATTCGTTGCCACCGAAATTGAAAGCATGCTCGAAGAGCTAGGACACCAACCGATCGGCATCGCCATGGACTCGGCGAGTGCCCTCGACTTGGCGCGGCATGCCGAAATAGCGCTTGTTGACCTCAATTTGCGGGATGGCCCTACCGGCCCTTCACTGGGCAAGATTCTTGCCGAACAGTTCGGCGTGACGGTGCTGTTCATCACCGCCAACCCTTCGCAACTGGGCGACGGCGTTCCCGGCACGATCGGCGTACTGCCCAAGCCGGTGATGGACGAAGAATTGTCTGAAGCGGTACGATATGCAGTGGCGCGCCGACACCGCCTTGCCGCAGAACCGCCAACGCGGCTGAAGCTGTTTGGAGCGGATAATTGCAATGAGCGCGAGGACGGACTTGGCGTAACCGCCTGACGAAAACGCGACGACTCAACACCATCAAGGGCGCTCCGGCCGAAGCCGCTGCGCCCTTTGTCGTCGCTTTAGCGCCGCAACGTTGCCGAACGGTTGAGCTGTGCTGCCGGCATCGTCAGTTCTACTTCGAGCCCATCCGCGTTCCAGCGCCGCTGCAGCGTGCCGCCAAGCTGGCCCTGGACGCTGAGTGTGATCAGGCGGCTGCCGAAACCTTCGCCGGCGGGCGGCCCCGAAACTGGCGCGCCACCCGTCTCCTTCCAGACCATGCGATACTTGTCGCCGCTCAAAACAGCGTCGATGACCACGCGGCCATCGGCCTCCGCCAAGGCGCCATATTTCGCCGCATTGGTGGCAAGCTCATGAAACAGCAACGCAAGCGGAGTGGCCGCGCCGTCGTCGATGGTGGCGTCGTCACCGTGGAAGGTAAAACGGCCGGAATCGTCGCCGACATGCGGAGCGAGCAGAAGCTCGACCAGGGCGCGCAGCGAAGACTGGTTGTTCTGCGGCCGCGATGCCTGGCTGTGCGGCCGGACAAAATCATGCGCCTTGCCCATCGCGCTGATGCGCTGCCTGAGTTGGTCGGCCAAGGGCTTGATGTCGGGATGGGACCGCGCCGACAGGCTGATGATGCCGTTGAGAACCGAAAAGATGTTCTTGATGCGGTGGCTGAGCTCGTGCGCGACGATCTCGCGCTCCTCGGCAACCTGCTTGGTTTCATGGATGTCGGTACAGGTGCCAAACCAGCGGATGATCTCGCCGGCCTCGTTGCGGATGGCCAGCGCCCGACCCAGTGTCCAGCGGTATTCGCCATTGGCATGACGCAGCCGGTACTCGATCTGGTAGGGCTCGCCGGTGGCGAGCGAATGGCGCCACAACTCCCAGGCGCGGTCCTGGTCGTCGGGATGGAACATACCTGCCCATGCCTCGCCATCCGTCGAACCGAGCGGCATGCCGGTGAATTCGTACCAGCGCGCATTGTAATAGTCATGGAAACCGTCGGGCCTGGTCGACCAAACCATCTGCGGCATGGTGTCGGCAAGCGTGCGGAAGCCGGCTTCGCTTGCCGCCAGTGCCGCCTCGACCGCCTTGCGCTCGGTGATGTCGATGACGACGCCCGGCAGACGCGGATTGCCGCCGACGGTTTCGAAAAACTTGCCGGTGGCAAGCACCCAACGGATACCGCCATCGTCGTCGACGAGGCGATACTCGGCCCGAAATCCGCCGCGATTGGCGATTGCTTCGTCGGTCTTGCGCGCGACGAAGTCCCGGTCGGCGGGATGGATGCGCCTGAAGAAGCCTTCAGCCGAAATGCCCTGTTCGGCGGCCGCGAGGCCGACGCCGAACATCTCGGCGAAACGGGCGTCGGCTGTGACGATCCGGCTGGTCAGATCGAGTTCCCAGGCACCGACGATGCCCGACGCCTCGAGCGCCAGCGACAGGCGCTCCTCGCTGCGGGCGAGTGCCTTTTCGGCACGTACGCGCTTGGTGGTTTCAGCCAGGATCGCAAATGCACCGACCGCCTCGCCGTCGTCGTCGAGCAACGGACTGTAGTCGAGCTCGAGCCAGACGCGTTCGGCGGCACCATTGCGCCACAGCACCAGTTCCTGATCCTCGTAGGTCAGCGTTTCTCCATCGAAGATGCGGTCGATGACGGTACGGTTGAACTGCGCGACCTCGGGCCAACTGTCAAAGACCGAAGTGCCGAGGCAGGCCGGATGCCTCGCGCCCGCGATGTCGCGATAGGCGTCGTTGTAGATCATCACGCCCTTGCGGCCGATGAGCAGGCACATCGGCATTGCCGATGCCAGCATGATGCGGATCGTCATGCGCACGACTGCTGGCCAGGAGCCGATCGGGCCGATCGGCGTAGACGTCCAGTCCAGGGCCTCGATGAGCCCGGCGAGTTCGCCTGAAACGATCGGATTGGAAATCTTGTCGTCGGCCTTCAATGGTCTTGTGGTCGGCATGGATGAGAATTTTCTCGCCTGAAATCTGTTGTAAAAAGCGTAGGTCGGCAAAAAGCGGGCCCCACGGCGTCAGACAGAAGTGGGACGGCAGTATTGACGAGCCTGAATGCGCCAGCGCGGTGTTTGTTCCAAACCCCGACTACATAGACGGAAGAGAAATCACATAGTTTCGCCAGTTTGCCAACAATAGGCAGCCTCCTCAGGCAACACGGCCAAGATGCTGCCGTTGGTCGGCCCCCGGTAGCAGCTTGTCGGCATTTTTGGCTCGCGTAGACGGCGTCTCTACTCGTTTTCGGCACCGGCTGCAGACGGCCCGGATGGGCCGAACCATCAAGCCGGAAGGCGAGGCGCCGCAAGGCCACGCGACGTGGCGTTATCCCGTCGCAAAAGCCCGGTAAAACTTGGAAAAACCACACTTAACGCCTATATCTCGGGTACCAACGGGCGTGCGATTCGGGGCCGATTTTGCCGCGTCCTCCTGCGGCAGTCAGACGAAAGTTTTTCATGAGCGACCAGTCCGAGAACCTTCCCGGCGCAGAAGCCGAGTACGGCGCAGATTCCATCAAGGTTTTGAAGGGGTTGGATGCCGTCCGCAAGCGCCCAGGCATGTATATCGGCGACACTGACGACGGCTCGGGCCTGCACCATATGGTCTATGAGGTCGTCGACAACGCGATCGACGAGGCGCTGGCCGGCCATGCCACGCTGGTGACGGTGTCACTCAATCCCGATGGATCGGTGACCGTGACCGACAACGGCCGCGGCATTCCGACCGATATCCACCCTTCGGAAGGCGTTTCCGCCGCCGAGGTGATCATGACGCAGCTGCATGCTGGCGGTAAGTTCGACCAGAACTCCTACAAGGTGTCGGGCGGCCTGCACGGCGTCGGCGTGTCCGTCGTCAACGCATTGTCGGTGTGGCTGAAGCTCAGAATCCGCCGCAAGGGCGAAATCCACGAGATGACCTTCAGCCACGGCAATGCCGTGGCGCCGCTGAAGGTGGTGGGACAGGCCGGCGACGAGACCGGCACGGAAGTGACCTTCCTGCCCTCGTCCGAGACCTTCACCATGGTGGATTTCGACTACAACACGCTGGAACATCGCCTGCGCGAGCTGGCCTTCCTGAATTCGGGCGTGCGCATCGTCTTGTCCGACAAGCGCCATGCCGACGTGAAGGTGCAGGAGTTGCTCTATGACGGCGGCCTGATCGAATTCGTGAAGTATCTCGACCGCGCCAAGAAGCCGCTGATCGCGGCACCGATCGCCATCCGTGCCGAGCGCGACGGCATCACGGTCGAAGTGGCGATGTGGTGGAACGACAGCTACCACGAGAACGTGCTGGCCTTCACCAACAACATCCCGCAGCGCGACGGCGGCACACACCTTGCCGGCTTCCGCGGTGCCCTGACGCGCCAGGTGACCGGCTATGCCGAAACCTCGGGCATTTCGAAGAAGGAAAAGGTCTCGATCACCGCAGACGACACCCGCGAGGGCCTGACAGCGGTGCTTTCGGTCAAGGTTCCCGATCCGAAGTTTTCGTCGCAGACCAAGGACAAGCTGGTGTCCTCCGAGGTTCGTCCGGTGGTGGAGAGCCTGGTCAACGAAGCACTCGGCACCTGGCTCGAGGAGCACCCGACCGAAGCCAAGACGCTGATCGCCAAGGTGGTTGAGGCCGCTGCCGCGCGCGAAGCAGCGCGCAAAGCGCGGGAGCTGACCCGCCGCAAGGGCGTGCTCGACATCACCTCGCTGCCCGGCAAGCTGGCCGACTGCCAGGAGCGCGATCCGGCCAAGTCCGAAATCTTCATCGTCGAGGGTGACTCGGCAGGCGGCTCCGCCAAGAGCGGCCGCTCGCGCCAGAACCAGGCGATCCTGCCGCTGCGCGGCAAGATCCTCAACGTCGAGCGTGCGCGCTTCGACCGCATGCTGTCGTCTGACATGATCGGCACGCTGATCACTGCGCTCGGCACCTCGATCGGCAAGGACGAGTTCAACGCCGACAAGCTGCGCTACCACAAGATCATCATCATGACCGACGCCGACGTCGACGGCGCCCATATCCGCACGCTTTTGCTGACGTTCTTCTTCCGCCAGATGCCGGAGCTGATCGAGCGCGGCCACCTCTATATCGCCCAGCCGCCGCTCTACAAGGTGACGCGCGGCAAGAGCTCGCAGTATCTGAAGGACGAGAGCGCCTTTGAGGATTACCTTGTCGATGTCGGTCTCGACGAGGCGTCGCTGACGCTTGCATCGGGCGAGGTGCGGACCGGTCAGGATCTGCGTACGGCCGTGGCCGACGCGCTTGGCGTGCGCACGCTGATCGACGGCCTGCATACGCGTTATTCCAGGCCGGTGGTCGAGCAGGCGGCGATCGCCGGCGCGCTCAACCCCGACATCTTCAACGATCTCGGCCGCGCCAAGGCAATGGCCGAAACAATCGCCCAGCGCCTCGACCTGATCTCGGAAGACATCGAGCGCGGCTGGACGGGCGAGATCGCGACCAGCAATGACGGCTCGGGCGGCTATGTCTTCGAACGCACGCTGCGCAGCGTCAAGGAAAGCATCCACCTCGACATGGCGCTGATCAACTCGGCCGACGCGCGCGCGCTTGACCGTTATGCTGCACGCCTTACCGAGCTCTATTCCCAGCCGCCGGTGCTGCGCCGCAAGGACAATTCGGAGACCCTGGCAGGGCCGCTGGCGCTGCTGACCGCCGTCTTCGCCTCGGGCCGCAAGGGCCTGACCATGCAGCGCTACAAGGGCCTGGGCGAAATGAACGCCGAGCAGCTGTGGGAGACGACGCTCGACCCGAACGTGCGCTCGCTGCTGCAGGTCAAGGTCAACGACGCCACCGACGCCGACGCGCTGTTTGCCCGCCTGATGGGCGACGAGGTCGAGCCGCGCCGCGACTTCATCCAGGAAAACGCACTCAGCGTTGCCAATCTGGATGTGTGATCCCTACGGGATTCAGGCTTGATGCGTCGCCCCCTTCGCTCAGCGGAGGGGGCGATTTTCGTTTCTGCGGGCGCATTGCGCCGACGGCCTGTTGATGTAGCTTGGCGGCTGAAATTACTCGGGAATGCCCGCTTTGCCCCTTCGCCGCAGCCTGGCCTTCATCACCGCAATTGTCGCATGGTCAGCGCTTGGGCTGCAGCTTGTGTTGCTGGTCGGGCAGATGACCGCCGACGGCGCGTCTGTCGTCGAGGCGGTATGGCGGTTCTTCGGGTTCTTCACCATCATCATGAACCTGATGGCTGCGGTGGTGGCCAGCGCCTTGGCGTTGAGCCCCGGCAGCGCGATGGCCGGGCGACGCTCGCGGCTGGTGACGGCAGCGGCGATCGTGTTCGGCGGGTTGATCTACTCGGTATTGCTGAGGGCGATCTGGCAGCCGATTGGTTGGCAGGCGGTGGCCGACCATGCCCTGCATGACGCGACGCCGGTCCTGTTCTTCCTGACGTGGCTCGTCTGGGATCACGTCGGGCTCAAATGGCGAGACGCGCTGTGGGCGGCGGCGCTGCCGCTGGCCTATTGCGGCTATGCCTTTGCCAGGGGTGCTGCCGACGGCTGGTACGCCTACTGGTTCCTCAATCCGGAAGCACTGAACTTCAAGCAGCTTACGGCCAGCATTACGCTGTTGACCGCAGCCTTTCTCGTCATCGCCGTCACCCTGATCGCGATAGACCGGTTGCTTGCAGGCCGTGACGCCGTCCGTCCGGCAAGTCAGTCGGGCTCGCGCAGCCTGTAGCCGACGCCGGTCTCTGTGGTGATGTAGTGCGGCTCGTCGGGGGTTTTTTCGATCTTCTGCCTGAGCTGGCGGACATAGACGCGGAGATATTGCACGTCGGCCGAGCCGCCCCAGACATGCTCGAGCAGGAAGCGGTGGGTGAGAACCTTGCCGGCATGCTGCACCAGTACACGCAAGATGTCGTATTCCTTGGGCGACAGCTTCACCTCCTGACCGCCAAGCCTGACGATGCGCTTGACCAGGTCGACCGACAGCTCGCCAGTCTGGAACACCGGCTTTTCACCCTGCTGCTGCAGCCGGTGACGAAGCGCGGTGCGGATGCGCGCGGCAAGCTCGTTCATGCCGAAAGGTTTTGTCACATAGTCGTCTGCGCCAAGTTCCAGCGCCTTGACGATGCCGGCCTCGTCGGTGCGGCTGGACAGGATGATGACCGGCACCTGCAGGCCCCCCTGCCGCCACGCGGCGAGCAGATCATGGCCGCCCATGTCGGGCAGGCCGAGATCGAGCAGGATGAGATCCGGCTTCTCGGCCTTGACCATGACCATCGCCGGCTTGGCCGCCGGTGCCTCGGAGATGGCATAGCCCTGGGTTGAAAGCCCGACCCGCAGCAGCTTGCGGATCGGCGGCTCGTCATCGACGATCAGGATCTTCACCGATGCGTTGGTCATGCAGTTTCGTCCAGGTTTGATCCGCCCAAGGCAGGTCCGCCAACATTTGGTCGCTCGACCGGCACCGGCATGGTGATGGTGAAGACAGCACCTGGCCGATCGGCGCGGTTGGAGGCGACGATTGTGCCGCCCATCGCCTCGACGAAGCCACGGCAGATCGACAGGCCGAGACCGGTGCCGGCGCGGACATGGTCGCCCTTGCGGACGCGATAGAACGTATCGAAGACGCGCTCCAGATCAGCCTGCGGAATTCCGGGGCCCTCGTCCATGAGCTGGATGACGACCGTCACACCGTCGGCCCAGCCGCGGATGCGGATCGTCGAGCCCTCGGGGGCATATTTCGCGGCATTGTCGAGCAGATTGAACAGAACCTGCTCGAACAGCACCGGATCAAGCTTCAGCATCGGCAGGTCGGCCGGCATATCGAGCTCGGTCTTGTGCTGTGCGGTGATCTTGGCCGCGCGGCGGAGCGCCGAGCCGACAATGTCGCCGACATAGTGCAGCGCCGCATTGGGCTCCATCGCGCCCGACTCGATCTTGGTCATGTCAAGCAGATTGGCGATGAAGCGGTTGAGCCGCTCGGATTCGTCGAGAACCGTCGAGACGAGCTCCGCCCTGCCCTCCTCGGGCAGCGAGACGCCGAACTCGCGCAGCGCGCCCGCCGCGCCCATGATGCTGGCGAGCGGGGTCTTGAGGTCGTGCGAGATCGAGGTGAGCAACGCCGAGCGCAGCCTGTCGGCCTCGACGGCAAGTCTGGCACGATCGACATCGGCGACGAGCTGGATGCGCTCGATGGCGACCGCCGCCTGGTCGGCCAGCGCATCGAACAGGCGCTGCTGCTCGGGCGTGAGGATCGGGCCCTGGCGGTCGTTGTCGAGACCGACGACGCCCACCGCCATGCGCCCCGTGCGCAGCGGCAGGTAAAGCCGCTTGGCGCCGGGCAGCGTGTCGGCGCCCCGGCCGGCGGCGCGGTTGTGTTCCCAGGCCCATCTGGCGGCGGCGATGTCGGCGTCGACGAGCGTGTCGTCGGGTGGATAGCCGGCCTTGACGGCGATGGTGCCCTCCTCGGGCAAAAGCAGGACGACGCGGACCCGGAGCATCGAGGCGATCTGGAAGGCGGTGGCCCAGAGCACGTCGTCGAGCGTACCGGTGCCGGCGAGCTTCTTGGAGAAGAGATAGAGGTCCTCGGTCATCCGGGCGCGCTCGCGGGCGGCGGCGGCCTGGCGCTGGACACGGCCGGTCAGGTTGGAGGCGATGACCGCAACGATGAGGAAGAACACCAGCGCGACCACGCTTTCCGGATCGGCGATGGTCAGCGTGTAGAGCGGCGGCAAAAAGAAGAAGTTATAGGCGAACGCGCTGAGCACCGAGGCAAACAATGCCGGCCAAAGGCCGAGCGTGACCGCCGAGCTCAGCACGGCCATCAGGAAGACCAGTGCGATGTTGCGAACATCGAGGAATTGCCGCAGCGCCATGCCCACGACAAGCGCGCCGACGACATGCAGCCCTGCCGTGAGATAGGGCCATGGGTCTAAGCGCCGCCGAGCTGGCGCCGTCTTCACGCCCTGCGAGGCAGGCCCCGCATCTTGCTCGGTGCCCGAGGTGACGTGCACCGAGATGTTGCCGGCCTGGCGGATCAGGTCATGGGTGACCGAGCCCTCGAAATACTCGCGCCAGCGCGACTTGGCCGGCTTGCCGACGACGATGTGGGTGAAGTTGTGGGTGGCGGCATGGCGGACGATGTCTGCAGCCACCGACTGGCCGGGAATGGTGATCGCCTCGCCGCCAAGCTGCTCGGCAAGGCGCATGGTCGCGGCGAGCCGGTCCTTGTCGGCGTCGGGCAGATTGGCCGAGCGCGACGTCTCGACATGGAGTGCCGCCCATGGGCAACGCAGGCGGTCGGCCTGGCGGCGCGCATAACGAACCAGCGAGGCGCCGCGCGGATGCTCGTCGACGGCAACCAGCACGCGATCGCCGGCCGCCCACGGCCCCTCAATGGCGTTGGCCTGCATGTGGGTCAGCAACTGCTCGTCGACGCGCTGGGCGGTGCGGCGCAGTGCCAGTTCGCGCAGAGCGGTCAGGTTGCCGGGCGAAAAATAGTTCTCGATGGCGCGGCGCGCCGTGGACGGTACATAGACCTTGCCCTCGTGCAGGCGCTTGATCAGGTCGTCGGGCGTGAGATCGATGATCTCGACGTCGTCAGCGCGATCGATGATGGAGTCAGGTACCGTCTCGCGCACGGTGACGCGGGTGATCTGGGCGACGATGTCATTGAGGCTCTCGACATGCTGGATGTTGAGCGTGGTGTAGACATCGATGCCCTGGCTCAACAGCTCCTGGACGTCGAGATAACGCTTGGGATGGCGGCTGCCGGGCGCATTGGTGTGGGCGAGTTCATCGACAAGTGCGAGCGCCGGCCGGCGCGCGATGATGGCATCGAGGTCCATCTCTTCGAGGGTACGCCCCTTGTAGTCGACTGCCTTGCGCGGGACGACCTCGAAGCCTTCGACCAGCGCCTGGGTTTCGCGGCGGCCGTGGGTCTCGACGACGCCGATGACAACGTCAGTGCCGTCGGCAAGGCGCGCGCGGCCCGACATCAGCATCTCGTAGGTCTTGCCGACGCCGGGGGCAGCACCGAGAAATATCTTCAGACGGCCGCGGCCTTCGCGCTCTGCCGTCTCGAGCAGCGCGTCCGGCGAAGGCCTGGCTTCCTTGTCCCTGATATCGTCTGGCATCTGTTCTTTTGCAGTCTGGCGCGCCGAAGTCCCACTGGAACTCCGACGCGACCTTGTCAGGGCGAAACCGCTGCGTCGAGGGCCAAATTGAGCTTGAGCACGTTGACCACCGGTTCGCCCATGAAGCCGAGTTCGCGCGCCTCGACATGGCCGTCGACGAGCTTGCGGATGACCGCCTCATCGGCACCTCGTGCCTTGGCCACACGTGCCACCTGGAAATAGGCAGCTTCAGGCGACAGGTGCGGATCAAGACCGCTGCCAGAGGCGGTGACCAGTTCCACCGGCACTGGTGCGCCAGGATCGCTCTGCTTCAGCGCCTCCACCTCGGCCTTGATGCGGTCGATGAGCTTGGCGCTTGTCGGGCCGAGGTTGGAGCCCGAGGAAGCGGCGGCATTGTAGCCGTCGCCGGCGGCAGAGGGGCGACCATGGAAGTACTGCTCGCCGGCGAAAGCCTGGCCGATCAGCTCGGAACCGATGATCTTGCCGTCCTTCTCGATCAGGCTGCCATTGGCCTGTCTGGGGAACAGCACCTGGGCGATGCCGGTCATGCCAAGCGGATAGGCAAGGCCGGTGATGACGGTGAGCGCGACGATCATGACGAGCGCAGGTCTGAGTTGCTTCAACATGATGGATGTCCTTTACACGAGGCCGATGGCGGTGATCGCCATGTCGATGGCCTTGATGCCGATGAAGGGCACGATGATGCCGCCGAGGCCGTAGACGAGCAGGTTGCGGCGGAGTAGTGCGCCGGCGCCGATCGGCCGGTATTTGACGCCCTTCAGCGACAGCGGAATCAGCGCGACGATGATCAGCGCGTTGAAGATGATCGCCGACAGGATGGCGCTCTGCGGTGTCGACAAGCCCATGATGTTGAGCGCGCCGAGCTGGGGATAGAAGGCCAGGAACATCGCCGGGATGATGGCGAAATATTTGGCGATGTCGTTGGCGATGGAAAAGGTCGTCAGCGCGCCGCGGGTCATCAACAGCTGCTTGCCGATCTCGACGATCTCGATGAGCTTGGTCGGATCACTGTCGAGGTCGACCATGTTGCCGGCCTCGCGGGCGGCGACCGTGCCGGTGTTCATCGCCACGCCGACGTCGGCCTGGGCGAGGGCCGGGGCGTCGTTGGTGCCGTCGCCGCACATGGCCACCAGCTTGCCCTTGGCCTGTTCCTCGCGGATCAGGCTGAGCTTGTTCTCAGGTGTCGCCTGGGCGAGGAAGTCGTCGACGCCGGCTTCGGCAGCGATGGCGGCGGCCGTCATCGGGTTGTCGCCTGTTATCATGACAGTGCGGATGCCCATCCGGCGCAGCTCGGTGAAGCGTTCCTTGATGCCACCCTTGACGATATCCTTGAGGTAGATGACGCCGAGCAGGCGGGCATCGCGGACAACCGCGAGCGGGGTGCCACCGAGCTTGCCGATTTCGTCGGAGATGGCCTGGATGCCACGCACCGCTTCGGCATCGACCCGTGCGCCCGAGGCCGAGGCGGCGCCCGACTTGACATGGTTGAGCACCGAGTCGACGGCGCCTTTGCGGATGGAAGAGCCGTCGAAATCGACGCCGCTCATCCGGCTCTGAGCAGTGAAGGGCACGAAATGGGCATGCAGCGAGCCCATGTCGCGGGCACGGATGCCATAGCGTTCCTTGGCGAGCACGACGATCGAGCGGCCTTCCGGCGTTTCGTCGGCGAGCGAGGCAAGCTGGGCCGCGTCGGCGAGCTCCTGCTCGGTTACACCCTTGACCGGACGGAACTCTGTGGCCTGGCGGTTGCCGAGGGTGATGGTGCCGGTCTTGTCGAGCAAAAGCGTGTCGACGTCGCCGGCGGCCTCGACGGCGCGGCCCGACATGGCGAGCACGTTGAAGCGCACTAGACGGTCCATGCCGGCAATGCCGATGGCCGACAGCAACGCGCCGATGGTGGTCGGGATCAGCGTCACGAACAGCGCGACAAGCACGATGACCGGAATATAGCCGCCGGCATAGGTAGCGAAGCTCGGGATGGTGGCGACGGCGAGCACGAAGATCAGCGTCATGCCGGCAAGCAGGATGTTGAGCGCAATTTCGTTCGGCGTCTTCTGGCGCTCGGCGCCCTCGACCAGCGAGATCATGCGGTCGAGGAAGGTCGAGCCGGCGGCCGCCGTGATACGCACGCGGATCCAGTCCGACAGCACCTGGGTGCCGCCTGTCACGGCCGAACGGTCGCCACCGGATTCACGAATGACGGGCGCGGACTCGCCTGTTATCGCGGCTTCGTTGACCGAAGCGACACCTTCGATGATTTCGCCATCGGAGGGGATGATGTCGCCGGCCTCGACGAGGACGACCTGGCCGACCTTCAAGCTGGTGCCCGGCACCATCTTGTAGGCGGTGCGGCTTTCGCCCTCGAGCAGCTTGGCCTGGGTTTCGGTGCGCGCCTTGCGCAGCGAGTCTGCCTGGGCCTTGCCGCGGCCTTCGGCGACAGCCTCGGCGAAGTTGGCGAACAGCACGGTGAACCAGAGCCACAGGATGATCTGGAACGAGAAGCCGAGCCCGCCCGCACCCGTGACCAGGTCCTTGATGAACAGCACTGATGTCAGCGCCGTGACGACGGCGACGACGAACATGACAGGGTTCTTGGCCAGGCTGCGTGGGTCGAGCTTCCTGAACGCGTCGCCTATGGCGGGAACGATGATGCGAGCGTCGAGCAGGCTCGCAGATTTGTGGGCACTCATGTGAGAGACTCCAGTCGTTTGGTTTTGCGGCGCTGCATCAGAACGTCTGGCCGACGATCATGGCGAGGTGCTCGACGATCGGGCCGACGGCGAGCGCCGGGAAGAAGGTCAGGCCGCCGACAATCAGAATGACGCCGGCAAGCAGGCCGACGAACAGCGGGCTGTCGGTGGGGAAGGTGCCAGCGGAAGCGGGCACGGTCTTCTTGGTGACCAGCGAACCGGCGATGGCGAGTGCCGGTATGATGACCAGGAAGCGGCCCATCAGCATGGCGAGACCAATTGTTATGTTGTACCAGGGCGTGTTGCCGGTGAGACCGCCGAAGGCCGAGCCGTTGTTGGCCGCGCCCGAGGTGTAGGCGTAGAGGATCTCGGAGAAGCCGTGCGGACCCGGCGTGCCGACTGAAGCCACGGCACTCGGCAACAGCACGGCGATGGCCGTGAAGCCGAGCATGGCGAGCGGCAGGCACAGGATGGCAAGCACGGCCATCTTGATTTCCTTGGCCTCGATCTTCTTGCCGAGATATTCCGGCGTGCGGCCGACCATCAGGCCGGCGACGAAGATGGCAATGACGACGAACATCAGGATACCGTAGAAGCCGGCGCCGACGCCGCCGACGATGACCTCGCCGAGTTCCATGTTGATCAGCGGGATCATGCCGCCGAGGGCTGTGAACGAGCCGTGCATGGCGTTGACCGCACCGCAGGAGGCAGCCGTAGTGATGACGGCGAAGAGCGACGACAAGACGATGCCGAAGCGGGCTTCCTTGCCTTCCATGTTGCCGCCATCGATGCCCAGCGCGTGCACCAGCGGGTTGCCGGCAGCCTCGGCCCAGTAGGTGATGGCGACGCCGGCGACAAACAGGATGCCCATTGTGGCGAAGATCGCCCAGCCCTGGCGCTGGTTGCCGACCATGCGTCCGAAAACGTTGGTGAGTGCGGCACCCAGCGCGAAGATCGAGACCATCTGGATAAAGTTGGAGATGGCGTCGGGATTCTCGAACGGATGCGCCGAGTTGGCGTTGAAGAAGCCGCCGCCATTGGTGCCGAGCATCTTGATGGCGAGCTGCGAGGCGACTGGTCCCACAGCGATGGTCTGCTGAGCTCCCTCGACGGTGGTGGCAGCGATGTAGGAACCGACCGTCTGCGGCACGCCGAGCCAGACATAGGCGAGCGTGAGCACGATGCAGAGCGGCAAAAGCACGTAGAGCGTGGCGCGCGTCAGATCGACCCAGAAGTTGCCGATCGACTTGCCCGAGGCGCGGGCGAAACCGCGGATCAGCGCCATACCGATGGCGATGCCGGTGGCGGCCGAGACGAAGTTCTGCACCGTCAGGCCGGCCATTTGCACGAGATAGGACATCGTGCTTTCGCCGCCGTAGTTCTGCCAGTTGGTGTTGGTGACGAAGCTGACGGCAGTGTTGAAGGCGAGCTCGGGCGGCACAGCACCCATGGCTGCCGGGTTGAAGGGCAGCGAGCCCTGGAACCTCTGCATCGCAAAAAGCAGCAGGAAGCCGGCGATGTTGAAGGACAGCATGGCGGCGGCATAGCCAGTCCAGTGCTGGTCCTCGCGCTCGCTGGTGCCGGCAAGCCGGTAGAGCACGCGCTCAACCGGCCCGAGCAGCGGCGACAAAAACGTGCGCTCGCCAGTAAAGACGCGGGTCATGTAGCCGCCGAGCGGCTTCACGAGCAGAATGATGACCGCGCAGAATGCGGCGATCTGTATCCAGCCATTGATGGTCATTTGAGAAGCTTTCCGTGCGAGCGCTGAGCGGTCAGAACCGTTCGGGGCGGATGAGCGCGTAGGTCAGATAGGCAAGCAGGAACACGGTCACTGCGCCGCCGAGGATGTATTCGAGCAACATTTGGCGTTCCTTCAGAGGATGTCGCAGGCTTTGACGTAGGCGAAGCACAAGGCGAAGAAGACCACGCCTATGGCGAGAACGAAGATGTCCATCTTCGAAAACTCCTGTTCCGTTGAAACCTTAAGCCGAGGGCATAAGGACCATCCCCACGCGCCAAACGACGGCGTCAGGCATGCTGACGACGTTGGCCGGGTCTGGATTTCGCAAAGGAATATGGCTCCGAACCACATTAAGGTTCGAGAGAGCGGGGCGGACAAAGAAATAGGAATGCCATAAAGAAAACGGCCCCAAGGCGTGAGCCTCGAGGCCGTCAATTATCAAATCTGCAATTGCCGCTTAACAGCGGCGGCAGTTGCTGGAGCCGGAGATCAGGCCAGGCCTTCGGCGCGCAGGGCCTTCTGCACGGCCGGGCGGGCAGCCACGGTGCCGAGATAGCGCTGGATGTTGGCAAAGGAAGACAGATCGATGCCGACATGCTTGGCCCAGCCTAGGATCGTCCAGAGATAGGCGTCAGCCGCAGTGAAGGCATCACCCATCAGATAGGCGCGGCCGTCGAGCTTGCCGTCGACATAGGCCAGGCGCCTGGCGAGCAGCTCGCGGTTGATCTCCTTGGTGGCCTCGGGCGTGTTGGGCTTGAAGAAGGTGCCGAAGACCTTGTGCAGTTCGGTGGCGACGAAGGCCAGCCACTGCTGGACACGGTAGCGCGCCATGTCGCCGGCCTTGGGCATCAGGCCGCTCTCGGGCTTCTGGTCAGCGAGGTACTGCACCAGGACGGAGGATTCGGTCATCAGCTCGCCATCGCCGAGCACCAGCGCCGGCACATAGCCGTTGGGATTGGTGGCAAGGAAGTCCTGCTGGGTTTCAGTGGTCTTGGTCTTGCCGTCGACCTTGACGAGTTCGAGGTCGATGCCGACTTCGTTGGCGACGATGTGCGGGGCCAGCGAACAGGCGCCGGGCATGTAGAAAAGCTTCATGTCTTGGAGAACTCCGGATGGTGGTCGGCACTCACCTCGCATGCGCGGGCGGGGTGGCCAAGCATCCATCCGGTGAACACTCTGTTGCCGCCGGCGCAGACCCGGCAGCGAAAAGATCGCCGGGGCTCAGACCGTGACTGTCCTGAGCCTTTCGGCGATCAGTTGGGCGAGCCGCTCGGCGACCTCTTCCTTGGGCAAATCAGGCCATTCGTCGACGCCCGACTTGCTCACAATCTTCACCCGGTTGCGGTCGCCACCCATGACGCCGCCTTCGTGGCTGACATCGTTGGCGACGATGAAGTCGGCGCCCTTCCTCGCCAGCTTGGCCTGGGCATTCTTGAGAACGTCCTGGGTCTCGGCAGCGAAACCTATGACCAGATAGGGACGCTTGGCGTGGTGGCCGACGCCGGCGAGAATGTCGGGGTTCTCGACCATCTGCAGCGCCGGCGGCCCCTCGCCCGCCACCTTCTTGATCTTCTCATCGGCAGAGGCGGCTGTGCGCCAGTCGGCGACGGCGGCGACAAAGATGGCGGCATCGGCCGGTAGCAGTTGTTCGACCGCATCGCGCATCTCGCGCGCGCTTTCGACATGCACCGTCTTCACACCGGCAGGATCTGGAATGGTCACCGGGCCGGAGACGAGGCGCACATCGGCGCCGAGCCGGGCGAGCGAGGCGGCGAGCGCATGACCCTGCTTGCCCGACGAGCGGTTGGCGATGTAGCGCACGGGATCGATGGACTCGTGCGTCGGGCCTGAGGTGATGATGATCTTGCGGCCCGACAGCGGCTTCGGCCTGATATCGAGCAGTTCCTCGACCGCTCCGACGATCTGCAACGGCTCGGCCATGCGGCCCTCCCCTGCCTCGTTACTTTCGGCCATCTCGCCTTTCATCGGGCCGATGAAATGGATGCCGTCCTTTTCCAGCGTGGCGCGGTTGCGGCGCGTCGCCGGGTTCGACCACATGCGCGGGTTCATGGCCGGCGCAAACAGCACCTTCTTGTCGGTGGCGAGCAGCACGGCAGAGGCGAGGTCGGAGGCATGGCCGTTGGCGAGCTTGGCCATCAGGTCGGCGGTAGCAGGGGCAACGACGATCAGGTCGGTCTCGCGCGCCAGCCTGATGTGGCCGACATCCTGCTCGTCCTGGCGGTCGAAGAGATCGGTGAAGACGTGGTCGGCGGTGAGTGCGCCAACCGACAGAGGCGTGATGAACTCCTGGGCGGCAGAGGTCATGACCGCCCGGACCGATGCGCCGCGCTCGCGCAACCGACGGATCAGGTCGAGCGACTTATAGGCCGCGATGCCGCCGCCGATGATGAGCAGGATGCGCTTGCCGGAAAGGAACATGCTTGGCCCTCAAGCCGGCTTCAGCGCCGGCACGATGTCGGTATGGATGAAATAATCGCCCTTGGAAAGCGGCGGCACGTTCCGGGTTTTGGCGAGCAGCTGAGTGCAGCAGTCGTCGAAGTTGAGATTGACCGCATGGCTCGAACCCTTCCCGAAGCGGCGATGCGCGTCTGACGCAAAAGTAGCGCCGACGGGGGGCGCATTCAATGACGGCACTGCCAGCAATGCCGGCATTGTCCGATCAGAGCAGTTGCCAGGCGATGTAGACGAGCGTGAGCGCAATGACCCAGAGCGCGACACGGCCGGAGCGCGTGTGGCGGGCTTCTGCCTTGCCGATGGCGCGCGCGGTCGCGGCATCGAAGCGCAGGCCGTTTTCAGCCATGGCGTCGATCTCGCGCGACAGACGCTCGGCCCGGGCGGAGAGATCGGGAGCTTGGCGAGCGAGCGACAAAAGCGCGCCAAGACCGTCACGGGCATCGATCATCAGGCCGCGCGGGCCGAGATTGCCCGCGATCCAGTTGCCGACCACGGGTTCGGCCGTCTTCCACATGTTGAAGGCCGGGTCCAGCGTGCGGGCAACACCCTCGACGACGACCATGGTCTTCTGCAGCAGCACCAGTTCGGGCCGCGTCTCCATGTCGAAGAGCTCGGTGACCTCGAACAGCAGCGTCAGCAGCTTGGCCATCGAGATGGTTTCGGCCGGCTGGCCGTGGATCGGCTCGCCGATGGCGCGGATCGCCTGGGCGAAGGCCGCGACATTGTGGTGGCGCGGCACATAGCCGGCCTCGAAATGCACTTCGGCGACACGCATGTAGTTGCGGGTAATGAAGCCGTAGAGGATCTCGGCAAGGAAGCGCTGCTCCTTCTTGCCGAGACGGCCGGAGATGCCGAGATCGACGGCAACGATATCGCCATTGGCGTCGACGAACATGTTGCCGGGGTGCATGTCGGCATGGAAGAAGCCGTCGCGCAGCGTATGTCGCAGGAACGACTGTACCAGCGTCGCGGCGATCGCCTTGAGATCGAAGCCTGCGGCGCGCAGCCCTTCGATGTCGTTGAGCTTGACGCCGTCGATCCACTCCATGGTGAGCACGTCGCGGCCGGTGCGCTCCCAGTCGACAGACGGCACGCGGAAGCCGGGATCATCCCTGGTGTTTTCGCCAAGTTCGGAATAGGCCGCCGCCTCAAGGCGGAAGTCCATCTCGATCTTGGTTGTCTGGGCCATCGTCTCGGTGATCTCGACCGGACGCAGGCGGCGGCTCGACGGAACGAAACGCTCCTGCAGCCGGGCTGCCAGGAAGTAGCTTTCGAGATCCTGGAAGAAGCGGCGGCGCACGCCGGGGCGGATGACCTTGACGGCGACCTTGCGCGGGCCTTCCGGCGTCGCAACTTCGGCCGGATGGACCTGGGCGATAGACGCGGCGGCAATCGGCGCGCCGATGCTGAGATAGAGATCGGAGACCTTGCGGCCGAGCGAACCTTCGATCGCCTCCACGGCTTCCGACATCGGGAAGGTCGCCATGCTGTCCTGGAGCAACGCCAGGTCGAGCGCGATGTCGTCGCCGACGACGTCAGGACGGGTCGCCAGGAACTGGCCGAGCTTGACGTAGGACGGACCAAGGCGGGCGACCGCCTTGGCAAGGCGATCGCTGCGCACGCTCTTGCGGGCGCGGCGCCGGGTCAGCAGGCGCGCCACCTGCCAGCCGATCTTCGGCAGGCCCTCGAGCTGGTCGCCGGGCAACGCCGCGACCACGCCTTCACGCACAAGCACCCAGCCCGCACGCGCGAGCCGGAACGACGCTCCGAGACTGCTCATCGCGCGCCGTCCGTCAAAGCTTCCAGCCCGAGTGCAGCGCTGCGATGCCGCCGGTGTAGTTGCGGAAGGTGACGCGGTCGAAGCCGGCGCGGGTGATCATCGCGGCAAAGTTCTGCTGGTTGGGGAACTTGCGGATCGATTCGACGAGATAGGCGTAAGGCTCGCCGTCGCCTGTCACGGCCTGGCCAATGCGCGGAATGGCATTGAACGACCAGGCTTCGTAGATCTTGTCGAGCAAGGGCATCTCGACCTCGGAGAATTCGAGGACCAAAAGGCGCCCGCCCGGCTTCAGCACGCGCCAGGCTTCAGACAGCGCCACATCGATGCGCGGCACGTTGCGGATGCCGAAAGCGATGGTGTAGGCGTCGAAGGTCTCGTCGGCGAAAGGCAGTTCCTCGGCGTTTGCCTCGACGAAATCCGTCTTGTCGGCGAGGCCTCGCTTTTCGGCGCGCTCGCGGCCGACGCCAAGCATCGAGCCGTTGATGTCGAGCACGGTGGCATGCGCGTTGCCATGCGAGGCGTCCACGATGCGGAAGGCGATGTCACCGGTGCCGCCGGCAACGTCGAGCACCTTCCAACCCTGACGCCTGGGCGGGTTGAGCCAGGCAACCATGGCGTCTTTCCAGATACGGTGCAGGCCGCCCGACATCAGGTCGTTCATCACGTCATAGCGGTCGGCGACCTTGTGGAAGACCTCGTTGACCAGGCCCTGCTTGTCGCCAGCACCGACATTGCGGAAACCGTAGGAGGTTTCCATGCCGCCGACAGCCGTCGTCCGTTGTTCTGACATTTTGTTGTCCAATCAAATCCGGCGGGACCATAGCCGATCACACCAGCGGGCGCTATTGTTTGAGGCGCGGTTTTAGGCCGCGCCCGCGCCGTCAAGACAAGGAAGCACGAATGCCTTTGAAAGCCGAGCTGCACTGCCACATAGAAGGGGCGGCGGCACCAGAACTCGTCGTCCGCCAGGCGCAGAAATACGGCAAGGACGTTTCCCCCTTCATCCAGAACGGCTCCTTCGTCTGGAACGACTTCACCTCGTTCCTTGCGGCCTACGACTTCGCCGCCGACCTTTTCCGCACCGAAGAGGACTACGCCCGGCTTTCAGAACACTACCTGACCAGCCTCGCCCGTGACGGCGCGATCTATTCGGAAGTGTTCACTTCGCCCGACCATGCCATCAAGGCCGGGCTGTCGCCCAAGGCCTATACCGACGCGCTCGGCGAAGGCATGCTGCGGGCCAAGGCCAAGACCGGCATCGAGGGCCGGATGATCGTCACCGGCGTGCGCCATGTCGGTGTCGAATCGATCGAGGCGGCGGCACGCTTTGCCGCCAGGTGCAACCATCCACTGGTGACCGGCTTCGGCGTCGCCGGCGACGAGCGTATGGGCGAGTTCGAGGATTATGTGCGCGCCTTCGAGATCGCCCGCGAGGCCGGCCTCGGCATCACCATCCATGCCGGCGAACTGCTGGGCTGGGAGAGCGTGGCGCAGGCGCTCGACCACATCAAGCCATCGCGGATCGGCCACGGCGTACGCGCCATCGAAAACCCCGATCTGGTCAAACGCATCGCCGACGAAGGCATCGTGCTGGAAGTCTGCCCGGGGTCGAACATCGCGCTCAAGGTGTTCGACAGCTTTGCCGACCACCCCTTCCCCAAGTTCCGGGCGGCTGGTTGCAAGGTGACGCTGAGCTCCGACGATCCGCCCTATTTCTGGACCAGCCTGAAGCGCGAATATGACATCGCCACTGAGCATTTCGGCATGGACGACAAGGCGCTGATGGCGACGACCCGCACGGCGATCGAGGCCGCTTTCGTCGACAGGAAGACCAAAGCAGCGCTTCTTGCCCGTCTCGATGGCCATAAACGCTGAATTTGGCCGACAAAACTGTGGTTCAAGGCTGGCGCGACATTGGTCGGCGGCGCGCCAGCCGATAGAATGGCCTGAATTATCCGAGTTTCAGGAGCGTAAGCCATGACCGTGACCGTCGTCGACCATCCGCTTGTGCAGCACAAGCTGACAATCATGCGCGACAAGGAAACCTCGACGGCCGGCTTCCGGCGGCTGCTGCGCGAGATCTCCCTGCTGCTCGGATACGAGGTGACGCGCGACCTCGAACTGACCACCAAGATGATCGAAACGCCGATCGAGACGATGGAGGCGCCGACGCTCGAAGGCAAGAAGCTGGTGTTCGCCTCGGTGCTGCGCGCCGGCAATGGCCTGCTCGAAGGCCTGCTCGACCTGGTGCCGGCAGCCCGCGTCGCCCATGTCGGGCTTTATCGCGACCACGAGACGCTGGAGGCGGTGGAGTATTTCTTCAAGGCGCCAAGCGACCTCGGCGACCGCCTGGTGATCGTCGTCGACCCGATGCTGGCCACCGCCAATTCAGCGATCGCGGCGATCGACAAGCTGAAGGGCCGCGGCGCCACCAACCTGCGCTTCCTGTGCCTGCTGGCCTCGCCCGAAGGCATCGAGCGCTTCACCAAGGCGCACCCGGATGTTCCGGTGTTCACCGCCTCGATCGACCGCGAGCTCAACGAGCGGGGCTACATCATCCCCGGCCTCGGCGACGCCGGCGACCGTATGTACGGCACCAAATAGGCCTTAACCCACGGTTTACCGCCTTTGACATCGGGATGGCTGCGTTAAAGCCACGATCACCTTGTCCGGACTATCGTGACGCCTCAAATCGGGGCGTCACATGCTGCGTAAGCTCATCATATTCGGTGTCTGTGCCGGCGCATCCGCGTCAGTGCCCATGCTGTGGGACAAGGACGGTGAGAAGTTCAAGGCTTTGACCGAGATGGCGACGGGCACCATTACGCCGGCGCCCAAGCCCGTCGAAGTCAGTGCTGCGACTGCCTCCACCGCCGGACGCAGCGTCAAGATCGACGCCGACATGCGCGGCCATTTCACGGCAAGCTTCAAGATCAACGGTCGCTCGGTCGACGCAATGGTCGACACCGGGGCGACGCTGGTGGCGATCAACCTTTCGACCGCGCGCAAGGCCGGGGTGAAGGTCGCGCCGGGGGATTTCACCCAGCAGGTCAACACGGCAAATGGTGCTGCGCGCGCAGCGCTTTCGCGCATCGACAGGCTGCAGATCGGCCGGATCAGCGTCGACGACGTGCCGGTGGTGGTGCTCGAGGACAAGGCCCTCGACGGCACGCTGATCGGAATGAGCTTCCTGTCGCGGCTCAAGAAGTACCAGGTCGAAAATGGCGCGCTGCTTCTGGTGCAGTGAGCCTCAGGCCGCGGTTTGCTGATCCGCAGTCCTGAAGTGGCCGGGCGGATGGCCGATAACGCGCTTGAAGGCGCGGCTGAAGGCAGCTTCCGAATCGTAGCCCAGCCGTGACGCGACGACCGAGATGCGCAGGCGGTCGCGGACCAGCCACTGCCGCGCCTGGTGCATCCTGACCTGAGTGACGTAGCGCGCCGGCGTTTCGCCGACGATCGCCGCGAAGCGATCGGCGAAGCCGGAGCGCGATGCGCCCATCATCCGAGCCAGCGCCTCGACCGTCCAGTTGTGGCTCGGTTCGAGATGGATCGCGGCCAGCACCTTGCCGATCTTGGGATCCCTGACCGCAGCGATCCAGCCGCTGGAATCGCCGCAGCCGCGCTCGACCCATGAACGGATGATGATGGCGGCGAGCACGTCGGCGAGCCGGGCGACGATGCCGGCGGAACCGACGCGCTCGAGCTTGACCTCGCGGGCCATGGTTTCGAGCATGTGAGTGATACCGGGGTCATGCGCCTCGAGTTCGGTCGTGCGCATGACGTCAGGCATCATGCCGAGCAGCGGGTGCAGGCCGTCGAGGTTGAAATGCATGCTGCCGCAGAACAGCAGCGTGCCCGGCCGGCAGCCCTCGGTCGAAAGACAGAAGACCTTCTCGCAGATCTGCTTGATCTCGTAGCCGTTGATCGGCGACGATTTTGCGCCTGGCTCGCTGGCGATCACATGGGCCACGCCGCGCGGCAGGAGCACGGCGTCGCCGCAGCGAAGCTCGACCCATTCGCCCGAGGGCTGGCGCAGCCAGCACGCCTTCTGTCCGACGAAGTAGAAGCGTGCCGTTGCCTGGGCCGGGAATTCGATGTTCCACGGCTCCTTCAGTTCCCAGCGGCCATATTCGACGCCTTCGAGGCGCAAACCCCTGAGGATATCGGTCAGCGGGTCGGCGGCAAGTTTGGACGAACGATCATTCATGCTGGCGTTTCTAGCATGGAAACGCCAAATCGTCACCCCCATGTTGCACCGCACTGCAATCGGAGAGCCTCCCAAATGAACGATATCGCAACCGCAACGCTGGACGGCATTCCGATCCAGAAAGCGAAGGCCGAGGAGCGCGCTGAACCCCTGTGGGGCGCCGTTCTGTCGTTGTCGCTCGGCGTGTTCGGCCTTGTGACGGCGGAATTCCTGCCGGCCAGCCTGCTGACGCCGCTGGCGCAGGATCTCGGCATCACCGAAGGCACCGCTGGACAGGCGGTGACGGCGACTGCCGTCGTCGCCGCGATCGCCGCGCCGACAATGGCGATCGCGACAAGGAAGATCGACCGTCGGCATGTGATGATCGGATTGTCGCTGTTGTTGGTCGTATCGAGCCTGCTCGCGGCAACCGCCTGGTCACTGCCGTCGCTTTTGTTCGCGCGTGTGCTGCTGGGCGTGGCACTCGGCGGCTTCTGGTCGATGTCGGCGGCCATCGCGATGCGGCTGGTGCCCAGCGAGGTGCTGCCGCGCGCCATGTCGATCATCCTGACCGGCGTTTCTGTGGCGACCGTCTGCGCCGCCCCCGTGGGCGCCTATGTCGGCGACGTCTGGGGTTGGCGCAGCGCCTTCATCATCGCCGCCGGCGTCGGTCTGGTCACGCTGATCGTGCAGTTCGCCACGCTGCCCAAGCTTCCGCCCATCAGCATCGCCAGCTTCGGTGCCCTGCGTGACGTCTCCCGCAACCCGATGATCCGCGTCGGGCTGCTGCTGGTCATCCTGACCGCGTCCGGCCATTTCGCCGGCTTCACCTATTTCCGTGCCTTCCTCGAGCAGGTGCCGGCACTCGGCATCGAGACCATATCGCTGGTGCTACTGGCCTTCGGCATTGGCGGTTTCTTCGGCAATCTCGCCGGCGGTTTCATGGCCGAACGCAGCCTGCGGTCGGCGGTGACGTTGGCTCCGTTGCTCATCGCCATCTCGGCGCTGGCGCTGCTGTTGGCGGGTTCGTCGGCCGGGATCGCGGGCGTCGCCATCGCCGTGTGGGGCTTTGCCTTCGGCGCGGTGCCGGTGGGCGTGCAGACCTGGATGGTGCGCGCAGCGCCCGACCAGGCTGAAAGTGCCGGCGGCCTGATGGTCGCGACCTTCCAGGTGGCGATCGCGCTGGGTGCGGTGTTCGGCGGCGTGCTGGTCGACACTGCAGGCGTCAACAGTGCCTTCATCTACAGCGGTGCCGCGACCCTGCTGGCTGCAATCGCCGTTGCCTGCTTCGGCAGGAGGCACGCAAGCTGACCTCAAGGGATGTGACTTGCGCCGCGTGGCTTTCTAGCTGCGCGGCGCAATGCGTCTGGCGACCACCTTCGCCGCCACTGGCCTGGCTTCATCCAGCGTGTAGCAGGCAAGCACCGAAGCGGCAGCCGTCTCTGCTGCAAGCGGGCTGCGGGCATGGATGCGGGCGAGCGCCTCACCGGCCCGCACTTCGGCACCGACAGGAAGCAGCCCGGTAATGCCGACGGCATGGTCGACCTTGTCCTCGGGCCGGGTGCGGCCGCCGCCCAGGGCGACGACCGCAAGGCCGATGTCACGGGTTGCGATTGCCGAGACGAAGCCGCCGCGCGGGGCTTTCACCACCAGTTCCACATCTGCCTTGGGCAGATATTTGGCCGCGTTCGTCACGAAATCCACGGGGCCGCCGAGCACAAAAACCATGCGGCCGAAGATGTCGGCGGCGGTGCCGTCTTCGAGCGCCATGCGTGCCCGCTGAAGCCCCTCGCGCTGCGAACTTGCGCGGCCGGCGGACAGCAGCATCTCGGCGGCGAGCGCCAGCGTGACCTCCTCCAAGCGCGGATCGCGGAGGCGGCCGGTGAGAAAGTCGACGGCGTTCCCGACCTCGACGGCATTGCCTGCGGCAGACGCCAGCGGCTCGTTCATGCCGGTGATCAGCGCAGTCGTCTTCAGCCCAGCGCCATTGGCGACCTCGACCAGGCTGGCGGCAAGTGCTGCCGCATCGCGCGCCTTTTCCATGAAGGCGCCATTGCCGATCTTGACGTCGAGCACCAGTGAACCGAGGCCGGCGGCGAGCTTCTTGGACAGGATCGAGGCGGTAATCAGCGGCACCGATTCCACGGTCGCGGTGACGTCGCGGACGCCGTAGAAGCGTTTGTCGGCGGGAGCGAGGTCGGATGTCTGGCCGATGACGGCGCAGCCCGCTTCGCGCACGGCACGACGGAAGAGGGCGAGATCGGGCTGGCTGACATAACCCGGGATCGAATCCATCTTGTCGAGCGTGCCGCCGGTATGGCCGAGGCCACGGCCCGAGATCATCGGCACATAGGCACCGCACGCCGCAACGATGGGCGCCAGCATCAAGGAGACATTGTCGCCGACGCCGCCGGTCGAATGCTTGTCGGTTGCGGGACCGGGCAGGTCTGACCAGTCGAGCACATCGCCGGAATCGCGCATGGCTGACGTCAAGGCCACCGCCTCGTCGCGGCTCATGCCATTGAAGAAGACGGCCATGCCGAAGGCCGCGATCTGGCCCTCCGAGACGGCACCCGAAGTGATACCCTGGACGAAGGCTGTGATTTCGGCCGGGGTAAGCGCCTTGCCGTCGCGCTTGCGGCGGATGATTTCCTGGGGGAGCATCAGATGGCGCTCGCAGTCGGCGACGGGCGGTACTCGACGTTGCCCGCCTTGTGGGGGAGATGGCCGGCAGGCGAGAGGGGAGCGCGAAGGAACGAGGTTTTCTCCGCGGTAGCCACCCTCGCCTCAGCCATCGAGCGAGCCCTTCTCGAACATCTTGCGCAGCACGGTGGCGAGGCGGCCGCCGCCGATGGGGGCCATGTCCTTGGTCTCGCGATGCGACAGTTCGGCCCCGGTCATGCCGGCGGCGAGATTGGTGATCACCGAGCAGGCGAGCACCTTGAGGCCGAGGAAGCGGGCGATGATCGCCTCCGGTACCGTCGACATGCCCACCGCATTGGCGCCGAACATGCGGGCCATGCGGATCTCGGCCGGCGTCTCGAAGGACGGGCCCGAAAACCACATGTAGACGCCCTTGTGCAAGTCGATGCTTGCGGCTGCAGCTGCCGCTTCGAACGCCTTGCGAAGGCCGGCGTCATAAGCCTCGGTCATGCCGACGAAACGCCGGTCGGTCGGCTCGCCGAATAACGGATTGGCGCCGGCGAAATTGATATGGTCCTCGATCAGCATGATCGAGCCGGGCAGCATGCCGGGATCGACGGAGCCGGCGGCATTGGTCAGCACGAGCTGGGTGACGCCGATGCCGGCCAGCGTCTCGAGCGCCGGCCGCATGACCGAGGCATCGCCATGCTCGTAATAATGGGCGCGGCCGGCCATCATGATGACCGGCTGGCCGCCGAACAGGCCGGCAACAAGCTCGCCGGCATGGCCGGTCACGCCGCTGCGGGGGAAACCGGGCAAGGCGGCATAAGGGATGCGGATGGCGTTCTCGACCTCGTCGACGAGGCCGCCCAGTCCGGAGCCCAGGACCATGGCGGTTTGAGGCGCAAGACCGTCGAGCTGCTCGACGAGGCGATCGACGGCTTCCTTCATTTCAGGATCTCACCTTCAAAACCGTAGGGCAGCATCTGGCCCATGGTGACCGTTTCGACGATGCCGGCATCGTCGCAGAGGTAGAGCTTGGTGTCCGGGCTGGTGAATTCTGCAAGGCGCTGGCGGCAGCCGCCGCAGGGCGTGATACGGGCCATGCGCTCCGCAACGACCGTGATCTCGGTGATCTTGCCGCCGCCGCCCATGATGTAATGGCCAAGTGCGGTGGTCTCGGCGCACCAGCCTTCGGGATAGGAGGCAACCTCGATGTTGGCGCCGGCAAAGATGCGGCCATCCTCGGTGCGCAGAGCAGCGCCGACGGGGAACTTCGAATAGGGCGCGTAGGCCTTGGCCATGGCGGCGGTCGCCGCCTGGAAGAGATCATCGGACAAGATCAGCGCTCCTTCACATAAGGCACGCCGCCGGCGCGTGGCGGGATGGCCTTGCCGATGAAGCCGGCGAGCAGGATGACGGTGAGGATGTAGGGCAGCGCCTGCATCAGCTGTACCGGCACCTTGCCGATGATCGGCAAGGGCGTGCCCTGGAGGCGGATCGACAGCGCATCGAGGAAACCGAACAACAGGCAGGCAAACATCGCCGGCACCGGCTTCCACTTGGCGAAGATCAATGCGGCGAGCGCGATGTAGCCGCGGCCGGCGGTCATGTCCTTGACGAAGCCGGCGTTCTGGGCGAGCGCCATGTAGGAGCCGGCGAGGCCGGTGAGGATGCCGGTGCAGATGACGGCGCGGTAGCGCAGCCAGGCAACCGAGATGCCGGCGGTGTCGACGGCCGCCGGGTTCTCACCGACGGCGCGCAGGCGCAAGCCGAAGCGGGTGCGGAACAGCACCCACCAGGTGAAGGGCACGGCGAGGAAGGCGACATAGGTCAACAGCGAGTGGCCCGACAGCAGGCCGGAATAGAGCTGTCCGATGACAGGCACGTCGCGCAGCGCGTCGGCAAAAGGCAGGTTGATTGCGCCGAAGCGGCCTTCCGGCGGCAGCGAAGGCGTGCGCCCGCCCTGCTGGAACCAGGCCTGGCCGAGGATGATCGTCGAGCCGGCGGCGATGAAGTTGATCGCCACGCCGGAGACGATCTGGTTGCCGCGATGGGTGATCGAGGCGAAGCCGTGGACCAGCGCCATGCCGACCGAAACCAGTATGGCGACGAGCAGGCCGATCCATGCCGACGCGAACACCGCCGCAGCGGCCGCGCCGGCAAAAGCGCCAGCCAGCATCTTGCCTTCGAGGCCGATGTCGAAGACGCCGGCGCGTTCCGAATAGAGGCCGGCAAGGCAGGCAAGCAGCAGCGGCACCGAAACGCGGATTGTCGAGTTCAGGATGTTGATGAGCGCGTCGATGAATTCCATGTCAGGCGCGCTCCCCTTTGGTCGCCGTGATGCCGACGGATCGCGGGCTGAAGCTCGCGAAGATGCCCTGGATGGCCGGGCGGAACATGTGCTCGAGCGCGCCGGCGAACAGGATCACGAGGCCCTGGATGATGACGATCATGTCGCGCGAAATGTTCGGCATCTCGAAGGCGAGCTCGGCGCCGCCCTGGTAGAGCATGCCGAACAGGACCGCCGCCGGCACGATGCCGGCCGGATGCGAGCGGCCCATCAGCGCCACCGCGATGCCGACGAAACCGGCGCCGGAGACGAAGTCGAGCGGCACGTTGTGCTGGTCGCCCATGATCGGGTTGAGCGCCATCATGCCGGCGAGCGCACCCGAAATCAGCATGGTGACGATGATGATCCGGATTTCGGAAATGCCGGCGTAGCGCGCGGCCTTCGAGCTGAAGCCGAAGGTGCGGATCTCATAACCGAGCTTGGTGCGCCAGATCAGCACCCAGACCACGAAGGCCATGACCAGCGCCAGAAGGAACGAGATGTTGAGCGGCGCCGAGGGCCTGACGGTCAGGCCGAATTCGGCGAGCAGCCAGCCGAGCTTGGGCAATTGCCCACCTTCGACGAACTGGCGCGTCTGCGGCGCCATCGAGCCGGCCGGCTTCAGCACGTTGACCAGCATGTAGACCATCACCGAAGCGGCGATGAAATTGAACATGATGGTGGTGATGACGATGTGCGAACCGCGCTTGGCCTGAAGATAGGCCGGGATCAGCGCCCAGAGCGCGCCGAACAGCGCCGAGGCGATGATCGCCATCGGGAAGACGACCCACCAGGGCAGCGTGCTGTCGAAGGCGAGGACGACGATGGCGATGCCGAGGCCGGCGATGTAGGCTTGGCCCTCGCCGCCGATGTTGAACAGGCCGCAATGGAAGGCGACCGCGACGGCCAGGCCGGTGAAGATGAAGTTTGTGGCGTAGAACAGCGTGTAGGCGAGGCCCTGGCCGCTGCCGAAGGCGCCCTCGACGAGGATGACGGCGGCACGCAGCGGATTCTCACCGACGAGCAGCACGACGAGGCCGGCGACGACGAAGGCGACGAGCAGGTTGATGAGGGGAATGAGCCCATAATCGGCCCAGGCCGGGAGTTTTGCGTAAGGCGTGCTCATTCGGCGGCCTCCTTGTGTTCGACGCCTGCCATCAGAAGCCCAAGCTCGCCTTCACCGGTTTCGGGTCCGCGCTCGCCGACGACGCGGCCGGCGAACATTACCAGGATGCGGTCGGAGAGCGAGCGGATCTCGTCGAGCTCGACCGAGACCAGCAGAACCGCCTTGCCCTGGTCGCGCATGGCGATCAGGCGCTTGTGGATGAATTCGATGGCGCCGACATCGACGCCGCGGGTCGGTTGGCCGACGATCAGCACCCCGGGGTCCTGTTCGATCTCGCGCGCGAGCACGATCTTCTGCTGGTTGCCGCCGGAAAAATTGGCGGTCTTGAGCCGCGGATTGGCCGGACGGATGTCGTATTTCTTGATCTTTTCCTGTGCGTCCTTCTGGATCGCATCGAGATTGAGGAAGGGGCCTTTGAGATATTGCGGCTTGTCGTGATAGCCAAGGATAGAGTTCTCGCTTTCGTCGAAGGCGAGCACCAGGCCGACATGGTGGCGGTCCTCAGGCACATGAGCCAGCCCACGGTCGCGCAATTCGCCAGGGTCGGCCTGGCCGGTCAGGTCGATCGGCTTGCCGTCGAGCATGACGGTGCCGGAGACGGCCTTGCGGATGCCCGAAACGGCTTCCATCAACTCCGACTGGCCGTTGCCCGCGACACCGGCGATGCCGACGATCTCGCCGGCGCGGATGTCGAAGGATACGTCGTCGACCATGGTGACGCCGCGCGAATCCTTGACCGTCAGGTTCTTGACCGAAAGCTTGACGGCACCAGGCGTGGCCTCGCCCTTTTCGACGCGCAACAGCACGCGGCGGCCAACCATCAGCTCGGCCAGCTCCTCGACGGTGGTTTCGCTGGTCTTGCGGGTCGCCACCATCGTGCCCTGGCGCATTACCGACACGTTGTCGGTGATGGCCATGATCTCGCGCAGCTTATGGGTGATCAGCACCACCGTCTTGCCCTGTTCCTTGAGCTGCTGGAGGATGCGGAACAGGTGGTCGGCCTCGGCCGGGGTGAGCACGCCAGTCGGCTCGTCGAGGATAAGGATTTCAGCACCCCGATACAGTGCCTTGAGGATTTCGACGCGCTGCTGCAGGCCGACAGGCAGTTCCTCGATGATCGCATCGGGATCGACCTCGAGGCCGTATTCCTGTTCCAGCCGGCGCAGCTCGGAGCGCGCCTTGGCGATGGACTTGTTGAGCAGCGCCTCGCCTTCGGCGCCGAGGATGACGTTTTCCAGCACCGAGAAATTCTCGACCAGCATGAAGTGCTGGTGGACCATGCCGATGCCGGCGGCGATGGCGTCGTTCGGCGTCTTGATGTTCGTCGGCTTGCCATTGACGCGGATTTCGCCGCTGTCGGCTTGGTAGAAGCCGTAGAGGATCGACATCAGCGTCGATTTGCCGGCGCCGTTTTCGCCGATGATGCCGTGGATGGTGCCGCGCGGTATCTCGAGCGCGATGTCGCGGTTGGCGCGGACAGCACCAAAACTCTTGTTGATGCCGATCAGTTCGATAGCTGCTTCCGCCATACGACCGTCCCACCTCAGGTTTCTTATGTTCTTGTTATGGCTTGCCGAAAGAGCTAGCACGCCGATACTGCCCTGCCAATCGGCTCGCCCGGTGACCCCGAGGAATTGACCGACCCATGGCCGATTTCGAGGCAACGACCGATATGACGGCCCAATGAGGATCGCCCCAATGAGGATCGACCATGACCACGCCCGATGACCGGCTGACGACGCTCGAAATACGCGCCGCCGAACAGGAGCATACGATCGAGGAGCTTTCCGGCCAGATCGCCGAGCAATGGAAGATCATCGAGCGGATGCAGAAGAAGCTCGACGCCCTCACCGAACGCTTTCTGGTGATCGAGGAACAGACGGCACCCGACACGCCGGTGACCAAGCCGCCCCACTGGTGACGCCGCGCCAGAGCCAAGCCTCAGGCCAGACCAGCCGCTTCGGATGGCTGCCACAGCTCGATCGGATTGCCCTCAGGATCGTGAACCCGGCAGAACCGGCCGACCTCGGAGTCCCACTCCGCCCGCGTTTCCACCGCGATGCCGGCTGCCTTCAGATCGGCCATTGCGGCGTCGAGGTCGTCGACACGCAGATTGATCAACCATTGCTGCTCCGGACGGCCGAAATATTCGGTGTCCCGGTTGAAGGGCGCAAGGATCGTCGGCCCCGCCTGCTGCTTCCAGACAGCGCGCGAGATGTCTGAAATGCCGAGGTGCTTTTCGTACCAGACAGCGAGCGCCTGAGGGTCATTGGCGCGAAAGAAGAAGCCGCCAATTCCGGTCACGGTGAACATCGATTGCCGTCCCGAGGACTGGCCCACAATGATCGACGCCGCCGGACCAGGGTCCGGCGGCGCGTTTCATTCAGGCAGGGATCAATAGGGGCACTTGTCGTCCGAGGTGTAGTCATGCACCTGGATGGTGCCGGCGATGATGTCGGCCTTGGCCTTTTCGACGGCTGCCTTCATCTCGTCGGTGACGAGCGCCTTGTTGTTATCGTCCATGGCGTAGTCGACGCCACCTTCCTTGAGGCCGAGATTGTTGATGCCGCCTTCGAACTTGTCGTTCTTGGCATCCATGAAGGCGTTGTAGACGGCGACGTCGACGCGCTTGAGCATCGAGGTCAGCACCTTGCCCGGCTGCAGGCCGTTCTGGTTGGAATCGACGCCGATGCCGAGCTTGCCGCCGTCAGCAGCAGCCTGGAGCACGCCGACGCCGGTGCCGCCGGCCGCAGCGTAGATCACGTCAGCGCCCTGCGAGATCTGGGTCTTGGTGATTTCGCCACCCTTGGTCGGGTCGTTCCAGGCGGCAGGCGTGTCGCCGGTCATGTTCTGGATGACTTCGGTCGCACCGGCAGCCTTGGCGCCGCCGACATAACCGCAGCCGAACTTGCGGATCAGCGGAACGTCCATGCCGCCGACGAAGCCGACCTTCTTGGACTGCGAGGCAAGGGCTGCCATGACGCCGACGAGGTAGGAGCCTTCATGCTCCTTGAACACGATCGACTTCACATTGGGCTTTTCGACGACCATGTCGATGATGGCGAACTTGAGGTCCGGATAGTCGGCAGCGACCTTGGCGAGCGCCTCGGACCAGGCAAAGCCGGCCATGACGATCGGATTGCGGCCATCCTCGGCAAAGCGGCGCAGGGCCTGGTCGCGCTGCGAGGCGTTGGAGACTTCGAACTCGACATAAGGAATGCCGGTCTCGGCCTTGAACTTCTCGGCGCCATTGAAGGACGCTTCGTTGAACGACTTGTCGAACTTGCCACCGAGATCGTAGAGCAGCGCCGGCTGAACATCAGCAGCGAACGCCGGAAGGCACATGGCGGTGGCCGCCAGAAGGCCGAGGACGATACGTTTCATGTGATCCACACCCTGTCGGTTGTCTTTTTTGCAATCGCCGCGCGAGCCGTTCCTCCGGCTGCCGCACGGCCTATGGCGAGGATCTCTCCCCCCGCGCATGGCCATATCTTGCACGGGCCAAGACAAAATTCACGCGGAATCTTGACCTTTTGGAAAAATGCACAGGCATCGCAAATGGCGTCTGAAACGAATGTCTAAACGGCTGCCTTATCGGGGATTGTGCAAGCAACGCCGGTGCCCTTGAGGCCACAATAGCCATAGGGATTCTTGGCAAGGTATTGCTGGTGATCGTCTTCGGCGAAGTAGAACTGAGGTGCTGCGGCGATCTCGGTGGTGATCTTTTCGCGACCGGCAGCCTTGAGCGCCGATTGATAGGCATCGCGCGAGGCAACCGCCTCGGCCTGCCGGATGTCGGAGAATGTGTAGATCGCCGAGCGGTAAGTGGTGCCGACGTCGTTGCCCTGGCGCATACCTTGGGTCGGATCGTGCGCCTCCCAGAAGATTTTCAGTAACTCGCCGTAGCTGACCTGAGCGGGGTCGTAGACCACCAGCACGACTTCGGCATGACCGGTAAGGCCGGTGCAGGTCTCCTGATAGGTCGGATTGGGCGTCAGCCCGCCGGCATAACCGACTGCCGTGACCCACACGCCTGGGATCTGCCAGAACAGGCGCTCCGCACCCCAGAAGCAGCCCAGGCCGAACAGCGCCTGCTCGAAGCCTTCGGGATATGGCCCCTTGAGCGGGCGCCTGGAGACGTAGTGCTTCGATGCGGTCGGAATCGCCCGCGCGCGGCCGGGCAGCGCTTCGCCAGACGTCGGCAGCTTGAGCTTCTTGTTCAGCATGTCGCTCAGGAAAAACATCTGCCTTCCCTCCTCGTCGTTGCGCCGAAGCTTGCTGCCGTGGGCGTCAGACCTCGCCGGTGAAGCGGCCGGCGCGGCGCCGGTGGCCGATTGCGTAGAGCAGGAAGGCGAGTACGGCAAAGACCGCGAAGCCCGGCTGGTTGAGCACCGGCACGACGACGCTGTCCCAGACAGCCGGGCCGGTCTTGTCACGGACGAATGTCTCGGTCGCGGCAAGGGTATCGGGCGAGGCCGTCGACCAGCTGGTATCGAGCGGCGTCATCACCAACCGTGACACGGCGACGGTGCGGGTGGCGTCGAGCACGGCCATGATGACGGCGACCGAAAGCGCTATTGCGGCGGCAAGACGGAACACGAAGCGGATCATCGGCGGTCCTGGATATCGGTTATGAACGAGAAATAGGCCGCACCGCCGGTGGGTGCAATCGAAGACACGGCTAATTGACAGGCGTTTGCGGTGGGACTGGCGGCTTCGGCTTGCGACGATTGGCCCGCCAGACAGCGAAGATGCCGCCGGCAACCGCGCCGACCAGCAGGCCGCCGAGGCCAATCAGCACGACGAAATAGCCGCAGGCGCCCTCGAAGCAGCTCATATCGGTGGCTTCGGAAATGCCCGTGCCCAGCGCGAGCCCGACACCCGCGCCAACTGCTGCACCGACGATGACGCCGATGATGGCGGCGACGATCGAAACCAGCAGACGCGGCCGCTCGTGCGGGCCGCTGCTCAACAAGGCTTGTGGCTGGTCCTGTCGGCCGACCAGCCAGATCATGGCAAGGCCGATGGCGACCTCGCCGCCGTCCCAGGCAAGACCGACGAGGCCAAAGGCGAAATTCGGCATGACAAGAATATAGACCTGCTTGAGGACGAGGAAGGCGATGATCGCCCATTGCCAGATGGTGAAGGCGCGCCGGAACCTGGGATCGCGATTGTAGGCAAGCACGAGCAGGTAGATGCCCCAGCCGATCGTCACCGCGCTGAAGGCGACCGAGACATAGATCAGCCCCAGCACTGCCGACGGCATCGAGAAATCCAGCATGATGGCGAAGCTGGCGTCGATGCCGCGCGCGCTGAGCGCCATGACGAGGCACAGCCAGGCCACCGGCAGCCAGCGCCAGATGTCCCAGCCGGACGGTTCGCTCTCTGACGACATCGAATCTCCCCCTGCCCTTCAAAACAGTTTGTGACAGAGCGCCAGGCACTTGCAAGAAGGGCGGCGACGGTGCCAGCAAGGCGCCTCGCCGCTGCGGATCGTGGCTTTGCCGGCGCTGCGCAGCACGACGATCGTTTTGCCTGATAACATTTGCCACGTCAGCGCTTGGCAAGCGGCGCAGGATCGACTAGATGAGCCCCGCAGCCGGACGCTAATGTGTTCGGTGGCAGGCGATGGGTGCCCGGCAGGTTGGCTGCACCCTAATGACGGCTCGACGAGCCGACGCCAAGGAGACGCGCGCACTCCCAACCGGCCCGGCATAACCAGCCGGCGCACAGCGCGCATGCGGAGAGGTGGCCGAGTGGTTGAAGGCGCACGCCTGGAAAGTGTGTTTACGGGAGACCGTAACGCGGGTTCGAATCCCGCTCTCTCCGCCAGCAACTTTGATCACCTAGGCCACTGATCTAATATCTGTTTCTTACTTCTTGCCGGCTGCGCGCTCGCGAACGGAAGATGGGCCGGCGGCAAGCTCGGTGGCTTCCCTTTCCAGCCGCAGAGCGCGCAAGCGCAACGTCTTTTCCTCGCGCTGCTGAACGACCTCGTCGATCTCCGAGTTTATCCGGTTGCGGGCAAGAGATTGCGACTGCGTCTTGCCGAAGGCTGACTCGGCTTGCTCTCGTGCCTTGCTCTGGGAATCAGTCATGCTTGTTATCCCTACATTCTCGAAAAGAGGACTGAACGCTGCCAACAAAAAAGCCAGGCAAACTGCCTGGCTTTTGTAAGTCGATCGCGCCCTGTGACGGTGCCAGTACATCCGTGGTCACCGAAGGGCACTAAGACCGATCAGGCGGCCTGCAACTGGCCGGCAGACATCTTGCCCGACTTGTTGTCGCGCTCCATCTCGTAGGCGATCTTCTGGCCTTCGACGATTTCACGCATGCCGGCCCGCTCAACCGCGGAAATGTGGACGAACACGTCCGGACCGCCGTTGTCAGGCTGGATGAAGCCGAAGCCCTTGGTAGCATTGAACCATTTCACTGTGCCAGTGGTCATAACAAACCCCTTTCATGGCAATATTCATCGACAACCAGGCGAGTGCGTGGCTGTTTTACATCGCGATTTTATTTGAAGGGATGTTCGTTGGCGCACAGCGATTTTGCGCAATAACAAAAATCGAACAAGCAAATATCGACAGCCGGTTTTTATATTTATTGGCTGTCGATGTCAATTTTATTATTCTGCTCTCCAGGACTGACGTTTCTCCGGTTGGAAATTCCAGGTTCAACGGGATGCGCGACCCGGTGAGGCCGGCCTCCCGATTGACGGTCAAACATCGTGCGCCGACGCATCAGTCGCGCCGGGCGAGCCACCACTATTTCAGCAAGACGACAGCCTCGACCTCGAACAGCATTGGGTCGACGGCGAGCTTGGGGACGGGGATCAGCGTCTGTGCCGGCAGCGTGTCGCCGAACATCGCCTTGACGTTCTCCGTCAGCACGCCGAGCTTCGACATGTCGTGGTCGACGACGTAGACGGTGAGCTTGGCGACCTGGTCGGGCTTTGCGCCGAGAGCGTCGAGAGCGCTACGCAGATTGGCATAGGCCTGCTTCACCTGGACGGCGAAGTCGGGCGACAGGCTGCCGGTGGCGTCCTGGCCGCCCTGCCCCGAGATGTAGGCGACACGCGCACCGGCGGGAACGATGACCGCCGTGCTGTAGCCGTTCTGCGTCGGGTCGTAGAGGTTCTCGGGGTTGACGATTGTCAGCCTGAGATCGCTCTCGTTGGCCGTCGTCGCGGTGGGAAGTGACATGGTCATGGTGATTAGGCCTCCGACAAGCAGATGCTTGATCTTGCGTGACATGATTTTTCTCTTTGGTTCCGCGGCCCGCCGCTGGCGGCCGCATGATCGAACTCGGCCCATCGTCGTCAGGATGACTCGTACGATGTGCGATTAGTCCTATGGTACATTGTACGAGTCAACTGCCGGGCATCGACTTTCCTGACGTCGACTGCCAAAATCGAGGCTCACGAACGGTGTTTTCGCTCGAATTGGAAATCAGGCGACGGGCAGAACTCCGCGCCGTGATGACGGCAACTTATTGATTTCAGGCCTTTCGATTTGCGACGTCCGACTGCAAAACGAATATCGGCAGCGAATTCAGAAATCGTGGCGCAAGTGGGGACGACGGATGGCAGTCGAACGCAGCGGCAAAAAACGGCCTCAGCCCGGCAAGTCGCCAAGACCGACGCGCGAGCCGCGCGGCGAGCCGCCCCTGTCTCTGGAACGCATCGTGGCGACCGCGGTGGAGCTGCTGGACACCCAAGGCATCGACGGACTGACGATGCGCCGGTTGGCCGATCGTCTCGGCTCAGGGGTGATGAGCCTCTACTGGCACGTCGACAACAAGGAGGACGTCTTCGACCTTGCGCTCGACAAGGTGCTCGAATACCGCGCGCCGTCCGACAGGGCCGAATCCCAGGGGTGGCGGCAAGAGGCCGGACATGTGCTCGAGGACTGGCGCGCCAGCATGCTGCGCCATCCCTGGTCGGCATCGCTGTTGCCGCGCCGGGCACTCGGCCCGAACATCCTCGGTCGCCTGGAATTGCTTGCCAACGCCTTGTCCAAAGCAGGTGTAGCGGATGCAGATCTGAACGTCGCGATCTGGTCACTGTGGAACCACGTGATGGGCTCGACCATCACCCGGGCGAGCTTCGAACGCACCGACGACGACCAGGCCGAAGCACAGCAACGCCTCGCCGGACTCAGCGAACGCTATCCCACGATCGAACGCTCCCGCCTGTTGCTGGACAACGATTGGGACGGCGCCTTCCGCAAGGGCCTCGACTATCTGCTCGATGGTCTTGCCCCAATACGATGAACGCTGGTTCCCGCTAGCGCAGCATGCACCAGTTCTTGGGCAGATGTTTTGGTCTGGCCATGGACAGGCCGGCGCGGAGGGCCTCGTCGAGGTCCGGTGTGACGTATGCCGTCTCCGGGCCACCACCGAAATGATTGACCCGATGGCTTCCGCCCCTCTTGCTCATGAGAATTCCAACCAGCCGTAGCTGCTCCTGTACTTCCCGATACCTCATTGTCCGCCATCCCGCCGGAGAACCCCTCAGCAATATGAGTGAGCACTAAAATTAGATGATGAGCAAGGCTTGGGTTAACGAATGGTGAATCCCTGGCTGCATCCGAGGACAGGACATCGTCCATTTCGCCGAGACGAGGCTCGGCCTTTGCTCCGTCTTACATACGATCGCCAGCCTGGAGAGCAGCTTGCGTGAATCGGGGAAGGGCAGCTGCCAGCCAATTCGACGCCACGCTGCATTGTTGCGCGGACGGAAGCGACACCCAGCTTCCATCACTCCCACTGACTTCGATGGAAAGCGCCATTTGCTGATGCGGCGAGGAACTCTGCGCGGCCCAGCGAGTTGAAGTGCTGGAGCGAAGATCCAGAACCACCTTTTCGCTCTATCAGTGGGGCCTGCCGCGACCCCCTCCCGGCAGGCCTTCGCTGTTCCAGCACGCGCGTTTCATGGATTCACAGCAGGCGCCGCGCTGCGGGAATGGTCGAGATACTCGATCAGTGCCTTGCGGAGCCTGGCAGCCATGCGCGTGACGGGGTTGTAGTCCCGAAAAATGCTGCCGTCGTCGAACATGGCCTCCTCCATGAGGTCTTCGCCCTTGCGACAGGAGGCGATCGCCCTGTCGGCGATGGCAGGCGAGTTCAGGGCAGGAGCCATGGCTAGCAGCTCTTCGGCGGTGTTCAGCGCGCAATTCATCCAGGCTCTTTGAGACGCTGCAAGGCTCGGCCTCACGACGGCATCGAGCTCGACGATGGCATGTGCCATGGGTGGGGCCGCGACACTCAAGCCCAAACCCAGCATTATCGAAGCAAGACGTGCCGCTGCCATGGATCCCCCCACCAGGCAGGCACGGTGCAACCGGGCCTCGGCTCAACTATGGCGGGAACATCGGCTTGCAGGCCTCGCAAGCCTGGCGATGGCTTCGCCTCCTAACCTTGGCCTGTCGCGACAAGATGGACCGGCGCAGCCTGCCCGGGTGACGCCTCATCGGCGTGACGGGCCCGCGGCGCTTGCGAAGGCCGCCGGCGAGACTTGGGAAATAGCGAGAACAAAATTATCGATAAGCCGATCGATAAATCGCGGATACCTGCCAAACATGCCCTACGGTAATTCTGGACCTGGCCCTGGCGACATAGCCAAGGGCGCTGAACACCGGGCAAACCAAGCCTTCCAGTGCTGTTCAGGGAAAAGAAAACTGCTGGACGAAAACCAGCCCCGTGGGGAATTGCCATGATCCGGAAAAATGTGAGGAACTCTCTTTCTGCCTGTGCGCTGCTTGCCGCGTGGGGCATTGCAGGCCAGGCCGCCCAGGCGGCTGAGGTGACTGTCGCCGTCGGTGGCGGCGTGATCCAGGAGGTCGGTCGCGAGACCCTGTGGGGACCGGCGGCCAAGACGCTCGGCAACACCGTGCGCGAGGAAACCATCAACGATGCCTATGCCTCGGTGAAGCTGCAGGCGGCGGCCAATGCGGTGACCTTCGACCTCGTCCAGACCAACGCCTTCCAGGCCGAAAAGGGCGGCCGCGAGGGTCTGTTCATGCCGCTCGACTACAGCGTCATCGACTCCAAGGACTTCATAGAAGGCACGGCGCAGAAATACTGCATCTCGGCGCTGATCTTCTCCTGGGTCATGGCGTGGAACACCGACGCCTACAAGGACAAGGCGCCGCAGAGCTGGGCCGACTTCTGGGACGTCGAGAAGTTCCCGGGCCGCCGCGCCATGCGCAACGACGCCGAGGCGCAACTCGAGATCGCGCTGCTTGCCGACGGCGTCCCGATGGACAAGGTCTACGAGGTGCTGGGATCTGAGGGCGGCATGCAGCGCGCGCTCGACAAGATCGAGCAGTTGCGTCCGCACATTGCGGTGTGGTGGAATTCGGGTGCGCAGCATGCGCAGCTGATGAAAGACAAGGAAGTGGACATGTCGGTGGGCTGGAACGCCCGTTTCGAAGCGGCCAAGAAGGACGGGGCCAAGATCGACTACACTTTCAACCAGGGCGTCATGAGCATGGATTGCTGGGCGGTGCCGGTCGGAGCCCCGCATGCCGCCGAAGCGATGAAGATGATCAACGAGATGTCCAAGCCGGAAGCCCAGGCCAAGTTTTCGGTCGGGGTGAAGTATGGTGCGGCCAACAAGCGTGCCTACGAGACCGGCCTCATCCCCGACGACGTCTCGAAGAAGCTGCCGACCTATCCCGACAACGCCGCGCACCAGCTTGCCCAGCGCAATGAATGGTGGGTCGAACATGTTGGCGAAGCCCAGCTCGGCTTCCAGGAAATGATGTCGCGCTGAGCGCGGCAGGAACAGGTCGGCTCAAGCGACATGACAAGTGCTGCGTTCATCGAAATCCGCAATCTTTCGAAAGCCTACGGATCCTTCCGCGCCCTCGACGACGTCGGCCTCGACGTCGGGCGCGGCGAATTCCTGAGCATTCTCGGCCCCTCGGGCTCCGGCAAGACCACGCTTCTGATGGCGCTTGCCGGGTTCGTCAGGCCTGATCGCGGACAGATTTCCGTCGATGGACGCGACCTTGTCCGCCTGCCCGCCAACAAGCGCGGCATCGGCGTGGTGTTCCAGAACTACGCCCTGTTTCCGCACATGAATGTTGCTGCCAACGTCATGTTTCCTCTGCGCGTCCGCGGCATCGGCCGCGCAGAGGCTTCCGAGCGCGCCAGAAAGGCGCTCGACATCGTCGATCTCGCCAGCATGGCCGAACGTGACATCGCCACGTTGTCCGGCGGGCAGAAGCAGCGTGTGGCGCTCGCCCGCGCCGTGGTGTTCGAACCCCGGCTGATGCTGATGGACGAGCCGCTGTCGGCGCTCGACAAGAACCTGCGCGAGCAGATGCAGTATGAGATTCGGAAGCTGCACGACCGGCTAGGGCTGACCACCGTCTATGTCACGCACGACCAGCGCGAGGCGCTGACGATGTCGGATCGCATTGCCGTGATGCGCGACGGTGTCATCCGCCAGCTCGGCACGCCGGCTTCGTTGTATCATCGGCCGACGTCGCGCTTCGTCGCCGAGTTCCTCGGCGAGGCCAACATTCTCGAATTCGATGCGGTGGAAAGCTTCGTTGCCCCGGAGCGGGATGCCACTGGTGCTGGCCGCAAGCTGATGATCCGCGCCGAAAGACTGTCACTTTCCGATGCCAGCGGCCACGACCATGTATCACTCAGTGGCACGCTGACGCGCACGGTGTTCCAGGGCGACAGCTGGCTCATCTCCGTCGATCTGGCGAACGGCGGAGCCGTCTCGGCGCGTATCGCCGCTGCCGAGGCGGCGAATTTCAACCTCGAGGCGCTGGCCGAAGGTGCGCCGCTCAAGCTGCATGTGCGGCGCGATGCGCTGATCCCGGTGATCGACGCATGAGCGCGCCGGCTATGACCTTGCCGGCGGCAGACGGCGCCTTCGACAACTCGGCCCTCCTGCGGCGGGACCGCAAATTGGCGCAGATCGGCTTCTTCGGTCTGGCGCTGCCGGCGGTGCTGCTGGTCACCATCGCCATCGTCGTGCCGCTGGCGGCGATGTTCTGGATATCGATCGCCCGGCCCGACGGCTCTGTGTCGCTCGACACCTATCTCAGGATCCTGAGCACTCCGGTCTATACGCGCTCGGTACTGACCACCTTCCAGGTCAGCGGCATGACGGTGCTGACCTGCATGCTCCTGGGCACGCCATTCGCGCTGGTCATGGCCAGCGCCGGCCAGCGGCTCGCTTCGGTCCTGCTGCTCGTGGTGATGTTGCCGTTCTGGACGGCGCTGCTGGTCCGCACCTACGCGCTCTCGGTGCTGTTGCAGCGCAACGGCCTGGTCAACAGCTTCCTGATCGACACCGGGCTGGTCTCGGAGCCGCTGCCGCTGATCAACAATTTCTTCGGCACCATCGTCGGCATGACCCATGTGATGCTGCCGCTGTTCATCCTGCCGGTCTATGCGGCGATTAAGCAGATCGACCACAATATCATCCGCGCGGCAGCCAGCCTCGGCGCCAGCAAGTTCCTGACCCTGCGGGCGGTGATCCTGCCGCTGGCCGCCAACGGCATTTTCGCCGGCGCCGTGCTGGTGTTCGTGCTCAGCCTCGGCTTCTATGTCACACCGGCCGTCCTCGGCGGCGGCCGCGTACCGATGATCTCGACCCGCATCGAGCAGAACGTCTCGGTGCTGTCCGACTGGCCGGCGGCAAGTGCGCTCGGCGTGCTGTTGCTGCTGTCGGTCGGGCTGGTGTTCCTGGTCACCTTCCTGCTCCGCCGCAGCATCAAGGCCCTCGGAGGAGCTGCCAATGTTTGACGGTTTTGACGTCTCCTGGCCGCTGCGGCTGGCGATCGGCATTTTCACCGCGCTGGTGGCGACCTTCCTGTTGGCACCTTCACTGATCGTGGTGCCGATGTCGTTCTCGGCCTCCGAACTGCTGCAGTTCCCGCCGACCGAATTTTCGCTGCGCTGGTGGCAGCAGTACTGGCAGTCCGACCTGTGGATGCCGGCGACCAAGACCAGCCTCCTGCTGGCCACCGTCACCGCCGCGGTTGCCGTGCCGATCGCCTTTGCCGCGGCTTACGCCACCACGCGTTCGCTCGGCTGGGCGAGGCTGCCGCTCTATGGCGTTCTCCTGATGCCGGCCACCGTGCCGCCGATCCTCGTCGCCATCGGCCTGTTCTTCGTGCTGGCCCGCCTGCATCTCGTCGGCTCGTTCCCGGGCCTTTGGCTCGGGCATACTGTCATCGCCATTCCGACCGCCTATGTCATCCTGTCCGCCGGTTTTGCCCGCTTCGATTTCACCCAGGAGAAGGCCTCGCGCAGCCTTGGCGCCGGCTGGTGGCGGACGATGATTTCTGTCGTCATCCCGCAGATGCGTTTTCCCTTGCTGTCGGCGGCGTTGCTGTCCTTCCTGACGTCGCTCGACGAAGTGATCGTGTCGATGTTCGTCGGTGGCGGCGCCAACACGACGCTGACCAAGGTGATGTTCCTCGGCCTGCGCGACCGCGTCGACCCTCAGGCCGCAGTGATCTCGACGATCTGGATCGTGCTTGTCGCCATCGTCGTCACGGTGGTCTTCGGGCGCCAGCGGCAGGAGCTGTCGTGACCGGCAGGCGGCGGGTACGGGCGCTGGCGGCTTCCGTGCCGGCAGCTTTTCTGCCAAGCTGATGGCCGTGGTGGCGACAAGTCGGTCTTGTGCAGTCCGCCGAGAGTGTGATGACCATGCCGCTGACAATTGACCGAACCCAACCGAAGGCCGTGGTGTTCGGCTGCTCGGGCACCAGCCTGAACGCTGCCGAACGCAGTTTCTTCCGTGCCGCCCAGCCCTGGGGCTTTATCCTGCACAAGCGCAATTGCGCCGATCCGGCACAGTTGCGCACGCTGGTGGCGGAACTGCGCGAAAGCGTCGGCCGCAGCGACGTGCGCGTGCTGATCGACCAGGAGGGCGGCCGCGTCGCCCGGCTGGCGCCGCCGCACTGGCGCGCCCCGCCGCCGGCCTCGCTGTTCGCCCAGATCGCCCGCACCGACGTCAAGCGCGCGCTCGATGCCGTGCGCCTCAACGCACGCCTCGTCGCGGCCGAACTGTTCGACCTCGGCATCGACATCAACATCGCGCCTGTGCTTGACCTGCCGATCGGCAAGGGCGACCTGGTGATCGGCGACCGGGCGCTGGGTGACACGCCTGAAATGGCGAGCATTCTGGGTCGTGCCACCTGCGAGGGGCTGCTGGCCGGCGGCGTACTGCCGGTCATCAAGCATATCCTCGGCCATGGCCGCGCCCGGCAGGACAAGTCGGAGGCGCTGCTGGTGGTCAATGCCTCGCTCGACGAAATGCAGTCGGCCGACTTCGTGCCGTTCCGTTCGCTGCAGGACATGCCCTGCGCCATGGCAGCCCACGTCATCTACCGGGCCATCGACCGCGACGCGCCGGCCACCGCCTCGCGCACCGTCATCGACGAAATCATCCGCGGCATGATCCGGTTTGACGGCGTGCTGATGAGCGACGACGTCTCCGACATCAGCCGCACCCACCCACTCGACGCGCAGGTCAGCGCCTCGCAGGAGGCCGGCTGCGACGTCATCCTGCACGGCAGCGGCGACATGGACGAGATGCAGCGCGTCGCCGATGCCGCGATGCCGTTGTCGGAGAATGCGGTCGAGCGCCTGCACCGCGCCGAGCGCATGCGTCGCCGGCCTTCGGCGATCGACCTGGCCGAAACCGCCCGCAAGCTGGAGGAACTGCTCAAGCCGCTTGGCGCGCGGGCCCGCCAGTCCGGCGCGACGCGCTCGTCCGAGATCGTCGGCAATGTCGCCAAGAAGATCGAGCGCGATATCGTGCTCGGCCGCATCCTGCCCAAGGAGCGGATCATGGAGGACGAGCTGGTCTACGGCCTCGGCGTCAAGCGCCACGTCGCACGTGCCGTGCTGCAGGAACTGGCACGCACCGGGCTGGTCAAGCTCGAACCCTATCGCGGTGCGGTGGTGCGCCACCTGTCACCCGACGATCTGATCAAGCTGCACGACGTGCGCCAGCTTCTGATCGCCGCCGCCGTGCAGCGCATCCGCCTGCCGGTGTCGCCGGTGCTGATGAACAAGCTCGAACATGCAAGGCAGATCCATCGCTCGGCCATTTCGGTCGGCGATCTCGAACTCGCCTATGTCCAGGACCGCGCCTTCCACGACCTGCTGCTGGAGGCGACCGGCAACGAGTTCATTGCCCGCTCGATCCATGATTGTGATGCCGGCATGCGCAGCATCGATGCCGCGAGCCTGATGACCGACACCCTCGTCGAGCCGGCGCTCGCCGAACATGACGAGATGGTCAAGGCGCTGGAGGACCAGGACCTCGAGCGCCTGGGCAAATTGTGCGCGGCGCATTTCGATCGGCCGTTCGCCCATCACATGGCGAACGGCGTCCGGCACTGATTGTCAGAACCTGCCGCCAACTCCGTTGGCGGCATGGAACGGCGCGCGCCGATCATACCAGGGGCGGGCCCGTTCAAGTGATGCCGCGAGCTCGATCAACGTGGCTTCACCGGCCGGTGGGGCGACAAGCTGGACGCCGAGTGGCAGGCCCGAACGGTCCATGCCGAGCGGCAGCGACAGTGCCGGCTGGCCCGAGACATTGAACGGCATCATGTAGACCGTGTCCTCGCCCATCGCCGAGGCGTCATAGGCGTCGATGTCCTTGGACATGTCGTAATAGCCGAGCGGGCGCGTACCCTGCGGCAGGACCGGCAGCAGCACGACGTCATAGCGCGAGGTCAGCGTGGCGATGTGGCGGGAATGCCGGCGCATCGCCTCGATGTCGCGGCTGTGCTGGATGGCGCTGGTCGCCCGACCGCGTTCGATCGTCGTCCAGATCGTCGCCGACATGTCGGACGGCTTGTTGGGAACACCCCGCGCCCGGGCATGATCGTCGAACTGAGCCGCGGTCTGGACCCGGATCATGCCGGTATAGGCACGCCACAAACCTTCGAAGTCATAGTCGAAATCGAACGGTTCGACCTCGTGCCCGAGCGCGCCACAGAGCCGCGCTGCATCGCAGACGGCCTCGTCGACGACGGTGCTGTTGGCATCGCCACGCGGGTTGTTGGGGCTGAAGCCGATGCGCAGACGCCGATTGGAGGGCGCAGTGCTGTCGAGGAACGACGGGCGCTCCCTGATGTAATAGGGCTCACCCGGATAACCGCCCTGCAATGCGTCGAGCATGGCCGCTGTGTCGCGCACCGTTTTCGACACGCATGAGGACTGTCCGCCGCCGAACCAGAAGTCGGCCGCCTCGGGTCCCGGCGAAATGCGGCCGCGCGACGGCTTGAGGCCGACAAGCCCATTGATCGCAGCGGGCACGCGGGTGGAACCGGCGCCGTCGCCGGCGTCGGCGAGCGGAAGATATCCCGCCGCGACCGCCACCGCCGCCCCGCCGCTCGAACCGCCCGGTGTCCTGTCGAAGGCCCAGGGGTTTCGCGCCGGGCCGTGCATCGGCGACTCTGTCGTCAGCGACCAGCCCCATTCCGGCGTGTTGGTCTTGCCGAGCAGGATGAAGCCGGCGTTCTTGGTCCGCTGGGTGATCAGCGAATCCGACTGGGACACGCTGCCGGCGAAGGACGAGATGCTGTTTGTCGAGGGAATGCCGGCCCAGGAGGTATGCAGGTCCTTGGCCAGATAGGGCACGCCGGCAAAGGGTCCGGCGGGTGGCGCGGTCTCGGCAAGGGCAAGCGCCTGTTCGAAACAGCGGATGACGACGGCATTCAGCACCCCGTCGAGCGCTTCGATGCGGGCGATCGACGTCTCGACGAGTTCGCGGGAGCTGACCTCGCGGCGGCGCACCAGATCGGCAAGGCCGAGCGCGTCGTAGTCGTCGAACTCCTTGAACGGCCCGATAGGCGAGCGCGACATTAACGTCTCCCGTTCAGATGCCGAGCCCGCGCAGGAAGGCGCGGCTGTCGCGGATGACGTCGTCGGCCGGGATCTCCCAGCCGAACAGGTGCGATTCATATTCGACCGAGGCGGAACCGGCGTAGCCGAGGCGCCTCAAGGTGTCGGTGACGGCCTTCAGGTCGACCTCGCCGGTGCCGAGCGGCACGCATTTGAAGTCGGGATAGAGGCCGACCGAATCCTTGACGTGGAGATTGCTGATGCGGTCGAACAGCAGCTCCGCCGCCCTGACCGGATCCTCGCCGCGCAGCTGGAAATGGGTCGGATCGAAAGCGACGCGGACATCGGAGCCCGGGATCGCCCGGAACAGGTCGAGATATTCGTCGGACTTGGCGACGATGTGCATCGAGCAGCCCTCGATGCCGAACTTGACGCCGCGATCCCTGGCGTGGTCGCAGACCTCTTCCAGTGCCGCCGCCAGGTACTTTCGCGCCGTGGCGATGTCGATGCCGCCGAAGGCGCGGCCGGTGAAGACCCAGACCATCGGCGCGCCGATGTCACAGGCCAGATCCACCGATGCCTTGAGATAGTCGATGCCGGCGCGGCGTTCCTCCTGTGTCTCCTTGGCGAGATGCAGGCAGGCGCTCAATGCCGAGATGCTCATGCCGGCATCCGCGATGGCGCGGGCGACGTCCGCCCGGCCGGTTGCATCGAGCGCCGGCGTCACATGCGGCACGAAGCCGTTGCTCCACAGGTCGCCGTTGAGCTCGACCGAGCTGTAGCCGGCCTGCGACAGCTTGCCCGCGAGATCGGCAACCGGCAGTTGGTGCAGGAAGGTGCTGTAGAAGCCGGCGCTGATCATGACCGGCCCGCCTTGGCCTCGGAGCCGGGGCCCTCGAAATCGGGAAATGCGAAGGGCGCGTCGTCGGCCAAAGGCAGCGACACCCAGGCACGGGCAATCTGCGAGCTGTAGGCGGCATGGACCAGTTCGGTGGCGCGGGCGCCGTCGAAGCCGGTGGCGCCGATGCCGTCGCGGGTGCCGGAGAGGATTTCCTCAGCCATGCCGGCGAGCTGCTCGGCATAGGTGTCCCACTCGTTGCGCGGCGGCCAGATCGACAGCCAGCCGTCCCAGACATGGCGGTTCTGCTTCGAGCGCGCGGTCGGGTAGACGGCCTTGCGGATCTCTTCCGGCAGCTCGTTCATCGGGACATTGGTGTTGATCGCCAGCGGGACGTCGAAGAAGGGCGAGCCGGCATTGGTCCAGAAGAACAGCGAGCCCTTGGTGCCGTAGAGTTCGGTGGCATCGCCGAGCACCGGCGAATAGCGGTCGGCGATGAAGGAGCCGCGCGCGCCCTTGTTGGTGCGCACCATGAGGTGGACGTTGTCGTCTACGACGGGCGGGATGACGCAGTGGCTGACATCGGCCACGACCTCGGCATAGTCGTCGTCGAGCAGGTAACGCAGCATGTCGAAGCGGTGGATCAGGTTGTCGTTGGTGGTGGCGCCGCCCGACTTTTCGAGATTCCAGCGGAAATTGCTGCCGTCGACCCAGTTGTCCCACTTGGCCGAGAACACGGTGCGGAAGGAAAACACCTCGCCGATCAGGCCGGCCTCGATAGCGAGCTTAGCCAGGCGGATCTGGTTGAGGTAGCGCTGATTGAAGCCGGTCTTGAGCACGATCTTGTGCTCCTCGGCGATCCTGGCCATGGCGAGCGCGTCGGGATAGGTGACGGCCAGCGGCTTCTCGCACAGCACATGCTTGCCGGCGCGGGCGCAGGCCTCGAAATCGCGGCGGTGCAGGTTGTTGGGCGTTGCCATGATGACGATGTCGACGGACGGGTCGGCGAGCATCTTGTCCAGGCTGGTGTAGATGTTGGCGCCGCCATAGGCGTCGGCCAGCGTCCGGGCGCGCGCCTCGTCGATGTCGCAAACCGCGGCGAGCCTGGTCGAGGCACCCGCCGCCACGGCCGGCGCATGGCCGTCGTGGACAATATTTCCGGCCCCGTAGAGCCCCACTCCCAATTGACGTGACATGGCAGTCCTTCCGTTTTCTCTGGCCGCAGGCCGGCATTCCCGCTCGACAGGTCGAGCAAGCGCTTGCCGGTTCGGACCGGGTTTTCAGTTGAGGTTTGGCGCAGCGCTCAACGCGCCGCGATGACGGCGATTTCGACCAGGTTCTTCGGCCGCGCCAGCGGCGAGCCGACTGTTGCCCTCGCCGGCGTATTGCCCTTGGCGACCCAGGCATCCCAGACGGCATTCATCTCCTCGAAGGTGGCGACGTCGGTGAGCCAGATGTTGGCCGACAGGATCTTCGACTTGTCGGTGCCGGCCTCAGTGAGATAGGTGTCGATCTTGGCGAGGATCTGCCGGGTCTGCTCGGCGACGGACGGCACCGGATCGGTGGCCGTCTGGCCAGCGAGATAGACCGTGTCGCCGTGAATGACGATCTGCGACATGCGCTCGCCCTGGCGCAGCCGTTCAATCTTGCTCATATGTTGCTCTCTTTCATTATGTGCCGGAAGTCGTTGGCTCCGGTGATCAGGAAATTGTTGGCGTGCTCGTAGAGGAAGCGGCATCCGCCGCCGACGAAGGCAGCGACCGTGTCACGCGTCACCAGCGTGCCCGGCACCTTGCCGGCGGCGCGAATCCTTGCGGCGCAGTCGAGGACGAGCCGCTTGACGTCGGGATGATGGGTCTGGCCGTTCAGGCCCATCGAGTGCGACAGGTCGTTGGGGCCCATGAAGAACACGTCGACGCCTTCGACGGCGACGATGGCGTCGAGGTTGTCGACCGCTTCAAGGGACTCGATCATCGCCACCACCACGGTATCCTCATGGTTCTGCGGCCGGGCACGGCGGACCGCCGCGACGATGCTGCGGGCGCCGTCGGCATCGTCGACATGCGGCACGATGAGGCCGCCGGCGCCGGCGTCGAGGTAGCGGGTGAGCAGATGGTCTAGATTGGCTTCCGGCCGAACGATGGACTGCAGGCCGGCCGCACGCGCCGCGCGGCACATGTCCTGTACGGTCTGGATCGAGGCCGTGCCATGCTCGCAATCGATGAACACGCCGTCGACGCCGAGGCGGCCGAGGAACTCGGTCAATGCCGGCGAGGGATGGTCGGGGTTGAGGACGACGACGGGTTCGTCCCGCAGAAGGCGTTGCTTGAACGGATTGGCCATGATGCGCCCCTCAGCCGATGGCGATGGAAAAGACATGGCCGATGCCACGGGGAAGCGGATGCGCACGCCAGCTGTCGCCGGCATCGTCGCTCAGGAAAACGTGGCCGAACTTGTCCGAGCAGACGAGCCGCTTCGGGTCGGTCGGGTCGACAGCCATGGCAAAGACGGTGCTCTTCAGGGGCGCGCCGAGATCAAGGCGCTGGAAGCTCGCGCCGCCATCTGTAGAACGGAAGAAGTCGCCCAGGTCGCCATCGAAATCGTTGCCGGCGCCGAGATAGATCGTGTCAGCCGGGCCCTGGCCGAGGACGCGGCAATAGGAGCCCTTTTCGCGCAGTGCCGGCACCGGCAGCTTGCGCCAGCGGCGACCATGATCGCTGCTCTGAAAAGCGCCGACACGTGTCGTCACCGACACCTTGCCCTCGGCACCAACAAGCACCGAATGCAGGTCGACGGCATCCTCGACGACATAGAGCCCGTCGAGCGCCTGGCGCCAGCTGCGGCCGCCGTCCTCCGACATGATCAGGCCGCCGATCTCGATGCTGGCGTAGATCCTGTCCGCATTGGTGGGGTCGACGGCAATGCGGGTGATGCGCCTTGGCATGCCGGCCGTGATGTCGGGGTAGCCGACCGAGACGTCGAGGTTGCGCCAGCTGCGGCCATTGTCGGTCGACTTGAAGATCGCCGTCGGCTCGTAGCCGGCGAACAGCGTGTCCGGCTCATGCGGATGACGGGTCAGCGACCACACCGCGAACTCCGGCTTCGGCGCGTCGAGCCGGGTCCAGCTGTCGCCATGGTCGGCGCTGCGGAAAATGCCGTCCTGCGCGGCGGCGAACACTTCGCCCGGATGCCTGGGATCGGCGAGCAGCGCGAATGTCTGCGGCACATCGGGGAAACCCGTTTCGATCCGCTCCCAGGCGCCGCCGTCACGGCTGCGCAGCAGGCCTGAGCTCATGAAGCGGCCGGGATCGGTGTCGCCGGCGAGCCCCGCATAAAGGGTGATGGTCATTGTCGTGGTCGCAGCCTGGATGAAAGGGGTCAGTAGCTTTCCGGGTCGGTCGAATAGTCGACGACGGGCGCATCCTTGACGCCGAAGGCCATGGCGAGCGCCCGGATGCCGTTGTGCTCGTGCGCCGGCTTGATCGAGTGCCGCGCATTGGGCGGAATCTTGACCAGGTCGCCGGGGCCGATCTCGCGTGTCTCGTCCTCGATGGTCATCAGCGCCCGGCCGGAGAGCATGAAATAGAATTCGTAGGTGGGGTGGTGGTGGGTGTTGACCTCACCGCCGGCGCGAATCTCGAACTCGCTGATCAGTTCGAGATGGCCGCCCAGCGTCTCGTCCCGCATCTCGCGCGGCGGCACCAGCCACCACACCGGCGTGGTGCCCTGGTGCTCGAGTGTCGGTCGCGTGAAATCGCTCGAGCGGATGTCCATCGGAGCGCTCCTTTAGCCGGCCAATGCTGATCTTGTTGTCTGGGCCTCAAGGCCCTGCGATGGACCGGACCTTACGAACGGCCCTTGGCGCTGGCCAGAAATGGGTTATCGCCAACTTTATTGATAAGCCGCAGCGCGCTCGTACGAACGTCGAAGGCGGTCAGCCGTGCCTCCGATTTCCCTGCGCGTCAGCCCTTTCGATCGCGCTTCGTCCTCGACGCATGAATTCTGGTGTGTCATTCTCATGTTTCTTTGGCGCTTTTCTTGATTAAAGAAGTCAACAATGTTAGAGGCCCGGCACGACACCTGCCTTTGAGTCATTTGCGTGCGATCGGAGACTGCGGACATGAGAAGCATCTGGGGCATCACAAGCACCGGGACGGCTTTCGGGTCGCAAGCTCAGTATCGGTCCGGACGCATCATGGCAGCGGCGCTGTGCATCACTCTGAGCGCGGGCGCGGCTTTCGCCCAGCAGACCGCGCCGACTGAGGTGGAGCCCACGGCACCCGCAACGAGCGCTCCAACGGCTCCGGCCGAAGCAACGCAGCCACGTATCAACGCCCTGCCGCAGCCAGGCGCCTACGTCGCACCACAAGCGGACCAGGCTCCCGGTGAGCCGACAGTCGCACCGGCGGCCACAGCGCCTGCAACCGGGCAGCCTGCTGTGTCCGCGCCAATCGACACGACCGTCGGTGGACCTGCCGGCACGGACGTTCCCAAGAGCCTTTTGCCGCACGACCTGTCGCCCTGGGGCATGTTCATGGCCGCCGACTGGGTGGTCAAAGGCGTGATGATCGGCCTTGCCTTCGCTTCGCTGATCACCTGGACCGTGTGGCTGGCCAAATCACTCGAGATCGCCGCCAGCAAGGCGCGGCTGAAGAAGGCGCTGCGCGGTATCCTGCACGCCCGCAGGCTCGCCGACGCCTCGCAGGCGCTCGGCGAACGCGCCGGCATCGGCGGCGTACTTGTTCGCGCCGCCGTCGACGAGTTCGAGATGTCGGGCCACGAATTCGGCCATGCCGACGCCTCCGGTATCAAGGAGCGCGTCGAGTCCAGGCTGATGCGCATTCAGGCGCAGGCCGGCCGCCGCCTCAGCCGCGGCACCGGCGTGCTCGCCACGATCGGCTCGACGGCACCCTTCGTCGGCCTGTTCGGCACCGTCTGGGGCATCATGAATTCGTTCATCGGCATCTCGGAATCGCAAACGACCAACCTCGCTGTCGTCGCTCCCGGCATCGCCGAAGCGCTTCTCGCGACCGCCGTCGGCCTGATCGCCGCCATTCCGGCGGTGGTGATCTACAACGTCTTTGCGCGTTCGATCACCGGTTACCGCCAGGGCCTGGCCGACGCCGCAGCCGGCGTGCTGCGCCTGGTCAGCCGCGATCTCGATCGCCAGCCACAGCGCAGCGAGCGCTTGCCGGCCAATGAAGCCATGCGCGGCAACGGGCGTGGCGCGCCTGCCGTCGCTGTCTAGGAGACGGGCCATGGCCGGCGGCATCAGACAATCCGTTGACGAGGACGATCTCCAGGAAAACCACGAGATCAACGTGACGCCGTTCATCGACGTCATGCTGGTGCTCTTGATCATCTTCATGGTGGCAGCACCACTGGCCACCGTCGACGTCAATGTCGACCTACCGGCCTCGACCGCAACCGCCACGCCGCGCCCTGAGGAGCCGCTTTACGTGACGCTGAAGGAAGACCTCAGCATCTCGATCGGCCAGGACGCGGTTGCGCGCACCGCCTTCCAGCAGCAGCTCGATACCGCCGCCAAGGCCGACAAGGAAACCCGCATCTTCCTGCGCGCCGACCGCGGCGTCGACTATGGCGAGCTGATGGAAGTGATGAACCTGATGCGCGGCGCGGGCTACCTCAAGATAGCGCTCGTCGGGCTGGAGCAGGTGCAGGCCACTCCGCCTGCGGTCAGCGAGGGGCAGGCGCAATGAGTGCTGCAACGCATGACCAGTTCAGCTTCGGCGGCATCAGCCGCAGCGAGGCGTTGCTGTGGTCGACGGCGGCGGCCGTCATCCTCTCCGTCCACATGGCCGGCGCCTGGTATCTCAACCAGCAACCGCCAATGATGATGGAAGACATGCAGGCGCAGTCCGCCGTGATGATCGACCTCGCGCCGATGGCAATGGCCCCGGAAGCCGTTGAGCAGGACGCGACCGACATGGTCGACAGTGCGGCGGCCGAAAACGTCGAGGAAATGACCGAGACCATTCCGCCCGATCCAGTCGAGCCGGTGACCGAGCCGATCGAACCCGTCGAGCAGGTCGCGGAGCTGACGCCGGAGCCTCTGGAAGAAGTCACCAAGGCCGAGCCGATCGAGGAAGTGATCCCCGACCTCGTCGAGGCACCGCTGCCCGAAGTGGCGATGGCGATCCCCGAACCGCGTCCCGAGATCAAGAAGCCGAAGCCGGTGGAAAAGCCGGTGCGCGAAAAGAAGCCGGTGCAGAAGAAGCCCGAGCCGGTCAAGGAAGCCAAGATCGAGAAGAAGCCGTCGCAGCAGAGCGCCGCGGCGAAGAAGTCGGCGCAGAGCTCCGACAGCGTGCGCGCGCCCGCACCCGGCCAGGGCGGCGGCAAGGCAATGTCGCCGGCGCGCTGGCAGTCGCGCGTCTTCGCCCATCTGAACAGGCACAAGCCGCGCAACGTGCGCAACCGGGGCGTTGCCGCAGTTCAGTTCTCGTTCAATTCCGGCGGCGACGTGCTGTCGGTCAAACTTATCAATTCGTCTGGCGACCCGGCCCTCGACGAAGCTGCGGTCAGCCTGGTGCGCCGGTCCTCGCCGATCCCGGCGCCGCCGCCGGCGGTGCCGTCAGTGATCGTGGTTCCGATCGACTTCAAGCGCTGACGGGCGCCTCCCTGTCAGATGCAGCCAGGCGCAGTCCCTCATCGAAACGCCTCGTGGTTCACGTCCTGCCTCCATGGTCGGCTGGCGATCGGCGTTGGCGCCCGCGCGTGCCGTGTGGCGTTTCCGCTACACCCGTAAAACTTTCTTGTTGCGACAATTCGTCCGGACCGCCTCACGTCCATCGCTGTTAGTTCAGCAGAATCAAACACTAAACATGATAAAAATAGGAAGGTTTTAATCCGCAACTCGGACAGTGCCGTGTTTTTCCCTAAGGTGTTGGGGTTGCAGGCACTTTTTTGATGGCCTATCGAACGTCCGTCGCGGCCGCCCCCCAGGCATGCGCGATCGGAACTGGTGCAAACAAGAGTGAAAAAATGACACTCACCAGGCTGATGACCAGCTTTGCGACGTTGCGTCCGCGCATCGAGGCGCTGACGCGTGGCCGCGTCGGCTGCAGCGCGACCGCCGAAGACATCGTTCAGGACACGTGGATCAGGCTGTCCAACGTCCGTCATGACGACGCCATCGACAACCACGCCGCCTTCACCATGCAGGCGGCGAAGAATGCTGCCATCGGGCACTTCCGCAAGCAGCAGCGGCGCAACGCGATCGACGCCGAGGTCAATGAGCTTCTGTCGACGTCGGTCGACGAGATCTCGCCCGAACGCATCGTCATGGGTCGCGACATGCTCCGCGCCGTCGACAAGGCATTGCAGACGATGCCGGAGAGAAGCCGGCGCATCTTCCTGATGAACCGCGTCAATGGTGTCTCGCACCGCGAAATCGCCCGCCAGCTCGGCATCAGCGACGAGGCCGTCTACTACCATATCCGCCGGGTGATCGAACGCCTGGCCGAGCTGCGCGACAGCAACGGCTGACCTGTTCCAAGATTTATTTTGCCGTGACGCTTAGGCGTGGTGCCATCTCGCGTGTCTATGATAGCAAGATGGTTAGTGTGCCCGAACGGATGGGCACGTACTGCGTGTGGCGATGGGCAAAGGGCAACAACGATCCGAGATCGACCGTAGCGTCGCACTGGATGCGCGCGACTGGATCGTGCGACTGACGGCCGGCAATGTCAGCCGGCAGGATCTCGACCGGTTCCACGCCTGGCGTGCCCAGTCACCGGAGCATGCGCGGGCCTTCGCCCACGAGAAGGAATTCTGGCAGCTGCTGCAAAATGTCGACGGCAGCGGCCTGGATGTCGCCCCGGTTGCTGCGCCAAGGCCTCGGCCGACCGTCAGCCGGCGCAAATTCCTCGTTGGCGGTGCCGTCGCCGCCTCTGCGGCGGCTGTCGTTGCCCCGCGCGTCCTGACCTGGATGCGGTCGGACTTCACCACCGGTGCTGGCGAACAGGCAACCGCCACCCTGCCCGACGGCTCGACGATGCTGCTCAACACCAACAGCGCCGTCGACGTCGATTTCCAGCCGGGTCTGCGGCTGGTGAACCTGCTCTCGGGCGAGGTGGAATTCTCGGTCAGGCCCGATACCCGCGCACCGTTCCGTGTCGCGGCCCTCGGCGGCAACAGCGATGCCGTCGAAGGCACCTATGCTGTTCGTTCCATCGCAGACGAAGTGACGGTCACGGCATCGGCAGGACGCATTTCCGTCTCGGGCGGCGCCAAGGCCGATGCGGCCAACACCGTGTCGCTCGCCCCCGGCCAACAGACGCGCTACCTCACTGGGAAGGCGCCGCTCGCAGTTGCCGACGTCAATCTCGAGAGCGAACTCGCCTGGCGTGGCGGCCGCGTGGTCTTCGAGGGCAAGCCCTTCGGCAGCGCCATCGGCGAGCTTGGTCGCTACGTGCCCGAACGCCTCGTGATCGCTACGCACACCCATGATGCGAGCCCTGTAAGCGCCGTGTTCCTGACGCGCGACGCCCATGACGCGATCGAGGCCCTGGCCCAGACGCAAGGGATGTCGGTGCATCGGGTTCCGGGCGTCGTCATCGTCATCTCCTGAGCCCGACGAAGTCGATCCAACTTATTTCAGAAAAATCGCAACTGGCTCTTTAGGCAGTTGGCCCGTTCGCGCGTCACACCATCGAGGGCGCGCGGCGGATGCGTGCGCCAGACCTTTGGGGACCAGCACGATGGGCAACAGCAACATGGATTTTGGCAGCAGGGCGTCGGGGCGCCTGCTGGCACGGCTTCTTGTGGGCACGGCGCTTGGCGCCGGTATGCTGACGGCTGGCACGGCGATGAGTGTTGCCCATGCACAATCGGCGACGCGCGCGCAGAGCATCAGCCTGCCGGCACAGTCGCTCGGCCAGTCGTTGAGGCAGCTGGCGGCGCAGACCGGCCTGCAGATCGCTTTCGGAACCGCTGACATCGGCGGGGCAGCCGCCCCTGCCGTCTCGGGTAACCTGTCGCCGGAACAGGCGCTGCAGCGCCTGCTCGCGGGCAGTGGCCTCAACTATCGTTTTACCGGGCCCAATACGGTTTCGGTCCAGTCGGCCTCCGCCAGCGCGGCGACCGGCGGGCTTAGCGTCTCGGCCAACGGCGCGGTGGTTCTCGACACCATCGACGTGACCACGCTGGGCTCCGGCGGCAGCGTCAACAATGTGCAGATCACGGCCGAGGACCTGGCGCAGAAAGCTCCTGCCGACCTGCAGGAAGTGTTCGCCAACGAGCCCAAAGTCGCCGTCGGCGGATCGACCACCACATCGCAGAAGGTCTATGTCCAGGGCATCGAGGAAAACAACCTTGCCGTGACGGTCGACGGCGCACGGCAGAACAACAAGGTCTTCCACCACAACGCGACCAACCTGATCGACCCTTCGCTGCTGAAGGCCGTCAGCGTCGATGCGGGCGTGGCGCCCGCCGATGCCGGCCCCGGCGCGCTCGCCGGCTCGATCGCTTACGAGACCAAGGACGCGCGCGACCTGCTCGAGCCGGGCAAAAGCCTCGGCGGCCTGGTCACCGGCACCTACGACTTCAACAGCAAGACCTCGACCGTCGGCCTATCGGCATATGGCATGAAGGACGGTTTCGAGTTCTTCGGCTATCTGAACTTTGCCAAGGGCGACAACTACACCGCCGGCGACGGCAGCATCGTCGACGGCACCAGCGCCAACCTTTTGAGCGGCCTCGGCAAGGTCGCCTACCAGGCCGAAAGCGGCCACCGCTTCGAGCTCAGCCACGAACAGTCGCGCGACGATGCGCCGAGGCCGTTCCGCGCCAATATGAGAGAACTGGTTCCCAATCCGAAGCCCTGGGAGCCGCTGATCCGCGACTACAAGCTCGATCGTCGCAGCACAGTCTTCACCTACACCGATGAGTCCCCCGAGGGATGGTGGGACCCAAAGGTCGTGATCGCCTATACCAGCAGCAAGGTGGAGACGACCGTCTATCCGAAGCCCGCAGTTTCCGCGCCATACACCGCAATTGGCCTGACCGAGAGCTTCAACGGCAAGGCGGAAAACCGCTTCGCGCTCGACATCGGCAGCATCACCGCCGGCTTCGACTTCTACAAGGACACCGCCGATCTCGAAGACAAGTTCGAACCGGCAACCGAGCACGCCAGCAATGTCGGCATCTATGCTCAGGCTCGTCTCGAGCCATGGGAGCGGACGCGGCTGTCATTCGGCGCACGCGGCGATAATCAGTGGTTCGAGGGAACGACGGGACAGGAATGGACCAATGCCGGTCTGAGCGGCAACATCTCGGGCGAATATGACCTCGTTCCCGAGTTCCTCACTGCCAAGGCCGGATATTCGCATGTCTGGGCCGGCGTGCCGCTGGCCGAGAACTTCATCTTCAATCCGAACTGGAACTATGGCGCCGGCCCGAAGCCGGTGACATCGGACAATCTGACGGCCGGCCTTCTCGCGACCTATGAAGGTTTCACTCTGGAAGGCAGCATCTTCCGCACCGACATCTACGATGCCCGCACCGCCCGCTACCAGGTACCGCGGGGCATCGAGACCCATGACGTACGTTCCCAGGGCTTCACCATCGCCGGCGGCTACGACTGGGGTGCGGGCAATGTCAGCGTCAAATACGCCAATATCGACGTCACCATTGACGGCAAGCCTGCCGATTCCGACCTTGGCACCTACCTGGTAACGCCGGTTGGCCAGATCATCACGCTCTCGGCGATGCACCGTTTCGACGACTGGGGCGTCAAACTCGGCGGCGACGTCGAGATCGCGCTCAAGGACGATGTTTTCAAGGGGCATGAGGTCGTCAACATCTTTGCCGAGTACCAGCCGGAGTCGAACCCGAACCTGACCTTCCGCGGTGAGGTGAAGAACCTGTTCGACGAGAACTATGCCGGCCGGGCCACATATGGACAGGAGTTCGTCACTGTGAAGCCGTTGCTGGAGCCGGGCCGATCATTCCGGCTGAGCGCGACGGCCAAGTTCTGACCCTGATGGCCACGGGCGTTGTCCGTGGCCATTTCAACTGAAGCACGGACGGAGAGAGCATGTTTCAATCGACGGGACGGTTCGAGACCGAGCACGGCGTGAAGTATCTGACCCAGCTGTGCAGGCATTTTGCCCACAAGGTCGAGGTGAGCCATGGCGACGGACATGGCGAATGCCACTTCCCGTTCGGCCATGCCGTCATGAATGCCGATGCCATCGCCCTGACCATCGAGGTGGATGCGCCCGACGCCGAACAGCTGGCGCGGACCAAGGCCGTCATCGACGACCACCTCGTCCGCTTCGCCTTCCGCGAGCCGGAACGCAGCATCGCGTGGAGTGCCTGAGGCGCCAGGCAGCGCCTACGTTCCCGAGAAAATCCGTCAGATACCTAGCTGCTGCAAGGGACTCTATCGGTCAAACCATGTGGTGACGACAGATGAAGCTCACGCAGCGGCAGGTTGCCGAACACGCGACGTTCCAGAATTTCGCCAACTGCTATGTCCGCGAAATCTCGCCCGGCAGGGTGACCCAGCACAGGGTCGGACCGGAAGACCCCGTCGACTGCATCGAACTGGTTCTGGCAGCACAGCAGCTGGTGCTGCGCGCCGAGCTTCGGTCGCACTCGCTCTGCGGCCCGCACCGCTTCGGACAGGTCTGGCAGCGCCGGGCGACGGAAGGCGGCTGGCGCAATGTCGAGCCCTTCGCCGCACTCCAGCTTTTGTTGCAGGAGGCCTACAGGCAGCTGCATGACGAGCGCGGCGATGCGATGCGCGGCTGCGAACTCGAACTGCTCGGCCGGGCGCTGCAGAGCTACCAGCAGACGCTGCGCTACATCGAAGCGCATCGCGTCGACGAAGATGACGACAGCTTCATCGCAGCCGAACAGTCGCTGGTGTTCGGCCATTCGCTGCACCCGACGCCGAAGAGCCGGCAAGGCATGAGCTCCTGGCAGGAGCCGAGCTACGCGCCTGAGCTGCGCGGCAGTTTCCAGCTTGTCTATTTCGCCGTCGATGCGTCCCTCGTCAGCCACAAGTCGGCCGCCAGGCAATCGGCACCCGAGATCGTCGCGTCGCTTGCAGGCCAGGACGAGATCGAGACCCGGCGTGGTGAGATGCTGCTGCCGATGCATCCGCTGCAGGGCGAAGCGCTCTTGCTCGACGACGGCATCCGCGACCTGCAGGCATCGGGCAAGCTGCGCCTCATCGGTCCGGCCGGCCCGGCATTCACCGCAACGTCCTCCGTGCGCACGGTTTACAACAAGGATCTGCCATGGATGCTGAAGTTCTCGCTGCCGGTGCGGATCACCAATTCGCTCAGGGTCAACAGCCGCAAGGAGCTGGAAGCAGGCGTCGCCATGGCGAAGCTTATGCAGCGGACAGGCATAGGCGGCGGCGACGGCCGCTTCAGGATCATTTCCGATCCGGCCTACATCACGCTCGATCTGCCCGATCGCTCCGAAAGCGGGTTCGAGGTGATCCTGCGCGAAAACCCGTTTGTCGCCTGCAAAGGCCAGGGCAAGATCACCATCGCAGCACTGACCGCCGAACCGCTGCCGGGTGAATGGTCGCGGCTCGAACGCATCATCCGCAACATCTGCCTGAGGGACGGCACCCATCCCGATCTGGTCTGCCGCTACTGGTTCCAGCGCTATCTCGACTGCGCGCTCGACCCGCTGGTCTGCCTCTATGACGATTTCGGCCTGGCACTCGAAGCGCACCAGCAGAACAGCCTGATCGACGTCAGCCAGGGCTATCCGAGCACGGGCTTTTATCGCGACAATCAGGGCTTCTACCTGTCGAAACGCCATCGCGCCCGCCTCAGCCAGCATGTGCCGGAGGCGGCGGAGATCGCCTCGCTCTATTACGACGACCGCGATATCCAGGACCGCTTCGCCTACTATCTGATCGTCAACCAGATCTTCTCGGTCATCGCCCGCATGGGACATGACGGCCTGATCGACGAGGAGGTCCTGCTGCACATGCTGCGCGACCGGCTGGAGGTGCTGTCGCGAACGACATCGGGCGTCGGCCGCGAATTCGTCCGCGGCGTACTCGACCGCCCGACCGTGGCGTTCAAGGCCAATCTGATGACGCGGCTGTTCGATGTCGACGAGCTGCAGACAAGCAACGAGCGCTCGCTTTACGCCCGCCAGCCCAACCCGCTCTTTGCTGCGATGACCGGCCTCTACCACGGAGACGGCAGTGCCCTTGCCTCTTGACCTGACCGGCCGCCCCGATGAGCGCGTGGTCAGGCAGCTTGTCGAGGCCGTGCTGTATGAAGGGCTCGTCGAGACGACGGTAACCGGTGACGCTGCCCTGCAGATCTTCGTGTGGTCGCATGGTGCAAAACGGTTTCGTTGCACCGGCGTGAAAGGCGCGTTCGGTCGCATCCGCCTTTCAGCTGGCTCGATCGAGAGCGAGAGCCGCGACGGCGCGTGGCACGCTGCGACACTCGACGAGCTGGTGGCAAGCCTGCCGGCATCGGCGGAAGACAAGCGCCGGCTGTTGGGCGAGTTGTACAGCACGGTCGCACATTGCAGCTGGAACGAACGCAACCTGCCCTATGGCCCGCGCAGCGACCTTGGCTTCGCCGCGCTCGAAGGCGCGCTGCACGAGGGTCATGCCTACCACCCGTGCTTCAAGGCACGGTCGGGGTTCAGCGAAAGCGATCACCGCGATTTCGGCCCCGAAGCCGGCAACAGCTTCCAGCTCGCCTGGCTGCTGGTGCGGCGAAACGAAATAGGACAGCGCCTGCCCGGCGACGAGACGACATTCTGGCACGACGAACTCGGTGCTGAGACCTTTGCCGCGATCAACCGGCGCCGCGCCGAGCTCGGCGTGAGCTGGGACGACTTCGCGCTGCTGCCGCTGCACCCCTGGCAGTGGCAGTCGCTGCGGGAGACGCTGCTTTCGCCATGGCTGGCGGACGGCACGGCGCATTTCGCCGGTTTCGCCGGCGACCGCTACATTGCGAGCCAGTCGATCCGGACCTTGCTCAACGCAGATCGTCCGGACGCTGCCAACGTCAAACTGTCGATGAATATTCGCAACTCGTCGTCGCTCAGGACGATCGAGCCGCATTCCGTGTGCACGGCACCAGTGATCTCGCGCTGGCTCGGTGACATCGTCGCCGGCGATCCGCTGTTCAGGACGACCTATCCGCTTGTCGTGCTCGGCGAATATGCCGGCATCATTGCCGGCCGCGACGGGCCGCTGGCCGGCCAGTTGGCGGCGATCTGGCGCTGCAGCGTCACCTCGACGCTGGCCGACGGGGAACAGGCCGTGCCGTTCAACGCACTGATGGCTGTCGAGCATGACGGAAGCCCCTTCATCGACGCGTGGGTGCACCGCCACGGCTTCCGCAACTGGCTGGGGCAATTGTTGCAAGTCGCTGTGCTGCCGGTCTGGCACCTGCTCGTCGGACACGGCATCGCCACCGAAGCGCATGGTCAGAACATGGTGCTCGTCCATCGCGACGGCTGGCCGGTGCGGCTGGTGCTGCGCGACTTCCACGACAGCGTCGAATATGTGCCCGGCTTCCTGCGCCAGCCGGACAAGGTGCCCGATTTCCTGGCCCTCGATCCGGCCTATCGGGACGCGCTGCCCGACCAGTACTACTGGATGGAGGATGTCGAGACGCTAGGCGAACTGGTGACGGACGCGCTGTTCGTCTTCAACCTCGCCGAGGTCTCGCACCTTTTGCAGACATTCTACGGCCTGCGCGAAGCCGACTTCTGGACAGCCATCAGGCGGATGCTGGCCGACTATGCTGCCGCCCACGGGCTTGGCGCGCGCCAGGACCAGCTCGGGCTCAGGAGGCCGACATTGACGGCTGAAGCCCTGCTCGCCCGCAAGCTGAACACCGGCCGTTCGAGCCACGCCGTTCCCAACCCCCTCTCCACCCCCGACACCTGAAGGAAAATCGATGTTCCAGATCGACGACAGGTACTATGACCGACAGAAGTTCGAGCAGATGTTGGCGCAGAGCGCCGACCGTGCCGGACTTGACCCGAACGGGCGCTATGCCGTCTGTTTCAGCGACACGGCGGCCTGGCTGGTGCTGTTCTTCGCCATCCGCAACATCGGCGCCAGCGTCTTCCCGATCCATCCGGCAACGCCGCATGCCGCGGCACGGCGCCTGGCCGTCGCGGCGGGCTGCCACGCGCTCTATTTCAACAGCCTCGACGCCGAGACGCTGTCGAGCGAAACCGCGCCAGGCGCCACCGGTCAGCTGCTGCAGATGAGCTCGGGCACGACGGGCGCGCCGAAATGCATCGCCCGCGGCTGGGCCGAGATCGACGCCGAGGTGGCAAGCTATGTCGCGACCTTCCGCAAGCCGGAAGACATGACGCCCGTCATCGCCTGCCCGACGACGCATTCCTACGGGCTGATCTGCGGTATTCTCGTCGCCCTAAAGCGCGGCCGCACGCCAGTGATCGTCGATGCCGGCAATCCGAAGTACCTGCTCAGGACCCTGCGCGGTATCGAGCGGCCATTGCTCTATTCGTCGCCGGCGGTGCTGCACACGCTGGCCCGGCTGATGCCCGAAGGCGAGAAGCTCCATGCGGCGATGACCTCGGGCACGGTGCTGCCCGAGCCATGGTTCGCCCGCATCCGCGCACGGACGACGTATCTGTTCCAGCAATATGGCTGCTCGGAAACCGGCTGCATCGCCGTCAATCCTGATGTCACCGACGCCGCCGACATGGGCTTCGTGCTGCCGCACCACGTTGTTGCCTGCAGCAACAGTGCTGTTGCGCCATCCGAGATGATCGTCAGCGGTCCCAACGGCGACGTCGCCACCCGTGACCTCGGCTACTACAGGCCTGATGGCATGCTGGTGTTCGTCTCCCGGCTCGACGACACGATCAATGTCTCCGGCCTCAACGTCTATCCGCGCGAGGTCGAGGACGTGGTGATGTCTATGCCCGCCATCACCGACGCCGTCGCTTTCCGCAAGGCCGATACGCTGGCCGGCGAGCGGGTCGGCCTGCTGTTCAGCGCCACCGAGCGGCTGGAGGGGCCCGTCGTGCGGCAATGGTGCGCGCAGAACCTCGCCAGCCACCAGCTGCCGATGGAGATCGTCCAGGTCGACGCTATACCACGCCAGGCCAACGGCAAGATCAGCCGGCGCGAAGTGGCGGCACAGCATGCCGCCGGCCAGTTCACGGCAGTGGCCAGGGAGGTCGCGTGATGAACACCGAACAGGTGATCGAAGCGATCGGCACAGTGCTGCACGATCCCATGAAGCACGCCCATGTCGACCGTTTCGGACCCGAGGCACGGCTCAACGAGGACCTCTATCTCGACTCGGTGCTGATTCTCGAGATCTTCCTCAGCCTGGAGCTCGAGTTCGGCCTGGCCGCGCCGGAGGAAGCAATCAACCGCCAGGACATCGAGACGGTACGCGAGTTGGCGCAGCTGTTCACCGGCGAGGCGAGTGTCGCTGCAGAGCGCTCCGCGCCGGCCGGTGAAGGCGTGCATGGCGAGGACTATATCGACATCAAGGTGCATTGCTTCGTCAGCAGCGTTTGCGACGCGCTGAAGCGCTCCGGCATCGACCAGCGGCCATTCTATTTCAGCGTCTGGGACGCCGGCTTCGCCATCAACGAGCGCTGGCAGCTCGCCTATCACGACAAGTCGATCAACCACGATTTCTTCCGCGCCTGGTACCAGCGGCTCTACGGCGTCGGCATGCATTGTTGGTACGACCCGGCACGGTCGAAGGACCAGAACATCGTCGTCATGCTCGACCTGCTCGAGCGCAAGCGCGACAGTGAATATCTGATGGTGATGCTGGACCTGTTCCACCTGCCGGAGCGGGAGAACAAGTTCAACCAGAACCCCTTCCCGCATTATCTGATGATCGAGAAGACCGACGATCCCAAGATCTGGCAGGTCAACGATCCCGACTTCCGCTGGGAAGGTCAGATCGCCCGCGACAAGGTCATCCACGCCATCCGCCAGCCAACCGTCGGCGGCGGCTACATCTTCGACCGGCTGGAAGCGCGCGTGCCGACCGCCACCGACCTGCGCGACTTCTTCCTTGCCTGCTACCAGCCCGACCACAATCCGCTGGTCGACGGGGTGCGCCGCATCGTTTCAGCCCATCTCGACGGCAGGGACGGCGTCAAGCTCGCCGATCTTGGCGCGGCACTGCGCGAGGTGCCTGTCATCTCGATCCGCAAATATGCCTATGAGCACGGCTTCGCCTTCTTCTGGCGCGAGATGAAGCTGGCCAATGCCGATTTCGACCATTGGTGCGACGAGATCGAGCGGGTGATCCAGGACTTCAAGGCGCTGCACTACGCCGTCATGAAGCTGGCCCAGACCGGGGACCGCAGCCTCGCCGACGACGTCTTGCTACGGCTCGACACACTGGACGGGCTCGAAAGGCGGATCAAGGCCAGGCTCGGTGAGGTCTTCCAGGCCTGGTGCGCCACAAAGGGCATTCCCCACACACTTCCCGCCGAACTGCTCGGAGCAGCCGAATGAAAATCTCGCTCTGCACCATCACCTTCCGCCATCACCTCGTCTCGCTCGAGGACATCGCCAGATGGGCTGGGGCCAACGACTTCCAGGGCATCGAGCTGTGGGGGGCGCATGCGCGTAACCTGGCCTACCAGCCGCAATGCGACGCCGACTGGCTGGCCGGGCAAGGGCTCAATGTGCCGATGGTCAGCGACTACCTGCCGCTCGATGGCGACGCCGAAACCTTGCGCAAGAAGACCGTCGACCTGTGCCGCCTCGCCCGGCATTGGCGGGCGGGCAAGATCCGCACCTTTGCCGGCAGCCGCGGCAGCCGGGATACCCCGGCCGAGGTCAGGCGTATCCTCACCGCGCGGCTGCACGAGGTTGCCGGGATCGCCGCGGATTTCGACCTCGAACTTTTGGCCGAAACGCATCCCGGCACGCTGGCCGATTGCGGCGCCTCGACGCTCAGGCTGGTCGCCGAGGTCGACCATCCGGCGTTCAAGATCAATTTTGACACGCTGCATGTCTGGGAAGGCGGCGACGACCCCGTCGCCGCGCATGCAGCGATGCGTCCGCATATCCGCCATTACCATCTCAAGAATGTGCGCTCGCGCGCCGATCTCAGGGTCTTCGAGCCGGCTAATGTCTATGCTGCAGCCGGTAGCCGCGAAGGCATGACGCCGCTGTTCGACGGCAAGGTCGACTACCGGCGCTTCCTTGCAGAGCTGCGCGACGACCCCACTGTCGAGGCTTCGCTCGAATGGTTCGGCAATGATTGTTTCAATGTCCTGCGCAGTGACCGACAAGCAATCAAGCGTCTGAAAAGCCCCAATGAAGTCTTGCTGCGCACCGGCAGCTTCTGATATGCGCAAAAGAAGAGTATTTAGCGAAGGTTTTATCCAACCAACGCCCATCGTCAAGGACGGAGATAACAGATGAAGTTTGTTCGCCTGCTGGCCACTCTTTCGGCGGCACTGGCTATTGCCGCCGCACCCGCCCTTGCAGTCGAGATCACCACCGCGACCGGCCCCAAGACCATCGACAAGGTACCGGCCAAGGTCGCCGTCTACGACATCGCCGCGATCGATACGCTGAACCGCCTCGGCATCGAGCCGGCCGGCATCCCCGACAAGCTGTTCGTGCCGGAACTCGCCGGCGTCGCCAAGGGCGCTGCCGTCGTCGGCACGCTGTTCGAGCCGAATCTCGAGGCGCTGAATGCGCTCGCCCCCGATCTGGTGATCGTCGGCGGCCGTTCGTCGACGCAGGTCGAGGCGACGTCGCGCGTGGCGCCGACGATCGACATGACGATGGATGGCGACGACCTGGTGACCCAGGCCAAGGCGCGCCTCGCCGCCTATGGTGAGCTGTTTGCCAAACCTGACGAAGCAGCCGCTGCCGCCAAGGAGCTGGACGCCGCGGTCGAAGCCGCAAGGCAGGCCGTCAAGGGCAAGGGCAAGGCGCTGATCCTGATGACCAACGGCCCGAAGATCACCGCCTACGGCCCCGGCTCGCGCTTCGGCTGGGTGCACAAGACGCTCGACCTGGAGCCGGCTGTCGCCGACGTCGAGGCGGCAACGCATGGCGAGGCGATCTCGTTCGAATTCATCAGCAAGACCAACCCGGACTGGCTGCTGGTGCTCGACCGCGCCGCGGCGATCGGCTCGAACGACCAGGGCGCCAAGGCAACGCTCGACAACGAGCTGGTGGCCCAGACGACCGCATGGAAGAAGGGCCAGGTGATCTTCCTGCCGTCGCCCGACTTCTACATCGCCGCCGGTGGCGTGCAGTCGACGCATCGCGTGCTGTCCACCATCGAGCAAGCCTTCTCCAAGGCCAAGTGATGGCAGCGTTGCCCAACGCCCGGCTGCTCGTCGCCGCCGGGCTCGTCGGGCTTTTTGCCGTCAGCCTGAGCATCGGCGTCGATGATCTGCCGATGGGCAGCGTGTTCAGCGACGCTGGCGCACTGCAGCTTCTTTTGGTCAGCCGCCTTCCGCGAACCGTGGCCGTGGTGCTGACCGGCGCCGGCCTGGCGATTGCGGGGCTGGTGCTGCAGATCCTGGTGCGCAACCGCTTCGTCGAGCCGATCACCACCGGCACCGGCCAGAGCGCCGCACTCGGCGTGCTTGCCGTGACCTTGCTGTTTCCGACCGCCTCGATCGCGATGAAGACGCTTGGCGCCAGCGTGACCGCACTTGCCGGCACGTCGATCTTCCTTGGCATCGCGCATCGGCTGCCGCCGACGCAGCCCTTTCTCATCCCGCTGTTTGGCCTCGTCTATGGCGGCGTCATCGGGGCTGCGGTGACGTTCACCGCCTGGCAGACCGACCTTTTGCAGTATGTCGACGTCTGGACCAATGGCGAGTTCTCCGGCGTGCTGCGCGGACGCTACGAGCTGCTGTGGATCACGGCTGGCATGGTGGCGCTGGCCTGGTGGGTCGCCGACCGGCTGACCATCGCCGCGATGGGGCGCGAGGTCAGCCTCGGGCTCGGCCTCAACTACCAACGCATCGTCCAGCTCGGCCTGGTCATGGTGGCGGTGATCTCGTCGTTGGCCGTCGTCGTCGTCGGCATGATCCCTTTCGTTGGACTGGTGGTACCCAATCTCGTTTCGCGCCTGATGGGCGACAATCTGAAGAGCGCCCTGCCTTGGGTCGCCGTCACCGGCGCTACGCTCCTGCTGGCCTGTGACGTCGTCAGCCGCGTCATCCGCTACCCTTACGAAATTCCTGTAGGTACCGTGCTCGGCGTCGTCGGTTCGGGGCTGTTCCTGTGGATCCTGTTCGGGCGAGCGCAGCGTGCCTGACAAACGTCTCCTGATAATGGCTGTCGCGGCCCTGATCGCGGTGATTGCCTTCATGACCATCGGCCTGCGCGGCAACATCGCCTTCGCGCTCGAACTGCGCGCCGTGCGGCTGGTGACGCTGATTCAGGTCGGCCTGGCAATCGCAATCTCGACGGTGGTGTTCCAGACGGTGACCGCCAACCGGGTGCTGACGCCGCAGATCATGGGGCTCGACGCGCTTTACCTGTTCGGCCAGATGGCGCTGGTGCTGGCGCTCGGCAGCGTCGGTTACGTCGCGCTCGACCCGCGCCTGAAATTCGCCGGCGAGGCCGGCCTGATGATGGTCATGGCGCTGGTACTGTTCCTGCCGATGCTGCGGCGGCGGTTCGACATCGGCCTGCTGCTGCTGACCGGCGTCGTGCTCGGCGTGCTGTTCCGCAGCCTCGCCTCGCTGATCGCGCGGCTGATCGACCCGAACGAATTCGCCGTCGTCCAGGGTTCGAGTTACGCCGACTTCAACACGGTGCGGCCGGACCTGGTCGTCATCGGCCTGGTGGTGACGACGATTGCCGCCATCATCCTCTGGCGCCAGCGCCACCTGCTCGACATCGTCGCCCTGGGCGCCGACAGTGCCACCGGGCTTGGCGTGTCATGGACCAAGGCGCTGACCGGGCTGCTGCTTTTGGTGGCTGCCCTGGTTGCGGTGTCGACGGCGCTGGTCGGGCCGGTAACCTTCTTCGGGCTTCTGGTGGTGGCGCTGGCCGAGCGCATCGTCGACAGCCGCCGCCATCACCTGTTGCTGCCGGCGGCGATGCTGACCGCCGTCATCGTGCTGCTTGGCGGCCAGATGGTGCTGCAGCATCTTCTGGGCGGTGCCGCGACGCTCGGCGTCGTCATCGAATTCGTGGGGGGCCTCGTCTTCCTGGCCATGCTGATCACAACGAGCAAGCGATGATCGAGATCAAGAATGTTTCGTTGCGCCTCGGCGACACGCAAATCCTGGAGGATGTGTCGCTGACCATGCCCAAGGGCGGGGTGACGGCGCTGGTCGGCCCCAACGGCGCCGGCAAGTCGAGCCTGTTGTCGCTGATCGCCCGGCTGCAGCCGCTGCAGAGCGGATCGATCTCGGTCGACGGCCTGCCGGTCGACACGACGCCAAGCCGCCAGCTGGCCAGGACGCTCGCCATATTGCGCCAGGACCCGGCGGTGGCAAGCCGGCTCAAGGTGCGCGAACTCGTCGGCTTCGGCCGCTTTCCGCACCAGCGCGGGCGAATCGACGCAAACGACATGAAGCTGATTGAGGCGGCCTTGCAGCAGTTCGGCCTGATGGATCTCGCCGACCGCTTCCTCGACAATCTGTCGGGCGGCCAGCGCCAGCGCGCCATGGTCGCCATGGCCTTCTGCCAGGGCACCGACTACATGCTGCTGGACGAACCGCTGAACAATCTCGACATGCTGTTTGCCCGCCAGTTGATGCGCGACCTGCGCGCGGCCGCCGACAACGACAGGCGCACCGTCATCGTCGTTTTGCACGACATCAACCACGCCGCCGTCTATGCCGACCGGATCGTTGCAATGAAATCGGGGTGCGTCGTCGCCGACGGATCGCCGGCGGAGGTGCTGCAGCCCGACATGCTGGCCCGCGTCTTCGGCTACGGCATGGACGTCATCGACGTCGGCGGCGCGCCGCTGGTGCTGCACCACCGCTGACTTTTCCCAACTCCGGACGGAAACCGCTGCACGGTTTTCCTGACTTGCGCTACGCCTCGACCTCGATCGCCGACAGCGGCTTCGAGCAGCAGGCAAGGATGAAGCCATCGTCGATCTCGTGGTCGAGGATGCCGCCATTGTGGCTCATCTCGACCTCGCCGGAGAGCTTCCTGACCTTGCAGGTGCCGCATAGGCCGAACTCGCAGGCCGCCGGAATACGCACGCCCGAAGCACGCGCCGTCTGCAGCACGGTCTGGCCGGAGAGGCAGTCGGCGTCGACATCAGACAACGCGAAACGGACCGGCAGGACGGCATCCGGCACAGTCTCGCTGTCCCCGCCCGGCGTCGAGAACGGCGCGGGGACCTCCTCGACGGCAGGTGCGGCAAAGCTTTCTTGATGGTAGCGGGACATGTCGAAGCCGGAAGACTCGAGCATGCCGCGCACGGCGCGCATGAAGGGATCTGGGCCGCAGCAGAACACCTCACGCTCACGGAAGTCGGGCGACAGCAACGGCAGTCGCACCGCATCGATGCGGCCCATATGGCCGAACCAGCCTTCGCGGCTCGACCGCTCCTCGATCATGAAGCCGAGCGACAGTCCGGGCATGTGTGTGCCCAGCAGTTCGAGCTCCTTCCGGAAGATGATTTCTTCCGGACGGCGCGCGCAGTTGACGAAGGCAACGTCCGTCCACGGCGCGCAGTCGTTGAGCCAGCGCAGCATCGACATCATCGGCGTGATGCCGGACCCGGCCGAGACGAACAGGTATTTGGCGGCCGGATGCTGGTGCAGCGAAAAATCGCCTGAAGGTCCATAGGCCTTGATGCGGCCGCCCGGCTTCAGATGGTCGAACATCCAGCGTGTGCCGACGCTGCCCGCCTGCGCCTTGACGGTGACGGCGATGGAGAACGGCCGCGACGGGCTGGACGACAGCGTGTAGGTGCGCATGACGGGTGCCGGTTCGGCCGGCAGTTCGAGCGTCACGAACTGGCCCGGCTTGTAGCGGAACCAGGTCTGGTTGTCGGAGCGGAAGGTGAAGGTCCTGACGTCGGGCGCCTCGTCGGTGACGCCGATGACCTCCAGCACCTGGAGCCGGTCGTTCCAGGGCGCCATTTCGTCGAGGTTGCGGTAAAGGCCAAGCTCGGTCATCGCGTTCATGCCCCTCTCCCGGTCAGGCGACGTTGCGCAGGACCGGCTTGCCGCCGTCGGCCAGCCGCGGTTCGATGAAGCCGACGTACCATTCGATGAACTGCATGACGCCGCCCTCGTGTTCCTCCGAATAAGGCCCGGGCTCGTAGGCCGGCGATTTGATGCCGAAGGCATTTTCCTCGACGATGCGGCGGTCCTGGTCGTTGGTCTCTGTCCAGACATGGGTCAGTTCGGCCAGGTCGTAGTCGACGCCTTCGACGGCATCCTTGTGAACCAGCCATTTGGTGGTGACGGCGGTTTCCGTGGCGCTGATCGGCAGCACGCGGAAGGTGACGGCATGGTCGCCGAGCACATGGTTCCAGGTTGTCGGATAGTGATAGAGCAGCAGCGTGCCGATCCTGTCGGCCGAGACGCTGTCGGAGAGGTTCTTCCGCACTGCGCGCTTGCCCGACATGGTGTAACTCACCGCGTCACGCAGCAGTGGCGCGCGTGTCGCCCTGTACTGGCCGCCGGCATCGATGCGGAACTTGCTCGGCAACCCCACCGCCTCGCACTTTGCCCAGTGCGCCAGCATTTCGGGATCGCTTTCGGCGCCATTGACGCCGGTAACGTTCGGCGCCTCGGGAAAGGTCTTGCACAGCTCAGGGTGATTACCGGCGCAGTGGTAACACTCGCGGTTGTTTTCCCAGACCAGCTTCCAGTTTCCCTTCTCGACGATTGTGCTTTCGAAGGCGACTTTGGCTTCGCGCAGCCGGTGCGGCAGCAGGTACGGCTCGACCATGGCCCGCATCGGCGCGAAGTCGGCGGGCTCGTCGGCGAGGCAGATGAAGATGTAGCCGCCGACGGATTCGCAGGCGACCGGCTTCAGGCCGAACTGGCTCTTGTCGAAGCCTTCCGCCATCTGGCGCGCGAACAGCAGGCGGCCGTCGAGTTCGTAGGTCCACTGGTGATAGGGGCAGACGAGCTTTGCCGCGGTGCCCTTTTCTGTGGTGCAGACGCGGCTGCCGCGGTGGCGGCAGGAATTGTGGAAGGCGCGCAGCTCGCCCTTCTGGTCGCGGACGAGCACGACGGGATAGTCGCCGACCTGGACGGTGAAGAAGCTGCCCGGCTTGGCCAGTTCGCAGTCATGGCCGACAAACAGCCAGTCGCGGTACCAGATCAGCTCGAGGTCGAGCCGGTAGAAATCCGGGTCGGTGTAAAAGGGCTGTGCCAGGCTGAACCCGTCGCGGCGTCCGCGCAGCAGCTTCAGCATTTCGTTCTTCGCATCCATGTCCTGTCCTCGCACCAAGGACTGAACGGGTGGCTTGATTTGGGAAGAACGCCAGCCGGCGGACGCAGAGGTCCGTGCAGCAACGATCCGCCTCTTGACCGCCCACCGCGATCAGTCGAGTTCTGTCAGGTTCAAGGCTGGTTTCCGGGCTTCGGAGCTGTCCTTTCGGACTGTCTCGACACCTTCCCAGGCCGGCTGGCCCAGTGGTCTCCCGTCGAAACAATAACTCCGCCACCGTTGCGGGGGCAGCGCCGGCTTCTCACCGGCTTCCCAATTCTCCGCTTCGTCTCACACTCGAAGCAGCACCTTGAACATGACCGGATCAGACCACGGATTGGTGGCCGGGCACGAGCATGAAAACGACACGGGCTCAGCGCAAAGGCGACAGAGCCCATGTGATGTCATCGTGTTGCTATTCGGCCGCTTCGGCGAACGATGCCGGCACATAGTTGAGGATCGGCCCGAGCCAGCGTTCGACCTCGGCGACGGTCATGTCCTTGCGCCGTGCATAGTCTTCGACCTGGTCGCGCTCGACCTTGGCGACGCCGAAATAATAGCTTTCGGGGTGGGCGAGATAGATGCCCGACACCGACGAGCCCGGCCACATCGCCATGCTTTCGGTGAGGCTGACGCCGGCGGTTTTCTCGGCATCGAGCAGGCGGAACAAGGTCACCTTTTCGGTGTGGTCGGGCTGGGCGGGATAGCCCGGCGCCGGACGGATGCCGCGATAGGGCTCACCGATCAGGTCGTCGGGCGCGAGGTTTTCATCAGGCGCGTAGCCCCAGAACTCCTTGCGCACCTTCTCGTGCATGCGCTCGGCGAAGGCCTCGGCGAAACGGTCGGCCAGTGCCTTGACCATGATCGAGGAGTAGTCGTCATTGGCGCGTTCGAAGCGCTCGGCGATCGCCACTTCCTCGATGCCTGCAGTGACCACGAAGCCGCCGAGATAATCCGGCTTGCCGCTGTCGGCGGGAGCGATGAAATCCGCCAGCGCGACATTGGCCTTGCCGTCGCGCTTGGTCAGTTGCTGGCGCAAGGTGAAGAAGGTGGCAAGCTCCTCGCTGCGTGCCTCGTCGGTGAACAGCCTGACGTCGTCGCCAACGGCATTGGCCGGCCAGAAGCCGATGACGGCCTTGGGCGCGAACCACTTCTCGTCGATGATCTTCTTCAGCATCGCCTGCGCGTCCTCGAACAGCTGGCGCGCCGCGGCACCCTGCTTTTCGTCGTCGAGGATCTTTGGATAGCGGCCCTTGAGCTCCCAGGTCTGGAAGAACGGCGTCCAGTCGATGTAGCGGGCAAGCTCGGCCAGGTCCCAGGCTTCGAACACCTTGGTGCCGAGGACGGTTGGCTTAGGCGGCGCATAGGTAGTCCAGTCGACCTTGTGCGCATTGGCACGCGCCTTGGCCAGCGGCAGTCGCTGCTTGTCAGCTTCCGAGCGGGCATGGGCGTCGGCGACCTTCTTGTATTCGGCCTGCACCTGTTCGACGTAACCGCCCTTGGCCTCAGGCGACAGCAAGTTGGACACGACACCGACAGCGCGGCTGGCATCGGTGACGTAGACGGTCTGGCCCTTTTCGTAACGCGGGTGGATCTTCACCGCCGTGTGGACGCGGCTGGTGGTGGCGCCGCCGATCAGCAGCGGAATGTCGAACCCCTCGCGCTCCATTTCGGCAGCGACATGCGCCATCTCGTCGAGCGAGGGCGTGATCAGGCCCGACAGGCCGATGATGTCGACCTTCTCGTCCCTGGCGACCTGGAGGATCTTGGTTGCCGGAACCATGACGCCGAGGTCGATGATCTCGTAATTGTTGCAGGCGAGCACGACGCCGACGATGTTCTTGCCGATGTCGTGCACGTCGCCCTTGACGGTCGCCATCAGGATCTTGCCGGCGCTCTGGCGCTCGCCATTGTCGATGCCATTGGCGGCGTTGGCCGCCTTCTCCGCCTCCATATGTGGCAGCAAGCCGGCCACCGCCTGCTTCATGACACGGGCAGATTTCACCACCTGCGGCAGGAACATCTTGCCGGCGCCGAAGAGGTCGCCGACGACATTCATTCCGGCCATCAGCGGGCCTTCGATGACGTGCAGCGGACGCTCTGCCCTCAGCCGCGCCTCGTCGGTATCGGCGTCGATGAACTCGGTGATGCCGTTGACCAGAGCGTGACTGATGCGTTGCTCGACAGGCCAGTCACGCCAGGCAAGGTCGCGCTCCTTGGCCTCCTTGCCGGCTGCTCCCTTGAAGCGCTCGGCGATATCCAGCAGCCGTTCGGTGGCGGTGCCGCCGGCCTTGGGCAGGCGGTTGAGCACGACGTCCTCACAGGCCTCGCGCAGCTCCGGGTCGATCGATTCATAGACGGCGAGCTGGCCGGCATTGACGATGCCCATGTCCATGCCGGCCTGGATGCAGTGATACAGGAACACGGCGTGCATCGCCTCGCGCACCGGCTCGTTGCCGCGGAAGGAGAACGACAGGTTCGACACGCCGCCCGAGACATGGACATGCGGCAAGGTCTGGGTGATCTGCCTTGTCGCCTCGATGAAGTCGACACCGTAATTGTCGTGCTCCTCGATGCCGGTGGCGACAGCGAAGATGTTGGGATCGAAGATGATGTCCTCGGGCGCGAAGCCGGCTTGCTCGGTCAAGAGCTTGTAGGCGCGAGTGCAGATCTCGACTTTGCGCGCCTTGGTGTCGGCCTGACCCTGCTCGTCGAATGCCATGACGACGACGGCAGCGCCATAGGCCCGGCACAGCCGGGCATGATGCAGAAAGGCTTCCTCGCCTTCCTTCATCGAGATCGAATTGACGATCGGTTTGCCCTGGACGCATTTCAGCCCGGCCTCGATCACCTCCCATTTGGAGCTGTCGATCATGACGGGCACGCGGGCGATATCGGGTTCGGCGGCGATCAGGTTGAGGTACTCGACCATCGCCTTCTTCGAGTCGATCAGGCCCTCGTCCATGTTGATGTCGATGATCTGCGCGCCATTGACGACCTGGTCGCGGGCGACGTCGAGGGCGGCGGCATAGTCGCCTGCGGTGATCAGCTTGCGGAACTTGGCCGAGCCGGTGACGTTGGTGCGCTCGCCGACATTAACGAAGGGAATCTCGTCGGTGAGCGTGAACGGCTCGAGGCCCGACAGGCGCATCTGCGGCTTGAGCTCCGGCACCTGGCGCGGTGGATATTTGGCGACAGCCTGCGCGATGGCGCGGATATGCTCAGGCGTCGAGCCGCAGCAGCCGCCGACAATGTTGATGAAACCCTCGCGCGCGAATTCCTCGACCTGGGAGGCCATGAATTCGGGGCTCTCGTCATACTGGCCGAAGGCGTTGGGCAGGCCGGCATTGGGATAGGCGCAGATGAAGGTCTCGGCGACATCGGACAGTTCGGCCAGATGCGGGCGCATGGCGGCCGCGCCAAGCGCGCAGTTGAGGCCGACCGTGAACGGATCGGCATGGCGGACCGAATTCCAGAAGGCCGACGGCGTCTGGCCGGACAATGTGCGGCCGGACAGGTCGGTGATGGTGCCCGAAATCATCACCGGCAGGCGCACGCCCTTTTCGATGAAAATCTCGTCGCAGGCAAAGATCGCCGCCTTGGCGTTGAGCGTGTCGAAGATGGTCTCGATCAGGATGATGTCGGCGCCGCCGTCGATCAGGCCGCGCAGCTGTTCGCCGTAAGCGATGCGCAAATCGTCGAAGGTGACGGCGCGGTAGCCGGGATTGTTGACGTCAGGCGAGATCGAGGCGGTGCGGTTGGTCGGCCCGAGCGCGCCGGCGACAAAGCGGCGCTTGCCGTCTTCCTGCTGCGCCCGGACGACGGCGCGGCGGACCAGCCGCGCGCCGTCGCGATTGAGCTCATAGACCATGTCCTCCATGCCGTAATCGGCCTGGGCGATGGAGGTCGACGAAAAGGTGTTGGTCTCGATGATGTCGGCGCCGGCGATGGCGTATTTGTAGTGGATCTCCTCGATCGCCTTGGGCTGCGACAGGATCAGGAGGTCGTTGTTGCCCTGCTGATGGCAGGCGCAACCGGTGAATTTGTCGCCGCGGAAATGGTCCTCGTCGAAGCCGAGCCCCTGGATCTGGGTACCCATCGCGCCATCGAGGATCAGGATGCGCTCGCGCGCCGCCGCTTTCAGCGCTGCCATCACCTCCGAACCATCTGGCTTGGCGGCAACCGGCCCAAACAGGGCGTCGAGCGAGGTGGCGTTTTGCGACACTTTTCATCCTTTCGGCGACAAAGCCGTCAGGTCACATAAAGACATCTTTATGTCAATATGTCGAGTGCGTCGTTGTTGCGTTTGCGACCACGCGCAACACGACCAGCCTGCCGGCTAGTCCGGCTGCTTCAGCAGATAGGTGTCCATGATCCAGCCATTTTGCTCGCGCGCCTGTTTGCGGATGCGCTCGATGTCGCCGACGACCTCGCGCAACTTGCCCGACACCAGGATTTCATCCGGCGTGCCGACATAGGCGCCCCACCAGATGTCGAGATCACCATCGAGACCGGCGAAGGCACCTTCGCCGTCGAGCATGACGACGACGCTGTCGGCATTGTTGGGAAAACCCTCCGCAAGCTTGCGACCGGTGGTGATGGCGATCGACTGGCCGATCCTGTTCAGCGTGACCTTGTGCCGGGCGGCAAGCGCCTGGACGCTGGTGATACCCGGAATGACATCATATTCGAGTTCGAAGCCGCCCTTGGCCTGCAGCCGGTCGAGGATGCGCAGGGTGCTGTCGTAAAGCGTCGGATCGCCCCAGACGAGGAACGCGCCGCACTCGTCTTCCTCGAGTTCCTCCATGAGCAGCTGTTGGTAGACGCCTTCGACAGCGTCATGCCAATCTGCGACGGCGGTGCCGTAGTCCTCCGCCGCCGGCCTGCGGCGAGGAACCTCGAACGCGACGGTGCGATAGCTCTGGTCGCGGATGAAGCGTTCGCAGATCTCGCGCCTGATCCGCGCCAGCCCGTCCTTCTCGATACCCTTGTCGGGGATGAAGAAGACGTTGACCCGGTTGAGCGCATCGACAGCCTGGATCGTGACATAGTCGGGATTGCCCGCACCGATGCCGATGACAAGGATCTTTCGCTTCATGACGGCATGGCCCTGCCGCCGCCGAGTTCGGCGGCAAGGTCCAGGAACAATTGCCTGAGCCGGCGCGGCCCCGGATGCCTGCCACCATATTCGGCGAGCCGAGTGGCCTGCCGCGAGGCGGCCTCGTGGAGGTTGCCGCCTTCAGGCTGCGCGACCAGCCAAGCCAGGAACACCTGTTCGGGTTCGGGCATGACCGATGCAATGGTGGGACGGTTCCAGGTCAGTCCCATGCCAGCGCTCCACCATTCTGGTATTCGATGACACGGGTCTCGAAGAAGTTCTTCTCCTTCTTCAAATCCATCGCCTCGGACATCCATGGGAATGGGTTCTCGACTTCGGCGAAGACCGGCTGCAGGCCGAGCTGGGCGCAGCGCCGGTTGGCGATGAAGTGCATATAGGTTTCGCAAAGCGCTGCATTGAGGCCAAGGAAACCGCGCGGCATCGTATCGCGGCCATAGGAGGCCTCGAGCTCGGCCGCCGTGCGGATCATGCCACGGATCTCGTCCTGGAACGCCGGCGTCCACAGATGCGGGTTCTCGTGCTTGATCTGGTTGATGACGTCGATGCCGAAGTTCAGATGGATCGACTCGTCGCGCAGGATGTACTGGTACTGCTCGGCAATGCCGACCATCTTGTTGCGCCGGCCCAAGGACAATATCTGGGCGAAACCGGTGTAGAACCACATGCCCTCGAAGATGACGTAGAAAGCGACGAGGTCGCGCAGGAAAGCCTGATCGGCTTCAGGCGTGCCGGTCCTGAAATCCGGATCGTCGAGATGCTGGGTGTGCTTCAGCGCCCATGCCGCCTTGTCGGTGATCGAGGGCACCTCGCGGTACATGTTGAACAGCTCGCCTTCGTCCAGGCTGAGGCTCTCCACGATGTACTGGAAGGTGTGGGTGTGCACCGCCTCCTCGAAGGCCTGGCGCAGCAGATATTGCCGGCATTCCGGATTGGTCAGATGGCGGTAGATGGCCAACACGATGTTGTTGGCAACCAGGCTCTCCGACGCGGCGAAGAAGCCGAGATTGCGCTTGATCATGCGCCGTTCGTCGTCGGTCAGCCCATCCTTCGACTTCCACAGGCCGATGTCGGCCTGCATCGACACTTCGGTCGGCATCCAGTGATTGTTGCAGCCGGCGAGATATTTCTCCCAGGCCCAGCGGTATTTGAGCGGCAGAAGCTGGTTCACGTCGGCACGGGCGTTGATCATGCGCTTGTCGTCGACGCGGACGCGGCCACCGCCGCGTTCGATCACACCCAGCCCCGTGGCATCGGCAAGCGGGACGTCGCCTGTGAAGGCGGGGTGGATGGTTGCGGCGGCAGCCTTTGGTTCGGACCAGTCGAGCATCTTGTTGTTCCTTTTCCTGATCGCCGCTTACTGGCAGGCTTCACATTCGGGATCGTCGATGGCGCAGGCCTTGCCCCATGCGACATCGGCGTTGACGATGATTGGGGCTGACGCTGCAACAGCGACAGCGGAGACGGAATTGAGCTTGCCGTCGGTGCCCTTCAGCGTCGACTTCTCGACATGCGAGGCCGAGCGCGAGCGCAAATAGTAGGTCGTCTTCAGGCCCTTGTTCCATGCCAGGCGGTAGAGCGCGTCGAGCTTCTTGCCGCTCGGATTGGCGATGTAGAGGTTGAGCGACTGGGCCTGGTCGATCCATTTCTGCCGACGCGATGCCGCCTCGATCAGCCAGGCACTGTCGATCTCGAAGGCGGTAGCGAAGAGCGCCTTGAGATCGTCGGGGATGCGGTCGATCCGGCCGATCGAGCCGTCGAAATATTTGAGGTCGGAGACCATGACCTCGTCCCACAGGCCGCGCACCTTGAGCTCATGCACCAGTGCTGCGTTGACCACGGTGAAGTCGCCGGACATGTTCGATTTGACGAACAGGTTCTGGTAGGCCGGCTCGATCGACTGCGCGACACCGCAAATGTTGGAGATGGTCGCCGTCGGCGCGATCGCCATGGTGTTGGAGTTGCGCATACCTGTCTTCCTGACGCGCTTGCGCAAGGCATCCCAGTCGAGCGTCGAGGCGTCGTCCATGTCGACACCGGGGCGCGCCTTGGCCAAGAGGTCGATGGAATCGATCGGCAGGATGCCCTTCGACCACAGCGAACCGTCAAAGCTCGGATAACGCCCGCGTTCGGCGGCAAGGTCGCAGGACGCCGAAATCGCGTTGTAGGAGATCGCCTCCATGCTGGCGTCGGCGAAGGCCACGGCAGCGTCTGACGCATAGGGGATCTTCAGCGCCTGAAGTGCATCCTGGAAACCCATCAGGCCGAGGCCGACAGGACGATGCTGCAGGTTGGAGCGCCTGGCTTCGGGGATGGTGTAGAAATTGATGTCGATGACATTGTCGAGCATGCGCATCGCCGTCTTCACGGTGCGGGCCAGACGGTCGATGTCGAGCCCCTCGGCTGCGATATGATTGGCAAGATTGACCGAACCGAGATTGCAGACGGCGACCTCATCCTTCGAAGTGTTGAGGGTGATCTCGGTGCAGAGGTTCGACGAATGCACGACGCCGATGTGGCCCTGCGGCGAGCGGATGTTGCACGGGTCCTTGAAGGTGATCCACGGATGCCCGGTTTCGAACAGCATGGTCAGCATCTTGCGCCACAGGTCGAGCGCCCTGACCGTGCGGAACACCTTGATGCCACCAGCCAGAGCCTTGGCCTCGTAGCTTTCGTAGGCCGCCTTGAATGCCGTGCCATAGAGATCGTGCAGGTCGGGCGCCTCGTCGGGCGAAAACAGCGTCCACGCGCCATCGGCCTCGACGCGCTCCATGAACAGGTCCGGCACCCAGTTGGCGGTGTTCATGTCGTGGGTGCGGCGGCGGTCGTCGCCGGTGTTCTTCCTGAGGTCGAGGAACTCCTCGATATCGACGTGCCAGGTCTCGAGATAGGCGCAGACAGCACCCTTGCGCTTGCCGCCCTGATTGACGGCGATCGCCGTGTCGTTGGCAACCTTGAGGAACGGCACCACACCCTGGCTCTCGCCATTGGTGCCCTTGATGTGGGCGCCGAGGCCGCGCACCGGGGTCCAGTCATTTCCGAGCCCGCCGGAATATTTGGCGAGCAGCGCATTGTCCTTCACCGCCTTGAAGATGCCGTCGAGATCGTCGGCGACGGTGGTGAGGAAACAGGACGACAATTGCGGGCGCAGCGTGCCGGAGTTGAACAGCGTTGGCGTCGAGGCCATGAAATCGAAGGACGACAAAAGATCATAGAACTCGATGGCGCGGCTCTCGCGGTCGATCTCGCGGCCTGCCAGGCCCATCGCCACGCGCATGAAAAAGGCCTGCGGCAGTTCGAAACGCTTGCCTTTGCTGTGCAGGAAATAGCGGTCATAGAGCGTCTGCAGACCCAGATACTGGAACTGCAGGTCGCGCTCGGGCTTCAGCGCGGCACTGAGCCTGGCAAGGTCGAAACGGCCAAGTTCGGGGTCGATCAATTCGGCCTTGATGCCGGTGGCGATGAAGGCGGGGAAATAGGTGGCATAGCGCTCGGTCATTTCGGCCTGCGTGGCCTGCTCAGACCTGGCCGAGACGAAGCTCAGTGCCTCGCGCCGCAACCGGTCCAGCAACAACCGGGCGCTGACGAAGGCGTAGTTCGGTTCGGTTTCGACAAGCGTACGGGCGGCCAGGATCGGCGCCAGCGAAAGCTCGTCGACGGTGATGCCGTCATAGAGATTGCGCCTTGTCTCGGCCAGGATCGCATCCGCCGAGACGGCCTCGAGCCCGCTGCAGGCCTCGTCGACAATGCGGGCCAGGCGCGTCTCGTCCAGCGGTGCCAGGCTGCCGTCATCGGCCTTGACCTGGAGCGGCGGTGCGGCGACCTCGACCGACGTGACCTTGGCGGCAGCGCGTTCGCGGGCACGTTCCTCGCGGTAGAGCACATAGGCGCGGGCGACCTTGTGATGCTCGGAGCGCATCAGCGCCAGTTCGACCTGGTCCTGGATTTCCTCGATGTGGAAGGTGCGGCTGCTATCTGCCCGCCTGGTCAGCGCGGCGAACACCTGGACGGCCAGTTCCTCGACGACGTCGTGGACGCGGCGCGAACCGGCGGCCACCGAACCCTCGGTGGCGAGAAACGCCTTGGTCAGTGCCACAGTGATCTTGGTCGCGTCGAACGGCGTCACCGCGCCGTTGCGCCGGATGACACGGTAGCCAGACTCGGACGCAGTCTCGGAACCCTGGCTGAGAGTGGACGGAACGCTGTTGGTTCCGCTGGATTGAAGTGTGGAGGTCGCCGGCATCATCTTCCCCGATGGTTTGGGGGCGAAGGGCCTTGGGCGGACGCATGCCGGATTTCGGCCGGCGCAAGCCGGCAGAACGCAAGCGCACCACCGGACACCCCGCCCGTGGACGTTCAGACTCGATCGCGGCAGGTCTCCTGGCTCGCAGGTCATTGCCGCTGTCTGGCCTTCCCAGCGCCCATTGGCGCCAGTGGCGTATGCGACAGCAACTCACTGCTTACAGTTGCGGGGGCAGCGCCGGCATTGCGAAATCGCGCACCGGCTTCCCTCTTAGCTCCCGAGCTGGAATCAACTCGGAAGACCACGATGTCTACATGTAGTATGACTGACGGGTGTCGTGTCAACAGGTGGAAGAGTCATTTCCACCTCATCGACCGATCAACGCCGGCGGCCGATCAATCCCTGACGTAGTCGCGCCACAGCGCCTGATAGACCGCGCACTCGGAACTCAGGGCCTCATGGCTGCCCGTGCCGACGATCCTGCCATCGTCGAGCACGACGATCATGTCGGCCGAACGCGCCGAAAAGAGATGATGCGTGACGATGATGACGAGGCGGTCGCGGCCGAAGGCCAGCAACTCACGCTCGAGCGCCATCGCCGATTCGGCATCGAGCGCCGAGGTCGGTTCGTCGAAAACGGCGATGTGCGGATCGCGCAGCACGGCGCGCGAAATCGCCAGGCGCTGGCGCTGGCCGCCGGAGAGGTTCTGCCCTGCCTGGACCAGTTCGGTGTCGATGCCTTTGGGCAGGCCGGCGGTGAACTTGTCGGCAGAGGAAAACGCCAGCGCCTTATCGATCTCGTCGTCGCGAAGCGGGCGCGGCAGCGACGCCTGAAGGTTCTCGCGGATGGTACCCGAAAACAGCGACGTCTCCTGGTCGACGACACCGATTCGGCCGCGCAGCCAGCGCGGATTGTAGGCACGGACGTCGATGCCGCCGATTGCCACCTTGCCGGCATGATCGCGCTCGAGCCCCAAAAGCACACGCAACAGGCTGGACTTGCCGGAACCGTTGCGGCCGACGATCGCCACGACGCCGGTCGCCGGCAGCACCAGGCTGACACCGTTGAGTGCCGCAGCCGTCGCCTCGGGATAGCGGAAGGTCAGATCCTCGACCGTGATCGGGCCGAAATCAGCAGTACGCAGCGCCGGGGCAACGATGGCGCGCTCCGGCTGGCGCTTGAGGAAAGACGCGAGGGCCGAGATGGTGGCGCTGACCGAATGGAACTGGATCAGGATGCCGGCACTGGTCAGCATCGGCATGGTCGCCCGGGTGACGAGCAGCTGCAGCGCAAGCAGGCCACCGATCGTCAGATCGCCGCGCAGGATGCGCCAGCAGCCGACAAGAACGACGAGCAGCGTCAGGATCTCGCTCAGCAGGCCAAGGGTGAACGAATAGGAGTGCGAGAGGTCGAGTATGTGCCAGCGCGCCTTGATGGCTTCGGCCGACTTCGCGGACCAGCGCCCGATGAAGAAGCGCTCCACCGCATTCGACTTGATGCCGCGGATGTTGCCTACCGTTTCAGCGGTCGCCCCCTGCAGGGCGCCGTTGAGGCGGAACGAGCTGCGGCTGGCCTCGCCCAGCTGGGCATTAGTCTTGCGGGCAAAGACGGCGAAGATCAGGGCAACGACAAAGGCCAGCAGGCAGATGATATAGTCGTAGTACAGCGCCACGGCGAACGAGACGGCAGCACCCAAGATGGTGAGGAAGAAATTCGGCGCAGCGCTCAGCATGAAGCTGGCGACACGCTGGGATTCGTTGAGCAGGTTGATCGTGCTTCCGCCTGCGGATGCCGAACTCTCATAGGGGATGCGCATGAGGCGGAAGTAGATGCGTCTCGACAGCCGGGCGGTGAACCTTGCGTCCACGTCGTTGATCAGCGAGTTGTGCCAGCGTGAGGTCATGTGCCTGATAACCGCCGCCACGATGGCGATGGCGGCGAACTGGGTCGCTGCCCAACCGTCCTTGCCGACCATGACGCTGTCGACGATCTTCTGCGAAAGGATCGGAACGGTCACCGAGAGCACGATTCCGGCCAGCGAAAGCGCAATGGCAAGAAAAAATTTACGGCGGTAGATGCCCATGATCCGCATCAGTATCCGCCAATCGCCGAGCGGTATCTTGCGCAAGGCGTTCAGTTTCTCTCGAAATTTCATCACCAGCCCGACGCCGCTCGAACAACAGGGACGGGTTCGCTAGGTGTCGTTTCCAAGAAGGTTGTTCAGTCTTTGGAACGGGCTGATGCCGCCAAGGGCGGAATGTGGGCGTTCCAGGTTATAGTTGGCTGCCCAATGGTGGATGGCTTTGGCGCGTTCGTTCGATGAGGCGTATGGCCTTGCATAGGCCCATTCGCGCAGCGAAGTCTGGATGAAGCGCTCGGCCTTGCCGTTGGTGCGCGGGGTGTAGGGTCTTGTGCGGATGTGTCGGGCACCGGCACCTTGGAGCGCCTGGGCGAACAGTTTGGAGCGATAAGCCGAGCCGTTGTCGGTCATCACCCGCTCAACCCTGGCGCCCAGCCTGGCATACCAGGCCAGTGCCCGGTTGAGGAAACCGGTGGCATCTTCCCGGCCCAGGCTTGGCAGCAGTTCGACATAGGCGAGGCGCGAGGCATCGTCGATGGCGACATGCAGGTGTTCGTAGCCGATACCTCGGGCGCGATGATGGCCCTGGTGCTGGCCCGTGATCCGGTGGCCAACGCCGTCGATGCGGCCCAGGGTCTTGATGTCGATGTGGATCAGTTCGCCCGGTCGCTGCCGCTCGTAGCGCAGCACCGGCGGCCGGGGATCAAGCCAGGCCAGCCGGTTCAGTCCCAGCCGGCGCAGCACCAGGCCCACCGTCGAGCGCGCCAGGCCCAAGGACCGGGCAATCGCCGGCCCCGTCATACGCTGGCGGCGCAACTGCTCGATCCGAGACACCTGCATGGCTGCCAGCCGATGCCGGCAGCGGTGCGGCGCTGAACTGCGATCGTGCAGAACCCGGTCGCCGGCCCGGTAGCGGCCGAGCCAGCGATAGGCCGTCCGTTCCGAAACCCCGGCCGAACCGGCAGCACGCCGCACGCTCCAGCCCTGTTCAATGCGTTGAACCAAAAGCACTCGACCTGAAGGCGTCAAAAGCGCATTCTTATGAACGTTCATTCGGGGAGCTCCACTGAAGGTTGGTTGGCTTCGCAACCCCAGCTTCTCAGTCCATCCTCGAATGAACAACCTTCATAGCTTCGACAGCTAGGTCATTCGCGCTTTCCTGTCAAATAATATGACAATGATAGTCATATTTTTATGAAACGCTTCGGCGAAAATCGCCCGCCACACGGAACGACGCGCAAAACAAGTCTTCCAAATCCTCGCCAGCCGTAGCTGGCCGGCGCCGGCATGTGCCTGTTCCGGGTGAGGCCAGGTGTCGCGCCGCGCATCCTCCGGCTTGCACACACCGCAGGACCCATTATACAGCCATCAATAATCTTGAGTCATAGACTCATATTAACTTACGCCAGCCCTTCGTTCGCGGACAGCCAGCTTTTCCAGATTTTTCGAGGGGGCTGTCATGTCTAACGTTCACACCGGTCGCGGTTCGCGGTCGCAAATGCTTCTGGCCGGCGTTTCGCTGTTGCTGCTGCAGTCGGCCGGCATCGTCAGTGCCCAGACGGCAACGACACCGGCCAAGAAGGCAGAGGAAGTCAAGCCGCTGCTGAGCAATGAAGAGCGCATCGTGCTCGACAGGCTCGTCGTCACCTCGGCGCGTACCACCGGCAAGGTGCTCGACATTCCAATGTCGGTCTCTGTCATCGACCGCGAGACGCTGCAACGCCATGTCGTCCGCGACATCCAGGACATGGTGCGCTACGAGCCGGGCGTCACCGTCTCGCGCACGACATCGCTTACCAATCCGTTCGGCCAGCTGACCGGCTTCAACATCCGTGCCATGGGCGGCAACCGCGTCCAGATGTCCGTCGACGGCAGCCGCATCCAGGAGCAGATCATCGACGGCAGCCGCGACTTCGTCGACCCGTTCACCATGCGCAGCGCCGAGATCGTGCGCGGCCCGAACTCGGTGCTCCAGGGCGCCGACGCACTCGGCGGCGCCGTTGCCTTCCGCACGCTCGACCCCGACGACCTGCTCGACGGCTCGAAGCCATGGGCAGTCGAAATGAAGACCGCCTATGACAGCTACGACGATTCATTCCGCAAGCAGGTGAGTGCCGCCGCCGAATCCGGCGATTTCAAGTTTCTCGGCAGCTTCGGCCATCTTGGGGCGTCGGAAGGCGATTTCAGCAACAGCCGGGCCGATGGCGGCCAGTGGGGCTGCCCGCGCCAGGCGATCTGGCCCTGCAACAAGGCGTTCCCAGCCGACACCGACGCCTTCAACGGCCTGATGAAGCTGCAGTGGAACCCGACCCAGGATCACGAGGTCAAGCTGACCGGTGAGTGGTTCAACCGCAACACGACGATCCAGCAGATGTATGATTCCAGCGCGGCACTCGGAGGCTACGCCAACACGAACTGGCAGCGGGAGCTGGAGATGGAGCGCTACAGGCTCGCCATCTCGCATGACTGGAAGGTCGATGCGCCCTGGCTCGACGAGATCAAGTGGCAGGTCTCCTATTCGCCGCAGAAGCGCGACACCTACAGCAACCAGCTGCGCACCTATCCGACACGCCGCCAGCAGAACATCCAGGTCCGCAACTACGGAGAGGATTTCCTAGAGGCAGACGTTCAGGCCAACTCGTCCTTCGAATTGGGCGGCCTGTCGCACAAGCTGACCTACGGCTTCGACGGCGACCTGACCAACAGTAGCTATTCCGGCTACAACATCACCAATAACCTGACCACCGGCACTTCGACGACTGCCAACAACCAGGGTTTCAACTTCCCCGAAGTCGATACCGTCCGCGCCGACCTCTACCTGCAGGACGAGATCAAGCTGCTCGACGATCGGCTGACCATCACGCCAGGCGCACGCCTGGCGCACTATTCGATCGATCCGACCGGCGACAAGGACTACGTTCCGCTGCCCGGCTTTCAGCCGAAGAAGATCGACGAGACCAGGCTGATCAAACGCATCAGCGCAATGTACGAACTGAACGATACCTACTCGATCTATGCCGGCTATGGCGAAGGCTTCAAGATGCCGACGTCGCAGCAGCTGTTCGTGTCGTCCCTGTCGATCGGTTCCACCGGGCTCGTCGAGGTGATCCCCAACCCCAATCTAAAGCCGGAATTCGTTCGCAGCTATGAGGTCGGCGTGCGAGGCGAACTCGACAAGGGTTACTTCAGCCTCACCGGCTTCTACGCCGACTACAAGGACTTCATCCGCTCGCTGCAGCCGTTGCCCGGCCCAACAGAGCGATACACCTCCGACAATGTCGAGGACGTCAAGGTCTGGGGCATCGAGTTCGGCGGCGAATACGAGGTCTACAACAACCTTTTCCTGAATGCCTCGATCTCCTACCAGAAGGGAACGCAGCGGATTTCGGCGGGTGCCGCCGAAACTGCGTTCGACGGCGCCGTGCCGCTGACCGCGGTGCTCGGCAGCCGTTACCTCATCCCCGACTGGAACCTCGAGACCGAGCTCGTCGCCACCTTCGCCCATGGCGTCACCGAACGCGCCGACCCCAACGCCTTCAAGCCGGGCGGTTATGCTGTGTTCGACGCCTATGCCCGCTGGAAGCCGACCGAAAATGTCGATGTCGACTTCGGCATTCAGAATATCTTCGACCGCCGCTATTTCCCCAACACCCTCACTGGCGTCACCAACGTGATCTCGGGGTCGGTGGCCAACGCCAACAATCCGGAAATGCAGGTGGCGCCAGGCCGCACCTTCAAGCTCGGTGCAACCGTGCGCTTCTGAGCCAAATCGACAGCGATCCGACGCAGGGCACGTTGCCCTGCGTCTCTGCATGAAAGGCCTTCGCGGTGACCAACGTCCTCAGGCAGTTCGTTCGCCTGCTCAAGCTCTGCATTGCCGGCAAGGGTGGCAAGACGAGCCTCGTCTATCTCGCCGCGGTCATCGCGCTGCAACTTGCCGGCATTTATTTCACCATCAGGCTGGTGAGCTGGACCTCGGAATTCTACGGTGCGCTGGAAAAGGTCGACGCCAAGGCGGCGGTCTGGCAGATCTGGATTTTTGCCGGCATCGTCGCGGCCAATTCGGTGCGCTCACTGACGGCAGATTACCTGCAGAAAATGTTGCACATCAGGTGGCGCAAGTCGCTGACCGAGGCAGCACTCGGCTCGTGGTTCGCCGATCGCGCCTATTGGCGGCTGACCCAGGGCGACTGCCCGCGCGACGTCGACAATCCCGACCAGCGCATCGCCGACGATTGCGGCCTGTTCGTCAAGGGTATCCTCGACGAAGGCATTGAACTGATTACCAAGATCGTTGGCATCTTCTCCTTTCTCGCGCTGCTGTGGGGGCTGTCGACCTTCCCGCTCAGCTTCTCGCTGTTCGGTTTCGACATCTCGATCCCACGCTACATGGTCTGGGCGGCGTTCATCTATGTCGCCTTGTCGAGCGGGCTGACGCATCTGCTCGGCCGGCCGCTGAAATCGCTGTTCTACACGCAGCAGAAGCGCGAAGGCGATTTCCGCTTCGCCATGGCGCGCATTCGCCAGTCGGCCGACGAGATCGCGCTGATGGGTGGCGAGAACGTCGAGCGCACCGGGCTCGACCGCCGCTTCGACGGCATCGCGCAGAACTGGCGCAAGATGGCGGGCCGCGAATTCCTGCTCGGCTGCTTCACCTTTCCCTATTCGCACACGGTGCTGCGCATCCCGCTGTTCGTTGCCCTGCCCGGCTTTCTCGCCGGCAGCATCGCGCTTGGCGGCCTGATGCAGATCGCCATGGCGTTTTCCAACGTCGTCACCACGCTGTCCTGGTTCATCTTCTCCTACAAGCCGCTGTCGAACCTCGTCGCCGCGTCTTCCCGTCTCGATGGCTTCCTCGCCGCAACCGAGGCGGTGCGCGGCCGTGCTTCGGGCATCGTCCAAGAGGCGTCGTCCGGCGGACTGCATGTGCACAAGCTTACGCTGCGGACACCGGAGGGGCGCAAGCTGCTGCCGCTACCGCGCCTCGATATCGGCGCCGGCGAAACAGTGTGGCTGCGCGGGCAGTCGGGGCTCGGCAAGACCACTCTGCTCAAGGCGATGGCCGGCGGCTGGGATCATGGCGATGGCCGCATCGAGATGCCTTCGGCAAGCAAGCTGTTCCTGTCGCAGAAGGCCCATTTCCCGCAAGGCGACGTCTTCGAAGCGGTCGCCTACCCCGCGCCAGCCGAGGCCTTCACGCGACAGGAATTGCGACAGGCTATCGAAGCCGTCGGCTTCGGCGACAGCGACATGCTGCGGCTCGAAGATGCCTGGGAAGGCCATCCGCTGGTGTTGTCTGGCCTCTCTGGCGGCGAACTGCAGCGCTTGGCGCTGGCTCGCGCGCTTGTGCTGAAGCCGGACTGGCTGTTCCTCGACGAAGCCACCAGCGCGCTCGACGAGACGGCCGAGGCCGAACTGTTTTCCGTGCTCAAGAAAGAGTTGCCGGCCACGACATTCGTTATCGTCGCGCACCGCAGCCCGAAGGCGCTGGGGACCATTCGTGTCATCGATCTCGAGCCGAAAGCCGAAGCGGCGAACGAAAATCCAGCACTGCAATTCGCATAGGAAATGCCCATGACCGCCCGCACGCCCCACAAACGCGAACGCCTCGACGTCGCACCCGCCGCCCTGCTTGCGCGGCTGCCGGCCATCGGCCGGGTGATGATCAATTCGGAACGGCTGGGCGCCACCCATGAGCGCATCGGCTCGGTAGAGAAGGTCCGGATGGAGGATGGCTGGCTTGTATGCGAAGGTGCCGAGCACGACTCCCGCATCGAGCTGGCGGCGATCGCCACCGTCATCGTCGACCGCACGTCGGTGATGCGTGAGAAATCCTATCCGCGTATCGAACTGCGTGGCGCCGACGGCGAGAGCATCGCCAACGTCACCGGCTTCGAGGGGCTCGACCCTTTCGACGCCGTGCTTGCGGCCTTCCCGCAAGGCACCGAGCTTGCTATCGAAGAGCGGCGCAGCAGCAGCCTGGACGAGCGCAAGGAACTCGACGCCGAGGATGCAGGCCTCGAGCCGTTCGCGGCTGCCGAGCGCCGCGGTGGCCGCGTCAAGATCGAGTTCAGCCGTCCGTCCTTCTGGCAGGCCTGGGAAGGCGACATGCCGGCGGTCAAGCCCGTCATGGGCTACGTGAACGTCATGCAGCCGGACTTCCATCTCCATCTCAAAGGCGGCTCGGTCGGCGGCTGGCGGCGCGAGGACGGTATCGACCAGTTGCGTTTCGTAGCCCTCACCGCTGACGGCGCCGAGACGGGGCTCACCGTCACTGGTGCGCCGGCGAGCTTCGGGTGACCGTCATGACCAAATGGAACCACCCTGTCGCCAGTTGGCTCGACCCCGACAGCGGCGCGCTGCTCGACCATCCCACGTTGATGCGGGAGGTTGCACAGAGCAACGTGCTGCTGCTCGGCGAAACGCACGACCGCTACGACATCCATCGCTGGCAGCTGCATGTCTGCTCGGCGATGCGGACGTTGCGCAACGACATCGCCATCGGCTTCGAGATGTTTCCGCACCGGTTGCAGCCGGTGCTCGACCAGTGGGTCGCCGGCGACATGGAGCGCGACGAATTCCTCAAGGCCGCCGAATGGGGCAAGGTCTGGGGGTTCCCGGCCGAGCTCTATCTGCCGATCTTCCATTTCTGCCGTGAGTTCGGCGTGCCGATGCTGGCACTCAACTGCTACCGCGAACTGGTGACGCGGGTCGGAAAGGAAGGTTGGGATGCCATCCCTGTCGACGAGCGCGACGGGCTTACGCCCTCGGCAAACGCGACGCCGGCCTACCGGCAATATCTGTTCGACATCACCGGCGGCGGCTCGCCGGCGCGCAAGGTGACCTCGCCGCAAGCGCCGGAATTCGACCGTTTCGTCAGGGCGCAGCAGACATGGGATCGGGCCTTTGCCTGCAACATCGCCAGGGCGCAGGCAACCAACACTCCGCCTCTGGTGATCGGCATCATCGGCTGCGGCCATCTCGAATTCGGCCACGGCACGCCGATCCAGCTGAAGGATCTCGGCATCGACAAGGTGACGACGCTGCTGCCCAACGACACGGCGGAGCTCGACCCGGGCAAGGTCGAGGGAATTGCCCGGGCGCTGTTCCGGCTGCAACCGCAAGCCGACGCCAGACCGGCGGGCTGATGCGGCAGGAGCTGGTTTTGGCAAAAGCTGTCCAGAAAAGAAAAAAGCGGGCATAGGCCCGCTTCCCTCTGGCTCCTGAGACTTGCATGCCGCCGGTACATTCGTGGTCGGCCAGCTGTCAATCAGGGCAAATGCAGCATCCCGCGGCAAAACCCGACATCGTATCTCGATGAGCGTTTCGCTCCCGGCGGAATGCCGATGGACCCCATATAGGGATACCGAGTGGAGATAACAAGGGGCACGATCCCTATTGGCCGCCGCCTCACCGGGGTCAACCCCGAGGCGTCGACCAACGATGCCTGGTTCGGTGCCTACTTCGCGGCGCGTACGGCACGCTTTTTCTTAGGCTCGGGATTGAGAGCCTCGGCCGCTCGGTCGGCCTCTTCCCGGGCAAGGCGCAACTCGCGCAGTTTCGCAGTCTTGGCGGCCCGCGCCTTGGCTTCGGACTGATACTCGGCCATGGCGCTGTTGCGCTCTGCCGTCTTCTTCTGCGCCTCTATCGAACGCAACTGAGCTTTATCCAGAAAACTGTCCATATCTTCACCCAATTTTTGAAATCTTCTTCGTGGCGGAGGAGATAAAAATCATTCTTCGCTTAAATAAGGATTCCCGGGGCAAAATTCAATTGAATGGCATATTTAATGCCAGGCCATCGTTTCAAAAGCGCATTTCAAGAGTTTATTTTCAGATACTTTTTGGATGACGCCTATTCACGCCGTTCGTTCGGAAAATCCGACATCCGCAGCCGACGGAACAATGACAATCTCATCGCCAAGCGACCATTCCGCGGCCCGTGCCGCGAGCTGCGCCGGAACGCCTTCGGAACCGCCTGGGCCGGGCGGCACGTCGTAGGTGGCGTGGCCGTCATGTGGCAGGATCACGCCGTATCCGATCGACATCGCGGTTCGCGCCGTCGCCGCCAGGCACATCTCCGAAAGCATGCCGCAGAAGGCGATGGTTTCGACGCCAGCGGCCGCCAGAAGGTCGTTCAGACCGGTGCCATCGAAGCCATCGTCGACCTGCTTGCGCACGACATGTTCGCCTGACAAAGGCATGAAATGCAGCTGCCAACCCGGTGTATGCGGCTCATCGACGGCACCTGTCGGACCGTCGTTCTGGATGAAGATGACGGGTACATCAGACGCACGCGCCCTCTCGAGCAGCGTCGTCACCGCAGCCAGAAGCCTCACGTGACCCGGTACCGCCTCGGCGCCAGACACAAACGCGCTCTGGACGTCGACGATGATCAGTGCCTCGGCGCTCCGAGCTTGGTCCCTGTCCGTTTCGCGATTTGCCTCCACCGATCCCCCCGTCTGAATGAACACGGGATATGGGGAGCGCTTCAGGCGATGTCATCAAGCGCCTTGCGCTGGCGGTGCATTTCCAGGAACACGCGGTAATCCCGGTCGAAGCGTTGCCGTGCCGAGGGGTTCGGCTGCCGCGCGCGGCCTTCCTGGCGCATCGCCCTGCAAGCGTCGGTGAGGCTCGGATAGAGGCCGGCGGCTGCAGCAGCGGCCATCGCCGTTCCCAGCAGCACGGCATCGCCGCCCAGAGGCTCGACGACGGTGCAGCCGGTGGCGTCGGCGTATAGCTCCATCAGCACAGGATTGCGGGTGTGGCCGCCGGTAACGTGCAGCGTGTCGATGCCGTAGCCATTGGCATTGAGCGCGTCGAGCACATGGCGAAGCCCGAGCGCGATGGCGACAGCCGTGCGCCAGTAGAGCCGGCACAGGCTGTCGAAGGAGGCATCGAGCGTCAGCCCGCTGATCACGCCGAGTGCATGCGGGTCGGCGAGCGGCGAGCGGTTGCCGTGGAAGTCGGGCAGTACATGAAGGCGACCAGCGAGGTCGAGGCCCTCGACCGCCCGCAGCTCCATGATGCGTTCGGTGATGCGCCGGTGCAGGGCTGCGTCGGGTTCGCCGCCAGCGCCGTGCCAGCGGATGACATGGTCAAGCAGTGCACCGGTCGCCGACTGGCCACCCTCGCTCAGCCACAGGCCGGGCAGAGCCGCGCCGAAATACGGCCCCCAGACACCGGCAAAAGCGCGCGGCTCGGGCGACATCGCCATGACGCAGCTCGACGTGCCGGCGATCAGCGCGAGGTGGCGTTCGATGCCGGACAGCCCGCCGATGACGCCGATGGCGCCGGCAAAGGCATCGATCATGCCGGCGCCGACACGGCAGGCGGTGGTCAGCCCAAGCGTTTCGGCAGCCGTCTGGGTGAGCGGGCCAAGGTCGGCTCCGACCGGGCTGGCGCGCTCGGGCAGAGCGGCATGCTCGAAGATGTCGGCGAGGCCGACGGCAGCGAAGAAATCGTGGCGCCAGGCCTCGCGCTCATGGGCCAGATAGGTCCATTTGGCAGTCAGCGTGCATTGCGAGCGGGCGAGCGAGCCTGAGGCCTTGTGGCTTAGGAAATCGGCGAGATCGAAAAGCTGGCCGGTTCGCGCCCAGCTTTGTGGCAGGTGGCGCTTGACCCACATCAGCTTGGGCGTCGCCATTTCGGGCGACATCACCCCGCCGGCATAACCGAGCACGTCGTGGCGGGTGACGGTACATTCGTCGGCTTCGGCCAGGGCGCGATGGTCGAGCCAGACGATGGTGTCCCAACGCTGTTCCCCACTTTTCGAAACGCCGACCTGTTCGCCTGCCTTGCCGCGGAACACCGTCGAGCATGTCGCGTCAAAGCTGATGCCGACGATTTCGGCTGGGTCGACGCTGGCAGCCTTGCGGGCACCGCGTACTGCCTGACAGACAGCCGACCAGATTTGCTCGGAATCATGTTCGCAATGACCCGATGCCGAGCGGTTCATGGCGATCGAATGTTCGGCGCGTCCGAGCAGCTTGCCTGAGCCATCGAAAATGCCGGAGCGCGCGCTGCCGGTACCGACATCGACCGCACACAGATAGGCCGCCATCAGAACGACGACGCCCCGAACGGCGCGATTGAGGTGCCATGACCAGGGCATGCCGGTGGCGGTTTCAGCCGATGAAAGGATGCACGGAGCAACATCATGACGCGTAGTCTATATGCGCACCATGGCCAATTCCAGCTGTCAGCGGCGGCCTGGATTTGGCTCAGAGACGACCGCCGAGATACCGCATCAACGTCTCCTTGGTGCCCAGTTGCCAGAGCATGCCGAGGCTGTCGCCGAAAGCTTCAACGAAGATCGCCGACCGGCCGACATCGCCATAGATGTCTTCCATCGCAAGCCAGGCCGACGGCGCATTCTTTGCTGCCTGTGCTGTCTGCTGCAGGCGATCCCAGCTCGGGTCATTGGGTTCGATGATGGCACCGGAATCGGTCACCCCGAAGCAATAGCGGCACCAGAGTGCCGATTCGAGCGCCAGCCCCGATATGCCAGCGCCCGCCTTCAGGCGATCCGATATGGTTGGGATGATGAATTTCGGCTGCCGGTTAGAACCGTCGAGACAGAGGCGGCGGACGGTGTCGCCGATCTTGGGATTGGAAAACCGGCGCTCGATGAGCTGGCAATACTCCTCCAGCACCACGCCGGGTACCGGCGGCACCGTGGGCATGATCTCCTCGCGCTCCAGCTTGGCCAGGAAGGCGCGCACCTGTGGATTTTCCATCGCCTCGTGGACGAAATGAATGTCCATCAACCCGGCGGGATAGGCGATCGTGGCGTGGCCGCCATTGAGGATGCGAATCTTCATCAGCTCGAACGGAGCGACGTCATGGACGAACTGGACGCCGACCTTTTCCAGCGCCGGACGGCCGTCAGTGAAATGGTCTTCCATCACCCATTGCTTGAACGGCTCGCAGAACACCGGCCAATTGTCCTCGACGCCGAAGTCGCTGGCGAGAATGCCGCGCTCGCGGTCGGTTGTGGCGGGCGTAATGCGGTCGACCATGGAGTTCGGGAAAGCCACGTTGTCGCGGACCCAGTCGGCGAAGGTTTCGTCCGCGAGCCGCGCCAGGCCGATCACCGCATCGGCTGTGACGCGGCCATTGTGGGGAATGTTGTCGCAGGACATCACTGTGAAAGGCACGATGCCATCCTGGCGACGACGCCGGAGGCCGGCAAGGATGATGCCGAAGACGGTCCGGGGCGCGGCAATATTCTGGGCATCGGCAACGATGTCGGGGTGCGTCGGATTGAAGATGCCGGACGCCGGATCGATGAAATAGCCGCCCTCGGTGATGGTCAGCGAAACGATGCGGATCGCCGGGTCGGCGAGCCGTTCGATGATGGCCGCAGCATCGCCAGGGGTCAGGAAATCGACCATGACGGAGGTGACGCGGGCGCTCATATGGCCGCTGTCCTGCTCGACGACTGAAGTCAGCCAGTCCTGTCCGGCGAGTTTCGCGTGTCCGACCTTCTCGCCTTCGAACACGCCTGCGCCGACGATCGCCCAGTCATGACCGAGGCCGGTGTTGAACAGCTCGTCGAGATAGATCGCCTGGTGCGAGCGATGGAAGTTGCCGACGCCGAAATGGACGATACCGGCCTTCAGCGCGGCGCGGTCGTAAGTCGGGCGCGCGACCTTGGCAGGCAAATCCGGCAGCGTGGCGAGGGAGAGCTTCACGGTCATGGTTCGACGCTTTCCTGTTTAGGCGCCGACTTTCGCGACACCTTCTCCCCTTGCGGGAAAAGGTGGATCGGCGCGCAGCGCCGAGACGGATGAGGGTTGCTGGGCGGAGCGTCACACTGGAACACCCCCATCCGACCTCGCTCCACTCGGCCACCCTCTCCCCAGGGGAGAAGGACATTTCAACTCATCCAGTTGCCGCCATCGACGTTGTAGGTCTGGGCGACGACATATTGGCTCTCGGCTCCGGCGAGGAAGATCGCCATGCCGACGAGGTCTTCGGCGGTGCCCATGCGGCCGAAGGGAACGGCCTCGCCGACGAGGCGCTTCTTCTCGCCGCGGGGTCGGTTCTCGTAGCGGGCGAACAGCTCGTCGACATGCTCCCAGTGCTCGCCCTCGACCACGCCGGGGGCGATGGCGTTGACGTTGATGCCATGCTTGATCAGGTCGAGCCCCGCCGACTGGGTCAGGCTGATGACGGCCGCCTTGGTGGCGCAGTAGACGGCGACGAGCGCTTCGCCACGACGCCCGGCCTGGCTCGCCATGTTGATGATCCTTCCGCCCTTGCCGCGCGCGATCATCGCGCGGGCGGCGGCCTGCAAGGTGAACAAGGTGCCGGCGACATTGACCGAAAACAGCCGGTCATAGCTCGCTCTGGAAATCTCGACGATCGGCGCGAGGTCGAACAGGGCGGCATTGTTGACCAGTATGTCGAGCCCGCCGGTCTTCTGCTCGACGACCTTGATCGCCGCCTCGATCGAGCTCTGGTTGGTGACGTCAAGGCTGACGGCATAGGCCGACGGGCCGATTTCGGCTGCCGTCTTCATCGCCGCGTCGAGATTGATGTCGCCAATGGCGACCCTAGCCCCCTCGCGGATGTAGGCCTCGGCAAACACCCTGCCGATACCGCGCGCGGCCCCTGTGATGAGCGCCGACTTGCCCTCGAGACGACCGCTCACATGGCCCTCCCGTCGGCGCCGAAACGGTGGATCTTGTTCGGGCTCGGTGTCAGGTAGACAGTTTCGCCATGGCGCACGCCAAGCTCGCCATCGGCCCGTACCGTGAGCGTGCCGACGTCGCCTGCCTGGACATGCAGGAAGGTGTCGGAGCCGAGATGTTCGGCGACGCCGACTGTCGCCTTCCACTCGCCTGATGTGGTCGAGATGCCCAGATGCTCGGGTCGCACGCCGATCGTCGTCGCGCCATGCTTAGCGGCGGCGGTGCCGTTGATCAGGTTCATCTTGGGCGAACCGATGAAGCCGGCGACGAACAGGTTCTTCGGCGTCTTGTAGAGTTCCATCGGCGAGCCGACCTGCTCGATGTTGCCGGCGTTCAGCACCACGATCTTGTCGGCCATGGTCATCGCCTCGACCTGGTCGTGGGTGACGTAGATCATCGTCGTCTTGAGCTGGTGGTGCAGCTCGCTGATCTCCAGCCGCATCGTGCCGCGCAACGCGGCGTCGAGGTTGGACAGCGGCTCGTCGAACAGGAAGGCCGAGGGTTGGCGCACGATGGCGCGGCCGATGGCGACGCGCTGGCGCTGGCCGCCCGAGAGCTGGCCGGGACGGCGCTCGAGATAGTTGGTCAGGTTCAGCACACGCGCCGCGTCCTTGACCTTCTTGTCGATGACGGCTGCGTCCTCGCCCGCCATTTTCAGCGGGAAGGCGATGTTCTTGTAGACAGTCATATGCGGATAGAGCGCGTAGGACTGGAACACCATCGCCAGCCGGCGCTTGGCCGGCGCCTCGCCGGTAACGTCGCGCCCATCGATGCTGATGCTGCCGCCTGACGTGTCCTCCAATCCTGCGATCAGCCGGAGCAAGGTCGACTTGCCGCAGCCCGATGGCCCGACGAAGACGACGAATTCGCCGTCCTCGATCTGGAGATCGATCTCCGGGATGATTGTCGTTGCGCCGAATGACTTCGACACTTTCTTGAGGGTGATGTTTCCCATGGTTTCCTCCCGCGGGGTCGACTACTTCACGGCGCCGAATGTCAGGCCGCGGACGAGCTGGCGCTGGGAGAACCAGCCCATGATCAGGATCGGTGCGATGGCCAGCGTCGATGCCGCCGACAGTTTCGCCCAGAACAGCCCCTGTGGACTGGAGAACGAAGCGATGAAGGCGGTCAGCGGTGCTGCGTTGGTGGTTGTCAGGCGGATCGTCCAGAATGCCTCGTTCCACGCCAGGATGATGTTGAGCAGCATGGTCGAGGCGATGCCGGGTACCGCCATCGGCGTCAGCACATGGACGATTTCGCCCCACAGGGTGGCGCCATCCATGCGTGCGGCTTCAAGAATCTCGCCGGGGATTTCGCGGAAGTAGGTGTAGAGCATCCACACCACGATCGGCAGGTTGATCAGCATCAGCATGACCGTCAGCCCGATGCGGGTGTCGAGCAGGTTGGCGTCGCGGAAAATCAGGTAGATCGGCACCAGTACGGCGACAGCCGGCATCATCTTGGTGGAGAGCATCCACATCAGGATGTCCTTGGTCCGCTTGGTCGGCGAAAACGCCATCGACCAGGCGGCCGGAATGGCGATCAGCAACGCCAGGATCGTCGAGCCGACAGCGATGACCACCGAGTTCAGGAAGAACTTGAAATAGTTGCTCTGCGCCTGAACCTCGGCGTAGCTCTCCAGCGTGCCCGAAGGCACCAGGCTGAAGCCGGCGATCGCCTCGGTCTCCGACTTGAAGCTGGTGATGATGGTGTAGAGGATCGGGAAGAAGATCAGCAGGGCGACCACCCAGGCTGCAACGGTGAAGCCGATCTTGCGGCGTGTCGAAACTGCGCGTGCCATCGTCTCCTCCTCACTTGTCCAGGTTCTTGCCGACGGCGCGCATCAGGAAGAAGGCGACGATGTTGGCAAGGATGACTGCGATGATGCCGCCGGCCGAAGCGCCGCCGACGTCGTAGCCGAGCAGTGCCGTGCGGTAGATCAGGAATGGCAGGTTGGTTGAGGCGTAGCCCGGGCCGCCATTGGTGGTGACAAGAATCTCGGCATAGACGCCGAGCAGGAAGATCGTCTGGATCAGGATGACGACCGTTATGGCGCGCGAGATGTGCGGGATCGTCAGATAGATGAAGCGGCTGACGAAGCCTGCGCCGTCCATCTCGGCGGCTTCCTTCTGCTCGACGTCGAGCGATTGCAGCGCCGTCAACAGGATCAGCGTCGCGAATGGCAGCCATTGCCAGGCGACGATGATGATGATCGAAAACAGTGGGTACTGCGCGAACCAGTCGACCGGCTGGGCGCCGAAGAACTTGGCGATGTCGGCGAACACGCCATAGCCCGGATGCATGATCATGTTCTTCCACACCAGTGCGGCCACCGGCGGCATGACGAAGAAAGGCGAGATCACAAGGATGCGGACGATGCCCTGGCCGAACATCGGCTGGTCGAGCAAAAGCGCCAGCGCGATGCCGCCAACGACGGTGATCAACAACACCCCGACCACCAGCACCAGCGTGTTCCAGATCGATAGGAAGAAGGCCGGATCGGTGTAGAAGAACTTGTAGTTGAACAGGCCGGCAAAGCTGACATTGGCCGGATTGAGCAGATTGTAGTTCTGGAACGAGAACCACAGGGTCATCGCCAGCGGCACGATCATCCAGATGAAAAGGAGGATCACCGAAGGCGCCATCATCAGGCGCGCCAGCGAACTGGTCTGTCGAGTAGCCATGGCGATCACCCCGGTTCGGACAGATGAGGTTTCAGGTCACCGAAAGGGGCCGTCCGGACTGGGAGACCGGACGGCCAGGCAGGGAGGATCTGCCTATTTGATGTAACCGGCGCGGGTCATCTCACGGACCGCTGCGGTCTGTGCACCGGCAAGCGCGTCATCGACGCTCGACTGGCCGGCCAGTGCCGCCGAGAACAGCTGGCCGACGGTCGTGCCCAGCCCCTGGAACTCGGGAATGGCGACGAACTGGACGCCGACATAAGGCACCGGCTTGACGGTGGGCTTGGTCGGATCGGCCGAGTTGATCGAGTCGAGCGTCATCTTGGCGAAGGGCGCGGCCTTCTGGTACTCGGGGTTGTTGTAGAGCGAGGTGCGCGTGCCGGGCGGAACGTTGGCCCAACCTTCCTTCGAGGCGACGAGGTCGAGATAGCCCTTGCCGGTCGCCCATGAGACGAACTTCTGCGCCGCCTCGGCCTTTTGCGTGCCGGCCGGAATGCCGAGCGACCATGCCCACAGCCAGTTGCCGCGCTTGCCGAGACCGGTGTCGGGAGCAAGCGCATAGCCGACCTTGTCGGCGACCGTCGAATCCTTCGGATTGGAGACGAAGGAGGCAGCGACGGTGGCATCGATCCACATGCCGCACTTGCCCTGCTGGAACAGCGCCAGGTTCTCGTTGAAGCCGTTGGAGGAGGCACCGGACGGGCCGGCGTCCTTCATCAGGTCGACATAGAACTGCAGTGTTTTCTTCCATTCGGGCTGATCGAACTGCGGCTGCCATTTCTCATCGAACCAGCGCGCGCCGAACGAGTTGGACATGGCGGTCAGGAAGGCCATGTTCTCGCCCCAGCCAGCCTTGCCGCGCAGGCAGATGCCGTTGATGTCGGCGGCGCGGTCGGTCATCTTGCGCGCCGCGTCGGCGATGAAATCCCAGGTCGGCGCGTCGGGCATGGTCAGCCCTGCCTTCTCCATCAGATCCTTGCGGTACATGACGAACGAGCTCTCGCCATAGAAGGGTGCGGCGTAGAGCTTGCCATCAGCCGAAAGGCCACCGGCGATGGCCGGGATGATGTCTGCGGCGTCGTAGTCGGCACCAAGGTTGTCGAGCGGCAAGAGCCACTGCTGCTTGGCCCAGATCGGAACCTCGTAGGTGCCGATGGTCATCACATCATACTGGCCGCCCTTGGTGGCGATGTCGGTGGTGACGCGCTCGCGCAGCACGTTCTCTTCGAGCGTGACCCATTCGAGCTGGATGTCGGGATTTTTGGCGGTGAAGTCGTCCGTCAGCTTCTGCATGCGGACCATGTCGCCATTGTTGACAGTGGCGATGGTGATGGTCTCGGCATGAGCGGCAAACGCAAGCGCGCTCGCTCCGCACAGGCCCAGGAAGAGCGTGTTCAGTTTCATCGAATTCCTCCCAAAAGCCAAAGTGAGCATTTGCCTTGGCTGTGGGCAATTATTCATCTGACGTGATTTATGTCAAGCGAGAATCTGGACATGACAGTGCAACCGCTAGTCCGGCGGGCGACGCGCGGGAAAGAATGCCGGGAAATGGCGTACGACGGCGCACTGAAGCGCGGCACCGGGCAATTCGGAAAAGGACGGTGCTAGCCGGCGAGCAATGCCGCCGCGGTGCGCTCGTCGGTGATCAGCCCGTTGACGAGGCGGCGGGTGACGGCGGCGAGGATGCCTGGCAGCTTGCGCTCGCCCATGGCCAGCGCCACCACCAGCGAGCGCTCGCGCGACGGCAGCGGTGCAGAGGCGACGCGATCGTTTGTGATACCTTCGATCAGCTTGCCGTCGCGGTCGAAGGCCCAACCGACGATCTCGCCGACGGCGCCGGCCTTCTGCAGCGCCTTGAGCTCGGCCTCGGTGATGAAGCCGTCTTCATAGAGCGGCGCCTGTGGGCCCATGTCGCCGACGCCGACGAAGGTGACGTCGGCCTGGGCGGCGAGCGCCAGCGTCGGCTGGATAAGTGGCTGGCCATGCAGCATGCGACGCTCGTCGGAAGACGAGGCGATCGCCGGCAAAGGCATGGGAAAGCTGCGCGCCTTGATGGTGTCGGCCATGGTAAAGATGACGTTGTAGAAGGCGGCCGAACCGTCCGGCGAGATGTTGCCGGTCAAAGACACCACCTTGTGCTGCGGACACTCCATCGGCGGCAGTTGCTCGATCGCAGCCTTCAGCGTGCGGCCGGTGCCGATCGCCATCACGATCGGCTCGGGCGAACGCAGCCACTTTTCAATTTCAGCGGCGGCGGCCTGGGCGATGCCGATCGTCGTCGACGACGAATCAGGATCGCTTGGGGTGACCTCGACGAGGTCGAGCGCGAAGCGCGAGCGAAGCTTGGCGGCAAGATCGAGGCAGTTGGCGATCGGATGGTCGACCCGAACCTTGATCAGGCCTTCCGACATGGCGAGCGACACCAGCCGTTGCGCGGTCTGGCGCGAGACGCCGAGCTTGGTTGCGATCTGGTCCTGGGTGTTGCCGGCGACATAATAGAGCCAGCCGGCGCGGGCTGCCTCGTCGAGCCTTGGGTTTTCGCTCCGGGAACTCATGCGTCACGCCTCTTCATCTGCCGAGGCAGTTTCGCAGGGTTTTCGGAAATGCGCAATTGCCCTGAAATCGCGCATTTGCTCGATATCAATTCTGGACAGAACGCGGCAGCGACGGCCACGCCCAGTCGGCGCGGGTCAGTCGGCGCTGGCCGGCGCGGAGGTGTCGACGACCTCGAAGTCATGGGTGATGACGGCGGACTTGGCGAGCATCGCCGAAGCCGAGCAGTATTTCTCGATCGACAGGTTGACCGCGCGCTCGACCTTGGCCGGCGCCAGGCCACGGCCCTTGACGACGAAATGCATGTGGATGCGGGTGAACACTTTGGGGTCGGTGTCGGCGCGGTCGGCATCGAGCTCGACGGAGCAGTCCTCGATCGCCTCGCGGCCCTTTTCCAGGATGTGGACGACGTCATAGGCCGAGCAGCCGCCGGCGCCGATCAGCATCAGCTCCATCGGGCTCGGACCAGGCGTCTCGCCACCCGGTTCCTTGGAGGTCCCGAGCACGATCTTGTGCCCGCTGCCCGACTGACCGACGAAGGTGCGATCCTCAACCCATTTGATGCGTGCCTTCATGACGGCGATCCTTCCCTGCAAAAACGTTCCGCGACTGCGGTCAACGTTCATAGCCGGATGCTGGCCGGAGCGTCGAGTACTTGGCCATGAGTGGGGGGGCCTTTTGAGCCGGAAAAATCGTCGCGGTCGCCGACCCGAAACTTGTCTTGCCGAGCGACCGTGTGTTCGAGAGGCTGCGTCGCGTGCAGCCGAAAGTTGAGACGAAAACCTGACCGAGTGCCCGTGGAATCAGGCCACGGCCGAGGCAGATCGAAGCCCGTGCCGTGCCACAATTCGACGCGTGCAAACTAAATCTTCAATCACGACATTCTGTGCGGAACTTTGCCTGTTCAGGGAAGTTGAGAGGAAGGCAAAAGGTCGAAGTGGTGTTACACTGCCACCGTCTTCGGCATTGTGAGGGTGCCATGCAAACACGTGAAAACGACGTCTTCAACCTCTTCTCGGAAATCTACAGCAGTCAGACGACCGAGGAGATGAGCCTCCAGCAATATCTGCTCGCCTGCCGCGACCAGCCTGCCATGTACGCCACGGCAGCCGAACGAATGGTCGACGCAATTGGCGCGCCAACGCTGATCGACACCAGTGCCGACCCGCGCATGGGCCGTATCTTTGCGAACCGAACTATCAAGGTTTATCCGGCGTTTGCCGAATTCTACGGTATGGAAGACACGATCGAGCGCATCGTCGGCTACTTCCGTTACGCCGCGCAAGGGCTCGAGGAACGCAAACAGATCCTCTATCTGCTCGGCCCCGTCGGCGGCGGCAAGTCGTCGCTCGCGGAGCGGCTGAAGAAGCTGATGGAGGAGCGGCCGATCTACACGCTCAAGGTCAACGGCCAGCTCAGCCCGATATTCGAATCACCTCTCGGCCTGTTCCATCCCGAACGCATGGCCGGCCTTCTGGAAGACAAGTATGGCATCGCCCGGCGCCGGCTAACCGGTCTGATTTCGCCATGGGCCGCCAAGCGGCTCGAAGAAATCGGCGGCGACGTTTCGAAATTTTCCGTCGTCAAGCTGATGCCGTCGCGGTTGCGCCAGATCTGCATCGCCAAGACCGAGCCCGGCGACGAGAACAACCAGGACGTGTCGGCGCTCGTCGGCAAGGTCGACATCCGCAAGCTGGAGAATTTCAGCCAGGCCGACCCCGACGCCTACTCCTATAGCGGCGGCCTCAACCGGACGACGCAGGGGCTTCTCGAATTCGTCGAGATGTTCAAGGCGCCGATCAAGGTCCTGCACCCGCTGCTGACCGCGACACAGGAGGGCAACTACAACGGCACCGAGAGCTTCGGCGCCTTCCCCTACCAGGGCATCGTGCTGGCGCATTCCAACGAGTCCGAATGGCTGCAGTTCAAGAGCAACAGGAACAACGAGGCGTTCCTCGACCGCATACTGGTGGTCAAGGTGCCCTACTGCCTGCGTGTCACTGAAGAGCGCCAGATCTACGAGAAGCTGCTGCGCGAGAGCGAGCTGGTGAGCAACCCATGCGCGCCGGAGGTGCTCGACATATTGAGCCGCTTCACCGTGTCGACGCGGCTCTCCGAACACGAGAACTCACCGCTCTACACCAAGATGCGCGTCTATGACGGCGAGAACCTGAAGGACGTCGACCCGAAGGCCAAGTCGATGCAGGAGTATCGCGATGCCGCCGGTGTCGACGAAGGCATGAACGGCGTCAGCACGCGCTTTGCCTTCAAGGTGCTGTCGGAGACGTTCAACTACGACACCAAGGAGATCGCCGCCGACCCAGTGCATCTGATGTATGTGCTCGAACAGGCAATCAAGCGCGAGCAGTTCCCCGGCGAGATCGAATCCTCCTATCTCGATTTCATCAAGTCGGAGATCGCCAGCCGCTATGCCGAGTTCATCGGCCACGAGATCCAGAAGGCCTATCTCGAATCCTACAGCGAGTACGGCCAGAACCTGTTCGACCGCTACATCGCCTATGCCGACGCCTGGATCGAGGACCAGGACTATAAGGACCCCGATACCGGACAGATCCTCAACCGCGGCATCCTCGATTCCGAGCTGTCGCAGATCGAGAAGCCAGCCGGAATCGCCAACCCCAAGGACTTCCGCAACGAGGTGGTGAAGTTCACGCTCAGGGCACGCGCCAAGAACAATGGTCGTAACCCGTCCTGGACGAGCTATGAGAAGCTGCGCGAGGTGATCGAGAAGCGGATGTTCGGCCAGGTCGAGGACCTTTTGCCCGTGATCAGCTTCGGTGCCAAGCGCGACAGCACCACCGAGAAGCAGCATGCCGAATTCGTCGAGCGCATGACCGAGCGCGGCTACACGCAGCGCCAGGTCAGGCGTCTCGTCGATTGGTACATGCGGGTCAACAAGGCAGGCTGACCGGGAGCGAGCGGGGACCGAAATGCCGAACTTCATCGATCGGCGCCTCAATCCCAAGGACAAGAGCCTTGGCAACAGGCAGCGTTTTCTGAAACGCGCCCGGGACGAGTTGAAACGGGCGATCAACGACCGAGTCAGATCCGGAAAGATCGACGCGGTGGGGGAAGACCAGGTCATCCCGATCCCGCGCAAGGGGATAGGCGAGCCGACATTCCAACGCGCACCGCATTCGGGCCGCCGGGAGGAGGTCCTTCCTGGCAACAAGTCCTTCGGTACCGGCGACCGCATTCCGCGCCCGGCCGCCGGCGGCGGCAAGGGTTCGGACCCGTCGTCTTCGGGAGACGGCGAGGACGATTTCAATTTCGTGCTGTCGCGTGAGGAAGTGCTCGACCTGTTTTTCGAGGACCTCGAACTGCCCGACCTGGTCAAGCTCAACCTCAAGGAAGTGGTGACATTCCGGCCGCGCCGGGCAGGTTTCACGATGAGCGGCAACCCGACGAGCATCAGTGTCGGGCGCACCATGTTCAACAGCTTCGGCCGGCGCATCGCGCTGCGGCGGCCGCGGCAGGCCGAGATCGACGCGGTCGCGGCGGAGCTCGCCAAGCTGGAGGGTGAGAGGCGGCCAAGCGCCGCCATTCTGCAACGCATCGCGGCCTTGCGCGAGGAGCTTGCAACACTCGCGCGGCGGCGAAAGCTGATCCCCTACATCGACCCCATCGACATCCGCTTCAACCGGTTCGAGCCGCAGCCGGTGCCCAATGCCAATGCCGTCATGTTCTGCCTGATGGACGTCTCCGGCTCGATGGGCGAGCGCGAGAAGGACCTCGCCAAGCGCTTCTTTGTCTTGCTGCACCTGTTTCTCAAGCGGCGTTACGCCAAGACCGACATCGTCTTCATCCGCCACACCCACGAAGCTTCCGAGGTCGACGAAGACACCTTCTTCTACAGCACGCAGAGCGGCGGCACCGTCGTTTCCACCGCACTTGACGAGATGCTGCGCGTCATCCGTGAGCGCTATCCGGCCAAGGAGTGGAACATCTACGCCGCCCAGGCATCCGACGGCGACAACATCCCCAACGATTCAGAAAAATGCGTGTCGATGCTCGACAGCACGCTGATGCGGCTCTGCCAGTACTACGCCTATGTCGAGATCATCGACGAGCGCGAAAGCGAGATGTTCCGCCACGCCGACAACGGCACGTCATTGTGGAATGCCTACCGCGAAGTCAGCGCCGAATGGCCGAACTTCGAGATGACACGCATTGCCAAGCCGTCCGACATCTATCCCGTCTTTCACGAGTTGTTCGCCAAGGCGCCAGCCGCGGCCAAACGCGGATGAGGATGCAAGTTGGAAAAACGTTCGAAACAGTTGCCGCTGCTGTTCACCAGTTCCGACTGGAACTTTGACGACCTGTCGCGCGCCTATGACGCGATCCGCGAGATCGCGGTCAACGAGCTTCGCCTCGACTTCTACCCCAACCAGATCGAGGTGATCTCGTCCGAGCAGATGCTCGACGCCTATTCTTCGATCGGCATGCCGCTGATGTACCAGCACTGGTCATTCGGCAAACATTTCGTCCACGAGTCCAACCTCTATCGCAAGGGGCGGATGGGACTCGCCTATGAGCTGGTGATCAACTCCAATCCCTGCATCACCTATCTCATGGAAGAAAACACCATGGCGCTGCAGACGCTGGTCATCGCGCATGCGTCGTTCGGCCATAATCACTTCTTCAAGAACAATTACCTGTTCCAGCAATGGACCGACGCTGGCGCAATCCTCCCTTATATGGAGTTTGCCAAGAGCTTCATCGCGCGTTGCGAGGAACGCTACAGCCCGGCTGCCGTCGAGGCCGTTCTGGATGCAGCGCACGCGCTGATGCCGCAGGCAGTGTTCCGCTACCGCCGCCGTCCGCGCCTGTCGGTCGAGCGCGAGCGGGCACGCATTCGAGAGCGGCTGGAGCACGAAGAGCGCACCTTCAGCGACCTGTGGCGCACCCTGCCGCAAGCGGCCGAGGCAGAAGCCCCGCGCGAGGTCCAGACCGACATGTCGGAACGGCAGTCGGCGATCGAGTATCCCGAGGAGAACCTGCTCTACTTCCTGGAGAAAAACAGCCCGGTGCTCAAGCCTTGGCAACGCGAGATTCTGCGCATCGTCCGGGTCATCGCGCAGTATTTCTACCCGCAACGGCAAACCAAGGTGATGAACGAGGGCTGCGCCACCTTTGTCCACTACACAATCATGAACAGCCTCTATGACAAGGGCCAGATCAGCGAAGGCACCATGCTGGAGGTGCTGCAGAACCATTCCAACGTCGTGTTCCAGCCGCATTTCGACGACCCGCGCTATGGTGGGCTCAATCCCTATACGCTGGGCTTCAACATGATGCGCGACATCCAGCGCATCTGCACCGAACCGACGGCGGAAGACCGCGACTGGTTCCCCGACTTCGCCGGCAATGGCGACTGGTGCGGCACACTGCTCGACGCCTGGGCGACGCACCGCGACGAATCCTTCATCCGGCAGTTCCTGAGCCCGGCGCTGATCCGCGACATGCGGCTGTTTTCGCTGCAGGAAGAATCGTCGGACCCCTATTACGAGGTGATGGCGATCCACGACGAGCGCGGTTACGAACGCGTACGTTCGAGCCTCGCCAACAGCTACGATGTCGGCATGACCCAGCCCGACATCCAGGCAGTGGATGCCGACCTCAAGGGCGACCGCAAGCTGCGCATCAAGCACACCGTGCACAATGGCGCGACGCTGGTCGAGGAAACGCGCAACGAGACGATACGCTACATCCAGCGGCTCTGGGGCCATGAGGTCAGCCTTGTCGGTGTTGATGCCCAGACCGACAAGGTGCTCTACGAGGTCTCGTCCAAGGAACTGGGCGAGAAGGCCTAAGCCTATCCTACGCCAGTGCCGCCTTCATCCTGCGCACGACGCTTGTGTCGGTGTGCTTTGGCCGGGGCGCGACAAAGCCGAGTTCCAGCGCCTTGTCCGCGGGCGCGTCTGATGCCACCGAGCAGGACGAGTGGATTTCGCGCAGCGGCAGCCGCGCCTTGATCGCGCCGACAGTATCGAGATTGACGCCCGACCCCGGCATGATGACGATGCGGCCTTGCGCATGATCGAAGCACCTGGCCAGCGCGTCGAGGCCCTTCAATGCCGTGGTTTCGCCGCCCGAGGTCAGGATGCGCTCGAAACCGAGATCGACGGCGAGCTCGACCGCCTCACTGAAATCAGGCCCGGCAAGGTCGAAGGCGCGATGCAGCGTCATGCCGAGCCCCTTGGCCTTGCCGGCCAGGCGCGCAAGTAACTCGTGGTCCAGCGAACCGTCCGGCCTGTTGGCGCCGAGCACGACACCCGCCAGCCCGGCGGCACGCACCGCGTCGATGTCGGCCAGCAAGGTAACAACATCCGCATCGTCAAAGACGAAGGCACCGGGGCGGGTGCGGATCATTGCATAGACCGGGATCGGCGCCTGGGCGGCAAGCGCCATCAGGCCGGGCGACGGCGTGAGGCCGCCGGTTTCGAGCGCCGCGCACAATTCGATGCGGTCGGCACCGCCTTCAATCGCCGCAGCCAGGCTTTGCGGGCTGTCGACGCAGACTTCGAGACGGATTTTCTCAGACATTGGCGAGCTCCTGGAAACCGACGGCTGCGGCGCCGATGAGGCCCGGTTCGGTGGTCAAGGCGGCCTTGACCACCAGCCGACCTTGCGCACGCCGCAGCGTGCGGCTGCGCACCTGGTTGTCGAGCGCCTCGATCAGCTCGGGCACGTTGGACAGGCCGCCACCTACGGGAACGATGGACGAGCCGATGATGTTCATGGTCAGCGCCAGCGGAACGCCGACGAGCTCGAGATAGATGTCCATGGTGCGGCGCGCCTTCGGCTCCCCTTCGCGCCAGCGGTCGATGACCTCGGTGCTCGACAGCGCGTCACCGCACAGGAAATGATGCAGCTTCTCGACCCCGCGCGCCCCGCCGATGGTGTCGACGCAGCCGACCTGGCCGCAGCCGCAGGCGAAATGCGGGATGTCGACCGGCGGCGTGCCGACCCTTGTGGCAAGCGCCTGGCCGTGGCCCCATTCGCCGGCGTAACCGCCAGCACCGGTGACCAAGCGCCCGTCGATGACCAGCCCGCCGCCGACGCCGGTTCCAAGGATGATGCCGAAGACATTGCGATGGCCGCGCCCTGCCCCTTCTGTCGCTTCCGCCATGGCAAAACAGTCGGCATCGTTGGCGATCCACACCGGCAGGCCGATCTCAGCCTCGAGATCGGCGGCGATGATGCGGCCGTCGACGCAAGGGATGTTGGCGCATTTCAGGCTGCCGGAGGCCGGGTCGACGACGCCGGCGATCGAAATGGCAACGCCCCGTGTTGCGCAGCGATCCAGCGCCACGCGTTCGGCAATGACGGCGGCGAAGGCCGCAAAGTCGTCGAGCGGTGTCTTCACCCGGTCGATGATCTCGATTTCGCCGGCCGAGCGCGCCCGGGCGCTTTTTATCGTTGAACCGCCAATGTCGAAGCAGGTAAGCATGAAATCAGTTCCCGGATGGATGAATGCTGCGGGACGTCTGGCCACGGCGCCCGAAAATCAAGACCAAAACTCGCAAAGGCACTTATGGACAGTTCGCGCAAACGACGCACCTCGCCGACCATCGCCGATGTCGCCGAGCTGGCCGGCGTGTCGCGCGCGATCGCCTCGCGGGCGCTGTCGAGCGAAAGCCGTCCCGTCTCCGCCGACAAGCGCGCGCGTGTGCTTGAAGCAGCAGACAAGCTCGGCTTCAAGCCCAATCTTCTGGCCCGCAGCCTGACCACCAAGACGGTCAACCTGATTGCCGTCATCGTCAACCACATCCACGACTTCTCCGACCTCGACCTGTTCGACCTGCTGATCAGCGACATCCAGTCGATCGGCAAGCAGGTGATATTCCTGCGCGTCGGCTCGGTCGAGCGCATCGAGGAGTTCCTGCGCAACGGCGTTGCCTATCATGTCGATGCCGCACTGGTGTTTTCCGACTTCGCCGACGCCGAAAGCGTACGCAAGATGTTCCGCAGCGACGACGTTCTGATGCTCAACGGCATGCATGACGGCTCGTCGCCTTCAGTCGTACCCGATGAAGCGACCGGCATTGCCGGAGCTGTCGCCGACGCCGCCAGCAAGGGCGTTGCCACCGCAGCGCTTGTGACCGGCCGCGTGTCCTCGCCGGTCGAGCAGCAGCGCATCGCCAACTACAAGGCCGAGATGGCCAAGCGCGGCATAAGGCTGGTTGCCGAACTGCGCGGTGACTACTCCTACCAGAGCGGCCGCCACGTCGCGCTGTCGCCCGAATGGCCAACGACCGACGCGGTGTTCTGCACCTCGGATGCGATGGCCATGGGCATCATGGACGTCCACCGCGATGCCTTTCCCGGCAACAGGCCAGAGCGCTTCCGCCTCTATGGCTTCGACAATCTGTCGCTGACCGATTTCGAGGCCTACCCGATCTCGTCGATCGGCTATGACAAGAAGACCTATGTCGGCGAAATCCTGCGCTTCCTGGCGACGCCGGAGCAGTTTGGCAACGGCCATGCCGAGGTGACGGTGCCGACCTTCTTCGTGGCAAGGGCAACGTCCTGAATGCAAAACGGGCAGGCTTCCCGCCTGCCCGCTGCCTCAGCCCTGTCTTACCAGAGCGGGGTCAGTGCCGGCGGGTTGGCTGTTTCGCCCCACCACTTCTTGTAGTTGGTCTCATAAGCGCCGCTCTGGATGTAGTCGGAGACGAACATGTCGATCCAGCGGACGAAGCCCTCGTCGCCCTTGGCGACAGCGATGCCGATCGGGTCGTTGGAGTGCAGGCCCGGTAGCGTCACCAGGTTCTCGTTCTTGGTGGCGAGATAGTCGAGCAGCGAGGAGTCCTCGATGGCCGCGTCGACACGCTTCTGCTGCAGGAGCAGCACGCCTTCCGGCGAGAAGTTGTCGGTATAAACGAGCTCGGCCTCAGGTGCTGCCTTCTTGATGAAGGTCTCGCCGGTCGAGCCGCGGCCGACGACGATCTTCTTGCCGGCGAGGCCTTCCAGCGAGGTGATGCCGGCGTCCTTCTGGACGATGATGCGCAGGCCGGCGCGGTTGTAAGGGATCGAGAAATCCACCGATTTGGCGCGCTCGAGCGTCGCCGAGGTGTTGGCAACGGCGATGTCGATCTGGCCCGACACCAGCATCGATATGCGGGCATCGCCCGACACGTCGACGAATTCGACCGGCACGCCGAGCTTCTCGGCGAGCTGGGTGGCAACGTCGACGTCATAGCCGACCGGGTTGTTCTGGGCGTCGCGGAAGCCGATCGGCTCGCCGCCAAGCGACACGCCGATGCGCACGGTGCCGCGCTCGCGGATCTCGTCGATCTTGCCGGCCTGGGCAGCCCCGGTGGCCGCAAGGCCCACGGCCAGGGCCATGCCGGCGAGTTTCGTGATCAGGTTCTTCATATTCCCTCTCCCTCGGGTTGTTAGGATGTGAACGGTTCGGCGAAGCGATGTTCCGGTTCGGGCAAATCGGTGTCCCAGAACCAGTATTTGATCTGCTCTTCGCAATTCAGGCTGACGACCATATGGTTGCCCTTGGCGTCGAGCGCGTGGATGACGACGCCGGCCAAGAAGCCGTCCTTCAGCTCGCGCAGCTCGTCGATGGCAAGGGCTATGGCCTGCTCCAGCGAATGACCGAGGCGCATGGCGAGCACGATGGTGCGCGCGGTGCCGCAGCGCATGGTCATCTCTCCGGTATGGGTGCAGGCGGCGGCGCCGAAACGGCTGTCGGCGTAGAAGCCGGCGCCTGGGATCGGCGAGTCGCCGAGACGGCCGGGATATTTCCACGCCCAGCCCGACGTCGAGGTCACGACATTGAGCCCGCCAAGGCTGTCCTTGGACAGGAACACTGTGGTGTCGCGCACCCGTTCGGGGTCGGTGATGGTGCGGCTGAGCGGCGCGAGCGCGATGTCCGGGAACTTCGCCAGCTCCTCCGGCGACAGTTCCTTCTCGAGCCGCTGCCACCAGACACGCTTGCTGTCTTCGTAGAGCGTTTCGTCGACGCCGAAGCCGATCTCGGTGGCGAAGCGGCGGGCGCCGTCGCCGGTCAGCATGACGTGCGGCAGCCTCTTCATCACCTCATGGGCGAGCGCTGCCACCGGGATGGTGTCGGGCACCGCACCGACCGAGCCGACTTCGCGCGTCGTGCCGTCCATGACGCCGGCGTCGAACTCCATGCGGCCGAGCATGTTCGGCCAGCCGCCGAAGCCGACCGAACGGACCTTGACCTCGCGCTCGACCTCGCTGATGCCGGCAACCATGGCATCGATGCCGTGGCGGCCAGCCTTCAGAAGGTCGACGCTCTTGGAGAAGCCGGGCCAGGCCTCGGAATTGGCAAGCAGGATCATTTCAGTCTTTACGCATCTTGGAGAGGAACTGGGCCACGCGCGGCAGGGCCATGCCCGTGGCGGAGAAGAAATCTTCGGTCGGCAGGTCGGCGATGAGCTGGCCCTTGTCGAGGAAGGCGATACGCGAGGAGATGGAGCGCGCGAACTCGATCTCGTGGGTGACGAAGACCATCGTCGTGCCGCCCTTGGCGAGATTGGCCAGGATCGACAACACCTCAGACGTCATCTCGGGGTCGAGCGCGCTGGTGACCTCGTCGAGCAGCAGGTAACTCGGCTTCATCGCAAGCGCGCGGCAGATGCCGACGCGCTGGCGCTGGCCGCCTGAGAGCTGCGACGGATAGGCGTCGGCACGCTCGGAAAGCCCGACTGAATTCAACAGCTCGCGCGCCTCTGCCTCGGCCTGCTTGCGCGGCACCTTCAGCACCTCGACCGGGGCAAGTGCCACGTTCTGCACCGCCGTCATGTGCGGATAAAGATTGAACAGCTGGAACACGGTACCCGAACGCTTGCGCGCCTCGGCAAGCTCGCGCGGCTTGGAGACGTCGAAATTGTCGACAGTGATCTTGCCGGCGTCGATCTTCTCCAGGCCGTTGATGCAGCGGATCAGCGTCGACTTGCCCGAGCCGGACGAGCCGAGCACCGAGACGACCTCGCCCTGGCGGATCTCGAGGTCGATCCCGTTGAGCACGGTGGCGGCGCCGAAGGATTTGCGCAGGCCGGTGATGCTGATCATTTACAGACCCTTCCAGGCAGTATGGGCGCGAAGCCGCTTCTCGAAGCGCGCGCCGGCATAGGTCACCAGCTTGGCGGTGAGGTAATAGAGCAGGCCTACGGCGGTCCAGACGATGAACGGCTTCAGCGTGCGCAGGTTGAGAATGTTGCCGACCTTGGTCACATCCATCACGCCGATGACCGAGATCAGCGAGGTGACTTGCAACTGGTTGACCAGAAGGCCGGTCAGCGGCCCGATGGCAAAGGCTGTCGCCTGCGGCGCGATCACCCGGCGCAGGATCTGCCAGCGCGTCAGGCCGAAGACCCGCGCGGCCTCGATCTGGTCGCGACCGACCGACTCGATGGCCGAAACGGCGATGACGTAGATGAAGGCGGCACTGTTGCCCGAGAGCGTGATGACGGCGGCTTCGGTCGGTGTGACGTTGATCTTGAGGAACGCCGGCAGGCCAAAGAACACCAGGAACAGTTGCACCAGGACAGGCGAATTCTTGAGCAGCTCGGCGACGAAGGTGACGAGCTGCATCAGCACCGGCACGCGGTAGAAGCGGACCACCGCCCATGCGGTGCCGATGACGAGGCCGATCAGCGTGGTCGAGACGAACAAGGCCAGCGAAACGCCAAGACCCTGCAGCAGCAGAATGATGTCGAACGGCGTGAAATCCCCGTAGCGCATCAGACGGCTCCCTCTTCCTGGTGACGGTTGAGGTAGCGGTGCAGCATGCCGATCAGGATCGAGACGGCATAGGTCAGCGCGGCGTAGGCAACCAGCAGGACAAAATAGACCTCGAACGGACGGAAGGTGTTCGATGCGACGATCTTGGCCGAGCCGGTCAGTTCGTTGAGCGTGATCGTCGACAGGATCGACGATGTCAGGATCAGGTTGATGAAGACCGAGCCCAAAGGTCTCACCGAGGCGCGCAGGGCAATCGGCAGAATGATCTTGCGGAAGATTGTGATCTTCCTCAGACCGCTGACCTGCGCTGCCTCGATGACGCCCGGGTCGATTGCCAGGATGCCCGAGCGGATGACGTCAGAGGTGAAGGCGCCGCCGGCGATCGACAGCGCGACGACGCCGGTGGTGAAGGCGTCGATGTAGATGCCGATCTCGGGCAGGCCGAAATAGAAGAAGAACAGCTGCACGATGAACGGGATGTTGCGAAAAATGTCGATATAGACGGCAGCCACCCGATTGAGCAGCGGCAACGCCGAGGTGCGCATCGCGCCAACGACAAGACCCAGCACCAGCGAGCCGACGACGGCAAGCGTGCAGGCCTGCAACGTCAGCAACGCCCCTTCCAACAGGAAGGGGATATGCTTGGCAAGGATCGACAGGTCGAACTTCAAGCGGCATGTTCCCAAAAGTGAAACCGGTTTCACTCTGCAAAACAGCCGAGGCGATGTCAACGCCTGGCACAGCCATGCCTTCAGTTTTTCGAGGAAAGAGATGCGCCCACGATGGAGGCGCTGCATCAACTTGCCGGCTCCAGCATGCAGACGATAAACTGGGCGTCCACCGAAGCACCTCGAATTGCCTCGGGTGACCGGACGCCCGGCCTGCGCGCTCCCCCAAGCAATCACTCACTCGATGTCGCCGGCTCAACCCCAAAGCGGACCGTGGATATGCTCCGCTTTGTACCTGGCTGATCCCTGGCCGGCTGCAAGTGCCTACTTGTTGTGGCCTTGATCGCCGCCTTCGTGGTGATCATCGCCGCCGCCATGGTGATCGTCGCCGCCGCCATGGTGATCGTCGCCACCGCCATGGTGATCGTCGCCGCCGCCATGGTGATCGTCGCCGCCGCCGTGGTGGTCATGATCATGGTGGTGGTGGTCGCGGTCGTGGCCACCGCCGCCATTGTTGCCACCGCCGCCGTTGTTGCCACCGCCATTGTCTCCGCCGCCGGTGCCGCCATTGTCACCGCCGCCGCTTGTCCCGCCCGAAGGACGGTTGCCATCGCCGCTCGAACGCTCTTCGTCACCACTCTGACCGTTGGCGACGCCGATGACCGCCGTCGCCAGGGGCGGACATTGATTAAGCTCGTAAGGGGTGAGGATCTGGCTCCTGTTCAAAGCAATGCAACAGCTTTGGTAATTGGAACCAGTCAGCGGACTGCATTTTGCGACCGACATCATCGGTCGAACCGCCGCTTGGGCATTTCCCGCCAAATAGAGAGAAGAAGTCGACAGCGAAAGTACTATGAACAAAGCTTCAGCTACGGATTTCCGGATTGCAGACATTGCCTGTCTCCATGGGACTGCGCCGCAACCACGGCCATCTAGCCGCTTCAAATGTTATGTATTCAAGTTACAATTTGTTAAGGATTTGGACACTTTTCGGCCCCGGCATCATTTTAGCAACCGCTCATTAACTGCATTGGCCCATTCTTAGACTCACGCATCGGGGACTATCACTGTGAAACGTTTTGTCGCGCTGATCGCGTTATCGGCGTCGTTTGCCTGTACTTTTGCCGCCCAGGCCGGCACGCTGATGACAACCGCCGGACCGGCTTTCGCGCCGCCGGCCTTCTCTCCGTTCTGTGCGCGCGAGCCTCGGCTGTGCAGCACATCGGGCGGTAAAAAGGTCGTGACCCTGCAGCCGGAGCTCTCCGCCGAGCTCAAGCAGGTCAACCGCTCCGTCAATTCACGCATCAAGGAACGCAACGACACCGGCGACGACTGGCGCATACCTGTCGCCTATGGCGATTGCGAGGATTTTGCCATCCTGAAGAAGCGCGAGCTGCTGAAGCGGGGCTGGCCCGCTTCGGCGTTGCTTTTGACGGTGGCCCGCTACCGCGGCCAGGGCCACACGGTGCTGACGGTACGCACCAACGAGGGCGACCTGATCCTGGACAACCTGACCAGTTCGGTCCGCGACTGGTCCAGCACGCCCTACAATTATTTCGCACGCCAGGCTCAGGGCAACGGCCAAAGCTGGGAACGCATCGGCGGCGCCAAGCCGGTCACCTCAACCGCCGTGGGCGGCTGACCCAACCGAGCCTCTCCGCTCTAGCAGGATGGTCGGCTCACCGTGGTAGGTGGTCCGGCCAGTCTCGCGGTAGCCGTTCTTCTCGGCGACCCGCAATGACGCACCGTTTGCCGGATCGATGATGCAGACGGTAGGGCCGGCAAAGCGGCTGTCGGCCCAGCGCACGAACGCCGCGACCGTCTCGCTGGCGATGCCCTTGCCGTGCATGCCAGCGACAAAACCCCAGCCGGCCTCAGGGATACCTTCTATCGAAGGCGTGATGTCACGCTTGAGATCGTGGAAACCCGCTTCGCCGATGAAGCGGCCCGTCGCCTTTTCCTCGATCGCCCAGAAACCGTAGCCGATCAGCGACCATGAACCGGCATGACGCAGGAAACGCTGCCAGCTTTCCTCGCGTGTGCGCGGCTTGGCGATGAAGCGCGTGACGACCGGATCGGCCCACATCCCGGCATAGGCATCGAAGTCTTCAAGCCGATGCGGCCGCAGCACCGTTCGCTCGGTCTCGATGACGGGAATGTCGGCAAGGGAAAAGGCGGCCATCGTCGATCTCCATGGACAATGACAGCGGGTCTAGCACAGATGGCCGGCAGAACAGCAGGCCAGAACCCGGTGACGCTGTCCGCCAGTGGTCAACCTGTCCTGGTCCGAAAAATGGAACGGCCCGGGCTTCCTGGTGGGGTCTTATCCGAAACCGTCCCTGCTTTCGGAACCATGCTCTAACCGTGCCAGGCCATCCGCATATAGACGTCGCCACGATCGAGCTCATCCAGCATCTGGTCGAGCCGCGGCGGGTCGTCGCCAGCTTGGCGCGATCGATCCAGCCAAGATAATCATTGCGCTGGTAGTCTGGCCGCCCCTCATAGGCGCCGACCAAGCCACGCGAGACGAGCTCGTTGTGGATCCAGTCGGGCATCGGGTTGATCTGTCGTGTCAGCGCCATGGTTGAAACGTGTATTTCCTCAGTCTCTTCGTCAATTCGACAAGTGACAGACAGCTGACGTTTGCTGACATCTGCCTCGTCATATGCTTGCCCTAGGTCCGTTGCTAAGGTGCCGCGGTCGAGTCGCATCACGAGGCACTGATGACTGACCTTATCCTGACCATCATTCACCACCTCCTGGCATTCTCCCTTGCGGGCGTGCTCGCTGCCGAGGTGATACTGGTTCGCCCCGGGCTCGGCCGGCGCAATCTCGCACTGCTCGGACGCATCGACGCGGTCTATGGTGGACTGGCAGCACTGCTGGTGCTCATCGGCGCGTCGCGTGTCTATTTCGGGCTGAAGGGCTGGGAGTTCTATATCTACAACCCGACCTTCTGGGCCAAGATGGTGGCGTTCGCGGCCGTAGGCCTGCTGTCGATTGCACCGACGATCCGTATCGCGCGCTGGCGCGGCGCCGGCGGTGGCGAGGCTTATGTCGTCCCGGATGCCGAGATTGCCAGGGTGCGCAACTTCCTCAAGGCCGAGATCGCCGTGTTCGCGCTGATCCCGATATTTGCGGCGGCGATGGCGCGCGGCTACTGAGCCGCCACTTCGGCTTCGGCGACCTCGATCGGGTCGATGTCGTCGAGAGGCACCAGCGGCGCCGGTTCGTTGGTCGACTTTTCAGGCGACTTGCAGATATCGGCGATGACGCAACGCCAGCAGTCGGGCTTGCGTGCCTTGCAGACATAACGGCCATGCAGGATCAGCCAGTGATGGGCATGGCGCATGAACTCGTCAGGGATGATCCTGACCAGCGTATCTTCGACCTGCTCGGGCGTCTTGCCAGGTGCCAGACCGATGCGGTTGCCGATGCGCAATATGTGGGTGTCGACGGCCATGGTGTGTTGGCCGAAGGCCATGTTGAGCACGACATTGGCGGTCTTGCGGCCAACGCCGGGCAGCTCGACGAGCTGGTCACGGTCGTCGGGCACCGCACCACCATGATCACGGATCAGCACCTCGGACAGGGCGATCACGTTCTTGGCCTTGTTGCGCCACAGACCGATGGTGCGGATGTGCTGGCCCACGATTTCCTCCCCCAGTGCCAGCATCTTCCCGGGCGTGTCGGCGATGGCAAACAGCGCGCGCGTCGCCTTGTTGACACCGGCGTCGGTCGCCTGCGCCGACAGCACCACTGCAACCAAAAGCGTGAACGCGTTGACGTGTTCGAGCTCGCCCTTCGGCTCCGGCCGCTGGACCGAAAAGCGGCGGAAGATCTCGCGCACTTCGGCCGCCGAATAGAGTGAACGGCGGCGCGTGGCGCGCGGTTTGGCTGCGGCACCGGACGTGCGGCCTTTCGGCAGGGCCTTGGCCTTATCTTTGGGCTTGGGGTTTTTCATCGCCCCTCTATAATTAACCGGCATGAGCGAGACAAACGCCACTTTTGCCGCTGACGAGCCATTCTTCAAAGCGTTGCTTCTGCCGCACCGCTCGCTCGGGCACACCGGATTCATGATCCTGATGGGTACGCTGACCTTTGGCTGCATGGTCACCGGCGCCATATTTCTCAGCCACGGTGCCTGGCCGATCTTCGGCTTCCTCGGCCTCGACGTCGCAGCCCTTTATGTCGCCTTCCGCCTCAATTATCGCGCCGCGCGCGCCCGAGAGGAGGTCAGCGTCTCCCGCACCAGCCTCGACATCCTCAAGACCGCCCCGTCGGGCAAGTCGGAGCAATACCATTTCAATCCGTTCTGGGCGCGATTCGCAGTTTCCCGTCATGACGAGATCGGCATCATCGGCATGGCGGTCGAGACGCGTGACAACAGCGTAGCGATCGGAAGTTTCCTCAACCCCGATGACCGCGAGAGCTTTGCCACGGCTTTTTCGCGGGCTCTTGCAACCGCAAGGAGCAGATGAGCAGGAATCGGGTGGGAAATACCCACAGCCAACGCGATATTGGCGTCCAAGGAGATCAAGCCATGAACGCCCAGACGCAGATGAAACCTGTCGCCACGCTGCAGCACGACATCACGCCGACCGGTTCGGAGTATGAGACTGTGCGCCGGGTAATCGAAAAGATCAGCCTCGACTATCGCGACCAGCCGTCGCTCGATACGCTGGCCGCCGAGGTCGGCGAGACACCGACAAGCTTGCAGAAGCTGTTCAGCCGTTGGGCCGGCCTGTCGCCAAAAGCCTTCCTGCAGGCGGTGACGCTCGACCACGCCCGCAAGCTGCTCGACGACGGCCTGCCGCTGCTCGAAACCTCATTCGAGGTCGGCATGTCGGGGCCGGGCCGCCTGCACGACCTGTTCGTCACCCATGAGGCGATGTCGCCGGGCGACTACAAGACACGCGGCGCCGGGCTTACCATCCGCTACGGCTTCCACATCTCACCCTTCGGCGTGGCACTTGTCATGGTCACCGACCGCGGCCTCGCCGGCCTGTCCTTCAACGACGCAGGCGAAGAGCGCGCCGCATTCGCCGACATGTCCGGCCGCTGGCCGAACGCCACCTATGTCGAGGACATGAGTGCGACGGCCCCTTATGCCGCACACATCTTCGACCCGACCCGCTGGCGCCAGGATCAGCCCTTGCGCGTGGTCATGATCGGCTCCGACTTCCAGGTGCGGGTGTGGGAGGCGCTGCTCAAGATCCCGATGGGTCGGGCCTGCAGCTATTCTGCGATCGCCTCGGAAGTTGGCTCGCCCAAGGCAAGCCGGGCGGTTGGCGCTGCCGTCGGAGCCAACCCGCTGTCGTTCGTCGTGCCTTGCCACCGGGCGCTTGGAAAGTCAGGCGCGCTGACCGGCTACCACTGGGGTCTGACACGCAAGCGGGCTATTCTGGGCTGGGAGGCGGGGCAACTGACCGCTGCGGACGCGAAAACAGCCGTGGCCCGAACAGGTTGATGCACAGACCGGCGATGACAAGACTGGAAGCCACCAGCTTCCAGTCTTGTAGCGGCTCGCCCAGCAGCACCGCCGAACCGAGGAAACCGAACACCGGCACCAGCAAGGTGAAGGGCGCAACGGTCGAAACCGGATAGCGCGCCAGGAGCCCGCTCCAGGCCGCAAAGCCGAACAGCGTGGAGAGATAGACGATATAGGCTATCGAGCCGACCGACGCCCAGTCGAGCCCGGTGAAGCTGCTGACGAAATGCTCGGGGTCGAGGACCAGCGCCACGACCAGCAGCGGCGGCAAGGCGAAGAGGCTGCCCCAGACGACGAGGCCGAGCATGTTAGGTGCCGTGGCGGCACGCTGCGAAATCTGCTTGGAAACGACGTTGCCGCCGCCCCAGGCAGCAGCCGCTGCGATCAGCAGCAACAATCCGACCATGGTCACGTCACCACCGACATGCAGCCCAACCAGCCCGACACCGCTGAACGCCAGCGCAGCGCCGGCCAACTGCCAGGGTGTCGGCCGCTCGCCGAGCAGGATCATCGACAGGCCGATGGTGAAGAACACCTGCAACTGCAGGATCAGCGACGACAGCCCCGCACTCATGCCGATCTTCATGCCGGTGAACAGGAAGCCGAACTGCAGTGCAAAGATCAGCAGGCCATAGGTGGCGATCATCGACAGCGGCACATTCGGGCGCTTGATGAAGAAGACCCACGGGAAGGCAGCAAGGAAGAAGCGGGCGACGCCGAGGGCCAGTGGCGACACCTGCTTGAGGCCGATCTTGATGATGGCGAAGTTGACGCCCCAGATCAGAACAATGCTCAGTGCGAGCAGCAGATGGCGCGGGCGCATGCTTCAATTTTCCTGACGCTATCGATCAAATATTTGGATTTATTGACTTTTTATCCTATACGATGATGACCCGGAGGGAAAGACCTGACCATTGCGCCGGCTTCGGGTTTCATCTCTGACCACGGTCGATCGCACTCGTTGGCGAGAAGTGCGTTGAGGCGGCTGGTAGACTATTGGTTGGTGGAGCGGCATGATCCGCAGATTCGGAAGGAACGCCCATGCCTGCAAAATTTGAAAACACGACCAACACACCGAACCTGATCAACGTGCATATCAACGCGCTGGAGCCGGGGAACCTTATTGTTCGTCTTGAGTATGTGACCTCCCAGGAGCATATCGAGCGGGTTCGTCGTGGAGAGGCCACGGCTGAGAGTGTGGAACTTCTGATAAAGCCGCACCAGGCACGGAAAATCGCAGAAGGTCTCGTCCGCCAGGCGGACCTGATCGAAGCGTCAAAGCAACCCAGTGGCGGCTCCAAGCAGTAGCACCGATCTGCAAATGATGACGGTCCGCCTCCGGCGGTGACGAAATCGTGTTTTCGTCTTGGCTCCTTGAAGGTATCGAGTTCCAGGCGACGCTTTTCAAGCTCAATCTAATCAGCTGGTTCGCCAATCGTCATTGGTTGGTTGTGCCTGGCTAACTCGCGCCCGCTGCCTTTGGATCAACTGCGGGCCTGACGCCGCATAAGCTCGTATGCTTGTGCTGCGCGCCATGGCGAGATTATATCAGCCATCGATCATATTGTTTGAAAGAGACTGCGGCAAAATCTCGCCATGCTTAGTCGACGAGCATATTCTTGCTGCTGTGGACCATAGTCACCTCACGGCTGGTTCAACCGTAACGCACAGATACTTAACGGCATGGCCACTCATTTCGAGCAAATAATTTGCTTCGATAAAACAATTTCAAAAATATACTTTAATTCAACACAGCAAACGAGATTGACACCGTGTCGAAAATCTCGAAGTCATGTAGAATAAATTATATGCATACAAACGAACTTTTGGTCAGAGTTTGGCGTTAATATCAAATTAACCATACTGGATCACCGTCGCCTCCAGGACAGATGCATTTATCGCGGTCCCGGAGAGCAGAATGAAATACTGCATTCTCACTGCAGGTCTTGCCGTAGCGGCTTGCTCGATTGCCCAGCCGGCACTCGCGGCCACCGGCAACGTCACCTTCAACGGCACGGTCGCGGCGATCTGCACGCTGGTGGTCACCAATGGCAGCGGCACGATGACGGCAAGCCCCGGCCTGCAGTCGCTGAGCTCGCACAATGCGGGCGGCGTGGCCGGCACCATGACGGCCACCACGACCGGCAATGTCACGATCAGCGTTGGCGCGCCAACTGCCATCACCGTGCCGCCGGCCGATGTCACCCCGATCACCTGGTCGCCGACCTATTCCGTGGCAGGCGCCCATACGGTTGCGGAAACAGGAGCGTCTGCGAACCTGACGACGCCCGGCGTCGACACCGTCACCGTCCACCTCACCGGCACCAAGACCGGCTCCGACATCTTCGCCGCCGGCAACTATTCGGCCACCGTCACGGTCACATGCCAGTAACGCCTGCGCAGACAGGAAAGATAGGGGGAGCTTGATGTCACGAAGTCTTGCAATTCCGTTCTTCGGATTGGCGCTGGCGGTAACCGCGGCGCACGCCCAGTCGATGTCGCCGATGCGCGGCGAGGTGACGAGTTTCACCGACGCCTTCGCTGTCAGGGTGTTTCCGTCCAATCCCTACAACAAGAAGATCAGGATCGATGTCCGGGTCTACGACCAGAATTTCCAGCCGGTCGACGCAAGAATAGCGCCCGACAGCTTCATGCTGGGCGCCGAGGCGTCACGGCCGGTCCTGGTGGTTGTGCCGTTTGACGGCAACAATGAGCGTAAAGTGCGTATTTGTACGGAAAGCGTGCCATTTCCAAATGAACAGACGCAGATCAAGGCTCAGATATGCGGAAAATTTCTCGGAACGCGGCGTTTCTGACGCTCACGAGCCTGGCCGCATTGACGCCTTGCGCGTCCTGGGCAGAGGACGTCTACAATCTCAACCAGAACCAGAGCGGCTTCTCCTTGCCGGGCGTGACATTGCCGCAGGGCCAGGACGAGGTGCGTGCCGCAGATGGCACCACCTGCCGTTCGGCCGTATCGGGCAGCGGCGCCTATCTCGATGTCGGCGTGATCCAGGGCAACAACCGCGAAAACAACGACATCGCCACCTATGGCCGCGTCGTCATCCCGATCGGGCGCACGCCGAAACGGCTCGACTGCTCCAAACTTTATGAGCTCGAAGTGGCGCGGCTGCAAATGGAGCTGAAGCTGCTGAAGATGGGTCTGGGCGCGCAGGGCGGCGGCGACGTCACCGGCTCGGTGCAGCATTCCAAGGCCGGCTGGGCAGATACCGGCTGGACCGACGGCAAGGCACCACCCCAGAACCAGACCGGGCAATGACCATGCGCGGCGGCGCTTCGGTCCTGGGGATCTTGAGCCTCTGGCTCACCGCTGCGCCTGCGCAGGCGGCGATCATCGGCACCTGCACCATCAACGTCCAGACCACAGGCACGCTGTCGCCCAATCCGACGATCAACGTTTTCGGCTCGACCCAGGCCGGCGGCTCGGCCGCCTCGGTCAGCGTGACCACCAGCTCCCTCTTGTGCTCGCTGCTTAACCTGCTCGACTGCTACGGCCTGTCGGCGCCCGCCCCGGTCAACTTCCTCTCGGCGCCAAGCGGCGGCGATGCCAACGTCACCTTCGCTTCCACCTACACGGTGGATAGTGTGACTTATGGCGGCAGCACCATCACGCGGGTGTCTAACGGAACCAGGATCATCCCGGTGAACCTGACAGCCACCAAGTCGACCGGTATCTTCCCGGCCGGCACCTACCAGGCCCAGGTCGTCTTCCGCTGCGAATGACCAGGCACCATCTGGCAAGCGACCGCGACACAATGTAGTTTCCGGCTGACTTTTCAGGAGACTGCCGTGATCACCGTTGTCGGATCCATCAACCTCGATCTCATCGCAACCGTCGGCCGCCTTCCCGGCCCGGGCGAGACCGTACCCGGCGGCGACTTCAAGTCGGCGCCCGGCGGCAAGGGCGCCAACCAGGCACTGGCCGCAGCGCGCGCGGGCGCTCAGGTGCGCATGGTCGGCGCGGTCGGCAAGGATGCCTTCGCCGGCGAGGCTGTCGCATATCTCAAGAGCGGCGGCGTCGACCTTTCCGGCGTGGCCGAAATCCAGGCTGCCACCGGCATCGCGCTGATCCTTGTCGACGGTGACGGCGAGAACATGATCGCGGTGGTGCCGGGCGCCAATGGCTCGGTGGTGCCGGGCGATCTCGCCAAGGCCCAGTTCAAGAAGGGCGATATCGTGCTGCTGCAGCACGAAATCCCGCTTGCCACCGTCGATGCAGCTCTCGAGGCGGCGCGCAAGGCAGGCGCTGTGACCATGCTGAACACTGCCCCCTTCCGCGCCGAGGCGGCAAGCTTCGTCGGCAAGGCCGACTATGTCGTAGCCAATGAAACCGAATTCGACCTCTACGCCGAGGCGCTTTCGCTGCCCGCGGGCGAACGGCCGGAGCGGATGGGCGAATTCGCCCGCAGCACCGGCGCCACTGTCATCGTCACGCTCGGCGGGGATGGTGTCCTGGCGGCAAGGGGCGACGAGCTCATCCATGTCGAGGCGCTCAAGATCACGCCGGTCGACACCGTCGGTGCCGGCGACACCTTCTGCGGTTATCTCGCTGCCGGCCTGTCCGCGGGACTCGACCTCAAGGACGCGCTCCGCCGCGCCGCCGCCGCCGGATCGCTCGCTTGCCTGAAGCCAGGCGCCCAGCCGGCGATCCCGCTGGCCACCGAGGTGGACACAGCACTCAAGGGTTGAGTTCCGCCCACTGGACACGCAAAAACTCCGCGTGTTTAGTGTCGGGCGACCGCCGGAGGAACGGAACATGTCGCTTGAACTCTACGCCGCCTATGTCGTCGCCTGCATCGTCATCGTGCTGATACCGGGGCCGACGGTCACGCTGATCATCGCGTCCAGCATCAGGCACGGCACGCGCGCCGGCCTCGCCAACGCCGCTGGCACGCAGATCGGCGTCGCCATGATGATCGCCATCGTCGGCATCGGCCTCAACCAGATGATCGAGGCGATGGGGCACTGGTTCGAGTGGGTCCGGCTTTTGGGCGCCGCCTATCTGATCTGGCTCGGCATTCAGATGTTCCGCTCGGGAGGCGAGCTTGCCGCCGACGGCACGCCCAGGCGGCCGCGCGGCGGCTTTTTCCTGCAGGGCTTCCTGGTTGCGATCAGCAACCCCAAGACGTTGATCTTCTTTGGCGCCTTCATCCCGCAGTTCATCGACCCGAGCGCCAACTACGCCCAGCAGATCGTCATCATGGGCGTCACAGCGATGGTCTTCGCGGCGATGTCGGATTCGGCCTACGCGATTGCCGCCGGCCGCGCCGGCAAATTCCTGTCGGCCAAACGCCTCAAGCTGATGACCCGCATCTCGGGCACGTTCCTTGTCGGCGGCGGCGTCTGGCTGGCGTTTTCGCGGACGCGGTAGATCTTTCGCCAGATCGGCAATGCAAAAGGGGCGGCCGTGTGCCGCCCCTTCTTCATCCAAACATTGGCGGCTTTACAGCCGGCCGAGGCGCTCGACCAGCAGCGCGAAGAAGCCGTCATGGTCGATGTCGCGCATCACCATGGCGTTCTTCGGACGCTTGGTGACGCCCCACCAGTCGATGACGGTCATGCCCATGGTCAGCTCCGAGGAGGTTTCCACTGTCACATTGCAGTGGCGGCCCTGGAACAGCTCCGGCTTGAGAAGGTAAGCAATGACGCACGGATCATGCAGCGGGCCGCCGTCGGTGCCGTATTTGCCTTCGTCATAGCGTTCGAAGAATTCCAGCATCTGCGCCGTGGCAAGGCCGACCTTGGTGCCGAGCTTGCGGAAGGCGTCGATGCGCTTGGTCGTGGTCAGCGCCTTGTGGGTGACGTCGAGCGGCATCATGACGATCGGCACGCCCGAGCGGAACACCACGTCGGCCGCATGCGGATCGACATAGATGTTGAACTCGGCGGCAGGGGTGACGTTGCCGCCTTCGAAGAAGCCGCCGCCCATCAGGACGATCTCCTTGATACGCGGGGCGATCCTGGGTTCGCGGATGAGGGCGAGCGCGACGTTGGTGAGCGGGCCGAGCGGACACAAACTGATGGTGCCGGCTTCCTCGCGCATCAGCGTCTCGACGAGGTAGTCGACGGCATGCTGTTCCTGCAGCTTCATTGTAGGTTCGGGCAGATCGGGGCCGTTCAGGCCGGTCTTGCCGTGCACTTCCTCGGCGGTGACCAGTTCGCGGATCAGCGGCCTGATGGCGCCGGAATAGACCTTGATGTCGGGACGGCCTGCCAACTCGCAGATCTTGCGGGCATTGTTTTCGGTCAGCTTGAGCGGCACGTTGCCGGCGACAGCGGTAATTCCCAGAATGTCGAGCTCGGAGCTCCCCAGCGCCAGCAGAATGGCGACGGCATCGTCCTGACCGGGGTCAGTGTCGATGATTATCTTGCGCGGTACGGGCATTTTCTTTCCTTGTTGGGCAGTTTTTTGCAGTCTTGAAGTTGCCGACGGCGCGGACCATATCAACAACAGACGGGAAAATGCCATCCGGGTTTTTCCGCATTATGTCGCTCTCGGAGGACAAGCTGTAACATGAGCCGTATGACGCCCTTCTCGAGCCCGCTTCTCCTGGGCTTCGACACGATGGAAAAGACGCTGGAGCGCCTTGCCAAGTCGGGCGACAGCTACCCGCCCTACAACATCGAACGCATCAGGGATGCCGACGAACGGGGCGAGAGGCTGCGGATCACGCTTGCGGTGGCCGGTTTCGCCGAAAACGATCTCGAAGTCACCGTCGAGGAGAACCAGCTCATCGTGCGTGGCCGACAGAGCGACGACAAGGAGCGCGAGTTCCTGCATCGCGGTATCGCCTCACGGCAGTTCCAACGCTGCTTCGTGCTGGCAGACGGGATGCGGGTGATTGCGGCCGACCTGAAGAACGGTCTGCTCTCGGTTGATCTCGACCGGCCGGAAGCCGAGCGACTGGTACGGAAAATAAACATATCGGTAGCAGACTAAGCACTGCCGATGGCTCTCATGCGGGATGGCCAATACGGCATCCTGGCTAGAAGGAGGCTACAATGCCCAATACTGCCCAGAGACACACGATGACCACGGGCGAGCTCGCCCATCTCGGCGAAGGCTCCGTCGCCTATCTCAGGAAGGTATCCAGCGACGATTTGCGCGGCCGTTTCCCAGGCCTGACCGAGATCGATCCCGGCCTCGAGTTGTGGGCGTTGTTTGCCGCGACCGGCGAACCGATCCTGTTGTCCGATGCCCGTGACCGCGCGCTTGCGGGTGCGATGGAAAACGACCTGACGACCGTAGCCATCCACTAACCTGTAGCCCGCCCTTTCGGCCGGCGACAGGATGGCGAAACGGCAAAGGGCCGCAAGATGCGGCCCTTCCCAAGCTTTTCCGAAAAATCGAAATCAGGCGGCGTGCGAAGCCGGCGTTTCCGACAGCAATGCGTGGATCGCCGCCGCATCACGCGTGCCGCGAATCTTGGCCACCGTATCGGCGTCGCGCAGCACGCGTGCAATGCGCGACAGTGCCTTGAGATGGTCGGCTCCCGCCCCTTCGGGGGCCAGCAGCAGAAAGACCAGATCGACCGGCTGGTCGTCCAGCGCCTCGAAATCGACGGGCGTTTCCAGACGTGCAAAAACGCCGGTGATGCGCTTTACGCCTGCGAGCTTTCCATGCGGGATGGCGATGCCATTGCCGACACCCGTCGAGCCAAGACGCTCGCGCTGAAGGATGGTGTCGAACACCTCCCGCTCGGGGATACCGGAAATCGATGCGGCCCTTTCGGCGAGAAGTTGCAGAAGCTGCTTCTTCGAATTCGCCTTCAAGGCCGGCATGATTGCCGGAGCCTCGATCAGATCACTCAGATCCATGCTGAAATTCCCTTGCTGTGCTCACCGCCGCATTGCCCCAAAACCCCACATGCGGTGGCGGCTACTATCCCTGGGCGACCTTTGCGGTCGAGGGATCTATCCAGCCGATGTTTCCATCAGACCGGCGGTAGACGATGTTGAGGTGCTCATTGCCGGCATTGCGGAAGACCACAACAGGGCTATCCTTGGTGTCGAGTTCGATGACGGCCGATGCAACCGACATCGTCTTCAGAACCATCGTCGACTCGGCAACGATGGCGGGCGCGAAATCTTCGGGCACATCCTCGTCGTCATCGACGAGCGCTGCGACCACCGAATAGGCGACATCGGTCAATTCACCGTTGCCGGCGCCCAGATTGTGCGACTTCAGCCGGCGCTTGTAACGCCTCAGGCGAGTCTCGAGCTTGTCGGCCGCCGCGTCGAACGCGGCAGTCGGTTCCTGTGCGTCACCGGTCGCTTGCAACGACATGCCCGAATCGAGCCGTACCACACAATCGGCGGTGTAGCGCGAGCCGGCCTTCACGACGTTGACGTGCCCGGAGAAGCCGCGATCGAAATACTTGCCGATCGCTTCGCCGATACGTCCCTCAATGCGCGTACGAAACGCATCGCCGACGTCCATGTGTTTTCCTGATATGCGCAGGCTCATCTGAAAACTGACCTTTTCTGTTCAGACTTCAAACCGGTCCGAGTTTATACCCGTGGCAGATGCAAACAAGCGTTGGCTCGCCTGTCACACCAATTTTAAGTCCGAACTTGTCGGCTGATCTTGGGCCACCCGCCGGCAGCCGCAGGCTCGTGTCACAAGCCATCCTGTGCCGCATCTTTCCTTGGTGGGCTGAGCCCTCTTCATGCGGGCGGGCTTCTAGACACTTCATTAGGGATTGTCAATCAAGCGCGGGAGAGGCCTGAATTCCGCGCCTTTCGGCCTAGCCGGCGGCACCTGCCAGCGCGCGTTTTTCACGCCTGCGCTGCACCGACGAGGCGATGTTCATGCCTTCCCGGTACTTGGCGACCGTACGTCGGGCGATGTCGACGCCACTTTTCCTGAGGATATCCACAATGGCATCGTCGGACAGCACGTCGGAGGCCTGCTCTTCCTCGATCATCTGGCGAATACGGTCGCGCACCGCCTCCGACGAATGCGCGTCGCCACCTTCCGCCGAGGCGATCGAGGCGGTGAAGAAGTAGCGCAGCTCGAACACGCCACGCGTCGTCAGCATGTACTTGTTGGCTGTGACGCGGCTGACGGTCGATTCGTGCATGCCGATGGCATCGGCCACGGTGCGCAGGTTGAGCGGCCTGAGATGGCGCACGCCGTGGACCAGGAAGGCATCCTGCTGGCGCACGATCTCCGAGGCGACCTTGAGAATGGTCTTGGCGCGCTGGTCGAGGCTACGGGTCAGCCAGTTGGCGTTCTGCAGGCACTCGCTGAGGAAGTTGCGTTCAGCCGCGTCCTTGGTGCGACCGGTGACCTGGGCGAAATACACCTGGTCGACCAGCACGCGTGGCAGGGTGTCGGGATTGAGCTCAACCGCCCAGCTGCCGTCGGCGGCCTGGCGCACCTCGACGTCGGGCACGATGGTATCGGCTGAGCCGCCGACAAAGGCTCCGCCGGGCCTGGGATCGAGCGCGCGGATCTCAGCCAGCATGGCGAGCAGATCCTCCTCGTCGACGCCGCAGATGCGCTTCAGGCTCTGGAAGTCGCGTTTTGCGAGAAGGTCGAGATTGTCGATCAACGCTGCCATCGCCGGATCGAGCCGGTCGCGGCGGATGAGCTGGATGCGCAGGCATTCTGCCAGGTCGCCGGCAAACAGGCCGGCCGGATCGAAAGCCTGGCAATCGGCAAGGACCCTCAGCACGAAGGCCTCGTCGACACCGAAGCGCGCCGCGATCTCGTCGACTTCGCCGCGGAAATAGCCCGCTTCGTCGAGCCAATCGCTCAATTCGGAGGCAACGAGCCGCTCCACCGGGTCGGTGAAGGCGAAGGATATCTGCTCACCGACATGGTCGCGCAAGGTGACGGCGGCCGCCGCCATGTCCTCCATGTCGAAGCCTTCGGAGCCGCCGCCGGAACCGGAGCCGGAAGACGCCGACTTCCACTGCATGGCAAGGTCGGGTCCCATGCGCTCGACGGCACCAGGGTCATCGGGGAACAGGTTTTCGAGCGAGGTGTCGAGTTTTTCGGAGATCGCCTCGGAACTCCAGCCGGCCTCGCCTTCGAACCAGTCCTCGCCGGCCGCGCTGGCCTCGCCCTGGGTCTCGATTTTGGGGAACTGGTCAGCCGGCGCGTCGTCAGGCACTTCTGCCCGTTCGAGCAGCGGATTGCGCTCGATCTCGTCGTCGATGAAACGTTCAAGCTCGGTATGGGTGAACTGCAGCAGCCTGATCGACTGCATCAGCTGTGGAGTCATCACCAGCGATTGGGACTGCCGTAGCTGTAGTTTCGCCGACAGCGCCATTGCTCGAAGTGGTCCGATCCCGATCCTGCGCAGCCGAAAACCGGCGCGCTCGCCAGTCGCGATAAAACTGGCCCGGCTTTTGCATGTCAAGCAGATTGGCTATTGGCCAGCACCATTGCCGGCACATTGCCCGGCAATGGTGAAGGAAGGCTGCGCATTTCGCCGGCACGTTGCGCGCTGGCGGGCAGCCCTAGAGGGTGAAGCCCTCGCCGAGATAGAGACGGCGGACGTCGGGATTGGCGACGACCTCGTCGGCGCGGCCATGGGTCAGCACCTCGCCGGCATGGATGATGTAGGCACGGTCGATCAGGCCCAGCGTCTCGCGGACGTTGTGGTCGGTGATCAGAACGCCGATGCCGCGCTTGGTCAGGTGTCGGACGAGCTGCTGGATGTCGGCGACGGCGATCGGGTCGATACCGGCGAAAGGCTCGTCGAGCAGCATGTAGTTGGGCCGGCTCGCCAAGGCGCGCGCGATCTCGAGGCGGCGCCGCTCGCCGCCCGACAAGGCGATCGCCGGCGACTTCCGGAGATGGCTGATGTGGAACTCCTCGAGCAGCGCATCGAGCGACTTCTCGCGCTCCTTGCGGCTCTTCTCCACCACTTCGAGAATGGCGCGGATGTTGTTTTCGACCGACAGGCCACGGAAGATCGAGGCTTCCTGCGGCAGGTAGCCGATGCCGAGACGGGCACGGCGGTACATCGGCATGGCCGTGACGTCGAAGCCGTCGATCTCGATCGTGCCCTGGTCGACTGGAACGAGCCCCGTAACCATGTAGAAGCAGGTCGTCTTGCCGGCGCCGTTGGGGCCGAGCAGGCCGACGGCCTCGCCGGCGCGGACGCCGAGCGTCACGCCCGAAACCACCTGCCGGCCCTTGTAGGCTTTGGTCAGCCCCTTGGCGATCAGCGTGCCCTTGAACTTACCGTTCTTGGCACTGCCTGTTGTCGCGGGCGCGGCAAGTTTTTGCGCCGAGCCAGGCTTCAGACGCGACAACAGCGAGGATGCCTCAGTCATTTATTTCTTCTGCGACCCCGGTGTGATCGACATCATGACGCGACCATTGCCCTTGGTGCCCTTGTTGCAGCCGTCGACCTGGGCAAGCCCGGTCTTCATCTGCACGGTGAGCTTGCAGCCGACCAGCACGTTGTCGCCTTCGGACAGCACGACTTCCTTGCCGGACATCACCAGCACCTCGGTCTTCATGTCGAAGGTGCCGCGGTCGCCGGTGGCCACCTGCTTGTCGGACTTCACATAGACCTTGTCGTCGACTTCAAGCCTGTCGATGTTGGCCGAGCCGGTGGCGGCCGAGCCGCCATCCTTGGCGTAATAGACGGTCATCTTGCCCGACTTCATGACAGTCGGGCCCTGGGTGACGCTGACATTGCCGGTGAAGATCGCGAGATTCTCCGATTCGCGGACCTCGAGCTTGTCGCTCTCGATCTGGATCGGCTGGTCGCCCGAGAGCTTGAGACCAGAAAGCCTGCTCTGGCTATCCTGCGCAAAAGCGCCGGCGGTGCACAGCATCACGCCCGCGCATGTTAACGCGGCCAATGACCGCCAAGACCTAATTTGCCGCACTCCCGCCTCCGCTGCCATTCTGCGCCGCCTTCATTCGCGCGGGATCGATGTCCACGCGTACCTTTTTCTCGAACACGACAACCTTGCCGTTTTCGAGCATGGACATCGAATCGGACGTGATCTTTGAACCGTCAAGGCTTATTTCAACCGGTTCGTCAGACTTCATCGCGCCACTGCCCATGTCGAGATACGCCGATTTGAGCTTGGCGACCATACCGTCGCTGGTCTTTACGATTACTTGCTCGGTCAGATTGAGCGTATTGCCCTCGCGATCGTAGACGCCGCGCGTCGCATCGACCTGGGCGACGTTCTCGGCCGAGATCGGCAGCTTGGCATCGATGCCGAGCAATTCGACGACGCCCTGGTTGGCCGGATCCTGCACGGCACGGTCGGCGGTCATCGAATAAGGCAGGTTGTCGCGGGTGAATCCGCTGAGTTGGGGCTTGGCCATCACCAGCTTGCCTTCGGAGAAGGCGGCACCTTCCGCCTTGACCTTCAGCGACGGCGGTGCGGCAAGGTAGGTGTAGCCGCCGAACAGTGCCGCCAGCGTGAGCGCCGCCAACGGCAAAGCGCGCTTGAGGAAACGGACGCGGCGCGAATGACGCGCTGCGAGGTCGAAAGCATCGGCGCGCGAAGTCGCAAGCGCAATTGCGGTGTCAGTCGCGACGCCGCCTCCGCCGCCACTCGTCTCGATTGGTCGCGCCAACTGCAATGTCCTTCTTCAAACTGTCCAAGCCGCCCTTCAGGCCCGCACGGTGAAGCGGATGAAAGCCACGAAAATATGACCATAAGGTCAAAGAGTTGCGACCGAACGCACTGCTGCCCCGCGTCCGGCTGCCTGGATGCAAACCCCAATATGGCTATTTAGCTTACAAATCCCAACTCCCGCAACGTCAGCTGCGGCAGGAAAGCTGTGGCTCTCGCCAAAGCGTTGCTTTAAAAGCGCTAGCCTGCACAGCATGCGAGGCACGCCATGTCCATGAAAGCCGACGATCTGATCGACCGACGCCGCTTGCGACGCAAGCTGACCTTTTGGCGGGTCGCAGCGTTTCTCATCGCAGCCTTCGCCGTCGTCGGCATGTCGACATGGCTGGCCGGCGAGCGCATTCCGGGCGTGACCGCCAGCCATATCGCCAAGATCCGCATCGAAGGCACGATCACCGAGGACGAGGACCTGCTGCGCCGCCTCGACGAGGTCCGCAAGTCGGCCTCCGTCAAGGGCGTGATCCTGTCGATCGATTCGCCCGGCGGCACCACCGCCGGCGGCGAGGCGATCTACGACGCCGTGCGCAAGATCGCGGCAGAAAAGCCTGTCGTTGCCCAGGTCGGCACGCTTGCCGCATCCGCCGGCTACATGATCGCCTCGGCATCGGACCATATCGTGGCGCGCAAATCGTCCATCGTCGGCTCGATCGGCGTCCTTGTGCAGTTTCCCGACCTGACCGGGCTGATGGACAAGCTTGGCGTCAAGCTCGAGGAGATCAAGTCGTCGCCGCTGAAGGCGGAGCCCAATCCATTCAACCCGACGACCGACGAAGAGCGCGCCATGATGCGCAACATGATCCTCGACAGCTACGACTGGTTCGTCGGTATCGTCGCTGAACGCCGCTCGATGTCGAAGGCCGAGGCCACCGCCCTTGCCGACGGCTCGGTATGGACCGGACGCCAGGCACTCGCCAACAAGCTTATCGACGAGGTCGGCGGCGAGGACCAGGCGATCGCCTGGCTCGGCACCAAGGGCGTCGACGCCAAGCTCGAGGTCATCGAATGGAAGCCGGCCCGCACCGGCAGCTTCCTCCTGCCAAGCTCGATTGCCCAGGCCCTTGGCCACGCACTCGGCATGGGCGACGTCTCGTCGGAATTGCTCAAGGAAATCGGCGCCGACCGCTTGTTCCTTGACGGTATGCTGTCGCTCTGGCAGGCTGAAAAAGCTGTCTCAGGCGGCTGAAAAACAAATAAAATCATCACCATCTCGACGGGGACCGAGCACATGATCAAGTCTGAACTGGTGCAAATCATTGCCACACGCAATCCGCATCTGTTCTTGCGGGATGTCGAGAACATCGTCAGCGCCATTTTCGACGAAATCACCGATGCCCTTGCCGACGGAAACCGCGTCGAGCTGCGCGGATTCGGCGCTTTTTCGGTCAAGAACCGCCCTGCCCGCACCGGCCGCAACCCGCGCACCGGCGAATCCGTCGAGGTTGAGGAAAAGTGGGTGCCCTTCTTCAAGACCGGCAAGGAGCTGCGCGAGCGGCTGAACTCGGCCAAATAGACCGCCAGGCGGCTGCGGCGGCGGGGCTTTAAACGGGAAAATACATGTTCAACCGCTTCATGCTCATCGTTGTCTTCGTGCCGGTGGCGATCGTGCTGATCGCGCTTGCCGTGGCCAATCGCGCACCGACTGCGTTCACGCTCGACCCATTCAATCCAGGCAATCCGGCGTTGACCATCCAGGCACCGTTGTTCGTGCTGCTGTTCGTTGCACTGGCGCTCGGGGTGATTCTCGGCGGTGCCGTGACCTGGTTCAAGCAGGGCCGCTTTCGCAAGATCGCTCGCCAGCGCGGCCTCGAGGCCGAAAGCCTTCGCCAGGCAGCCGCCCAGCGGCCGCCGGTTGCCCAGGGCCCGGCCCTGCCGCGCCCCAACTGATCCGCTTGGGCGCGACCACCTTTCAGGGAGAACTTCATGCTGCACTTTTCGGCCGATGACATCGACCGCGCCTTGACCTTTCCGGGATTGGTCGAGACTTTGCGTACGGCCTTTCGCGAGGGTGCGGTGCAGCCCGTGCGCCATCACCACACTGTGGAGCGCGCCAAGGGCACCGATTCGACCTTGCTGCTGATGCCGGCCTGGACTGACTTCAAGGCCGCGGGTGCGGGGGCCGACGGGCATATCGGCGTCAAGATCGTCACGGTCTCGCCCGACAACAACGACATCGCCAAGCCGGCAGTCGTCGGGCTCTACCTGCTGCTCGATGGGATCACCGGCGAGCCGCAGGCGCTTATGGACGGCCCGCGCCTGACCCAATGGCGCACCGCCTGCGCTTCGGCACTCGCCGCGTCCTACTTGGCGCGCGAGGACGCCTCGAAGCTGCTGGTCATCGGTGCCGGCGCCCAGTGCAGGTTCCTGGCACGGGCACATGCAGCGGTGCGGCCGATCAAAGAGATTCGCGTCTGGAACCGGACGCTGGCCAACGCCCAAACGCTTGCTGCCTCGCTGCGCGACGAGGGTTTTGAGGCGACTGCCGTCTCCGACCTCGATGCTGAACTCGGCTGGGCCGACATCATCACCGCCGGCACGATCTCGACCACGCCGCTGGTCAAGGGTGCCAGGCTCGCGCCCGGCGCCCATGTCGATCTCGTCGGCGGTTTCACGCCCGGCATGCGTGAGGCCGATGACGACGCGATCGCCAAGGCGCGTGTCTATGTCGACACCCGCGCCGGCGCCACCAAGGAAGCCGGCGACATCGTCCAGCCGATCGCAGCAGGCGTGCTTACGGCCGACGCCATCGTCGCCGACCTGCATGAACTCGCCCGCGACCAGAAGCCCGCCCGCCAGTCGGCGGACGAGATCACCCTGTTCAAATCGGTCGGTGCCGCTCTGGAAGATCTCGCCGCCGGCATCGCCGTTTACAAGTCGCTCAAGCCGAAGGCCTGAGCTCCACTTCGTGTGCCTCCATGGCTTCCGCAATCAGGCGGAAGTCGTGCGCGGACAGCGGGCAGAGACCGAAACGCAGCTGGTAGCCCCAATTGGGCATGGCGGTGAAGTCGAGTTGGCCGGCAAGCGCCGCTACCGGTACCTCCCGTGCCGCCGCCCAATCAACATCCTTGCGGGAAGGCGCGAAGCCGCCGCCCATGTCGAACCGATAGGCGTCGCCCGCCCGCACCCAACCAATTGCGGTGAAGGATTTCAGCCAGTCCTAACCGCCCATGACGTTCGCCGGCGAATAATAGACCACCCCGTCTCCGGCACCGATCCGGCGCAGTGGGCCTGCCTTGCCATGGCAGACCTGCATGAAGCCGCTGGCCCTGCCGATACGCACATGCTCGGCCGAGGCGACGGCCAGCCAATTGCCCGTGCCCATAGCTACACCGCCGCTTCGTCGAGGCAGTAGACGCGCAAGCGATGATTGTCAGGGTCGAGCGCGACGAAGGTGCGGCCGAAATCCATGTCGGTTGGCGCCTGCAGGATGTTGAGTCCACGCCCCGCCCAGTCTGAATGGGTCGCGTCAACCGCCCCGGGCGATTCCACGGCAAGCACCAGTTCCGCTCCGCCACCCGCTGCGGACGCCGCCGGCAGGGCGGCGTGGCGCGACCACAAGCCGAGCTTGAAACCGTTGTCGAGCACGAACATGACAAAGGTCGGTGACGTCTCCACCGGCTGGCGGCCGAGCAGCTTGGCATAGAAGGCACCGCTGGCTTCCGGCTTGTCGACGTAAAGAATGATGAAGTTGGGGCTGCGCATCGCTGTTCTCCTTGTTGGATGTGGAGAACCCTAGCCAGCACCACTGTCAGATTCTGGCAGTGGCGTTCAAAGCTTCCTTGTTGTGTCGAGCGTCGCCCGCCATTCCTTCAGCATGGCGGCGCGGCGGCGCGGGTAGCGAGCGTCGGTCGCGGCGAGTTCCGAAATGCGGTCGGCGCGAAAGTGGCGAAAATCCTGGCGCATCTCGCACCACGCCACCATGACGCGGACCTTGTCGAAGAAGCCGAGCGCAAAGGGCCAGACGATGCGCCGCGAGCCGGTGCCCGAAGCGTCCTGATAGGTCATCTCCAGCTTGCGCTCGGCGCGGATCGCCCGGCGGATGATGCCGAGATCAGCGCCCTCGCGTGTCGCCTCGGCGCTCGGGCCAACCAGAAGGGCCGTGGCGTCGAGCTCCTCGCGCAAATCGTCGGGCAGCACGGCAGCGATCTTGGCGAGCGCATCGGTGGCGGCCGCAGACAGCCTTGTGTCCGGCTGCTTCGCCACCCAGCGCGAGCCGAGCACGATCGCCTCGATCTCCTCGTCGGTGAACATCAGCGGCGGCAGCATGAAGCCGGGCTTCAGCACATACCCCAGTCCCGGTTCGCCCTCGATCGGCGCCCCCTGGCCCTGCAGGGTAGCGATGTCGCGGTAGAGCGTGCGGATCGACACGTCCAGCTCGCCGGCAAGCGTCAAGCCGCTCACCGGCCGGCGGTGGCGGCGCAGGATCTGGATGAGGTCGAGCAGGCGTTCGGAGCGCGACATGATTCTCGGGCGGCTTTGACAGCACGATAGAGCGCAGACGGCGGCGCCGGAAGGCGGCTGCGAGACGCCCGCGACCGCCCGTCCGGTTGCGGTGTACCGTGGCCTGTGTCAAAAGCGGCCAACCATCCGGAGACGCCGTTCCTTGAAGCATCCGCGCGACAAACGCCGCGACAGCCGCCCGCAGCCGCCCCGCAAGGGCGGCGCTGCCCCCGCACAGATGCGCGACCGCACCGCGCGGCAGCCAGAGCGCAAGCCGGAGCAACGCGCAACCCTGAGCCAGGACCATCAGGCAGAACCGAAGCATCAAGCCGAGCTAAAATCGGAACCGCGCAAGCTTGCGCGCCGCGAAGGCGCACTGCCGGCCGAACGCCTGCCGCTGATCCTCGAGGTTGCGCCGAACGATGACTACGCGCTGCTCGACAGCGGCAACGGCCAGAAGCTCGAACAATACGGCCCCTACCGCATCGTCCGCCCCGAGGGACAGGCGATCTGGCAGCGCGCGCTGCCGGCGAAGGACTGGGACCGCGCCGACGCCGTCTTCACCGGCGACACTGACGAAGAAGGCATGGGCCGCTGGCGCTTTCCGAAGGCGCCGCTCGGCGAAACATGGCCGATGCGTCATGACGGCCTGTCCTACCAGGGCCGTTTCACCTCGTTCCGCCATGTCGGCGTCTTTCCCGAACAGGCGACGCACTGGGACCACATGGCCCGGTTGATCGAAGACGCCAAACGCCCGGTCAAGGTGCTCAATTTGTTCGGCTACACCGGCCTTGCCTCGCTGGTCGCGGCGCGTGCCGGCGCCGAAGTGACCCATGTCGACGCCTCGAAGAAGGCCATCGGCTGGGCCCGCGAGAACCAGGAAATGGCAGGCCTTTCCAGCAAGCCGATCCGCTGGATCTGCGAGGATGCGATGAAGTTCGTCGAGCGCGAGGAGCGCCGCGGCAGCCGCTACGACATCATACTGTTCGATCCGCCGGCCTATGGCCGCGGTCCCAAGGGTGAGGTGTGGCAGCTGTTCGAGAGCCTGCCGGCGATGACCGACATCTGCCGCTCGATCCTGACGCCGAAGCCGCTGGCGGTGGTGCTTACCGCCTATTCGATCCGCGCCTCGTTCTTCGCCATCCATGCCCTGATGCGCGATACCTTCGCCGGCATGGGCGGCACCATCGAATCGGGCGAGCTCGTCATCCGCGAGAAGTCGGCAGGACGGGCGCTTTCGACATCGCTGTTCTCACGCTGGGTGGCCAAATGAGCGAACACCGCACCGGAGCCCCTGGCCGCGTCAAGGAAGTGACCAGCCTGGCCAACCCGCTGGTCAAGGACATCAAGGCGCTCTCGCTGAAGAAATTCCGCGACCAGCAGAACGCCTTTTTGGCCGAAGGCCTGAAGCTGGTGATCGACGCGCTCGACCTCGGATGGACGATCAAGACTTTGATCTTCGCCAAGTCGGCGCTCGGCAACCAGGCAGTCGAAAAGATCGCCGCGCGCACCGTGGCTCTGGGCGGCGACGTGCTCGAAGTCTCGGAAAAAGTGCTGACGGCGATCACCCGCCGCGACAATCCGCAAGCGGTTGTCGGCGTGTTCAGCCAGCGTTTCGTGCCGCTCAAGGACATCAGGCCGAAAGGCAACGACGTCTGGGTGGCGCTCGACCGGGTGCGCGATCCCGGCAATCTCGGCACCGTCATCCGCACCGCCGATGCGGTTGGCGCCAAGGGCGTCATCCTGGTCGGCGACACCACCGACCCTTTCTCGCTCGAAACCGTGCGCGCGACAATGGGCTCGATCTTCGCCGTGCCTGTTGCCAAGACGCATCCGGATGCCTTCCTCGAATGGCGCAAGAACTTCCCCGGCACCGTCGCCGGCACGCATCTCAAGGGCGCCGTCGATTACCGGTCCGTCGATTTTGGCAACCGCCCGGTGCTGTTGATGATGGGCAACGAGCAGCAGGGCCTTCCCGACAATCTCGCCGATGCCTGCGACAAGCTTTTGCGCATCCCGCAGGCGGGCCGCGCCGATTCGCTCAATCTGGCTGTCGCTACCGGCGTCATGCTGTTCGAAATCCGGCGCGGCGCGCTGAAGCTTTAGTGCATGATCCTTTCCAAAAATCATTTTCGTTTTTTGGAAAGGATCATGCACGAAACAAAACTGTTACGGCGTCCCATGCGTACCCAGGAGGGCACGCGGCGCTGAAGGAGGCCGCTGTTGAAGCCAGTTGCAGTCTACGGGATCGTCGCAGCTCTCGCCGTGGCACTCGACCAATGGATCAAGGTGCTCGTCGAGGCCAATCTCGTCATGCACGACAAGGTCGACCTGCTGCCGTTCCTGGCGCTCTATCGCACCTACAACACCGGCATCGCGTTCTCGATGTTCTCCAATGTCGGCGACACCGGCCTGATCGTGCTGACGACTGTCGTCGTCGCCTTCGTCACCTTCCTCGCCATCAAGACCACGCCGGCGCAGGTGATCTCGCGCTTCGGCTTTGCGCTGATCGTCGGCGGCGCACTGGGAAACCTCATCGACCGCACCGTCTACGGCCACGTCATCGACTACATATTGTTCCACACGCCGGTGTGGTCTTTTGCCATCTTCAACCTGGCGGATGTGTTCATTTCGGTGGGTGCAGCGCTGGTGGTGCTGGATGAATTCATCGCCTGGCGGCGCGGCCGCAGCGAACCCAAGGCGGCCGACAAATAGGTCGATCAAGTCACAATACAATATGTGACAGAGCCGTGAGGTCATCCGCAGCTTACCCACAGACTTGACTAAGCGGTTAAGATTTTTTTCACTAAGGTCGCAATCGGGTCCAAGGTCTGCCACAATCGCTCATCATGGTGCGTTTGGTGGACGGGCCGAAAGGTACCGACTGAACTGTCTGGCGGCTACGCGGCGTAGATTTGCGGGTCAAAACGACAGGTGGGGGAGCTCGCTATTCCGAGCGCTTGGGGCCTGAGTGGAGAGTTGCTAGTGAAAATGCCCTTCGGGTTGGGCGCAGCCAATCAGCCGCGCTCCGCGATGATGTTTATGAAAGCCGAGCCGGCTTCCTGGCGCGAGAACGCGCCGAACCGCGGCCTGGTTTGCGGTGTATTGGCAATGACCGCCCTGATGAGCGTCACCGCCGTCTCCGCCCTCTTCATCGTGCCTCATATGGGCCAGAACTCGGCCGACACCGTGCAGGAAGCCAGGCAGGTCGAGACCGAGCCATCCAAGGAAAAGATCACCACCATCATCGCCGAGCCAACCGGCCGCAAGAGCCGCGTCGCTTCCGCTGCCAGCTCGATCATCGTTTCGGATGCTGCCGCCGAGGAAGCCTCCGACATGCCCTTGGCCGCCGACCCGCGATGGGCGCAGGTGGTCAAGGCGGGCGCAACCCAACCGCTCGAAGCCATGCCGGCCATTCCCGGCGCCGAAAAGGTTATCGCCAAGGACCCGACCGAGACGGCGGCACTGGCGCTGACCGACACCAACGCCAAGACCGATCCGGCCGAAACCGCAGCAGTCAAGGCGATCGAAGCCGAAGCGAAGCCTGCCGAGGCCAGCGAGGGCGGCAAGGCTGCCGTCATCAAGCGCTCGGTCAACATGCGCGCCAAACCGCAAAAAGGCGGCGCGGTGCTTGGCGTCATTCCGGCAAAGACCTCAGTCGAACTGGTTTCCTGCACCCAATGGTGCGAAATCGTTTTCAACGGCAAGCGCGGCTACGTTTACAAGAGCTACGTCCAGTAATCGCAGTATTTCCCGGCCGTCCTATTGCTAAAGAGCACGACCGCTAAAATTCGATCTATCTGCCAAAATCTTCCCTAAGCTCTCGGTGCTAGGCTTCCGCCATGATGACGGAATCTGGCACGACGGGAGAAAAGACGACGCAAGGTGCGGCCATCGCCGACACCGACGCCCAGTCGCACCGCCGTATCATCACGCCGCCACCGCTTGCCCCGGCTTTGCCGAAGGAACCGCCGCGCGGCCTCTATTTCGCGATCATCGTCGCGGTGCTGGTGCTGTCGGGCCTCGCGCATCTGACCGGCGCGCCTGTTTTCATCAGCGCCAGCCTGTTTGCCATCGGCCTCGCCGGCATGGTGCTGTTGTCGCGCAGCCTGGGCGAGCGCGCACGGGCCGCGGAAGAGATCACCGAGAACGCTTCGCGCAACCGAGCCGAGATCGAGACCCTCGCCGACCGGATGTGGGAGCTGCAGGAAAGCGAAGAGCGCTTCCGCGGCCTCATCGACGCGCTTGGCGATCTTGTCGTCCATCGCGACCGCGACGGTCGCATCGTCTATGCCAACAAGGTGTTCGCAGGACTCATCGGCCAGGACCCGCGCGATCTCGCCGGCCGCACACTTGCCGAACTCGGCGTCGATGTCGGCGTGGTGCCGGACGCCGCCTTCTCAGACGGCGAATGCCTGAGCTCTACCGATGTCGGCATCCGCTCCAACGGCGTCGTGCGCTGGTTCTCGTGGATCGAGCTTTCGGTGCGCGACAAGGCCAGCAACGCAGTGTCGCACCGGGCCATCGCCCGCGACATCACCGCCCGCAAGCGCGCCGAAGCCGCCCTTATCGGCGCCCGCGAGCGCGCCGAATATGCCAGCCAGGCGAAGTCGCGCTTCCTGGCAACCGTAAGCCACGAGATCCGCACGCCGATGAACGGTATCATGGGCATGGCCAAGCTTCTGCACGACACCGAACTGTCGCCCGAGCAGCGCACCTATGTCGGCGCCGTCTCGACCTCGGCCAGCGCGCTTCTGGCGCTGATCGAGGACCTGCTCGACTACTCCAAGATCGAGGCGGGCCGATTCGATCCCGAGCCGCAACCGATGTCGCCGCGCGAAATCGCCGACAATGTCATCGAGCTGCTGGCCGCGCGTGCCTTCGCCAAGGGCATCGGGCTCGGCTGCCATGTCGCGCCCAACGTGCCGCAGATGATCTCGGCCGACCCCGGCCGCGTTCGCCAGGTGCTGCTCAACCTGATCGGCAATGCCATCAAGTTCACCGACGCCGGCGGCGTCCGCCTCAGCGTCGCACGAACCGGCGACGATCATCCCGGCAACATTCGCTTCACCGTGAGCGATACCGGCCCGGGCCTGCGCGCCGAAGACGTCGAGCGCATCTTCGAGGAGTTCGAGCAGGCCGACGGAACCTCGACACGTTCACATGGGGGCGCCGGGCTCGGGCTCGCCATCTCCAGACGGCTGGTCACCGCCATGGGCGGCACGATCACCGTCACCAGCCAACCCGGCGAAGGCTCGGAATTCGCCTTCGAACTGCCGGCTTTTGGCGCAACCGATACGCCCCAGACCGATGCCGATGCCCTGGCCGGCCGATGTGCCGTCATCCTGTCAAAAAACACCACCGAGGCAGAAGCACTGGCCGAAACCATTCGTGCGCATGGCGGCCGCGCCGACGTTGCGGTGACGCCCGAACAGGCCGCCGCATTCGCCGAAGGCTGCAACGCGCTGCTGGTCGACGCCGCGCTCGAGGACAATGACGGCCGTCTGCTCAAGCAATTGCGCGAAACCGGTTTCTCCGCCAGCGAGGCGATCACGTTGATCGCGCCGACCGACCGCGGACTGCTCGGCGAACTGCGCGCCAGCGGTTATGCCACCTTCCTGGCCCGGCCGGTTCGCGGCGAGACGCTGCTGCGGATACTTCTGGCGAATCAGGGCGTGGTGCCGGGCAAGCCGCAGCTTGCCAGCCGTCGCGCTGCGGCCAAGCCCGCGAATCATTCGCAGCTTCGCGGCCTGTCGGTGCTGATCGCCGAGGACAACGACATCAATGCCATGCTCGCCCGCGCCGTGCTGGTGAAAGCAGGCCATCGCGTCGACGTCGTCAATAATGGCAAGGCCGCCGTCGAAGCGATGACGGGCGCCAGCCGCAAGCGGCGCTACGATGTCGTGCTGATGGACATGCATATGCCCGTGATGGACGGATTGGACGCGATTTCGGCCATTCGCAGGCATGAGGAGCAGCATGGCCTGGCTGCCGTGCCGATCATGGTGCTGTCCGCCGACAGCCAGGAAAAAACCCGCCACGCGGTGCTCGCCCATGGCGCCAGCGGCTTCGTCACCAAGCCGCTCGACCCCGATGTCCTGATCAATCTCGTCGAGCAGCGGGCCGCCGCCTGAACTAAATCACGGTGATTTTCCTAGCCGGCTACCCGACGTTGCTTGCCCGCCCAGACTTGCCGCGACAGGTTGATCACGATACTGTCACAATCCTGTAGCACCGACACCGTATCCCCGCGCCAGGAGGGATGGCTCGAAGGAGAATCACCCGTGCATACAGCCTTGCCGGACAGTGACACTCAGAAAGCCAACGGCGCCAAGGTGACAGTGCCTTCCAAACCTTTACTGCCAGGGACGCCGCTCGGACGGATCGGGACGCTTGAGGTTCGCCTCGCCCGGGACGAGGCGGAAATCGCCGCCGCCCAGGAAGTGCGTTACCGCGTATTCTTCGACGAACTCGGTGCCAGGAAGCAGGCGCTGCACTCGATCGAGCGGCGCGACGCCGACCGGTTCGACGACATTTGCGATCACCTGCTGGTCTTCGATACCTCGATCAATGGCCCCGAGCATCGCCGAATCGTCGGCACCTATCGCCTGCTGCGCCAGGAGCGCGCAACGGCGGCCGGCGGCTTCTACTCCGACGACGAGTTTGAGCTGAACAAGCTCATCGCCCGCCATCCCGGCCAGCGCTTCCTCGAACTCGGCCGTTCCTGCGTGCTGCCCGAATACCGCTCCAAGCGCACCATCGAGGCACTGTGGCAAGGCATCTGGGCCTATCTGAACCGCTACGACATCGACGTCATGACCGGTTGCGCATCGTTCCACGGCACTGTGCCTGCAGCGCATGCCGAGGCGCTGACCTATCTCGCCCATCACTGCCGCACCAGCGCAGACTGGGACGTGCGGGCAGTTGCCGGACGCTATTGCGCCATGGACCTGATGCCGATCGAAGCAGTCAACGCCAAGTCGGCGATCGCTGCGATGCCGCCGCTGATCAAGGGTTATCTGCGCGTTGGCGCCAAGATCGGCGACGGCTGCGTCATCGACCACGACTTCGGCACGACCGACGTCTTCATCGTCATGCCGGTCAAGGAAATCGGCGCCCGCTACATCAACTATTACGGCGGCGAAACCCAGCGCTTCGCCGCCTAGTGCGATGACCGACGATCTCCGGCCTGCCTTCGACAAGCTGCTGGCTGCGGCCGAAGGACTGGCTGAGGTGGTCGAAGGCACCTCCTACGGCACGCCGTCGCTTCTCGTCCGCAAGAAATTCCTCTGCCGTGTCAAGGATGCCGACACGGTGGCGGTGGTGTGCGCGCTCGAGGAAAAGGAGATGCTGATGGAGGCCGATCCGCATCTCTATTTCGAGACCGCCCACTACAAGGGCTGGCCGGTGTTCCTGGTGCGCATCCACGACATTCCAGCCGATCAGCTGAGGACAAGGCTCGAACACGCATGGTTGAGGCAGGCACCGAAGAGCCTGCTCAAGGCGCGGCAAGCAGCCGGCTGACGAACAGGGACGAGGCGCAGATGGCAGGCGCTGGTGAGCACGGACGGACGGACACGGGATCGCGCCTCATCAAGGCCGCGCCCGACATCATCTACCGGGCGCTGATCGAGCCGCAAGCCGTGGCGAGCTGGCGTCCGCCACAGGGCATGCGCGGCGAAGTCCTGGCCTTCGACGCGCGCGAGGGCGGCACCTTTCGCATGGCCTTCATCTATGAAGACGAGCATGGGCACGGCAAGGCCACCGACAATGCCGATGTCTTCGAGGGCCGGTTTGCCGAACTAGTGCCTGGCCGCCGCGTCATCGAGCTCGTCGAATTCGAATCGGACGACCCGTCCTTTGCCGGGACCATGCGGATCGTGACGACACTGGAACCGGTCGAAGGCGGCACACGGGTCACCGTCAGCTGCGAAAACGTGCCCCCGGGCATCAGCGAGGACGACCATCGCGAGGGCATCGCCTCGTCGCTTGAAAACCTCGCGGCCTTCGTCGAAGCGCGCTAAGGGCGCCAGTCGCGCGAGGCATCTGATCAGCCGCAGGTATCGGAAGCGAGATCGTTGACCCGCTGCTCCCTGACGGCGTCGGCGACGTTGGCCATCAGCGCCAGGCAGACCAGCATGCAGGTCCCGGCGACCAGCAGCCGCAACGGTTTTCTGAACTGCCTGCCGTTGAGCACCGCGCCCGCGCCATAGATCGCCAATCCGAGAACGCCGAAGAGCAGCACCGGGCAGGGCCGTCGCAGTCGATGCCGGCCCCGCCCCAAGCCGTATACTCGTTCGCTGGCATCAGCCCGAACAAGGCGATGGGCAGTGCGACGACAAGATAGCTATGAGGCGGCGCGGCTGGTTCTGCCCGGTCATGCCAGCGGCGCTCCGGCGAAGGCGCTCATTGAGGCGTGGGCGGCGCATGCATGGCGTCCGCCGCAGGGGACTGGTGCAACGCGTCGGCGGTTGCCAGCTCGTCGTCGGCGGCAACGCCGCTCGCGTCGATCTGCGCCTCGCCCTGGGTGATCAGCCGGGCGCCGCGCTGGTTGCGGGCGTGAATCCACAACCAGTTGATGGCGACGCTCAGCCGCGCCCGCGAGCCGATGAGGAAGTAGATATGGGCGATGCCCCACAACCACCACGCCAGCGCCCCTTTCAGCTTGATCCATCCGAAATCGATGACCGCGCGTCGCTTGCCGATCTGCGCCAGGCTACCCTGGTGGCGGTAGCGGAACGGCCGCGGCCCGGCGTCGCCGCGCAGCCGCGCCTTGATGCTGGAGGCCACGTGCTGGCCCTGCTGCTTGGCGGCGGGAGCGATGCCGGGCGCCGGCCTCCCGTCCGGCCCGTTCACCGTCACCGTGTCGCCGACGGCGAAGATCTCGCCGTGGCCGGGCACCGTCAGGTCGGGCATGACCTGGAGACGGCCGGCCCTGTCGGCCGGGGCACCGAGCCATTCGGCGGCGGGCGATGCGCGAACACCGGCGGCCCAGATGATGGTCTTCGTCGCCAGCCTGGTGTCGCCATAGGTGACGCTGTCGGCGTTGCAGTCGGAGACGGCGCGACCGAGTTCGACCTCGATGCCGAGCTTGCGCAGCGAGCGCAACGCATATTCGGAAAGGTCGTCGGGGAACCCGCCAAGGACCCGCGGACCGGCCTCGATCAGCACCACCCGCGCCTTGCCGGTGTCGATGTTGCGGAAATCGCGCGGCAGCGTGTCCCGCGCCAGTTCGGCGATCGTTCCGGCCATTTCCACCCCGGTGGGGCCGGCACCGACGATGACGAAGGTCAGCAGTGCCGCCTGCTTTTCCGGATCTGTCTCCCGTTCGGCGCGTTCGAACGCCACCAGGATGCGGCGGCGGATGGTCGTTGCGTCCTCGAGCGTCTTCAGGCCGAGCGCAAAGGGCTCCCACTCGTCGTGACCGAAATATGCGTGCCGCGCCCCTGTCGCCAGCACCAGGCTGTCATAGGGCACCGTCTCGCCACCTTCGAGCAGAACGTGGCGCCGTTCGGCATCAACGCCGGTGACGCTGGCCAGGATTGTTGTCACCTCCGGCCTGTTCCAGACCAGCGAACGGATCGGCCAGGCGATCTCGGAGGTGGCCAGTGAAGCCGTCGCTACCTGGTAGAGCAGAGGCTGGAACAGGTGATGGTTGCGCCGGTCGATGAAGGTGATGCTGACTGCTGCGCCTGCCAGCCCCTTGACGACCTCAAGCCCGCCGAAGCCGGCGCCCACGACCACCACGCGATGCTGCATCGAATCTGTCCTGTGCTTCGTCGGCACATAGTAGAACCGGCGCCGTGGACAGGTATAGAGCCAGCTTTCTCAGGGAATATCTTCCGGGCGGCGGCCGGGACGGCTGCGATAGGCGGGAAAGGTCCAGCCGAATCTCAGCGCACCGCCACGCACCATGAAGGCCGCGACGAAGGCAACGACGGTCGACAACTCAATCGGCAATTCCGCCAGTTCGGCAAGCGTGTAGATGGCGGCGCCCGTCATCGCCGCGGAAACATAGATCTCGGGCTTCAGCAGCACCGACGGCTCGCCCGCAAGCAGATCACGCAGGATGCCGCCGAACGTGGCTGTCAGCATGCCCATAATGATGGCGACGGTCGGCGACCCCGTGGCCTCCAGCCCCTTGGCCGCGCCGATGGCGGCATAGGCGGCCATGCCGAGCGCATCGAGCCAGAGCAGCAGCTTGTAGCGGGATTCGACAAGATGGGCGGTGAAGAAGACCAGCACCGCAACCGAAGCACAGACCAGCACATAGGCAGGATTGATCACCCAGAAAACCGGCAGGCCGAGGATGACGTCGCGAACGGTGCCTCCGCCGATGCCGGTAAAGCTCGCCAGGAACAGGAAGCCGATGACGTCGAGTTCCTTGCGCGAGGCGGCAAGCGCACCTGTGGCGGCAAACACCGCCACCCCGGCATAGTCGAGGTAGAGCAGAGGGTTCATGGAACGAGCGAATAGGGAGCGGTGAGTGGCGAATAGGAAAAGAACACAGCAGCCCCCGTTTTGGGGTCACTGTAGCGATGAATTCCCTATTCGCTACTCCCTATTCGCTATTCGCGTCTCAGGCGTCTTTTTCAGCCTGTTCGTTGACCGGGCCGGGCTCGGCCGGAGCATCGGCGACATGCTTGGGGCCGCCCTTGGCTATGCCGACCATGGCCGGGCGCAGAACGCGGTCGCCGATGGTGTAGCCGGATTGGGCGACATGCACGACGGTGTTGGCGGCGACGTCGGGGTTCGGCACTTCGAACATCGCCTGGTGAAAGTTCGGATCGAACTTCTCACCCAGAGGGTCGAGCTTGCGCACGCCGTGGCGCTCGAGCGCCGACAGCATCGACCGCTCGGTCACCTCGACGCCTTCGATCAGGCTGGCCAGGCCAGCACCGCCCGCAGTCTTCGCCTCGTCCGAAACCGCTTCGATGGCGCGGCGCAGGTTGTCGGACACCGACAGCATGTCGCGGGCGAAATTCGCGACCGAATAGGCACGAGCATCCTGCACGTCGCGCGCGGTACGGCGACGCAGGTTCTCCATCTCGGCAGCGGCGCGCAGGGCGCGGTCCTTCAGCTCTTCGTTTTCCTTCAGCAGCCGCACGAGGGCTTCATAATCACCTTCGACGCTGCCTTCGATCTTGTCGGCCTGGGCCTCGGCAGTCGCGGCTTCGTCGAGCACGCGTTCGTCTTTTGCCTGATCGCTCATCGCCATTTCCCGTTGTTTGGACACGTTCTAAGTTGCGCCCGATATCGAGGTTTGGGTGCCAAAAATCAAGGGGCAAGGGCCACCGGGACCGGATGCCGCGCCTTTGGCGCGCCCTTATCTTCAGTCCGGCCAGCGCCAGCCATTCAATGTTAATTCAAGTTTTACCATACAAGCCGACCATGTCTGCGGCGGGCAAGCAATCTGGGAACCATTTGCATCTGGCGGGAGTTTTGCCCGCGAACACAGGTTTCAATCATGTCCAGCGCACGCATCACCAAGACAGCAGCCAAGGTCGCAACGAACATCAGGCGAGAGCTTGCGTCCGAAAGCAATCTGCGCGTCCTGGAAGCGCTGCCTGCCTTCCAGGCAGACGAACAGCTGCCCAAGAAGCTGCGCCGCCTGCTCGACAGGCTCGATGCCGCCGAGCATGACAAGCCGCTTCGCAAGATGCTTGGCAGAAGCTAGCGCGCTGCGCACTTCAGTCCAGGGTTCCAGACTTTTTCCCGTCGCTCTGCGGCGCTCAGGTCGCGCTGCGGCGCCAGGAATACTTCGCGCCTTCCCCAGGCGTTGCCGCCGGCTTGGCGGTCGGTTGGTAGTAGAGCGGCAAGCCGCCGACCTGGCCGGCCTCGAGCCGTTTCAACAGCACTGGGTGCGACACCTCGAATTCGTTGAAGCCGACGCGCAACATGTGCGGCAACTGATCGATCAGCACCTGGCCGGTGGCGCGCACCACACCTTCGAAGTCGTGGCGGCTGCGCAGCAATTCGGCCTTGGAGAAGGACCGGCCGTCGTTGAAGGCCGGAAAGGCAAGCGCCACCAGCGACAAGTGGGCGAGATGGTCGATGATCTCCTCGAGCTGGTCGCCGGGCTGAAGCAGCACACCGAGACGTTCCTTTGCGGCTTCGCGCTGTTCGGCCGAAAGCTCGAGAAAGGCCTGAAGCGGCAGGATCACCCGGCTGTTGCCGGAAAGCGCGCTCGCATCCTCGGCATGGGTCCAGCCATCGTCCCTGAAGCCTTCTGGTGTCCAGAGGCGCGGCGCCGGTGTCGCTTCGGTCATGAAGAAGAATTCCTAAAGTGATGCGTCGGTCAGCGACTGTTCGAGACCCGAAAGATGGATGCCGCATTCGGTCTTGGCCTGTCCGGCCCAGCGTCCGCTGCGCGCGTCCTCGCCCGGTTTGACGATCTGCGTGCAGGGAAAGCAGCCGATCGAAAGGTAACCATAGGCGACCAGCGGGTTCTCGCGCAACGCATGCTTGCGCATGTAGTCGGCGAGGTCGGAAGTGGTCCAGCGCGCCAGCGGGTTGATGCGGAAGCGCGGGCCAACCTGCTCGAACACCGGCAGGGCCGCGCGCGTGGCGGCCTGGAAGCGCTTGCGGCCGGTGAACCAGGCCCGGAAAGGCTCGACGCCGCGCGCCATCGGCTCGACCTTGCGCACGTCGCAGCAGGCGTCGGTGCTCGTCTGGTGCAGATTGCCGGTCGGATCGATGCGGGCAAGTGTTGCCTCGTCGGGCGTGATGATGCGAATGTCGGTCAGGCCAAAATCGGCGGCCAGTGCATCGCGATAGTCGAGCGTCTCGCCGAAGTGCTTGCCGGTGTCGAGAAAGATCACCGGCAGCTTGCGGTCGACTTCGGCGATCATGTGCAGCAGCACGGCAGAATCCGCCCCGAAGGACGACACGGCCGCAATCTCGCCGACAAAGCGCTCGGTGGCAGCGCGCGCGATGACCTCGACGGGTGACAGGTGCCCGTAGAGCGCATCGAGCGCCGCAGCCTCTGCGAGAACCTGCGCTTCGGTCCCGGCGTCAGGCTGCCTTGGCTTCGCTAGCATAAAGCGCCTCCTTGAACGGCGCTGGGCCGACACGGCGATAGGCGTCGAGGAACTTTTCCGAACGGTCGAGGCGGATGCCGAGATAGGTCTCGACGATCGTCTCGATGGCGTCGGTGATCTCTTCCGGGCCGAAGCCGCGGCCAATGATCTCGCCGACCGAGGTGTGCTCGTCGGCCGAGCCGCCGAGCGTCACCTGGTAGAGTTCCGCGCCCTTCTTCTCGACGCCGAGGATACCGATATGGCCGACATGGTGGTGGCCGCAGGCATTGATGCAGCCGGAGATCTTGAGCTTCAGCTCGCCGATGTCGCGCTGGCGTTCCAGCGAGGCAAAACGCCTGGAGATTTCCTGAGCCACCGGGATCGATCGGGCGTTGGCCAGGGCGCAATAGTCGAGGCCCGGGCAAGCGATGATGTCGCTGATCAGGTTGGAGTTCGACGTCGCGAGCTCGATCGCCACCAGCGCGTCATAGACCGCCTTGAGGTCGGCGCGAGCGACGTGCGGCAGGATCAGGTTCTGCTCGTGGCTGACGCGGATTTCGTCGAAGCCATACTTTTCGGCGATGTCGGCCACCGCTTCCATCTGGCTGTCGGTGGCGTCGCCCGGCACTTCGCCGATGCCCTTGAGCGAGATCGTCACGGCGGCGTAGTCGGGGTTGCGGTGGGTGAAGACGTTCTGGTCGACCCAGTCGCCAAAACTCCTGGAATCGAGCCGTGCCAGCTTGACCGCCTCGTCGCCTTCCGGGCGTTCAGTCAGCGCCGGCGGCGCGAAATAGGACTGGATCGCGGCGACATCGGCCTCGGGCAGCCTGAGCTCGCCATCCTTCAGCGCCTGCCACTCATGCTCGACCTGGCGGATGATTTCGTCGACGCCGGTCTCATGGACCAAGATCTTGATGCGCGCCTTGTACTTGTTGTCGCGACGGCCGTGCAAATTGTACACGCGCAGGATCGCGGTGGTGTAGGACAAGAGGTGCTCTTCAGGCAGGAAGTCGCGGATTTTCTTGGCTACCATCGGCGTGCGGCCCTGGCCGCCACCGATATAGACGGCGAAGCCGAGCTCGCCCTTGTCGTTCTTCTTCAGATGCAGGCCGATGTCGTGGGTCTGGATGGCGGCGCGGTCGCGCTCGGCACCCGTGACTGCGATCTTGAACTTGCGCGGCAGATACGAGAACTCCGGATGCACCGACGACCACTGCCGCAGGATCTCGGCATAGGGACGCGGGTCGGCAGCCTCGTCGGCGGCAGCACCAGCGAAGTGATCGGCCGTGACATTGCGGATGCAATTGCCCGAGGTCTGGATGGCGTGCATCTCGACCGAAGCGAGGTCGGCGAGGATCGCCGGAATATCCGACAGTGCGGGCCAGTTGAACTGGATGTTCTGGCGCGTGGTGAAGTGGCCGTAGCCCTTGTCGTATTTGCGGGCGATGTGGCCCAGCATGCGCATCTGCTTTGAGCTCAGCGTGCCGTAAGGCACGGCGATGCGCAGCATGTAGGCGTGCAGCTGGAGATAGACGCCGTTCATCAGGCGCAGCGGCCGGAACTGATCCTCGGTGATCTCGCCGGCAAGGCGACGCTCGACCTGGTCGCTGAAATCGGCGACGCGGGCCTTCACGAAATCATGGTCGAACTCGTCGTAACGGTACATGGTCGTCTTCCGGTCTGTGTTCAGGCGGCGCCGGCGGCGGGCCGGGCTTGCTTGCCAAGGTCGAGGCGATTGCTGGGACCAGCGGCGCGGATGACCTCGCGCAGCCTGAGCGGCTGGATCGCACCGTTGACGACGCTGACGTCGATGAGGTTGACGTCAACGACTTCGTTGTTGTCGTAGGCGGCCTTGCCGATCGCCTCCAGGCGAGCTTCGCCGACCTTGTCGCCGACGGTCTCGGCGACATCGATTGTCTCTGCCCAGGTACCGTCGGCCGCGAACCACACGGCCTCGCCGTCGGTCAGCCTGTTGGCGGTAAGGATTTTCATGCCCTGCTTCCTTCGAGCGCCGCGCGGGCGGCCTGTTCGTGCCTGTGTGCCGCGAGCGGCTCGGAAAGTTCAAAATTGGCGCCGGCGACCGCATCGCCGATGATCGTCATGACCGGGCCGTCGAGATCGCTGCGCGTTTCGAGCGACGGCAGGTCGGCGAGCGTGCCGTGAAAGCGGCGGCGGTTCTTCAGGCTGGCGTTCTCGACGACGGCCACCGCCGTATCGGGCGACAGCCCGGCGTCGATCAGGCGGCCGGCGACGTCGGCGGCGACCGAGCGGCCCATATAGACGGCGACCGTCGCGCCTGAGATGGCGAGTTTGGCCCAGTCGGGCAGCGAACCGCCCTTGAGGTCGTGGCCTGTCGTGAACACCATCGAGGAGGTGACGCCGCGCAGCGTCAGCGGCAATTCGAAGTCGGCGGCGGCGGCGAAGGCCGAGGTAACGCCCGGCACGACCTCGTAAGACACGCCGGCATCGCGCATCGCCTGCATTTCCTCGCCGGCCCGGCCGAACACCAGCGGGTCGCCCGACTTGAGGCGGACGACGCGCTTGCCGGCCAAAGCCAGCTCGACGAGCAGGTCATTGATCTCGGATTGGGTCTTGGAGTGGCAGCCCTTGCGCTTGCCGACCGGCAGGCGCTCGGCATCGCGACGGCCCATCGAGATCACAGCCTCGGGAACCAGCGCGTCATGGACGATGACGTCGGCTTCCATCAAAAGGCGGTGGGCGCGCAGCGTCAGAAGATCCTCGGCGCCGGGACCGGCGCCGACGAGCGCAACGTGACCCTTGACCGTGCCTTTCTGCAGCAAAAGCTCGGTCGCCGCGTCATAAGCCTCGGCAAGCTGGCCGTTGTCGAGCGCACGCGCCGGCGCACCTTCGAAGAATTCGCGCCAGAAGCTGCGGCGGACATTGCCCCTGGGCAGCAGGCGTTCGACGGCGTCGCGGAAGCCGGCGCCAAGCGTCGCCAACGCGCCGAGCTGCGGCGACAGCATGCGGTCGACGCGGGCGCGGATCATCTGGGCCAGGACAGGCCCTGCCCCTTCGGTGCCGATGGCAACGGCGACCGGCGCACGATTGACCAGAGCGGGGGTAAAGAAATCGCAGAGCTCGGGACGGTCGACGGCGTTGACCGGAATGCCCAGTTCACGCGCATCGACAGAGATGCGGCGGTCGAGCGCCTCGTCGCCGGTCGCAGCGAACACCATCACGGCGCGCTCGATCAGCGAGGCGTCATAAAGCGCATGGATGCGGGTCGCGCCGTTGGCGGCGATCCAGTCGCGCAGATGCGGCTCGACATGGTCGGCGATGATGCGGATTTCGGCGCTCGACTGGGTAAGCAAACGGGCCTTTGCCAGCGCCTCGTCGCCACCGCCGACGATGACCACGGCTTCGCCTTCGACCTTGAGGAAGATCGGGAATGCGTTGAGCTTGGCGGCGGCTGGGGTCATGACGCAGGGTTCCGGAATGTCTGCCATTTTTAGCCGCCCTTGCTGCGCTGCAGAAGAAATGCACTCGCGCGCGCCGAGAAGGGAGGCAATCGCTTTTGCCCGCCCTGATGGCCCAAGAGAAAATTATTCCAACTGCTGGTCGACGCACATGTTTCCGAGCTACGCCTGCGACAATGCCCGCAAATGTCAGGCTGACAGCCCGCAGCCCTTGAAATCGCCGGAGTTACAAGGGTTGGCGATGCCCCACTTGTGCCGAGACGCGGTACCCGAACCGAAAAGCCGCCCGGATGCGTTTTTCCTAATTTCTACTAAGTTAGTAGAATTAAGCGTGACGGCGCTCATTCCTCGATTTGCCACTTGTCCGGAACATCCATCAACCGTCGACGTTCCGCAAAAGGGGCTGACAGCAGAAGGAGCACGACATGACCCAGCTCAAACTGAAGCACGGCATCTGGGTGCTGGTAGCGGATGGCGAAAAGGCGCTGTTCCTGAAGAACCGGGGCGACACCAAATACCCCAACCTCGAGGTCGTGCGCGAGATGGAGCAGGACAACCCGCCGACGCGCGAACAGGGCAGCGATCGTCCCGGCCGCTACAGCGACGGGCCCTCCATCCACCGCAGCGCCGTCGACGACACCGACTGGCACCGTATCGCCAAGGAGCGCTTCGCCGACGAGATCGCTGCCCGGCTGTACACATTCGCCCATGCCGGCGATTTCCGCGAGATCATCCTGGTGGCACCGCCGCTGGTGCTCGGCGAGTTGCGCAAGAAGCTGCACAAGGAGGTCGACGAGCGCGTTGCGGCGGAGGTCGCCAAGACGCTGACCAATCACAGCGTCAGCGACATCGAGACCATCCTGATGGCGGCCTGATCCCCGCCGTCGTTCAGAAATCCAGTTCCTTGCGTGCCGGCAGCGATTGCCGGCACTTTTCTTGATATCGGCCAAGTTTCTTGGCCGCTTAGGGTTGCGCATGCGAGCCTGCGTCCACCATATTGGAAATGCAGCGGATTTCGCCGCTGCACCCCAAAACAATGCTCATTTTCGAAAGGTGCCGCCGGGACAATGCCGCATGACACGCCCCTCATCGCAACCATCGTCGCCGGTCTGGGGCTGGCATTCATCTTCGGCGCGCTCGCCAATCGCTTCAAGGTTCCGCCGCTCGTCGGCTATCTGATCGCCGGCGTGCTGGTCGGGCCGAACACGCCCGGCTTCGTCGCCGACCAGGAGCTGGCGCTAGAGCTCGCCGAGATCGGCGTCATCCTGCTGATGTTCGGCGTTGGCCTGCATTTCTCGCTCAAGGACCTGCTCTCCGTCCGCGCCATTGCGGTGCCCGGCGCAATCGTCCAGATTGCCTTTGCTACAGCACTTGGCGCCGGCCTTGCCTGGATGCTCGGCTGGTCGCTTGGCGCCGGCCTCGTCTTCGGCCTGGCGCTCTCGGTCGCCTCTACCGTCGTGCTTTTGCGCGCGCTGCAGGAGCGGCGGATGATCGAGACCGAACGCGGCCGCATCGCCGTCGGCTGGCTGATCGTCGAAGATCTGGCGATGGTGCTGGCGCTGGTGCTGCTGCCCGCGCTTGCCGGCGTACTTGGCGGCGAAGCTCAGACGACCGAGGCTCCCAACATCCTTGCCCTGCGCTTCGATTTCGGCGTCTGGGGCGTCATCGGCCTGACGTTGGCCAAGGTCGCGGCCTTCGTCGTGGTCATGATGGTCGTCGGCCGCCGGGTCATCCCGTGGGTTCTGCACTACGTCGCCCACACCGGCTCGCGCGAACTCTTCCGCCTGTCGGTGCTGGCGATCGCGCTCGGCGTCGCCTTCGGGGCCGCCAAGCTGTTCGGCGTGTCGCTGGCGCTGGGCGCATTCTTCGCCGGCATGATCATGAGCGAATCCGAGCTCAGCCATCAGGCGGCGGAGGAAACCCTGCCGCTGCGCGACGCGTTTTCGGTGCTGTTCTTCGTTTCGGTCGGCATGTTGTTCGACCCGACCAGCCTGTTCAGCAACACCTGGCCGATCCTCGCCACGCTGTTCATCATCATCATCGGCAAGTCGGTCGCCGCCTTCCTGATCGTGATTGCCTTCGGCTATCCGGTCGCCACCGCGCTGATCATCTCGGCGAGCCTGGCGCAGATCGGCGAGTTCTCGTTCATCCTCGCCGAACTCGGCGTCGGGCTGGGCCTGTTACCCGAAAAGGGCCGCGACCTGATCCTTGCCGGCGCCATCCTGTCGATCGTGCTCAATCCGGTGGTCTTTGCAGGCGTCGGGCGGCTGAAGCCGTGGCTGGAGAAGCGCTCGGGCAAGGTACCGGAGGCTGTCGAAGTCGTGCCGATCGGCCCGGCCACGGAGCCCGGTGAAGTTGCCACGACAACCCAGGTGGCGGCAACCACGGTCGACGATGACGTCCCGCCGCCGACCAAACTCACCGACCACACCATCCTGATCGGCTACGGCCGCGTCGGCTCGCTCGTCGGCCAGTCGCTCAAGGACGCCGGCCTGCCTTTCCTGGTCATCGAGGACTCGGACAAGACCATCGCCAGGCTGATGGCAGAAGGCGTCGAGACTGTCGCCGGCAACGCGGTCAAGGGCGAGGTGTTCGGCGCGGCCAATGCTGCCGGCGCCAGGCGTCTGATCCTGGCCATTCCCAATGCCTTCGAGGCCGGCCAGATCGTGCTCAAGGCCAAGGCCGCCAACCCCGGCATGCTGATCATCGCTCGTGCCCATTCCGACGCCGAGGTCGAGCACCTGACCGGGCTCGGCGCCGACAAGGTGATCATGGGCGAGCGCGAGATCGCCCGCGGCATCGTCGAACAGGTCCTGGATGGTTCGGCGAGGCCGCCTACCAGCGATCCGGAGCCCGACGCCCCGCCGGCGGCAGCCTGAACCGGTCGAACCCAGTTTCTCCAAGACAAAAAATGGCCGCGCAATCGCGCGGCCTTTTTTGTTGGTTGGTTTGGCGGCCTATGCAGCATCAGCCTCCGAAGGGGAGCGGCATAATAAAGTTAGGCTGATAGGTGTCCATCGTCGCGCCGTTGCGATCTTCATCGATGAGCGTGGTGCTGCCGAAGCTGGCGCGGAGCCCAACCATCAGCTTGTGCGAGTCGAGGCTATCCGTACCCGGGCCGCCCTCCGAGAACGAGATGTTCTCATACTGATAGCGCCCAAATACCGACCACGGCGTACCGTCGAAACGGTAGGTGGCCTGCAGCGCAGCGGCGATGGTGTCAAAGTCAGCCGAATCGCCACCGACGCTCAAATGGGTGCGATGGAAGCCAAGCTCGCCGTCGAAGCGCAGATTGTCCTGTGCGAAGTAGCGAACCACGCCGCGAATGCCCATGAGGTCGACATCGAAGGGCAAGAAATCGGCTTCCAGGCCACCGTAGTAGGCCTGCGCGTAGAGCGTCATGTTGCCGAAATAGGCCTGAGCCTCGGGACCGACCTTCCAGTCCCAGATATCCGCGTCAAGGCCGCTAGAGGAGCCATAGGTGTTGGCCTGGACGAAACCACCAAAGGCATAGGAAGCCGGGTCGCGCCAGAACAGGTGCGCGGCACCGCCGACGCCGTGGAGGCTCTCGCCGTCCTGGCCGACGGCATCGACCGTAAAGTCGCCCTGGGCGTTCCAGCGATCGGCAAATGGCACGTTGATGCGCGCCGCACCACCGGCTGCCCACAGGGTCTCGTCGGAGAATTCGCTGATCCACAACCCGCCGCCATAGATCTGGCCGTAGCCGGAGACCTGGCGGACGGTTTCCTCGACCGGTTGCGTCGGGTCGGCGGCGAAAGCCGGCGTCGCGAGCACGACGAGCCCGGCGGCAGCGAGCAGTTTCTTCATGGATAGCCCCTCGTCAAAAAATGCGATGCAGCATTTCATATCGCTAATTTACGCAAGGAAAAGGTAACAGAACCCGACCAAGCACAACCCTGGCTGGTTTTCCGGCGACAGTGATACATTGCAGCAACAGGCGGTCAGACCGGCGCGCCCTTGCCCGCTCCAAGCTACCCCCTTGCGGACCTCCGGGGCAGACATCTTGGCGACGCCAAGCGCGCAGAGATGACGACTCAGCGCGAAAAGGCTGAAGCGAACCGGCCCTCCTCTAATTCAGCAGGAACGGCACCCCGACGATGCGGACCTTGCGCGTCGTCGCCAGCGCTTCGAGTACGAAATCGGTGACGGTACCGTCGAGAAACAGTTCGGGCTTGGCTTGCGGCAGCGGGATCACCGCCGCCCCCATATTCTTTGGGATTACCGTCCGCCCGCCCGCATCTCGCCGGCGCGGCGATATAGCGTGGCAGGTCGCAGCCGTGGGAATCGGCCATTTCGCGATAAGCGAAAGCAGACGGCAGGTCCCTGTAGGACTGGCGCGTCCCCACCGAAGCCATCTCCTCGGTTTCACGACCGATGTCGTCGAGCTCGTAGACGTCCATAGCCTTGTCGTTGCAGATGTAGCGGCAACGATCGAGCGTGTTGTCGTAGTGGCCGGCATTGACGAACTGGGCGTTGGGCGCCGGAAAATAGTACCCGTCCTTGAGCCGCACGCAGTAGAGCATCGCCTGCCCGGCATATGACAGGGGCCTGTCCGACTTGCGCCGGTCTGCGCGCACCATCTGGCTGCAGCCCAATGCCGACATACGCGCCCTGATCGCAGCGCCGTTGCCTCGGCGCGGTGCGGCCTGGATTTCGCGCTCGACGGCGACAGCTCGCAGCGAGCGAGCCGCCCCGTGAGGCTGCGGCGAGTGGTTTCGGCAGTCAAAGTATGTTGAGTGAGATATCGACCCGGAGGAGTTGAGTCCCGTCCTTGCTCCAAGTCGAAGCCGAATTCATTCCATAGGGGATCGAACCAAACAGCCGTCGAAATACCCCGCGTGTCGGAAATTTCGGACCATTCTTGCGGATAGAGTAGGAGCCATGAACATGCTGTGTGCCGTCATAACTGATGTTTGGACGTGCGCTGCTGAACGACTTGGGCACGGTGAAGCCTTGGGCTTCGAACCATTTCGTTGCATGCGAAATGTTTTTGTAGGAAGCAAGAAGCCTGAACATGCAGACCTCGGCCTCACTCACGTTGTTGATGCGATCCCAATCCATCTGCTCAAGGTAATTTGGGGAGGCCTTATCGGCGTTCCTCGACAGGCAGGATGCCACGTCGGGAAAATCCATCAACGCCACCTTCCGAGCTGCGGACATCTTCCGCGAAGGCACGGGCGGCGTTCCCAAGCCGGGTTCGCTTACGTAGCTTACCCACAGCAGTTTTCCTCCATAGTAGCTGTAGCTCACGGCTTGGGCAGCAAAATAGGCAACGACTGCGTAAGCGACATAGGTTCCGGGCTTGAACCCCGGCTGACTCCTTTGTTCACGCCAAGCCGAAATCCGGTCGCCCGCCGACTTACCGGCCGACAGCCAGTAAAAGTAGCCTGCGGCCGCCGCCGAAACCGCCGCAGCCAGCAAGTTTGCTCGCCCCAGGAACAGCCCTCCGGCTATCCAGACGAGAAAGTAGGGCCACTGCTTTTGCACACCGCGCAGTTCCATGATGGTGAGCATGAAAAGCAATGGCGCAGCACCAAAGAAGACGTACGCTGGCGCACGAAATACAACGCCCCACCACAGCGCGTGTAATGGGAAGCCATTTGCGACAGGCAGTGCGTCTACGAACTCAAACAATGCGGCAAAGATCACGATCCCCATGACGGCGCAAAATGCCATACGGAGAACTCGGAGCAATATCGTCATAACAGCCCCATGAAATATTCGATATTCTGAAGACTCATAACATCAAATGAATACTTGACCGATAGTCAACAACAATCGTCGGAGATATTTCCGGAAAGCATCGTGACCGACAGACATCCGCGCACGGCTGTTGCGAACGTCACAGACATAAGCAGATCATCAGGGATTTGGAGTGCCTAGTTCCCCAGAAGCACGTCCAGGATCGACGTCTCACGGCGCTGGGTCGGACCGCCGACTTCGCCGGGAGGAACCGGGCGGCCGCCGCCAACATCTGCGGGGGGCACGGGTCGGCCGATCGAGGCTGTGGGTTGGTCCTGCCGGATGTTGACGGCGCCGACCTGCTGCTTGGCCGGCTTCGGTGCCGGCGGGAAGGTGTTCTCGTCCATTTGCTGGGCCGGCTGGTCGTCTACGGCGACGTCAGGTGCCCCGCTGCCCGGTGTCCACGAGCCAGGAAGCGCCGCCATCGGTACGCCCTCATGGGCGGCAACCATGAATTCATGCCAGGCCAGCGCCGGAAGCGCGCCGCCGGTGACCTTCTTCATCGGCTTGCCGTCGTCATTGCCGAACCACACGCCGGTGGTCAGGTTGGCGGTGAAGCCGACGAACCAGGCATCGCGCGAGTTCTGGCTGGTGCCGGTCTTGCCGGCCGCCGGCCAGGCAAAGGCCGCCTTCTTGGCGGTGCCCTCCTCGACCGCGCCGGTCATCATCGCATTCATCATGCCGACGACTTCGGGACTGATGACGCGCGGGCCGCCTCCAGCCGTGTTCTCGTAAAGAACCTTGCCTTCGGTGGTGGTGACGCGGCGGATTATGTGCACCTCGGGTCGGTAGCCACCATTGGCGAAAGGCACGTAGGCAGCGGTCAGCTCGAGCGGGGTCACCTCGGATGTGCCGAGCGAGATCGAGACATTGGGCTGCAGTTCGGATTCGATGCCCATGCGATGCGCCGCCTCGACGACGGCGTTGGGGCCGACTTCCATGGCAAGCTGTGCCGCCACCGAGTTCAGCGATTTCGCCAGTGCGGTCTTCAGCGTCACCCGGCCATAATATTTGCCGTTGTAGTTTTCCGGCGTCCACTTGCCGATCTTGATCGGCGCGTCATTGCGCATGCTGTCGGGCGTGCGGCCCTGCTCGAGTGCCGCCATATAGACGAAGGGCTTGAACGCCGAGCCCGGTTGGCGCCGCGCCTCGGAGGCGCGGTCGAACTGGCTGGTGGCATAGTCGTAGCCGCCGACCATGGCGCGCACGGCACCGGTATTGTCGATCGACACCAGCGCGCCCTGGCTGACATTCAGCTTCTGGCCGTTCTCGTCGACGAGCCGCCGGATCGATTTTTCGGCAATCTCCTGCAGCGTCATGTCGACTGTCGTGTCGACGACGATGTCCGACTGCACTTCGCCGATGAGCTCGGGCAACTCCTGCATGACGCGGTCGGCGACGTAGTTTTCCGAACCGGTCCAGAACGAGGCGACACGGGTCGCCGGCGCATTCATTGCGTTGGCAAGTTCCTTGTCGCCGATCATGCCCTGGTCGCGCATGGCAGAAAGGACCAGTTGGGCGCGGTCGCCCGCAGCCTTGGGATCGCGTGCCGGCGACAGGCGCGACGGCGCCTTGAGCAGGCCGGCCAGAAGTGCCGCCTCGGCCAATGTCACGTCGCGCGAGGACTTGCCGAAATAGCGCCGCGAGGCGGCTTCCACGCCATAAGAACCGGAGCCGAAAAACACCCGGTTGAGATACATCTCAAGGATCTGGTCCTTGGTGTGCTTCTGCTCCAACCACATCGCCAGGAGCACTTCCTGGACCTTGCGCTCCAAGGTGCGGTCGGGCTTCAGGAACAGGTTCTTGGCCAGCTGCTGGGTCAGCGTCGAGCCGCCCTGGGTGAAGCGGCCATTGAGGAACCGCGTCGACACGGCACGCGCCAGGCCGATCGGGTCGAAGCCGAAATGCGAATAGAAGCGCTTGTCCTCGATCGCGATCACGGCTTGCGGGATGTAGGGCGACATCTGGTGCAGGCCGACGGCCTCGCCACCGGTCATGCCGCGATTGGCGACAAGCTGGCCGTCGACGCCGACGATCTTGATGTTGGGCGAGCGGTCGGGAATGGCCCAGGTGGTGGCACTGGGCATCTTGGCGCCGTAGTAGACGACGATGCCGGCGGCGGCGATGCCGCCCCAGATGGCGAGGACGAAGCACCAGTAGACAAGGCGGCCGAAGATGCCGAACAGGCCGCGCTTCGGCTTGCGCGAGCGGCTGCGGCCGCGTTCAGGCGCGCGGGCCTTGGATGCTTTGCGCTTGGCGGGCTGTTTGCGGCGGCTGGGCACGACGCGGTCCTCCTCGCGCACCGAAAAGACGTCGTCCTCCGCATCATTGCGCGGTCCATCGAAGCTGGGCTCGATGCGTCTGTCGTTCCGGTTCGCCATACCTGTTTGTCCGGCCCCCATGCCAATGGCGTTCCGGTTGGACAGTAAATGCGGCGATTTAAGGAGGCATTAAACAACCAATGCCGCAGCCTGTGGGCAAAGCATGGCTGTTGCCCTGCAAAACGGCAAAACCGCCGTTCATCCGAACGGCGGCTGCCACGCACGCAAGGGCGATCAACCCGGGATCGGATCGTTCGGACGCGGGTCGTTCGGCTTGTCGGGGCGGTCGGGCTTGTCGCTGCCCTTGTAGCAGGGGCTCGACGGATCGTTCTTGTTGCAGCAATTGCTGCTCTGCAGGTAGCGCGGATCCTTCGGCTTCCATTCGCAGCGGCGGATTTCGGTCGACTGACACGCGGTCACCGCCGAAGCGGCGACGACGGCCAGGATGATGTTGCGGAATGCACTCATGGTTCTCTCCTTTGAAATGAATTTCCCACCTCACGAGACTGGGTCGCAGCAGGAGGGGAAATGGTTCAAAGGAGATTAGCGATTATTTGCGCGGCCCTGGATCTTGCCGAAAGTCAGCGCATCCGCGCCGATGATCGCGCGGCGCTGGAACGGATGGAGGACGGCCTGGAAAGCAGCGCTTGCCGCTGCTTACGGTCCGATCGTCTTGTTGAGGGCAGCCGAAATCCGCTCCCGCAGCATCTCGGCGATGTCGGTGTCCATATGCAGGCGAACACGGCCGCCGCGGGCATCGACGAGCGTCACGGCGACACCGTCCAGCGTATCATCCCCAGCGGCCTCGACGGCCGCCACCATGAACTGATGTTCGTTGCGATCGGGTTTTTCGGCCATGGCTAAGCTCCCTGGCTGGCGGACCCGATCATACGCCTATTCGTCGTCTTCGTCGCTGCCGCCTGCCTTGGCCGCCCAGGAATGCGGGCTGATGCGTTTCTGGGTGTCGCTGTCGACATAGGCCCACCAGCCAGCGTCGCTGTCGTCCCATTGCCCGCCTGATGCCTTCAGGCGGTCCAGCGAGCGGTACTGCGCAACCGATTCATTTTCCTGGCCGTCGCGGTCGGTCCAGTAGACCGTAACCTTGGAGCCATCGGTAGGTGCGTAAGCGATCGGCAGTTTGGCGCTCATCTGGGTCTCTCGATTGCTGCTGGCGGATTGCTGGCCAACGATAGACGACCGCGCGGCCCGGTAAAGCCACGCGGCGGCAAAAGTCAGCGACGGCTGAGCAGGGCAGCGACAAGGCCGAATACGGCGACACCGACGAGCGCCGTCGTCATCGGATTGTCCTGAGCGGTTTTCTGCGCCACGCGCGCCTGCTTGCGCATCGCCGGCAAGGCATCGGTGAAGCGGTCGTACAAACCTTCGTAAAGCTCGGAAGCGCTTTCACGGCTGTCGGCAAGGGCTGCGGAACCGCGCTTGGACATCGCCTTTGTCAGCGACGCGACCTGCTTGGTCAGCTGAGACACCTGTTCTTCGAGGTCGGCCTGGATTTCTTCACGGGTGGAAGCCATTCGGATGCGTCCTTTCATCTGGTACGCACCCCAAACGGCTCAGGCGGGCTGTTGTTCCCTCGAAGAGCATCACAGGCAACTCGCCAGCCCGGCCGCCTGAAACGACCACCAGGCTGGATCATTCACCATATCAGGACCTTAGAAACTCAGCTGTGGGCGAAGATGTCTTCTTCGTCCCAGCCCATCAGATCGAGTTTGGCGCGGGTGGGCAGGAAGCGGAAGCAGGCCTCGGCCTCCCTGGTGCGGCCATCGCGCTCCAGCCGGCTGGCCAACACATCGCGCAAGCGATGCAGGTAGAGCACGTCGGATGCGGCGTATTCGAGCTGCTCCGGCGACAGCGTCTCGGCGGCCCAGTCCGACGACTGCTGCTGCTTCGACAGCGACACGCCCAAAAGCTCGTTGCAGATGTCCTTGAGACCGTGGCGGTCAGTGTAGGTGCGGACCAGGCGTGAGGCAATCTTGGTGCAGAACACCGGCTCGGCCATCACGCCGAAGGCATTGTAGAGCACGGCGATGTCGAAGCGGCCGAAATGGAACAGCTTGGTCACCTTGCGGTTCTTGAGCAGCGCTGTGAGGTTCGGCGCCTTCTTCTGGCCTGGCGCGATCTGGATGACGTCGGCGGTGCCGTCGCCCGGCGAAATCTGGACGACGCAAAGGCGGTCGCGATGCGGGTTCAGGCCCAGCGTCTCGGTGTCGATGGCAACGGCATCGACGTCGTAGTGCTGGAGGTCGGGAAGGTCGTGCTTGTGAAAGCGGATGGTCATGCGTGTCTCCGATCGCGGCTTGGCAACTCAGTTGCCGCGATCGGAGGAAAAATCAATAGAAACCTCGGTTTCTGGCTCACTTGCGCGTCAGCGCCTCAAGAATACGCGCCCAGGAGCGCTGGCCCTTGTGGAACGAGGCCAGATCGTATTTCTCGTTCGGCGAGTGGATGCGGTCGTCAGGCAAAGCGAAACCAACAAGCAAAGACTCCATGCCGAGGAAGCTCTGGAAATCGCCGACGATCGGGATCGAGCCACCCATGGCGAGCATCACCGCCGGCTTGGGCCACTCGTCCGACAGCGCATCCTTGGCCTTTGCCAGGAACGGCGAGTCGTAGGACAGCTGGATTGCCGGCCCGGCGCCATGCTCGTGGAACTCGACGCTGCAATCGGCCGGAATGCGCGCCTTCACGAAGTCGCGGAAGGCGGCACGGATCTTGTCGGGGTTCTGCTTGTGCACGAGGCGGAACGACACCTTGGCCGACGCTTCGGCGGCGATGACGGTCTTGAAGCCCTTGCCGGTGTAGCCGCCTGATATGCCGTTGAACTCGGCGGTCGGACGGGCCCAGACCAGCTCGAGGATCGACCGGCCCTTCTCGCCCGAAGGGATCGACAGACCGATCTCGCCGAGGAAGTTTTCCGCCGTCTCGCCGAGCGTTTCCCACGACTTCAGCACCTGCGAGGGCGTCTCCTCGACGCCGTCATAAAAGCCGGGAATGGTGACGCTGCCATTGTCGTCATGGATGGCTGCCAGCACCTTGGACAGGATGCGCACCGGATTGGCGGCGGCACCGCCATATTCACCCGAATGCAGGTCGCGGTCGGCGGCCTTGACGATCACCTCCTCGCCGACGAGGCCGCGCAGGCCGACGCAGATGGCGGGCGTCTGGCGATCCCACATGCCGGTGTCGCAGACCATGGCGAAGTCGGCCTTCAGTTCCTCGGCATTGGCCTCGAGGAACGGCTTGAGCGAGGGTGAGCCTGACTCCTCCTCGCCCTCGAACAGAAGCGTGATCCTGCATGGGAGACCGCCATGCACCTCTTTCCAGGCGCGGCAGGCCTCGACGAACAACATCAGCTGTCCCTTGTCGTCGGACGAACCGCGGCCGGTGATGACCTTGATGCCGCCTGCGATCTCCTTGATCTTGGGATCGAAAGGATCGTCTTCCCAGAGGTTAAGCGGGTCGACCGGCTGCACGTCGTAGTGGCCGTAGAACAGTACATGCGGCGAGCCGGCGGGGCCGTCGTGATGGGCGACCACCATCGGATGACCTGGCGTGTCGCGCACGCTGGCGTCGAAGCCGATGGTCTTGAGGTCGGCGACCAGCCATTCGGCGGCCTTGCGGCAGTCGCCTGCGAAGGCCGGGTCGGTGGAGATCGACTTGAGGCGGAGCAGCTCGAACAGGCGCTCCAGGCTCTGGTCGAGATTCTTGTCGAGGCGATCGAGAACGGGTGCGACAACGGACATTGGGGTGCCTTTCGATTCTTCTGGCGCGCAACCTAGTGGGCCGATGTGAAAACGAAAAGGCGGCAGGATTGGGCCAGCGGTCAACGCTGCGAAAGCTCTCTGGCAAGCGGACAAAAAAGTGCCGCCGTGGTGGAGGGGGGAGCCACGGCGGCACATTCTTAAACGGTGCGGCAGCCCGGAGAGGGGGATGAGGCTGCCGCAGGGTCCGGATAGGCGGGGGACGGGCCTGAGACCGGACTTCGGCAAAAACTGCCGATGCCCTACATTTGTTCCTTTGAACGTGGCGATTCAAGGGCACGAAGATTACACTTTTGTAACATGCGCGTGATCGGACCGCAGCCCTGCTCAGCCCTTGCCGCGCGCGCGACGGTACTGTTCGACAGGCATTCCGCCGACGCCCCAATCCTCCAAATCGACTTCATTTATTACCACGAACGTCGTCGTCGGATCCTTGTCGAGAACGTCGACGAGAAGATCGGTTGTGCCCTTGATCAGGGCGGCTTTCTGCTCCGGCGTCACGCCTTCACGGGTAATCTTGATATTGACGTAGGGCATTCTTCTGCTCCCGTTCCCGGCGGCTCACTTCGACTGCAGGTCGAAGTGAAAAACCTTTGATATGATCTGCCAACGGCCATCGAGCTTCACCAACGTCAGGAAGTCGGTGAAATGTTTCGGGCCGATGGCGCAGTTGAGCTTGGCGAAGGCCGTCACCGGACCGGCGAATTCGATCGAAACGATGCGATCGCTGCGCGTCTGCGACCGGGTCGCCGGCGAGGGCCGCTTGTCGACGATGGGGAAGTACTCCGCCATGGTCAGCCGCAGCAGCTCGCCTTCCGTCGCGCAGGCGTAGACCGCCTGTGGATGGAAGATCCTCGACAGCCGCTTGGTGTCGCTGAAATAGAGCCCGTCGAAATAGTCCGTGAGCGCATCGGCGACTTCGGCATAGGCCGTGGCGTGGCCGGCGGCGGTCATGCCAGGCCCTCGGCGGCCATCGCGGCAACAACGGACGGGCGCTGATGCACGCGCTCGACGAAGGCCGACAGGCGTGGCCAGCGTGCAAGGCCGATCCCTGTTGGGCCGGTCCATCTGGCGACGACAAACAGATAGGCATCGGCAACCGAGAAATGGTCGCCGAGCAGGTAGGCACGGCCATCGGCGAACTGCCTTTCCATATGGTCGAGGCGATTGCCGACATTCGCTTCCGCCGCGTCTTTGGCTTCGCCGGTGGCTCCGTGAAACAGCGGCCCGAATGCCTTGTGCAGTTCGGATGCTATGAAGTTCAGCTGTTCCTGCAGCCGCGCACGGGCAAGCGTGCCCGGTTCCGGCGCCAGGCGCCGCGCGCCGTTGCTGTCGGCGAGATATTGGACAATCGCTGCGCCCTCGGTCAGCACCTCGCCATCGCCGAGCCGAAGCGCCGGCACATAGCCCTTGGGATTGATGGCACGGAAATCCGCCCCAGTTTCGGTCGTCTTGGTCTCGACGTCGACACGCTCTACGTCGAACTGCCCGCCCAATTCGTGCAGCACGATGTGCGGTGAAAGCGAGCAGAAGCCGGGTGTGTAATAGAGCTTCAAGTGAGGTCTCCTTGCGCCTGAAACGTTAAGGTCATGTTGGCAGGCGAAGGGCTAACAGATAATAGTTATCTCTGGATACCAGGTAACTTGAGGTGATCTCCATTCTCGGGTATCCAGGCGGTAACGGCAGTTTCGCCGCAGTAACCCGACGATTCCTGAGGTGCTCGAGCCATGGCGCTGAAACTTCGCAGAAACCGCGCTCCCGAGCCGCCCGAGGCCTGTCCGCTCAGCGAATGCATGTCGCTGCTCGGCGGCGCCTGGACACCCAACATCATCTGGTACCTCTGCGCCGGCCCGCGCCGCTTCGGCGAGCTGCGCCACGATATCCCAGCTATTTCGGCAAAGGTGCTGACCGGACGGCTGCGCGATCTCGAGGCCAAAGGCGTTTTGTGGCGCCGCGTGATGCCGACGTCGCCGCCCTCGGTGGAATACGGGCTGACCGACCTCGGCACCGAGTTCCAGCCGGCGATCGCGGCCATCGTCGCGATCGGGCACAAGATCAAGCAGCGCCAGGCCGCCCATGGCCAGTCCGACGACATGGCGATGCCAGCCTCCTGACATGGACACGGTCTGGGCTGGCGGCGAATATCAGTTGTCGAGGCCCCGCCCCTTTGCACAAGGATGCTGCCCGCCTAGTCTTAGGCAAATTAGCCAATCCAACTCCGGAATGAACAGTCCATGCCCGTGCATGTCCGAGCCGCCCTGCCTCAAGACGCCAGCGCCATGGCCCGAATCCTGAACGAAATCATCGACATCGGCGGAACCACGGCGCATCGCGAGAAGTTCGATGACCAGCGCATCATCGACTACTTCATCTCGCCGAAACTCGGAATCAGCTGCTTCGTGGCGCTGGAGGGCGAGCAGGTGCTGGGGTTCCAGTCGCTCGACTGGTCCGACCCCGACTGGCCGGGCGATCGGCTGCCCCCCGACTGGGGTGTCATCGCAACCTTCGTCGATCCGCACGCGCACAAGCGGGGCGCCGGAAGGGCGTTGTTTGCCAACACGGTGGAAGCTGCGAAAAAAGCGGGTGTCAGCTTCATCGACGCAACCATCCGCAAGGAAAACACCGGCGGCCAGGCTTATTACGGAGGCATTGGCTTTACCGACTATCGCGAGGATGCCGAGACCATTTCGAAGCGCTTTGCGCCGCTCTGAACTGCTAGACTGCGACGCAGAGATGCGTGCTGTCGGGCACGCATCAACGACTTGTCAGTAGACGGCGGCAAAGCCCGCTTGACCATGGACAGCCGCGCTGTGCCAAGCTACCCGTATCGCCATGAAAAAAGGCGATCATCTCTTCCTAGTCGACGGCTCCGGCTACATCTTCCGCGCCTATCACGCGCTGCCGCCGCTGACCCGCAAGTCAGACGGCCTGCCGGTCGGCGCGGTGTCCGGTTTCTGCAACATGTTGTGGAAGCTGATGCTCGACGCGCGCAACACCGAAGCCGGCGTCGTGCCGACCCATTTCGCCGTCATCTTCGACTATTCGTCCAAGACCTTCCGCAACGAGCTCTATCCTGAATACAAGGCCAACCGCTCGGCGCCGCCAGAAGACCTGATCCCGCAATTCGGCCTGATCCGCCAGGCGACAAAAGCTTTCGACCTGCCCTGCATCGAGATGGAGGGCTTCGAGGCCGACGACCTGATCGCAACCTACGCCAGGCTCGCCTGCGAGGCAGGCGGCGACACCACCATCGTCTCGTCCGACAAGGACCTGATGCAGCTCGTCGGTCCCAGCGTGTCGATGTACGACCCGATGAAGGATCGGCAGATCAACATTCCCGAGGTCATCGAGAAGTGGGGCGTGCCACCGGAGAAGATGATCGACCTGCAGGCGCTGACCGGCGACTCGGTCGACAACGTGCCGGGCGTTCCCGGCATCGGCCCAAAGACGGCAGCACAATTGCTCGAACAGTTCGGCGACCTCGACACGCTTCTCGCCCGCGCCTCCGAGATCAAGCAGGACAAGCGCCGCCAGTCGATCATCGACAACACCGAAAAGGCGCGCATTTCGCGCGAGCTGGTGCGGCTCAAGATCGATGTGCCGGTGACCGACGGGCTCGAAGATTTCGTGCTGCAGCCGCCCAACGGGCCGAAGCTGATCGGCTTCCTCAAGACGATGGAATTCACCTCGCTGACGCGCCGCGTCGCCGAGGCCACGGGCACCGAGGCGGGCGAGATCGAGGCCGTGCCGGTATCAGTGCAATGGGGCGCCGACGCGCATGGACCGGACGTCGGGGCGGGCGCAACACCTGCAGCGGCACCCGCCGCAGGTCCCGCCGCGCGTGCGAACGGCGGCAGCACCTCTGCCGCAGTGCCCCCGTCCGCCCCTGCCGACAGCGGCACCGCGCTCGACACGCCTACCGACCTCGCCAACAAGATCGCTGCAGCCGCAGTCTCGGAAAAATTCGACCACGCCGCCTATGTCACCATCCGTGACCTCGCGACACTGAAGGCCTGGGTGGCTGAAGCGACCGAGGCCGGCGTCATGGCATTCGACACCGAGACCAGCTCGCTCGATCCGATGCAGGCCGAGCTCGTCGGCATTTCTTTCGCCACCGCACCGGGACGCGCCGCCTATGTGCCGCTCGCCCATAAGAGCGGACGCGGCGACCTGCTCGGCGGTGGCCTGGTCGAGAACCAGATTCCGGTGCGCGACGCCCTAGCCACTCTCAAGCCGCTACTCGAAGACGGTTCGGTGCTGAAGATCGCGCAGAACCTGAAATACGACCTGGTGGTGATGAACCGCCACGGCGTCGACATCAGTCCGTTCGACGACACGATGCTGTTGTCCTACGTGCTCGACGGCGGCACCAATGGCGGCCACGGCATGGACCCGCTGTCGGAAAAATGGCTCGGCCACACGCCGATCGCCTTCAAGGACATCGCCGGCTCGGGAAAGAACTTCGTCGGCTTCGACCAGGTCGACATCGACAAGGCGACCGCCTATGCCGCCGAGGATGCCGACGTGACACTGCGCTTGTGGCGCGTGCTGAAGCCACGCCTCGCCGCCAAGGGGCTGACCTCGGTCTACGAGCGGCTGGAGCGCCCGCTGGTACCGGTGTTGGCCGAGATGGAGCAGCGCGGCATCTCGGTCGACAGGCAGATCCTGTCGCGGCTGTCGGGCGAGCTCGCCCAGGGTGCCGCGCGGCTTGAAGACGAGATCAACACGCTTGCCGGCGAGCGCTTCAACATCGGATCGCCCAAGCAGCTCGGCGACATCCTGTTCGGCCGCATGGGCCTGCCCGGCGGCACCAAGACCAAGACCGGCCAGTGGTCGACCTCGGCGCAGGTGCTCGAGGATCTTGCCGCCGAAGGCCACGAGCTGCCGCGCAAGATCGTTGACTGGCGCCAGCTGACCAAGCTGAAATCGACCTATACCGACGCCCTGCCCGGTTTCATCAACCCCGAGACCAAACGCGTCCACACCTCCTACGCGCTCGCCGCCACCACCACCGGCCGGCTGTCGTCGTCGGATCCCAACCTGCAGAACATTCCGATCCGCACCGCCGAAGGCCGCAAGATCCGCACCGCCTTCATCGCCGACAAGGGCAACAAGCTGATCTCGGCCGACTACAGCCAGATCGAGCTGCGCGTGCTCGCCCATGTCGCCGACATTGCCCAGCTCAAGCAGGCTTTCGCCGACGGCGTCGACATCCATGCCATGACGGCATCCGAAATGTTCTCGGTGCCGGTCGAGGGCATGCCGTCGGAAGTGCGCCGCCGCGCCAAGGCAATCAACTTCGGCATCATCTACGGCATCTCGGCCTTCGGCCTCGCCAATCAGCTGGCGATCCCGCGCGAGGAAGCCTCCGACTACATCAAGAAGTATTTCGAGCGCTTCCCCGGCATCCGCGCCTATATGGACGAGACCAAGGCGTTCTGCCGTGACAACGGCTATGTCGAGACCATCTTCGGCCGCCGCATCCACTATCCCGAAATCCGCTCGTCGAACCCGTCGGTACGCGCCTTCAATGAACGCGCCTCGATCAACGCCCGCCTGCAAGGCACCGCAGCCGACATCATCCGCCGGGCGATGATCCGCATGGACGACGCACTGATCGCGGCCAAGCTGTCGGCGCGCATGCTGCTGCAGGTGCATGATGAACTGATCTTCGAAACTGTCGAGAATGAGGTTGCAGCGACGATCCCTGTAGTTCGGCACGTGATGGAGAACGCGGCCATGCCGGCCGCGTCGATGTCGGTGCCGCTGCATGTCGACGCCAACGCCGCCGACAGCTGGGACGAAGCGCACTGAGATGGAGTTCGCGGCGGCATCTGACCTGCCGACGTTGCTTTCCTTTTCCCTGACCGCTGTCATCATCGAGCTGACACCGGGGCCAAACATGACCTATCTGGCACTGGTGTCGGCTGGCGAAGGCCGCCGCGCCGGCTTCGCCACGGTGGCCGGCATCGCGCTCGGTCTCGCCACCATCGGCGTGGTCGCGGCACTTGGCGTCACCGAATTGATCCAGTCATCGCACCTGCTCTACGAGGGCCTGCGCTGGGCCGGCGTATTGTTCCTGCTCTTTCTCGCCTATGAAGGCTGGCGCGGTCCGGGCGACGTGGTATCCGAAGGCAACGATGCCGACCGGCGCCATTTCACCCGCGGGCTGGTAACCAACCTTCTGAACCCGAAGGCGGCGGTGTTCTATGTCGCTGTGCTGCCGACCTTCATCATCGCCGACAAGCCGGTGCTGTCGCAGACGCTCACGCTGACCGCCATCTATGTCGCGGTCGCGACCATCATCCATGCATTGATCGTGGCACTGGCAGGGACGCTCGAGCCCTTGCTCAACAATCCACGGATTGAGAAGGTCGCGCGAAAGTTCCTGTCGGCGCTGCTGGCGGCCGTGGCCGTCTGGTTCGCGTTTGCGACGGCACGCTAAGCTGGTTCAGGCGGCGATCGCAGCACATTTGGCGCAAGTGCCGCGGAACTCGATGACTGCCTTCTTGGCGACAAAGCCGGTCGATCCAACCCAGTGATCGAGCTGCTTGCCGATCGTCTCATCCGAGATCTCGGTCACCTGGCCACAGGTGTCGCAGATGGCAAAGGCCGTCATGCGGTGGTTGTGATGGCTGTGGTCGTGCGGCTCGGAGCAGGCGACGAAGGCATTCAGGCTTTCGAGGCGATGGACGAACCCGTCCTTCATCAGCGCTTCAAGGGCGCGATAGACCTGCAGCGGCGCGCGAAAACCCTCGTCGCGCAACTGGTCGAGCAGCGTGTAGGCGCTGAGCGGTCCAGTCGCCACTTCGAGTTTCTCCAGAACCTTCTGTTGGTTCTTCGTCAGCGTAACCCGCGCCGCCATCTTTCCGCTTTCACCTTCCTCGGCCGGGCCGATGCCCGGACGGAACAATCCACCGCCTAAGATGGCGACTGGACAAGGGTTTTGCTAGCGCGTCCGGCCGGCAAAGACAATCTGCCCCAAAAGCAAACGGCGGGAACGCCCGCCGCCTGCATGTTTCGAACCTTCAGAGCACCAGCTTATTTCTTCTGCCGCGCCGGCCCTTCGCGCTCGGACGAGCGGGCCCACAGGTTGATGTCGGCCTCGCGGGCATAGGTGTCGATCTCGGCCAGTTCCGCATCGGTGAAGGTTGCGTTCTTCAGCGCGCCGACACAATCCTCGACCTGCTCGGGACGGCTGGCACCGATCAGCGCCGAGGTCACCCGGCCGCCACGCAGCACCCAGGCCAGCGCCATCTGCGCCAGCGTCTGGCCGCGGCGTTCGGCAATGCCGTTCAGCGCGCGGATGTTGGCGAGGTTCTTGTCGTTGAGGAAGGCCGGACGTAGCGACTTGCCCTGCGATGCGCGGCTGCCTTCCGGCACGCCGCCGAGATATTTGCCCGTCAGCATGCCCTGCGCCAGAGGCGAGAACACGATCGAGCCGATGCCCAACCCGTCGAGCGCGTCGAGCAGGCCGTCATCCTCGACCCAGCGATTGATCAGCGAATAGCTCGGCTGATGGATCAGGCAGGGCGTGCCCAGGCGCTTCAGGATGTCGGCAGCCTCGCGGGTGCGCTGGGCGTTGTAGGACGAGATGCCCGCGTAAAGCGCCTTGCCGGAGCGCACGGCATGGTCGAGCGCACCCATCGTCTCCTCGAGCGGAGTGTCCGGGTCGAAGCGGTGCGAATAGAAGATGTCGACATAGTCGAGGCCCATGCGCTTCAGGCTCTGGTCGAGGCTCGCCAGCACATATTTGCGACTGCCCCACTCGCCGTAGGGACCGGGCCACATGTCGTAACCGGCCTTGGTCGAAATGATCATCTCGTCGCGGAGACCGGCAAAGTCGGTGCGCAGGATGTCGCCGAAGGCGGTCTCGGCCGAGCCGGGCGGCGGGCCATAATTGTTGGCAAGGTCGAAGTGGGTGATGCCGAGGTCGAAAGCCTTCTGGCAGATGGCGCGCTTGGTCTTGTGCGGCGTGTCCTCGCCGAAATTGTGCCACAGGCCGAGCGAGATCGCCGGCAGCTTGAGCCCCGACTTGCCGCAGCGATTGTAGACCATGTTTTCGTAACGGTTCGCAGCCGGCTGCCAGGTCATGATGCTGTCCTCGAATGGAAAGGGGAATCGGCCAATAGGCCGTTCCCCTCTCTTAGCCTATTTCGACGGTGCCAGCAGCCCCCTTGCAGCAGCCGGGCCGAGCGGTGCGGGACGCTCGCATGTCGTCTGCATCTCGACGAACTTCTTCGTCTCGCCTGACTTGAGGATACCGGTCATGATGTCGATGACGTGGTTGGCGAGTTCCAGCGAACAGCGATGCGGCCTGCCCTGCATGATTGCCAACGCCATGTCGGCGAGACCCGCCGTGCGGTAATTGGCCATCATGCCGTGCGGATGCTTCTCGTTGGCAACCGAGAAGGGGTGGTCCCATTTCGGCAGCGTCTTCACAGGCTTTTCGCCCCTGGTGTAGCTGAGATCACCGCCGAAGAAATTGGGGTCCGGCATGTGGATGGTGCCCTGCTCGCCATAAAGCTCCATCGGCGCATGGCCGCTGTTCCAGACATCCCAGCTGGCATTGAAGGTAAAGACAGCGCCGTTCTCGAACTCCATCAGCGCAAGGATCGTCGTCGGTGTCGTCACCGGGATCTTTTCGCCGGCGCGGGGTTTCGACAAGATGGTTCGCTCCTTCGCCGGGATCGACGATAGTGCAGCCACGCGGGCAACCGGCCCGATCAACTGGACCAGATTGGCGATGTAATACGGCCCGAGATCGAGGATCGGCCCACCGCCGGGCTGGAAGAAGAAGTCGGGGTTGGGATGCCAGTGCTCCATGCCATGGCTCATCACGTGGCAGGTGCCCGAGGTGATCCTGCCGAGCTTGCCGGTGTCGATCAAGTGCCGCGCCAGTTGATGTGAGCCGCCGAGGAAGGTGTCGGGCGCCGAGCCGATGCGCACGCCCTTCTTGTCGGCGCGCTTCTTGAGGTCGAGCCCGTCCTTGATGGCGAGCACAAAGGGCTTTTCCGAATAGACGTGCTTTCCGGCCTCGATTGCCTGCCTCGACACCTCGTAGTGCACCGCCGGAATGGTCAGATTGACGACGATGTCGATGTCGTCAGATGCCAAAAGCCCTTCGACCGTTTCGGCGCGCAGCTTGAATTCCTTCGCCCGTGCCTTGGCCGCATCCATGTTGATGTCGGCGCAGGCACGCATCTCGATGCCTTTGAATTCAGGCGCATGCTCGAAGTAGGTCTTCGAGATGTTACCGCAGCCGATCACCCCGACGCCGAGTTTCCTTGCCATATGCTGCTCCCCCTAGAAGGTCTTGGCGGCTGCGATCGAGCGGCTTGCGAAGCGCTCGAAATCGGCCGGATTGTCGTGTTCCATGACAAAATACTTTGCCGGTGTGTTCTTACGCAAAGCCGTCACCAACCCAGCCCAGTCGACCGTGCCGTGTCCGACGTCGGACCAGCCGTCCTCATCAGTCGCCAACCCTTGAGGCGCGATGTCCTTGACGTGGACAGCCAGTATGCGCGGGCCGAACTCCTCGATCCAGTGCAGCGGGTCGGAGCCGCCGCGGATCACCCAGGCGACATCCATCTCCCAGCCGATTTCGGGTGCGGCTTCCAGGATCAGGCGTTGCGGCACCACGCCACCAACCGGCACGAACTCGAAGTCATGGTTGTGCCAAGCAAAGTCGAAGCCTGCATCTTTGGCCTTCGCGCCAATGGCGGCAAGACGCCTGCCGAATGCCCGCCAGCCTTCGGCGTCGGTCGGCCGGTCCACCGGCTCGAGCCACGGGCAGGCGATCAGCTTCATGCCGAGCGTCCTGGCGATGCCTGCCGCCTTGGCGAACTCCTGCTCCAGAAGATCGATGCCGAAATGGCCGCTCGGCATGGCCAGACCGTTCTTGTCGAGCTCGGCGCGGAGCGTTGCGGGCTCTTCGTAGACGGCGCCAAAGCCCTCGACTTGGGCGTAACCGAGGGCGCCGAGCGTCTTGAGCACATTCTGCCAGGGTTGAAAGTTGCGGGCGCTGTAGAGTTGGAATGACCAGTCCATGGTTCTGTCCGTTTGCTTGGGAGGGGATTTCACAGGCGGCTGCCGCTCTGGCCGTCGAACAGCGAGGCGCGCGCTGGATCGAAGCCGATGCGTAGCTGATCGCCCGACGCCGGATGGCGTTCGGCCTCGACGCGGAAGGCGAAACTCTGGCCGCCAAGCTTCGTCCAGACCAGCGTGTCCGAACCCATCGGTTCGACCAGCTCGACCCTGGCGTCCGCTTGAAAGGGCATGGTAGCAGCGGCATCGCCCGTGGCAATGTGCTCCGGCCGCACGCCGAACACCGCCTTGCCGGGCTTAGCCGCGTCGCCAAAACCGTAGCGGCCGAGCGGTATCTTTGTGCCTGTCGCGACGAATGTCGGCGCATCGCCCTCGACCTCGCCGTCGAGAAAGTTCATGCCGGGCGAGCCGAGGAAGCCGGCGACGAAGCGATTGACCGGTTTGTTGTAGATCACCTGCGGCGCGTCGAGTTGCTGGATCACGCCGCCCTTCATGACGGCGATGCGGTCGGCCAGCGTCATCGCCTCGATCTGGTCGTGGGTGACGTAGATCATGGTGTTGGCGAGTTTCTGGTGCAGCCGCTTGATTTCGACGCGCAGCTCCGAGCGCAGTTTGGCGTCGAGGTTGGACAGTGGCTCATCAAACAGGAACACGTCGACATCACGCACCAGCGCCCGGCCGATCGCCACGCGCTGGCGCTGCCCGCCCGACAGCGCCGCCGGCTTGCGCTGGAGCAGCGGCTCGATCTGCAGGATCTCGGCTGCGCGGGCGATACGCCTTGCGATCTCGTCCTTCGCCATGCCTGCCGTCTTCAGGCCGAAGGACAGGTTTCCCTCCACCGTCATCTGCGGATAGAGCGCATAGGACTGGAAGACCATGCCGATGCCGCGATCCTTGGGCTCCTCCCAGGTGACGTTCTTGCCCTTGATGAAGATCTGCCCTTCGGACACGTCGAGCAGGCCGGCTATGCAGTTGAGCAGCGTGGACTTGCCGCAGCCGGAAGGGCCGAGCAACACCAGGAACTCGCCCTCGGGCACGTCGAGGTTTAGCTCCTTGAGCACGTCATAGGCGCCGAAGCTGAGCGAAACGTCCCTGACCTGGACACTTGTCATCGCCTCACCCCTTCACTGCGCCGGCGGCGATGCCGCGGACGAAAAGCTTGCCTGAAATGAAGTAGATGACGAGCGGGACCAGTCCGGTCAGCAGGGTGGCTGCCATGTTGACGTTGTACTCCTTCACGCCCTGTACGGCGTTGACGATGTTGTTGAGCTGGACCGTCATCGGATAGGTGTCGGGCTTGGTGTAGACGACGCCGAACAGGAAGTCGTTCCAGATGCCGGTGACCTGCAGGATGATTGCCACCACGAAGATCGGCAACGACATCGGCAGCATGATCCTGAGATAGATCGTCCAGAAGCCGGCACCGTCGACACGAGCCGCCTTGAACAGCTCCTCCGGCAGCGAGGCGAAGTAGTTGCGAAATAACAGCGTCAGGATCGGCATGCCGAAGATGGTGTGCACCAGCACCAGGCCCCACAGCGAGCCATAGAGGCCGATCTCACGCAGCACGATGACGATCGGATAGAGCATCACCTGGTAGGGAATGAAGGCGCCGACGACGAGCACGGTGAAAAACACCTCGGCGCCCTTGAAGCGCCAGTTGGCCAGCGCGTAGCCATTGATCGAGGCGATTGATATCGACAGGAACACCGACGGCACGGTGATCATCACCGAGTTCCAGAAACCGCGTGAAAGCCCGTCGCAGTTGAGCCCGGTGCAGGCCGTAGACCATGCCTTGATCCATGGCTCGAAGGTAATCTCGACCGGCGGCGCGAAGATGTTGCCGAGCCGGATTTCGGGCATGCCCTTCAGCGACGTCACCACCATCACATAGAGCGGCAGCAGGTAGTAGACGGCGACAAGCGCCAGCGTGCCGTAGATGAAGATGTTGCGGCGGGAGAAACGGCGGCGCGGCCTGGGGCCACGCGGTCCCGACAGCGCGCGTGAGCGGACCGGCGAGATGTTTGCCACGGCAAGTTCGGGGGCGGCGCGCAGAAGCTGCTCAGCCATGGCGGCGTCTCCTGCCGAATTCGAGATAGGCCCAGGGCACGATGACGATGACGACCGACAGCAGCATCATTGTCGAGGCGGCGAAGCCCTGCCCCAGATTCTGCGCCAGGAACATGTAGTTGTAGACGTATTTGGCCGGCACTTCGGAAGCGATGCCGGGCCCGCCGCTGGTCTGGGCGACGACAAGGTCGTAGACCTTGACGATGCCGCTGGCGATGATCACCAACGTGGTCACAAGCACCGGCCGCATCATCGGGATGACGATGAAGATATAGGTCTTCCAGGTCGGGATGCCATCGACGCGCGCCGCCTTCCAGATGTCGCCGTCGATGCCGCGCAGGCCTGCCAGCATCAGACACATGATCAGCCCCGTGCCTTGCCACAGCCCGGCAATCAGGATGCCGTAGATGACGATGTCGGCATTGTAGAGCGGGTCGAAGGTGAAGCTCTCCCAGCCGAGGTTCCGCACCACCTGCTGGATGCCGAAGTTCGGATTGAGAATCCACTGCCACGCCAGCCCGGTAACGATGAAGGACAGCGCAAAGGGATAGAGGAAGATGGTGCGAAAGGTGTTTTCGAAACGGATCTTCTGATCCATCAGCGCGGCCAGCACGAAACCGATGAGCAGCGAGAAGACCAGGGTGCAGATGCCGTAGATGGCGAGGTTCTCGACCGCCACAAGCCAGCGTGGCGTCGCCCACAGGCGCTCGTACTGGTCGAAGCCGACGAAGTTCGCGCGCGGCAAAAGCTTGGAGTTGGTGAAAGAGTAGAACACTGTCCACGCCGTGCCGCCGACGAAAATGACCAGCGCGGTCAGGATCATCGGGATCGAGGCGATCTTGGCGTTCAGGTTGCGGAACAGGCTGAACGGTCGGCCCGCATGTATCGGTGTCATCGGTCGGCACCCATCCGGATCGTCGGCAATCTGCCGGTCCCGGTGCGAGCCGGGGCCGGCAGAACGCCGCTGGACATGACTGCAGCATCTCAGGCAAGGCGCGGGTCGGGAAGCCCGGAAGCCCCACCCTAGTCCGCAGCGGCGATGATTTCGGCGAAGCGCTTCTGTGCTTCGGTTGCCGAAAGCTCCTTGTTGGCGAAGAACTCGACGAACAGGTCGTTGACCTGGGTCACGCCATCGGCCGACATCAACTGGTCGGGCGCCGGAATGATGTTGCCCTTGGCGAGGATCTCCAGCCCCTTCTTCATGCAGTCGTTGGCGGCGTTGAGGTCGACGTCGCCACGTACCGGCAGCGAGCCCTTCTTGAGGTTGAAGGCAACCTGGGTCGCCGGCGACAGCATCACCGAGGCAAGTGCCTCCTGTGCCTTGGCCTTCTCGGGATCGGTCTGCTTGGGGAAGTAGAAGGCATCGCCGCCGGTCGAGATGATCTCGTTGACGCCAAGGCCGGGCAGGCAGGTGTAGTCCTTGCCGGCAACCTGGCCGGCGACCTGGAACTCGCCCTGGGCCCAGTCACCCATGATCTGCCCGCCGGCCTTGCCGTTGATGACCATGCTTGTCGCCTGGTTCCACTCCTGAACGTTGGACTTGGCCGACATCTGGCGCGCCTGGTCGGCGGCGGCGAAGACCTTGGCCATTTCGGGGCCGGCAGCCAAAGTCGCGTCCTTGTCGCCGAACACTTTCTGGAACGTTTCCGGACCGGCAAGTGCGACGAGGATGACCTGGAAGGCAAGCGTCGTCTGCCAGGGCTGCTGGCCGATGGCAAGCGGCACGATGCCGGCCTTTTCCAGCGCCGGGGCCGCTGCGACGAACTCGTCCCAGTTCTTCGGTACCGCCACGCCGGCGTCGGCAAAGGCCTTGTTGGACAGCCATAGCCACTGCTGCGAATGGATGTTGACCGGCACGCAGTAGATCTTGCCGTCCAGCGTGCAGCCGTCGAGCAGGCTCTTGGGGTGGATGAACGTTGTCCAGCCCTCCTTCTGTGCCAGTTCGGTGAAATCGCGCATCAATCCAGCTTGGACGAGTTCTTCCGCCTGGCGGCCATGATTGAACTGGGTTGCGCCCATCGGATCGCCGCCGGTGATGCGCCCGATCATGATCGGGCGAGCGATGTCACCAGAACCGGCGATGGCGCCGTCGACCCATTTGTTGCCGGTGGCATCGAAGGCCTTGGCGAGTTCGGCAACTGCCGCCGCCTCGCCGCCGGAGGTCCACCAGTGCGTTACTTCGAGATCGGTCGCGGAGGCTGAACCTGCAGCCCCAAACACGACGCTCGCTGCGAATGCAGCTGTCGTCAGCCTATAACGCATCGTACTCCTCCCTGAATCTGAAACGTTACAGGTATGGACGTTAGGCGAAGTTTTTGGTCGCTGCAATGGGTGTGCGATATTTTCTTCGCGAGCCGAACTAAAGCCAGGAGAAGCAGCAGCCATGTTTGCGCTGGAAAATCGCACCGCAATGCAGCATTTCCAAGCAAATCATGCAGATGAATCAACAGTCGACAGTCATTTTGCAGCGCACGGTCACGCCTGAGCCGGCGACCGTGGGGGCTCTCCAAAAACACCGTGAATTAGCACAATCTGAAACGTTACACTTCTTGCAGGAAAGCGCTTGTCAGGTCCATCATGCAAATGCGATATGCGCCAAGCAGGGATCACGGTGGGGCAATGGGCATGAACGACAAGACACCGCCGGATGAAAATGCCGACCAGGCCGCTGGTGGCGAGGCCAACCCGCCGACGCTGAAGACCATCGCCTTCATGACCGGCCTCGGCGTCACGACCGTGTCGCGCGCGCTCAAGGACGCCCCCGAAATCGGCGCGGCGACCAGGCAGCGCGTGCAGCTCGTCGCCCGCCAGATCGGTTACCGGCCAAACCGCGCCGGCGTGCGCCTGCGCACCGGCAAGACCAATGTCATCAGCCTGGTGCTCGACACCGAGGAGCAGGTCGGCGGCTTCGTCTCGGACCTCATCTACGGCATCTCCGAGGCGCTGGCGCAGACACCCTATCACCTGGTGGTGACACCCTATTCGCGCAACAACGATCCGCTGGAGCCGGTGCGTTATGTCGTCGAGACGGCGTCGGCCGACGGCGTCATCATCTCGCGCACCGAACCCGACGACAAACGTGTGCGTTACATGACCGAGCGCGGCATGCCTTTTGCCACCCATGGCCGCACCCATATGGGCATCGACCATGCGTTCCACGATTTCGACAACCATGCCTATTCAATCGAGGCGGTGAAGAAGCTCGCAGCCCTAGGGCGCAAGCGCCTGGCGCTGCTCGCCCCGCCCTCGAACCTCAGCTACTACCACCACATGCGCGACGGCTTCGCTGACGCCCTGATGGAACACGGATTGAGCGAAGTGCCGTTCCCTATGGCCACCGTCGACCATTCCATCGAGGACATCCGCAAGCAGACCGTCGAGCTGATGCGCCGACCCAACCGTCCAGATGCCTTCGTCAGCGGCGCGGGGGCCGGCACCTTCGCGCTGGTCGCCGGCATCGAGGAGGCCCGCTTCCGGATCGGCCACGACGTCGACATCGTTTCCAAGCAATCGTCAAAACTGCTGCATCTGCTCAGGCCGCAGCTCTATGTCGTCAACGAAGACGTGCGGCTGGCGGGCGCCGAACTCGCCCGCGCCGTGCTCGGCCGCATCGCCGGGCGCGACATCGGTGCCCTGCAGAGCCTCAGCAAGCCCAAGGCGGTCGAGGCCTACGAGACACCCGGATCAGGAAAAGACGGCACCACCTGAGCAGCCCTCTCCCCGTATACGTGGCGAGGGGGCCGCGTCGCGGCAGCTTCCCGTTTCCCCATTCACCGGGAGACGCTGTCGGCGGGCGGATGAGGGGCAGCGCTGCCCGACACTTCCCTGAGGACGTTAACTGCCGCTACCCCACGGCCCGTGGTGCGCGCCCGGCTCGTCGATACGCTCGAAGCCGTGAGCGCCGAAGAAATCGCGTTGCGCCTGGGTGAGATCGGTCGAGCCGCGACCCTGGCGATAGCCGTCGAAATAGGCCAGCGCCGACGACAGCGCCGGCACCGGCAGCCCGGACTCGGCGGCGCGGGCGACGATGCGGCGCAGCGACGGATGCGCCTTGCCCATGATCTCGACAAAGGCCGGCACCATCAAAAGATTGGTCGACGGATCGGCCTTGCCGAAAGCTTCGGCGATGGTGTCGAGGAACTGCGAACGGATGATGCAACCGGCGCGCCAGATCTTGGCGATGGTCGGCATCGGCAGGTTCCAGCCGAATTCCTTCGACGCGCCGGCCATCACGGCGAAGCCTTGCGCATAGGCAGCAATCTTGCCGGCAAACAGTGCAAGCTCGAAATCGCCGAGTACCTCGTCCTTGTTGCCGGCGAATTTCAGCGTGTTGGCGCCGTAGGCCTTTTCCGCCGCCAGCCGTTCATCCTTCATCGATGACAGCACGCGTGCCGCGACCGCCGCTTCGATGGCTGTCGCCGGGATGCCAAGCTGCTGTGCCTCGATCACCGACCACTTGCCGGTGCCCTTCTGGCCGGCGCGGTCGAGGATGATATCGACCACCGGCTTTCCGGTCCTGGGGTCGTCGGCTTCGAGCACCGATGCGGTGATTTCGATCAGGTAGGATTCGAGCCGGCCCTTGTTCCAGCCGGCAAAGACCGGCGCGATCTGCTTCGGCGTCATCGACAGCCCGTCGCGCAGGATGCCGTAGATCTCGGCGATCATCTGCATGTCGGCATATTCGATGCCGTTGTGGATGGTCTTGACGAAATGGCCGGCGCCGTTCGGCCCGAGCCAGGCGGCGCAGGGCTCGCCCTTGTACTTGGCCGAAATCGCGGTCAGCACGTCCTCGACGCGGGCATAGGATTCGGGCGTGCCGCCGACCATGATCGAGGGGCCGTGACGCGCACCCTCCTCGCCGCCCGAAACGCCCATGCCGATGAAGGTCAGGCCCGAGCCGTCGAGCTCCTTGAAGCGGCGCATCGTGTCGCGGAAATTGGCGTTGCCGGCATCGATGATGATGTCGTTGGCGGCCAGAACCGGGCGCAGGGCTGCGATCTGCTGGTCGACCGGATCGCCGGCCAGCACCATGATGATGACCGGTCGCGGCGGGCGGATGGCGGCGGCCAGTTCCTCGATCGAGCCGCAGGGCACGACCATGTCGCGCAAGGCGCCTGCCGATTCGACAAACGCCTGCGTGCGGGCCGGAGTGCGGTTGAAGACGGCGATACGATGGCCTTTTTCGGCGATGTTCAGCGCCAGGTTCGAGCCCATCGTGCCCAATCCGATCAGTCCGATTTCGGCTTTTTCCATGGTCGCTGGTCCTGTCTGCTGATTGCTGTCGTCGAAGACGCGGCATGATTGACCGCGCTTTTGCCGAGGTCAACTCGCCGCCCGACGCGCCTTGTCGCCGGACGATCAACTCGTCGTGGCCTGACCTTGCGTCATCAATCCTTGCGGCGGCGGCCGTAGAGCTCGAGCCGGTGATGGACGATGTCGTAGCCGAGCTGGCGGGCGATTTCCTGCTGCAGCTGCTCGATGCGATCGGAACGGAATTCGATGACGTCGCCGGTGTCCATGTCGATGAGATGATCGTGGTGATCGCCGCCGGCCTGCTCGAAGCGCGATGGCCCGCCCTCGAAGGCATGGCGGTGAATGGCCCCCATCTCCTCGAGCAACTTCATGGTGCGGTAGACTGTCGAAAGCGAGATGCTCTTGTCGACCTGTTCGGCGCGGCGGAAGATCTCCAGCGCGTCGGGATGGTCCTCAGTTTCACCCAGAATGCCAAGGATGATCTTGCGCGGCCGCGTGATGCGGATGCCCGCCTTGCGCAGCGCTTTCTCGTAGTCCGGCTTCTTGGGGGCATGTTTCACAGGCGTCTTCGTCATGGCGCGACTATGTGCCAGATGACACTCAGTTGCAAAAGATTATGTCGCCGTTCATCCCCAGGTGAAGTGGGGCGATGCGTGTCCCCCGCGTGGGAGCAAGTGGAAGACGGCCCGCGCTTTACGAAGCCACCCCCTCCCCGCCGCGATCCTTCGCCCCCTCGGGCCTGCCGGCCATCTCGCCCACAAGGAGGGAGATTAGTCTCGTCGCCGGGGGCGCTTATTCTGCCACGTTGCATCAAAAGGCCCTGAGATGTTGGCGACGCTGGCGATCGGCCGAGGCGGCGATGCAGGCCTGATCTCCCCCCATGTGGGGGGAGATGCCCGGCAGGGCAGAGCGGGAGGGTGTGACGGATCGCGGCATAGCCGATCTGTAGGAGCTAAGAAGAAGCTAAAAGCGTCAACAAGCTATCCACGCATCGACCATCCTGATTGCCGTCGCCCGCGCAACAAGGCCACTTCGGAAGGTTCAGCAGGCGATAGTCACACCTCTACTTGCAAACGATTTGCAATTGCATTGACAGGCGCACCAACTGCCATTAGGTAAGGCACCGTAGCTGCCGCCCCTTCGGTGCGGCATTCTGAAACGGGATTTCCATGACAGCACTTCGCACCACCTTCGCCGCCATCGCTCTGCTTGCGGCGGCGCTCGGGCTTTCGGCCTGCTCTCAGGACAGCGCGGCGGGCGGCAAGATGAAGGTGGTGACCACCTTTACCGTGATCGCCGACATCGCCCGCAACGTCGCCGGCGACGCAGCCGAGGTGGAATCGATCACCAAGCCCAATGCCGAGATTCACAACTACCAGCCGACGCCGGGCGACATCCTGCGCGCCCAGAAGGCCGACCTCGTCTTGTGGAACGGCCTGAACCTCGAGCTGTGGTTCCAGAAGTTCTTCGAAAACCTCGACGGCGTCAGCCAGGCCGTCGTCTCCGATGGCGTTGTGCCGATGGGCATCGCCGAGGGCCCCTATACCGGCAAGCCCAACCCGCATGCCTGGATGTCTCCAGAGGCGGCGCTGATCTATGTCGAGAACATTCGCAAGGCCTTCGCCGAGAAAGACCCTGAAAACGCCGAGGTCTACGCCAGGAACGCCGCCGCCTATGCCGAGAAGATCAAGGCGACGGTGGCGCCCATTCACAAGGCCATCGAGACCATCCCTGCCGAGCGCCGCTGGCTCGCCACCAGTGAAGGCGCCTTCTCCTACCTGGCGCGCGACTTCGGGCTGAAGGAGGTCTATCTTTGGCCGATCAATGCCGACCAGCAAGGTACTCCCCAGCAGGTGCGCAAGGTGATCGATCTCGTCAAGGCCAACAGCATTCCGGCCGTGTTCAGCGAAAGCACCGTGTCGTCGAAGCCTGCCGAGCAAGTCGCACGGGAGACCGGGGCAAAATATGGCGGCGTGCTGTATGTCGACTCGCTGAGCGATGAGAGCGGCCCGGTGCCGACCTATCTCGACCTGTTGAGCGTCACCACTCAGACCATCGTCAAGGGACTGACCCAATGACTGCACCCATGAAAGGGCGGCCCCAGGCGGAGGCCGCCCCGGGCGACGGGCTCAAAGTCGCCAATATCTCGGTGACCTACCGCAACGGCCACACCGCCTTGCGCAACGCCTCATTCGCCATTCCGCGCGGCACCATCACCGCGCTCGTCGGCGTCAACGGCTCGGGCAAGTCGACCCTGTTCAAATCGATCATGGGCTTCGTGCCGCTGGCGTCAGGCAGCGTCGAGATTTTAGGCCAGCCGGCACGCGAAGCACTGAGAAAAAACCTCGTCGCCTATGTGCCGCAGAGCGAGGAAGTCGACTGGAATTTTCCCGTCCTAGTCGAGGACGTCGTCATGATGGGCCGCTATGGCCACATGAATTTCCTCCGCATGACGCGCGCCATCGACCGCGAGGCGGTGGACGCAGCGCTCGAACGCGTCGGCATGGCCGACTTCCGCAAGCGCCAGATCGGCGAGCTCTCCGGAGGGCAGAAGAAGCGCGTCTTCCTGGCACGCGCGCTGGCGCAGGAGGGCGAACTGATCCTGCTCGACGAACCCTTCACCGGCGTCGACGTGCGCACCGAGGAAGCGATCATCGCGCTTTTGCAGGGCCTGCGCGACGAAGGCCGGGTGATGCTGGTGTCGACCCACAATCTGGGTTCCGTGCCACGCTTCTGCGACCGCGCCGTCCTGATCAACCGGACGGTGCTGGCGGCCGGGCCGACTTCTGAAACCTTCACCAAGGCCAATCTCGAAAAGGCCTTCGGCGGCGTGCTGCGCCAGTTCATCCTCGGCGGCTCCGAACTGCATGACGATGCCGATACGCGGCAGGTGACGGTGCTGACCGACGACGAGCGACCATTCGTCATCTATGGCGACGGAAACGGCAATGACGGCGCCGACAAATCGGGTGGGCGCCGGAAATGATCTCCACGCTGATCGAGCCGTTCGGCTACGGCTACATGCTCAACGCCATGTGGGTGTCTGCACTCGTCGGCGGCGTCTGCGCTTTCCTGTCGGCCTATTTGATGCTCAAGGGCTGGTCGCTGATTGGCGACGCGCTTTCGCATTCGATTGTCCCAGGCGTCGCCGGCGCCTACATGCTCGGCCTGCCCTTCGCGCTCGGCGCGTTCCTGTCGGGCGGGCTGGCGGCGGGGGCCATGCTGTTTCTCAACCAGCGCACCAAGCTGAAGGAGGACGCCATCATCGGGCTGATCTTCACCTCCTTCTTCGGGCTTGGCCTGTTCATGATCTCGCTGTCGCCGGCCTCGGTAAACATCCAGACCATCGTGCTCGGCAACATCCTGGCGGTGACGCCTTCCGACACGTTGCAGCTTGTCCTGATCGGCGGCATTTCGCTGGCGATCCTGCTCGCCAAATGGAAAGACCTGATGGTCGCCTTCTTCGATGAGAACCACGCGCGCTCGATCGGGCTGAACCCTGATTTGCTCAAGGTGCTGTTTTTCATGTTGCTGTCAGCCTCGACGGTGGCGGCTTTGCAGACAGTGGGCGCCTTCCTGGTCATCGCCATGGTGGTGACGCCGGGGGCGACGGCCTATCTGCTCACCGACCGGTTTCCCCGGTTGATCGTCATCAGCGTGGCGATCGGCAGCGTGACCAGCTTTGTCGGCGCCTATGCCAGCTACTTTCTGGACGGCGCGACCGGCGGCATCATCGTGGTGGCGCAGACGCTGATCTTCCTGGTCGCCTTCGTCTTCGCACCCAAGCACGGATTGCTTGCAGCGCGGCGACGAGCGCGGCTGGAACTGGAGGCTGGGATATGATGATCGGTCTCATTCCTTTCCACCCCCCTCTGGCGTGCCCGCCATCTCCCCCGCAAGGCGGGAGATCAGGCCTGCATCGGCGCCTTGCCCAATCATCAACGTCGCGAGGCTTATCCTGTCCTTACGACGCTGCAGGACTGAGCGCCGTAGAGGACGAGACCAATCTCCCCCCTTGCGGGGGAGATAGCCGGCAGGCCAGAGGGGGGTGGCGTGGCGCGCCGACCTATGCGGTGCAGCCATGATCGAAACCCTCGCCCTGCCCTTCGCCTTCCCGTTCATGCAGCAGGCTTTCGCCATCTCGCTTTTGGTTGCGGTGCCAATGGCACTGTTGTCTTGCTTCCTGGTGCTCAAGGGCTGGTCGCTGATGGGTGACGCCATCAGCCATGCGGTGTTGCCGGGCGTGGTGCTGGCCTACATCGCCGGCCTGCCGCTGGCGGTCGGCGCCTTTGCCGCCGGCATGACCTGCGCGCTGGCGACCGGCTATCTCAAGCAGAACAGCCGGATCAAGGAAGACACCGTCATGGGCATCGTCTTCTCCGGCATGTTTGGCCTCGGCATCGTGCTCTACACGAAGATCCAGACCGACGTGCATCTCGACCATATCCTGTTCGGCGACATGCTCGGCGTGAGCTGGAGCGATGTCGGCCAGACGGCAGCCATCGCGCTGGTGGCAACAGGTGCCATCGGCTTCTTCCGCCGCGACCTGTTGCTGCATGCCTTCGACCCACAGCACGCGCAGGCCATCGGCCTGCCGGTCAAGCTGCTGCACTATGGACTTCTGACCATCCTGTCTTTGACCATCGTCGGCGCGCTGAAGGCCGTCGGCATCATCATCGCCATTGCCATGCTGATCGCCCCCGGCGCAATCGCCTACCTGCTCACCGACCGCTTCGAGCGCATGCTTATGGTGTCAGTGCTGGTGGCGGTGTCTTGCTCGTTGTCGGGCGTCTATCTCAGCTTCTTCATCGACAGCGCGCCGGCGCCAACCATCGTGCTGCTGATGAGCCTGACATTCGTCGCGGCGTTCTTTGTCTCCAAGCGGCGGACGGCGATCAGGCAGAAACAGGCGACGGTAGAGTGAACAGCATACCTTCCCCTTGTGGGGAGGGCCGAGCAACAGAGCCGAGTGGGTTCGGGCGTAGGCGTTCCCACGCTCACCCACACTCGGCCTTTTTGGGTCACCCTCCCCGCAAAGGGGACGGTAAGGCGTTTACGCAGCTGCAGCCGTCAGCCGGCGGCGGGCAAAGGAATGACCCCCACTGTCGAAGATATGCAGTTCGTCGGGACTGGCGGCGAGCCGAATCTTGGCACCGCGCTTGACCTCGACATTGCCGGGCAGCTTGGCCACCAGCGGCTGGTCCGCGCGACCGATGTCGACATAGACCAGTTGGACCTCGCCGAGCTGCTCGACATAATCGACGAGCCCCTCGAACAGGTAGTCGTCACCGGTCGCAACATAGAGATCCTCGGGTCGCACGCCGAAGCTGACTGGCTTGCCCTGGGCCTCAGAGGGCGTCGCCACCGGAACAGAGCTCTTGTGGCCACCGACATGGCTGACAAGGCTCGTCTCGCCCGTCCTTTCGATGGTACCGGCAACGATGTTCATCGCCGGCGAGCCGATGAACTGGGCGACGAACAGATTGCCGGGATGCTTGTAGAGCTCCATCGGCGAACCCACCTGCTCGATGCGGCCGTCCTTGAGCACGACGATCCGGTCGGCCAGCGTCATCGCCTCGACCTGGTCGTGGGTGACGTAGATCATCGTTGTGTTGGGCATCGATTCCTTGAGCTTGGCAATCTCGATGCGGGTGGCGACGCGCAAGGCGGCATCCAGGTTGGACAGCGGCTCGTCGAAGAGGAAGACCTTCGGGTTGCGCACGATGGCGCGGCCGATGGCGACACGCTGACGCTGGCCGCCGGACATCGCCTTGGGCAGGCGGTCGAGATATTTGGTCAGCTGCAGGATTTCGGCTGCCGCGCGCACCCGCTTGTCGATCTCGGCCTTGCTCTCGCCAGCGATCTTCATGCCGAAGGCCATGTTGTCGTAGACGGTCATGTGCGGATAGAGCGCGTAGGACTGGAACACCATGGCGATGCCGCGCTTGGACGGCGGCACGTCGTTGACCTTCTCGCCGGCGATGTGCAGTTCACCGCCGGTGATCTCCTCCAGGCCTGCGATCGAACGCAACAGCGTCGACTTCCCGCAGCCCGAAGGGCCGACGAAAACGATGAACTCGCCCGACTTGATGTCGAGGTCGATGCCATGAAGAATGTTGAGATTGCCGTATGACTTCTTGACGTCCCTGAGCGTTAGATCGGCCATGGTTTCCTCCCAGTACCTTAATTTGCAGTCAGACGAAGCGCCCGAACCAGGCGCCGTAGCCACCGAGCCGGACTGCGCCTGCGTTGGCATTTCCATCGAGCCCATGCCCCGGCAAGGGCTGCAGACCACGACCTCCAAGGTCGATGTTAGCCGGCCCGCTGCCAAGATTGAAGACGCAGACGACCTCCTCGTTGCCTTCGCGACGGGTGAAGGCGACGACGTCGTCTTCTGCCTTGAGGAAGGCGATCTCGCCCTTGGCGAGCGCCGGATGTGAACGGCGGAAGGCCAGGAAGCGCCGGTAGTGCTCAAGCAGCGAGGCAGCATCACCCTCCTGGGTGTCGACAGCCTTGGCCAGATGATCCGCGGGCACCGGCAGCCAGGGCTTCGCCTTGGAGAAGCCGCCATTGACGGCGTCCTTATTCCACACCATTGGCGTGCGACAGCCGTCGCGGCCCTTGAACTCGGGCCAGAAGCGGATGCCGTAAGGGTCCTGCAGGTCCTCGAAGGTGAGGCTCGCCTCAGTCAGGCCAAGCTCCTCGCCCTGATAGATGCAGACCGAACCACGCAGCGACATCAGAAGCGCCGAGATCACCTTGAGATAGGCGGTGCGGTCGGCCTCGCCCATGCCCCAGCGCGAGGCGTGGCGGACGACGTCGTGGTTGGAGAAGGCCCAGCACGACCAACCGTCGCTGGCCGCCTTGCCGAAATCTTCGAGCACCGTGCGCACCTTGGCGGCCGAGATCTTTTCCGGCGCCAGGAAGTCGAAGGCGTAGCACATCTGCACCTTGTCGCCGCCGGCGGTGTAGGACGCCACGACCTCGAGACCGCGCTGGGAATCGCCGACTTCGCCGACGGCCGCAGCCGCCGGATATTCGTCGAGCACGGCGCGGAAACGGGCGAGGAATTCAAGATTCTCCGGCCGGCTCTTGTCGTAGATGTGGTCCTGGAAATTGTAGGGGTTTACCGCGGGTGCCGTCTGGTCGTTGCGCTGTTCCGGCGGCAGCGCCGGATTGTCCTCGAGGCCTGCCGAGTGGAAGTAGAAATTGATGGTGTCGAGACGAAAACCGTCGACGCCACGGTCGAGCCAGAAGCGGGTCACGTCGAGCAGCGCGTCCTGGACGTCGCGGTTGTGGAAGTTGAGGTCGGGCTGCTCGGCGAGGAAGTTGTGCAGGTAATACTGCATGCGCCTGGTGTCCCACTGCCACGCAGAGCCGCCGAAGATCGACAGCCAGTTGTTGGGCGGGCTGCCATCGGGCTTGGCGTCGGCCCACACGTACCAATCCGCCCTGGGGTTGTCGCGGCTGGCGCGACTTTCCTTGAACCAGGCGTGCAGATCGGAGGTGTGCGAGATGACCCCGTCGATCATCACCTTGAGGCCGAGGCGGTGGGCTTCTGCGATCATCGCGTCGAAGTCGGCGAGCGTGCCGAACATCGGGTCGATGTCGAGATAGTCCGAAATGTCGTAGCCGAAATCCTTCATCGGCGACTTGAAGAAGGGCGAGATCCAGACGGCATCCGCACCGAGGGAGGCGATGTGCGGCAGCCGGTCGATGATGCCTCTGAGGTCGCCGATGCCGTCGCCGTTCGAATCCTGATAGCTGCGGGGGTAGATCTGGTAGATCACCGCCCCGCGCCACCAGTCGCGATCGACAGCGGTTTCAGGGTTTTCGAACTTGCGCATTGCGGCTTGCATCTGAGCTAGCCTCCCTTGACTGAGCCCGCGAGCAGGCCGCGGACGAAATAACGTTGAAGCGAGAAGAACACGATCAGCGGCACGATGATGGTGACGAAGGCCGAGGTGGTGAGGATTTCCCAGTCGCCTCCGCGCGAGCCGAGCAGGGCGTTGAGCTTGCCGGTCAGCACCAGCTGGTCGGAGCCCGAGCCAAGGAAGACCATCGCCACCAGCAGATCGTTCCAGACCCAGAGAAACTGGAAGATGGCGAAGGAGGCGAGCACCGGAAAGGACAGCGGCAGCACGATCTTGACGAAGATCTCGAAGTCGCTGGCGCCGTCAATACGCGCCGATTCCATGATCTCGCGCGGCAGGCCGGCAATGTAGCTGCGCAGCAGATAGATGGCGAAGGGCAAGCCGAAGCCTGTATGCGCCAGCCATATGCCGAGATAGGTCTTGGCAGGCACGCCGAAGAACAGGCCGACGCCATTGTAGAGCTTGAGCAGCGGAATGAGGGACATCTGCAGCGGCACGACGAGCAGACCGATGATGACGGCGATCAGCAGCGCGCGGCCGGGAAAACGCATCCAGGCAAGCGCATAGGCAGCATAGGCGGCGATCAGAATCGGAATGATCGTCGCCGGAATGGTGACCGTCAGCGAATTGATGAAGGAGCGTCCGATGCCTTCCGAAAACAGCACTGTACGGTAGTTGTCCGTGGTGAAGCGTGGCGGCGCCGAGGCCGAGAAATAGACACGCTGGCCACGGGTGATCTCGAAGGCCTTGGGCGACGACATCACGTAGGAGCCGTCGTCATTGACCTGAAGCGTCACGCCCTCGCCGAGGTCGGCGGCAGCACCTGCCTCGAACTGCGTCGGCTGCTGCGCCTTGGTGCCGAAGGCGGTCACGGTGCGGGCGTCACCGGCACCGAACAGATTGCCCATGATCAGGAACTTGCCGTCCTTCTCGACCTGCTTGTCGGCGGCGTCGGTGCGGCCGGCTTCGGTCTGCGACGAGGTCGACAGCGCCGTCCACCAGCCCGAGACGATGAGTTGGTCCTTGTCGCGCAGCGAGCTGATCAGGATGCCGAGCGTCGGAATGGTCCAGATGGCGACGAAGACGAGAACCGCGATGTGGACGCCGAAGCGGCCGATGAAGGATCTTCCGCTTGAAGCGGCCATGTCAGTGCCCTCCCCCACCTTCGCGATTGGCCTGGCGGATGTTCCAGATCATGATCGGCACGACGGCGAGCATGATGATGACGGCAATCGCCGCACCGCGGCCGAAGTCGCCGCCACCGCGGAACATCCAGTCGAACATCAGATTGGCCAGCACCTGGCTGTTCCACTGGCCGTTGGTCATGGTCAGGACGATGTCGAAGACCTTCAGCACCAGGATGGTGATGGTGGTCCAGACGACCGCGATCGTGCCCCAGATCTGCGGCACCATGATCTTCCAGAAAATCTGGAACGGGTTGGCGCCGTCGATGACGGCGGCCTCGATGGTCTCCTCGGGAATGCCGCGCAGGGCAGACGACAGGATGACCATGGCAAAGCCGGTCTGGATCCAGATCAGGATGACCATCAGGAAGAAGTTGTTCCAGAACGGCGTCGAGATCCACACCTGCGGATTGCCACCGAGATACTGCACGGCGGCGTTCAGGATGCCGATCTGGGTCTGGCCCTCAGCCCGGTACTCATAGACGAACTTCCAGATGACGCTGGCGCCGACAAACGAAATGGCGAGCGGCAGGAAGACCAGGCTTTTGGCGATGTTGCCCCACCAGATCTTGTCGGTGAGCACGGCGATGATCAGGCCGAAGAAGGTGCAGGCGGCCGGCACGACGGCGAGCCAGAGCAGATTGTTGAAGATCGAATTGCGGAACTCGCGGTCGCCGAAGGCCCAGCTGTAGTTGGCGAGGCCGACGAAGTTTTCGCCGCCGCGGTCCATGAAGGAGAGCCTTAGCGTCTCGATCACCGGATAGACGAGATAGACGGTGACGATCAGCATCGCCGGGCCGACGAACAGCCATGGCCGGATCAGGCCCTGGCGGCGCAGATTGTCGACGGCGGCAGCGCCGGAAACGCCGCGCGAGGGAAAGACCGCGTCGAGGATCTTGTTGGCGCCCCAGTAATAGACGACGCAACCGCCGACGCCGACGATGATGGTGAAAATGGCCGAAAGTATCTGTGCCGTCATGGGAATCATTCCCTTTCAACCGGCCCTTTTCAACGGGCCCTTTTCAACGGACTTGTTCGCGCAGACTTGAAAGGAAGTCCCCTCACCCGCTCTCCGCGACACGCCGGGGCACCTCTCCGGCGGGAGGGGGGACCGGGTCGGGGCCGCCGGTGCCTCCCCGACGAGGGGAAGGCCGTCCGCGAAGCGGCAAGGCGAGGGGACTAGCTTGAACGCTTACTTGATCGCGTCCCAGCTCTTCTGGATGTCGGCTGCGACATCGGCTGCGGGCTTGCCGCCGACGAGGTCGATCATGCCGGTCCAGAAGGCGCCTGCGCCGATCTTGCCCGGCATCAGGTCGGAACCGTCGAAGCGGAAGGTCGAGGCATTGACCAGGATGTCGCCCTGCTTCTTCAGCGCTTCGTTGCCATAGGCTTCCTTGTTCGCCGTCTTGAGCGGGGTCAGGAAGCCCGACTGCGCCATCCAGATCTCGTGGGCGAGCGGCATCTTCAGGAAGTCGATGAAGGCACGCGCGGCCTTGGAGTCCTTGGCGATGGTGAACAGCGTGCCGCCGCCGAGTACGGGATTGCCGAGCTCGGGCTTGGCAGCGACGGGCGGCAGGTAGAAGAAGTCGGCATCCTCACCGAGCTTGGTGCCTTCAGGGAAGAAGGACGAGATGAACGACGCCTGGCGGTGCATGTAGCACTTCGGCGGCACCGCAAAGAGGCCCTTCGGGCTGTCGCGGAAGTCGGTCGCGGCAACGGCCGCCTTGCCGCCATCGACATATTTATCGTTGGTGGCGATCTTGGCGAAGATGTCGAGCGCGTTGACGACGGCCGGATCGTTGAACGGGATCTCGTTGCGGGTCCACTTGTCATAGACGTCGGGCGCCTGGGTACGCAGCATGATGTCTTCAACCCAGTCGGTGGCCGGCCAGCCGGTGGCGCCACCCGAACCCAGACCGATGCACCACGGCACGCCGCCATCGGCGACGATCTTGTCGGTCAGCGCCTGCATCTCTTCCCAGGTCTTGGGCACCTCATAACCGGCTTCCTCGAAATTCTCCGGCACGTACCAGACCAGCGACTTCAGGTCGGCCTTGAAGGGGAAGCCGTAAAAGCCGGGCTTGCCGTCCTTGTCCTTGTAGGTGCCAAGATCGACCCAGGACTGGCCGGCGCCGTAGTTCTCCTTGACGAAATTGGCAGTGCCCTCGTCGAGCGGCGTCAGCAGGCCCTTGGAGGCCAGATCCTGGATCAGGCCGGGCTGCGGCAGGATGGCGATGTTGGGCGGGCTGCCGGCCTGGGTGTCGATGACGATCTGCTGTTCGTAGTTCTCGGACGACGAGTAGTTGATCGTGGCACCGGTGGCCTCACTGAAATAGTCGAGCACCGAACGGGCCAGCGCCTCGTCTTCACCGCGCCATGGCCCGAAGATCGAGAGCGTCTCGCCCTTCAGGTCGACCTTCTTGAGTTCGTCGAAATTTGCCCAGGTGAAACGGGCGTCCTCGCCCGGCTTGAACTTCAGCTCCGCCGACGCGGGCGCGCTCAGGGCGACGGCGGCAAAAGCCACGCCCAGCAACAGGGTCTTCCTCATGGTCTTCCTCCCAGTGGATCGAAAACTCCGGACGGAACCTCCATTCCGCCCGCCTGCACCGCCCCGAACTGTGCCCCAGACTTGCATGAGCTGCAACTGCTTCACGCAACGGCATTTCAAAGCGCTTTGGATTGCCGCATCACGCCACCGGAATTGTCAGGAGTCAAGGGGCTCGCGCAACTAATCGATTTAAATTTGATAGCAGTGTGCGCTGCAGCATGCTTTTTAGGTGCCGCGCGAGTAGATTTCGCTTCAAAGCAAGCAATTCGGCAGCTATTCTTGCCGGCAACGCGCAGCTGCTTCGCCCGACATCGGGAGGAAGCCCGATTGAAAGCGCTTTGGAAATCGGAGCCGAGGTGAACCTCAAGCAATTGTCGCTGATGCTCGAACTCTCGCAGACGACGGTGAGCCGTGCGCTGAACGGCTATCCCGAGGTCAGCGAGGAGACGCGTCGGCGTGTTGCCGATGCCGCCAAGCGCCACGGCTACCGGCCGAACCCGAGCGCGCGCCGGCTGGCGACCGGCAAGGCCGGCATGATCGGCTATGTCATGCCCACAGGAGCCTCGGTCGATATCGATCCGCATTTCGTCGAATTTCTCTCCGGCCTCGGCGACTATGCCCGCGGCCACGAACTCGATCTTGTGCTGAGCCCGGCGGATGCCCAGGACGAAGAAACCACTTACCGGCGCATCGTCGCCAACAAGCAGGTCGACGCGCTCTATATCTCGGCGCCCTACAATGCCGACAAGCGCGTGGCGCTTGCCCACCAACTCGGCATTCCCTACATCGTGCATGGCCGCAGCGAAGGCCTCGATTTCGACTATCCGTTCATCGACATCGACAATGAAGGCGCCTTTCATGACGCGACGCGGCTGCTCGTCCAGCTCGGTCACAAGCGGGTGGCGCTGATCAATGGCGACGACACCCAGACCTTCGCCATCTTCCGCGAGCGCGGCGTGAGGCGAGCGCTGGCCGAGAGCGGGCTGGTGCTGGAGCCCAAAAACATCCGTTCGGAGATCATGACCGAGGAAAACGGCTATCGCGCCGCGCGTCGGTTGCTCGAAGGACCGGAGGCGCCGACGGCGATCGTCTGCTCCAGCCTGCTGATGGCGCTTGGCATCGTACGCGCGGCGCGCGACCTCAATCTCTCGATGCCACGGGATCTCTCGCTGGTCAGCCACGACGACGTGTTCCACTGGCTGAAGCCGGAGCATTTTTCGGTGCCGCTGACGACGACACGCTCGTCGATCCGCGCCGCCGGCGCCCGCGTCGCCGAAAGGCTGGCGGCGCGCATCTCCGGGCTGGAAGACGGCGCGCGCGGCGAGGTCTGGCCGGTCGACCTGGTGGTCCGCGGGTCCATTTCGGGCGTCAGATAGGGACGCGCAGGCTATTCCTGCGGCATCTCGGCGGCGTTGTAGACGTGGCGGGCGGCCAGCAGGGCTGCGAGTTCGCTGTCACCGGCAATCACCGCGCGCAGGATGCCGGCATGTTCTTCCCAGTTCTGGCGGCCACGGCGCTTGCTGATCGGCGCAAACAGCATCACCGTGCGGTCGCGCAGCGAGCGGACCATATCCTGCAGCACGGAATTGGCGGCGACGGTTGCCAACGCCTCGTGGAACTCGGTGTTCTGGCGCGACAGCAGCACCGGATCCTCGGTGTCGGCAAGCTTGGCGCCGTCGTCGAGGATGCGTTGCAGCGCGGCGATCTGTTCGGGGTCGTGGCGCTTGGCCGCGAGCTTGGCGTTGAGCGCCTCGAGCGTGGCGCGAACCTCGACCAGCTCGCGCTTCTGCTCCTCGCTGAACACAGTGACCGAAGCGCCGCGTCGCGGCTCGATGGTGACGATGCCTTCGGCGGCGAGCTCGCGCAGCGCCTCGCGCACCGGCATGCGCGACACGCCCATCTCCTCGGAAAGGCGGCCCTCGACCAGCCTTTCGCCGACGCCGATTTCGCCGCTGACGATACGCTCGCGCAAGGCGGCGGTGATCAGCTTGGTGAGCGGAGCGTGGATTTCCCCGAGTACGACGGTCATGGTCTTACACTTCCTGTGGCAAGGGTCGAATCAACCTGCGGAAGCAACGCCTTGGGCCAGATGATATAGCGTCCGGGCTTTGGAGTACAATATTCAATCCGCACCACCCAACTGCTGCATTGCCGGCCACGATGCGAGCCGGATTGCGCCATGGAGTGGCCCAAACAGCATACCGTCGATGTCGATGGTCATTGCCGTCGCGGCGGCAGGTGGCAACTCGGAGTTGAGCGCAGGCCAATCAAGAGCTGACGTTGCCGGCGTGCGAACGAACGCCGCCCAGGCGGCCATCGTGGCGTTGGCTACGGCTTCGGCCGTATCGGCACCGATCTTGGAAGCAAGATGCGGATGGCGGTGGGTGCCGAAGACGAACGGTACGCAGGCGGCGTGCGGCGTGCCGCCGGTGACCGCGAGGGGCCAGGCGAAATCGTAGAGGAAAGCGGGCGAGCCGCGACGCGCATGGCGCATTGCATAGCGCAAGATCGGCGCGCGGAAGACGAGGTCGGAGTAGATGGCGAGCCAGATCGCGGCGGAGCCGGCATCCGGCATGGCAAAGCCATAGGCGGCGAAGGTCGCCGCAGGCGAAGGCGTGGGCTCGAACGGGTAATGCAGCGCAATCAGCCGCGCCAGCGCCGCTTCGAATGGCGCACCCGGTTCGGGCGGCGTCAGTGCCGAAAGCCTGGTGCCGTCGGGCAGAGCGAGGTCGTACCAGAACCTGGCCTCGTCGCGGGTGAAGCCGATCAGCAGCGGCACGTCGGCGAGCACCCCGTCATGCGGCCAGGCATGCACCAGCCTGCCATCGAGCGTCGGCGCGGTGCGCGGCCGGGGAAACCGTCTGGCGAAGTCGACATCGCGCAGCAGCGCAGCTTCGCGGCGGACGAGGTCGGAACCGTCGAGATCGCGCAGGCCGGCGACCGAGGTGCCCAGTGCCGCAGCCACCGCCTCGGTGTATTCGGCGGCATCGTCGAGCCCGACGAACATCGGTGGTTGGAACAGCGGAGGGCTTTGGGCGATGACACCGCAAAACAGCCCCTCACAGTCCGGGTTCTGCGCGATCAGCACGACATTGGTGGCGCCAGAGGATTGGCCAGCTATCGTCACCTTGCGCGGATCGCCGCCGAAGCCGGCGATGCTGTCGCGCAGCCAGCGCAGGCTCGCGATCTTGTCCTGCATGCCCCAGTTGGCGCATGTGCCGGTTTCGGGGTCGGTGAGTTCGGGATGGGCAAGGCCACCCAGCGGGCCGAGACGGTAGTTGACGGTGACGACGACGATGCCGTGTTCGCGGGCGAGGCGAAAACCGTCACAGGCGGCAGCGCCGCCATGGCCATTACGCGTCGCCCCGCCATGGAACCAGACCATGACAGGCGCATCGCAGGCATCGGCAGGCGCCCAGACATTCAGCGTCAGGCAGTCCTCGTCCATGCTGGCGATCGGCTCGTTGAGCCAGGTCTGGCTGCCGGCGAGATGCTGCGGTGCCGCCGGACCGATGTGGTCGACACGCCGTATGCCGGCCCAACCAGGCACTGGCCTTGGCGACCGCAACCGCAGAGCACCGACGGGCGCCGCCGCATAGGGAATGCCGAGGAACCGGTCGACGCCGTCATGCCGTTGCCCGGCGAGGCTGCCGGCGGGCGTTTCGACTGCGATTTCCATGCTGCCCTCGCCCTACAAGCCGTTCGCCGCTACTCGGCCGGCACGAGCGTGTGCTGGAAATTGAAGGCGTCGGCGTAGATGAAGCCGGGATTGGCGCCGTTGTCGACGAACAGTTTCCTGGCGCTCGAAATCATCTTGGGCGAGCCGCACATGTAGATCGCGTGCTCGGAAAAATCGCCGATGTCCTCGGCGGCGACCTCCTGGACATAGCCTTGCCGCCCTTGCCAGCCCGGGCCGGGCCGCGACAGCACCGGCACATACTGGAAGTCGCACAGACGCTCGGCCCAGGACTGGATCTCGTCATGCAGATAGAGGTCCTCCTCGGTACGCATGCCCCAATAGAGCGATACCGGCGGGCAGTCGGGATCGTCCATCAGCGATTCCAGGATGCTCTTGATCGGCGCCAGCCCCGTGCCCGTCGCCACCATCAGCAACGGACGGAAATTCTCCTTGCGGCAGCAGAACAGTCCATGCGGCAGCTCGACGTCGAGCCTGTCGCCGGGGCCGAGCCGCGGCAACTGGCCCGCGGTGAAGTGACCGTCACGTACGCGTCGGATGTGCAGATCGACGGTCTTGCCGTTGGGGACCGAAGCCATCGAAAAGCTGCGCTTGTTGCCGTCGCCGAGCAGCACGTTGAGATATTGGCCGGGCCGATAGACAAGCTCGTCCGCGCCGGGAAGCGCAAGCGTCAGTTGCACGACGTCGCGGCCGACATTGCGGACAGACTGGATGGTCGCGGTATACCGTTCTGGATCGGAGCACGGCTCCATCGGCCGTTCGGTCGAGATCAGCAGGTCGCTCTCCGGCCGCGCCTGGCAGGCAAGGGCGAAGCCCTCTTCCTCGTCCTCCGGGGACAGCGCCAGCGGGTATTCCTCATAGCGGACGCAGCCTTCCATCAGCCTGATACGGCAGGTGCCGCAGCCGCCCTCGGTGCAGTCATGCAGCAGCTGGACGCCCTGGCGGATCGCCGCCATCAACACGGATTCCTCCGCGGCAACGGTAAACTGGTCCTCGGTTTCGAGGACGCGCACAACATGGTCCATCCATGTCTCCACTACGGTTGGGATGCGGCGCAGCCGCTTCGGTCACTTCTTGATGTCGGCCTGAACCATCACCTTGTGCCCTTTGGGCTCGAGCAGCGCCGCAAGTGCTGCGAGTGCCGCGACCCCGCAGGCGATGTCCTGCTCGCCATTGCCACCGCTGAGGCCGACGCCGCCGACGACCTCGCCGTCGACCACGACGGGAAATCCGCCGACGAAGGCGGCGAAGCGGCCCTCGAAGCTGAGCTGGATGCCGAAGGCCTCGTTGCCGGGCAGCGCCGGGCCGTTGGGCGGGGTGGTGAACAGATGCGTCGAGCGCTTGTGGCCGGCGGCGGTGAAGGCCTTGTTCCAGGCGATCTGCGGGCCGGTGACGCGCGCGCCATTCATGCGTTCCAGCGCGATCGGATAGCCGCCGTCATCAGCGATGCAGACAGTTTCGGGAACGTTGAGTTCCAGCGCCTTGGCGACCGCCGCAGCCACCATCACGCGGGCTTCTTCGAGTTCGAGTTTCAGGACCTGTTTCACGTCGCTATCGTCCGGCAATTGTTGATATTTTGGCCCACCGAGGGAACGCACGCGGCGTGGCCGCCCCGCGCGCTCCCACTGTGGCGGGATCAGGCGGCGAGCAGCTCGTCGAGCGGCAGTTCGGCCGCGACATAGTCGTTGTAAAGCGCGGTGGTGTAGAGCAGCCGCATCTGGGCGCCGACCTCGCAGATCTTGAGGCAGCGCTGCTGCATCTCGACGGTGCGGGCATGCTCCAGCACGATCTGGTAGCCGCGCTCGCCATGGATCTCGTCGGAGACGATGTGCAGGTCGAAAAACTCGACCTCCTCGTCGGTAAAGCCATATTTGTCGCGCAGCGTCGGCGTCTGCTTGCGATAGATCGACGGCACCTGGGATTCCAGGCCGACGACGAGGCCGGCAACAGCTACGATCGGGTCTTCGCGCATCGCCACCGCATAACACCAGCTCTGCAGGGCACGGGTCGTCGGCGACATATTGTCGGGGTCGCGCATCCTGTCGCCCGACGTGCCGCAGGCCTCACCGAAACGAACGAGCAGATCGGTGTGGCGGTCGCCGCCGATCTCTTCCTCATACATGTTGGCGAGCAGGAAATCCTTGGCCTCGACATAGCCCTCCGGCATGCGGGCGTAGATGTATCCGAGGTAGTCCGCGAACGGCCCGACATAGTGGTAATGGTTCTCGGCCCAGCGGGCGAGATGGCCGCGGCTGAGCTTGCCGCTGGCCCAGCCGACGCTGAATGGCGACTTGTTGGCGCTCTTGCCCTTGATGGCGTTTTCGAGCGCGGTGCGGAACTCGTCCGGGTTCATTGCAACGGTCATTCACTGTTCCCCTTGAGGTGTCGACTGCGGGTCATTTTGGAATACTGTATACCAAAACGACCTGAGCGCAAGGGGCGGTAAGGGATACTCTGGGGTAGTGTGTCGCGCCGGACTGGCCATGCCGCGGAAGTTCCGCTAGCTTTCCTGCATCCGAAACATTCCGGTGAACCTTTTTGCGGCCAACAACGACCAAGCAGACAGGAGCCCGGCGGTAGCACCGGCCATGAACATCGCATCTGACCCGATGTCCGATCGTGATCTCGTGAGCCGCGTCGCAAACGGCGACCGCGCCGCTTTGCGGCTCCTGTTCACGCGGCACCACGCACGGGTCTACCGTTTCGTGGCGCGCCAGACGGGGTCGGAAGCAATGGCGGATGACGTAGCCAATGAAGTGTTTCTCGAATTGTGGCGCCAGGCGCCGAAATTCGAAGGCCGTTCGGAAGTCTCGACCTGGCTGCTCGGCATAGCGCGCTTCAAGGCGCTGTCGTCGCTGCGCAAGCGCAAGGAAGAGTGGCTTGACGACGACGATGCGGCTGCAGTGCCCGACGACAACGACACACCCGAAGTAGCGACGATGAAGCAGGACAAGGGTGCGGCCCTGCGCCGCCTTGTCGACACGCTCGCCGACGAGCATCGCACGGTCATCGACCTTGCCTATTACCATGGCAAGTCGGTCACCGAGATTGGCGAGGTGCTCGACATTCCTGTCGCCACCGTAAAGACGCGGATGTTCTATGCCCGCAAGAAGCTCGGCGAAGCCTTGAAGGCTGCCGGATATGACAGGGGGTGGCCATGAGCGCTGCCGAGAAGATGTCGCGCCGCGACGAGATCGAAACGCTGCTGCCCTTCTACCTGAACGGCACGCTCGAAGGGTCCGAACTGGCAGCCGTGGAAGACTGGCTGGCCAGCGATCCCGAGGCACCCGCCGCCCTCGAAGCCGCCGAAGCCGAATTTTCCGGCACGATGGCCGCCAACGAGGCGATCCGCCCGCCCGCCGATGCGCTGAGCCGCTTCTCCAAGCTGCTCGACGCCGAAGCCGGGCCGATGCGCGAGCCCCAGGCACAGTCGCTGCTGTCGCGGGTCTGGGAGCGTTTCATGGGCCTGCCGGTCGGCGTCGCCTGGGGTGCTGCGGCCGCACTGCTGGCACTGGTCATGGTCCAGTCGGTGCTCGAACCGGGCAGCCGCGGCAACGACGTCCAAGTCGCCGGCACCGGCGAGGACCAGACGAAGCTGCCCTTCGCGCTGGTGACCTTCAAGCCGGACGCCAGGATGGCCGACATCGCCACCCTGCTCGGCGACAATGGCGCCTCGATCATCGACGGCCCGACAGCGAGTGGCGTGTTCCGCATCGCCATCCCGTCCGAGACGGTCGCCGACTATGACCGCATCGTCGGCGTCATTGCGGCGGCACCCTTCGCGGACACGGTGACGGCAGGAAGGAAACCGGCTGGATGACCACGTCAGGGCGAATTGCACGGCTCGTGCTGGCGGCGGCGGTGTTCGCCGCCACGCCTGTTTTCGCCCAGACCAACGACCCCAGCCTGACGCCGCAACAGCTCGACTGCCTTAATCAGACAACGGCAGCCGGCAACGCCAATTGCCTGCAGCCGGGTGGCCCGGCGCCCGGCGGTTCCACCCCAGGAGGCCCCTCGGGCAGCAGCGGCCTGCCCGGCGCCGTCGGGCTGCCCGAGCTGATCGTCGACCTGTTCCCCAATCCCGGCGATTTTCCCGGTGTCGCCTCGGGCGGCCAGCCGGCGACGCCGGTGCCGACACCCAACCCGCTGCGCGATCCCGCAGGCGGCGCTTCTGCTTCCGGCGGCGGGCAGGCCGGATCTCCGCCGCCGACGCCTCCTGCAGCCGATGCGACGCCGCCCGGCCCCGCCATCACCGCAGCACCGCGCGCCATCTCGGGCAACTTCGTGCCTGACGAGGTGTTGGTGACGGTTGCCGGCGATGCCGCCGACGCCCAGGCGCTGGCGGCCGCCTATGGCCTGGAAATCCGCTCGCAGCGCCAGTCGACGCTGCTCGGCACCAGCCTCGTACGCTTCGGCATTCCCGACGGCCGTCCGGTCGGCGTGGTGTTAGCGCAGCTCGCCGGCGACGGCCGTACCAGCGAGCGCGAGCCCAACCACATCTACGAACTGCAGCAGGCAGCGGCGGCACCCAGCTTCGCCTTCCAGCGCATCTCGCTCGACGAGGCGGCGGCGAATGGCGAGAACGTCAATGTCGCAGTCATCGATACGGCCATCGACGAAACCCACCCGGCGCTTAAGGGCGCCATCGCCAAGAGCTTCGACGCCATGCCGGGCGTTGCCGTCACCGCGCGTGACCACGCTACGTCGGTGGCCGGGCTGATATCAGGCACCGGCGACTTCAAGGGCATGGCGCCAGGTTCGAAGATCTTCCACGCCCGCGCCTTCGAAGGCGGCAAGTCGACGATGGAAATCATCCTCAACGCCCTCGACTGGGCCGCCGAGCAGAACGTCCAGATCGTCAATATGAGCTTCGTCGGCCCCAAGAATGCGCTTTTGGAACAGGCGAGCCGTGGGGCGCGGGCACGCGGCATGATCCTGGTCGCCGCCGCCGGCAACAACGGCCCGGGCGCACCCTATGGCTACCCTGCCGCCTACAAGGGCGTGATCGCGGTAACGGCCACCGACGCCAAGGACGCGATCATGAAGCAGGCCAATCGCGGGCCCTATGTCTATATCTCGGCGCCCGGCGTCGACCTGATGGCGCCCGTCGGCGGCGGCACCGACCTGGTCACCGGCACGTCATTTGCCGCGGCCGTCGTCAGCGGCGCGATTGCCAACCTGTTGCACGCCGAGCCGAAGCGCTCAGCCGACTCGATCGAAAAGGCGCTGGCTGCCACGGCCACCGACCTTGGCGACAAGGGCCGCGACACCGATTTCGGCTTCGGCCTGATCAATACGAAGGCGGCGGAAGCAGCGAAGGAGTAACGCGGTGTCAGCACTGCCCTCGCTTAGCAGAAGACGTCGTTTTCCTCTTTTTACAATAGCATCGCGCTGATGTTGCAGAGATGATCTCCGGCATTTATTGATTGCCTTCGTGCGCAACGTTCAGCTTTTGGCAGCGGCCAGCCTTGGATGCTTCATGATCGCCGCGATGACCTTGGCGTCGCCGGAAGCGGTGGCCGTCAGCTCCTGGCCACCGTTCAAGGCGGCCCAATGTGCCAGCCTGGTCAACAGCTATCATGACAGCGACACGCTCCCGGCATATGGCACGCGGGAATACAAGCGCTATGCCGAATGTTATCTGATCGTCTGCGGAACCCAACTGGGCTGGTGATTGCATCCTGACACGGCCAGACACGGAGCTGCGGAGCATAGATCCTCAATTTACCCCTAATAAAGGCGAGTCTAAACAAATACGCTGCCACTTTGCCGTAAGCTTTTATTTTCAACTGACAGTTGACGACCCCGCTTTACCTGTTGCAGTACGCGACTTGCTCTGACTTATTGCCCAATCAATTTTCACGTCTGGACGCACGACATGATCCGTAAGTTAGCCTTGCTTGGCCTTTCCGCAATCGTTGCGGGCTGCACCACCATGTCGCAAGGCGAATACAAGAACTTGCAGACGGCCCTCAATGGCAGCCCTGCGCTAAAGCGTGAGGTCTTGGTCAGTTGCATCAAGGACGAGAATGCCCGCTCGGCCAAGGAAAAGGCCGAGATGGCGGCGCTGTTCAACATCGAACCGAAGAACTACGCCTCGACGTTCTGCAAGCGCATGTTCAATGGCCTCACCAGCGGACGCATTACCTACCAGGACTACGTCAACCTCGACTCGCCCACTGCCGACAGCAGCAAGGTGATCCGCATCCTCCAGGGACGCTGATCGCGCCAGACGTGCCGAGATGCGCGCTACAACAGGAGACTTGCCCGCTAATGCGCAGAACAGTTCTTGCCATGCTGCTGGTGGCGCCATTTCCCGCGCAGGCGACCTCCAACAACCATAGCCCCGACCAGCTTTGCCATCTCCGGGGTTCATGGGCCGCCACCGTCATGACGGCCCGGCAGGCCGGCTTTCCGCTGAGTAGCCAGTTGCACCTGGAGAAGGCCCCCGGAGCCGGCACGCGGGATGAAATCCTCGCCGCCTACGAGCATCCGAGATTTTCGACCGCGCCGATGCAGCAGCGTGCGGTCGAGGACTATCGTAACGAAGTCGAACTTCGCTGCTTCAAGAGCCAGTAGAGAAGCGCGCCCGTTGTGCGTGACCGAAGTTCACGCCTTAAGCATGCCGCAATCTGCCCTATAGCTCCGCGCCATCATGACCTGTTCTTTTGAGTCCCGCTAAAGCCCCGCTTCGCGCATCGCGTGGACCGGGGCCGTGTTCAGCCAAACCGGTGAGCTCTTCGCTCGCCATGGTGGATGACGCCCGGTGCATTGGCGCCGGGACTGCGGACTCACAACATCATGAATATCTCGAAGAAGGAGCGCAAAGCGCTCGAAGTGCTGTCGTTTGGCGGCACCATCATCCTGGAAAAAGACACCAGAAACCGACCACTGGAGGCGTCGTTCGTCACCCGGGAAGGTTGGTCGCTCGAGGGCGCCGGCCTCGCCGAATTCAAGGTGCTGAAGGCGAAGCGTCTGGTGGTCTCCCGCAACGGCGGCAACTACACCATCTCACGGGAAGGCGTGGTCAGCCTGCAGCAGGCACGTCAGGCGGCGAAGAAGGGTGGCTAGGACGTAAGCAACGCGGTGCAGCGATTGCAGAGGCGTGGATGGCCGCGCCGAAGCCACCGCACGGTTGCTGGGCTCTAGCCGCCGACGATCCGCCTGTAGGCAAGGCCTGCCAGCGCAACGTCCTGCAGGCCGACACCGACTGACTTGTAGATGGTGATTTCGTCCTCGCTGGTGCGGCCGCGCGCCTTGCCGGCGAGGATCTCGCCGAGTTCGACGATCTTGGATTGGGGCAAGGCCGTGGGGTCGGCGAGCACGAGGTCGCCGGCCTCGCGTTGGCTCTGCTCGCGCCATTCGACTGTCACAAGCGAGGCACGGGCCATCGCCCGGTCGTCGAGCTCGCGGGTGTTGGGCAGGCTCGAGCCGACGGCGGCGATGAAACAGCCTGATTTGAGCAGGTCGCCCGAAAACAGCGCGGATGGCGAACGCGAGGCGGTGACAAGGATGTCGGCTTCCGCGGCCGCCTGTTCGGCCGTGGCCAGTCGCGTGGGGATACCGCAGGCGGCTTCAAGTTCTACCGCCAATGCAGGATCGAACGAGCGGCTGACAAGCAGCACGCGCTGGAGCGGGAAGGCCTCCGCCATCTGCACCGCATGGGCCCGTCCGAGCGGCCCGGAGCCGAAGACGGAGAGCGTCGAGGCCTCCGGCCTGGCGAGGTGCTGGGCCGATATGACCGAGCAGCCGGCGGTCCGGAGCCTGGTGATGGCGCCGGCATCGAAGGTGGCGAGCGCGCGGCCGTCGACCGAGGAGAACAGGAGGATGATGAAGGAAAACTGACCTTTGATGGTGGTGTAGACCTTGGCGCCGACCACCTCCTGTCCGGGGATGACCGCGCCCAGGGTCGACAGCTTGACGCCGCCGGCCTCGCTGCGGATGCGCGCCTGCATCGCCGCCTCCTCGCGGCCGAAACGCAGAAAGGCATCGGCCAGCACCTCGCGCGCCTCGGCGGCGGAGACGGCAGCCTCGACCAGCTCGTCTGATATGTGGGGCAGGCTCATGGGACGACCGTCCTCGCGAGGATGCCGAGCGCGCCGAGGCCGGACATGGTGAGCAGCAGCAAACGCACGCCACGCGGCGAAAAATAGCGGTGGAAGCGGCCGGAGATGAAGAAGCCACCGAGCATCAGCGGGAACAGCAGGATGCCAAGCCAGAGATGCGGCAGGGTGAAACGGTCGACATATGCCAACATCAATAGCGACAGGATGGCGCCGGCAAAGAAGACGCAGCTGATGGTCGCCCGCATCTGGCGCGGCGGCACATATTGCATGACTATGGCGAAGGGCGGCGCACCGGACGAAGTGATTGTGCCCATCAGGCCGGAGGCGAGGCCGGCGATCGCCATGTTGGGGTGAGATGCCCTGACCTTCCAGCCGGCGAAGCTGAGGCCGACACCGGCGAGGATCAACAGCGCAAAGACGATCGAGAATGCATTGGTCGGCAGGGCGGCGAGCGTGGCGCCGGCAAGCAGCGTGCCGCCGGCACGTCCGGCCATCAACGTCGTCACGCTCGGCCAGTCGACGGCATCGGAATCGCGGAGCAGGCCGAGCAGCGCCAGTCCAGCGCCCAACACCAGCAGCGGCCCGGGCGCCATCTCGGGAAAGAACAGCACCGCGAGCGGCGCCGAGACCATGGCAAAGCCGAGACCGCCGATGCCCTGCAGCAGGGCTGCGATGAAGACCATGGCGCCCATGCCGACGAGATGGCCCGGCACGAAATCGCCAGGCATCAGCTCAGTCAGGGACTGGAGCATGTCAGGCCCCAAGATAGATACTCTTGATGCGGCTGTAGAAGTCCATGACGTTGGCCCCGCCCTGCTCCTTGGCCGCCTGATTGCTCGAATGCTTGAGGCCGCCGAAAGGCGCGTTGAGCGACACACCGGTTGTCGGACTGTTGACCTTGACGATGCCGTGCTGGGTCTCGCGGGCGAAGCGCAGCACCGACGGCAGATCACCCGTCACCAGCGACACGGCGAGGCCGTATTCGGTGTCGTCGGCCAGCTTGATCGCCTCGTCGAGGCTGTCGATCGGGCGCACCGCGACGACCGGCCCAAAAATCTCCTCACGCCACAGACGGCTGGTCTCCGGCAGGTCGGAGACGACGGCGGGCCGGACGAAATAGCCATGCGCCAGGTTCGAGTCGGCCTCGCGCAGCGCATCGCCACCGACGACGCGTCCGCCCTCCTCGCGGGCGATGCCGACATAGGCGAGCACCTTGTCATATTGCACGCGGGTGGCAAGCGGCCCCATCTGCACGCCGTCTGCCGTGCCTGGGCCGACCTTGATGGCGGAAGCCGATTTTTCGAGCCGCGCCACCAGTTCGGCATAAAGCGGGCGGGCGACGAGCACGCGGCTGGTGCCGGTGCAGGCCTGGCCGGTGAGCCCGAAGGCGCCGCGCTCGATGGTGGCGACGGCCCTGTCGATGCCGGCGTCGGCCAGAACGACAGTCGCGTTCTTGCCGCCCATTTCGAGCTGGACGCGGGTGTCGGTGGAGAGCGACGCCGCGATCTGCCTGCCGACCGCATAGGAGCCGGTAAAGGTCAGCGCGTCGACACCGGCGCCTGCGGTGATCGCCTGGCCGACCTTGGCGCCCTTGCCCTGGACGAGCGCCACAAGCTTCGGCGGCAGGCCGGCTTCGAGCAGCACCTCGACCAGGCGCTGGCCCATCAAAGGCGTGATTTCGGACGGCTTGAAAACGACGCCATTGCCGGCGGCCAGCGCCGGGCCGAGCTTGCGCGCGGCCATCGACAGCGGGAAGTTCCACGGCGTGATGACGGCGACCACGCCGACCGGCTGGCGCACGGACAGCACCAGCTGAGCGCTCTCGCTCGGATAGGTCTCGCCATTGAGGCGCAGCGCTTCGCCGGCATAAAGACGGAAATTGGCGGCGATGCGCCGGGCCTCGTTGCGCGCCTCGTTGAGCGTCTTGCCTTCCTCGCGGGTCAGTTCGGCGGCAATCTCGTCGGCGCGTCGGGCCATGATGTCGGCGGCGCGAAACAAGACGTCGGCGCGAACCTCTGGCGACTGCGCCGCCCAGGCCGGCCAGGCGGCCGAGACGCCTGAGATGGCGGCAGCGACGTCGGCGGCATCGGAATCCGGGAACAGGCCGATGAGGTCACGCTCGTCGGCGGGATTGCGGTCCTCGAAGGTGGCGCCGGCAAAAGCTGGCTGCCACTCGCCGGCGATGTAGTTCAGGTGTCGCTCTGTCATTGGTCGTTTGCTTTCGGAGGTCGTTTGCTTCGGCGGCCGTTCGCTGCGAGAATGCGCCTCGGCGCACCCTGCTCAGCGTCCTTTTGGCACCCAGGAGACGGCGACATCGCCGAGCACGAAGGTCTGGCAGGCCATGCGGAAACCGGCGGCAAGATCGTCTGAAGTCAGGTGGTTGCGTTCCTTGGGCTTGACGGCATCGGTGTTCTCGATGCCGGTCTCGATCCGGCACTTGCAGGTGCCGCACAGCCCGCCGCCGCATTTGAAGGGGATGCCGCCCTTCTCGCGCAGCGACACGCGCAGCAGATTGCTGTTTTCGGGCGCGGACACCTGCTTGTTGTCGTTGGTGATGAAGGTGATGTTGATCATCGCGCGCTCGATGCTGTTGACCGGTCAGACCAGCTTGAGCTGGATGTCCATGCTGCCGTAGGTGGTGAGCGTCTTGAGTTCGTGGCGGGCGTCCTCGACCGTGTCGAATTTCTCGAACAGCTTGCACGGCACATTGTTCTCGATCTGCGGCGGCTCGTCCTCGACGATGCGGATGCGCGTCTGGTCCTGGTCGGTCAGCCTGGCGATGGTGAAGCTGGCGCGCTTGCGGCCGTAGAAGATGTAGTCATAGGTCTCGACCGGCTGCACGCCGGGGCTCATCTCGGTCCGGAACTCGCCGGGCTTGGTCGTCAGAACCACATACATAGTCCACCTCATGCTGATTGCTGGTCACGTCGACACCACCGAAGCGTTGCCGGCAAAATTGTCTGGGAAGCGCCGCGCCTTCCGGCGCGACGAGAAATCGGCTGCTAAGCCTGCTCCGTCACCTTTTCCTGGCGGAGTTCGATGTCGTTCTTGATCCACAGCTGACAGACGAGCCGGAAGCCTTCGTCGAGCTTGTCGCCGAGCTGCTTCTTTTCCTTCCAGTTGGGCGGCGGCAGGTGCTCGGCGCCGGCAAGGATGCGGCTGGCGCAGGTGCCGCATTTTCCCATGCCGCATTTGTAGGCGAGGTGCGGATAGGGAAACTGCTTGATGCCGGCGCGGACGACGAGGTTGGTGTCCTCCTTGACCTCGCCTGAGAAGGCCTCACCCTTGCTATGGATCACGACTGTCGGCATGTGCGTGCCTCAAACCCCGCCGATGCCGGCGAGTTCGGGTTCCATCGGCGCAACGCGGCCGAGCTTCACATCCTCGGCGACATAGTCGTTGTAGAGGGCCGTGGTGTAGAGCAGGCGCATCTGGGCGCCGACCTCGCAGATCTTGAGGCAGCGTTCCTGCATCTCGACCGTACGCGCATGCTCGAGCACGATCTGGTAGCCGCGTTCACCATGGATTTCGTCGGACACGATGTGCAGGTCGAAGAACTCGACCTCCTCGTCGCTGAAGCCGTAACTGTCGCGCAGCGTCGGCGTCTGCTTGCGATAGATCGACGGCACCTGGGATTCGAGGCCGACCACCAGTCCGGCAACGGCAACGATCGGATCCTCACGCATCGCCACCGCATAACACCAGCTCTGCAGGCCGCGTGTCGTCGGCGACATGTTCTCCGGGTCGGTCATGCGCTCCCTGGATGTGCCGCATGCTTCGCCGAAGCGGATCAGCAGGTCGGTGTGGCGGTCGCCGCCGATCTCTTCCTCATACATGTTGGCGAGCAGGAAATCCTTGGCCTCGACATACTGCTCGGGCATGCGGGAATAGATGTAGCCGAGGTAATCCGCGAACGGCCCGACATAATGATAGTGGTTCTCGGCCCAGCGCGAGAGATGGTCGCGGCTCAGCTTGCCGCTGGCCCAGGCGAGGCTGAATGGCGACTTGTTGGCGCTCTTGCCCTTGATGGCGTTTTCCAGCGCGGTGCGAAATTCGTCCGGGTTCATCGGCTTGGTCATGCGGTTCCCCTGTCGTCGATAGGTCAAACTCGATTTAGAATACTGTATACCAAATTGACATCGGCGCAAGTCGCATTCTACTGTCGTGCAGGTGGTCACCGCGACATGACGCATACAGTATGTTGCAAGGGCGATGATCGAAGGCCTGAACCAGGATTGGAACGACAGCGATGGACAGCTCCGAGACACACGGCAACGCAGGCGTTCGCAGCGAAACCGCGATGGTGGCGACCGGGCACCCGCTCGCCGCCCGCGCCGCCCAGGACATGCTGGCCGCAGGCGGCACCGCGGTCGACGCGGCCATCGCCGCGGATGCAATCCTCGGCGTCGTCGAGCCAATGGCGACAGGCATCGGTGGCGACCTTCTGGCGATGCTGGTTGAACCAGACGGCCATGCCATCAGCTACAATGGCACCGGCCGCTCGCCGGCCGCATTGTCGGTCGAGGCGTTGGAAAAACTGCCGAACCGGCGCATCCCCGAACGACACGGACTGTCGGTCACCGTGCCCGGCGCGGTGCGCGGATGGTTCGACCTGCATGCCCGCTTTGGCCGCCTGCCCTTTGCCCAATTGATCGCTCCAGCCATCGCGCTTGCCGCCGGCGGTTTTGCCGTCCTGCCGATCACCGCGCGCGAATGGGCAGTGTTCGAGCCGGTGATCAAGCTCGACCCGGTTGCAGCAAAACTCTACAGCGCCGGCAGCACGCCGCGCGAAGGCGAACGCTTCGCCAATCCCGAGCTGGCGGCAATGTTGCGGGCAATCGCCGCCGATGGGCCGGATGCCTTCTATCTCGGTACCCCGGCCCGCCAGGCAGCGGCAGCGAACCAGACCAGGGGCGGGCTGCTGACGGCTGAGGATTTCGCCAACCATCGCGGCGATTTCGTGCTGCCGCTCGAACGAAAGTTCCGTGGCCTGACCGTGCTCGAATGCCCGCCCAACACCCACGGCATGGCCGTGCTCGACGCGCTGGAGGAGCTCGATGCCTTGCCGCTAGACCGGGATGATCCGACGACCACGCGTGCCATGGTCGAAGCAGTCGGCCGCGCCATGGCCAAGGCCAAGAAAATCGTCGCCGATCCCTCGGGCAACACGGTCTGCACAGTTGTTGTCGACAAGGATGGCCTGACGGTGACGTTGATGAGCAGCATCTTCAAGCGTTTCGGCTCCGGCATCGCCGTGCCCGGCTGCGGCTTCGTGCTGCAGAATCGGGGCTTGGGCTTTTCCGAACCGGGCCACATCAACGGGCCGGGGCCGTCGAAGCGGCCCTACCACACGGTAATCCCGGCGGCGACGCTGAAGGACGGCCGCTTCCATGCCGGCTTCGGCGTTGTAGGCGGCGCCATGCAGCCGCAGGGCCACGTCCAGATGATGGTCCGTCTGGCCGCCTGGGGTGAGAAACTGCAGCCAGCCATCGATGCCCCGCGCTGGCGGTTGGAGGGCGATATGGCACTGGCGATCGAACCGGGCACGCCGGATGCGATCGTCAGGACGCTGCGCGACGCAGGCTACAGCGATCCGGAAGGTGCCGGCGAACTGGCCGGCCGCAGCGATTTCGGCGGTGCGCAATTCGTCGTGCGCGACGAAGACGGCAGCCTGCTCGGCGGATCGGACAAGCGCAAGGACGGCGTGGCACTAGGCGCCTGAGCCGAGCACCTGCAAACATCAATCTCAACAGCTTTGGGGACAAGGGTTTGACCATACCATTCGATCGCATCGTGCTCATCACCGGTGCCGGCAGCGGCATTGGCGCCGAAACCGCCCGCCGGCTGGCAACCCCTGGCATTGGCCTGGTGCTGCACACACGCAAGAATGCCGAGGGGCTGGAGAGCGTCGCCGAGACCTGCCGGGCATCGGGTGCTGCGACCGAGATCGTGCTCGGCGATCTCGCCGATCCCGTTGTGCCGGCAGCAATGATTGCTGCCGCCCGCGCCCGCTTCGGCCGCGTCGACCAGATTGTTTCCAACGCCGCCCAGGCGACGCGCTCGACGCTCGGCGAGGTCGGGCCAGACGATCTGGCCCAGGCGTTCGAGACGATGCCGACGGCATTGCTCCGTCTCGTCAATGCAGCGATGGACGACCTCGTCGCCTCGGCCTGCGGGCGCGTGGTGGTGGTCAGCTCGTTTGTCGCTCACATCTTCGGCACCGCCGAGATCCATTTTCCGGCGACGTCTGCCGCAAAGGGCGCGCTCGAGGCGCTGGCGAAATCGATGGCCGTGCAACTTGCGCCGAAGGGCGTGACGGTCAATTGCGTCGTGCCGGGCTTCACCCGCAAGGATCCGACCGGCCATTTCGCGGCGACGACCTCGGCACTGGAAAAGGCGATCGCCGTGACGCCTACCGGCCGGCTGACCGAACCGGCCGACGTGGCGGCGGCGATCCTGTTCTTGCTGTCGCGCGACGCCAGGCAGATCACCGGCCAGTCGCTGCATGTCGACGGCGGGTTGACGCTGCCGTGACCGCGCCCCGTCGCCTCGCGCAATTCCAGAAAAAATGTGCCGCGGTTTTCCGTCCGGAATTGCGCAAAAACAAGAAGGTGGAGCGCTTCCGCATTTCGAAGAATAGCGGAAACGCTTTAGCCGCCGAAACGCGAAGGCGCGAAGGCGGCAACCGGCACCGGTGGCTGCTCGTCGTGGAGCAGGCTGGCGACGACGGCACCTGTCATCGGGCCGTTGGCGAAGCCGATATGGCCGTGGCCAAAGGCGAAGATCAGCCTGGGATGGCGGGTGGCGCGGCCGATGACCGGCAGCCCGTCCGGCGTCGACGGCCGGCTGCCGAGCCAGGTCTTGCCGTCGACCAGCGTGGTGAAGGAAAGCGTCTTTCGCGCATCGGGTTCGACGCCGTCGATCTGGGCATGATTTGGCGGATCGTCCTGCCGCGCCAGCTCGACACCGGTGAGCAGGCGCACGCTGCCGTTCATCGGCGACAGCACGTAGCCACCGGCAGCATCATAGACCGGGCGGCGCAGCTCAACGCCCTCGGCAAGAGCAAAATGGCGATGGTAGCCGCGCTCGGCCGCAAGCGGAAAACGGTAGCCGAGCGTGCGGGCAAGCATCGCCGAACGGGCACCGGCGGCGAGCACGACATGGCGGCCTTCGATCCTCCGGCCAGCGACCATGACCGCCATGGTCTCGCCGGCTTCGAGGATGGCTTCCGCCTTGCCGGCGACAAGGACCGCGCCCCGGCCTTCTGCCGCCTGCCGGTAGAGCTCGACAAGGTCGCCGGGGCTTTCGACGGAACCGGTGTCGGGAAAGAAGATGCCATTGCTGAAACGGCGGGCGAGATGCGGCTCGAGCTGGCGGATCTCATCCTCGCCGAGGCAGTCGATACGGACGCCGTTCTCTTTCAGGACCGCCTGCTCCAGGACACTGCCGGCGAATGCCTCGGCGCTACGATAGAGGCGGAGCCAACCATTGCGCTTGATCAGATGGCGGCCGCCGACGAGATCGGCCAGCGCGACATGGCGGTCGAACGCCTCGGCGACCATCGGGTTGAGTGCCGCCGCAGTGCGGCGCCATGCGCCCTCCTCGGCGGCAAGCAGGAAGCGCACCAGCCAGGGTGCGAGATGCGGCAGCGAGCGCAGGCGGGCACGCACGGCGATGTCGCGGCCAAGCGCATAACGCGGCAAGCGCGCGCGGATACCGGGTGCGGCCATCGGGAAGATCGAGCCACGGCTGAGCACGCCGGCATTGCCGAAGGATGCCTGGGCCTCGGCAATATCAGGATCGATGACGGCGACGCTGAGACCGCGCGACTGCGCTTCGAGCGCCACCGACAACCCGACGATGCCGCCGCCGACAACCACCACGTCGAACGGCTTTTCATTCTGCTTCACGCTGCCCACCCGATGCCCCGGTTGGTTCGATACCGGCCGATTCCAACCCCGCTCTTCCAACAATGCACAACAGACGTATACTGATCAATTCCTATCTCTCAGCACCGGACGAAACATGCGCGACGTGACCCCGCCTGCTCCCTCCCAAGAGATCGCGCTGCCGCCCGAGGCAAGTGCTGCGGAAGCCGCCGATTTCGCGCGCGGCATAACAGTGCTCGACAGGCTAGCCAGGCGCGTCACAGAGCTGGCCCGCACGCAGGAGCGAGAGGACAAACAATGAGCAGGCTGGAACAGCTTTCCATCGCGGAACTTGCCACCACAGTGACCCGCCGCGAGATCGCCGCCGTCGAGGTAACGGGCTATTTCCTCGACCGCATCGCGCGTTTTGATGGCGAGCTTTCGGGTTACGTCCATGTCGCCGACGAGGCAGCACTTTCGCAGGCACGGCGTCTCGACGCGCGCCTCGCGGCCGGCGAGATTGTCGGCCCGCTTGCGGGCGTGCCGATCTCGGTCAAGGACATAGTCGCGGTTGCCGGCATGCCCAACACCGGCGCCTCGCATTCGCGGCTCGGCCGCAGGCCGACGCAGGATGCGCCTGTCGTGCGCCGGCTCAGCGATGCCGGGGCGATCATCATCGGCAAGGCCAATTGCCATGAACTGGCCTTCGGCGGACCGTCCTTCGACCTGCCGTTTCCGCCAGCGCGGAACCCATGGTGTCAGGAGATGTTTCCGGGCGGCTCGTCGAGCGGGTCGGGCGTCACTGTCGCCGGTGGGCTGTGCCTGGGATCGGTGGCGACCGACACCGCCGGCTCGATCCGCCTGCCGGCGACGATGTGCGGCATGGTCGGCTTCAAGCCGGGCTTCGGCGTCGTTCCCGTGGACGGCATCGATGCGCTGGCCCATTCTATGGACCATTGCGGGCCGATCGCCGCGCGTGTCGACGACTGCCGCAGGCTCTATGCCGTGATGGCGGCGCACGAAATCGGGCCGATGCCTGCCTGCGACGCGCCGTCATTTGCCGGCATGCGCCTCGGTGTATCACCTGATGGCTGGGGGCTGGGCGCCAGCCTGCGGGCCGAAGTGGTAACGGCAATGCGCAACGCGCTCGAGCTTTTCGCTGCCAACGGCGGCAAGATCGTCGAACTCGACCTGCCGCCGCTCGAAACCTTCCATGCACCGGGCGCTGTGGTGATGATGGCTGAGATCGCGGCACATTACGGCGCCGAGGTTCGCGGCAATTTCTCCGCCTTCGGCGAAATGTTTCGCGGTCGCGCGCTGGTTGGTGAAAGTCTTGCCGCCGCCGACGTCGTCGCGGCACGGACGTTGCGCGACGTGCTGCGCAGACGGGTCGACGCCAGCCTCGCCACTGTCGACGCCATGCTTTTGCCTGGCGCACTCGCACCGGCGGGACCGCTCAGGACAGTCGACAAGTTCTACTTCCTCGAGGAGCCTATCCCCAACATCCTGGCCAACCTGACCGGCCACCCGGCGCTGGCCTTCCCTTTCGGCAAGGCCGGCAATAGCATGCCTCTAGGGCTGCAGATCGTCGGGGCAAGCGGGACCGAAAGCCGCATCTTCGACATCGCCGCCATGTTCGAGCGCCTCGACGGCGATCTGGTCAGGCTGCCACCGCGCTATTTCAGCTGACGCCAGCCCCGCCGATCTGGCGGCCCACTTCTTTAACCACCGCAACAGTCGAGCCCGCCTGCTGCCCGCGTAACACTAAAGGCGCGGGCAGCAGTTCAACATCGCTGCCAGCGAGAAACGCGATAACAGAACGTACAAGCAGTTCCTTGTTCGAAACGAGTATTGCCCAGCAATCTCATGCCGCGGTGGAGATCAGCCAAACAGGATAACGTCTCCCGCTGCACCAACAGGCTGGCGCAATTTGCACTCTTGTCGTCCAACACCAGCGCAGCCGTAGCTGTCGTCGCGATGTATTTTCCGCAGTCGTGACCGCCGGGAAAGGCAGAGGAACGCCGTCGTCCTTCTTGCTGTTGTCATTTTTGGTATACTATATGCAAGAAATTGCCAAAAAGAACCACTGGGCCGATTTCTTGCGTGATATTCGTGAGCGAAATTTCAGCAATCACGTTCTAAATTTTGTGCATTTTCAATAATTTATGTTGCCGTCTGGCGAATTTCAGAAACTCGACCCGGCATCGTCAGCAAAGTTGATCAACAATCGCTTGACAGTCGATTGCATACAATCCACTCTTCTGGCCGAGGGATGTGGCGGCCCACACTATCAACGCAGCACAAGACTGCGCGCATCAGGTCGATTTTGTTGTCTTTGGCGAATGGGTGGACCAATGAACGTACTGACGAGACTGACAAGCAGCGCCGCCGTGGCGGCAATCATGGCTTTTTCCCCGCTGTCGGCGCTGGCCGCCGACATCACCATCGCGATCGGTTCGGAGCCGTCGACGCTCGACCCGCAGGTGCGCGACGACGGCGGCGAGCGCGCGATCAACGACAATGTCTATGAGACGCTGATGGCGCGCACGCCGGACGGCGAGCTCATCGCCGGCCTTGCGGCCGCGGCGCCGACGCCGGTCGACGCCAAGACCTGGGAGTTCAAGCTCAGGCCCGACATCAAGTTCCACAATGGCGAGGCGTTCAACGCGGATGCCGTCGTCAACAGCGTCAAACGCGTCATCGATCCGGCGCTTAAGTCGGAGCAAGCCGCCTATTTCGGCACCATCACCGGTGCCGAGAAGGTGGACGACCTGACCGTGCGCATCATCACCTCCGGTCCGGATCCGATCCTGCCCTCGCGCATGTACTGGATGAAGATGATCCCGGCGACCTATGCGGCGGACGCCAAGTTCGCCGAGGCGCCGGTCGGCACCGGCCCATATAAGTTCACCAGTTGGAACCGCGGCCAGGACATCGTGCTGGAGAAGAACGCCGACTATTGGGGCGATGCCGCGTCGATCGACAAGGTGACATATCGTTTCGTAGGCGAATCCGGCACGCGCCTTTCCGGCCTGATGGCGGGCGAGCTTGATGTCATCACCAACCTTCTGCCGGAGTTCGCCCAGCAGGCGCCGAAATTCGCGGCCGTCAGCGGCCTCGAAACCAGCCTGATGATCGTCTCGACCGACAACGAGGTGACCAAGGATCCGCGTGTCCGCGAAGCGATGAACATTTCGGTCGACCGCAAGGCGCTGGCCGAGAGCCTGTTCGGCGGCTACGCCACACCGGCCAAGGGCCAGGTCGTCAACCCCAAGGCGTTCGGCTACAACAAGTCGCTGCCCGACTATGTCTTCGACGTGGACAAGGCCAGGGCGCTGATCAAGGAAGCAGGCGCCGAAGGCAAGACCATCAAGCTCGTCGGCGAGGCCGGGCGCTGGCTCAAGGACCGCGAACTGATCGAGGCCGTCGGCGCCTACTGGAAGGACGCGGGCCTCAACGTCGACATCAAGATCGAGGACTTCGGTGAGTACCTGAACCAGTTGTTCGACAAGAACACACGGCCGGATGCGATCTTCCTGTCGAACTCCAACGAGCTGCTCGACGTCGACCGTGAAATGACCGCCGTGCTACAAAGCAAGGCGAGTTCCGCGTCCAACAGCGACCAGGAAATGTCGGACCAGATCAGCGCCGCCAGGACCGAGACCGACATCGAGAAGCGCCAGGCCATGTATGACGCCATCACCAAGAAGTCGTACGATCTGTCCTATCTCGTCCCGCTGCTCAACCAGCAGGACATCTACGGCTTCTCCAAGCGCCTGGAATGGCAGCCTCGCGTCGACTCCAAGCTCCTGGTCAAGGAGATGAAGGTCACGGAATAACGAGCACAATTGCGGGTTCGAACAAAAACATAAGCGAACCGCAACAATTCTGGAGCCGGCTCAGAAAGGGAGGGCCGGCTCCAGCCAATGGAGAGGACTATGGGTGGTTTTCTACTCCGCCGGATTGGACAAGGTCTCCTTGTCGTGATCGGCGTGACCGTGATCGTTTTCATCGCCACGCGCATGGTCGGCGATCCGGTCAAGGTGATGCTGCCGCTGTCGGCGACCGACGCCCAGCGCGCGGCCTTTGCCCAGCAGATCGGCCTCGACCGGCCCATTGCCACGCAATTCGTCGATTTCGTCAGCGACATGGCCCGCCTCGATTTCGGCGACAGCCTTTGGCAGCGCCGGCCGGCCCTCGACGTGGTGCTCGAACGCCTGCCCAACACGCTGAAGCTGATCGGCGCCGGCCTCGGCCTGGCGATCCTGTTGTCGCTGCCGCTCGGCGCCACCGCCGCGCTCCGGCCCGGTGGCTGGGTCGACCGGACGACTGTCTTCGTCGGCCTGTTCGGCCTGTCCCTACCGCAATTCTGGTTCGGGCTTTTGATGATCGTGTTCTTCGCCGTCACCCTCGGCTGGCTGCCGACATCGGGCATGGGCGGCGCGCGCTACTACATTCTGCCGGCAATCACGCTGGCCCTGCCCTCGCTGGCCCGGCTGGTGATGCTGGTGCGCTCGTCGATGATCGACGAGCTGAACCAGCAATATGTCCGCACCGCCCGCGCCAAAGGCCTGCATTTCAAGCGCGTGGTGATGGTGCATGCGATGCGCAACACGCTGGTTCCATTCGTGACGCTGGCCGGCTGGGAGCTGATCAGCGCACTGGCCGGCTACACTGTCGTTGTCGAGACGGTGTTTGCCTGGCCCGGCCTCGGGCTGACGGCAATGCAGGCGATCCAGAAGAGCGACCTGTTCCTGCTCCAGGCCATCGTCTTCACCGTCGCCGTGCTGATCGTGGTCATCAATGTCGGCCTCGATGTCATCTACAAACTCATCGACCCACGGATAAGGTTGGCTTGAGATGGCTATCCCCATGCCTGTGACGACGCCAGTCGCAACCGCCCGCAACGCCGCGCAACGTCCGACGCTGCTGAGCAGGCTCGACGAGTTCGGCCGTGAGCTCTGGCAGGACAAGCTCGGCACGCTCGGCTTTGCCGTCATCGTCGCCCTTTTGCTGATGGCGATCTTCGCGCCGCTGCTGGCGCCCTACGATCCGGCCGCCCAGTCGGTGATCTCGCGTCTCAAGCCGCCGGCCTGGCTGCCAAAGGGCAGTTGGGAACACATCTTCGGCACCGACCATCTCGGCCGCGACGTGCTTTCGCGCGTCATCTACGGCGCCCGCGCCTCGCTGTTGGTCGGGGTGCTTGTGGTGCTGTTCGCCGGCAGCTTCGGCGTCGTGCTCGGCCTGTGGGCCGGCTTCAGGGGCGGCCGCACCGACTCGATCATCATGCGCATCGTCGACGTGCAGGTGGCATTCCCCGGCCTGCTGCTCATCCTGCTGGTCATCTCGGTCATCGGCCCGAGCATGACGACCATGATCATCGTACTCGTCGTCACCAACTGGATGGTCTATGCCCGCGTCGTCCGCGGCATCGTGCTGTCGGTCCGGCAGACGCCCTATGTCGAGGCAGCCGAAATGATCGGCTGCAAGACCTCGCGCGTCATCTTCCGCCACATCCTGCCCAACCTGACCTCGCCGCTTCTAACGCTCGGCATCCTCGAATTCACCAACATCGTGCTGGCGGAAGCGGCTCTGTCCTTCCTCGGCCTCGGCGTGCAGCCGCCGGCGACGAGCTGGGGCCTCGATGTCGCCAATGGCCGCGACTACATCTTTGTCGCCTGGTGGCTGATCACCTTCCCCGGCCTGTCGATCGCCACGACCGTGCTGGCGGTGAACCTGTTCGCCAGTTGGGTGCGTGTCACCACCGACCCGCAGGAGCGCGAGAAGCGCTTCGCCTACCAGCGCGCCAAGCAGGCCGCCCGGCAGGCCCGCCGCTGCCCGCAAGCCCGAAGCCCGGAAGCCAAAAGCCAGGGAGGCCGCTCATGAATGTCAGCGCCAACAGCACAGGCACGCCGCTGCTCGAAGTCGAAAAGCTGAAGGTCGAGTTCGACACCAGGCGTGGGCTGGTCCAGGGCCTGCGCGGCGTGACCCTGTCGATCGGCCGCGGCGAGACACTCGGCGTTGTCGGTGAATCCGGCTCGGGCAAGAGCGTCACCGCGCAAGCTGTGATGGGGTTGATCGACCTGCCCGGCCGCATCGCTTCGGGCGACATCAGATGGAAAGGCCGTTCGCTGCTCGGCCCCGATGGCGAGCGCTACGCCCGCGACATCAGGGGCAAGGAAGTGGCGATGGTCTTCCAGGACCCGATGACCTCGCTCAACCCGGTGCTCAAGATCGGTACCCAGATCGGTGAGGTGCTGGAGCGGCATCTCGGCATGACGCGCGCCCAGGCCCGCAACCGCGCCGAAGAGCTGCTTGCCGCGGTCGGCATCAGCGCCCCCAGGCGTCGGCTCGACCACTATCCGCACGAGTTTTCAGGCGGCATGCGCCAGCGTGTGATGATCGCCATGGCGATTGCCTGCGAGCCTGAGCTGTTGATCGCCGACGAGCCGACGACGGCGCTCGACGTCACGATACAGGCGCAGATCCTCGAACTGCTCGCTGAGCTGCAGCAATCGCTCGGCCTGTCGGTGGTGCTGATCACCCACGACCTCGGTGTCGTCGCCGGCCTCTGCCATCGCGTGGCGGTGATGTATGCCGGGCAGATCATCGAGACCGGACTGGCCGAAGACGTGTTCGAGCGCCCGGCGCATCCCTACACGCAAGGGCTGTTGCGCTCGACTCCGCGGCTCGACGAGGTGTCCGACCGCCTGGTCTCGATCGAGGGCACGCCCCCGAACCTGGTGACGCCGCCGGAGGGTTGCTCGTTCCAGCAGCGCTGTCCGCTCTCGGGCGAGGCCTGCCGCAAGGCGCCCAAGCTCGAACATATCCGCCCGGACGCCGAGGCCGCCTGCTGGCAGCCGTCGGTACCGGCCTGGGCAACGCCGCTGATGTCGCCCACCTTCCCCTGACAGGAATTTTTCGATGCTCAACCCCGTGCCAGCCCAGCCGCCAGCACCACCACTGCTCAGCGTGCAGGGCCTCGACGTCACCTATGAAACAGGTGCTCAGGGCTTCTGGGGGCGCCCCAAGGCGTTCAAGGCGCTGGAAGATATCTCCTTCGACCTCCACCCGGGCGAGACGCTCGGACTTGTCGGCGAATCCGGCTCCGGCAAGACCACGACGGGCCGCGCCGTGCTCCGGCGCATCACGGCCTCGTCGGGCAAGATCGTCTTCCAGGGCAACGACATCACCCATACCAAGGGCGAGGCGCTGCGCAAGCTCCGTCGCAACATGCAGTTGGTGTTCCAGGATCCTTATGCCAGCCTCAACCCGCGCATGCGGGTGATCGACCTCGTCGCGGAGCCGCTCCTGGTGCACGGGCTGATCCGCCATGTCGACGAAGCCCGCGACCGCATCACCGAATTGCTGCGCATCGTCGGTCTGCCGGCGGACGCGCATGACCGATTTCCGCACGCCTTTTCCGGGGGGCAGCGTCAGCGCATCGGCATTGCCCGGGCGCTGGCGTTGCAGCCCGAGTTCATCGTCGCCGACGAGCCGGTGTCGGCGCTCGACGTCTCGGTGCGGGCGCAGGTGGTGAACCTGATGCAGGACCTGCAGCGTGAGTTGGGGCTGAGCTACCTGTTCATCGCCCACGACCTCTCGGTGGTGCGCCACATCTCGCATCGCGTGGCGATCCTCTATGCCGGGCGCATGGTCGAGATCGCCGATCGCGACGATCTCTACGACCATCCGATCCACCCCTATACCGAGGCGCTGCTGTCGGCGGTGCCGGTGCCGGACCCGCGCACGCAGCGCCAGCGCAAGCGCATCGTCTATGGCGGCGAGATCCCCGATCTGGTCAACCCGCCAGCCGGCTGCCGCTTCTCGACACGCTGCCCGCTGGCGACAGACCAATGCCACAAGGAAGCGCCGAAGCTGTCGGCGCGGTCGCCGGGCCATCTCGTCGCCTGCTGGAACAGGTAGACCTTTCGGGCAAGCCGGCGACTGCCGGTCAGTCGCCGAACTTGCCGGTGGCAAGCGCTGCCCGGCCGTATTTGTTGTTGGCCTCGAGCAGCCTGATCAACGTTGCCAGGAAGGCTTCGCGTTGCTTGTCGCCGAGCGTATCGAGCAGCCTGTCCTGAGCGCGGCTCATTGCCGGGTGCATCGCCGCCACCAGCTTCTCGCCCTCGCCGGTCAGGCGCGCCAGCACCATGCGCTTGTCCTCGGTGCTGCGGGTGCGCTCGACCAGACCGCGCTGGGCCAGCCGCGACAGCACGTCGGCGACGTTGGTGCGGTCGATGCCGAGCGCCTGGGCAAGTGAGATCTGGTCGGAATCGGGATTGCCCGAAAGGATGGTCAGCAGCCCGTATTGCACCGGCGTAATGCCGAAACCCTCGCACTCCTCGAAGAACAGGGCGTAGTGGACCTGGTGCAGCCGGCGGATGAGATAGCCCGGCCGCTTCCACAGCGGCAGCCGCTCGATGAGCTGCTGCAGTTCGGGATTGGGCGCGGCGGCCGTTGCTTTTTTCTTCTGCGTCCCGTCCGTCCTAACCGACTTGGCCACGCTCATTCCCCTTGCCTGTCACTGCACATCTCTATCCCTTGCCGGACTGGCGGGAAAGAGCGGTACCACCGCATACTTCCGGCCCTCGAAACGGCAATCGCGGGACGCCCGCCGCTCCGGAACCTTTGCCTGGCAAGGCGTTGCGCCTTGCGCACGCAATAAAAGGAAGTATACTGATGATTATTGGGAACACCGGAAAAGGAGAGCAGCATGGCGCAGGAACCGCTGGCCACGAAAGGCAACTTCCTTCACATCTACGACTTCCGCGTGGAAGTCGGACGCGAAGACGAATTCGTCCAGCTGTTCGAGGAATTCGACTATTCGGACGGCAATCCGATGCACAAATCCTGGGCCCAGGTGAAGGACGGTGTCCTGTGCCGCGACACCGAGGATCCGCAGCGCTTCTTCCTCATCGCCGAGTGGTCCGACATCGTCGAACACGCCAAGATCCGCAAGGTGCTGGCAGAAGACATCAAGCCGGCCTTTGTCGGCCTGATCGAGGGGCGAAAGTTCGTGCCGAAATATGTCGAGGTCGTCTCGTCGACGCCCGACGAGATTCTCAACGCTGCGTCGCACTGAATGCCGGGGCGATGCGCACGCTCTACACCTTCTTCAGGTCGTCGACATCGTACCGGCTGCGCATCGCGCTCGCGCTCAAGGGGCTCGACTGGGAACCCCGCTTCATCAGCCTGCCCAGGATGGATCACCGCACCGCCGACTATATGGCGCTCAACCCGCAGGGCCTGGTGCCGGCGCTTGTGGACGACGGCCAGGTCTTCGCTCAAAGCCTCGCCGTGCTAGAATATCTCGACGAAACCCACCCCGAGCCGCCGCTGCTGCCCACTGACCCCGCCGGGCGCGCTTATGTCAGGGGCCTCGCCCAGGTCATCGGCTGCGACATCCACCCGCTCAACAATGTGCGCGTGCTGAAGTACCTGAAGGCGCGCTGGCAGCTGTCCGACGACGACAGCAACGAATGGTACCGGCACTGGATCGAGGAAGGCTTCAGGTCGTTCGAGGCGACACTTCGCGCCGGCTGCCGGCATGGCCGCTATTGCCTTGGTGACACGATCACCATCGCCGACATCTGCCTGGTGCCGCAAGTGGCCAATGCCCGCCGCTTCGACTGCGACCTTTCCGCATTCCCGCTGTCGGTCGAGATCGCGGGCGCCGCTGCCGCCCTGCCCGCTTTCGCCGAGGCACATCCAAGCCTTCAGCCGGACGCGTTTTGAAACGTCAGCGCGGCCGTCCCGGTCAGCGCTTGCGCGCGACGATATAGGGCCTGTTGTCGTTGCCCTTTGTCGCGTGGTTTTCGGTCGCGACGACCTCGAAGCCCGCGGCAGAAATCATCCGGACCAGTTCTTCTGTACTGAAGGCACCGGCATGCGGCGCAAATCCTGTGGCACGCATGACTGGCAACAGCGCCAGCCGGATCAGCGGGTTCATGTCGCCGAGGCACGGCGTCTTGGAGACGAACAGACCGTCGCTGGCCAGCAGCGTGCGGATGCGCCGCAAGGTGCCGGGCAGGTCGCGCACCAGATGCAGATAGTTGAAACCGAGAACCACCTCGAACTGGCCGGACCCGAGTTCAGGCGCCTCCGCCGTCGCGGTCAGGAAATCGAGCCCTTTGATGGGGCACACCAGGCGCTTTTCCTCAGCGATCGCGATCATCGCCGGCGAGAAATCCGTCGCCAGATAGGTTTTCACGTCGCCAGCCAGCAGCATGGCCGTTGATCCGGTGCCGCAGCCGAGTTCCAGCACCTGGTCGCCGGCCCGCAGCAGCCCGCGCGTCCGGTCCAGCGTGCGGGCGTAGCCGCTTTGGTCGGCCACCGCCGCCTTGGCATATCTGCGTGAAGACCGGTCCCAGAAGCGGGCGTCGCTCGCAATGCTCATCCAGGATGCTCCTTCACGGTCATACGAACCGGGACAATGTCGAAACCACGATCCAATCGAAATGGCATGTCGCAGTGACGAATAACCGGAGAGTCTTGCAGCAACATTGCGAGAGGCAGAAGCGCAACGCACGCACTCCTTTATCTATCTCCACTTCTTACGCGGTGGCACGTATCAGTCTTATAGAGAACACAGACATATTCTTCCGTGCCCCGCGCCACCCTCAGGAAAGCGCCATGGCGGCCCAATATGGCTTCAAGCTCACCTTCGGGAACCTTGCCTTCTCCCGCCATCGATACGATCTGATCATCCAGAGTTGTGAAGCCCGTCCACCGTGGCACGACGACAAAAATCCGCTTCATCGTCAGCCGGCCTGCGGCAACGGGCTGGTATCCCTGTCGCAGCAAATCGTTGCTTGAGGGGCGTTCAGCCGCCGCCGAGCGGCCGGGAAATGCGCAAAGTAGTAGTGCAAGCGTCAAAGCTGCCGAGATGCCATGGTTCATGAAGAACACCCTACGTCACCAGATGATAAGGCGGCAAAGCAATTTACCAATATTGGCGCCAATAGGCCCACGCCCTGGCGCGGAGGAGCTTCGGCAAAACCGTCTTGTTCTCGATCAGCCATGAAAGATGCATGACAGCCGCGCCTGACAAGGTCTGCATTGCTCCCGGTTCAACCGCTCCACTCAACAACCGCAAGTCTCGGCCTGTTGCAACGGGTCAAATCCTGGGGTCACGCTGCGGGCCATGAAAAGACCGGAAATCCTAGACCCGGGTGCCACCGGCCGTTTGGCAAGAGCCACCTTCTCGCGCGCCTTCATGTCAGAGACCAAGTGGCGGAAACTGATTGCCGCAGTGCGCGCCACGCGCAAGGATGTGAGATGCATGACGGTTCAATTCATCGATGCCGCCGATGTCCGACAGATCCACCTGGACTAAGCTGCCCTTGGCCTTACATCGACACCATCGAATTCGGGCCAGTCGAACTTCGGTCCATTGTATGGATGGAATTCGATGCCGACCTTACGGACCTGCTCGGCCCGATCGGCAGATTTTCGATCGAGCTGCGTGACGGCAGGACCAGAATAGTCGGCTATCTGGCCTGAGCGCGCCCACCCCCTATGCCCGTCGCCGCTCGGCCACCGTTGCCTTGTCGTAGCCGGCGACCTTTTTGTAGCTGTTCGATAGTGCTGCCAGTTCGTCCTGGGTGATGACGTCATCGAGCCGCGCGAAAGGGCGGTCCCCGGTGCGCTCATAGACCTCCTTGAGGATGACGTCGGGCGGAGTGGAGCGGTTGGTGCGCACGACAGTCGCGGTCGCCTGCAGCCGCTTACCCTCATAGGCCTTGAGCACAGCCGCGACATCGCCCCCCGATGCAAAGCAGTCGGCAAGCGCACGCGCATCAAGGATCGCCTGGCCGGCACCGTTGGAGCCGCGCGGATACATCGGGTGGGCGGCATCGCCGAGCAGCGTCAGCCGGCCAAAGCTCCATCGGGCGAGCGGATCCTTGTCGACCATCGGATATTCGAGGATCGCCTCGGCACCTCGGATCAGGCCGGGCACATCGAGGAAATCGAAGCTCCAGTCGGCGAAGGCATGAATGAAGTCGTCGAGCCGGCCGCGGCGGTTCCAGTCCTGCTGGTGATAATCAGGCGTCTCGATCTCGGCGACCCAGTTGATCAGCTGGCGACCGTCAGCGTCGAGCGTGTTGCGGATCGGGTAGATGACCATCTTGCCATGCGTCAGCCAGCCGGCGCGGACGTAGCTGGCACCGCCGAGGAAGGGTTTCCACCAGGTCGTGCCGCGCCACATGTTGACGCCGGAATAGATCGGGCCGCCATCGTCCGGCACCAGCTTGCGGCGCACGACGGAGTGGATACCGTCGCAGCCGACGATGGCGGCACCGCGCTGAACGGGCCGGTCTTCGCCGGTGTAGCCGTCGACGAAACGGGCGACCGCCGCATCCGCCGTTTGTTCGACATCGATGCATTTCCAGCCGGTGACGACGCAATCCGGGCCGGCCCTCTCGACGAGTGCTGCGTAGAGGATTTGCTGCAGGTCGCCGCGATGGATCTGGAACTGCGGGTAATCATAGCCGGCAAATGTACCGACCGGTTCCTTGTAGATCAGCTGGCCGAAGCGGTTGAAGAAGCAGGATTCGCGCGCCGTGACCGCCGCTTCGGCGAGTGTTGGCTGCAGGCCGAGCTCGGTCAACTCGCGGCTGGCATGCGGCAGGATCGAGATGCCGACGCCGATCGGCCTGATCTCCTGCGCGCTTTCGTAGACGCGGAAGGCAATGCCCGCCTTGTGCAGCATCAGGGCCAATGTCAGCCCGCCGATGCCTGCGCCGATGATCATCACGTCCATATGGCTCTCCGATCAATTTAAGCAGTATACTGACTATTTTCTCGCTCGAAAGGTGTGACCCGCCGAGTGCCCGGCCTAGACCGCCTCGCGGAACGGCAGCTCGAATTCCTGGCGGGCGTTGCGGTCGAGGATTTCCTTCGCAAGTGCTGCGGCAACACCCGTCGGCTCGTTGGCGGCGCTGGTCAGGATGAACTCGACTTCCTCGAGCTGTGGCAGTTGCGGGCTGGTCGGCAGCACCATCAGCCCCGACGACACCATGCTGCGCGGCTGAACCATGATGCCGAGCCCGGCGCGCGCCGCTGCCTGCAAGCCGCTCAGGCTGCCGCTGGTGCAGACGATGCGCCAGGGGATGCCCTTGCGGTCGAGCGCCTCGATCGCCGCGACGCGGGTGATGCCGGGACGCGAGAACAGGATCAGCGGCAAGGGTTTGCCGGCTTCGACGACCGACGGATCGCGCGCCGCCCAGACCAGCCGCTCGGTGCGCACGGCAACACCGCTGCGCGCCTCGCGCTGCTGGTTGAGCCCGACGCGGCGTTTGGCGATGACGAGGTCGAGCGCACCTTCGTCAAGCAAGTCGAACAGCGTGCTCGACAGCGCCACCGTCAGCTCGAGCTCGACCGACGGGTGGCGCTCGGTGAACTTGTGCAGCACGTCGGCCAGGCGCGTGGTGACGAAATCCTCGGAGGCACCAAAGCGGATGCGGCCGCTGAGCCTGGCCCCCTGCAGATAGCTGCGGGCACGTTCGTTGGCGTCGAGGATCGAGCGGGCGAAACCGAGCATCGCTTCGCCGTCCGGCGTCAGCATCACCGAATGGGTGTCGCGGACGAGAAGCCGCCGGCCGACGCTGACTTCGAGCCGCCGGATGTGCTGGCTTACCGTCGACTGGCCGAGGCGCAGATGCACCGCCGCCCCGGTGAAGCTGCGCGAGCCGGCAACCGCTACGAAGGTCTGGAGGAGTATCGGATCGAACATGATCCCTCCCTGTGTTCACGAAACGAAATGAGCGTCATTCCTGTATGCGCCATTCACAATGCCACCGGCATTTGGCATACTGTATACAAAATTAGCTCATTGCCAAGGGATCACACGCCTTGTTCGCACGTTTTCGTCCCGACACCTTCATCATGCTGATGATCACCTGCATCGTGCTGGCATCGCTTCTGCCGGCACAGGGCAGCTTCGCCGGCCATTTCGGCACCGCGACCAACATCGCCATCGCACTGCTGTTCTTCCTCCACGGCGCGCGGCTGTCGCGGGCGACGGTGATTGCCGGCATGACACATTGGCGACTGCACCTTCTGGTGTTCTCGACCACCTTCGTGCTGTTCCCGATCATCGGGCTTGGGCTCGGCCTGCTGGTGCCGACGGTGCTGCCGGCAGCGCTCTATGCGGGCGTACTGTTTTTGTGCGTGCTGCCGTCGACCGTGCAGTCGTCCATCGCCTTCACCGCCCTTGCCGGCGGCAACGTGCCGGCCGCGGTGTGCTCGGCCTCGGCCTCAAACATCATCGGCATGTTCCTGACGCCGCTTCTGGTCGGGCTGCTGTTTGCCAAGACCGGCGGCGGCGGCGTGTCGCTGTCGGCGATCGAAGGCATCATGCTGCAGCTTCTGGCGCCCTTCATCGCCGGCCAGCTCGTCCAGCCCTGGCTTGCCGGCTGGCTCGGCCGGCACAAATGGTTGGTGACTGTCGTCGACCGCGGCTCGATCCTGATGGTGATCTATCTCGCCTTCTCCAAGGCGATGGTCGCGGGCCTGTGGCAACAGCTGCCGCTGCAGTCGCTGGTCGTGCTGCTGCTGATCGCGGCCTTTCTGTTGTCGACGGTGCTGGCGGTAACGATCTCCGCCAGCCGTTTCCTCGGCTTCTCACGACAGGACGAAATCACCGTCGCCTTCTGCGGTTCGCACAAGAGCCTGGCCTCGGGCGTACCGATGGCCAACGTCATCTTCGCCGGCCAGGAGATCGGCGCGATCGTGTTGCCGCTGATGCTCTATCACCAGCTCCAGTTAATGGTCTGCGCCTGGATGGCACGGCGCTACGCCGAACGCACCGCTGCCGAGCGTGCGACGATCGCCGAGGCCCAGGGCGCGGCGCAGTAGCCGCGCTGAAAAGATCTAGATCTTGGTGGCGCCGCCGTGGTTGGCCGGCAGCGAGCGGGCGCGCAGCGGGGCGACCGAGGCGTGCTGCTCGAAAGTCTCCTCACCGAGGCGCTCGACCTTGTGGCTGGGCAGGTCCTTTAGCAGGCCGGCAACGCGGGTGAACGACTGTTCGAGCGCGCGCTCCTTGATCTCGCCTGCCTTCAGGCCAGCCGCCATATAGTCGATCATGCGCGTGATGATCTCGGTGTCGGCCCAGTAGGCGCACATGCACAAAAGGTCGCAACCGGCATTGATGATGCGGATGGTCGTCTCGGGCTTGTCGAGCCGATCGGAGATCGCCTTCATGCCGAGATCGTCGCTGACGACGACGCCATTGTAGCCGAGTTCCTTGCGCAGGATGTCCTGCAGGATCACCTTCGACATCGTCGCCGGAACACCCGGGTCGATCTGCGAGATGACGATGTGTGCGGTCATGATCATGCGCGTCTGCGCATCGTTGAAATGACGGAACGCCTCGAGCTCGCGGCTGCGGAACGTTCTGGGGTCGACGTCGATGACCGGCAGCGAATAGTGCGAATCCACCGCCGTATCGCCATGGCCGGGGAAATGCTTGGGGCAACCGAGCACGCCTTCGGCCTGCATCGCATCTAGAAACGCCCTGGCAGCCGGCACCACATCGTCAGGCGTCGTGCCGAACGAGCGCTGGCCGATGACGGGATTGGCCGGGTTGGAATTGACGTCGACGACGGGCGCGAAATTGACGTTGAAGCCGAGCGAGCGCAATTCGACGCCCATCGCCTTGCCGACGTCGGCGGCCTGCTTCGGCCACTCACGCGCATAGGCAAAGGCGGTGATCGGCGCCGGCGGACGCAGCACGCCGCCACCCTCATGGTCGATCGAGACGATCACCTCGTCGCGTTCGATGTATTCGCGCACGTCCGACAGCAGCCTGGCGTGGTTGTCGAGCCAATCTTCATAAGGCGCGTCGGGCAGGAAGTTGGCGCGGAACAGCACGACGCCGGCAGGCCTGAGCAACGACAGCAGCCGCTTGTCCTTGTCGCCGAGCACATGGCCGGGCTGCAGGCCGATCAGAAACCGGTGTCCATAGGACGCAGGACCGCGCCCGAGATCGAATGAGAGATCCATTGCCGTGCCACACTCCACCGCTGTCCGCTGCCATCATGTGGCAGACCGATGCAAACAAGTCCTTAGAACATGAGCGAAGGATTCGGAATCGCTTTCGGATCCGCCGCCCCGCAAAAGATGCGAGGCGGCGTGCCGGGAACGTCAGTTTACGTTAGTCCCCGAACTTCCGTGACTGCCTGGCGACGATGTCAGGCAATTCGGGGTGGCCGCGCAGCGCGGTGAAGGTCCAGTAGCTCTCCAGCCATTCCGGCTGCCCCTCCCAGTCGCCGTCGACCAGCCGCCCGAGATGGACCAGGGCGCGATCGAGGTCACCGGCAAGTGCGAACGAACCCGCGGCATGGAAGGCGTACCAGGAGATGTCGTCGCTGGCCGCCGCGTAGTGACGAGCCCAGTCCAGGCACTCCTCGGCTGGCAGGTCGCCGACATTCTCGGCCGGAAAGGTCGAGCTGAACGCCACATAGGTTGTCGCCTCGACAAGGCCGTTTGTTTCGGCGATCCGCATCGAGGCAGCGTTCGAGGCATGACAATGCCAGCCAATCCGCCGGATGCCGCGATCGAGGCAACGGGCGACGGTCTGGCGGGTCACCAGCGCGCCGAACCCGCGTCCGCGATAGGCCTCCTCGGTGCCGACGCCGAGCTCGCAGCGGTCGCCCACCACGCTGTCGGCCATGCAATGGCTGACAACAGTGCCGTCATGGATGACGCAATGGCCGATGGCGTGCTGCAGGAAGAGGTCGGGCGAGGTCCAGCTTTCGAGGTGGTCGGTGACCGTCTCGATATCGATTGATACACCGCGGTCGAGCAGTGTCTGGTCGACGAGCGCGAGCTCGAAGCCGTCGGGCAACTGCCGTCCAACGTTCCCCATTCCGCCGATATGCCGAAAGGCCTTGCGGCGATGCAGCCGGGCATATGGATTGTCCCAGATGTCGGCCAGCACCTCACCCCATTCCACGCGGTCGGGGATCAGATTGGCGGTATGCGGGATCGTCCGTTTCAAGGCCGCATAGGACGGCTGGTGGTCGACGTCGCCGGCGAGATAGTAGCCGTCGCCACCTTCGCAAAGCAGCGCCACCCTGGGCCGGGTCGGATCGTCCACCCAGATATCGCCATCAAGCACGCCGGAGGCCACCGCCTCGATGCTGGCGTGTGTGGCAGTAAGACGATCAAGCAGAGGTTCGGCGACGGCAAACCGTGCCGGGTCGAGTTTGTACATAGGCATATGTCCTTGGTCGGCCACGCGCCTCAGCGCGGGCACAAAGATCGATGGTTTCAAAGGCGGCGGCCGGCTTGTCCCGGCCACCTGCCCGTTCTGTCGCGTAAAAGGTCGCTGTCATCTGTCTCTCCGTCGTTTTGAAATGAAACGTGACGGCTCGCCGCCGCCACGCTGGAAACTCTTGGGGCAAGAGACCGGCAGCCAGCCTCCCGCAAATCTCAGGCCTGTCAGCCCCTCGCCCGTTCGGCGATCAGCTCGCCTTCGGCCCGATCCGCCTCGGTCACCGACGTCAGCCGCTTGAGGCGGCGGGCGAACCAGGCATTGAGGTCGTCCATCGAGGTGAACATGACCGGTACGACGACGAGGCTGAGCAGCGTCGAGGTGATCAGGCCGCCGATCACCGCGACCGCCATCGGCGCACGGAAGCTGGCGTCTGCACCGATGCCGGCCGCCGCCGGCACCATGCCGGCGACCATGGCGATCGTCGTCATGATGATCGGCCGGGCACGGGTCATGCCCGCCTGCATCAGCGCCTCTCGGCGCTCCATGCCCTGGGCTCGACAGTCGATGGCGTAGTCGACGAGCAGGATCGAGTTCTTGCAGACGATTCCCATCAGCATCAGGATGCCGATCGTCGACGACAGGTCTAGCGCCGCGCCATAGAGCAGCAAAGCCAGCGCCGCGCCGCCCAGCGACAGAGGCAAGGCGACCAGGATGGTGACAGGCTGCAGGAAGTTCCTGAACAGCAGCACCAGCACGGCCATCACCATCAAAATGCCCGCCACCAGCGCCAGCGCGAAGCCGCGGAACATCTCGCCCATTTCTTCCGAGGCGCCGTACTTCACGTGCTGGACACTGGCGGGAAGGTTCTTGAGCAGCGGCAGCGCCTCGACGGCCGCCATCGCGTCGCCGATCGTCACCCCGTTCAGATTGGCCTCGACGGCCACCATGCGCTTGCGGTCGAGCCGTTCGACCTTGCCTTCCTCGGCGCTGAAGTCGATGTCGGCCACCGAGGTCAGCGGCACCACGGCGCCACTATCGGTGCCGACCCTGAGGTTGAGCAATGTCTCGAGGTCGCCTCGCGCCGACTTGTCGAGCAGCACGCGGATCGGCACCAGCCGGTCGCCGAGATTGAACTGCGCCGAGTTGGCGTCGGTTTCGCCAAGCGTGGCGATGCGCGCCACGGTGCCGAGCGAGACCACCGATACGCCGAGGCGTGCCGCCTCGTCCATTCGCGGCCTGACCAGAAGTTCCGGCGCTGCTGGGGGCTGGTTGGAGAGCACGTTGACCAGCTGCGGCAGCTTGCGCATCTCGTCCTCGAGCTGACGCGCGGCCAGGTTCAGCTCCTCCGGATTGTTGCCGGCGAGGAAGATGGACAGCTCCTTGCCGCCCGAGTCGCTGGCAAAGCTGAACTGGATGTCAGGCACGCCGGCCAGGATGGGCAACACGGAGAGCTCGAACTCCTTGCGGGAGAGCTGCCTTTCGCCGCGCGGCTTCAGCCTGATGATCAGCGACACCCTGTTGACGTCGCCGGTGATGGCCAGGACGCTCGCCACCTCCTGGCGCTGCAGCAACTGCTTGACGATGTGGTCGGAGACGCGCGTCGTCTCGTCGAGCCTGGTGCCCGGCGGCAGCGTGATGCTGGCGTCGGAGACATTGCTGTCCGTGCCGGGCACGAAGCCGGTCGAAAGCTGCGACAAAAGGACCACCGAGCCGGCAAAGAATGCGAAGACCAGCGCAAAGGTCGTCTTGCGATGATCGAGCGTCCAGCCGAGAAGCGCGAGATAGCGGCGCGACAGCCGCGACGGTTCGGCGGCGTGATGACCGGCCCCTTTCGGCTGCAGCAGATAGGCCGCCATCAACGGCGTCAGCAGGCGCGCGACGACCAGCGAGATCATCACAGCAACAGCGACGGTGATGCCGAACTGCCGGAAATACTGGCCGACGGCGCCGCCGATGAAGCTGACCGGCGCAAACACGGCAACGATGGTCAGGGTCGTGGCGACCACCGCAAGGCCGATCGCGTCGGCCGCCTCGATCGAGGCGAGGTAGGGCCGCTTGCCCATGTCGACATGGCGCTCGATATTCTCGATCTCGACGATGGCGTCGTCAACGAGGATGCCGATGACCAGCGTCAACGCCAGCAGGCTGACGCCGTTCAGCGTGTAGCCGAGCAGGTCCATGACGGCGAAGGTGGGCAGGATCGACAGCGGCATGGCAACTGCGGCGATCAGCGTGGCGCGCCAGTTGCGCAGGAACAGGAACACCACCAGCACGGTCAGACCGGCGCCCTCGAGCAGCGCGGTCACCGCGGCATTGTAGCTTTCCAGTGTGTATTCGACGTTGGAGATCACCTCGACGAAGGCGACGTCCGATGTCCGCGCAGTGATCTCGCCAAGCCGTTTGGTCACCGCGTCGGCAACGGCAGTGTCGCTGTAGCCCTTGGCGCGATAGACCGAGAAGCCGACGACGGCGTCGCCATTGTAACGGGCGAAGCCGCGCGCTTCGGTCGGTCCGTCGGTGATGGTAGCGATGTCGCTGAGCTGGACCCAGCGCTTGCTCGGCAGCGACACCGAGAGGTTGAGCAGTTGGTCGAACGAGGTGACGCTTCCGAGCGTGCGGATCGACTGCTCGCGGTCGCCGACCTCGCCGCGTCCGCCCGGCACGTTGACGTTGATGCCGCGCAGCGCCGTGTTGACCTGGTCAGCGGTGACGCCGAGTGCAAGCAGCCTGTCGGGGTCGAGCGAGACGGTGATCTCGCGGTTGACGCCGCCGAAACGCTCGACCTTCTGGACGCCCGGCACGGCAAGAAGCTCGCGGCTGACCATGTCCTCGACGAACCATGACGCATCGAGCGCCGACATGTTGGGCGACTGCATGGTGAAGTAGAGAATGGCGCCGCCCTCGACGTCGACGCGCGAGATGATCGGCTCCTGGATCGACTGCGGCAGGTCGGAGCGGATCTGGCCGACCGACTCGCGAACGTCGTTGGTCGCCCGGTCGGGATCGACGCCGATCTTGAACTCGACCGTCGTCGTCGACACGCCGTCCTTGATCGTAGAGCGGATGTTCTTGACGCCGGCGAGGCCGGAAATCGATCCCTCGACGCGGCGGGTGATCTGGCTCTCCATCTCGGCGGGCGCAGCGCTCGGCTGCGTCACCGCAACGGTGACGATCGGAAACGACAGGCTGGGGTTGGCATTGACCGGCAGACGCATGAAGGCAGCGATGCCGGCCAGCGTCGCCACCACGAACAGCACGATTGTGGGCACCGGCTTGCGGATCGCCCAGGCGGAAATGTTGCTGATCATGGCCTGATGCTTCCGGTCTTGGCGCCGATGTCGGTGGTAGCCACCTCATCACCGTCGCGCAGCGAGGCACCGGATTTGGCGACGACGACGTCGCCGTCCTTGAGGCCGGCCCGGATCTCCAGCCTGCCGTTGTTGCGCATGCCGGTCTGGACCGGCCTGAGGTCGACCTTTCCGTCCTCGACCACGAAGACTGATGTCTTGTCCTTGCCGCCATAGACCAGTGCCGAGTCGGCGATGACGATCGCCTTGCGCCTGTCCACGACGATGGCGGCGCGGGCGAAGGCGCCGGGGAACAAAGCGCTGTCCGTCTTGAAGGCAACGCGCGCCACGCCGAGGCGGGTTTCGCGGTCGATCTTCGGCGAGATCAGCCGGACTTTGCCCGGGATCTTGCCTTCGACGCCCGGCAGGGTGACCGAGGCGGACTGGCCAACGGCCAAGCGCGGCAGCTCGCGTTCCGGGATCTCCGCGGCCAGCTCGACCTCGCCGTCGCGGATCAGCCTGATCAGCGGTTCCCCGCCGGTCAGCGCGCCGGCATTGGCGTGGCGTTCGGACACGACGCCCGCAACGGGTGCCACCACGACATTGCGCTCGACCAGCCGGCGGGACTCGGTGAGTTGGGCCTCTGCCTGGTCGACCTCTGCCTGGGCGAGAGCGACACCCTCGCGCTCGACAGCCTCGGTCGAGGCACGGTCGGCGTAACCCTGGGCGGAAAGGGCCCCCGACTGCCTGAGCGGCATCGCGCGCTGCAGGGCCGCCAGCGCCTGAGCCGCCTTGGCCTGCTGCTGGGCCAGCGCCGCATTGGCTCGCGCAAGACGTCCCTCGCTTTCATGCAGCTGGTTTACGCGCATCGCCGTATCGAGCCTGACCAGGATCTGGCCGGCTTCTACCCGATCGCCGACCTCGACCTCAACGCTTGATATGCGCTGTTCCTGCAACGGCGCACCGACAGCGACTTCCTCTCGGGCCGCAAGCACGCCGGTGAAGGACAGCGTCCACTCGGTCATGTCGCTGGCAACGACGAAGGTCGACACCAGGCGCTTGGCTGTTTCGCCCTGCACGGCGGCATTGGCGGTCGTATCGGCCTCGGCGGGCAGGACCGCGCTTGCCAGCAGCGCCGCGGCAACCGCCGCGATCCGCACCCGGCGGTGAAGGTAGTGCGTCATTGGTTCAAACTTTCCACAGTCAGATGTCTCCGAAGAACGGCTTCCGCCGGCATCCTCCAAGCCAGCGTACCATTATTCGATTGATCAATCTAATATTTGGGCCAGGCCCGTATTCATGATCAACCAAATGACAGAACACCATTGCAGCAATCTGTCGTCCCTTCGACGGCCTGCCGTTTTTGCATCGACAGCTTGAAATTCCCGCGGCGCGACCAGTCGAAAGGTCATTTGCCGAGTTAGATTTGCACCAATACGAGCTAGCCAGATGACTTCATGGCGAGCATGCCGGACTACTTCGATGGGGCTGGACAGATCAGGGGCGATGCGTGGATATAACGAACAGTTCGAGGGCCGATTCTTGCCGATGACTGCGGACGAAATCGCCAGCCACCCCGCGCTGCAGGAGCTGATCCGGCGGCAGTCGCAGGCATTGCTGATCGCCTACGAGGCCAATCCCCGACAGTCCTCCATATTCGCCACCCAGCAACGCTGGCTGATGGGCCATATCGGCTTCGCCGTCTACTTCAATCGGGACGCCGGCGAGCCAGGGCTGCTGACGTCGCGCTTCCTCGACATGACGCAGGCTTACGCGGTGGCGAGCCGCAACACCGCCGACGCCTTCCTCAAGGAACTGCTCAACTACGGCTACATCGAATATTGCCGCGAGAGCGACGACCGCCGTGCACGACCGGTGCGTCCGTCGCAATCGACGTTCGATGCCATACACGGCTGGATCATGGTGCATCTGGCAACGCTCGACGGCCTCGACGGCGGCCAGCGCCTCGCCACCTACCTGGCGACTTCGGACGGCATGGCCCGCATCGAGCCGCTGATCTGCGAAGGGCTGTTGTCCTCGCGGGCCATCCGCGAGCCGGCCAACACGTTCTCGTTGTTCACCTGGCTCAACAATGGCGGCATCATCATGGAACGGCTGATCGTCGGGCTGGAAGACGCCAGCAGCGGTGCCGAACAGCTGTCGACAAGCATCACTTCCATTGCCAAAATAAGCCTGTGGCTGCAACTTTCGCGGTCGCATCTCGCCCGCAAGTTGCGTGAAGCGGAGGCCTTGGGCAGCATCGGCTGGCGCGGCAAACGCGGCAGTTCGGTGATGTGGGTATCCAGGGGGTTCCTTGGCGAAATCGCTGCGGCGCAGGCCGCCAAGCTCGCCGTCATCGACGCGGCGTATGAGGCCAGCCTCGCCCCCTAAAATCGGCTAAACGCCTGCAATAACGGCCGAAATTCCCCCCAATAATAGTCAGTCTCTAACAATTGACCCCTTTTTTCGGCGGGCATAGGGTCCCGTTCATCCGGCGCTTGGGGTTTCTGGGCGGGCGCCGGAGCTGAACTTAGCAGCTGATGTGAACTGCGCCGACAACACCTGTCGCGGCGCCGGCGGAGCCTTTGTGCGCCGCCGGTCGCCGGTTTGCGTCCGCGAGACGGGGAAGACCACGTGAACAGCATTCGCGGCCGAAATGAAGCAGCGCAGCATGCAGCCAGGGATCGCTCCGTGCCGTCCCGGCATAGCATCTACCGCGCCGCGCTCTTGACCTGCACCGCGCTCGTTGCGCCGCTGGTACTCGTCCCCGCAACGCCGGCATCGGCACAGACATTTGGCGTAGACGGCAGCAATGGCGGCAACGGCAGCGCATACATACCCGGACCGCCGTCGCAGATGGAGAGGGGCGGCACCGGTGGTGGTGGCGGCCTGTCCGGCAATGGCCAGCCCTCTGGCGGCAACGGTGAAGACGGTAGAACAAGCGGCCGTGGCGGCGGCGCCGGCGGAGCCGCAGACAGCGGCGGTGGCGGCGCCGGTTCCGTATTCATCGGCGCTGGCGGCGGTGGTGGTGGCGGTGGCGGCGGCGCAGGTCTGAAGACCAGCGGCGGTGGACCGATCACACTCACCCAGGATACCCGCGGCAGTCGCGGCGGCGATGGTGGCGGCGGCAGAGTATTCTCCGGTAACACGTCGCTTGCCGGCGGCGGTGGCGCTGGCGGTGGTGGCAGCGGCGTCATCATTGGCGGCAACAGCGGGACCACAACCCTGACCGTCGGAGCCGGGGTCTTTGTCTATGGCGGGCTCGGTGGCAACGGTGGCGAAGCCAGAGCCAATGGCGCAACGCTTCAGGCCAGCGACATGGGCGCCGGTGGCCAGGGTGGCCACGGCATCTCGGTCACCGACCCTAACGGGGCAACGATCATCGTCAATGGCGATGTCGGTGGCGTGAACGGCGGCGCAGGCGCAGGCTCGGGCGCCACCAAAGCAGCTGACGGCGCCAGCGGTGTCGGCATCCGTGGCCAGAACCTGAACATCACCATCGGCACCGCGGGCGCGATCAGGCGCACGCTCAGCGGGCAGGACGCGATCTACATCACCGGCGGCACCAACAGCATCAACAGCCTGGGTTCCGCCCCCAACCAGGGCACGGTGCAGGGCGCGATCCATCTCGGCGCCGGCGTCACGACGATCTCGGGCACCTATTCATACGGCACCAGGCCGACCTGGGTCCTGATCGACGGCGGCGCCGAGATGAAGGTGCAAGGGGCTAGTTCCGCCAACAACGCCAGATCCATCTACGACCTGAAGAACTACGGTCTCGTCACTGTCGACACCGGCAGGTCGCTCAGCCTGGACATGGGCACCAACTTCGCGACGATGAACGTCGCCTCGGGGGCAACGCTCGAAACGACAAATGGCGGCTTCGTCAACAACGGCACCGTCAATGTCGCCGACACCGGCACTGTCTCAGCTGCCGGCGGATGGACGAACGAAACCGGCTCGACACTGAACTTCAACGGGAGGGGCACCCTGTCGGGCGGCTGGGGCCAGGTCGTCAACCGCGGCACCGTCAACGTGAAGGCCGGCGACGTCAGCGCCAGCAACGTCACCTTCAGCAACAGCGGTAAGCTATCGCTGACGGGCGGCAATCTGACCGGCATCGGCGCGCTGACCAACGGCTCGGGCGGCACCATCGACATCAGCGCGGGACGCACGCTTTCGCTCGCCACCCTGACCTCGACCGGCGGCGATGCCACCGGCGCCGGTATCATCGAGGCGTCGACCGCTTTCAACCTCGAGGCCGGCTCCTACGCGACGAACCTCACCGGAACGGCAGCGCTCAACAAGACCGGCCCCGGCACGGTCACCCTGACCGGCACCAACGCCTACACCGGCGGCACCAACATCTCGGGCGGCACGCTGTCGGTGGCGTCAGACGCCAGCCTCGGCAACGGCACGCTGAGCTTCAGCGGCGGCACGCTGAATGCCACCGCGTCCTTCACCACAGGCCGCGACGCAACCCTTGGCGCCAGCGGCGGCGGGCTTTCGGCTGATGCCGGCATGACGCTGACCTACAACGGGCTGCTCAGCGGCGCCGGCGCTTTAAGCAAGTCGGGCGCCGGCACGGTGGTACTCGGCGCCGCCAACACCTATGCTGGCGGCACCGCAGTCAATGCCGGCACGCTCAGGCTCGGCACCGGCGGCGGCCTGCTGTTCGGCAAGGATCTTTCCGTCGCCGGCGGCGCGACCTTCGACCTGAACGGCAAGGCCCAGACCATCGGCAGGCTGACCGGCGGCGGCGCGGTCACGCTCGGCGAGGGCAGCCTGACGGTCGGCCAGGGCGACGTGTCCTCGACCTTCGCGGGTGCGACAGCGGGCACGGGCTCGCTGACCAAGGTCGGCAGCGGCATGCTCACGCTCACAGGGGCCAACACCCACAGCGGCGGCACCACGGTGAGCGGCGGACAAGTGCAGATCGGCGATGGCGGCACATCAGGCTCGCTCGACGGCAACGTCGCACTGGCCAGCGGCACGACGCTGTCGTTCAACCGCACGGGCACGCTGACCTTCGGCGGCGTCATCTCCGGTGGCGGCACCGTGACCATGCTGGGCGGTGGCACCACGTCCCTCACCGCCGACAACACCTATGCCAACGGCACCGAAATCTACGCAGGCACGCTCCAGCTCGGCAATGGCGGCACCAGCGGTTCCGTCCTCGGCACGATCAACAACTACAACGGCACGCTCGCCGTCAACCGTTCCGACACCTACACGCTTGCCAACAACATCAACGGCAATGGCGGCTTCAGCCAGAACGGCGCGGGCAAGACGATCCTGACCGGCGCGAACACGTTCTCAGGTGGCATCGCCGTGAATGCCGGCACACTCAGTGTGCGCAATCCTGGTTCGCTCGGCAGCGGTTCGAGCGCCATCGATGTCGCGGCCAATGCCACGCTCGAGATCGACGGAGACATGTCGATCGACACACGCGCGCTGAGGCTGAAGGGCAGCGGCGCCAACGGCAAGGGCGCCCTGCACACGGTCTCCGGCGAAAGCAGTGCCATGGCCCAGGCCAGCCTGAGCGGCAGCGCGCTGGTGCTGACGGAGGCGGACACCGGCTTCGAGTTCTTGGGCGGCGTGGACGGCGACGGCCACCGGCTGACCATCGACAGCCGCGGCCGAACCGGCATCACGGGCCTGAGCGGCGCCGGCACCGAACTTGTGAAGACCGGCTCCGGCAGGCTCGTTCTGAGCGGGCCGAGCACCTATACGGGCGGCACCTACATCGGCGGCGGCACCGTCGAGGTCGACGGTGCCGGAGGGCTGGGCACCGGCACAGTCACCTTCGGCGGTGCCGCAACCCTGCGCGGCACCAACGGTTGGCTCAATAATGCCTTCGATCTCGATGCTGCCGCCACGCTCGACACCGACACCTCCATGGTCCTCAACGGCGCGATCAGCGGCTCGGGCAGCCTGGTCAAGACCGGGTCGGGCGATCTGGTCCTCAACGGCGTCAACAGCTACTCCGGCGGAACCACCATATCGGCGGGCAGGCTTACCCTTGGCAATGGCGCCCCCGCCACGCTTGGCAGCGGCGCGGTCGTCAACAACGCGATGCTGGTCCTCAACCGGGACGGCGACTACACGCTCGGCAACAGCTTCTCCGGCACGGGCACCATGGAGAAGCAAGGCTACGGCACTTTGACGCTGAGCGGCGCCAACACCATGTCCGGCGACATCTCGCTTGTCGGCGGCACGTTGCAGATCGGCGATGGCACGTCGGGCGGCGGCATCGGCAGCAGCTCGGTCGAAGCCCTGAACGACAGCGCGCTCGCCTTCAACAGGTCGAACCAGGTGACCTTCGGCGGCATCCTGTCCGGCACGGGCGGACTCGCGCAGAAGGGCAGCGGCACCACGGTGCTGTCGGGCGAGAACAGCTATGCCGGCACGACGAAGATCACCGCCGGCACGCTGCAGGTCGGAGACGGCGCCACGTCAGGCAAGCTGGGCTCGGGCAGCGTCGAGAACGCCGGCACGCTGTCCTTCAACCGCTCCGACATCGTCACCATCGCCAATGGCATCTCGGGCGCCGGAACATTCGAGCAGGCCGGCACCGGCACCACCATCCTCACAGGTACCAGCAGCTACACCGGCGCGACCAAGGTCTCCGCCGGCAAGCTGGTCGTCAACGGCTCGATCGCGTCGTCCTCCAGCGTCACGGTCGATGCCGGCGCGACCATCGGCGGCAGCGGCACCATCGCGACCACCGTGGTCAACGGCACGCTGACGGCGGGCAACAGCCCGGGCACGCTGACCGTCGACGGCAACCTCACTCTCAACAGCGGCTCGACCAGCATCTTCGAGCTCGGCACATCAGGCGTCGTCGGCGGCCCGACCAACGACCTCGTCATCGTCAATGGCGACCTGACACTCGGCGGCACGCTGGAGACGCCAAACGCGGTAACCGGCTACTACCGGCTGTTCAACGTCTCCGGCAGCGTCACCGGATCGTTCCACACGCTGCCCACCGACGCCGTCATCAGCACCGCCGTCGCCAACCAGGTCAACCTGATGATCCGCAACAACGACCAGTTGCTGCAGTTCTGGGACGGCAGCGACCTCGCCGGCAACGGCACCGTCGACGGCGGCAGCGGCACCTGGAGCGCTGGCAATGGCAATTGGACCGGGGCGCCCGGCGCAGCCGACCTCAACGATGGCTGGCGCGGCGAGGTCGGCGTCTTCGCCGGTACGGCTGGTACCGTCACCGTCACCGGTTCGCTGGCCTTCCAGGGCCTGCAGTTCTCAACCACAGGCTATCAGCTCACCGGCGGCATCCTCGCCCTGTCCGGCAATCCCCACGGCAACGAAAAAGCGAGCTTCATCAACACCGACAACGGTGTGACGGCGACCATCGGCTCGATCATCGCCGACGGCGACATGACCGAACTCGACAAGCTCGGCCTCGGAACCCTGATCCTGACCGGCGACAACACCTACACCGGCAAGACCACCATTTCCGCGGGCACCCTGCAACTCGGCGATGGCGGCACGTCGGGCTCGGTTGCCGGCGATATCGTCAACAACGGCGTGCTTGCCTTCAACCGCTCCGACGACGCACTCGTCATCAGCGGCTACATCGGTGGCACCGGGCGCGTCGAGCAGAACGGCACCGGTACGACAACTCTGACCTCTGCCAACTATTACACCGGCGGCACCACGATCAACGCCGGCACGCTGCAGATCGGCAATGGCGGTTCGATCAAGGGCGACGTGCTCAACAACAGCAGGCTGGTCTTCAACAACACGGAAGCCAACGGCGAATTTGCAGGCGACATCACCGGCAGCGGCACGGTGACGCTGACCGGCAACAGCGTGGTCCTGATGAGCGGCGACATCAGTCACTCCGGCGGCACCACCATCGACAGCGGCAGCGTGCTCCAGATCGGCAAATCCGAGACGAGCGGCACGCTGTCGGGCAACGTCAGCAATTCCGGCACGCTTGCTTTCGACCGATCGGATGACAGTTCCTACGACGGCGACATGTCAGGCTCGGGCGACTTCAAGAAGTACGGCGAAGGCAAGCTTACCCTGTCGGGCGACAGCAGCGGTTTCGACGGCATCGTCTATTCGCTTGCCGGAACGTTGCGGCTCGAAAACAGCCTCGCAGCCGGCACCGGCTACATCATGATGTTCGGCGGCGCCCTCGACTACGGCGCTGGTATCGACCTCGCCAACATCATGACCCTGCAGCAGGAAAACACCGTGCTGTCGGTCGCGTCGGGCACGGCCACGCATTCGGGCTACATTCTCAGCGGTGGCGGTGAACCGCGCGCCGTGGAGAAGACCGGCGCAGGCACTCTTGTCGTCAAGACCATGCAGCACGGCGGCCCGACCACGGTCAGCGAAGGCACCCTCAGGGCGGGGAATGCGGGGGCATTCGACATCACCGGCGCGATGACCATCAAGGCCGATGCAACGCTCGACCTCGACGGCTACGACCAGCAGATCGGCTCGCTGGCAGGCGCTGGCTCGGTCACGCTCGGCGTGGCCAGGCCGCTCTGGGGCTCGCAGCAAGAGGTCACGCTGACGACAGGCGCAAACGACGCCTCGACCACTTTCTCCGGCGCGATTTCCGGGGCCGGCAACCTGTCGAAGATCGGCACCGGCGTCTTCACCCTCAGCGGCAGCAACAGCTATACAGGCAAGACCTGGCTTGATGGCGGCACGCTCAAGGCGGGTGCTGCCAATAGCTTTTCTTCAGCCAGCGCGGTCGAAGTCGCCAGTGGTACCGAGCTCGATCTCGACGGCTTCGACCAGGTCATCAGCTCTCTCGCAGGCGCGGGCACGGTTTCGCTTGGAGCCGGCACGCTGACCGCGGGCGGCAACAACGGCTCGACAGAATTTTCCGGCGTCATCACCGGCACTGGCGGCCTGACCAAGAAGGGCATGGGTAGCTTCACCCTGTCCGGCGCGAACACCTACACAGGCATAACCAAAATCGATGCCGGCACGCTGACCGCGGGCGCCGTCAACACGATCGCCTCGGGCAGCGCAGTCAGCGTCGGCTCGGGCGCCACCTTCGACCTCGACGGTCACAACCAGACCATCGCCTCGCTCGTCGGCGCCGGCAACGTCAAGCTTGGGGCAGGCACGCTGACATCGGGCAATGGCAACGACACCGAATTCTCAGGCGTCATGTCGGGCAGCGGCAGCTTCACCAAGCAGGGCAGCGGCAAGCAGACCATGTCGGGCGAAAGCACCTACACCGCCGCGACCGCGGTCAAGGCCGGCGAGCTTCAGGTCAACGGCAAGCTTGGCAATACCGCCGTCAGCGTCGACAGCGGCGCGACGCTGTCCGGCTCGGGCACGGTCTCGGGCAGCGTCACCGTCTCCGACGGCGGCCATATCGCGCCTGGCGCCGGCAAGGGCACGCTGACTGTCGGTTCGCTCAACCTGTCCAACGCAGCCAATCTAGACTTCGAGCTCGGCGCCCAGAGCGACCGCATCGACGTCAAGGGCGACCTCGTGCTGGACGGCAAGCTAAATGTCAGCGGCGGCAACGACTTCGGCGCCGGCGTCTACCGGCTGATCGACTATGGCGGCACGCTGACCGACAACGGCCTGGTCATCGGCACCGTACCCGGCGCATTCCAGACCAGCGACCTCACCATCCAGACGCAAGTGGCCAAGCAGATCAACCTGATCAACACCGGCGGCACCGCTCTCGCCTTCTGGGATGGCGGCGCCAGCGGCAACCTCAACAACGGTGCCATCGACGGCGGCGACGGCATCTGGAGTGCCGGAGCCGGCAACTGGACACGCCAGGACGGTGCCTTCAACGCACCGATGGCGCCCCAGCCGGGTTACGCCATCTTCCAGGGCACGGCCGGTACGCTGACCGTCGACTCGAGCCAGGGTGCCATTTCAGTCACCGGCATGCAGTTCGCGACCAGCGGCTACATCGTCAAGGGCGACGCGGTCGGCCTTCATGATGCCGCCACCACCATCCGCGTCGGCGACGGCACGACCTCCAGCGCCGGCACCGTTGCGACGATCGAATCCGAGCTCACTGGCGCCGGCGGACTGGTCAAGGACGACTATGGCACGCTCGTGCTCAGCGGCGCCAACAGCTACACCGGCGGTACCGTCATCAAGGGCGGCACGCTGTCGATCTCGTCCGACGGCAATCTAGGTGCTGCCTCGGGCAGGCTCACCTTCATCGGCGGCATCCTGACCAACACCGCCGGGATGACCACCGCGCGCGACATCGAGCTGCGCCTCGCCGGCGGAACGTTCGACACACAGGCCAACCTCACCGCATCCAGCGTCATTTCCGGCCAGGGCAAGCTGACCAAGACCGGCTCGGAAACATTGACGCTGACCGGTACCAACACCTATGCCGGCGGCACCAAAATCAGCGCCGGCACGCTGCAGATCGGCAATGGCGGGACAAGCGGCTCGATCATAGGCGACGTCGCCAATTCCGGCACACTGGCCTTCAACCGCTCCGACCTGCTGACCTTCGGCGGCGCGATCTCGGGCAGTGGCTCAGTCAAGCAGGCAGGCTCGGGCAAGACCGTGCTCACCGGAGCCAACAGCTACGCCGGCGGCACGACCATCTCCGCCGGCACGCTCTCAGGTTCGGCCACCAGCTTCGGCAGCGGCGCGATCCTCAACGACGCCGCCTTCATCATTGACCAGGCCACCGACGCCGGCTTCGCCAACGCCATCAACGGCACAGGCAGCTTCACCAAAGTGGGCGCAGGCGCTCTCACCCTCACCGGCACCAGCCTTCTCTCGGGTGACACCACGGTCAGCGCCGGCAAGCTCTCGGTGAATGGCTCGCTCGCCAAGTCGGCGGTGACGGTCGCTTCGGGCGCGACCCTCGGCGGCACCGGCATCATCGGCAAGCTGACCGCGCAGTCCGGCTCGATCGTCAACACCGGCAGCTCGATCGGCACGCTCAGCGTCGCCGGCGACGCCAGCTTCGCTGCCGGCTCGACCTTCCAGCTCGATGCCGACACGACGGGCAAGTCGGACAGGCTCTCGGTTGGCGGCAAGGCGACGCTTTCGGGCGGCACTGTCCAGGTGCTGGCCGGCAGCGGCAACTACGCACCGTCGACGCAGTACACCATCCTGACCGCAGCAACCGGCGTGCTCGGCCAGTTCGCTTCGGTCACCAGCAACCTCGCCTTCCTGACGCCGACGCTGACCTACACCAGCAACGCCGTCGGCCTGTCGCTCGACCGCAACGACATCAAGTTCACCGACATCGCCGCGACCCGCAACCAGTTCGCCGCCGCCGGGGCAGCCGACAAGCTGGGCAACAAGCACGCGATCTACAAGGCCATCGTCAATCTCGACAAGGACACCGCGCGCAAGGCCTTCGACGCACTGTCGGGCGAGGTCCACGCCTCGGTCGGCGGCATGCTCGTCGACGACAGCCGCTTCCTCGCAAGTGCCGCCAACGACCGTATCCGCGCTGCTTTCGGCGACATCGGCACGCAAGCCCTGCCCGTCATGGCCTATGGCCCCGACGGCCCCGAGATCGCCGAGGCGACGACCGAGCGTATGGCCTTCTGGGGTCAGGCCTATGGCTCGTGGGGCAGGACCGGCAGCGACGGCAACGCGGCAGCCTTCGGCCGGACCACCGGCGGCTTCATCGGCGGTCTCGATGCCGGCATCGGCGACAACCTTCGCATCGGTACCTTCGCCGGTTACAGCAATGGCAGCTTCGATGCCGACGACCGCGCGTCCTCGGGTGACAGCAGCGCCTACCATGCCGGTGTCTTCGCGGGCGGCCGGTGGCAGGCGTTCGGCCTGCGCGCCGGCGCCGCCTACAGCTGGACGGATATCGAGACCAGCCGCACCGTTCCCTTTGCCAACTTCAAGGACAGGCTGACCGCCAGCTATGACGCCGGCACCACCCAGGTTTTCGGCGAGGCGAGCTATCGCCTGCAGACGGGCGACGCGATCGTCGAGCCCTTCGCAGCGCTTGCCTATATCAATGTCAGGACCGACAGCTTCACCGAGAAGGGCGGCCAGGCAGCGCTGACGGCCAACGCCTCGACCACCGAGACGACGTTCACGACGCTCGGCGTCAGGGCCAGCACCGACATTGCCATCCGCGGCATGGACGCCACGCTGCGCGGGATGGCCGGCTGGCGCCACGCCTTCGGCGACGTCACCCCGCTGACCTCGGTCGCCTTCTCAGGCGGCGCCGCCTTCCAGATCGCCGGCGCGCCGGTCGCGAAGGACGTGGCGATCGTCGAGGCCGGCCTTGACCTCGCGCTCACCCCTGATGCCAAGCTCGGCGTCGCCTATACCGGCCAGTTCGGCTCCGGCGTCGTCGACCAGAGCTTCCGGGCCAATCTCGGTGTGAGTTTTTGATCAACGGCGCGGCGGCAGCGCCGCTTCCTATGATCTTCGCGTCATGCATTCATCCAGAAAATCACGGTAAGACTGGTGGCTCCAGCAGCTTGGCCTGTTAGGGGTCGTCTTGCATTTTCAAAGCCAGCTATCCGGTTACTGAAATCCATGACCCGACCATTTTGTTGACAGGGTTCATCCGTCGTAGAAACGACAAGGGCCTCCACGACAAACAGGGGGTGTTGCATGGCATTCCAATGCGCTGATTTCTACGACGCGGAGTTGGCGCGGCATCACCGGCGTCTGCTGCCCGCTGCCCGCATCGGCATGTTCGACCGGGTGCTCGACATCGGTTGCGGCGCGGGCCAGACAACCCGCGAGGCCGCCCGCGCCACCAGGGCCAAAGCAGTCGGCATCGACATTTCCGCCGGGATGCTCGAGATCGCACGGCAGCGTAGCGCGGAAGCTGGATTGCGGAACGTGGCGTTCGAACTGGGCGACGCGCAAAAGCACGACTTTCCGGCTGCCGGCTTCGACCTGTCCATCAGCCGGTTCGGTGTGATGTTCTTTGCCGATCCGGTGGCGGCATTCGCCAACATCGCCCGAGCAATGCGCCCAGGCGCACGTCTGGCCTGGATGGTGTGGCAGAGCCAGGAGCGAAACCCATGGTCCGGCGCCATCAGACAGGCGCTGGCTCCAGGAGCCGCCGTTGTCACGGACGCGGGCAAAGCGTTTTCGCTTGGCGATCCCGCCATCGCCACGGAGCTCCTGAACACGGCCGGCTTTGGCTCGATCGACTTTGCCGAGGTGCGGGAGCCGGTCTTCTACGGGTCGGACGTCGATACGGCGCTCGATGCGCTCGCCGGCCTCTACATGGTGAAGGACACGCTTGCACGCTCTGACGAACCACCTGAAATGCCGCTCCAACGGCTGCGCAACCTGCTCGAAGCGCATATGACGGCCGATGGTGTGCTGTTCGACTCCCGTGCATGGATCATCAGCGCCAAGCAGCAATAGCGGGCTGGGGCTGTACGCACGCGTCGCCCACTTAGGATCGCCTGCCAGATGGAACCTCCCGTGACGCCAAGGGTTGAACCTCCTCAAGGAGATCCAACATGGCCGAAAAGAAAGAATTCGAAGCGAAGTTCTGGAAATCGATACGTTCAGACATGACCGTGATGGTGAGTGTCCCTGGTATCGACCCGCGCCCGATGACCGCGCAGTTCGATGGCGACCGGAAGACCATCTACTTCTTCACGGCAAGCGACACCGAGCTTGCCAGCAAGCTTGGGCGCGCCAGGAAAGCCACGCTCGTCTACGCGTCGAAGAAGCACGACCTGTTTGCCACCGTCCATGGCACCCTCAGGATCGACGGCGACCGCGGCACGATCGACCGGCTGTGGAATCGCTTTGTGGCGGCGTGGTTCGAGAAGGGCAAGGATGATCCGAAGCTCAGGCTGCTGCGGTTCGAACCGGCGGACGCGCAGATATGGCTCGACGCGTCCAGCCTCGTTGCCGGCGTCAAGATGTTCCTGGGCCTGGGTGACCCGAAGCAGGACTACAAGGACAGCGCGGCGAAGATGCCACTTTAGCCAGCGAATTCGGGAGGCAATCGAAATGGCTGGCGCACCCGACAGGATTCGAACCTGTGACCTCTGCCTTCGGAGGGCAGCGCTCTATCCAGCTGAGCTACGGGTGCTCGTCCACGGCAGGCCGCGAACCACGCCCGGCGCACCGGACGACGCGCGTTCATAACCGATGCGCTGGCCGGCTTCAACGGGGGAAGTGGCAATTCGCAATGCGGCAACCTGCAAATCGCGCTGGACGTACGTCGGACAAACCTCCTTTAGGAAGCGAATGCGCCGGCTGGCGGTGTTCGCCATGGCATTGACGCCCGCCCGCCCGACATGTCTAACCGCCACCAGACATGTTCACGCTCGCCCAACCTGAAACCTTCGCCCAGGACATTAAAAAGAGCCGGTTTCTGGCTGCCGCCGGGCCGGTGGTGGATGAGGCGGCGGCGAAGGCGTTCATTGCGGCCCATTCGGATGCCGGAGCCAATCATAATTGCTGGGCCTGGCGCATCGGCCAGAGCTATCGTTTCAGCGACGACGGCGAGCCGAGCGGGACTGCCGGCAAACCGATCCTTGCGGCGCTCGACGGCCAGACCCTCGACAATGTCGCCGTCGTCGTCACGCGCTGGTTCGGCGGCATCCTGTTGGGCAGCGGCGGGCTGGTTCGGGCCTATGGCGGCACCGCCGCCGCCTGCCTGCGCGCCGCAGCCAAGGCCGAGATCGTCATCTCGGTCGAGGCGAAAATCACCTGCGGCTTCGCCGACCTGGCGATCGTCCAGGCAAGGCTCGCGGCCCAGCCAGGGGTGCGCATCATCGCCGAGACCTTCACCGCGACCGGCGCCGAGCTTGTTGTGGCGCTGCCCGAGGCCGACATGGCCGCGATCGTGCGGATGATCACCGACCTGACCAGCGGGCGGGCGATCATCGCCCTGCTTGATTGAGGCAGGCTCCATGCTTCGAATCATCGGGGTCGCCTCAGCTTGTCAGCCGACAAGCACCGCTGCAACTTGTGAAAGAGCCGGTGCGCAGCGCAGCGGGATGATACCCAACAAGGCATTCCCCGCCCGCTAGAACAATGCTCCAGGAAAAGCGTGCAGTAGCTTTTCGCCCGGAATAGCGTAGCAACGGGACGAAAGCGGGCCACCGCGATCCCATGAGAGCGGCCAGGCACGACCAGAGGAGACCAAGATGGACATCAAACGCAGCGGTTCGCGGCCTTCGGCAACACCCTCGCCCGACTATTTCACCGGCGCGGTGCGTCAGGATCCGATCTTGGAGGCGCCGGCACCGGCGCGGCTGCGCGCCGTCACCGTCACCTTCGAGCCGGGCGCGCGAACGGCCTGGCACACCCACCCGCTCGGCCAGACGCTGGTCATAACCTCCGGCCTCGGCTGGGCCCAGGTCTGGGGCGGCAAGGTCGAGGAGATCAGGACGGGCGACGTGGTCTGGTTCGCACCAGGCGAAAAGCACTGGCACGGTGCTTCAGCTACAACGGCCATGACCCACATCGCGCTGCAGGAGGCGCTCGATGGCCGTGCCGTCGACTGGCTCGAGCACGTCACTGACGAGCAGTACACCGCGCCGGCCTGAGCCGCGCGGCACCAACCCGTCTGGTTACTGGATTTCGCCCATCGGCACGGGCGCGTCGCCCTGCTGGATGGTCGCGGAATTATCGACCGGCATAGGCATGCCAGGGGTAGCGGGTGCCGGCAGGGGTGCTGCCAATGCGGTGGCCGCCGGTGCCGGGGTGAACATCTGCGACGCCAGGCTGCCGCCGGCGGCCTGCGGCATGTAGCGCACGATCATCTCCTCGACCTGGGCGTTGCGCTTGCGCGCCGTGTCGCCGCCCATGACCACGATCACCAACTTGCGGCCGTCGGCCTGCACCGAGGTGACGATGTTGAAACCCGAGGCCCTGATGTAGCCTGTCTTGATGCCGTCGACGCCGTTGACCCGGCCGAGCAGGTCATTGTGCCCGCGAATGCGCTTGCCGCGGAAATTGAAGTCGGTGGCCGAGAAGTAATAATAGTGCTGCGGGAAATGCTTGCGCAGCGCCATTCCGAGCACGGCCATGTCGCGCGCCGTGGTGCGCTGCTGCGCATCGGGCAGGCCCGAGGCGTTGCGGAAGACGGTACTGGTCATGCCGAGCTGGCGCGCCTTTGCCGTCATCTGGCGGGCAAAACCTTCTTCCGAACCGCCGAGATATTCACCGACGGCCACAGCCACGTCATTGGCCGACTTTGTCGCCATCGCGCGGATCGCCGCTTCGAGTTCGATCTGCTCGCCACGCTTGAAGCCGAGCTTGGACGGCGGCTGCGAGCGGGCATTCTCCGACACCGGAATGAACGTCGTCTTGGCGACGCGACCCTGCTGCATCGCCTCGAAGGTCAGATACAGCGTCATCATCTTGGTCAGCGAGGCGGGATAACGCGGTGCCGTCGAGTAGGCCTGATAAAGCGTGCGCCCGTTGGAGGCGTCGACGACGATGGCCGCGAACTTGTCGGGCGCAGCGGCTTGCGGCGCGACATTCAGCGTCTCCGAAGTGGCGCAGCCGGTGACAAGCGTAACCACGGCAAGCAGCGCCACGATAGTGCGCCACAGCCCAGACCACAGAGACCGGGGAAGTCTGAAAGGCGGCAAGAAAGAGTGGGTCTGGGCTAACAAGAAAAGAACCTGTCGGTGATCACCAAAATTGGGCTTTGTCACATGCCGGCCGGCAACAACAGCCGAAAATTACAGAACGCACGCCATTCCGTCCATTTCGCCTGGCGCAGCAGATGCATGTTGCGCCGGCGGTGTTGAATATTGGTTACACCCGCCGGCTTGCGCGAAGGATGCCAAATCGGCTCTGTTGGCTGACATAGCGAGGTGATTTGGCATGAGAGAGCATGGTTTCCAGGCCGAGGGCATTTCAGCCGCGCTCGATCTTGCCGTCGGCCACATCGCCGATTTCGCCATCACAAGCGGCGGACGCACGCTGAAGCCGCTGCACCGCGCGCCCTGGATCGACCACGACGACTTGCCTGAAGGCCTGCCCGAGGGTGTCGTCAGGCTGTCGGGTGATTTCCTGTGCGCGCCGTTTTCGCGCAGCGACGTGGAAGCGGCACCGCTGCATGGCTGGCCGGCCAACAGTGCCTGGGATCTCGTCTCCGACGAAACCATATCAGGCGGCCGGCGCACGAGCTTCCGGCTGCGACACAAGGTGATGGGCGCCACCGTCGACAAGACGCTCATCCTGCGCGACGACCACCCGTTCCTCTACCAGGAGCATTCGTTCACCGGCGGTGCGGGTTCCATATCGGTCGCCCACCATCCGATCACCGAGATGGCCGCTGGCGGCCGCCTCGCCTTTTCGCCGAAGCGGCTGGCAGCGACCCCGCCCGATGTGACCGAGCCCGACCCGGCGCGCGGCGCCCATCTGCTCGCCTATCCCGCCCGCAGCGCCGACCTCACCCGCTTCCCGACGGCGGATGGCAGCCAAACCGACCTCACCTGCTACAGTGCGACGCGCCGGCACGAGGATTTTGTCACCCTCGTCGAGGCCGATCATGGCGGCATGGGCTGGACGGCAGTGGCGCGCACGGCCGAGGCCGACGTCGTGCTGGTGCTGAAGAACCCGGCCGAGCTGCCCGTCACCATGCTGTGGATCAGCAATGGCGGCCGCTATTATGCACCCTGGAACGGCCGGCACGGCGTGCTCGGCATCGAGGACGGGCGATCTGCGATCGGCCATGCCGCCTCCCTCGGCGACAACTGGCTGAAGCAGGAAGGCATAGAGACGGCCTTCGCACTCGGCGGCCGCGTCGCCTTCCGCCAGATTGTCGGCGCCATGCCTTGGGATGGCGGCGAAGCGCCATTGCAGGTCGAAGCCCTGCCGGGCCGTCTGCGGCTGATCTTCGCCGACGGCAGCCGGCGCGAGGCGCCGTTCGACGAAACCTTCCTGCGGATCGGCGAGACGATCTTGAAGTGACGCGGCGGCCGCCTCATTTTTGTCGGGTGCGGCAGCAGAATGTCATTGAAACCATCGGGGAGATCCATGTCCGAAATCGCCCACATCGCCGCAACCCTGTTCAAGCGCGCCCACCATGCCGAGCGCTTCGTGATCGGCATCGCTGGACCGCCCGGATCGGGCAAGTCGACGCTGTCGGCGGCGCTGCGCGACGTACTGCCCGAAGGTTCGGCCGCAGTGGTGCCGATGGACGGCTTCCATTTCGACGACGCGGTGCTGGCCAGTCGCGGCCTGAGCGGGCGCAAGGGCGCGCCTGAAACCTTCGACTTTGCCGGCTTCGAAGTGCTGCTCAAGCGCCTGCGCGCGGCCGAGCCCGACATCGCCATCCCGGTCTTCGACCGCAGCATCGAGCTGTCGCGGGCGGCAGCCGAGATCGTTTCGGCCGACGTCAAGTTCATCCTCGTCGAAGGCAACTATCTGCTGCTCGACGAAGAGCCGTGGCAGCGGCTGCACCAGCTGTTCGACTTCACCATCTTCGTCGACGTGCCGCGCGAGGAGCTGGAGCGGCGGCTGGTCGAGCGCTGGCGCGAGCATGGCCGTTCGGACACCGATGCGCGCAACTGGATCGACAGCAACGACATGCCCAACATCGACCGGGTGCTCGCCGCCAGGCGCGAAGCCGACCTGGTAATCGGACGTACCGCACCGCTTTGACGGTCTGCAGGAATCAGAAGCGCCGAGTGTCACGAGGACGCGCGGCGCTTTCTTTCGATCTTCGGGCTGCCTAGCCGCGTGCTGGAATGTTCAGGCCTGCCTGCACCGCCGGGCGGGCCAGGCCCCGCTCCAGCCATGCCCCGACATTCTCGAAGCTCTTGAAGCCGACAAGGTCACCGGCGTCGTAGAAGCCGATCAGGTTGCGCACCCAGCCGAGCATCGAAATGTCGGCGATGGTGTAGTCGTCGTCCATGATCCACTTGCGGCCCTCGAGCCGCTTGTCGAGCACGCCGAGCAGGCGGCGCGACTCGTCGCGGTAGCGTTCGAGCGGGCGCTTGTCAGCGATCTCGCGGCCGGCGAATTTGTGGAAGAAGCCAAGCTGGCCGAACATCGGGCCGACGGAGGCCATCTGGAAGAACACCCACTGGATGGTCTCGTAGTGGCGGGCGCGGTCGGCGGGGATGAGGCGGCCGGTCTTCTCGGCGAGATAGAGCAGGATCGCACCCGACTCGAACAGCGCCAGCGGCTTGCCGCCGGGACCGTTGGGATCGAGGATCGCCGGGATCTTGCCGTTCGGGTTGAGCGACAGGAACTCGGGCGTCCAGCTCTCGTTCTTGCCGATGTTGATGGCGTGCGCCTCGTAGGGCAGGTCGAGCTCTTCGAGTGCGATCGATACCTTCACGCCGTTCGGCGTCGGGAAGGAATAGAGCTGGATGCGGTCTGGATGCTGTGCCGGCCAGCGGGCAGCAATCGGAAATGGAGTGAGATCGCTCATCGACGGTTCCTCGTGGGGTGGGCCGGCGTGAAGCGCGCTGGCCAGAATGGTGGGGGCCGCCAAGAGTTAGTCATGCAGGCACGCCGCATCAATATGCAGCGCGCCTGTTTTGTCAGAATGACAGATGAGACCGGAGACGGCGGTCAGACTGCCTTGACCGCCACCACGGCATTGGTGCCGCCAAAGGCAAAGCCGTTGCTGATCGCCACACGCACGTCGCGCTTCTTCGCCACGTTCGGCGTCACGTCGAGATCGCAATCGGCGTCCGCCTCGCGATAGTTCGCAGTCGGCGGCACGATGCCTTCGCGCACGGCATTGACGCAGGCGATCATTTCGAGCGCACCCGAGGCGCCGAGGCAATGGGCATGCATCGACTTGGTCGACGACACCGACAGCTTTTCGGCATGGGCGCCGAAGACCCGGCGGATGGCCGCCGTTTCGATCTGGTCGTTGGCCTTGGTGCCGGTGCCATGGGCGTTGATGTAATCGACGTCCTCAGGGGCCAGTCCGGCATCCGCCAGGCAGGCGCGCATCGCCGATGTCGGGCCTTCGACGGTCGGCGCCACGATGTCGGAGGCGTCGCCAGACATGCCGGTTCCGGCAAGTTCGGCCAGGATCGCCGCGCCGCGGGCAACGGCGTGGTCATAGGTTTCGAGCACGACCATGCCGGCGCCCTCGCCGAGAACCAGCCCTTGCCGGTCGGCGGAGAACGGACGGCAGGTGTCGGACGCAACGACACGCAGCGCCTCCCAACCCTTGATCACGCCCCACACCAGCGGCGCATCGGTGCCGCCGGCAACGATCGCGTCGGCGCGACCGAGCAACAGCTGGTCCATTGCGGTTGCGAATGCGTGGTTGGACGACGAGCAGGCGGAGGTGACGCCGAACACCGGTCCGCGCAGGCCAAGGTTCATGCTGACCTGGCCGGCGGCGGCACCCGGCATGACCTTCGGCACGGTGAAGATGGCGGCGCGGTTCCGGCCTTCGAGCAGGATGGCGCGGTAGTTTTCCTCGATCGCTTCCCAGCCGCAGACGCCGACGCCGACGATCGTGCCGACACGATGGGTGTTGTTTTCGTTCACAACCAGGCCGGACTGGCGCAACGCTTCCTTGGCCGCGATCACGGCAAGAAGGCTGAAGCGATCCATGGAAACGAGCTGCTTGCGGTCGATACCATGCTCGGGCAGCTGCTTGATCTCGGCGCCGATGCGGATCTTCAGCTCATGCAGTTCGCCGTTGGTCAGCGGTCCGATGGCCGAACGGCCGGCGCGCATGGCATCCCAGATGGCGGGTGCACCGGTACCGAGCCCGCACAGACCGCCGATACCGGTGATGACGATGCGGGGACGCTTCATCTCAGGCCGATTTTGCAATCAGGGCGCGAACGGCTTCGACCATGTCGCCGACATTCTTGAGGTTGCTCCAGGCGTCGACGGTATTCATCTCGATCTCGATATCGTACTCTTCCTCGAGGTCGAAGATGATCTCGGTGAGTTCGAGCGAGTGGATGCCAAGCGCCGTCAGCTCGGTGCCGAGCGTGATCTCGTCGCCACCTTCTTCGGCATGCGCCTTGATCTTGGCGATGATGTCCGTTGCCAACTGGTCGGCCATAAATACCCTTCCCCAGAACTCTCTAACTTGTCATGTCCGTGCCGCGCAGCTCCTGCGCCGGGCCAGAACCTGACATTATCAGACGATACCGCCCCCGAATTGAGCCAAAAAGGCGTCCCTGTATAGAAAGCGAAACGCGAGGAGGCAACAAGCTTGTATATCGACAAATCCCCCATTGCCGTTACCCTCCGGGCATCATGACATCAGGCACATCCCTGTCCGCCCAGGCTGACGCAGCGGCAATTTCCACGCAGCGCGTGAAGGCGCGGGCCCGCATCGAGGTCGAGCACCGCGCCGGCCGCAGCCGTCTCGCCCGCCTCTACCAGGATGGCGCGGCCAAGATCAGGCTGCCCGAGACCAACGCAGATCCGCTCGAAGCGGTGCTGATCAACATGGCCGGCGGGCTGACCGGCGGTGACAGGCTCGGCTGGGAGGTTTCGGTCGGTACGGCCGCGCGCGCCGTCCTCACAACCCAAGCCTGCGAGAAGGTCTACCGCGCGCTTGCCGGACACGCCGAGGTCGATGTTCGCCTGTCGGTAGGCGCCGGCGGTTTCCTCGGCTGGCTGCCGCAGGAAACGATCAGTTACGACCGCGCCGCCTTTTCACGCACGCTCGACGCCGATCTCGCCGCGGGCGCCGAGGCGCTGATAGTCGAGGCGACCGTCTTCGGCCGCTCCGCCATGGGCGAGCGCGTCGAAAACGGCACCTTCCGTGACCGCTGGCGCATCCGGCGCGAGGGCCGGCTTATCCACGCCGAAGATTTTTCCGTCGGCCCCGACATCGGCAAAACGCTCAACCGGCCAGCCTCGGGCGACGGGCGCATCGCCGTTGCAACGTTGCTGCTCGTCTCAGAACGCGGCGAACAGCTGCTTGAGCCGGCGCGGCAAATTGTCGGCGACGACGGTGGCGCCAGCTTCTGGACGGTCGGGCAAACTGGCAAGCTTCTTGCGAGGCTTTACGCCGGGGACGGCTACACGCTACGGAAGCGACTCATGCCGCTGGTCGCCCTGCTCAATGGACGGGCAGGCCTGCCCAGATTGTGGTCACTCTAGGATATTGGTGCGCGAATGAACCTGACGCCAAGGGAAAAGGACAAGCTTCTGATCGCCATGGCGGCGATGGTGGCGCGCCGGCGTCTCGAGCGCGGCGTCAAGCTCAACCATCCCGAAGCGGTGGCGCTGATCTCCGATTTCATCGTCGAGGGCGCCCGCGACGGCCGCTCCGTCGCCGAGCTGATGGAAGCAGGCGCTCATGTCATCACCCGCGCCCAGGTCATGGATGGCATTGCCGAGATGATCCACGACGTCCAGGTCGAAGCCACGTTTCCCGACGGCACCAAGCTCGTCACCGTCCACGAACCGATCCGCTGAGGCCGTCATGCTCGAACTGCGCCCCAATTGCGAATGCTGCGACCGCGACCTGCCGCCCGAGGCGACGAATGCCGTCATCTGCACCTTCGAATGCACCTTCTGCAGCGACTGCGCGGAAGGCGTGCTCTCGGGCACCTGCCCCAATTGCGGCGGCAATTTTTCCGCTCGGCCGATCCGGCCAGCGGCCATGCTTGCGAAACATCCTGCTTCAACCAGGCGCGTGCTGAAAGCCGAAGGCTGCGCGTCGAAATCCGCCGCCTGATTGCCCTGAACGAAAGGTTATCAACGATGCTCAAGCGTCTCGCCGCCGCCCTCTCCTTGATGTCTTTGTCGGTCGCACCCGCCTTCGCTCATCTCGACCCGGAGGAGCACGGCTCGCTGCTTGCCGGCGTGTCGCATCCGCTGTTCGGCATGGACCATATCCTCGCCATGGTGGCGGTCGGCCTGTGGGCTGCGCTGCTCGGCGGACGCGCTTTGTGGCTGGTGCCCGCGGCCTTCGTCGGCACCATGGCTGTGGGCTTCGCGGCTGCCATGGCCGGAGCGCCCCTGCCCTTCGTCGAACCGGTCATCCTCGCATCCGTCGTGGTGATCGGCCTGCTTGCCGCGATCGCGCTCAAGGTGCCGACCTGGGCCGGCATGTTGATGGTCGGCGTCTTCGCCTTCTTCCATGGCCATGCCCATGGCGGCGAACTCGGCTCGGCCGGCGCGCTGAGCTTCGGCATCGGCTTTGCGCTGTCGACGGCACTGCTGCATGCGACTGGCGTCGGTCTCGGCCTCGGCATCGGCCGCGCCTTCGGCGGCGACACCGGCCGCCTCGTCACCCGCATCGCCGGCGGTGCCACGGCCCTCGGCGGCTTGTGGCTGGCGCTAGGAGCATAAGAGCATGATCCCCGGTGAAATCATTACGGCCGAAGGCTCGATCGAGCTCAACAAGGGGCAGCCGACGGTAACACTCAAGGTCGCCAATACGGGCGACCGGCCGATCCAGGTCGGCAGCCATTTCCATTTCTACGAGACCAACAACGGCCTGAAATTCGACCGCGAGAAAGCGCGCGGCATGCGGCTCGACATTGCCGCCGGCACCGCCGTGCGCTTCGAACCCGGCCAGGAGCGCGACGTCACGCTGGTGCCTTATGGCGGCAAGCGCGAGGTCTATGGTTTCCAGAAGAAGGTGATGGGTAAACTCTGATGCCGGCACAAATCTCCCGCGCCTCCTATGCCAAGATGTTCGGCCCGACCGTCGGCGACAAGGTCCGGCTCGCCGATACCGAGCTGTTCATCGAGGTCGAGAATGACTTCACCTGTTATGGCGAGGAAGTGAAGTTCGGCGGCGGCAAGGTCATCCGCGACGGCATGGGCCAGAGCCAGCTGAGCCGCGCCCAGGGTGCCGTCGACTGCGTCATCACCAATGCCCTGATCCTCGACCACGCCGGCATCTACAAGGCCGATGTCGGCCTCAGGGGCGGCCGCATCGCCGCCATCGGCAAATCAGGCAACCCCGACACCCAGCCCGGCGTCACCATCATCATCGGACCGGGCACCGAAGTCATCGCCGGCGAAGGCAAGATCCTGACCGCCGGCGGCATCGACACCCACATCCATTTCATCTCGCCGCAGCAGGTCGACGAGGCACTGAACTCCGGCGTCACCTGCATGGTCGGCGGCGGCACCGGCCCGGCGCATGGCACCCTCGCCACCACCTGTTCGCCGGGACCGTGGAACATCGCCCGCATCATCCAGGCCTTCGACGGCCTGCCGATGAATATCGGTGTCTTCGGCAAGGGCAACGCCTCGCTGCCGGGCGCGCTGGAAGAGATGGTGCTGGCCGGCGCCTGCGGGCTCAAGCTGCACGAAGACTGGGGCACAACGCCGGCGGCCATCGACACCTGCCTGTCTGTCGCCGACGCCTATGACGTCCAAGTGACGATCCACACCGACACGCTCAACGAAGGCGGATTCGTCGAGGACACCGTCGGCGCCTTCAAGGGCCGCACCATCCACTCTTTCCACACCGAAGGTGCCGGCGGCGGCCACGCGCCCGACATCATCAAGGTCTGCCAGTACCCGAACGTCATCCCGGCCTCGACCAACCCGACGCGACCCTACACGGTCAACACCATATCAGAGCATCTCGACATGCTGATGGTCTGCCATCATTTGTCGCCGTCGATCCCCGAAGACATCGCCTTCGCCGAAAGCCGCATCCGCAAGGAGACCATCGCGGCGGAAGACATCCTGCACGACCTCGGCGCGTTCTCGGTGATTTCGTCGGACAGCCAGGCCATGGGCCGCGTCGGCGAGATGATCATCCGGACCTGGCAGACCGCCGACAAGATGAAGCGCCAGCGCGGATCGCTGCCCGGGGAAAAAGGCAACAACGACAATTTCCGTGCCCGCCGCTACATCGCCAAATACACCATCAATCCGGCTATCGCGCATGGCATGTCGCGCGAGATCGGCTCGATCGAGGTCGGCAAGCGCGCCGATCTCGTCTTGTGGAATCCGGCCTTCTTCGGCGTGAAGCCCGATATGGTCCTGCTCGGCGGCTGGATCGCCACCGCGCCGATGGGCGACCCCAACGGCTCGATCCCGACGCCGCAGCCGAGCCATTTCAGGCCGATGTTCGGCGCCTATGGCAAGGCGCTGACCCAAAGCTCGATCACCTTCGTCTCCAAGGCCGGGCTGGAAGGCGGCCTGCGCGAGCGCATCGGCGTGGCGAAAGAGATGGTGGCGGTCGAAAACACCCGCAGCGGCATCGGCAAGCGCTCGATGATCCTCAACGACGCCATGCCGGAGATCGAGGTCGATCCCGAGACCTACGAGGTCCGCGCCGACGGCGAGCTGCTCACATGCGAGCCGGCGACGGTACTGCCCATGGCGCAGCGCTACTTCCTGTTCTAGCCTCAGGCCACGCAAGGAGAGGCCGCGATGAAGCTCGAAATGATCCAGGTGGACGCCTTCACCGACAAGGTCTTCTCCGGCAATTCGGCGGCCGTGGTGTTGCTCGAGGACTGGCTGCCCGACCAGCTTCTCCAGAGCATCGCGCTGGAGAACAACCTCGCCGAGACCGCCTTCCTGAAGCCCGGTCACGACGGCTGGGACATCCGCTGGTTTACGCCCACGGCCGAGGTGCCGTTCTGCGGCCATGCCACGCTGGCATCGGCCTGCGCGCTGCACCGGCGCAAGGGCGTCGAGCGCACCATGCGTTTCTCCACCCGCGAGGTCGGCGACCTGCTCGTCACGCCACAGGGCGGCGGCTATCGCATGGACATACCGCGCTTCGATCCCGACTTCGCCATATCAGGCGATGCGCTGGTCAACGGCCTGCGCGATGACCGCTGGGTGCAGTTGCTTCGCAACCGCGAGAACTACTTCGTCGAGCTGACCTCCGAGGCTGCGCTGCTTGCCTACCGACCCGACCTGCCGCGCATCGCCGAACTCGGATCGTTCGGCCTGTGCATCACGGCGCGCGGCAATGATTGCGACTTCGTCTCGCGCTACTTCGCCCCCGGCGCCGGAATCCCGGAGGATCCGGTTACCGGCTCGACGCATGCCACGCTTGCCCCCTACTGGGCTGAAAAGCTCGGCAGGACCATCCTTTCAGCACGCCAGCTGTCGGCACGGGGTGGCGTTCTCGGCTGCGAAGTCGCGGCCGACCGGGTCTATCTGACCGGCCAGGCGGTGATCTATATGGACGCCACGATCCACCTTCCTTGACCGCGTCTGCTGCTGGGGAATCGCCCGCGACCTGATGCCACGTCGGTTGCGCTGGAACCGCCTCCGGCCAGTTGGTATTGAGCTCGCGCTAGCTAAAAATTCGGCAGGATTCCCCGAGCCCAAGATCGGGGGTCCCGCTATCTTGGAAATGGAGTTTCAAATGATCGGCAAGAAAGTTCCTGCTGTCACCTTCCGCACGCGCGTGCGCGACGAGGCCGTCGGCGGCCCGAACCCCTTCCGTTGGGAAGACAAGTCCTCGGCCGACTATTTCGGCGGCAAGCGCGTCGTGCTGTTCTCGCTGCCGGGCGCCTTCACGCCGACCTGCTCGACCTACCAGCTGCCCGACTTCGAGAAGCTGCATGGCGAATTCCAGGCCGAAGGCATCGACGAGATCTACTGCGTCTCGGTCAACGACGCCTTCGTCATGAACGCCTGGGGCAAGTCGCAGAACCTCGACAAGGTCAAGCTGATCCCCGATGGCTCGGGCGAGTTCACCCGCAAAATGGGAATGCTGGTCGCCAAGGACAATGTCGGCTTCGGCATGCGCTCCTGGCGCTACGCCGCCGTCGTCAACAACGGCCGCATCGAAAAGTGGTTCGAGGAAGAAGGCTTCTCCGACAACTGCGACAGCGACCCCTATGGTGTCTCCTCGCCGCAGAACATTCTTGAAGCGCTCAAGAACGACGATATCGCCGAAGCCGCATAAGCTTCACCGTCTTTGCCTGATGGGAAACCCTGGCCGCGACAGCGCGCCGGGGTTTTTTGTGCCCGGCACACGGCGTGCTCACGGCAACGTCTATTGGCGCGAAAGCCGTTTCGGCGCACGATGTCCCCCAACCCTCGCCGCAAGAACCTTCCCGGACTCGACAATGCCTGCATCCGACCACCCCAGGAGCGTCCCATGACGCCCGAAACCACGGCCGAGGTTTTCCCGCATATCCGCATCGTCATGGGCATGATCATCGGCCTGGGCATGGCGCGGCTGCTGTCGGGCGTCGCCCGCATCGTGCAGCATCCCGACCAGTACAAGCTCTATCCGGTGCACCTCGCCTGGGTGGCGTCGCTGCTTCTGACGCTGGTGCATTTCTGGTGGTGGGAATTCGGCCTCTACGCCGTGCCGAACTGGACCTTCGGCACCTATCTGTTCATCCTCGGCTATGCGATTGCGCTGTTCCTGCTCTGCGCGCTTCTCTTCCCCGATTCGATGCAGGACTACAAAAGCTACGAGGATTTCTTCTATTCGCGCCGCGCCTGGTTCTTCGGGCTGCTTGCCCTGACTTACCTGCTCGACATCGTCGACACATTGATCAAGGGCGAGGCACATTTTGCCCATTTCGGCGGCGAGTATCTGATCCGCACGCCGCTCCTGGTGGCACTTTGCCTCATCGCCATCGCCACCGCGGGCAGGCGATATCATCTGGCTTTCGTGACAGCCACTTTGCTGTATCAGATATCGTGGATCTGGCGGCTGTTCGACACCATCGTCTGAACGACCGGCGCTCCACCATCACGCCACAGGAACAAACGCCTCATGCTGCGCGCAACCAAGATCACCGATGCCGATGCCGCCACCGGCGCGCAGCCCTTCGACGTCGCCGTCCTCGCCCACGACGAGCGCCACATCAGGCGCCGCGCCATCGCGCTGTCTCAGGGCGAACGCGTGCTTGTCGACCTGCCCGAGCCCGTCGTGCTCGAAACCGGCGACCTGCTGCTCCTTGAAGACGGCCGCACGGCCGGCATCGTCGCCGCAGCGGAAGAGCTCTACGACATCCGCGCCCGCGACGCCGTCCACCTGACGCAGCTCGCCTGGCACATCGGCAACCGCCATCTCGCTGCTGCCATATCGGCCGATCGCATCCTCATCCTGCGCGACCATGTCATCAAGGCGATGTTGGAGGGTCTGGGTGCCGAGGTGATCGACATCGTGGCCCCCTTCGAGCCTGTGCGCGGCGCCTATTCCGGCCATGGCAACGATCACAGCCACGCGCATGATCATGGTCATTCCCACGGTCACGCCCATCATCACGAACGCGGCCACAATCATGGTCATGACCACCACGAGCATGATCATGCTCATCACCACGACCATGGCGGCCACCATCATCACCACCATGACTGAGCGCGGCAATGCCTCGCTGTTGCGGCTGATGGCCTGGCTGTCGCCGACCTTCCCGGTCGGCGGATTTTCCTACAGCCACGGCCTCGAACGGGCCGCACATGATAATCTGATCGGCAGCCGCGACGACCTCGCTGCATGGCTGACTGCGCTCGCCGAGATCGGCTCGGGCTGGAACGACGCGGTGCTGTTCGCAGAAAGCTGGCGCCGCGCCGCTGCCGACGGCGACCTGCGCGAGGTGGCGGAACTCGCCGAAGCATTGGCCGGCTCGCGCGAGCGCCACATGGAATCGATGCTGCAGGGCGAGGCCTTCCTCAGCGCCGCCGCTGCTTGGCCGCATCCTGTCGTCGCGCGGCTTCCGGCCGAGTGCCCCTATTGCGTCGCCGTCGGCGCCGTCGCCGGCGCCCATGGCATAACGCTGGAAGATGCGCTGGCCGCCTGGCTGCAGGCTTTCTCCACCAACCTCCTTCAGGCGGCAATCCGGCTAAGCGTCATTGGCCAGACGGCTGCAACCAGCATCATTGCCGGCTTCGAGCCTGTGGCGCTCCGTGTGGGCGCACGTGCGGCAGTAACGACCCTCGACGATCTGGGGTCCGCCGCCCTAACCTCCGACATCATGGCGATGCGCCACGAGACCCAACATTCGAGACTGTTCCGCTCATGATCGTTCTCGCCTTCGCCCTGGCCTTCGTGCTCTATCTGATCGCCGCAATCCACGCCTATTGGGGCCTCGGCGGCGTCTGGCCCGGTACGGACCAGGCCTCCTGCGCCCGCGCTGTCGTCGGGGCTCGCGGCATCGGGACCATGCCCACGCCCTTTGCCTGCTTCGCCGTCACCGCTTGTCTCATCGTGGCGACGCTGTGGCCGCTGGCGCTTGTCGGCGTCTTCGCCACGCCCTTTCCCAAGCCTGGCCTTGCAGCGTCGGCGCTGATGGTCGCGCTGGTGTTTATCGGCCGTGGCATTGCCGGCTTCACGCCGGCATGGCGCAGGCTCTCGCCCGAGATGCCGTTCGCTCGGCTCGACAGGCAGTATTATTCGCCACTGTGCCTCGTCATCGGCACGGGTTTCGTCATCCTCGCCTTCAACGGATTCCAGTCATGACCTCGAAAAACGGCCCGCTTCGTATCGGCATTGGCGGCCCGGTCGGCTCGGGCAAGACGACGCTGACCGAGAAGCTGTGCAAGGCGCTGCGCGACGAGTTTTCCATCGCGGTCGTCACCAACGACATCTACACCAAGGAAGACGCACTGCTGCTCGCCCGCCTGCAGGCGCTGCCTGAAGAGCGCATCATGGGCGTCGAGACCGGCGGCTGCCCGCACACCGCCATCCGCGAGGACGCCTCGATCAACCTCCAGGCGATCGCCGTGATGAACCGGAAATTCCCCGACCTCGACATCGTCTTCATCGAGTCGGGCGGCGACAATCTGGCAGCCACCTTCTCGCCCGACCTCGCCGACATCACGCTCTACGTCATCTCGGTCTGCCAGGGCGAAGAGATCCCGCGCAAGGGCGGCCCAGGCATCACCCGCTCGGACTTCCTGGTCATCAACAAGTGCGACCTTGCGCCTTATGTGAACGTCAATCTCGAGGTCATGGAAGGCGACGCCGCCCGACAGCGCGGCAAGCGTCCCTTCGGCTTTACCGACCTGTCGCGTGGCAAGGGGCTGGACGCGGTCATCGACTTCATCGTCGAGAATGGCGGACTCCGGCTGGACCAGCTGAAATCAGCCTGAGCCGATGTTGCCGCGGCTGACCTGACGCGGCATTCTTCCTCTCAGCCAAATGCGAGGGAGGAAGAAATGACCGTCACCCAGCTCAAGCAGACCAATCTGCCCTTCTACGAAGAGCGCATCGACCTCGCCTGCGCCTTCCGCTGGACGGCGCGGCTCAATATGCACGAAGCGGTGGCCAACCACTTCTCGCTTGCCGTCAATGACGAGGGCTCGAAGTTCCTGATGAACCCCAACCAGGTGCATTTCTCGCGAATCAAGGCGAGCGACCTTCTGTTGATCGACGCCAACGACCCCGAGACGATGTCAGGCCCCAACGCGCCCGACCCGACAGCATGGGGCCTGCATGGCGCGGTCCATCGCAACTGCGCGCACGCGCGCTGCGTCATGCATGTCCATTCGATCCACGCCACGGTGCTGGCGTCGCTCGCCGACTCGACCTTGCCGCCGATCGACCAGAACACGGCGATCTTCTTCCGCCGTCATGTCGTCGACGGCCACTATGGCGGGCTTGCCTTCGAGGAAGAGGGCGAACGCTGCTCCCAGCTGCTCGCCGACCCGAAGGTCAAGGTGATGATCATGGGCAATCACGGCGTCATGGTCATCGGCGACAGCGTCGCCGACACCTTCAACCGGCTCTATTATTTCGAGCGCGCCTGCGAAACTTACATCAAGGCTCTGTGGACCGGACGGCCGCTGCGCACGCTATCCGATGAGATCGCCGAAAAGGCAGCGCTCGAGCAGGAAGACTATCCCGGCCAGGCCGAGCGCCACCTCGCCGAACTCAAGGCGATCCTCGACGAGCAGGAACCGGTGTACCGGAACTGAGAGGCCCGGCAACGCGTATGTCCGCGGCGCCCAAAGGTCCATCCAGATTTGCAGCTAATTCAGTCCGAGCAGCGCCCTGACCTCTTTGGCGCTGTGCGCCACCAGCGCGCCGGCCGGGCCGTCGATCCTGTCCTGAGGCCAGAAGATTGTGCGCATGCCGGCGGCGACGCCGGCCATGGCGCCGGTGACGCTGTCTTCCATGACAGCCGTTTCGGCCGGGTCGATGCCGGTGAGATAAGCGGCGCGCAGATAGGGTTCGGGATCGGGCTTGCCGAGACGCACGTCGTTGCGGCTGATCGTCTTCATCGTCGGCTCGTGCACGCCGACAGCCTGCAAATTGGCCTCGACCACCATGCGGTCTGAATTGGAGACGATCGCCTGGACCACACCCCTTGCCTTCAGGTCGCGAAAAATCTCCATCGCGCCCTCGCGCGGAAGCAGGTCCGGCGCGCGGCCCATATAGTGATCGTATTTGAGGGCAATCCAGTCGTCGAAGTCGAGGGCGAGGCCGAACTGGTCGCGCAGCACCTCATAGACCGGCCGCGCCGCCTGGCCGACGACACGCGCGTGCAGGTCGGCCGGCGGCTCGATGCCGACGCTGCGCAGCGCCGAAACAAGCGATTCCTCGTGCAGCGGCTCGCTGTCGATCAGCGTGCCGTCCATGTCCCAATACACTGCCTTCGGCGTCATATGACCGGTCCCTGTTCACCCCATTGCTCATAGGAGCTTTGGCGGCGGAAATGAACCGTAGATATGACAGCGGGGAACACATGCGCGTGCGGAGGCTCAAACCCGCCGGCCGCAAGGGTCCTTGCCGTCGATGTAGCCGACGTCGCGCTGGAGATGGTCAGGCAGGTCGCGGAAGTCCAGCACGCGTTTGCGCGAACGCAGTCCGAAGGCTGCAGCCAGACGTGCGGTCCAGCCGATCTGCTCGCAATGGAAAAGGCTTGCCTGTGCCGTGGCCATGATCGTCATCCTTTAGAGATGCTTGAAATGTGCTGATGTCTTGACCTAGATAGTGGTCTGGAATGATTGACTTTTCCAATTGAACGTCGATCACGACCCATTAAATGGCCTTATGTATGGGAGGGCGGGAAATGCCGCTTCAATTGCCGCCTTTGACCGCGATCAGGGTGTTCGAAGCCGCTGCCCGCCAGGGCAGTTTCACCAAGGCTGCGGCCGAGCTCGGCATGACCCAGGCCGCCGTCAGCTACCAGATCAAGCTGCTCGAGGAGCGCGTCGGCGCACCGCTGTTCCTGCGCAAACCGCGCCAGGTGGTGCTGACCGAGGTCGGCAGCCGCATGGTGCCCATGGTGACAGAGGCATTTGGGCTGTTGAGCGAGGCCTATCAGGTGGCGCGCGCCGGCTCCGGCGGCACGCTCGGCATTTCGACGGTCCACACCTTCGCGTCGAACTGGCTGGCCCCCCGCATCGGCTCGTTCCAGCTGCGCCACCCCAACATCGCCGTCCGCCTCGACACCTCGAGCTACCTCGTCGATTTCTCGCGCGAAGAGATGGATATCGGCATCCGCTCCGGCTCAGGCAAATGGCCCGGGCTTGCCACCCATTTTTTGCTGCGCTCGCAATTTTCGCCCATGCTCAGCCCGCGCCTTGCCGAAAGCATCGGCGGGATCAAGGAGCCGGCTGACCTGCTCAAGCTCAGGATCCTCAACCCCGCCGACATCTGGTGGAAGGACTGGTTCGCAAAGGCCAATGTGCCTGCGGACGCACTCGACAGGATGCCCGATACCAGCCTGGGTTCGCAGGCCGCCGAGGCCAATGCCGCCATAGCCGGCCAGGGCGTGACGGTCCTGACCACGGCGCTGTTCACCGCGGAACTGGCCGAGGGCCGGCTGATCCAGCCGTTCGAGCTCACCGCCCATGGCGGCGACTACTGGCTGGTCTATCCCGAGGGACGCCGCAACGTGCCCAAGATCCGGGCTTTCCGCGAATGGATCATGGCCGAACTCAATTGCCCGACGGATGCGACAGGCGACTGACAGCACAGCCTGCCCACCCCTGCTGGCATAATCCTTGGTCTTCGTGACAGCTTGCCACGTCTGGCACTTTCGGTCACAAACGGCGCCACGACGCGCCAAAAGGGCGGATTCCGTCGTCAAAACTCGCGATATCGACGCCAAATGAGCCGCGATATCGCCACCGAAAGACGAAAAACCATGTCTGCGATCGCAACCGGCGCGCAATCACCGGCCACTCCTTGGCGCGACGAACTTCGCGCCATGCTGGCGCTTGCCTGGCCGATGATCCTCACCAATCTCGCCCAGACGGCGATGACGGCGACCGACGTGATGATCCTCGGCCGGCTGGGTCCCGATGCGCTGGCCGCCGGCGCGCTCGGCTCCAACCTCTATTTCGCACCACTGATCTTCGGCCTCGGCCTGATGTATGCGACCTCGCCGATGATGGCGGCCGAGCTTGGCCGCAAGCGCCATTCGGTGCGCGACGTCCGCCGCACCGTGCGCCAGGGCATGTGGCTCGCCGTCCTCATCTCGATCCCGATCTGGGCCCTGTTGTGGTACGCCGAGGAGATACTTCTGGCCATGGGCCAGGAGCCCATACTCGCCGAGCAGGCCGGTATCTACGTCCATCACCTGCAATGGGCGGCCTTGCCGTTCTTCGGCTACATCGTGCTGCGCTCGTTCATCTCGGCGCTGGAGCGGCCTGGCTGGGCGCTGGTCATCATGGCGATCGCGGTGGCGGCCAACGCGCTTGGCAACTGGCTTCTGGTGTTCGGCAAATGGGGCTTCCCCGAGATGGGCATCGCCGGCTCCGGCCTTGCCACCAGCATCGCCAGCGGCATGATGTTCGTCGGCATGGCGGCCGTCGTCATGATGGAGAAGAAGTTCCGCCGCTACCACCTGTTCGGTCGCTTCTGGCGCGCCGACTGGCCGCGCTTCAGGGCGCTGCTCAAGCTCGGCTTGCCGATCTCCGGCATCCTTGCCTTCGAGGTGACGATCTTCAACGCCGCGGCATTCCTGATGGGGCTTATCAGCTCGTCCTCGCTCGCAGCACACGCCATCGCGCTGCAGATCTGTTCGGTCACCTTCATGATCCCGCTCGGTCTCGGCCAGGCGGTCACCGTGCGCGTCGGGCTGGCTTACGGCGCCAGGGACCGCGACGGCATCACGCGTGCCGGCTGGACGGCCTATGTGCTTGGCGTCGGCTTCATGGCGCTGATGGCGCTGGTGATGGTGTTCTGGCCGCATTTGCTGATCTCGGCCTTCATCGACGTCGGCGACCCGGCCAACGCGCAGGTGGTCGGCCTCGCCGTCAGCTTCCTGGTCTTCGCGGCACTGTTCCAGGTCGTCGACGGCGCCCAGGCGGTATCGGCAGGCCAACTGCGCGGGCTGCAGGATACGAAGGTGCCGATGATCCTCGCTGCGATCGGCTATTGGGGCATCGGCCTGCCGCTTGGCGTGCTGCTTGCCTTCCACTTCGGCTTCGAGGGCCGCGGCATCTGGATCGGCCTGTTCTCCGGGCTCGCCGTGGTGTCGGTGCTGCTGTTGTGGCGCTGGCTCCGGCGCGACCATCTCGGCCTGATGCACAAGCCGGTGATCTGACGGGCGTCGCAGCACCCGTCTAGGCAACCGCCACCGATACCCGGTTGGCGACCCATTTGCCAGCCGCATTGATGATGCGGTCGGGGTCGCTGTAGCTCTGCCGCAGAAGGCTCTCATAGACCGCGCCCTCGGCGGCGCGGTCGAGCGGCGTGGCCGAGCCGGTCATTGCCTGCAGCGCCTCGCCAAGTGCCGTCACAGCTCCCGACCCCTCGTCGAACTGCGCCTTCTTGCGCCAAACGAGGTCATGCGGCAGCATGTCGGCGCAGGCCTTGCGCAGGATCCACTTCTCCGTCGTCGGTCCAGTGCTTTCGAGTGAAGCCGGATCGGTGCGCCTGAGCTTCAGCGTCGCCGGAATGCTCTGGGCGAAATCGATCAGCTCGCGGTCGAGGAACGGCGTGCGCGCCTCCAGGCTCTCGGCCATGGTGACGCGGTCGACGCGCTGCAGATTGATGTTGTGCATCGTGCCCAGCGAGCGCGTCAGTTCGTCGGCCAGCTCGCGCGGCCGGTCGACATAGGCGTGGTGATAGGTGTAGCCGGCAAACAGCTCGTCGGCGACTTCGCCGGTCAGCACCGCCTTGACGTGCCGCCGCGCCAGCCTGGCGGCGAAATGCGTCGGCACCGCCGAACGCACCAGGTCGATATCAGCACTTTCGAGATGATAGATGACATGCGGCAGCACGCGGGCGACCTCTTCGGGCGTAAAAGCGTGCTCGAAATGCTCGGTGCCGAGATAACCGGCGACCCGCCGCGCCGCGATCAGATCGGGGCTGCCGGCGAGGCCGACGGAAAATGTCTTCAGCCGCTTCGGCGACTGCCTTGCGGCGATTGCCGCGATGATCGAGCTGTCCAGCCCGCCCGACAGGAACGACCCGACCTCGACGTCGGCGACCATCCACTTGGCCACCGCCTCTTCCAGCACCAGCCTGAGCTCGCGCCAGGTCAGCTCCTCGTCGATACCGGGCTCCGGCTCGGCCGCACCTTGCGGCATGCGGTACCAGCGACGCATGCCGGCCTGGCTGTCGTACATGGCGCCAGGTTCGAGCGCTTTGATCTTTGCGACATCTACGCCGTCGAAGGCCTTGAGCTCGGATGCAAACGCCAGCCCCTCGCCGATATGGGCGACATAGAGCGGCTTGATGCCGAGCGGGTCGCGCGCGGCAATGATGCGATCCGGCGTTGCCAGCACGAAGGCGAACATGCCGTCGAGCCGCGACACCCAGCGCAACGCATTCCTGCGGAAGAGATGCAGCACCGTCTCGCTGTCGCTGCGGGTCTGGAAGGCGCTCTCGCCGAGGATCGCGCGCAGGTCGGCGTGGTTGTAGATCTCGCCGTTGACGACCAGGATGTTGTCGCCCTGGTAGATCGGCTGGGCGCCGTTGTCGGGGCCAATGATGGCAAGCCTTGCATGCGCCATGACGACGGGAATGTTCGTCGGCCGCAGCACCTCCAGCGCGTCGGGGCCGCGGTGCTCCATCTTGCGGATCATCCGCGTGGCCAGGGCCTCGTCATCGAGGTTCCAGAGGCACACAAATCCGCACATGGCGCTTCGCTCCCGCATGGCCGCCGGGTTTTGGTCGGCATGATTGCGATGCTAGGAGCGGCAGCCACCGAGCGCGACAACCAGGCGGCTGACAATTGTCACTCAGGCGACACCGTTCGAAGGTGCCGCCCGACTTGTCGCTGACGCCTCAGGTCTCCGAGGACATCGCGCCCAAGAGCCGCCTGATGTCGCCAAATTTGGCGATCAAGCCGAACACCAGTGCCGCCACCGCGACGAAGAACACCGACACCGAGGCCATCGTCGGCGTATAGCCGTAGCGCAGGGCGTTGAAGATCTTGATCGGCAGTGTTTCCAGCGTGAAGCCGATGGTCATGTAGGCAACGATGTACTCGTTGAGCGACAGCACGAAGGCGAAGGCGTAGCCCGAGACGAGGTAGGGCCGGATCAGCGGCAGCACCACCGTCTTCAGCACCGTGCGGTCGTCGGCTCCCATCGTCGCCGCCGCCTCGACCAGCGAACGGTCAATGGAGGCGAAGCCGAGCGACAGCGTCACCAGCGGCAGGGTGACAAAGAAGATCGCGTGGCTGATCACTGCCGTCCATGGCTGGCCATAGAAACCGGTCGTCGCCCAGAAGGTCAGCATGCCCAATGCGGTGATGACAGGCGGCAGAATGAACGGTGCCAGTCCGAGGATCTGGAACACGTTTGCCCAGGGCGCGATGCGCCGCCACAGGAACCAGGCCAGCGGCAAGGCGATGGCGACGGCCAGTGCTGCCGCCGTCACCGCCAGTGACAGCGAAGCGATCAACGCCTTGCGCCATTCCGGGTCCATGAAGATCTGGGCATACCAGGCCAGCGAAAAGCCTTTCGGCGGAAACGCCAGGTCCTGCTTTTCGTTGACCGATACGCCCGCGACGACGACTAGGGGCGCTGCCAGGAACAGGGCGACGGCGACGAAATAGAGCCGGCGAAGGAATGTCTGTCTCACAGCGCGTTCTCCCTGCGTCCGACGAGCAGCGTCAAGCCGACAAGCGCCAGCGACATCAGCACCAGGAACACCGCCATCGCTGCAGCGAACGGCATGTTGGACTGATAGATGGCCTGTTCGGTGATCAGCACGGACAGCGTCCAGTGCGACGGCCGGCCAAGGATCTGCGGCAGCAGATAGGAGCCGAGCGCGAAGACGAAGACCATGATCAGCGTGGCGACGATGGTGTTGCGCAGCGCCGGCACCACGACATTCATGAACGCCCTGACCGGCGAGGCGCCGAGCGTGCGGGCCGCCTCCAGCAAGGTCGGGTCGAGGCGGACCAAGGCAGGGTAGAGCACCAGGATCGTATAAGGCAGCGCCTGATAGACCATGCCGGTCAGCACCGCCCAGAAGCTCGGCGTCAGCGCCACCGGCTCCTTCATCAAGCCGATCGCCACGAACAGATTGGTAATGCCGGCGGTCCGTGTAAACAGCGTCGACCAGGCAAAGCCGATGATGACTTCCGACAGCGACAGTACCGACAGCAGGCAGACCAGCCAGACCGTCTGCACCTTTCGCGGCCGCTTGGTGAGCAGATAGGTGAAGGGAAAGGCGATGACCAGGCAGCAGATCGCCACCATCACCGCCAGCACCAAGGAAAAGCCCAGCACCTTGCCGAAGAACAGGCTGAGGAAGCGGGCATAGTTGGAGAAGACGAAATCCGGCGTATAGAAGCCGGAGGGATCGCGCTGGAAGAAGCTGACGGCGATCATCGTCGAGAACGGCACGACGAAAAAGACGATCAGCATCAGCCCGGGAAAGAACAGCGGGCTGTAATCGGCAAGCGATTTCGGCGCCTCGCGTTTCATGATTTCAGCACCACGCAAGACTGCGCCGGCAATGTCACGCCGACCTGCTGGCCCGCCTTGACGTCGGGCCGCTCGCGCGGCGTCGCCACTGCGATGATTGTCTTGCCGCCTGTTTCGACGAAGGTCTCGATGGTGCCGCCGAGATCGCGGACGAAGGTCACCGTGCCTGATATGGCGTCGCCGCCGACGGAGCCGAGATGCACGTCCTCGGGGCGGATCGATACCGAGGCTTTGGTCAGGCCCTCAGGCATCGTGAGGCCTGCGATGGCCTGACCAAGCACCGAGACCCGGCCGGCGCGATCAACTTCCGCATCGAGCAGGTTGGTCATGCCGATGAAGTCGGCGACGAAGGCATCGGCCGGCTTGCGGTAGATCTCGATCGGCGGTGCGGCCTGCAGGATCTTGCCGTTGCCCATGACGACGACGAGGTCGGCCATGGTCATCGCCTCGCGCTGGTCGTGGGTGACAACGAAGGTGGTGATGCCCAAGCGCTGCTGCAGCTGGCGCAGTTCGACCTGCATCGCCTCGCGCAGCTTGGCATCGAGCGCCGACAGCGGCTCGTCGAGCAGGAACAGCTTCGGCGACAGTGCCAGCGCGCGGGCAATGGCAACACGCTGGCGCTGGCCGCCCGACAGCTTGGCGACGGGACGTTCGGCGAAACCGGGCAGATGAATGAGCTTCAACAGCTCGTCGGAGCGCTTCTTCTGCTCTTCGCGTGACGCCCCGCGAATACGCAAGGGATAGGCGATGTTGTCGCCGACGGTCAGATGCGGAAACAACGCCAGCGACTGGAACACCATGCCGAGATTGCGCTTGTGCGTCGGCACCGGCGTGATGTCGGTTCCGTCGAGCAGGATCGCGCCGCTCGAGGGATCCTCGAGGCCGGCGATCATGCGCAGAAGCGTCGTCTTGCCGCAGCCGGACGGGCCGAGCAGGCAGACGAACTTGCCATGCGGCACCGACAGGTTGGCCGTATCGACAGCCGTGAAGTTGCCGAATGACTTGGTGATGTCCTTAAGCACGAGTCCGGACATGAGGGGGCCTTGAAATGTTGGAGCGGCGTTGCGGAAACCGTTGCTTCTCCCCGTTCACGGGGGAGAAGATGCCGGCAGACAGATGAGGGGCGGTGCGAGCCTTGCCACGGCGGCTCTGCCCCTCATCCGGCCCTGCGGGCCACCTTATCCCCGCGAGCGGGGAGAAGGAAAAAGGCAGATCAGCCGACGATCAGTTCGGTCCACTTCTGGTTAATCCAGTCGGCCTTGGTGGTGTAGAGGTCGTAGCGCGGGATGATCGGCGGAATGTCGGACGACACGCCGGCGAACTGCTCCGGCGTCAAGTCGGTCAGCTCGCGCTTGACCGTCGGCGCCGTGCCGACCTTGCGCGACATCAGCGCCTGTACCGCCGGCTGGCACATATGGTCGATGAAGGCATGCGCCTCCTCGGTCTTCTTCGAGGCGCGCGACAGCACCCACGAGCCGGAGTCCTGGACACCGCCTTCCTTCGGGAAAGTCGACCGCACCGGCTGGCCCTCGGCGGCGGCGAGGCCGGTGACGTCGTGATAATACTGGCCCATCGGGATTTCGCCCGACTTCAGCGCCTGTTCGAACTGCGCCTCGTCGCGATACCACAACCGCACGTTCGGCTTGACCTCGGCGAGCTTCTCCAGCGCCTTCTGGATGCCTTCCTCGGTGTCGAGCGCCTTGGTGCCACCCATGAAAGTGGTGGCCGTCACCTCGAGCAGGAAGGAGTTGGAGGCGAGCGCCAGCAGGCCGAGCTTGTCGGCATTGGCCGGATCCCAGAACGCCGCCCAGCTGTCGGGCGCGGTCGGGAAGACGTTGGTGTTGGTGACCAGCGTGATGTACCAGGCAACAGCACCGATGCCGGCGACGCGGCCATCCGGATATTTGTTGATGAAATGCTCGATCAGGTTCGAGCTGTTCTTGATCTTGGCGAGGTCGAGCGGTGCCCACAGCTCGGTCGACTGGCCCTTGAGCATCGAGGTCTGCGACATCATCGACAGGTCGGCCGGCGCCTGGCCTGCCTTGGCCGCCTGCTCCAGCTGCACCAGCCAGGCTTCGCCGGTCGGCTCGGCGACGGATTCCACCGCGATGCCGGTCGCCTTGGTGAATTCGGGGAAGATGTGCTCGTCGAACGACTTCTTGAAGTAGCCGCCATAGACGCCGATCTTGATCGACTTGTCCTGGGCTCTGAGGATCGACGGCATCGCCAGAAGGCTTGCCGAAGCGACGCCCGCGCCCAGCACGGCGCGCCGGCTGATCGGGTGGTTCAGGATCTTGGTCATCTCAGTTCTCCTCATTTGGCGCTGGCTTTGTGCCAGCTGTTCCCTGTCGTTATTGTGATGGGCGGTTCAGTGTGCTGCGGCACGGGCCTCCAATGAACGGGCATACTGGGTCAGCGGGTAGCACAGCACGAAGAAGATCAGCGCCACCAGCCCATAGACGGTGAAGGGTTCGAACGTCGCGTTGTTGATGGCGTTCGAGGTCCGGAGCAGTTCCTCGAAGCCGATGATCGAGGTCAGGGCCGTTGCCTTGATCAGCTGGACGAGGAAACCGACAACCGGAGCCCGCGTGATGGCGAAGGCCTGCGGCAGGATGATCAGGCGCAGTTCCTGCAGGTAGTGCAGGCCAAGGCTCGCGCCGGCATCCCACTGGCCGCGCGGCAAGGCATCGACGCCGCTGCGCCAGATTTCGGCGAGATAGGCGCTGGCAAAGAAGGTCAGGCCGAGCACCGCAGCCGTCCATGGCTCGATCCGGAAGCCCAGCATCGGCAGGCCGAAGAACATCAGGAACAGCTGCATCAGCAAGGGCGTACCCTGGAACAAGGCGATATAGCCACTGGCGAAGCGCCGTGCCCATTTGGCCTTGGAGATGCGCAGGAACAGGATGGCGACGCCGACAATGCCGCCGCCGATGAACGCCGCTATCGACAGCAACACGGTCCAGCGTGTGGCGAAGATCAGGTTGCGCGCAATGTCCCAGAAGGTGAACTCGATCATGATACACCTGCCGAAAGCGTGCGGCGCCCTATGCCGACGAGCAGGCGGCGCAACAAGATCGACAAGCCGAGATAGATCATCGCCACGACGAAATAGGTTTCGAAGGGACGGAATGTCCGCGCCTGCAGCATGTCGGCCTCGTAGGTGAGTTCACTCACTGCGATCTGCGACACGACCGAAGACTCGAGCATCATGATCACGATCTGGCTCGTCAGCGCGGGGAAGATGACCTTCAGTGCCTGCGGCAACACGATCTTGACGAAGACCTGGCGCGGCCGCAAGCCCAAAGCAGCGGCCGCCTCGCGCTGGCCCCTGGGCACCGCGTCGAGGCCGGCGCCGACGATCTCGGTGGTGTAGGCGGCCATGTTGAGCGTCATCGCCAGGATGGCGGCGACGATCGGGTCGAGCCGGATGCCGAGGCTCGGCAGGCCGAAGAAGATGAAGAACAGCTGCACCAGGAACGGCGTGTTCCTGATCACCTCGACATAGCAGGTGATGGCCCGCTGGAGCCATTTCGGCCCGTTGCGACGACCGGCGGCGGCAGCGATGGAAATGATCGTGCCGGCGATCGTCGTCACGACGATCAGCAACACCGTCATGGCGGCGCCGCGGGCGATCGCGCCCACGGCCCCTTCAAGCCAGCCGAAGTCGAGGCTGTAGCTCACGGCTCAGTCCTTGAGATTCTCGGGGTTGAGCGGAACCTTGAGCCAGGCCTCGGACGACGTCGACAACCGGCCATCGGCCAGCATCGCCGCGACCGTGTCGTTGATGACCTTCTTGAGGCCTTCCTCGTTCTTGTTGAGGCCGATATGCGACGGCGAGGTCAAGAGCTGGAACTTCTGCTCCGGCTTAAGCGCCTCCTGCCGCGCCAGCACCTGGGCGCCAACGTCGTTGCCCACCACCATCAGCTGGGTCTGGCCCGAGATGAAGGCCTGGATGACGGCGTTATAGTTGTCGAAGCGCTTGATGTCGGCGGAAGCCGGGGCGGCCTCGGTCAGCGAGGTGTCCTCGAGCGTGCCGCGGTTGACGGCGATCGACTTGTCGCCAAGGTCTTCCTTGCCCGCCACCTTGAGTTCGGCCGGGCCGATCACGGCGATGTAGTAAGGCGCGTAGGCCGCGGCGAAATCGATGACCTCTTCGCGCTCCTTGGAGTAGCCGACGCTCATCAGGAGGTCGACGCGCTTGTCGGTGAGATAGGGGATGCGGTTCTGGCCGGTCACCGGCACCGGGTTGAGCTTGACCTTGAGCGCGTCGGCGATCGCCTGGGCAACATCCATGTCATAGCCCTTCAGGCTCATGTCGGCGCTGGCCGAGGAGAAGGGCGGAAAATCGGCGAAGACGCCGACATTGATCTGGCCGGCCTTGGCGATGTCTTCGAGCGCGTCGGCATTGGCGGATTGCAGGCCGAAGGTGACGCCGCCCGCGACGATGAGGGCGGCAACTGTCTGATGCAGTGCGATCTTGATGTTCATGTTTCGGTTCCCTCTGGATTGATTGGGTTGTCGGTTGCGGTCGTTGCCGCCTGGCCGCCGCTTCCAGGTCGGCGGCCAGTATTGATCTGTCCGGTCAGTCCTTCTTGCCGGTGACGAAGGGGCTGAACAGCATCAGGCTGAGGATCTCGAACAGCACCTGGGCACCGGCATGGGCAGTGTTGGTGGTCGAATCATATTGCGGCGCGACCTCGACGACGTCGCCGCCGACAAGGTTGAGGCCCTTTAGGCCGCGGATGATCTCCAGCACCTCGCGCGTCGTCAGACCGCCGACCTCTGGCGTACCTGTGCCGGGCGCGAAGGACGGGTCGAGGCTGTCGATGTCGAAGGAGAGATAGGTCGGGCCATCGCCGACGATCTTCTTCGCCTTCTCGATGACCGCAGGGATGCCCATGCCGGTGATCTCCTCGGCATGCACGATGGTCATGCCGGACTCATAGGAGAACTCCCACAGATATTCGGCCGAGCCGCGGATGCCGATCTGGATGACACGGCTCGGGTCGAGCACGCCATCGAGCACGGCGTTGCGGAACGGGCCGCCATGGTGGAACTTGGTCAGGTCGTAGGCGCCGCCGGTGTCGCAATGGGCGTCGATGTGGATCATGCCGACCGGGCGCTTCTTGCCGACGGCCTTGAGGATCGGATGGGTGATCGAGTGGTCGCCGCCGACCGACAGCGGCACCACGCCGGCGTCGACGATCTGGCCGATGCGGCGCTCGATGTCCTCATGGCTGAGCTCGAGCCGGTAGCGGCTGCGGAACGGCACGTCGCCTATGTCGGCCACGCGCAGTTCCTGCACCGGAGCGCAGTCGAGCACGTGGTTGTAGGGGCCGATGCGCTCGATGGTACGCAGAGCGCGCGGGCCGAAGCGCGAACCGGGGCGATTGGTCACGCCGAGATCCATCGGCACGCCGACCATCGCCACCTGCAGGTCGCCGAAATCAGGGTTGTCGTTGTCGACCTGGAGATAGGGCGCGGTCAGGAAGGTCGGCACGCCCGAATAGGGCGCAAGCCGAGTGCCGGCCTTGTTGAAAATCTTGTCGGCGACGCGGCGGAACTTCGGGTCGAACAGATCGCCGCCATGGCCTTCGCCATATTTCTTGCGCAGCTCATCGAGCTTTTTGACGTCGAAACCCATGCTATCCTCCTGTGGTCCAAGACGGCAAAGCGGGGCGATCGCCTGCGGCCGCCCGCTCCCGGCGTCCGGCCTGATAACTCGTGTCCCCGCATGCTTTTTGGTTGTTGTGGAGCGAGTTTCCGGCAGCGCCGTTGAAATAGCAATTGATAATGTTAAGCTTAGCGCTGTGAGATTTTCTCACAATACCTCATCCCTCGCGCGGAGTTTTCATGTCCCGCCGCCTGCCTCCGCTCAACCCGCTGCGCGCCTTCGAGGCGACCGCCCGCCATGGCTCGCTGACCAAGGCGGCGGGTGAGCTGAACGTTACCCATGGCGCCATCAGCCACCAGATCCGAGCGCTCGAGGCGACGCTCAAGGTCAAACTCTTGGAACGCGCCGGCTCGCGGCTGAAACTCACCCCACAAGGCGCCGAGCTTCTGCCCGCCGTCACCGGCGCCTTCGAGAGCATTGCGTCCGCCACCGCGCGCATGACCCGGCCGACCAGTTCGGGCAAGCTCACAGTCTCTTGCGTTCCGGCGTTGCTGTCGCTGTGGCTGGTGCCGCGCATTGGCGGCTTCACCACGCGTTATCCCGGCATAAGCCTCAGCCTCAACGCCTCAAACGACCCGCGCGACATCCATTCGCCCGACGTCGACGTCTGCGTCCTCTACGGCAACGGCAGCTGGACCGATTGCTGGTTGAAGAAGTGGTCGACGCTGGAGCTGTTTCCCGTCGTTAGCCCAACCTTGATCAACAACCGGCCGATCCGCAGTGTCCGGGACCTCGCCGACCACGTGCTGCTCCATGCCGATGACGGCCGCGAGTGGCACACCTGGCTTGCTGCAGCCGACGCGCTCGACGTCAAGCCGGTTCAGCAGCATCGCATGGCCGGCGCCAGCCTGACCACGGAAGCCGCCGTGCACGGCCATGGTCTGGCGCTGGGCGACACGGTGACGGCATCGAGCCTGCTCGCCCGCGGCCAGTTGGTCACGCCCTTCAACCTGTCGGTGCCGGCAGTCGACGCCTTCTATGTCGTCTGCCGCAACGAGGTGCGCTCAGCACCCATCGTGCAGTCCTTCATCGACTGGCTGTTCGCCGAGCGCGAGGAACTTCCCGCCCGCACCGAGCAGGCCGTCACCGGCCAGATCAGCATCCGCAAGCGGCGCGGCCAGAAGGCGGCGGCCGCCGGCTAAAAGCAATTCCAGCAGAAGTGTGCAGCGGTTTTCCGTCCGGAATTGCGTAGAAACAAAGAGATAGAGAGGTTCCGCGATTCGAAGAAAAGCGGAACCTCTCCAGCGGCAAACTTGATTGGACGATGCAACGATAGGTCCAGCGCTGCTTTTTTCGCGTCCTGAGCTTGATCGCCCCGGCGCTATATCCCAATGCTGTCAACGAGGAATGCGGCGCGCGCCGGCCCGGCGGGCGGATGCGCCAAGGAGGACTGAAGCGGCATGGCCAGGACCGACATTGCACGGCGGGTGTACAATCACACCTGGAAGCTCGATCCGATCGTCCGCTCGCTGCTCGACACGGATTTCTACAAGCTCCTGATGCTGCAGATGATCTGGGGCATGCACCCCAAGGTCGACGCCACCTTTTCGCTGATCAACCGCGCCACCTCGGTCAAGCTGGCCGAGGAGATCGACGAGGGCGAGCTGCGAGAGCAGCTCGACCATGCCCGCACCTTGCGCTTCACCAAGAAGGAGATGATCTGGCTCGGCGGTAACAATTTCTACGGCCGCAAGCAGATCTTCGAGCCGGAGTTCCTGGCCTGGCTCGAGAACTTCCAGCTGCCCCCCTACCATCTGGAAAAGCGCGACGGCCAGTACGAGCTGACCTTCGCCGGCCCCTGGGTGATGACCTCGATGTGGGAAATACCGGCCCTTGCCATCATCAACGAGCTGCGCTCGCGCTCGGCGATGAAGGCCTTCGGACCCTTCGCGCTCGACGTGCTCTACGCCCGCGCCAAGGCCAAGATGTGGGACAAGACCGAGCGGCTGAAGATGCTGCCCGAGATCAAGATCTCCGATTTCGGCACCCGCCGCCGCCACTCCTTCCTGTGGCAGCGCTGGTGCGTCGAGGCGCTCAAGGAAGGCATCGGCGAGGCCTTTACCGGCACCTCCAACGTGCTGCTGGCCATGGACACTGACCTCGAGGCGCTCGGCACCAACGCGCATGAGCTGCCGATGGTCTATGCCGCACTTGCCAACGATGAGGCCGAGCTCAAGCAGTCGCCCTACAATGTGCTGCGCGACTGGCAGCGCTATTATGGCGGCAACCTTTTGATCGTCTTGCCCGATGCCTTCGGCACGGCGGCCTTCCTGCGCGACGCGCCCGACTGGGTCGCCGACTGGACCGGCTTCCGCCCCGACAGCGCCCCGCCGATCGAGGGCGGCGAGCGCATCATCGACTGGTGGCGCAAGAAGGGCCAGGACCCCCGCTCGAAGCTGCTGATCTTCTCCGACGGCCTCGACGTCGACACTATCATCGAGACCTACCGCCACTTCGAGGGCAAGGTGCGCATGTCCTTCGGCTGGGGTACCAACCTCACCAACGACTTCGAGGGCTGCGCGCCCAAGGAAACCAACCGCCTCAACGCCATCTCGCTGGTCTGCAAGGTCACCGAGGCCAATGGCCGCCCGGCGGTCAAGCTCTCCGACAACCCCGCCAAGGCCACCGGCGACAGACAAGAAATCGCCCGCTATCTGCGCATCTTCGGCGAGAAGGACCGGGTGGAGCAGTTGGTGAAGGTTTAGGGGTGGCGCGTGGACACGGTTCCGTGGAACTCCACAATCGCTTCAGTCGCGCTCCGTCCCACCCCCCTCTGCCCTGCCGGGCATCTCCCCCACAAGGGGGGGGAGATCAGGCCGTCATCTAACCCGCAGCCAATCACCGACCTAGCTTTTTAAGACTTGCGCCGTCGCAGGAATGAGCGCCACCGGCGACGCGACCAATCTCCACCCTTGTGGGGGAGATGGCCGGCAGGCCAGAGGGGGGTGCGAAGGATCGCAACGCTGAACGTTCTTCGTAGAGCTCCATCAGACCGCCAATGTCGCTGTCACCATCCCATACACTGCCTCGGGCACCCTTCCCGCGACCCCGACCATGTGGCACACCGGCAAGGTGATGCGGGGAACCAACACAGCCACAACCATCCAACGCAAAGCGGCAGCAGTGCTCGCCGCATGCGCTGCCGCCGCATCGCACACCTCGCCCGCTTTCGCCCATGCCTCCGACCGTGGCCATGTGCTGCTGTTGCCGACCGGGCATTACATAGCCGGCGCAGCGTTCGCGGTGGCGGCGAGTTTTCTGGTCCTGGCACTGCTGCCGCCGGCGCGGCTGGTGTCCATCTGGCGCAAGCGCCTGCCGCTCGGCTCCATCCCTGATCTACGGTTGCCTGCGAGCCTCGCCGCCTTCGCCGTCTTCGCAGCGTTGATCACAGCGGGCTTCATCGGCTCGCGCGACCCGCTGTCCAACCCGCTGCCCCTGACGATCTGGACACTGCTCTGGGTTGGGCTCACGCTGGCCCAGGGCCTGTGCGGCAATCTCTGGTCCTGGCTCAACCCATGGTACGGACCTTATCGCTTGGTCACAGGAGCGCTGGGTGCCAAGGCTCGGCAAAAGACCCCACTGCATCTTCCCGAATGGCTCGGCTACTGGCCCGCAGTCATTCTGTTCTTCGCCTTCGCCTGGTTCGAGCTGATCGACCCCGCCCCGGACGATCCGGCACGCCTCGCCATGGCCGCCGGCCTCTACTGGATCATTTCATTCACCGCCATGCTGGCCTTCGGCTTCGAGCGCTGGAGCCGTCAGGGCGAATTCCTCTCGGCCTTCTTCGCCATGATCGGCCGCTTCGGCATCGTCGAGGCCAGCAAGGATCGGTCCCGCCTGCGCCTTGCCCTGTGCTGGCCGGGCGCCAAGCTTTACCAAGCCGAAGCGCTGCCGCCCGCGGGGGCGCTGTTCCTGCTCGCGACCCTCGCTTCGGTATCGTTTGACGGCTTTTCGAAGACGTTCTTCTGGCTCGGGCTCAACGGCATCAACCCGCTCGAACTGCCCGGCCGCACCGCGCTGGTCGCCACCAACAGCTTCGGCCTGATGGCAATGTTCGTTGCACTCGCCGGCGTCGGACTGCTCGCGGTCGCCGCGGGCGAAAGGCTGGTCCGCAGTGCCGCGCCGCTGCCCGACGCCGCCGGCCTGTTCGTCTGGTCGATCGTTCCGATCGCGCTGGCCTATCACTTCTCGCACTATCTGACGGCACTTCTGGTCAACGGCCAATACGCGCTGGTGGCGCTGTCGGATCCGTTCGCCTTGGGCTGGAACCTGCTCGGCACAGCCCACATGCCGGTGGAGGCCGGCATCGCCATGGGCGCGCATTCGGCTTGGCTGCTGTGGAACCTCCAGGCGACGGCGATCGTCGGCGGGCATGTGCTGGCAGTGCTCGTCGCCCATGTGTTTGCCTGGCGAATGCACCCCAATGCGGCCAGCGCCTCGCTCAGCCAGTTGCCGCTCACCGTGCTGATGATCGGCTACACCGTTTTCGGCCTCTGGCTGCTCTCGACAGCAACGGCGGGATAGTGCAAATGCAGGTGGATTTTGACCTTGGGGAAGCAACTATTGCCACCTCCAGGGATTGGTGATCTAGTTTGTATACATGCAATTTTTCGCCCTCGGCGGAAGGGCTGCCAATCCGCACGATCGTTGGTCAAAGGACACGGCAAGGGGACAGGGCATGACTGACAGCAATCGCTTCTTCGACCTCGGAAAATCGCGCCTCAGCCGCCGCACGGCGCTGAAAGGCATCGCCGCCGGCGCCGGCCTGATGGCAGCCCCGGGTTTCGTACGCTACTCACAGGCGCAATCCTCCGCTCCGATCAAGATCGGCTTCCAGGCCCACCGCACCGGCATCGGCGCTGCCTATGGCCGCTGGTACGAAAAGACCACCAACGCCGCCGTCAAGCTGATCAACGATGCCGGCGGCATCAACGGACGGCCGGTCGAGATCATTGTCGAGGATGACGGCACCGACCCCAAGCGCGGCGCCGAAGTGGTGGCGAAATTCGCCAGCCAGCACAAGACCGACATCGTCTTCGGCACGCTGTTCTCGCATGTCGTCGTCGGCTCGGCGCCTACCGCCGGCGAGCTCAAGATCCCCTATTATGTCGTCAGCGAAGGCTATCACGTCGCCTCGGGCAAGCTGAACCGCTGGGTGTTCCAGCCCGGCATCACCGATGTGCGCTCGCAGGTCACCTCGGTCGCGCCCTGGGTCGCGGCCAACCTCGGCAAGAAGGTGACGATGATCTATCCGGACTACGCTTTCGGCTACGACCATCGCGACTATTTCGCGCCCGCCATCAAGGCGCAGGGCGGCGAGGTCGTCGCCCAGATCCCGATCCCACCGACCGAAAGCTCGTTCACCAAATACCTGCCGCAGATCCCTGCCGACACCGAGGTGCTGTACCACGTCATGGTCGGCCCAGGCGTTTTGACCTTCGTCAAGGAGCTCGGCGAATTCTACGGCTCGACCAAGCCGCAGCTGTTCGGCTTCATCGACTCGCTCGAGGCCGTCGACATCAACAGCCCGGGCCTCGAATTCCTCGACGGCAGCCATTTCTGGGAAGGCTCGCCGCGCTACGCCCAAGCCAATGACAGCGAGGCGCAGAAGGCGTATCGCGCCGCCGTCGGCATCGACGACAACGGCGCCTCGACGACGGATGCCAAGGACGTCTCGACCGCCGCCCACATGTTCGGCTGCTGGGAAACGCTCTACGTCATCAAGAAGGCGATGGAGGATTCAGGCTACAAGGGGCCCGAAGACCGCGCCAAGCTTGTCGAGGCGACCGAGGCGCTGACCGCGTTCAAGGAAGGTCCCGAGCACCCGCAGGGCGACAAGACGTTCAACGGCAAGATCCACCAGGTCTTCGGCCACCAGAACATCTCCAAGGTCGAAGGCGGCAAGCTCAACGTCGTCCACCGGACCTCGATCGAGGACGGTCTGTACGAGCCGGAGGCGGACTACACGACGCAGCCGTTGTGAGCAGCCTTACCGGATGCTCCCTAGGTTGAGTTCCTTCCCACCCCCCTGTGGCCTGCCGGCCATCTCCCCCACAAGGGGGGAGATCAGCAGCTCGGGCCTCGCTCGCGTCTTGCAACGGTCGCGACAGGCGAAAGGGTGTAAGAAAGCTGATCTCCCCCCTTGTGGGGGAGATGGCCGGCAGGCCAGAGGGGGGTGCGACAAAGCGCAACCCAGGTGGGTTGGCTAGTGGCCTTCTTCCCGCATCTCCTGCTTGCCACGCTCGAAGGCCTGGTCACCTCGGCAGTGCTGGCGCTGACAGCGCTTGGCCTGTCGCTGGTGTTCGGCGTGATGCGCATCGTCAATGTCGCGCATGGCGAATTCTTCATGCTCGGCGCCGTGCTCGCATGGGCGATCACCACAGCCGTTGGTGGACACCCAGCTCTCGGCTTCGCCGCAGCCCTGGTGCTGTCGCCGCTGATCGTCGGCTTCATCGCCTGGATATCTGAGCGGCTTGTCCTGCGCCGGCTCGACTACAACCCGGAAGCCACCATCGTCGCCACCATCGGCCTGCTCTACATCATCCAGCAGCTGGCTCTGACCTTCTACGGCCCCGAGGCGCGGCCGGTGACGTCGCCCTTCAACATCCGAATCCAGCTGCCCTGGTTCGGCTACTCCGGCTACAAGCTGTCGATCATCGCCGCCTCGGCGCTTTTGCTGCTCGCCACCTGGCTCGTGCTGACCCGCACGAGGATCGGCCTTGTCATGCGGGCGACGCAATACGACCGTGAGACCGCTCAGGCCTTCGGCATCCCGGTCGGACGCGTCTATGGCGCGGTGTTCGCGCTTGGCGCGATGCTCGCGGCAATCGCCGCCGTGCTGATCGTGCCGATCCAGCAGGCGCATTATTTGATGGGTCTCGACCCGCTGTTGCTGTCGTTCATCGTCGTCATCATCGGCGGCCTCGGCTCGCTGCGCGGCACCGTCATTGCCGCCCTTCTCATCGGCGTATCCGACGGCATTATCTCGGTGTTCTTCTCGCCGACCCTGGCCAAGATCATCGCCACGCTCGTCGTCGCCATGGTGCTGGTGTTCCGGCCGCAGGGCCTGTTCGGAACGGCGACGAAATGAGCGGCGACGGGGCGACCGCCAGGGTCTACGTGTTGCATGCAGTGGTCATCGCCCTGCTCGTCGCGCTTAACTTCCTGCTGCCCGAATATCACCATGGCGTGCTGGCGCGGGTGCTGGTGCTCGCCGTCTTCGCCATGGGCTACAACCTTCTGTTCGGTTATGTCGGGCTCTTGAGCCTCGGCCACGCCATGTTCTTCGCCGCCGGGCTCTATGGCGCCGGGCTGCCGCTCTATCATCTTGGCTGGGGCGTCGTGCCGGCCTTTGCCGGCGGCATCGGTGCGGGCTTGGCCGTGTCGCTGGTCGTCGGCCTGTTGGCGCTCAGGACATCGGGCGTCGCCTTCATGATCGTAACCATGATGTTTGCCCAGGTGTTCTATCTCACCACGCTTTATTTCGGCGAATGGACCCGCGGCGACGAGGGGCTGGTGCTGCAGCAGCAGGCGCGGCAGATCACTTTGGGAACCGGCACGCTCGACCTGACCAATCCGGCGACGCGATATCTCTCGGCGGTGGCGCTGTTCGCGGCCGCCCTGTTCGCAACGCTCGCCATCGTCCGCTCACGTCACGGCCGGGTGCTGGTCGCCATCCGCGAAAACGAGGAGCGCGCGAAGATGCTTGGCTACGACACCTTCGCCAACAAGCTGACGGCAGTCGTCACGTCGGGCGTCATCTGTGCCGCGGCCGGGGCGGCCTATGCGCTGTTGTTCGGCTATGTCGGCTCGACATTCGCCTCGGTGCAATATTCGATCCTGCCGCTGCTCTGGGTGCTGCTCGGCGGTGCCGCGACCACACTCGGGCCGCTGCTCGGCACACTCTTCATGTACTACGTGATCGACATCACCAGCAGCTACACCTCGGCCTACATGCTTATTGTCGGCGCAATGCTGATCCTGTTGGTGCTCTGGTTCCGCAAGGGCGTTCTCGGCACGCTGCGCGACCGCTGGCTCGGGTGGCTGCCGTGACGGCGCTTCTGACCACCAAGGGTCTGTCGCGTCATTTCGGCGGCCTGCGCGCCGTCGACAATGTCGACTTCTCGCTTGAGCCGGGCGAGATCAGGGCGGTCATCGGGCCCAACGGCGCCGGCAAGACCACTTTCGTCAGCCTCGTCTGCGGCCGCTACGCACCGACCTCAGGCAGTATCGTCTTCGACGGCGAGGATATCACCGCCATGCCGGCGCATCTCAGGGTCCGGCGCGGCATCGCCTATACCTTCCAGATCACCAGCGTCTTCGCCAATCTCAGCGCCTACGACAACGTCGCCCTGCCGGTACAGCGCACACTGACCGACGGCCGGTCGCGCGGCGCGGTGCGGCAAGGGGCGATGGAGGCGCTGGAGCGCGTCGGCCTCGCTGGCCGCGCGCATGAGCAGGCCGGCGCTCTGGCCTATGGCCACCAGCGGCTGCTCGAGGTGGCCATGGGCCTGGCGCTCAGGCCGCGTCTGCTCATTCTCGACGAACCGACGCAGGGCCTGTCGGACGGCGAGATCGAGAGCTTCATCGCCCTGGTCCGCGAGATCGCCCGTGACGCCACCATCCTGCTGATCGAGCACAACATGCCCGTTGTCATGGAGCTGGCCCGGCGCATCAGCGTGTTCAATGCCGGCAGGATCCTCGCCGAAGGCAGCCCGGCCGAGATCCGCGCCAACGCCGCCGTGCAGGAAGCCTATCTCGGCACCGCTCAGGAGGCCGAAGCATGAATGCGGCGCTGACGATATCAGGCCTCGACTGCTTTTACGGCGAAGTGCAGGTGCTGCACGGCCTCGACCTCGAACTGCGCAAGGGCGAGGTGCTGTGCCTGCTCGGCCGTAACGGCGCCGGCAAGACCACGACGCTGAAGGCGATCATGGGGCTGGTGGCGGCGCGTGCGGGCTCGATCAGGCTGGGCGAACGCGTGCTGACCGAGCTCCCTGCGCACGAGGTGCCAAAGGCGGGTGTGGCTTATGTGCCGCAAGGGCGCCGGCTGTTTGCCGAGCTGACCGTCGCCGAAAACATCGAGATCGGCCTGATGACCCGCAACAGGGGCAAGGCGGTGCGCGACAGCGTGCTCGACATGTTCCCGCTGTTGCGCGACCGGCTGAAGCAGCGCTCCGGCACGTTGTCGGGCGGCGAGCAGCAGATGCTGGCCATGGCGCGCGCGCTGTGTGTTGAACCCGATGTCCTGCTGCTCGACGAGCCGACCGAAGGGCTGATGCCGTCGATGATCGCCAAGATCCGCGAAACCGTGGCCAGGCTGCGCGAGCGCGGTGTCTCGACCATTCTCGTCGAACAGCGCGTCGACGCCGTGCTGCCTGTCGCCGATCGCGTCGCCTTCATTGAGAACGGTCGCAACCGCGAGACGGTGGACGTGGGGCGGCTGCGCGAGGATCCTGGGATGGTCAGGCGCTATGTCGGCGTGGGTTAGGCGAAGAACACAAACCCCGCGATCAGGAAGGTCGGGATCAGCACCGCGCCCGACCACAGCATGTAGCCGAAAAAGCCGGGCATCCTGACCCCGCTTTCCCGGGCGATGGCGTAGACCATGAAATTCGGCGCGTTGCCGATGTAGGTGTTGGCGCCCATGAACACCGCGCCCGCGGAGATCGCCACCAGTGTGGTGGCAAAGGTCGTCATCAGCGCCTGCGGGTCGCCGCCGGCAAGCTCGAAGAAGACGAGATAGGTCGGCGCATTGTCGAGGAAGGACGACAGCGCGCCCGTCAGCCAGAAATAAGCGAGGTTGTCAGGCTCGCCGCCCGGTCCGGTGACCAGCGCCACCAGCGGCGCGAAAGCCCCATCTAGCCCGGCGCGCAGGATGGCGATGACGGGCACGATGCAAATGAAGATGCCGGCAAACAGCTTGGCCACTTCGAGAATAGGACCCCATGAAAACCCGTTGGCGGCGCGGTATTCCTTGCGGGTGACCGCCAGTGACACGAAGGCCAATGCCAGGAAGATGGCGTCACGGACGAGGTTCTGAAGTTCAACATGGACGCCGTAGACGGAGAACGCGACGCCGGGCTTCCATGACGCCGACATCAGGATCGCGGCGATGACACCGGCGAGCAAAGCGATATTGGCAAGTCCGCGGATGCGCACCTTCGAATGTGGTGTCGGGTCCTTGACCTTGGGCTGCCCGGACTCGCGCCGGTGAAAGTGCCAATCGACGGCGAGGAAGGCGGCCACCACGATGCCGCCGACCAGCAGCGCCTCGCGCCAGAGATGGACTGACGTCCAGAAGAAGTCTACGCCGCGCAGAAAGCCGACGAACAGCGGTGGGTCGCCGAGCGGCGTCAGCGAGCCGCCGATGTTGGACACCAGGAAGATGAAGAAGACGATGACATGGGCGTTGAACGGCCGGTTGTCGTTGGCGCGGATCACCGGCCGGATCATGATCATCGACGCGCCGGTGGTGCCGACGACGGAGGCCAGCAACGCGCCAATGACCAGAAGGCCGGCATTGATGAGCGGCGTGCCCTGGATGTTGCCTGCGACCAGGATGCCGCCCGAGATGGTGAAAAGGGCAAACAAAAGAATGATGAAGGACATGTATTCGAGCAGCAGCGTGTGCAGCACGGCCTCGACTGAGACGTCGAAGCCGAAAGACAGCGCCATCGGCACCACCACCAGCGCCGCCCAGCCGGCGGTGATCTTGCCGTAATGGTGCTCCCAGAGATGCGGATAGAGCAGCGGCCCGGTGGCGACGGACAGCAGCAATCCCGCAAAGGGCAGTGCCCACAGCAGCGACATCGACGCGCCGGGCAGGCCCTGCTCAACGGCCAGCGCCGAGCCCGCACTCAACAACAGGCCGGCCAACGCCAGTGACGCTGCCGCAAGACGCGAACTCTTCATAGTTTCTCCCGGAGCCGGCGTTTGCACCGGGCATTCTGTTAGAGATTCGTCACGGCAGCGCCTGATGCTACCGAGTCGCGGCAAATCAGACCAGCTTGACGCCGGCGTCGCGCATCTTGCCGATCATCGTATCGAGCGAGCCACCGAGATCGATCGCCCGGCAGGCATCGAGCCGCACCGTGGTGGCAAAACCGTGCTTGACCGCGTCGAGCGCGGAATAGGCGACACAGAAGTCAGTGGCGAGGCCGACAAGCGTGATCGAAGCGACATCGCGTTCGCGCAGATATCCGGCAAGCCCGGTCGGGGTGAAGCGGTCGTTCTCGAAGAACGCCGAATAGCTGTCAATGTTCGGACGAAACCCCTTGCGGATAACCAGTTCGGCCTTGGACCAGGCAAGCCCGGAGTGGAAATCGGCGCCGCGGCTGCCCTGGATGCAATGATCCGGCCACAGCGTCTGGGGGCCATAAGACATGCGGACACTTTCGAAAGGCTGCTTGCCGGGATGGCTTGAGGCGAAGCTCGAATGGCCGGCCGGGTGCCAATCCTGGGTCAAAAGCACATGCTCGCTATTGCGGATGAGGTCGTTGACCAGCGGGATGATCTCGTCACCGCCGTTCACGGCAAGCGCACCGCCGGGGCAAAAGTCGTTTTGAAGGTCGACAACGATAAGCGCATCCGTGGCCATACGGGCTCCATTTTGATCCAATTGGTACCGCCTTGGCAGCAGGCCGCCGAAATTCGACCAGATGGCGCCTTGCGTCAACCGGCAACTTGGCCAAGCGCGATCCCACCGGGAAGTGTTCCGGCGAAGTAAAGCCAGGCTTTGACAAAAGATCGCGGCAGGTTATCACTTGTGTACGAATGAAAATGTCCGGCAACCGCCGGGAGGCATTGCGTGACCCGTTACGCGAAACCCAAGTCACTCGACGAGGCGCTGGCGCTGCTCAGCGAGGGCTCTTGGCGAGTGTTGGCGGGTGCGACGGACGTTTATCCCGCTCTTGGCAACCGGCCTCTCTATTTCGATGTAATCGATATCAATGGCATCGGCGCACTGCGCGGCATCACCGAAAGCGACAATCACTTCGTCATTGGTGCGCGCACCAGTTGGACCGAGATCATCCAGGCGCCGCTGCCGCCGGCCTTCGACGCGCTGAAACAGGCAGCGCGCGAAGTCGGATCGGTCCAGATCCAGAATGTCGCGTCGATAGCCGGCAACATATGCAACGCCTCACCGGCCGCCGATGGGGTACCGGCGCTGATGATCCTCGACGCCGAGGTCGAGCTGCGGTCGCGCCACGAGATGCGCATTTTGCCGCTTGGCGCGTTCATCATAGGCAACCGCCGAACCAAGCTGCGCGAGGACGAGCTGGTGACGGCGCTGCGCATCCCCAAGGCCAGCACTGGCGGCGGCTCGGCCTTCGTCAAACTGGGTGCGCGGCGCTATCTGGTCATTTCGATCGCCATGGCGGCGGCCAGGGTCGTGCTCGGTACGGACGGGCGGATCGCAAGCGCGGCGATTTCGGTGGGGTCGTGCTCGGCCGTGGCGCGACGGCTGCACGCGCTGGAAGCGGCACTTGTCGGGCATAGGCCGGAGGTCGCCGAAACCGCAGTGCAAGCTGCCGGATTGGATGAATTGTCACCAATCGACGATGTGCGCGGCAGTGCCGGATACAGGCGAAGTGCTGCGCGCGAAATCGTGGCGCGGGCGCTTCTGCTTGCAACACATGGCTCGCAGAGACGGACGGCGGCATGAAAACCGACCGGGCGCCGATCAGCTTCACTGTCAACGGCGCCTCCGTGTCGGTGTCCGCTGCGCCGATGCGGCGGCTGTCGTCGGTACTGCGCGACGACCTCAGGCTGACGGGCACCAAGGTCGGCTGCGACGCCGGCGATTGCGGCGCCTGCACCGTGCTGCTTGGCGGCGAGCCCGTCTGCGCCTGCCTGCTGCCGATGGCCTCGGTCGAAGGCGCTTCGATCCGCACCGTGGAAGGGTTGGGGGGCAGCGACCTCTCGGCGCTGCAGGCGTCGTTCCTGGCACATGGCGCCGCGCAATGCGGTTTCTGCACACCCGGACTGCTTGTGACGGCAACTGCGTTGCTGGAACGGGAGCCGCGCCCAAGCGAACAACAGGTCCAGGACGCGCTCGGCGGGGTCCTGTGCCGCTGCACCGGCTATCGCAAGATCGTCGAGGCGGTGATGGAGGCATGGCACGTTATGCTGCCACCATCCCTTGATTTTCGCATGCCCCCGGCTGGTTCGGCCGTAGGCGCCTCGCCCGTCAGGCTCGACGGCATCCCGAAGGTGACTGGCAGCGAAAAATTCGGCGCCGATTCATTTCCCGCCGATGCGTTGGCGGTGCTGGTGATCCGCTCGCCGCATAACCGAGCCGCATTCTCGTTCGGCGACCTCGACGCCTATGTCGCAGGCAATGCGGGCATCGTTGCGGTTTTCACCGCCGGCGACATCCCCGGCATCAACAGCTTCGGCGTGATCCCGCCTTATGCCGACCAGCCGGCACTGGCCGAGAGCGAGACACGTTTCCGTGGCGAGGCGGTGGCGCTTGTCGCTTGCGAAGGCTGGGCCGCGCGTGACGTCGACATCACGGCTTTTCCCGTCGTTTGGCGCGAATTGCCGGCAGCACTGGAGCCGGCCATTTCCCAGGCGCAAGGCGCAGTGCTGGTCCATGCCAACCGACCCGACAACCTGCTGGTGCGCGGTCTTGTCGAGCGCGGCGAGCCGGAAAGTGCCCTGGCGCAGGCCGCATGCGTGGTCTCCGGCAGCATGCAGACCTCCTATGTCGAGCACGCCTACATCGAACCGGAAGCCGGCTATGCATTGATGGACAGCGATACGCTGACGATCGCCGCCTGCACTCAGGCACCGCATCTGGATTGCGACGAAACCGCGCGTATCCTTGGTCTCGCGGTGGAAAAAGTGCGTATCCTGCCGACGGCGACCGGCGGCGGCTTTGGCTCCAAGATCGACGTTTCGCTGCAACCGCTGATCGGGCTGGTGGCACTGAAGACAGGGCGCCCGGCAGCCCTTGCCTATAGCCGCACCGAATCGATGGCCTCGACGACGAAGCGCCATCCGGCCGCGATGAAGGCAACGATCGGCGCCAATGCCGACGGCACCATTCGCGGCATGGTGTTCGATGGCGAGTTCGACACCGGTGCCTATGCCAGCTTCGGCCCGACCGTCGCCAATCGCGTGCCGGTGCATGCCTCCGGGCCCTATGCCACGCCGCATTACCGCGCCATCGCTCGCGCCATCCACACCAATGGCCCGGTGTCGGGCGCGTTCCGTGGTTTCGGCGTGCCGCAGGCTACCCTGATGCAAGAGACGCTGCTCGACCAACTGGCCGACAAGCTTGGCCTCGACCGGTTGCAGATACGCTTGAAAAATGCTCTTCGAAACGGCTCCGAAACAGTGACCGGGCAGCGGCTCGACACCGGTGTCGGCATCGGCGCCTGCCTTGAGGCGCTGAGCCCGCGCTGGACACGCGCGCTGGCCGAAGCGGACGCTTTCAACGCGGCCAACGGCAAGATCAAGCGCGGCGTCGGAATCGCCTCGTGCTGGTATGGCTGCGGCAATACGTCTTTGCCCAACCCCTCGACAATCAAGCTGGGCATCTCGCCCGAAGGCAAGGTCGTGCTGCACCAGGGCGCGGTCGACATCGGCCAAGGCGCCAACACCGTCATCGCCCAGATCGCCGCCGACGCGCTTGGCCTGCCGCTCGGCGATTTCGTGCTTCGAAGTGCCGATACGGCTGTTACACCTGATGCGGGCAAGACCTCGGCGTCGCGGCAGACCTACGTCTCGGGAAAAGCGGCGGAAAAGTCCGCGAAAGCCTTGCGAGACGGCATCCTGCGCTTTGCCAATGTCTCGGCCAAAGCGTCGCTGCAGCTTTTGCCGGGCGGACTGCTCCTGGTGCATGAGGGCGGCGAGCGGCGGCGCATCGATCTGACGCTGCTCGACGTGGACAAGGACGGCCTCGTTTTCGCGGCCGAGGAAAGCTACGACCCGCCGACGACGACGCTCGATGCCAAGGGCCAAGGCAAACCTTATGCCGTCTACGGCTATGGCGCGCAGATCGCCGAGCTCGAGGTCGACATGAGGCTTGGCACCGTGAGGCTGATCAAGATCACCGCGGCGCATGACGTCGGCCGGGCGATCAACCCGCTGCTTGCCGAAGGTCAGATCGAGGGCGGCATCGCCCAGGGCATCGGCATGGCGCTGATGGAAGAATATATTCCCGGCCGTACCGAGAACCTGCACGACTACCTGATCCCGACGATCGGTGACGTGCCGCCGATAGAAACCATACTGGTGGAAGTTCCGGACCCGGAAGGACCCTTTGGTGCCAAGGGTTTGGGCGAGCATGTGCTGATCCCGACGGCGCCCGCCATCCTCAACGCCATCCGCCACGCCATCGGAGTGGAGATCACCAAGGTGCCGGCAACGCCGTCGCGAATCCTGGCCGCAATCGAGGAGGCACGTCGATGAACGAGCTTTCCGAGCGTTTCGAGACACACCCGGCTGGCGACAGGCCGGCGGGCGAAAAGCTGCGCTGCGATGCCTGCCCCGTGATGTGCTACATCGCCGAAGGGCACACCGGCGCCTGCGACCGCTACGGCAATTTCGGCGGCATGATCGTGCGTGCCGACCCCGTCCGCGTGCTCGATTTCGCGGTCGAAAGCGGCAATTCCGTGGTGCCTTTCAGCGGCGAGGCGTGGGATGGCGAACTGGTCAACACCGGGCGGCGCTTCGTTAGCGCCATCGGTGCCGGCACCACCTATCCCGACTACAAGCCGGCGCCGTTCATCGTCAGCCAGCAGCTCGCAGGCGTCGATCTCGTCACCGTCGTCACCGAGGGCATCTTCTCCTATTGCGGCGTCAAGGTGAAGATCGACACCGACCGCCATCTCGGCCCCGAGACGGCGACGGTGCGTGCCCAGGGCGAGGCCATCGGCCATGTGACGACGGGCGAATACGGGTCGCAGATGCTGTCGCTCGGCGGGGTCCACCATTTGACCGGCGGCTCGAAGAGCGAAGGCCGGGTGACCTGCGCGGTGCTGCTCGACCTCTGCAACAAGAAGCCCGTCGAGCTGAGCATCGACGGCGGCGCCGCCATCGTGGTCGAGGCTGGCAAGCCGCCTGTTATCGATGGCACGACCGAACACCGCATGCGCGTCGGCTGCGGCTCGGCGACCATAGGCATGTTCGCCACGCAATGGCGCGGGCTCGTTGACGAGGTGGTTGTCGTCGACGACCACATCACTGGCGTCGTCTCCGAGCACCAGGCCGGCAAGGTGCTTGGCTGGGAGGAGACCGGCATCAAGATCCTCGGCCGCCGCTCCACGCCGGGGCGCTATTTCAAGGTGTCGGAGCCGGGCCTCGGTTGGGGCGGCACCAGCATCTCCGACCCGCTCGAGATCCTGGGCGAATGGAATGCCAAGAAAGGCGCGCGGCCCGGCCTGTCGCTGCTGATGGTTTCGACGACGGGCGAGCAGTTCGCCTATTACGAGCTCAACGACGAATTGATGCCGGTCAAGAAGCCGTTCCCGGACCGCTTGCGCAAGTCGGTTGGGCTGATCGAGGACAATTGTGAGCCGGCTTTGTGTACCGTGCTGTTCGTCGGCGGCGCCGGCGGCAGCCTGCGCGCCGGGGTGACGGAAAACCCGGTCAACCTGACGCGTTCGGTGCAAGGGCTGAAGACCTATGTCACCGTCGGCGGCGCGCCTGTCTATGTCTGGCCGGGCGGCGGCATCACGCTGATGGTCGACGTGACAAGGGTGCCCGACAACGCTTTCGGTTATGTGCCGACACCGGCGCTGGTGGCGCCGATCGAATTCACCTTGCGGCGCGACGACTATCTGGCATTGGGCGGCTATGACGGCGAGATCAGGAGCATTGACGACGTGCTGGCGCGCGGCGGCGAGTATCTCAACGAACGGGCGACGGAAGCGGCCGGGACCGACAACCCCTGGCCACCGCTGGCGCAGTTGCGCCTGACGGCGCCGGGCGGGTCGCAATGAATGGACCCGAAATCTCCTGGCTGCCCGACAAGCACCGCCTGCATTTCAATCATGGCCCCATCGACCTGATCGTCGAGGCATTTGGCGAGACCGGCGAGGTGCGCGCCGCTTACGAACAGGCGGCGGAACGCTTCCAGACCATCCTGGACGAGCTGGTCAAGGAGCTTGCCCAACTGCGCCGCCCGGCATCGTCAAGGCCCCGCGACTTCGACGGACCAACGGCGCGGCGCATGGAAGCCGCCGTCGCGCCTTTGGCTGGGCAGTTCATCACACCGATGGCCGCCGTCGCAGGTTCTGTCGCCGACGAGATGATGGCCGCGATGATCGCCGGGCGTTCAATCGAGCGCGCCTATGTCAACAATGGCGGTGACATCGCCCTGCACATCGCCCTTGGCCAGGAATTCTCGGTGGCGATTGCCGGCACGGGCCACGGCCTGGCCGACAGGCTGACGATCCACTGGCCGGACGCAGTGCGCGGCATCGCCACCAGCGGCTGGCGCGGCCGCAGCTTTTCGCTTGGCATCGCCGACGCTGTAACGGTGCTCGCGGCAAACGCGGCCGCGGCCGATGCTGCGGCGACGCTGATCGCCAACGCTGTCGACCTGCCCGGCCACACGGCCATCCACCGCAGGCCAGCGTGCGACCTGGCGCCCGACAGCGACCTTGGCGACCGGCTGGTGACGACAGATGTCGCACCGCTTGCCCCCGCCGACATCGAGGCGGCGCTCGACGCCGGATTTTCCGTGGCCGAATCCTTGCGGCGGCAAGGGTCGATCCAGACTGCAGCTCTATACCTAGGAGGCCGAACCCGCATAAGCGGCACGCATGAGCTTGCCGTAACCGATGGTGTGACAAGGGGGGAACCTGTCCATGCCTGACTTTCCGATCCGGAAGATCGCTGTAACGATCGAGGAAATCCTGCACGACGGAGGGCCACCCGCGCATATCCCCCGACGACGAGCGGCAGCGCTTGCGGTGGTGAAGAACCCGTTCGCCGGCCGCTATGTCGAAGAGCTTGAGAGCGCGATGGAGGATCTGAAACCGCTCGGGCTGATGCTGTCCGACCGGCTGATCGCGTCGCTGGGCGGCGATGCGAAGGCCATCGACGGTTATGGCAAAGGCGCCATTGTCGGCTCGGCCGGCGAACTGGAACACGGCGCGCTGTGGCATGTGCCCGGCGGTTACGCCATGCGCGAGCGGCTTGGCGAAGCCAAGGCGATCGTGCCCTCGGCCAAGAAGCTGGGTGCTTTCGGCGCGCGGCTCGACGTGCCGATCGGCCATGTCAACGCCGCCTATGTGCGCAGCCATTTCGATGCCATGGAAGTGGGGGTGCCCGACGGACCGCGACCGGACGAGATCGTCTTTGCATTGGTCATGACCTCGGGGCCGCGCATTCACGACCGCATGGGTGGATTGAAGGCCTCCGACATCAAGGCCTGGGATGGCTTGCGATGAGCCCCGAAACCACCGAAGGTACCTACCAGGTCCAGGGACAGATCGGTTTTGTCCTGCGCAAGGCCAACCAGCGTCACGTCGCGATCTTCGCGACGCATATTGCCGACCTGACGCCACCGCAGTTCGCCGCGCTCGCCAAGCTGCGCGACGTCGGCGAAACCTCGCAGAACCAACTGGGCGGCCTGATCGCCATGGATGCGGCGACCGTGAAGGGCGTAATCGACCGGCTCGCGGCACGTGGGCTGGTGCAGCTGGCCAAACATGAGGTCGACAAAAGGCGCCTGATGGTCAAGCTGACCGACGAGGGCCAGCGCCTCATCGTCGAGCTTCTGCCGCGGGCGCGGACGATCACCGAGGAGACGTTGTCGCCGCTGTCGGCGAAGGACGCAGAGACGCTGCTGCAGCTGCTGACGAAGATAAGCTGAGGGCCAAGGGAGTAAGGGAGTAAGGGAGTAAGGGAAGGCGATAACCCTATTCCCCTATTCCCCTATTCCCCTATTCCCCTAGTCGCCGTATGGGACCCAGACGTTCTTGACCTCGACGGCACGGCGGAGGAAGGCTTCGCCCTGGGCGGTCGGCCAGTCGAGGCTGCGGCCGTGGCCGGTCCAGACGCGCTTGAGATTGCCGACAGATTCAGCCTCCGCTTTGGCGCAGATCTCGGCCTCGGCGACGACCCACAGGCCGTCGACGTCGTCATGTTTGGCAAGCACTGCCGCAAGCTCCGCCGTATGGCCGGTGACGATGTTGATCGCACCGGCAGGGACGTCTGAGTACTCGAGCACCTGGTAGAAGTCGGTGGCCACGAGCGGGGCGATGGAGGACGGCACCACGACGGTGGTGTTGCCCATGGCAAGGGCCGGGGCGAGCAGCGAGATCAGCCCGAGCAGCGGTGAATCGTCAGGGGCAACGATGCCGATGACGCCGACGGGTTCATGCAGGGCAAGCGTGACGGTGCGCGCCGGCGGCTGGTGCACCCTGCCCTCGAACTTGTCGGTCATGCCGGCATAATAGAACAGCCGCTCGATCGAGGCCTCGACTTCTGCCTTGGCAGCCTTGTGGCCGGCACCGGTCAGTTCGACGATGCGGGCAGCAAACTCTTCCGTACGGCCCGACAGGTTCTCGGCGAGGTAATAGAGCACCTGGGCCCTGTTGTAGGCGGTCGCCTCCGGCCAGGCCTTGCAGGCGCGCGCCGCTGTCACAGCGTCGCGGATGTCCTTGCGGCTGCCCAAGCCGACCTCGCCCGCGAGTTTGCCCTTGGAGGTCAGAACCGGCAGCGAATAGTTGCCGTCGGGGCGCACCTGCTTGCCTGCGATGAACAGCTTTGCGGTGCGGTCGATGGCCTGGTTCTCGCTGGTGTCGCGCGCGGCCTGTTTCGGTGCTGCCGCCTGTTTGATGACAGGGCCATGCGGCTCGCTCGGCGCCAGATATTCCTCCAGCCCCTCGCGCCCGCCCTCGCGGCCAAAGCCACTCGCGGTAGCCACCGACCGCAGGCAGCATCGAACATGTTGGTGCCGTTGATCCAGACCACGCCGGCCTTGAGCTGCGGGGCGACATGCAGCGCCAGATTGACGTTCTCGCTCCACACCGAGGCGGCAAGGCCATAACGGGTGTTGTTGGCAAGCTCGACCGCCTCTTCGGTGTTGCGGAAGCTCATGGTGGCGAGCACCGGACCGAACACCTCTTCCTGGGCGAGGATGTTGGCGGGTGCAACACCGGTCGCCAGCGTCGGCAGGTGATAATAGCCTGATGATGGCACGTCCTGGTCGGGCTGCCAGCAGACCGCCCCTGTCTTGCACCTTCCTCGACAAGGCGCCTGACCCGGTCGAGCTGGGTCTTGTCGACCAGCGGGCCGATGTCGGTGTTCTTGTCGAGCGGAGAACCGACCCGCAGGCGGCTCATCCGTGTCTTGACCTTGGCGATGAAGGCTTCGGCTACGCTCTCCTGCACCAGAAGCCGCGAGCCGGCACAGCAGACCTGGCCCTGGTTGAACCAGATGCCGTCGACAAGCCCTTCGACGGCGCTGTCGAGATCGGCGTCTTCGAAGACAATGAAAGCCGACTTGCCGCCGAGTTCCAGCGACAGCTTTTTGCCACTGCCCGCCGTTGCCTTGCGGATGATCTTGCCGACCTCCGACGAGCCGGTAAACGCGATCTTGTCGATGCCGGGATGGTTGACGATCGCCACCCCTGCCTCGGGTCCGCCCTGGACGATGTTGACCACGCCCTTGGGCACACCTGATCGTTCGCAGATCTCGGCGAAGAGAGAATGGCCGTCAGCGGCGTGAAACTCGGCCGGCTTCAGGACAACGGTGCAGCCGGTGGCAAGAGCGGGTGCGATCTTCCAGGCCAGCATCAGCAGCGGAAAGTTCCACGGGATGATCTGGCCGACGACACCGGCCGGCTTGCGGCCGGGGAATTCCTTGTCCAGCGACTGGGCCCAGCCGGCATGGTGGATGAAGTGGCGGATCGCCAGCGGCACGTCGATGTCGCGGCTTTCGCGGATCGGCTTGCCACATGTCGAGGCTTTCCAGCACCGCAAACAGGCGCTGGTGGCGCTGCATGGCGCGGCGATGGCATAAAGCACCTTGGCCCGCTCGTAACCCGAGGCAGCGCTCCATTTGGGCAATGCCTTGCGGGCTGAGGCAACGGCCGCCTCGATGTCGGCGGCAGAGGCGTCCGACACTTTGGCCAGAAGCTTGCCATCAGAGGGATCGGACGTGTCGAAGCTCTTGCCGTCAATGCCGGCGCGCCAGTCGCCTGCGATGAACAGCGCCTTCGAGAGAAATCGCGGGCCGCAAGCCAGGCATCGGCTTCGCTGCGGGCCTCGGGGGCTGGGGCATAATCCATGGCGTGGTATCGTTCGAGAATGTTCATGAGAGGCTCTCCCTTACCCTCCCCTTGTGGGGAGAGTGGCCCGAAGGGCCGGGTGGGGGTCGTTGTTCGGAAACACGTACAAAACTTGGTCTACTGTCGGGCTCTCACCCCACCCCGCGCCTGCGGCGCGACCCTCCCACAAGGGGGAGGGTTGGGGGCGAGCCCCTCACGCCATGGCGTGGCGGTGGTTGGCCGAGTAGCGGCCGCTGACGTGGTGTTCGAGCTGGCGTTCGATGTCGGTCAACAGGCTCGAGGCGCCGAAGCGGAACAGCTCCGGTTCGAGCCAGGGCCGGCCGAGCTCTTCCTTCATCAGCACCAGCCAGTCGAGCGAGACCTTGGCTGTCGAGATGCCACCGGCCGGCTTGAAGCCGATGAGATAGCCGGTCTGCTCGTGATAGGCCCTGATGGCCCTGACCATGGCAAGGCCAACGGGGAGCGTCGCGTTGACGCTTTCCTTGCCAGTCGAGGTCTTGATGAAGTCGGCACCCGCCATCATCGCCACCATCGAGGCCAGCGTGACATTGCGCAAAGTCGCCAGATCGCCGGTGCCCAGGATGACCTTGAGATGGGCCTCGCCGCAGGCAGCACGCATCTGCTTGATCTCGTCATAGAGCTCCTGCCACCTGGCACCGAATACCAGTCCGCGCGGAATGACGACGTCGATCTCGTCGGCACCGTCTGATACCGACGCCTCGATCTCGGCAAGACGTGTCGACAGGGGTGCCAGGCCATGCGGAAAGGCCGTCGACACCGCAGCGACATGGATGCCCGAGCCCTTCACCACTTCCACAGCAGTGGCGACGAACGGATGATAGACGCAGACCGCCGCCGGGCGGATCAGCACATCGCCCAGCCCCAGCGCCTCGGTCAGGTCACGGCGCAGCGGGTTCAGCGCCTTGGCGCAGAGCCGGCGCACACGCTCGTCGGTGTCGTTGGAGTTGAGCGTCGTCAGGTCCATCAGCGAGATCGACCGCAACAGCCACGCCGCCTGGTTGTCGGCCTTGATCGAGCGCCGCTTGGTCAGCGTGCCGACCCTGCGCTCCAGCGCCGAGCGGTTGACGCAACGCATCGATTCCAGAAAACTAAGATCCAGCGCCATGCCGGGGTTGCGGACTATGGCGTGCGTGTCGGCGGCATTCGCGGCCATCCGCGACGGCAAGGGTGTAACGGTGGCGGATGACGGATTCTCGGCTTCGCGCAGCTTGCCGCTCATGTTACTGCCTCCTCCGGACGCCTTGTTGTCGGCGCGATATCTCAGGCGCCGTCGACGAAAAGCCAAGCTTTCGTCGCGGCACAAACAAGAATAGCCCGTGGTGCCAAGCTCCACGAGTCCCGGGGTGGAAGATAGACGAAAAAATCGAAACGGCGCGGACTATCTTGACCGAATGGTCAAAACGCCGGACCGACAGAGCGACCCGGCGCGAAGAGAAGCATCAGCCGACGAAGGCGCGCTCGACGACGAAGCTGCCCGGCTCATGCAGCGAGCCCTCGACGAAGCCGAGGCTCTCGGCCAGTTCCTTGACGTCCTTCAGCATGTGCATCGAGCCGCAGATCATGATGCGGTCGGTCTCGGGATCGAGCTTGTCGATGCCGAGGTCGCTGAAAAACTTGCCCGACGCGATCAGCGCGGTGATGCGGCCCATGCGCTCGGATTCCTCACGCGTCGTCGAATTGTAGAGGGTGACGCGGCCATGGGTCAGCTCGCCGATCAGCGGGTCGCTTTCGAGATTGGCGACCAGTTCCTGGCCATAGGTCAGCTCGGCCACGTCGCGGCAGGTGTGGGTAAGGAAGACATGCTCGTAGCGTTCATAGGTGTCGGGATCGCGCAGCAGGCTGGCGAAGGGCGCGATGCCGGTGCCGGTCGAGATCATGAACAGGCGCTTGCCCGGGGTCAGCGCGTCGAGCACCAGCGTGCCGGTCGACTTCTGGCGCATCAGCACGGTGTCGCCGGGAACGATCTTCTGCAGCTCGGAGGTCAACGGACCATCCGGCACCTTGATCGAGAAGAACTCGACTTCGTCGTCCCAGGAGGGGCTTGCCACCGAATAGGCACGGTAGACCGGCTTTTCGGCATTGGGCAGGCCGATCATGACGAACTCACCCGAACGGAAGCGCAGCGACTGCGGCCGGGTGATGCGGAAGGAAAAGAGGCGATCCGTGTAATGTTTCACCGAAACGACCGTTTCGGCGTAGACATTGGCAGGGATTGGGAACTGAAGCGGCTTGGCTTCGGCCGTCTTCAGCGCTGCTGCGGTGTTCATCGATCAAACCTCTCGCCCGGCGCGGCGACGTTTCCAGACCCGGCGCGCAGCGGAAATACAGGCAAATAATGGGACCTTGTTCGGCTTATTAATTAGTATACAAATGATATCAGCGTCAAGATTGTGGCATAAAACGCCTTTCTAAACTGGCACAGGAACGTAGTCCGGGCTTTTCGGGATTAGTCCATGGACGAGAATATTCCCGCACAGGCGGGAAATGTCGTGGCAGGCATCGACGTCGGGGGCACCTTCACCGACCTGCTGCTGATCGATGGCAGGGATGGCGGGACAGTCCGCATCGCCAAGACACCGACAACTGTCGAAAACCAGGCCCATGGCGTGATCGCGGCACTCGCTGCAACCGGTTTTCCGGTCGCCGACATCGACCTCATCGTGCATGGCACGACCACCACCACCAACGCAGTCCTCGAGCGCAGGCTGGCCAAAACCGGCATGATCACCACGCGCGGCTTTCGCGACGTGATCGAACTCGGCAGGCGGACCCGGCCGCAGCCCTATGGCATGACCGGCGTGTTCGTGCCTGTCATCCCGCGCAATCTCAGGCTCGAGGTTACCGAACGCGTCGAAGCCTCGGGGCGGGTGCGCGAGTCGCTCGACGAGAACGAGCTGCGGCAGGCAGTCAGTCAGCTGGTCGCCGCTGGTTGCGAGGCGCTGGTCATCCATTTCCTGCATGCCTACGCCAACCCTGCGCATGAGCGACGCGCCGCGGAGATCGCGGCGGAGACCTGGCCAAATGGCCACATCACGACCGGGCATTCGCTGCTGTCGGAAGCGCGCGAATTCGAACGCGGGGTCACCGCCTCGGTCAACGCCGCTGTGCAGCCGATCCTCGAACGGTATGTCGGGCGACTGCGCGACGAACTCGGCCAGCGCGGCTATGGCCGCGACTTCCTGATCATGAACGGCAATGGCGGCATGATCTCGGCGCGCTTCGTCACCCGCGAGGCGGCAAAGACCGTCATGTCGGGGCCTGCCTCCGGCGTCATCGCCGCAGCCCATACCGGACGGCGTGCCGGCTTCGGGCATCTCGTCACCTATGACATGGGCGGCACCTCAACCGACGTCGCACTGATCCTCAATGCCGAGCCCGCGGTCTCCAACGAGATCGAGATCGAATATGCGATGCCGATCCATGTGCCGATGGTGGCGGTGCACACCGTGGGCGCCGGCGGCGGCTCGATCGCGCGTGTCGACGCCTCCGGGCTGATCCAGGTCGGGCCGGAGAGCGCCGGCGCCAATCCCGGACCTGTGTGCTACGGCCGCGGCGGCGCCGAACCGACAATCACTGACGCAAATCTCGTGCTCGGACGGCTCGACCCGAAGAAGCTGCTTGCCGTCGACGCACCGGTGACGGTCGAGACGGTGCGGAAAATCTTCGCCGACAGGATCGGCAAGTCGACCGGCCTCGACGGTGTTTCGGCGGCAGGGGCGGTGCTGCGGCTCGGCAATATGAAGATGGCAGGCGCCATCCGCATGGTGTCGGTGTCGCGCGGCCACGACCCGCGCGACTTCACGCTGTTTGCCTTCGGCGGCGCCGGTCCACTGCATGCGTCTGCGCTGGCTCGAGAACTCGGCCTGCCCCGCATATTGGTGCCGGCGCGGCCCGGCATCACCAATGCGCTCGGCTGCGTCGTCGCCGATCTGCGCCACGACTTCGTCAACACGGTCAACCAGCCCGTCGCGCTGCTCGACGAGCAGCGGGCGCGGGACATTCTCGCCGGGCATCGGACGGCAGGCGAGGCGCTGATCGCCCAGGAGGCGGTGCGGCCGAAGAGCATTCGCGTCAGCCACTCCGCCGACATGCAATTCGTCGGGCAGACGCACATCGTCAACGTGCCGCTACCCTCGGCGGATGTCGACCGCGCGACGTTGCAAGCGCTGTTCGAGAAGGCCTATTTCGCCCGTTTCAAGGTCGAACTGCCGGAGATCCGCGCCAATCTCGTCAACCTCAACACATCGGTGACCGGCGCCCGCCCCGAGGTCGACCTCAGCCGCCTGATCGATCCGGCTGGGCGGGCGGCGACGCTGGCGGAAGCGCTGCGCGAGGTGCGCCCGGTATGGTTCGACGGCAGTTGGCACGACACGCCGGTCTATCTCAGGGAGAAGCTGCCGCTCGACGCCGAGATCTTGGGACCGGCGATCCTCGAACAGATGGATGCGACGACGGTTCTGGAGCCGGGCGACCGGGCCCGGTCGGACCGGGATGGGAACATCATCGTCGAGGTGGAGGCGCCATGACCCTCGACGCCATCACGCTTTCCGTCATCCAGGCGGCACTGCAGCAAACCTGCGACGAGATGGACCTGACGTTTTCGCGCGCAGCGTTTTCGCCGGTCATCGCCGAGGCCAACGACCGCTCTGACGGCATCTACTCGGCGGTCGACGGGGCGCTGATCGCGCAAGGGTCGCAAGGGCTGCCGGTGTTCGTCGGCGTCATGCAGCACTCGACGAAAACCATCATCGAGATGATAGCGGACCGGCGCGTACTGCCGCCCGAACCAGGCGACATCTATGTCGTCAACGACCCCTATCTCGGCGGCACGCATCTGATGGACGTGCGTTTTGCCATGCCGGTTTGGCGCGCGGGAAAAATCTTCTGCTGGCTGTCCAACACCGGCCACTGGCCCGATATCGGCGGCGCAGTGCCCGGAGGCTTTTCCGCCTCGGCGACGGCAGTGGAACAGGAGGGCCTGCGCCTGCCGCCGGTCAAACTGTTCAAGAAAGGGGCCATGGACCCCGAGATCTACGCCATCATCTGTTCGAACATCCGGGTGGCCGACCAGCGCATCGGCGACATCCGCGCCCAGGCGGCGGCGCTCCATGTCGGCCAGCACAGGCTGTTCCAGATTCTTGATCGTTACGGTGATGACACCGTAACGGCGGCGATCGCCGAACTGCGCCGGCGCGCGGCGGAACAGATGCGGGCGCATATCGCTTCCCTGCCCGACGGCATCTACCGGTCAAAGGCCTTCGTCGATTCCGACGGTGTTGTCGATGCGCCGCTGACCATCGCGCTGTCGATCGCCAAGGCCGGCGACACGCTGACCTTCGACTTCGCCGGCTCGTCCGCACCTTGCGCCGGGCCGATGAACAGCGTTCTGGCGACGACATTGTCCTCGGTCTATCTCGCCATGCGGCACATCTTTCCCGATGTGCCGATCAGCGCGGGCGCCTTCGAGCCGTTGATCGTCAAGCGGCCGGAGGGCACGTTCTTGGATGCGCGCTACCCTCGCCCCGTCTCGGGCTGCGCGGCGGAAGTGTCGCAGCGCATCGCCGAGGCCGTCTTCGCCGCCATGGTGCAGGCGGCTCCCGACAAGGTGACGGCGGCGCCCGCCGGTTCTAGCGGCAATTTCGCGCTCGGCGGCAATGATCCGGCGCGCGGCCGCGACTATGTCATGTACCAGATCTCGGGCGGCGGTTATGGCGGCAATTCAAGTCATGACGGGCTGTCGAACGGCTGTTCGACCATCGGCATCTCGAAATCGCCGCCGGTCGAGATCATGGAACAGGCCTATCCCGTGCTCTACCGACACTATGCCTTGCGCGAGGGATCTGGCGGCGCCGGCAAACAGCGCGGCGGCTTTGGCCTCGCCTACGAGATCGAGCTGCTGCGTGGCGCGGCGCGCGCTTCCTTTGTCATGGATCATGGCCGCACCGGCCCGCAGGGCGCACTCGGCGGGCGCGATGGCATGGTCAATTCGGTGACGGTGTTTCGCGACGGCGCGGCGCATGTGCCGCCGCATCTGTCCAAGGAGCAGGACATTCCGCTGAAATCAGGCGACCGCGTGTCGGTCGGCACGCCGGGCGGCGGCGGTTATGGCGATCCGATGGAGCGCGATCCCGACCTGGTGCTGCGTGATGTCCGGCTCGGCTACTACATACGCGAGCAGGCGGCTGACATGTTCGGAGTGGTGATTGGGAATGATGGGGTGGATGCCGAAGCGACTGCCCATCTGAGGCGGCGGTAACCGCCTCTCCGTCGAGGGGGCGAGGAACCGAGTTCTGGCAGATTGCGCCCTTCGAGATTGGCGTTTCCTCGCCCCCATGGAGTGGGGGAGAGGTGGCACGGCGAAGCCGTGACGGAGAGGGGGTAGCCGCCCTCCCCGCCGCATCAAATCGTCAGCCCAGAACCTTCCCGTCTTCGCCGAAGCGATAGGTGCGGGCTGGCTCGGGCGTCGCATAAAGCGTGGCGCCGGGGCCGGTCTGGTACTCGCCGAACAGGCGAATGGTGATGAGGCCGGCCTTTTCGGTTTCGAGGAAGACATTGGTGTCGGCGCCGAGATGCTCGGCATGGACCACCGTCCCTTTCCACGCGCCCTCGGTCTGGCTGACCGAAATGTGCTCGGGGCGGACGCCGACCGTCTTGACGGTTTCGCCGAGGCGAGCGCCTTCGATGAAGTTCATTTTTGGCGAGCCGATGAAACCGGCAACGAACAGGTTGGCCGGCTTGTTGTAGAGCTCCATCGGCGCACCGACCTGCTCGATGCGGCCAGCGTTGAGCACGACGATGCGATCAGCCAGCGTCATCGCCTCGACCTGGTCGTGAGTGACGTAGACCATCGTCGCCTTGAGGCGGTTGTGCAACTGGGCGATCTCGAGGCGCGTGTTGACGCGTAGGGCGGCGTCGAGGTTCGACAGCGGCTCATCGAAGAGGAACAGCTTGGGCTCGCGCACCAGGGCACGGCCGATGGCAACGCGCTGGCGCTGGCCACCGGAGAGTTCGGCCGGACGACGCTTGAGGTAGGGCTCCAGCGACAGCATGGCCGAAGAAGCGGCAATGCGCTTGTCGATCTCGGCCGTCGGCGTGCCGGCCTGCTTGAGGCCGAGCGCCATGTTGTCGCGCACGGTGAGATGTGGGTAGAGCGCGTAGGTTTGGAACACCATTGCGATGCCGCGCTTCGACGGCGGGGCGTTGGTGACCCTGGCGTCGTCGATCAGCACATTGCCCGAGGTCGCGTCCTCGAGGCCGGCGATGATGCGCAGCAGCGTCGACTTTCCGCAGCCCGACGGGCCGACGAAGACAACGAACTCACCGTCCTTGACGTCGAGGTCGATGCCCTTCAGCACGTCGACCGGGCCAAAGGACTTCTTGACGTTTTCGATCTTGAGAGAACCCACAGGTCTTCCTTCCTGTTAAAGCTTGACCGGGCGGCCGGTGCGGACGCTTTCGTCCGCGGCGAGGCACACGCGCAGTGATTTGACGGCATCGTCCATGTGGCGGGTTAGGTCGATGTCCTCGCGGATGGCCTTCAGCACGAAGGCCTGCTCGCGATCACACAGGCCCTGATGGCCCGGCTCGTCCTTCATCGACAGGTCCTCGTCGGCATGGACGAAGCTGCCGTCTGCGCCGAGCTCGGCGCGGTGGACGCGGATCATGCTTGTCTTGGTGTGGGAATCGACGTCGTCCGACTTGGTGGCCGCCTCGTTGACGACGATCGAGACGCTGCCCTTGGGCGAGATCACATCCTTCACGAAGAACGCCGTCTCCGACATCATCGGGCCCCAGCCGGCCTCGTACCAGCCGACCGAACCGTCGCCGAACAGCACTTGCAGGTGACCGTAATTGTACATGTCGGGCGCGATCTCGTCGGTCATGCGCAGGCCCATGCCACGCACCTCGACCGGGTTGGCATCGGTGATCTGGCACATGACATCGAGATAGTGCACGCCGCAGTCGACGATCGGCGAGGTCGTCTTCATCAGCTGCTTGTGGGTGTCCCACTTGTGGGCCGAGGACTGCTGGTTGAGGTTCATGCGGAACACGTAGGGACCGCCAAGCGCACGGGCTTCGCCGATCAGGCGCATCCACGACGGGTGGTGGCGCAGGATGTAGCCGATCACCAGCTTGCGACCATTGGCCTTGGCGCAGGCGACGACCCGCTCGGCGTCGGCGACCGTTGTTGCCAGCGGCTTCTCCAGGAAGACGTGGCAGCCCATCTCCATCGCCTTGACGGCATAATCGGCATGGCTGTCGGAATAGGTGTTGATCGAGGCGACGTCTGGTCTGAGTTCACGCAACGCGCCTTCGAAGGAGCGCTGGATGCCGTAACCTTCCATGCCCTCGGGCAGCGGCACGTCGGAGCGGTTGACCAGGGCTGCGATCTCGAAGCCGGGGTTGTTGTGATAGGCCAGCGCGTGGCTGCGGCCCATGTTGCCGAGGCCGGCAACGACGACACGAAGGGGCTTTTCAGTTGTCACTTGACGGCTCCGGAAGTGATGCCGCGGATCAGCTGCCGCGAGAAGAAGAAGTAGAGGATCAGCACCGGCAGGATCGCCAGCGAGAGTGCCGCCAGCACGGCGTTCCAGTTGGTGACGAACTGGCCGATGAACACCTGGGCGCCAAGGGTGACCGTCTTGGTCGCCTCGGACGGCGCCAGGATCAGCGGGAACCAAAGGTCGTTCCAGATCGGGATCATGGTGAAGACCGCAACCGTCGCCATTGCCGGACGGACCAGCGGCAGGACGAGGCGGAAGAAGATGCGGTATTCCGAGAGACCGTCGATGCGGCCGGCGTTCTTCAGATCGTCCGACACCTGCTTCATGAATTCGGACAGGATGAAGACGGCGAGCGGCAGGCCTTGGGCGGTGTAGACCAGGATCAGCGCGGTCAGCGTGTTGACCAGGCCCGACGCCACCATCAGCTGCAGGATCGCGACCGTGCCGAGGCGGATCGGGATCATGATGCCGAGGGCCAGATAGAGGCCCATCATGGTGTTGCCCTTGAAACGGTACTCCGACAGCGCAAACGCGGCCATGGCGCCGAACAAAAGCACGAAGAACAGCGAGGCGACCGTGACGATCAGGCTGTTCTGGAAATAGAGGAAGAAGTCGCCCTGCGCCATCACGGTGGTGTAGCCGATCAGGTCGAAGGTCTCTGATGTCGGCAGCGACAGCGGCGACCGGAAGATGGCGTTGCGCGACTTGAACGAGTTGACGACGATGACGATCACCGGAAACAGCGCGATCGCGGTGTAGGTCAGCAGCACCGCATGGGCGCCGATGGTGCGTGGCAGGGAGGAGGCAGCCTTGCTCATGACGCCCTCAGAACTGGTAGCGGCGCAGCCGCGTCTGGATAAGGAAAAGGTACAGGCAGACGCCGGCGAGGATGATGAAGAACATCATCGAGGCGATGGTGGCGCCCATGTTCTTGTCGCCGATCTGCAGCTGGAAGCCGAAGAAGGTTCGGTAGAGGAAGGTACCCAGGATATCGGTGGCATAGTTTGGACCGGCAAGTGCGCCCTGCGCCGAATAGATCAGGTCGAAGGCGTTGAAGTTGCCGACAAAGGTCAGGATCGAGATGATGCCGATGGAGGGCAGGATCAGGGGCAGCTGGATTTTCCAAAACTGCGAGAAGCCGGTGACGCCGTCGCATTCGGCAGCCTCGATGACCTCGTCGGGGATCGACAGCATGGCGGCGTAGATCAGCATCATCGGGATGCCGACGAACTGCCAGACCGAGATCAGGCTGAGCGTGGTCAGCGCATATTCTTCCTTGCCGAGCCAAGGCACGAACAGGCTCTTCAGGCCGACGAGATCGAGCAGGTTGGGCGCCACTCCCCAGAGCGGGCTCAGGATCAGTTTCCAGGCGAAGCCAACGATGACGAAGGACAGCAGCGTCGGGATGAAGATCGCCGTGCGGTAGAAAGCCGAGAAGCGCAGCTTGGGGCTCGACAGAAGGGCCGCAAGGACCACGCCGATCGGATTCTGCACCAGCATATGGATGATGAAGAACCAGGTGTTGTTGCCGAGCGCGTTCCAGAACGAAGCCGACCAGCGCGGATCGCCGAACAGGGTGCGGAAATTGTCGAAGCCGGCGAAGACCTGGGCATTGTCGACATTGCGGAACAGCGACAGCTGCAAGGTACCGAACAGCGGCAGGATCATCACCGCGGTGTAGACCAGCAGCGCAGGCGCCAGGAACACGGCGATGTGCCAACGTGTTGGTCTTCTGTCTTGGCTATGCTCTAGGCTTTGCTGCGACATGTCAAAATCCCTGGGTCCGGCCGTTTAGGAGGGCCGTTGTTCATCATAGCGAGGATGGACCTCTGCGGGCTTCCCGCCAATGGCCTGGGAAGCAGTAGCGCATCTTTGTGCGCCAGCATTCAACCCCTCTTGCCGATTCCGCGAGGTTCGAAATCGCCGAGGGAATGGAGAGCGCCGCCAAGGCGGCGCCCTCCCAAGCGAGCATCAAGCCCGCCGCATCTTACTTAGCCGGCTTGAACCAGCTGTCGAGGCCCTTCTGCAGTTCGGCAGAAGCAGCTTCCGGGGTCTCGGTGCCGTTGATGACGTTCGCCGACTTGACCCAGGTTTCGTTCTCGAGGTTCGGCGTGCCGCGCGACAGGACCTGGTAGGTCGAGCGGATCGTCGGCTTGCACTTCTCGCGCCAGGAGACGAATTCCTGGGCCAGCGGATCTTCCATCTTCACGGCGGCCGAGTTCAGGCTGAAGAAGCCCGGCAGCGCGTTGGCATAGATGGTCGCGAATTCTGGCGAAGCCACCCAGGTCAGGAAGGTCTTGGCGGCTTCGGCATTTGCGCTCTTGGGGTTGAGACCAATGCCGATGTCGTTGTGGTCCGAGATGTAGCAGGTGTCGCCAGCCTTGCGGACCGGCGGCGGGAAGGCGCCCATCTTGAACTGAGCCTGGGTGTTGAAGGTCGCGATCTCCCACGAACCGGCCGGATAGATGGCGGCGCGACCGAGGGTGAACAGGTTCTGGCTGTCCGGATAGGTCTGGGCTTCGAAACCGTCGCCGAGGTAAGGCTTCCACTTGGCCAGCGTCGCATAAGGCGCAACCCAGTCGGCGTCGGTCAGCTTCTGCTCGCCCTTGATCAGCGCGAGGCGGCCTTCCTCACCCTTCCAGTAGTTCGGGCCGATGTTCTGGTAGCCCATGGTCGCGGCTTCCCAGAGGTCCTTGGTGCCCATCGCCATCGGGATGTAGGTGCCGTCGGCCTTGATCTTGTCGAGTGCTGCGAAGAACTCGTCCTCGGTCGCCGGCACGGCAATGCCGAGCTTCTCGAAGGCGTCCTTGTTGTAGATGAAGCCGTGGATGACGGACGCCATCGGCACGCAGAAGCTGGCCTTGCCATCGTCGGTCTGCCAGGCGGACTTGGCGACGTCGGAGAAGTTCTCCATGCCCTTCAGCGAGGTCAGGTCGGCGAGGTGACCCTTCTTGAACAGCTCGAGCGAAGCGTCGAACGGACGGCAGGTGATCAGGTCACCGGCCGAGCCTGCGTCGAGCTTGGCGTTGAGGGCGGCGTTGTACTCGGTCGGAGCCGACGGCGAGAAGGTGACCTTGATACCCGGATTGGCCTTCTCGAAGGCCGGGATCAGCTTTTCCTGCCAGATGGCGAGGTCGTCGTTGCGCCAGCTTTCGATCGTCAGCGTCTTGTCCTGGGCGAGAGCGATCCCGGCGGAGCCGAGAATGCTGGACGCCATCAGAAGTCCAGTAAGCAACTTGTTAGACATTTCAGTTCTCCCTGTTTTGTACTTTCTCTCGGGCCTCTACTGATGAGAGCCACTGCTCCCCTCGAGCTTCGAAAGTGCGGACCTGAGCCGTTGGTCCGCCCCTTCAAGAAGTTGGTTTGCCGCTTCCGGGCTGGACGCGCCGGAAGCCAAAAGGATGGCGAGCTTGACCGAACCGCCGCTCTTTGCGAGCAGGGCCTGGGCAGTCGCCGTATCGCAGCCTGAAATGGCCGAAACGATACGCGCGGCACGCTCGTGCAGCTTGATGTTGTCGGCGTGCAGATTGACCATGTAGCCGTCATGGACATGGCCGAGATGAATCGCGGCCAGCGTCGACATCATGTTGAGCGCGATCTTCTGCGCCGTGCCGGCACCCATGCGGGTCGAGCCGGCAACCACTTCCGGCGGCGTTGCCAGCAGCACGGAAACATCGGCGCGGTCGAACATCGGCGCGCCTGCATTGTTGGCGAAGGCGATGGTCGCGGCACCGCGGCGCCGCGCCTCTTCGAGCGCGCTCATTGCATAAGGCGTCGAGCCGCTGGCCGAGACAGCGACAAGGCAGTCGCCCGCTTCGATGCCGGTCGCGGCAACGTCGCTGGCGGCCAGGGCGACATCGTCCTCGGGACCGCCGGCGAGATTGACCAGCGCCTCGCGGCCGCCAGCCAGAAGAATGAAGACACGCTCGCGCGGGATGCCGAAGGTGCCGGGCAGTTCGAGCGCATCGGCCAGCGCCATCAGGCCGGAGCTTCCGGCCGCCGCGTAAACGAGACGACCGCCGCGTGCGAGGCAGGCAGCAATCTTTTCAGCGGCTTGGGCAATTGCGGGGATGGCGGCGTGAACGGCGCGCGCAGCTTCGATCTGCGCATCGGCAAGCAGGCGAAGAACGGAATCGGGCGCCTGGGCATCAATGCCCCCGGCATCCTTGTGGACCGCTTCTGTACGCCTTGGCGCCATTCTGTCTCTCCCTTTCATCGACAATACCAAAAAAATACCACTTGTCCAGCGCCGTTAACAAATTCCTTTGCTGCAGCGCAAGGCAATGCAAAAATCCTATAAAATTCAATTGAATGAGCGCCGGGTTCCGCCATCCGGAATTTAACACTTGGCTATTGGTATTTTATTGGTATTATCAGCATCAAGGAGAAAACACCGTGGATCTTGTGCTCGGGATAGATGGTGGCGGCACGGGCTGCCGGGCCGCTCTGGCCAATGCAAGCGGCGATATCATCGGCCGCGGGCGTGGCGGGCCGGCCAATATCCGCACCGACCTTGCCGGTGCGTGCAACAATATCGTCGAGGCAGCGCGCCAGGCATTCGCGGATGCCGGCCAGGACCCGGCATTGATCGCCAATGTCGATGCGGTGCTCGGGCTCGCAGGCGCCAATGTCGGCGACTACAAGCAGCGGCTTGAAGCCATGCTGCCGTTTCGAAACAGCTGCGTAGAGAATGACTCGCTGATTTCGTTGGAAGGCGCGCTCGGCGACCATGACGGCGCGATCGCGGCACTCGGTACCGGCACCGTCTATCTCGGTCGCAGGCTCGGAAAGTTCCAGCCCCTCGGCGGCTGGGGCTTCCAGATCGGTGATCTCGGCAGCGGCGCGCGCATCGGCCGCGACCTGCTGCAGGAAAGCCTGCTGGTCTACGACAGGATCCATGCCGGCTCGGCACTGACCGACATTATGCTGGAGCGCTTCAACGACAACCCCAGCGACATCGTCGAGTTCACCACCAATGCGAAGCCCGGAGACTACGGCCAGTTTGCGCCGATGGTTTTCGAGCATGCAGCAAAAGGCGACGCCGTCGGGCAGAAGCTGATCGAGCGCGCGGTTGACGACGTCGAGGAAACGCTTGCTGTGTTCGATCTCGCGCCCAGCGAGCGGCTCTGCCTTCTCGGCGGGCTTGCCGGCCTCTATGCACCGCTGCTTTCCAAGCGCTATCGCGCCATCATGCATCCGCCGCTGCAGGACGCGCTCGGCGGCGCCGTGCAGATGGCGGTGAAGAAATTCGGCAAAGCGGGAGGTCGCCATGGATGACGGTGCCGAACGCATTTTCGCCGCCCTGCGCGACGTCAGCCAGTCTGGCGCGCCACTTTACCTCCAGCTCAAGAAGAACATCGAGGAAGCGGTCAAGCGCGGCCTGATCGGTCCCGGCGACGCCCTGCCCTCGGAGCGCGATATTGCGGCCCAGGCCGACATTTCGCGCGTCACCGTGCGCAAGGCGGTGCAGGACCTGGTCAAGTCGGGCGTGCTGGTGCAGCGCCACGGCTCGGGCACATTCGTTGCCCCACGCATGGAGCGCGTCGAGCAGTCGCTGTCGCGCCTGACCTCGTTCACTGAAGACATGGCGCGGCGTGGAATGGCCGCTCGGTCGCAATGGCTCGATCGCGGCATCTACACCGCTTCGCCGGACGAGATGATGGTGCTTGGGCTCTCGGCCAGCGAGCTGGTGTCCAGACTGAGCCGCCTGCGCATCGCCGACGAGACGCCGCTCGCCATCGAGCGCGCAACAATTTCGGCTTCGGTGCTGCCAGACCCTCACGAAGTGACATCTTCGCTCTATGTGGCTCTTGGCAAGACCGGTCATCGCCCGGTCCGGGCCGTGCAGCGCATCTCCGCCGTCAATCTCGGCGAAGCCGAGGCACAGCTCCTGGCCGTGCCCATTGGCTCGGCCTGCCTGCAGATCGAGCGCATTTCGTACCTTGCCAGCGGCAAGGTGATCGAGTTCACCAAGTCGATCTATCGCGGCGACGCCTATGACTTCGTCGCGGAACTGAGATTGCCCGGCCCGGATGGGCAAGAAGGAGAAGCTACTTGAACGCGACTACCCATATGCGGCGCGAAATCGCCGAAATCCCAGAAGCGACCGCCCGCCTGCTGGAAGGCTCGGCCAAGGAACTGGCGGAGACCGGCCTGCACCTGAAGCGCGCCAATCCCCGTTTCGTCACGACGGTCGCCCGTGGCTCCTCCGACCACGCCGCCTCCTTCCTCAAATATGCGATCGAGCTCAATGCCGGCCTGCCGGTGGCATCCATCGGCCCGTCGATCTCGTCGATCTATGGCGCCAGGCTGAAGCTCGCCGACTCAGCCTGCCTCGCCATTTCGCAGTCGGGCAAGAGCCCCGATATCGTCGCCATGGCCGAGGGTGCCCGCTCAGGCGGCGCGCTGACGATCGCGCTGACCAACACCGCCGGCTCGCCGCTGGCCGAAGCGTCCGAGCACGCCATCGACATTCGCGCCGGCGTCGAGAAGAGCGTCGCTGCCACCAAGACCTTCGTCAACTCGGCTGTTGCGGGCCTTGCCGTGCTCGCCCACTGGACCGGCGACGACAAGCTGCTCGCCGCGCTGAACGCGCTGCCGGAGCACTTCGCCAAGGCTGTCGACTGCGACTGGATGGGCATTGCCGGCGAGCTGACCGAAGGCAATTCGCTGTTCATCCTCGGCCGCGGTCCGTCCTTTGCCATCGCCAACGAGGCGGCGCTGAAGTTCAAGGAAACCTGCGCCATGCACGCCGAGTCCTACAGCGCGGCGGAAGTGATGCACGGCCCTCTGGCGCTGGTGCGCCCCGGCTTCCCGGTGCTGGCGCTGGCTGCCCGCGACGCCTCCGAGCCGTCAATAGCGGACGCCGCCGACGGCCTCGCCGAGCGTGGTGCAGCGATCCACATCACTTCGTCTCTGGCCAAGAAGGCCAAGGTTCTGGAGCATGTCGCCACCGGCCATCCGCTCACCGATCCGCTGATGCTGATCGCCTCGTTCTACGGCTTCGTCGAGGCCTTCGCCCGCCATCGCGGCCTCAATCCCGACACTCCGCCCAACCTGCGCAAAGTGACCGAAACGATATGAGCGACCGTCTTGCCATTGCAGCCGGGCGCATCTTCGACGGTGACGCCTGGCACCAGGACACCGCGCTGCTGATCGCGGACGGCGTCATCGAGGGCATCGTCGCGCGCCGCGACATTCCCGCGGGCGTGCAGGTCACGGAGGCGGGTGCAATGCTCGTCCCCGGCTTCATCGATCTGCAGGTCAATGGCGGCGGCGGGCTGATGCTCAATGACAAGCCCGACGTCGACACGCTCGAAATCGTCTGCAAAGCGCAGATGGCCTTCGGCACGACGGCGGTGCTGCCGACGCTGATCACCGACACGCGCGAGATCACCCGCTCGACGATCGCCGCCGGCGTGGAAGCCGCGAAGCGGAAAGTGCCGGGCTTCCTCGGCCTGCACCTCGAAGGTCCACATCTGTCGCTCGCCCGCAAGGGCGCGCACGATCCGCAACTGATCCGCCCGATGGATGCCGAAGACGAGGCAGCGCTGATTGCCGCGCGACCGTCGATGCCGGTGCTTTTGACGACGATTGCGCCTGAATCGGTCAAGGCCGAGCAGGTCAAGCTGCTGTCGGATGCCGGCATCGTCATCAGCCTCGGCCACACCGACACCAGCTACCGCACCGCCAAGGACTATGCCGAGGCGGGCGCTTCGATGGCGACACATCTGTTCAACGCCATGAGCCAGATCGGCAACCGCGAGCCCGGTCTCGTCGGCGCTGCCGTCAACATTCCGACGCTTTCGGCCGGCCTGATCGCCGACGGCATCCATGTCGACCCGGCGGCAATGCACATTGCGCTCAAGGCCAAGAACGGCCCTGCCCGCATCTTCCTCGTCAGCGACGCCATGGCGACCATCGGCACCGACCTCACCTCGTTCCAGCTTAACGGCCGGACGATCAAGCGCGAAAACGGCCGCCTGACGCTGGAAAACGGCACGCTCGCCGGTGCAGATCTCGACATGATCTCGGCGGTGCGGTTCATGCACGAGAAGATGGGCTACACCCTCGACGAAGCCATCCGCATGGCCTCGCTCTATCCGGCGGAGGCGGTCAAGCAGGAGCATCGCCTCGGACGACTTGCCAAGGGCTATGCTGCGAACGCCGTGCAGCTGACCGACGGGCTCGACGTGTCGGGAACGTGGATCGACGGCAAGAAGGTGTTTGAGGCTTAGCCAGGTGGCGGGGAAGCTCTCCCTCTCCGTCACGGCTTCGAAGCCGTGACGGAGAGGGAGAGCCTTTTTCCCCTAATATCCAAGTCTCAGATTACAGCCTTGTCGGCAGCACCCCGGATCGCCTCGATGTTTGCCGCATAGGCCGAGGGTCCGCCCTTGAACACGGCATTGCCGGCGACGAGCACATTGGCGCCTGCGGCGGTGACCAGCGGTGCGGTTTCGGGCGTGACGCCGCCGTCGATTTCGATGTCGATCGGACGGTTGCCGATCATCGCCTTGACGCGCTTGACCTTATCGATCACCGCCGGGATGAAGGCCTGGCCGCCGAAGCCCGGGTTGACCGTCATCAGCAACACCAGGTCGAGGCGGTCGAGCACGTATTCGATCACCGATTCCGGCGTCGACGGGTTGAGCGAGACGCCGGCCTTCTTGCCGAGATTGCGGATGGTCTGCAGCGAGCGGTCGAGATGCGGGCCGGCCTCGGCGTGGACCGTGATGATGTCGCAGCCGGCGTCGGCGAAGGCCGCCAGATACGGGTCGGCGGGCGCGATCATCAGGTGGCAGTCGAACACCTTGTCGGTGCGGTTGCGGATCGCCTTGATGACGGGCGGGCCGAAAGTGATGTTGGGGACGAAATGGCCGTCCATGACGTCGAGATGGATCCAGTCGGCGCCAGCGGCGACGATCGCCTCGACCTCATCGCCGAGCTTGGAGAAATCGGACGACAGCACCGACGGCGCGATCAGGGTCTTGTTGCTCACGTTCAGGCCTTTCGAAAGGGGCAGAGCCGGTTTTCCGGACTGCCTAATGGCAGCGGCCGCCCTTGTCGAGCCGAGAATCCCGCCACATCGCAGCCAAGAGCAATTCCGGGGAGATGTGCGGCGGTTTTCCGACCGTAGTTGCGGAAAGGAAGCCAAGCCGGCCGCCACTCGAAGAATGGTGCCCCTCAGGCCTGAAAAGCAGACCCCCACCGGCCAAGGCCGGCGGGGGTCCATGCGTTCGCTCCGATCACTGCGGAATGATCTTGTTGTTGCTGGGCCGTTGAGGCTGCTGCTGCGGGATCAGGCCGCGCAACACATCCGGGTTGATCGGCATGATCTCGAGCGTCGGACGTTGGCGCGGGCGGCAGTTCGGATACTGGCCGACCGTGCCGCGCGGGCATTCACGCTCGATTGTCATGCACTGGCCGTTGACCAGCACCTCGCCGCGGCGGCAGACGGTGTCCTGACGGTCAGGCACGCAGCGGCCACGCACCAGCGACGTGCCATCGGGGCACTGCGCCGTCGGTGCCTTGCGGCACGCGCCCCTGATCAGCTCGGTACCGCGCGGGCAGATGCAGCGCCCGTCCTTGGTCCGGATCTGGCCAGGCAGCAGCGTGCACTGACGTACCGGCGGCACATCCCTGACGCAGCGGCCGTTCTTCAGCTCGGTGCCGCGCGGGCAGATGCAACGTCCGTCCTGCGTCCGGATCTGGCCCGGAAGCAGCGTGCACTGGCGCACCGGAGGCACATCCTTGACGCAGCGGCCGTTCTTGAGCTCGGTGCCACGCGGGCAGATGCAGCTTCCGTCCTGCGTCCGGATCTGGCCGGGCAGCAGCTTGCACTGCCGTTCCGGCGGCTGCTCCGGCCGCACGCATTTGCCATTCGACAGTTCCGTGCCGCGCGGGCAGATGCAGCGTCCGTCTTCGGTGCGGATCTGGCCCGGCAAAAGGCGGCATTGCGGTTTAACCGGCGGAACCGGCGTCACCGTGCCGCCATTGGGCACGCACTGGCCATCGCGGAAGTTCGTCCCCTCCGGGCAGACGCAGCGGCCTGCCTGGTTGAGCACGAAGCCTTCCGAGCACTGCTGCTTTTCTTCATGGTCGATCAGGAAGCGGTGGCAGGCATAGGGGCTGCCGCCAAGGCCGCCCGGAACTGCCGTGCCACCGGCCATATCGAGCCCGCGAACCGGCGTGTCGGGCGGAAGCACGGCAACGCAGTTCTGGGCCGGCGCCGGCCGCGGGAAGTTGGCAAGGCGACCATCGTCCGGGATTACCACCGTCACCCTGTGGACACGGCTTTCGCCGGCGCCGAGGCTGACGTTGGCGACACAGGACAGCGGCAGCGTCGTCGGTTCCGGCGAGCAGCCGAAGGGCGGTTCGATCGAGCTGATCGCAACGCCATCCAGCCGGCCGAGCCCGTCCACGCCGATCGCATCGCCGATGCGGACGGAGCCATTGAAGGGACCGGTGCCGCTGTTGGTGATGGTGATCTCGAACGTGCAGGGCTGGCCGGTCCGGCACAGCCGATCGCCGGTCTTCTGGACGCTCAGCTTCGGGCGTCCCGGATGCGGGATGCGCATCTCGGCACAGGCCTTGTTGTTGGCCAGCACCGTTTCATCAGGGATCGCCTGCACCTCACCGCAGTTGCGGATCGTGTCGGACTGGTAGTCCGCCGGCACGATGGCAACCACGGAGAGCGGCACCGACGCGCCCGGCACCAGCGCCACGCCGGGATGATCGCAGCGGAACTGACCGGGGCCGGCCGGACCGCAGGCCCAGGGCGGGGTCGGTCCGAAGGTCGAGGACGCCGGTGCTCCCGTGGGATAGTCGTCGATCACGGTCAGCGGGCCGACATAGTTTTGGGTGCCGTTGTTGTAGACACGGATCAGGAAGCTGCAGACACCGGCGGCGCTGCAGGACACCGAACGTGGGTCTTTGGTGATGCGCAGGTCGACCTTCTTCTCGACAGGCGGACGGCAATCGGGATCGCCGCGCTTGCAGATCGGAATGGTGGCGCAGGCCTTGTCGTTGTCGGTACGGCCAAACGCCTCGGGCTTGCCGCTCGCCGTGTAGTCGTACTCGGCGCAGTTGCGGATGAAGCGTGCCTCCCAGCCTGGTCCGGGCTTGAAGCCGATCTTGAGTTCGACAAACTCGCCGGGATCGAGTGTGGTCGCGGGATGCTCGCAGCTCATCGGGCTGGTTGCCGGCAGACAGGTCCAGGGCGGATTGGGCCCGGAATCTATCGTCGCATTGCCTGGCAAGGTCACTTCGTCGAGCACGATCTTGCCGTTGTAAGGGCCGTCGCCGACATTGGTAACGCGGATGGTGAAGTTGCAGCCGCCAAGATAGGTGCAGCGGGCAACGTCGGCGCGCTTCTCGACCTTGATGTCGGGCTGCTTTTCGGGCGGGCACCTGAGGTCGGGCGGAATGACGATATCGACGGTCTGGGTGCAGCACAGGCCGACCCCTTCTTCCGGACCGGCATAGGTCTCGATGCCGGTGACGATCAGATGCACGACATCACCTGGGCCGGCACCTTCGATCTCCCAGTGCAGCACGCCGCCACCAGGCGGAACGAGCTGCAGCGGCGGATCGATGGTGATGCCGGGCGTGGTGGTGCGAAGCTGCACCCAGCGGCCGGCCATCTCGGGTCCGACAGGCATGTTGTAGATGTAGGCGCCGCCGCCGGGCACGCAATCGACATCGCCTGTCTCAACCTTGAAGCACGGTCCGTCACCGCCTGGAGGCGGGGGCGGAGGCGGCTCGCAGTCGGTGACGTCGATGCGGATAGAGGTCTTTTCGCCGGTACGGAAGTCGCCGTCGTCGGGCTTGGACGGATCGTGCGAGGGGATCTCTATCGAGCCGGGGCCTGCCGAAAGCTTGACGAAGCCCTGATTGTCGACGACCGCGGGCGCCGGGAAGGCAGCGTGGTCGATCAGAGCCGTGATGCGGATGTCGATGTAGCGCTCGTTGGGTGCGCCGACGCCGTCGAGATCGGTCGCCGACAGGCGGAAGTCGGAAATCGTGGCCGTATCGTTGGGGTTGGTCGTGGTGCTGATGGTCGCTGCCGGCAATGGACCGCCGACGGCATCGGTCCCGTCACCTGATGCCTGGACGTTGACGATCGTCAACCCTGCGGCGACCTGGTCGCGGAAGTCCATCCGCAACGCCTTGAGGCCGTTGGCGAAGGCCGGATCAAAGAATTTCTCCGGATTGCCGCGGGCGCCGAAACGCAGGTTGTAGATGACATAGTCGCAATTGCGCTGGACGCCCTTCTTGGTAAAGAACGGCACGACGTCGTCGTGGCCGGGATGCGGTACGGCATGGTCGAGCCTCAATTCAGGCACGACCTCGGGCAGCGGTTGGGCTGCTGCCGGCGACAAGGGCATGGCGGCGAGCGCGATCCCTGCCGCCACCAGCCAGCGCGCGCCGCGCCTGGCAAATGACAGGGGTTTCATGATCGTCTCCATGACGGTTGGGTTGCTCTGCGTGGCGAGCAGGGCGGAGGTATGAATGGTCATCTCTCCCTCCCTCACGGTTCGCAGCTTGGGACGGGCGTTGCCAGCGGCACTACCACCTTGCAGCAAGGGTAGTAGCCGCCGTTGTCGGCGTCGGACTGCTTGTAGAAGCACAGGCCGACATTGACCGTGTCGCCGGGGAAATGCCCCGTCACCCCGATGGTGAACGGCGCGCCCGGAGCCTTGGTCTGTTGCAACGGTGTGATGCCGACGCCCGGCGTCCTGGAATCGGCCTTGACGGAATCGCCGCCGATGCCTGCAACGTCGCGGACATAGAGATCGGCCTCGAGCCCGGCCGGGGTGCAGAAATACTCGACCGCCTCGACGTCGAGACAAGGCGGGATGTTGCCGGGCGGCGGGAAGTCCGGCGGCCACAGCGGCGTCGGATAATCGCCCGGATAAGGGAGCTGCTCGTAGTAGCCGGCACGGCCTTCGCATGGCCGCCAGATCTCGACGTCGCCGACGTGACCCTCGACCTCGGGGTCCTCGTAGAAGCTGTCGAAGTCGACGAACCACGAGCCGAAGGGCGGAACGTTGGCCGGCTTGACGAGTGAGGTCGAGGTGATCTGCACGCCATGGACGGCAAGCGGACCGCCCGCGGCGAGCTGCTCGGCCAGGGCCGGATTGTCCCTCAGCTTGTCGCCCGTCTTGACGATGGTGTCGGTGCAGGCGTTGGGGTTGAGGAAGCCCTGCGCGTCATAGCCATATTGCAGGTCGATGCCGCCGGCCGACTGGCGATTGCCCTGGGGGAAACCGACAGCATATTCCTGCGGCACCGGCACCCAGATGCTTTCGGTCGCCGGATCGTCGGGGCTTTCGCGCCAGTAGCGGATGACCTCGCCATCGCCGGTGTCGGCGAACTGGCTGTAATCGTAGCGGTTTTCGATCTCGCCGCGCTGGGCCAGATACATGAAGCCCTTGTTGTCGAAGGCGATGTCGGTGACCGGAAGGTCCTTGTCGGCCGTAACCGTCAGCTCCCAGCGCGGATCGCCGGCGAATTTGCCGTCGCGGGCGATACCGACCGACCAGATCTCGGCCTTGTCACCGACCGCGTAGTAGACGCGGCCGCCATGGAAGGCTGTGCCCCAGACCCGACGTTCGTCCTGGGTGTAGCCCCAACTGTCGGGATCCTCGCTGTCGAAGGCGGCACCTTGGATGTCCATCACCGTGCCGTCGTCGGCAGTTGGCGCGAGCCCGCGCACCGGACGCCCCTCAACACCGTGGTCGAAGGTGTCGACCGCGGCGCCCGTTGCGTCGATGCGGTGGATCAGGCCGGTGTCGAGATCGGAGGCGAAGAACTGGCGATGAACCTTGTCGAATGTGACGTCGCCAATGCCGGGACCGCTGTTTGTGTCGATGTCGGCAAATTTGCTGACGGCACCCGAAATGCCGTCGATGCGCCAGATGGTGCCGGGTCCGCCGCCATTCTCCTCGCCGAACTGGCCGGCCATGAAAGTGGCGCCAGCCTTGCCGCGACGCTCGCGCTCGGGCCGACCGTCGGCGTCGGCGTCGGGCGTGACGATGCGAATGCCGTGCAGCGAGGTCGCGCCCGCGTAGAGGTCGGGTACGCCTGACGGGGTACCGTCGCGGACGCCATCGTCAAAGGTCAGGGCGAAGACCTGGCCGATCTGGCTGGCCAGGACCTCGAAGGGCTGCGGCGTGTTGACGAGCTGGCCGGAGGGTGGTCCGACAAGTGCTGAAATGTCGAAAACGCGCAAGGTTGCGCGCTCGGTGTCGATGAAGGTTTCGTCGACCGGATCGACGCCGGGTGGCAGCCCTTCCTCGAACCCAGGGATCACGGTGCCGAAAAAGCCGGTCACCGCCATCGATCCGGGATTGATGATCTGCGTTTCCTGGGCCTGTGCGGGTGGCGCCAGCCACAGGCCGGCGGCAAGCGCCAGGGCGGCCATGCCGGCATTGAGCGCCAGTGCTCTCAGGCGGAGGCTGGACGGTTCGGCTGGTCGCGCGAGCGCGCCGGAACCACCACGAAAGCACGGCATGGCACCTCTCCCGAGTTGGGTGGAAGAAGGTGCTGGCGCGCAAGCAAGTGCAAAGCGCTGATACCCGGCACTTTCCTCCCTTGCAGTCCTTAGAATGTCCCTCGGCGCGACGATACGACGGGGCTTACCTATGGTCAATGGAACAAGCCCGAAGCCCAACGCGTCCACCCTCTCCCTGAGGCGGTGGTCGCGCCGTGCTCCGGGTGCTCGCGGTGACCCGCAACACCTGGTGTCTGTGGTCATTGGCTTCTTTCCTTTGCTGACGCCGCATCATGCGGGGCCTGCGCATGGGTCGCGGTCGAACAGGAAAAGGTTCACGCCGTCTGAGGCCGGGATCGACGGTTTCAGCCCGGGCGGCGCGACGTGATCGCCAGCGCGACGCCCGACAGGATGCAGATGCTGGCAAACACCAGTCGGGCGGACAAGACCTCGGCTAGGAACACGGTGGCGCCCGCCGCCGCGATGACCGGGACTGTCAGTTGGACGACGGCGGCCTGGGTCGGCGTGAGACCGGGCAAGGCGCGATACCAGATTGCATAGCCAAGTCCCGAAGCCGCGACGCCCGAGGCAACGGCGAGGTAGACGCCGCGCGCGGTCACACCGGCGCCGAAGGTGGGCAGCAGGGCGAGCGGGATGCAGATCAAGGCGGCGCGCAGGAAATTGCCGGCGGTATCGCCAAGGGGGCTCGCCGAGCCGCGGCCACGCAGCGAGTAGATGCCCCACGCAATGCCCGAAACCACCATCAGCACGCTGCCGATGGCATCAGGAGCGTTGAGGCCGGGCAGCACGAGATAGAGAAACGCCGCAAAGGCAATGACCAACCCGGCAAGCTCGCGCAGGGTTGGCCGGGTTCGCCTGACGATACCCCAGAAGATCATGGTGCCCTGGACGGACGCGAAAAGCACAAGCGCACCCACCGCGGCGCCAAGGCGGAGATAGGCGAGCGAAAACGCCAAGGCATAAGCGAACAGGGCGACAGCCGACGGCCAGTTGCCGGGCCGGGCTCGAAAGATGCCGCGGCCGCGCTGCCAGGAGATCAGCAGCAGCAACGCCGCCGCGCCGGAGCACAGGCGGATCGCGGTGTAGGCAACCGCATCGATCGCGCCCCCGTCGAGCGCTGAACGCGCCAGCAGCGAGTTGGCCGCAAAAGCGATCATCGCCAGCACCGTCAGCAGAATGGTCACGGAACGGACCTCGTCTGTATTTGGCGACTGCATCAACGCCGCCGGATCCGCCATTGGACCAGCTGCGCGAACGTAACATGCCGGGAGCGACTGGTCGCGGTCGGCGTTTCGACATCACCCCGCCAGAATGCCGGAAAATCGCCATTGAAATCGATTACATTTTCAGCATATGATCCCTTGCAGCAGTTTTTCTGTGCATCGGGAGGAGTTTATGAGGAAATTTTCAGCACTGGCGCTCACCACCGTCGCGGCACTGGCCGTGTCGGCGTTCTCGACCCAGGCGGCCGACTACAAGATCGGCCTGTCCAATGGTTGGGTCGGCTCGGAGTGGCGCACGCAGATGATCGAGGAAGCCCAGGCCGCAGCGGCTGCCTGGAAGGACAAGGGCGTCAATGTCGAGGTCGTGGTGCAGAGCGCCAATGTCGACGTGCCCGGCCAGATCGCGCATGTCCGCAACTTCATCAGCGAAGGCGTCAACGCCATCATCATCAACCCGAACAGCCCGACGGCGTTCGACCCGGTCTTCGCCCAGGCCAAGGAAGCCGGCATCCTGGTGATCTCGACCGACGCCGAAGTGTCGTCGCCTGACGCCACCTATGTCGGCATCGACCAGAAGGCCTGGGGTGCGGCCGGCGCCAAGTGGCTCGCCGAAACGCTCGGCGGCAAGGGCAATGTCGTTGCCATCAACGGCGTCGCCGGCCACCCGGCCAACGAGATGCGCGTCGCCGGCTACAAGGAAGTGTTCGGCCAGTATCCCGACATCAAGATCGTCAACGAAGTCAACGCCAACTGGGATCAGGCCCAGGGCCAGCAGGCGATGCAGAACCTGCTCGCCACCTACCCCGACATCAACGGCGTCTGGGTGCAGGACGGCATGGCGGCGGGCGCCTGGAAGTCGATCATCGATGCCAAGAAGGAATCGTCGATCGCCGCCACCGGCGAGATCCGCAAGGACTTCATCGACATCTGGACCAAGGACAAGCTCAACTCGGGCGCCTCGGTGAACCCGCCCGGCGTCATGGCTTCGGCACTCAACGTCGCCGTGCTGATGCTGCAGGGCAAGGAACTGAAGGAGCCGGCAACGGCTGGCCAGTACAAGAACGCCATGTACCTGCCGATCCCGTTCATCGACAGCAAGAACCTCGCTGACGCTGCGAAGGCAGTCGACGGCAAGCCGGGCTACTATTCCTACACCAGCCAGCTTTCCATCGAAGACGCCGAAAAGCTCTTCAAGTAAGCTTCCTCCCAAGACGGGGGACGCGGCACCTGCACACAGGCCCGCGTCCCCGCGACCGACGAAGCATCGGGAAGCCACCACCATGTCGAAACTCATCATGCGCGGCGTAAGCAAGGCTTACGGCGCTACCTTGGCCTTGCGCCGCGGCGACCTAACGGTCGAGGCAGGCGAAGTGCATGTGCTGATCGGCTCGAACGGTTCGGGCAAGAGCACCTTGTGCAAGGTGCTGGCCGGCAGCGTGCGGCCGGACGGCGGCGAGATCCTGATCGACGGCAAGCCGGTCACCATCACCGGCCCGCATTCCGCACGCGCATCAGGCATCGGCATCTTCTACCAGGAGCTCAGCCTGGCCGGACATCGGACGGTTGCAGAAAACATCTGCCTGCCCGACATGCCGGGCGGCATCTTCGTCGACCGCGCAGCACTGGAGAGCCGGGCACAGCGTTACATCGCTTTGTTCGACACCGTTTCCGGCGAGGGCTTCTCGGCCGAGGCAGTGGTCGAGAACCTGCGCGCCGACCAGCGCCAATTGGTCGAGATCATGAAGGCGCTGGCGACCGAAGCACCCATCACCATCTTCGACGAACCGACATCGGCACTCGACCGGGCCCAGGTCGACCGCTTCTTCGACATCCTGCGCGACCTCAAGGCCGCGGGCCGCAGCATCATCTTCATCTCGCACCGCATGGATGAGATCTTCACCATCGGTGACCGCGTCACCGTCATCCGCGACGGCGAGACGGTCGGCACCAAGAACATCGCTGACACCAATCCCGGCGAGGTCATCAGGCTGATGGTCGGCGGCCAGGACGAGCTGGCGCCCGGCGCCAGCGCACCGCCGGCGGAGGCCGCCGATCGCAAGGCACCGGTGCTGACGGTCTCTCGTTTCTCCGGCAAGGGTTTCGCCAATGTCGGCTTCGAGGTCGCCAAAGGCGAGATTCTTGGTTTCGGCGGCCTGCATGGCCAGGGCCAGTCGGCGGTGCTGCGCGCCATCTTCGGCGCCACTCCCTCGAATGGCGGCACGCTCACATTGGCGGGTTCGACTTTTACGCCATCTGACCCACGCGCGGCGATCCGACGCGGCCTTGCCTATGTCTCCGGCGACCGCAGCCGCGATGGCGTGATCCAGGGCCGGCCGATCCTCGAAAACGTCACGCCGATCCATTATCTCCGCCAGAAGCTGTTCCTCGCCCGACCCTCGGCATTGGCCGAGCGGGTCAAGCCGGCGCTCGAGGCGCTGCACACCAAATTTGCCGGGCTCGGCCACCCGATCAATTCGCTGTCAGGCGGCAACCAGCAGAAGATCGTCATCGCCCGTTGGCTGATCGACCGGCCCGACGTGCTGTTGCTCGATGATCCGACCAAGGGTATCGACCTGTCGGCCAAGGCAGATCTGTTCGCGCTGATCCGCCAGCTCGCCGCCGAGGGCATGGGCATCGTGCTCTATTCCTCGGAGGATGCCGAGCTGCTCAACAATGCCGACCGCATCCTCGTCTTCAACGGCGGTGCGGTGCGCCGCGAACTCACCGGCGCCGACAGAACGCGCTACAATCTCTACCAGGCAGCTTACGAGGCCGCGTGATGACAGCCGCGTCCCTTCCCTCCAGCAAGCCGGGCGGATTGAAGCGCCTCGTCGAGCGCCATCCGTTCCTGCCGGCGCTGGTCATCGCCATCGTCTTGCTTGCGCTCAACGGCCTCTACCAGCCGCGCAGCGTAAGCTTTGCCGGCATCACCGGCCTGACCAAGACCTATCTGGCGCTGATGATGCTCGCCATCGCCCAGACCTATGTCGTCTATGCCGGCGACATCGACCTGTCGGCAGGCGCCATCGTCTCTTTGGTCAATGTCGTCATCGTGGTGACGATGGAGAAGCTGGGCGGCAGCGGCTTCTCGGTGGTTGCAGCGCTCGGCATCGGGCTCTTCGTTGGCCTCGCCTGTGGCATCCTGAATGGCATCGTGGTTGCGGCGCTCCGGCTACAGGCGATCGTCGCCACCTTCGCCACCTCGATCTTCTTCACCGGGCTGGCGCTCTACGTCATGCCGGTGGCCGGCACGCCGGCGCCCGCCGCCTTCTGGCGTACCTATGGCGGACGCTTTTTTGAGATTCCGTTTGTCTATTTCGCCGTGGCTCTGCTGGCGATCGTGCTCTACGTGCTTGCCCGCACAAGGCTCGCAACGCAGTTGCTCGCGGTCGGCGACGATGCGCAGGCTGCCTACCAGAGCGGCCTGCCGGTGACGAAGATCCGCGTCCAGGGCTATGCGCTCTGCGGCCTGTTTGCGGCGCTCGCCGCCTTCTGCATCACCGGCGACACGGCCAGCGGCGACCCACTTGTCGGCGGCAAGATGACCTTGTTCTCGGTGGCGGCGGTGGTGCTAGGCGGCAGCGCGCTGTCGGGCGGTTTCGGCACCGTCGTCGGCTCGATCATCGGTGCGCTGATCATCGGGCTGATCAACTCGCTGGTGTTCTTCGTCGGCACGCCGTCGGAATGGCAGAACCTGGTCCAGGGCCTCGCCATCCTCGTCGCCCTGATGGCGGGCATCCTTGTCGGACGGAGGGCACGCGCATGATCGCAGCAACCCAAACGCCAGCGGCAGCCCCCTCGCCGGTGCTGACCTTCCTCAAGCAGCCGCTGGTGGTGGCGCTGATCCTCATCGCCGCGCTCTTGCTGCTCGGCGAGGCGCTGTCGCCCGGCTTCGCCTCGGGTCAGCAGATCCTGCGCCTGCTCATCGTCGCCGCCCTGCTCGGCATCGTCGCCGCTGGCCAGAACCTGGTCATCCTTGGCGGCCGCGAAGGCATCGACCTGTCGGTCGGCGGCGTCGTCTCGCTCAGCGCCATCATCGGCGGCAATCTGATGAACGGTGCGGATAGCGGCATCCTGCCTGCGATCCTCGGCTGCATCACCGCCGGTGCCCTGATCGGCCTGTTCAACGGCCTCGGCGTGACGCTGCTGCGCATCCCGCCGCTGGTCATGACGCTCGGCATGCTCGGCGTGCTGCAAGGTCTTCTCGTCGTCATCCGCAACGGCATCCCCTCGGGACGCGCCGCGCCCGGTCTGTCGCAGTTCGTCACCCAGCCTTTCCTCTTCGGCCTGCCCGGTATCATCTGGCTGTGGGTGGCGATCGGCCTGCTGATGGCCTTCATGCTCGGCCGCACCGTGTTCGGCCACCGTATCTACGCCATAGGCTCGAACGAGCAGGCGGCCTTCATGGCCGGCGTCCCGGTGAAGCGCACCCGCATCGCCCTGTTCATGCTGTCGGGCGCCTTCGCCGCGGTCGCCGGCATGTGCCTGATCGGTTATTCCGGCTCGTCCTTCGCCAATGTCGGCGAGCAGTACATGCTGCCTTCGATCATTGCGGTGGTGTTCGGCGGCACACCGCTGTCGGGCGGCAAGGGCGGCTACACGGGCACGATGGCGGGCGCCGTGCTGCTGGTCGTTCTCCAGAGCATCCTGACGACAGTGCATATCGATGAATCCGGGCGGCAGATGGTGTTCGGCGCGACCTTGCTGATCCTGATGCTCTTCTACGGCCGTGGCAGGGCGATGCGCACATGAATGAGCGACCCAAGATCAAGGACATCGCCGAGCGGCTGGGCGTTTCCGCAGCCACCGTGTCGCGCGCGCTTTCCGACAGCGGCCTCGTCGCCGAGCCGACGCTGAGCCGCATTCGCGACATGGCGCGCGAGATGAATTACCGGCCCAATGTCAGCGCCCGCAACCTGCGCACGCAGAAGGCGATGGCGGTGCTGATGGTGGTACGCGACGTCGGCAACCCGTTCTACCTCGAGATCCTCAAGGGTGTCGAAGCGACCGCCCGCGCCGCCGGCTATTCGGTGCTGATGGGCAACACCGAAAACGACTCCGACCGCGAAATCGAGTATTTCGACATGCTGCGCGACGGCCATGCCGACGGCATGATCCTGATGACAGGCAAGCTGCCCCGGCGCGAAGGTTTTGTCGCCTCGGTCGAAGGCGGCGCGCCGATCGTGGTGGCGCTGGAGGAGATCGAGGACGCCGGCTTCCCGCATGTGATGATCGACAACGCGGCGGCCGCCCGCAACGCCGTCGAGCATCTGATCGGCCTTGGCCACAGGCGCATTGCCCATGTCTCCGGCCCGGTGCCGGAGATCATGAGCGTCGACCGCCGCGACGGCTATCGCGCCGCAATGCAGGCCGCAGGCCTCGCCATCCCGGACGGCTACGAGCAGCGCGGCGACTATCTGCTGCACACCGGCCAGCGCCTGTGCCGGGCGCTGTTCGAACTGCCCGAGCCGCCGACGGCGATCTTCGTAGCCAACGACGAAATGGCCTTCGGCGTGATCCACGAATTGCGCAAGCTCGGCCTCGACGTGCCCGGCCAGGTCTCGGTCGTCGGCTTCGACGACCTGTTCCTGAGCGAAGCCTTCTATCCGCCGCTGACGACAGTCAGCCAGCCGCGCACCGACATCGGCCGCGCCGCCATGACCATGCTGCTCGACCTGCTGTCGGGCGGTGCCACGCCGCGCAAGCCGGTGATGCTGCCGACAACGCTCAAGGTCCGCGGCACCACGGCGCCGGCGCCGAAATGATTTCAGTTCCAGGGGACCTCACATGACCGGATTGCCCAAACAGCGGCTGCGCGTCGGCTTCGTCGGAAGCGGCTTCATCGCGGAATTCCACCTCAAGGGCATGCTCGGCGTGCGCAATGTCGATGTCACCGGCGTGTTCAGCCGCAAGGCCGAGAACCGCGCCCGCTTCGCCAGCCGCGTTGCCGAACTCGGCTTGGGCGACTGCACCAGCCACGACAGCCTGGAATCGCTCGTCAACGCCGACAATGTCGACGCGATCTGGATCCTGTCGCCCAACTACACCCGCCTCGACGTGATGCGCACATTGCATGCCGAGGTGAAGGCCGGCCGCAGCAAGGTGATTGCGGTTGCCTGCGAAAAGCCGCTGGCGCGGACCATCGCCGAGGCGCGCGAGATGCTGCGCCTGGCTGAGGACGCCGGCCTCAATCACGGCTATCTTGAGAACCAGGTGTTCTGCACGCCGGTCATCCGCGGCAAGGACATCATCTGGCGCCGCGCCGCCTCGGCCACCGGCCGGCCCTATCTGGCACGCGCGGCCGAAGAGCATTCCGGTCCGCACGAGCCGTGGTTCTGGCAGGGCGACAAGCAGGGCGGCGGCGTGCTGTCCGACATGATGTGCCACAGCGTCGAGGTCGCCCGCCATCTGCTGACCAAGCCGGGTGCCCCGCGCAAGTCGCTGACCATCAAGCAGGTGAGCGGCACCGTCGCCAATCTCAAATGGACGCGACCCAACTATGCCGACCAGCTGCGCAAGCGCTTCGGCAGCGAGGTGGACTACCGCAACCGCCCGTCCGAAGATTTCGCCCGCGGCACCATCCTGCTCGAGGACGAGGACGGCAACGAGCTGGTGATCGAGGCGACGACCTCCTGGGCCTATGTCGGTGCCGGCCTGCGGATCCAGCTCGAACTGCTCGGGCCGGAATATGCGATGGAGTTCAACTCGCTCAACACCGGCCTCAAGATCTTCATGTCGCGCGAGGTCAAGGGCGAAGAGGGCGAGGACCTTGTCGAGAAGCAGAATGCCGAACAGGGTCTGATGCCGGTGCTGGAAGACGAAGCGGGCGTCTATGGCTACACCGACGAGAACCGACACATGGTCGAGTGCTTCCGCAAGGGCGAGACGCCAATGGAAACCTTCCATGACGGGCTCGCCGTGGTCGAGATCCTGATGGGGCTCTACCGCTCGGCGGAGATTTGCGGTTCGGTCAGCTTCCCGGCTCCGGAACTCGAAAACTATGTCCCGGTCGTGGCCCGCATTGGTGCCTGACCAGACCATTCGGCGGCCGCGCCATGTGTGTGGCCGCTCTCTTGCATCACAGGCCATCCCATGACCGTTCCGCCGCTGCTGGTTCTCGGCAATGTCAATGTCGACCTCGTGCTCGGCGAGGTCGACGGCTGGCCTGCCGTCGGCACCGAAGTGATGGTCGACCGCTCGGAGATGCGGCCGGGCGGCTCGGCCGGCAACACCGCGCTGGCGCTGTCAGGCATGCAGGTCGCACACCGCATGATCGCCTCGGTCGGCAACGACTCGAACGGCGCGTGGCTGAGCGGCCAGTTCGACCAGCCATCGACCGAATGGATCGTCGAACCCTGCGAGACGACGCTGACCGTCGGCATCGTCCACAAGGGTGGCGACCGAGTGTTTTTCACCACGCCCGGACATTTGCAGCGCGCCAGCCTCGACGACCTTATTGAACGCCTGTCCGGGGCGCCAGGCGAAAACGCCTTCGCGTTGATCTCGGGCGGCTTCCTGATGCCCGCCATCGAGGCAGGCACCAGCAAGCTTCTGGCGGCGCTTGCGGCCAGAGGCTGGCGCACGGCGATCGATCCGGGCTGGCCACCCGCCGGCTGGAGCGCGACCAACATGCAGCGTCTGGGCGAATGGATCGCCGCTGCCGACGTGTCGCTGATCAATGCCGAGGAAGCCAAGGGACTTGCCGGCATGGACGATCTCGAAGGCGCGGCCGAGCTTCTGGCCGGGCGTATCGGCCCATCGCATACGCTCGTCATCAAGGACGGAGCCGGAGGCGCGCATGCCTATGCCGGCGGGGCACATTTCCACGCCGCATCGCCGAAGGTCCAGGTGATCGACACCGTCGGCGCCGGCGACACCTTCAACGCTGCCTTCCTCGCGGCGCTCGCCAAGGGCCGGACGCTTGCCGAAGCTCTGGCACGCGGCACCGACATCGCCGCGCGGGCGATCTCGACCTTTCCGCGCCGCTATTGCAGCTGACGCCAGAACGCCTCCACGCACTCTGCCTGGACCGCTTCGGCGGCGGGCAAAGCCACCTTGTTCGATGACCTTTGCGTGAGCCATCGGCTGCACGGTCGCGCAGGGTCGTCAAATCTCTCGAAGCACGCTATGATTTGCCCAGGTGAAGGTCGCGGTTTGGCGTGACCACTCATGCCAAGCGCAGGCCGCGACCCACCCCAACGGAGGAGTGGTCATGGCAAGTTTCCATGTGTACGCAGGCGCCACCAATACGATCGAGCATCCCGCCATCCGGCGGATAACGGTCGCTGATGTGTTCGACGCGCTGCGACGTGGCTTGGACGACTTTTGGGACAAGCCGTCGCATTACGTTTTCCTGTGCCTGATCTACCCGATCGTCGGGGTGTTCCTGATCACATGGACGTCGGGCGGCAACGCCCTGCAGCTCATTTTCCCGCTGATGTCCGGCTTTGCCTTACTGGGTCCCTTCTTCGGCATCGGCCTCTACGAGATCAGCCGAAGGCGTGAGCAGGGCCTCGACACATCCTGGAGGCATGCCTTCGATGTCAGGCATTCGCCGGCCATCCCGGCAATGGTGGCCATCGGCATCATGCTGCTCGCGCTGTTCGTCGCCTGGCTTTTTGTCGCGCAGGCGCTCTACAGCTGGCTTTACGGAGCCGACGCCCCGCTGTCGATGGCAGCGTTCTTCAGCGATCTCTTCACCACCCAGCGCGGCTGGACGCTGATTCTCCTCGGCAATCTGATCGGCTTCCTGTTCGCCCTGGTCGTGCTCTGCACCACCGTCGTCGCCTTTCCGCTGCTGCTCGACGCCGATGTCGGTGCCTATGCCGCGATCGAGACCTCGGCACGGGCGGTGCGGGACAATCCAGTGCCAATGCTTCTGTGGGGCCTGATCGTCGCCGTCGCGCTGCTGATCGGGTCACTGCCGTTCCTGGCTGGCCTCGCCGTCGTCATTCCGGTGCTCGGTCATGCCACCTGGCACCTCTATCGCAAGGTCGTGGACGTTCCGGCCGACAAGAAGACGCCGCTGCCTCCGTCTCCCGAGCAGGGGGAAGACAGGCACTTCCCGTACTGGCTGCGCGGGTCCTAGCCGAATCTGACGCAACCTTCTCCCCGTAACGGGGGAGAGGGTTGTCTGCTGTGAAGGGCTGAGGGTGCTGGCGCGCGGCATCGACATCGCCGCGTAGATACCTGGACCCGCGCGACTAATGCAGCTGACGGCTTGGCGCCTTGGCATTCGGCTTCGCTGCCGGCGACGGCACTGAGAGCCGATCGAGATGCATGCGGATGTGGGCGGCTTCAGCTGCGGTGTTGGCCAGTGCGATCGCTCTGTCGAAGGCTTCGCGCGCTTCGTCGGTGCGGCCGAGCTGCATCAGCAACCCACCCCTCACACCGAAGAAGTGGAAGTAGCCCGACAGCTTCGGCGCCAGCGGCTCGATCAGCTTCAGCGCCGCCTCAGGTCCGCGCAGCTTGGCAAAAGCAACCGCGCGATTGAGCGTGACGACTGGCGACGGCGTCATCGATTCCAGCACCGAATAAAGCAGGTCGATCTCGGCCCAGTCGGTATCCTCGGGCCGGGCGGCGCGGGCATGGAGTGCTGCGATCGCCGACTGGATCTGGTAGGGGCCAGGTCGACGGTGGCGCATCGCCTTGTCGATCAACGCCAGGCCTTCGTCGATCAGCGCCTTGTTCCACAGCGTGCGGTCCTGATCCTCCATCAGCACGAGCTCGCCCTCGGCATTGAAGCGGGCGGCAGCGCGGGCATGCTGGAGCAAAAGCAGCGCGGTCAGGCCCATCACCTCGGGCTCGGTCTGGAACAGGCGCAGCAACAGCCGCGCCAGCCTGATCGCTTCCTCGCACAGCGGCGCGCGGTTGGCGATCTCGGTGGCACCGGCGGAATAGCCTTCGTTGAAGACGAGATAGACCATGGCAAGTACGGCCGCGACGCGCTCCGAGCGCTCCACCGGGCCAGGCGCCTCGAACGGCACGTCGGCATTGGCGATGCGCGCCTTGGCGCGGGTGATGCGTTGTTCCATGGCGCTTTCGCCGACGAGGAAGGCACGGGCGATCTGCTTGACCGACAGGCCGGAAACGATGCGCAGGGCGAGCGCCACCTGCTGCGTCGCCGGCAGATCGGGATGGCAGCAGATGAACAGCAGGCGCAGGATGTCGTCGCGATAGTGCTGGCCGTCGAGCCGTTCGGCGATGTCGGCCTCGGCGTCCTCGAGGTCGGACACCAGCTCTTCGGCCGGCAGCGGCGCCTGCTTGCTCTGGCGGCGGGCAGCATCGATGCCGGAATTGCGGCCGACGAAGATCAGCCAGGCGGCCGGATCACGCGGCGGTCCCTTCTCCGGCCATGTGCGCAAGGCGCGCAGGCAGGCCTCCTGGAACGCTTCTTCCGCCGTGTCGAGGTTGCGGAAATAGCGAAGCAAGGCCGCCACGGCCTGCGGCCGGGCGGAAGAAAGTGCCGTGTTGATCCAGGCCGGGTCGGTCATGCTGCCTCTTTTCCGGGGAAAAATGCGCCTATCGGGCGCAGTTCGTAAGAGCCGCCGCCAGGATTGGCTTCCGCCAGGTCCTTGGCCACGGCCACGGCATCGTCGAGCGTCTCGCAATCGACGACGTAGAAACCGAGGAACTGCTCCTTGGTTTCGGCAAAGGGCCCGTCGATGACCAATGGTTCGTCCCTGGTCTTGCGCAGGGTGGTTGCAGCCGTCGTCGGCATCAGCCGGGCCACCGGCCCGAGCCTGCCCTGGTCGCGCAGCTTGCCGGTGACCACCTGCAGGCGCGCCATCACCTCGTCGTCCTGCTCCTTGGACCAGGCGCAGACGACGTCTTCGTTGTTGTAGCAAAGGATGGCGTAGAGCATCTTTTCAGTTCCTTCATGACTAGGACGCGCGAGAATGTGCAATTCCGACAAGGCGTCGGCAACTTTTTTCGCCGGCCGCGAGGACCAATGCCTGCGATCACCGTGACGGCTTGTGAAAAACCGGGAGAGGTGCAGATATGACGCCGGTTTGGCGCCTGCAAGGTGCCGGCGAGGTTGGAGGACCACCGATGAAAAACGCCGAAATTTCACAGCGCAAGATGCAGACCATTGCCCGCGGCGTCGGCATGACGACGCAGGTCTATGCCGACCGCGCCGAGAACTCCGAGATCTGGGATGTCGAAGGCCGCCGCTACATCGACTTCTCTTCCGGCATCGCCGTCGTCAACACCGGCCATCGCCACCCGCGTGTCATCGAGGCGGTCAAGGCGCAGCTCGACCGCTTCACCCACACCTGCCACCAGGTCGTGCCTTATGAGAGCTATGTCAGGCTCGGCGAAAGGCTGAACGCGATCGCGCCGATGAAGGGCGACAAGCGCACGATCTTCGTCACGACAGGCGCCGAAGCGGTCGAGAACGCCGTCAAGATCGCCCGCAACGCCACCGGCCGCCAGGCAGTCATCGCCTTTGCCGGCGGCTTCCACGGCCGCACATTCATGGGCATGGCGCTGACCGGAAAGGTGCAGCCCTACAAGGCAGGCTTCGGCGCCATGCCGGCCGACGTGTTCCACGCGCCCTTCCCGGTGCCGCTGCATGGCGTGACGACGGCCGATGCGCTGGCGGCGCTCGACCGGCTGTTCAAGGCAGATGTCGACCCGGCGCGGGTGGCGGCCATCATCATCGAGCCGGTGCAGGGCGAAGGCGGCTTCTACGAGGTGCCGCGCGACTTCATGACGGCGCTGCGCAAGATCTGCGACCAGCACGGCATGCTCTTGATCGCCGACGAGGTTCAGACCGGATTTGCCCGCACCGGCAAGATGTTCGCCATGGACCATCATGACGTCGCGCCCGACCTGATGACGATGGCGAAAAGCCTCGCCGGCGGCTTCCCGCTTGCCGCCGTCACCGGCCGGGCCGAACTGATGGACGCGCCCAATCCAGGCGGCCTCGGCGGCACCTATGGCGGCAGTCCTATCGGCGTTGCGGCAGCACACGCCGTGCTCGACGTCATCGAGGACGAAAAACTCTGCGACCGCGCCAATCAGCTCGGCGCGCGGCTCAAGCAGCGGCTGGAATCCTTGCGCGACGACGTGCCGGAGATATCAGACATCCGCGGCCTCGGCTTCATGAATGCTGTCGAGTTCAACGACGCAAAGACCAAGCTGCCCTCGGCCGACTTCGCCAACGCCGTCAGGCTCAAGGCGCTCGACAAGGGCCTGATCCTGCTCACCTGCGGCGTCCACGGCAACGTCATCCGTTTCCTCGCGCCAATCACCATCCAGGACGACGTCCTGACCGAGGCGCTCGATATTCTGGAGGCGTCGATCCGGGAAGTGCGGACATAGGCTGCTTGCCGACGCAAAAGGTCTCCTCCGGCATCGCAATGAATGGTGCCGGAGCCGACGTTCAGTCCGCAACTGTGAGATAGGCCCGCACCAGCCGGATCAGCTCCTGTTTCAGCTCCTCGGAGCCGAGCAAGCCGCGACGGGCGGCGTTGTGAACCACGCCGTCCATCAGGTCGGAAAGAACCATGCCGGCAACCCGCTCATTCGCCCCCGATCGCGAGGTCCGATAAGCGGCGACAGCGGCGGTGTAGTGACCGAGATACTCGGCTTCGAAAGCGCTGTTGGGATCCCTCATGCTCTCGGAGCTCTGAGCCTCGTCGAGAAGCCTGCGATGCAGCCCCGGATTGATGCTGTGCGCCGCGAACATGTCGCGCACGATATCCTCGGCAAATTGCTCGACGGTCTTTCCCTCGCGCAGCGACCCGCGCATGACGGCAAGGCAATCGTCGAGATGGCGGCGCCGAATGGCCTCGACCAGCGACTGCTTGTCGGGAAAATACTGGTAGAGCGATCCGATGCTCACACCCGCCAGTTCGGCAACCTTGTTGGTGCTGAAGTCGTCCCAGCCCTTCTCGCCCAGAATGTGAGCCCCGGCCTCGATGATCGCCTCGACGGTCGCTTGCGAACGGCCCTGCCGCGGCAGCTTGCGCATCGGGGAGTTCGATATCGCAATGCGAGTAGACACTTGGACTGCTCCGGACGATCAGGACGTTACTCACATTTGCACACAGACAAAAGGAGCCTCGCGATGAGCGGTCTTCTGCACACCCTGTTCGGCTATCACACCTGGGCCAATGCAGATCTGTTCGGCAAGCTGGAAGAACTCGACCCGGAGCGGCACGGAGCGGAGCTGGCCAGGGCGTTGCGGCTGATCAGCCATTACCATGTCGTCGCCCGGATTTTTGCCGCGCATCTGAGCAGCGAGACGCACCGTTACACCTCGGACAATGTCGCGCAAACACCGACCCTTGCGGATTTGCGGTCGGCCGTCACCGAATCGGACCGGTGGTATCTCGACTATGTCGAGCATGTACCATCAGGCCGGCTGACCGAGCGGTTGGCATTCATGTTCACCGACGGCGACAAGGGATACATGTCGCGGGAAGAAATGCTGGGCCATGTCATCCTGCACGGCGGCTATCACCGCGGCGAGGTCGGCCGCATCCTGTCGCAGCTTTCCATCATGCCGCCATGGGATACGCTCGCCGTCTACCTCCACCAGACGGAACCGGCGCGCCGCCTGCAAGGCAGCCAAGCACCCATATCCGCCCCAACGGCAGCAGTCCCAGGCTAGCGCGGGTCCTCAAATCCACGGGTAGATTGGCTCACCAGCGGGGTTCTCGAGCGATTACCCCGCCGGCAACGCCGCCAGTGCAGCCTTGAGCGCCTCGGCCCCACCCGCCACCTGCTCCGTCGTCGGCGAGAAGCCGAGGCCGAGCATCTTGCGGCCGAGCATGTGGTCGGCGGGACGATTGACGGATTCGATGGCGACAAGGCGGTCGCCGATGAAATGGAACACCGAGAAGCGGTTCTCGGTCGGATCGCCCGACAGGATCTGGCGGTCGCTGCCGGCGGTCAGGCCAACCATCTGCAACTTCATGTCGCCAATGTCGGACCAGAACCACGGTACGGCGACGTAGTCACCGGGATGGCCAAGAACCGTGCGGGCGGCGAGCTTGGCCTGGTCAGTGGCGTTCTGCACCGATTCCAGGCGCACGTCGCCGCCGGTCTGCCAATGGCGGTAGCTGGCGTTGTCGCCGATGGCGAGAATGTTCTCGACCGAGCTGCGCATGGCCGTGTCGATGCGGATGCCGTTGGCGATCGCCAGCCCCGCCGTCTCAGCCAGTTCGACATTGGGCACGACGCCGATGCCTGTTATCACCATCTTTGCCGGCAGATGCTCGCCGGAAGAGGTCAGCACGCTCGCGACATGGCCGTCCTCACCTTCGATGCGCTCGATGGTGGTCTTGAGCAGGATGCGGACACCCGATGCCGTCAGGCGCTGGCGCACATGTTCGGCGATCAGGGGTGCCACGGCGCGGCCGAGCAGGCGGTCGAGCGCCTCGATCACCGTCACCTTGCGGCCGCCGGCGGCGAGCGTGGCGGCGATCTCCAGGCCGATGAAGCCGCCGCCGATGACGACGACTTCCTCGCAGGCAGCGCTCTGCTCGCGGATCAGCCGGGCATCGGCCACAGAGCGAAGCGACAGCACGCCTGCGAGATGGGTACCCGGAAGCGGCAGCACTCGCGGACGCGAGCCGGTGGCGAGGATCAGGTGATCGTAGACGAGGTCGCCGCCGTCGGACAGCGACAGCCTGTTGGCCGCCCTATCGATGCGTTCGACCAGCGTTCCGGGCCTGAAGTCGATGGTGTGGCCGGTGTAGAAGACCTCGCCGCGCAAGGGCTGCGGCTGGGCGGCAGCATCCTTGATGAAGGTCTTGGACAGCGGCGGCTTGTGGTAGGGCAGCTCCTTCTCGTCGCCGAGCAGAATGACCGGGCCGTCGTAGCCCTCCTCGCGAAGGCTGGCTGCAGCCTGCACGCCGGCATGGCCGGCCCCAACAATCACCACACCGTTCTTCATGCTCGCCTCTGCAACAAAGGAAACCTCTACCGAAATGACCGCTAGGGACTTCCACCGCAAGGGGCCATGAGGTGATTTCATGGCTGACAGGCAGGATTTCATGGCTGAAAGGCGGCAGGATCCTGCCAGGCAACGTGGCCTGCCGACGCTGCATCGCGGCGCTACCTGATGTCGCAGCCTGCTGCCGATGCGTCTCGCCATGTCCCGAGCCATGTCTCGACAAATCAACAGCTTGGCCCTGGGGGCGCCCGGCCAAACTGGACAAAAACAGTTTAGAATAATTCTAAACTATTGATCCCGCTACGCTTTTCACCCGAAATTGCGTTGACTTTTGATGCCACTCGGCTTTTATGAAGTCGTGCTTTACAGCGCCTGTCTTTGATGTCTGGGCCTTTAACCCTTTCGATTGGAGCTATCTGGGTGCCTGCCTTCGTCGAACCGCGCCATGGCGCGGCTGTTTGCAGCATGGTTGCGCTGCGCCCTATCAGGGCCTCGAACCACGCGCATATCCGAGGCCGGATCGCCCCTGTGCTTTCTTTCGATGCCATGCCGCCGATCCAGCAAAGTGCTGACGGCACACGATTTCCAGGCGCTTGCCGGCGCCAACTGGTTCACTGAGGAGAGACCATGCCTGCATCCATCTCGCGTAACCGTCACTACGGCAGGCTCGCCGCCATTGCCGCGACGACCGCGCTGACCGCTGCGATCTTCGTGCTGCCGGCCAAGGCGGCGACGGACACCAAAGCCATCCTCACCACCTATTCCGACATTGCGCTCGCCAAATACGAAGACTCGCTGACATCAGCCAAGGCGCTCGATGTTGCCATCGAAGCGCTGATCGCCAAGCCGTCGGACGAGACGCTGAAGGCGGCGCGCGAAGCCTGGAAGGCTGCCCGCATCCCCTACCAGCAGACGGAAGTCTACCGCTTCGGCAACGCAATCGTCGACGACTGGGAAGGCCGCGTCAACGCATGGCCGCTGGATGAAGGGCTGATCGACTATGTCGACAAGGCCTATGGCACCGAGTCCGACGAGAACTCGCTCTACACCGCCAACGTCATCGCCAACCCGTCGATCGAGATCAACGGCCAGAAGGTCGATGCCTCCAAGATCACGCCCGAGCTGCTGTCCGGCACGCTGCAGGAAGCCGGCGGCATCGAGGCCAACGTCGCCAGCGGCTACCATGCCATCGAATTCCTGCTCTGGGGCCAGGATTTGAACGGCACCGGTCCGGGCGCCGGCAACCGTCCCTACACCGACTATGACACCGCCAATTGCACCGGCGGCAATTGCGACCGCCGCGGCCAGTATCTGAACGCCGCTTCCGACCTGCTCGTAGCCGATCTCGAAGAGATGGTCGGCAACTGGAAGGCCGACGGCGCGGCCCGCAAGGCGCTTCTCGACGGCGACGCCAAAACAGGCATCTCGACCATCCTGACCGGCATGGGCTCGCTGTCCTATGGCGAACTGGCCGGCGAACGCATGAAGCTCGGCCTGCTGCTCCACGATCCGGAAGAGGAGCACGACTGCTTCTCCGACAATACCCACATATCGCATCTCTATGACGCCGTCGGCATCCGCAACGCCTATCACGGCAGCTACAAGCGGATCGACGGCTCGACCGTCGAGGGCCCGTCGGTTTCGGACCTGGTCAAGGAAGCGGACGCAGGGCTCGACACCGAGCTCAGCGGCAAGCTCGACACGACGGTTGCCAAGATGGAAGCGATCCAGGCCCGCGCCGTCGGCGGCGAGGCCTATGACCAGCAGATCGGCGAAGGCAACACGGAAGGCAACGCCACGGTGCAGGCCGCCATCGACGCGCTCGTCGACCAGACCAAGTCGATCGAGCGCGCCGTTGCCGCGCTCAAGCTCGACGCCATCGCATTCGAAGGGTCGGACAGCCTCGATTCGCCTGACAAGGTCTTCCAGTGAGGGCTTGCTGCGCCTAAATTTCTCTAGCCAAACGGCGCGCCAAAGGGAGCGCGCCGTCAGCCACGGTCAGTTGAAACCATGCTTATTTGCCACTGCAATCTGATTACCCAAAAGGAGATCGAAGACACAATCGTCGAGCTATTGGATCGGGACCCGTGGACACTGATCGTGCCCGCGAAGGTCTATCATACGCTGCAAAAACGCGGACGTTGTTGCGGCTGCTTCCCAAATGTGGTCGAAACGATAATTCGGATCACCGAAGCTTATCACGCTCGTTCTGAAGCGGGCGAGATGGATGTCGTTTCACACCTGGACCGCGTCAGAGAGTTGCGCGTTCAATTTGGGAGCAAGGCAAATGAAGGGCGAAAAACAGGTCATCGAGCGGCTTAACGAGGCACTTTTCCTCGAGCTGGGCGCCGTCAACCAGTATTGGGTGCACTACCGCCTGCTTGAAGACTGGGGCTACGGCAAGCTCGCCAAGAAGGAGCGTGAGGAATCGATCGAGGAGATGCATCACGCCGACAAGCTGATCGCGCGCATCATTTTCCTCGAAGGTCACCCCAACCTGCAGTCGATCTCGCCGCTTCGCATTGGCCAGAACCTCAAGGAAGTGCTCGAGAGCGATCTCGCCGGAGAGTATGACGCCCGCACTTCCTACAAGAAATCCAGGGATATCTGCTCGCAGCATGGCGACTACGTATCGATGAAGCTCTTCGAGGAACTGCTCGCCGATGAGGAAGGTCACATCGACTTCCTCGAGACGCAGTTGCAGTTGCTCGCCGAGATCGGCGACGAGAAGTACGGCCAGCTCAACGCCGAGCCAGCTGACAAGGCCGAATAGGACATGCCGGAATGCGGCGCACTTTTCTGACCACGCGCCGCGCAAGTACCGGCAAGTCCCCAAATGATCTCATGAAACGACAGCGAAGCGCACCAGCGCTTCGCCTTCTCTTGCTGACCAGCCTGACGCTGGCTCTTCCGGCGACGGTTGCGATTTCAGGCGAAGCGGTCCCCGCCGGCCTGGCCACCGAGCGCACCGACCTCGATCCCAAGGACAAGGCGCGCGTCGACAAGATCGTCCGGCCGACCACCGACTTCAGCAAACCCGAACAGTTCGAGCGCATGCAGGGCGGCGCCGGCACTTCGGAAAAGCGCGTCAACCAGGATGCATTCTCGCAATCCTCGGCCAACATCACCTTCGAGGAAGAAGGCACCTTCAAGCTCGGCAACGGCATGTTCCGCAAGCTATGGGTGTCGTCGCCGTCGTCGACCCAGGCCTCCGACGGGCTGGGGCCGCTGTTCAACGCCCGCGCCTGCCAGAGCTGCCACCTCAAGGACGGCCGCGGCCATCCGCCGGAAGGCAATTCCGACGCCACCTCGATGTTCCTGAGGCTCGCCCGCACGGCCGAAACGGCGGAAGAAAAAACCGCGATCGTCGAGCGCAAGGTGCTGAACTTCCCCGATCCCACCTATGGCGGCCAGTTCCAGGATCTTGCCGTGCCCGGCCTCAAGAGCGAAGGCCGGATGGTGATTTCCTACCAGCAATTTCCGGTCCAGCTTTCCGACACCATGACGACGCTGCGCTGGCCGATCTATTCGGTGACCGACCTCGGTTATGGCCCGATGGACCCGAAGACGACATTGTCGCCACGCATCACGCCGCCGATGATCGGCCTAGGCCTCGTCGAGCAGATTCACCCCGCCGACATCCTTGCCAATGCCGATCCCGACGACAAGGACGGCGACGGCATTTCGGGCAAGGCCTCCATCGTGCGCGACCACAAATCAGGCGAGCTGACGCTCGGCCGCTTCGGCTGGAAGGCGTCGGCGCCGTCGATCCGCCAGCAATCGGCCGATGCCTTTGCCGGCGACATCGGCATCTCGACGCCCGATGTATCAAAGCACTGGGGCGACTGCACCGACGCCCAGACGGCGTGTCTCGAGAAGCCCAATGGCGTGCAGGAGCGGCTCGGCAGCAGCGAAGCCCCCGACCCGATCATGGATCTGGTCACCTTCTATTCGCAGAACCTGGCCGTCCCGGCTCGGCGCGACATCGACGACCGCCAAGTGCTGCGCGGCAAGCAGATGTTCTACGAGGCCGGCTGCGCGTCCTGCCACATGCCGAAATTCGTCACCCGCCGCGATGCGCCCAACAAGGCGCAGAAATTCCAGCTGATCTGGCCCTATTCCGACTTCCTGCTGCACGACATGGGCGACGAACTCGGCGACGGCCAGCAGGTCGGCGACGCCAGCGGCAACGAATGGCGCACGCCGCCGCTGTGGGGCATCGGCCTGACCAAGACGGTCAACGGCCATACCTTCTTCCTGCACGATGGTCGGGCCCGCAATCTGGCCGAGGCGATCCTTTGGCATGGTGGCGAAGGCCAGAAGTCACGAGACCATTTTGCCGCGCTGCCGCCGCAGGACCGCGATGCGTTGATCAAGTTCCTGGAGTCGCTGTGATGGCTGGACGTCCCCTGGCTGCTGTCCTCGCTTTTTGCCTGTTCGTGCCGTCGACCGCCGCTCACGCCAGCGAGGCGTCGGCCAAGGTGATCACTGACGCCATCGACGGCTTCATCCGCCCGGCCTATGGCCGGCTGGTCGGCACGACTGCCGATCTTAGTAAGTCTATGGTTACGCTTTGTGCAAAACCGTCTTCCGACACGCTTGCTGCTGCGCGCGCGGCATTCGCCAGAACCACGGCGACCTGGTCGGAGATCGAGATCATCCGCTTCGGACCAATCACCGAGCAGAACCGGCTGGAGCGCCTGCTGTTCTGGCCAGACCGCAAGGGAACCGGGCTGAAGCAGGTGCAGTCGGCCCTTGCCGACAAGGATGCCACCGCCACCGACGCAGCCACTCTCGGCCAGAAGAGCGTTGCCATGCAGGGGCTCGGCGCGTTGGAATTCGTGCTGTTCGGCACCGGCGCCGATGAGCTTTCCGGCACCTCGGCCGCCTATCGCTGCGCCTATGGCCAGGCGATATCAGGCAACATCGGGGCCATTGCCGCCGAGGTCGACGCCGCATGGCGTGACGACAAGGGTTTTGCCAGCCAGTGGAAGAACCCGGGTGCCGCCAATCCGCTCTACCGCGACGACAACGAAGCGCTGACCGAACTGCTCGAAGTCTATGTCAACGGGCTCGAGCTGGTGCGCGACGTGCGCCTCAATGGCTTTTTCGGCAAGAATGCCGCGTCCGACAAGCCGAAGCAGGCGCTTTATTGGCGCTCGCAAGGCACGGGCGCCTCGCTTGCCGGCAACATCGCGGGCATGGAAGCGCTTTTCGCCGCTTCGAAATTCGGCGAGCTGGTGCCGGCCGACGAGCGCTGGGTTGCCGAGTCGATCGGCTTCGAATTCACCAACGCGCAGGCAGCGGCGGCTGCGGTCACCGGCCCGATCGATGCGGCCCTTGCCGACCCCGCCAAACGCGAGAAGCTCGGCTATTTCGCGCTGGTGACGTCGAGCCTGTCGGAGCAGTTCGGCACCAGGCTTTCCGGGGCCCTCGGCCTGACTGCCGGTTTCTCGTCGCTCGACGGCGACTGAGGAGCCGGGACAATGCGCACACCGCTGTTCGACCGCCGCGATTTCCTCAAGGCAGCTGGAGCAGGCTTCGTGCTTTCGCTCAGCCCCGCCAGGCGCGCACTGGCACTCGAAACCGACGCAATGTTCGCCACGGCTTACCAGGCCAGGACCGGCGAGTATGGCGTGGCGGTCCTGTCGGAGGCCGGCAAGATCCTGCACAGCGTCACCCTGCCCGAGCGCGGACACGACGTGACATTCGATCCCGTCTCGCGCAAGTCGGTGGTGTTTGCGCGCCAGCCCGGCACCTTCATGCTGGTGTTCGATCACACCGGCAAAGACGCGCCGCTGACCATCCCGAGCATCGCCGGCCGCCACTATTACGGCCATGGCGTGTTCTCGCCCGATGGTGCGCTGCTTTACGTCACCGAGAACGACTTCGACAACGCCGCCGGCATGGTCGGCGTCTATGACGCGCGCGACGGCTTCCGCCGCCTCAGCGAATTCCCCACCCATGGCGTCGGCCCGCATGAGCTGATCCTGCTTGGCGACGGGCGCACGCTCGCCATCTGCAATGGCGGCATCGAGACCCATCCGGATTTCGGCCGCGCCAAGCTCAACATTCCGACCATGAAGCCGTCCTTCGTGCTTGTCGACCGCATCTCAGGCGATCTGATCGAGAAACATGAACTGCCTGAAAAGCTTCATCAATTGTCGATACGACATATGGACATCGATGCCCAGGGCACCGTCTGGGTCGGCTGCCAGCACGAGGGGCCGGCAACCGAGAAGCCGCTTCTGATCGGCCGTGCCGCGCTCGGCAAGGAGCTGGAAATGCTCGACATGCCGGAGGACATCCTCGGCGGCTTCCGCAACTATATCGGCTCGGTCGCGGCCAACCGCGACGCCGGGCTGATCGCGGTATCCTCGCCGCAAGGCAACGCCTGGGCGATGATCGAGGCGAAGACGGGCAAGGTCGTGGCCAAGAACGACCTTGTCGAGGTTTGCGGACTGGCGCCCGACCGCGACGGCTTCCTTGCCACCACAGGCGCCGGCCTCGTCGTCGAGCCTGACGGCAAGCAGACCGACGATCCCGAGCATGTCTGGGACAACCACATGCTGCGCATCGATCTGTGAGATACGTACGTTGTTTCTTACCTAAATAAGCCCTGATACATCGGAGAAGGCGACGGCCTTGCGCAGCACGGCAAGGAAGCGTTCGCCGGCGATCTCGGCCGCACCGCTGTTGTCGATCGCCACATGGCCGGGACCGCTCAGATCATGCGGTGCGGTGCGCGCCAGCCGCGCCAGCACCTCGCCGCGTGATTCACGGCCGCGCGCCGCAAGCCGGGTCGCGAGTATGTCCGGCGATGCGGTGATTTCGACGACGGCGACATTGGCATAGCGCTGCCGCAGCGCCGGGATGACCCCGCGCGACGTGTTGGCGACCACGACGTGGCCGACCGAAATGGCATCGTCGACGGAAGCCGGAATGCCGTAGCGCAGGCCATGCGCTTCCCAGGACAGCGCAAAGGCGCCCGATGCGTCAGCCTCGATGAAGGCGGCGTCGGCGAGCGTGTCGTGATCCTCGGTCGCGCCGTCGCTGTGGCGAGTGATGACACGGCGGGCGAACTCGACATGGTCCTCGTCAGTCAGGCGCTCGCGGACATAGGCAATCAGCGTGTCCTTGCCGGCCCCGCTGGGGCCGACCACCGCGACGAAGACGCCGTTGCGGACAGGCGTTCCCACCCGGGTCAGCTCACGCTCGATCAATGCTGAAACCATCATGCGACGTCATTTCCTCCATGTCCGCGCATCGGCCCGAAAATCGCTTTCGATTTTCGGAAGGCACGATGCGCCACTTTTAGCTTTGGAGCGTCCTTTGTGCGTCCGCTGGACGCACGGCGCTCCATTGCCCCCGCCCTGGCGGCGCCGGCTCTTTTCAGCAAGCTCGGCGCATTGAACATCTCCAGCGCCAGCCTGTCACGCTCCATGGCTTGGACCACGAAGCGGGCGGCGGCACTGCGATGCCATTAGGCGATTTGCATGACGGAATGACGAAACGAGATGAAGGGCGGCAAATCCGCCCCCGGCACCCTTGTTCAGGCGACCTTGTCGCGGACCTGGTAGTCCTTGATCGCGGCGAAGCGGATCATCTTCCAGCGCTCGGCCTCGTAGTTGAGCGAGAACTCGTGCTGGGCGAGGAAGACCGGGTCGTTGTCGAGATCGCGGGCGATGTCGCCACGATGGCTTTCGATGAAGCGGTGCAGGTCGGCCTTGTCGTCGGCATCGATCCAGCGGCAGACCGAGAAGCGCGCCATCTCGAAATCGACCGGCAGCGTGTATTCCACCGACAGGCGCTCCTTGAGCACGTCGATCTGCAGCGCGCCGACGACGCCGACGATGGCTGGCGAGCCGTCCTCGGGCTGGAACAGCTGGACCACGCCCTCCTCGGCCATCTGGTGCAGAGCTTCCTTCAGCTTCTTGGCCTTCATCGCGTCGCCGAGGCGGACACGGCGCAGGATTTCTGGCGCGAAATTGGGCACGCCGCGGAACAGGATGTCCTCGCCTTCGGTCAGCGTGTCGCCGATGCGCAACGTGCCGTGGTTGGGAATGCCGACCACGTCGCCGGCATAGGCTTCGTCGGCGGTGATGCGCGAACGGGCGAAGAAGAACTGCGGCGCCGACAGGCTCATCTGTTTGCCGGTACGGACCAGCTTGGCCTTCATGCCGCGCTTGAGTTCGCCCGAGCAGACACGGACGAAGGCGATGCGGTCGCGGTGGTTGGGGTCCATGTTGGCCTGGATCTTGAAGACGAAGGACGTCATCTTCTCTTCCGTCGCCTCGACCTTGCGCGCATCGGCCTCCTGGGCACGCGGCGCCGGGCCGAAGTCGCCAAGCGCCTCGATCAGGTCGCGGACGCCGAAATTGCGCAGCGCCGAACCGAAATAGACCGGCGTCAGATGGCCTTCGCGGAACGCCTGCAGGTCGAACGGACGGCAGGCCTCGCGGGCAAGCTCCAGTTCCTCGATAAACGCCGGGCGCTCATTGTCCGGCAACAGGCCGGCGGCGCGGTTGGAATCGGGACCATGCACCGGCGTCCGCTCGGCCTCGGCGTCGCCACGGCGCACCGCGTTCTGGGCGAGGTGATAGGTGCCGGAGAAGGTCTTGCCCTGACCGATCGGCCAGGTGATCGGAGCGGTGTCGAGCGCCAGCTTCTCTTCGATCTCGTCGAGAATCTCGAAGGTGTTGCGCGCCTCGCGGTCCATCTTGTTGACGAAGGTAATGATCGGGATGTCGCGCAGGCGGCAGACCTCGAACAGCTTCAGCGTGCGCGGCTCGATACCCTTGGCCGCGTCGATGACCATGACGGCACTGTCGACCGCAGACAACGTTCTATAGGTGTCGTCGGCGAAGTCCTCGTGGCCGGGCGTGTCGAGCAGGTTGAAGACGTTGTCGCCATATTCGAAGGTCATCACCGAGGTGACGACCGAAATGCCGCGCTCGCGCTCGATCTTCATCCAGTCGGAGCGCGTCTGGATCTTGTCCTTCTTGGCCTTAACCTCGCCGGCGAGCTGGATCGCGCCGCCGAACAACAGCAGCTTTTCGGTCAGCGTCGTCTTGCCGGCGTCAGGGTGGGCGATGATCGCGAACGTACGGCGGCGCGCCACCGCCTTTTCGATGTCTTCAGCCATCGGGGATTCCTTGTGATGGCGGGCTTCTAACAGCCGAGGCCGTGCCTGTCGAGGAATTGGAGCAATGACCTCCTCCCTCCCCCTTGAGGAGAGGGACAAAGGGGTGCGATAGGTCGCAGGGCGCGCTATTCGCAGCCCCGCTAACCCCTCCCCACGAGGGGGAAATCCCGAGCCCTCATCCCTTCAGCTCGAAGCCGCCCTCGGCCACCGTCTCGCCATTGACGATCAGCTCGATCAAGTGATGGCCGGGATAGTGCTTGCGTGTGGTGAAGTCGCGCACCGCCTGGCTGATCGAGAGTTCCTTCTGGCTGCCCGGCGCAAGGTTGATCTCCTTGAGCTTGAACACTTTCTTCGAGCTGCCGCCGCTTTTCTTGACGTAGTGCACGGCATAGTCGACCACCAGCTGCTGTGCCGTCTCGGCGGTCGAGGCGATGTTGGCCTTGAGCGTGATGCGGCCGCCGAGCAGGATCGCCGCCGGCTGAACCGCGAAGGTGTCGACACGCACCATCGGCTTGCCCGTCGTGCCGATCGCGCCAAGTGCGCGCGGATCGCCCTTCTTGATCATCGTGCGCAGCGCGTGCTTGACGATCCAGGCAGTGTTCCTGTCGTCCATGTCCCATGCCGAGATGCGGTCGATCACCCGGTCGGGATGGTCCTTGGAAATGTCGTTAAGGTGGTTGGCCACGGATTTGCGCACATAGAGGCTGGGATCGCTGCGCAGCGTCTCGAGGATGGGTGCCGTCGGCGACGGATCCTTGATCAGCTGCTTGAGCTGGAACGACCACGGTAGCCGCGGGCGCGATCCCTCGCTGGCCAGGCGGCGCACATGCTCGTTGTCGTCGAGTGCCCAGCGGCGCATCACCTTCAGCGTGCCATCGAAATCCATGGCCAGGAAATGCCGGATGGCGAATTCGGCCGAACCAAAGCGGGTGAAATAGTGCAGTGCCTGCATCGACAGGTCGACATGGCCCTTGCCGTAAAGCGCGACATATTCCGACAGAACGATCGAGGCGAAGCTGTGCTGGATGCGTGGCGCCAGCTCGTGAAGCACATCGACGCCACGCTCGAAGCTGCCCGGCAGGGCGCCGTGCAGGCTGGTCGCGGTCTGTCGCAGCCGCTGCATGATGCCGAGATCGTCGAGATTGGCGGTCGCCAGCGCCATGAACTTTTCCGCATCGAAAGCAGCCGAGATGGACGCCGTCTCGGTGGCAATGTGGCGAAGGCGGTCGCGATCGAAGATTTCCTTGAGTGCCGGGGCGGCTAGCGTCTGGTCTTCCGTCATCTGTTTCCGTCCTGCATGGCGCCCCCGCGCCGGCCCTTGGGCGTCCATTCGGACGAAGGGCTCGTTGCGCAGATACGAATCGGACCTCGAAACTACAATCCCTCTCCTGCCAAGGCACTGTCAGGAGACAGTCGACGGCGGCGCTTTCGTCGTCGCAAACCGCCGTTGACGTTACTGCCGGACGGGCGGAAAATATTCTCAACGCGCGGGACACATCGCGCCTTTCCAGGAGGTCGACATGACCATCCACCAGGAAGTGCATCTCAAGGGCTCACCCAGAAACATCTATGAACTGCTGCTCGATTCCGCCCGCTTTCAGGCAATGACGGGCGGCCGGGCGGCCCATATCTCGCCCCATGAGGGCGGCGAAGTCTCGATGTTCGGCGGCGATATCGAGGCCCGCAATGTCGAGCTGGTGCCCAACCGCCGCATCGTCCAAGCATGGCGTTCACGCGTCTGGCCGGAAGGCACCTATTCGATCGTGCGCTTCGAACTGCAGGCCGACGGTACCGGCACGAGACTGACCTTCGACCAGGCCGGCTACCCACGCTCGGCGCATGCAGCGCTCGATGAAGGTTGGGCGAAGATGTACTGGGAGCCGATGAACCGCGCCCTGACGCATCATTGACGGCGGCGCGGCTAAAGCCTTTCAGGCGTCTGCCGCCTGGCGCGCCGCCGCGACATAGTGAGTGACATGCCGGTCCTCGATGTCCGACACCGAGAAGAGCTTGATGTGGCGTCGCAGTTTGCCTTGCCCCAGAAGCACGCCGTGCGTGTCCGGCAAAGCCGCACCTTGGCTGAATTCCAGCGTAACATGACCGGCATATGAGAAGACGCCGCAAAACGGCGTACACGCCGAAAACAGGATGCCGCCGTATTTGACCTCCTCGGAGATGGACGGACCGGCCTGCAGCACGATCTCGCGCACCCGCAAGACGATCGCGAAGTGGTCCGGCTGGTGATCGCGCATCTCATCGAGCAGTGCTTGAACGCGATTACCGGTCATCGCCTGCTCCTGGCGCGTAGAACTGCCTGAATTCGGCAGATGGCGCCCTGTTGGAATAGATGTAGAGCATGATGCCGTTGGGGTCCTGGATCGCGAAGCCACGATCACCCCAGGGATGATCCTCGATCGGCATGGCAGGCATCAGTCCCGCCGCCGTGATCAGTCGGTGGTCGTCATCGACGTCGTCGACGCAGAAATTGTAGGTCAGCCCTGCGGTGTTGCACAAAGGCTGCTCGCCCTGCGGCTCCATGAACTGCAGCGAAAGCCCTGTCTCAAATTCAAGACTGACAAACCAGCCGCAATCGAACACCGCTCGCGCGCCAAAATATCTCAAGTAGAAGTCGCGCGTCTCCGCGACCAGTTTCGTTGTGATGCAGGGAGAGGCAGTTTTCGGGCGCATCGATGGGCTCGCTGTGCAACGTGTGGGCGGGTGGTTTTCAAACTAGCGAGATGAGCGTCAATCCGGCATAGCCGAGGCGATCTCGACCAGGCAACCATTGAGATCGCGGACATAGCCGACGATCTGTCCCCAAGGCTTGTTCTCAGGTGGCTTCACCTGGCTGGCGCCGGCGGCAACCGCCGTTCGGTAGGCATCGTGAGGATCGGGAAAGACCAATGCGAGTTCGAAGCCCGCCGCCAGGTCGTTCTTGCGGTTGGCGCGAACGGCCAGGCCGTTCATCTCCGCCATCGCCTCGCCGGCAAAAGACAAAGTCGTCGGGCCGGTGTCCATTTCGGCGTAGAGATTGCTCTCGTGGATGAATTTGCGACGCAGGCCGAATGCGGCTTCGTAAAAAGAAACGGTCGCTTCGACGTCGGCAACATACAGGATGGTGTAGCCAAGGCGCACTGTCATCGAAGATCTCCAGGCAAGGTGCCAGATGGACGGTCGCTCGCCAAGTTTGGCACGCAAGCAGGGAAACCCCGTCCGGCTTATGCGCGGATCATCACGCCTCGCTCCAATTCGATCTTGAACAAATCGGACATCAGTCGAGCAAACTGACGAGGGTGACATCGGGAAGCCGCGCCGGCGAGAAGCCGCCCATGCGCCTGATGACGCGGCTCATATGCGCCTGGTCCGAAAAGCCTGCCTCAAGCGCTGCCGCTGCCGGACTGAGGCGGTGATCCCGCAGCAGTCGCAGGGCGCGGTGGAACTGCAGAACGGCCGCGAATGCCTTTGGGGTCAGCCCCGTCGCCTTGACCACAAGGCGCTGCACGGTTCGCTCTGAAAGGCCGTGCATCTCAGCCACCTCGCTGATGCGCAGTCGTCCGCCCGATGCGTGAAAGGCGCTGATCACGCTGCGCGCCAGAGGCGCCGGCCTGAAGCGGCTGGCAGTGGCGCGCTGGCCAACGAAGGCCGTCAGTCGCGCGACGAGTTCCGTTTGGTCGCGCGCAGGCGCGCAGAGCGCCTCAAGCCCGGGGCATGCCGAAACAGCCTCCGGGCCGATCAGATTGGCGTTCGCCAGATCGGTCGGTTCAAAACCGAGCACGCTTTCGAAACAGCCCGGTCGAATGCGAACGCCTGCAAAGCCCATGCCTGGTTCGATGGCAACATCGTAGAAGCGCGTTACCGGACCGGTAACGACGACAGTCGCACTGTTGATCGGCTTTTGTCCGGCATCGAACCTGAGGATGATGTCGCAACGGCCGTCCGGCAAGACACGGTAGCTTCCGGCGCGATCGCTGACCGACGTCCACACGGCCTCGACCTCGTCACTGACGTCGGCGGCCAGGCCCAGTTCCGAGTAGCGAGCCGACAAGGTCATTTCTCTAGCCAGCTCGATCCGCTTGCGCAAAACACTCCGTTTGCGCGAAACACATGGGGTGATTGCCGTTTTAACGCGGCCAACATGTCTCAGGAGATAGCAGACTTCAGCCGGCCAGTGCCAGTTGGGCCAATGCCGGCTGGAACGGGCGGACGGTCATTTCATCAGGCGTCATGGCGACGAAACTCGACGGCGGCACCGCCTGCCAGCTCTGTCCTTCGCTGTCGAAGGGTTCGGAGACTATGCAGCGACCGGTTTCGCCGTCGCGCGTGTAGAGAGTCGGCGCATGTCCGTCGGTGGCAAAGCGCACGGCAAACAGGTTCTGGCCGTCGCTGAAGGCAGCCGTCAGCTTCAGCTGCGGGTCGACCCCGGCGCCATGTGCGGCAGCAACCACACGGCCGGTGGCACGGGTGACCGCGCCCTGCGGATCAGCGTCGAGCCCCTCTTCCAGCATCAGCATGAAAAACAGCTCGGAATCGGTCGTGCCCTGGCGCTGCTCGTAGAGGTCATCATTGATGCTGGCCTCGAGCCGGCGCCGGATTTTCTCGAAACCTGAGATCTGGCCGTTGTGCATGAAGCTCCAGCGGCCCGAGACGAAGGGGTGGCAGTTGGCGCGGCTGGTGGCGCCGCCGGTCGACGCTCTGACATGGGCGAGGAACAGGCCCGACTTGATCTGCCGGCACAGGCTTTTCAGATTGGGGTCCGACCAGGCCGGCAGGATGTCACGATAGAGGCCCGGCTCCGGCCGATCGCCATACCAGGCAAGCCCGAAACCGTCGCCATTGGTCGGCGACTTGGCCTCCTGCGCGCAATGGCTCTGTGCGATCAGCGAATGGCACGGCGCCGTCACGATGTCTTCGAGGAAGACCTCTTCACCGATATAGGCGGCCCACCGGCACATGCGCTTCAGCGTCCCCGATTGTGTGTCCGCTCGTACAGCCGGCGGATGATCGTGCTGGCAGTAGATTCGAACAGGAAGGGTAACAAAGCGTGAATGAGGGCAGCGCCCGCTGCCAGGAACAGCTGACCGGCGAACCAGCCGGCAAAACGCATGTGCTCGAAATAGCTCTCGTCGACCGCCTCGGGGTGAGCCGTGAACAGCTTTGCGATGCGTGCGGACATGAGAACCTCCCTGGCTGACCTGAGTATCGTCGCACGGGAGAGAGGTTCATCGGTCCCAATCCATCCTTGCCATTAGACAAAATTTGGGACAATCATCCCAATATGTCTGGAGAACTCGATACGATTGATCGAAGAATTCTCGCGGAACTGCAGCGCGACGGCACGCTTTCGGTCGACCAGCTGTCCGAACGCGTGGGCCTCTCGCGCAATGCCTGCTGGCGCCGGGTCAAGCGGCTCGACGATGAACGCTTCATCACCGGCCGGGTGGCGCTCGTCGACGCCGACAAGCTCGGCCTCGGCCTGTCCGTGTTCATCCTGGTGCGGACGTCGAGCCACGATCCCGAGTGGCTGGCTAGGTTCCGCGCCGGCGTGACATCGTTTCCCGAGATCACCGGCGTCTATCGCATGTCGGGTGATCTCGACTATGTCTTGCGTGCCCGCGTCGCCGATGTGAAAGCGTATGACCGTCTTTACCAGCGCCTCATCGCCAAGGTTCCGCTGTCGGATGTCTCGGCCTCCTTCGTCATGGAGGAGATCCGCGAAACGACTGTCGTGCCGGTGGAAATTCGCTGAGTGCGACCTCTTGTGAATTGACCTCATCTGGACGCTGTCCCATAGGATCGCCGCCATGACATCGACCGCCGCAACCTCTTCCGCCCCCGTCATCGGGATCGTCCGCTTGCCGCATTCGGGCGAGCTGCCCCTGCCGTCCTACGAAACGTCGGGTGCCGCCGGCATGGACCTGCGCGCCGCGGTGCCGGATGACCGGCCGCTTTTGATCCTGCCCGGCAAGCGCGCTTTGGTGCCGACCGGCCTGATCTTCGAAATACCGGAAGGTTTCGAAGGTCAAATTCGCCCGCGCTCCGGCCTTGCCTTCAAGAACGGCATCACCTGCCTCAACACGCCGGGTACCATCGACAGCGACTATCGCGGCGAGGTCAAGGTGCTGTTGATCAACCATGGCGACGAAGACTTCTATGTCGAGCGCGGCATGCGCATCGCCCAGATCGTCATCGCATCGGTGACCCGCGCCGAGGTCGAGGAGCGGGACCTTGCCGGCGACACGTCGCGCGGCGCCGGCGGCTTCGGCTCCACGGGCACCGCGTGAACAAGCCGAAGCTCGTCATCTTCGACTGCGACGGCGTGCTGGTCGACACAGAGCCGCTGGCCAACCAGCGGCTCGCGGCCTGGCTGACCGAGGCGGGTTATCCCGTCAGCTACGAGGACTGCCGCCGCCAGTTCGTCGGCCGCAGCCTGGTGTCGGTGCAGAAGGAGGTCGAGGCGACGGGCGTCAGCCTTGGGCCTGACTTCGTCGAGCGCTGGTACCGCGAGCTGCCGGAGCTGTTTGCGTCAGGCGTCCAGGCGATCCCACACATCGAAACCTTCGTCAGCGCCGTGCAGGCCGCCAGCATCGCCTATTGTGTGGCCTCGTCGGCACGGGTCAACAAGATGCATATGACGCTCGGCCAGACAGGGCTGCTGCCCTATTTCCACGACGTGCTGTTCTCGGCCACCATGGTCGAGCGCGGCAAGCCGTTTCCGGACCTGTTCCTGCACGCCGCCGGCACGATGGGCTTTGCCCCAGGCGACTGTATCGTCATCGAGGACAGCGTCGCCGGCGCCCAGGCCGGGCGCGCCGCCGGCATGCGGGTGTTCGGCTATCACCGCGACCCGCACTCCGACTGCGATGGCCTCAAGGCTGCGGGCGCCGTGCTGTTCGACGACATGCGCAAACTGGCAGGACTGATCCCGATCGCCTGAAACAGGGTTTGAGCCCTCCGGCGCGCCGGTCTAATATTACCCGTCGGTTCGTATCGAGGGCGATGACATGGACAAGGGCGCGGTCTTCCGGAAACTTCACGAGGCGCCGGGCGCCTTCATCATCCCCAACCCGTGGGACATCGGCACATCAAAGCTTCTGGCCTCCTTCGGCTTCGAGGCGCTGGCGACGACCAGCGCCGGCTATGCCTTCTCGCGCGGGCGGCCCGATGGCGACGTCGGCTTCGAGGAGATGATCCATCATTGCCGCGACCTGGCGCATGCCACCGGCCTGCCTGTTTCGGCCGACCTCGAGAAGGGCAAGGGCGACAGCCCCGAAAGCTCAGGCGAGACAGTCTTTGCCGCCGAGGCAGCAGGCCTTGCCGGCTGCTCGCTCGAGGACCACACCGGCGAGCCTGACCGGCCGATCTACGATTTTTCGCATGCCGTCGAGCGCGTCACCGCGGCAGCCGAGGCTGCGCGGGCGCTGAAGGGTGACTTCGTCCTGACGGCGCGGTCGGAAAACTTCCTCTGGAACCGCCCCGATCTCGATGACACGATCAAGCGGCTGCAGGCCTTCGAGAAGGCCGGGGCCGACGTGCTTTATGCCCCCGGGATATCAGACATCGAAATGATCCGGACGCTGTGCAGCTCTGTCACGAAACCGGTCAACGTGCTGGCGGTGCCGGGTTTCTCGGTCGCGGTGCTGGCCGAGGCCGGCGCCAAGCGCGTCTCGCTCGGCTCCAAGCTGACCGCTTACGCCTTCGGCATGATGGAGCGGGCGTCGCGCGAGATGCTGGGCCAGGGCACGTTCGAATTCGCCCGCGACGGCATCGCCTATGCCAAGCTGCAGGCGATGTTCGGCCGCGAGAGCTGAACGCCCCTCATCATCATCATCATCTTCACGCCCGCGCCATTTCAGGCCGGCGCTCGGCCGCCGACACGCTCTTGTGCAGATGCACCATCATTGCCGCGGCAAAGAGCGGGGTGAGCAGGTTAAGGATCGGCACGGCGAGGAAGGCCGCGATGACCAGGCCTGCCATGAACACCGTGCCGGCGTTGCGGCGGCGCAAATCCTTGGCGTCCTGCTCGGAGCGGAAGCGCATGGCAGCGAACTCGAAGAACTCGCGGCCCAGCAGGTAGCCGTTGACCAGGAAGAAGGCGCCGATGTTAACGATGGGGATGAACATCAGAAGCAGCGCCAACAGATTGCCCAATATGACGATGCCGAAGAACTTGATCGCCAGCACCAGCGAACGCAAGGCCGGCACCGGCTGCCCCGGGCGCTCCGCGGGATAGTTGGTCTTCTCGACGACGTCGGCGACATCGTCCAAAAACAGGCCGGCGACGATCGCCGTCACCGGCGCGATCAGCAAGGCGAGCCCCAGCGCCAGGCCTATGCCGGCAATGATCGCGGCGATCAGGCCGAGCCAGCCGGTCCACGAGGGCAGGCCCGGCAGCATCGCGTCGATCCATGGCAAGGCCAGCCAGTCGAACACCTCGCGGATGCCGAACCACAGCGCGACGAGCGTAAGCAGTGTCAGCCCCAGCGTCTTCAAAAACACCGTGCGGAACTCGGCCGAAAAGAGCTGGCCGGCAGCAGTGCGGGCGGCGTCGAGGATCATGTTGGGGTTACGTCTCCCTGTTTCCGCGCTGAGATAAGGTGCCGCGGGGCCGGCCTCAAGCCGCTGCCTCCAATTTGCCGGTAGGCAAACGGGCCGCGAGCCGCTAAACGCAATCCGTTTTGCCGACCCCTCGGCCCCTTATTACGGCCAAAGCGCCGCGGAGACCCTGATGAGCCAATATGACGTGCTGTGCATCGGCAACGCCATCGTCGACATCATCGCACAATGCGACGAGGCCTTTCTCACCGACAACGGCATCATCAAGGGGGCGATGAACCTGATCGACGCCGAGCGCGCCGAACTGCTCTATGCCCGCATGGGCCCGGCGATCGAGGCCTCGGGCGGCTCGGCCGGCAACACCGCTGCCGGCATCGCCAGCTTCGGCGGCCGCTCGGCCTATTTCGGCAAGGTTTCCCGCGACCATCTCGGCGAGGTCTTCACCCACGACATCCGCGCCCAGGGCGTCGCCTTCGACACAACGCCGCTTGAAGGAGGGGCCCTCGACGGCACGCCGCCGACGGCCCGCTCGATGATCCTCGTCACCCCCGACGGCGAGCGTTCGATGAACACCTATCTCGGCGCCTGCGTCGAACTCGGGCCGGACGATGTCGAGGCCGACAAGGCAAGCGGGGCCAAGGTCACCTATTTCGAGGGCTATCTGTGGGATCCGCCGCTGGCCAAGGAAGCGATCCGCATGACCGCGGCGCATGCACATGCCGCCGGCCGGGAAGTGTCGATGACGCTGTCGGACAGCTTCTGCGTCGACCGCTACCGCGCCGAGTTCCTCGACCTGATGCGCTCAGGCACCGTCGACATCGTTTTTGCCAACAGCCACGAGATCAAGTCGCTCTATGAGACGTCGTCGTTCGACGAGGCACTGTCGCTGATCCGCAAGGACTGCAAGATCGCCGCTATCACCCGCTCGGAGAAGGGTTCTGTGATCGTGCGCGGCGACGAGACCGTGGTCATCGAAGCGACCAAAATCCGTGAACTGGTCGACACGACAGGCGCCGGCGACCTCTATGCCGCCGGATTCCTGTTCGGCTACACACAAGGGCGCTCGCTCAAGGACTGCGGCGACCTCGGCTCGTTGGCCGCTGGCCTGGTCATCCAGCAGATCGGCCCGCGCCCACGGCAGAATTTGCAGCGCGAAGCCGAGCAGGCAGGGTTGCTGTAGGGCTTCTTTTTTCGTCGCCCCTTTACTTTTCGTCGCCCCCTTTACGGGGAGAAGCAAGGTCGTGCCCGTATCAAGGTGAGCGAGACGGCCGCCGCAGCCAATCTCCCCCCTTGCGGGGGAGATGTCCGGCAGGACAGAGGGGGGTGCTGTCCCGTGCACCTCTCCATTGTCACGCCCCGACTTAGCGAAGAATCCGGGAAGCGGAGCCGCGCACTGCCTACAGAATGACTGAATGTGGCGAAACGGTCGCGCTCCCCCGAGCTGGAGCCAGAAGCGGCCAGATAACGAATTTCTGACTTACTGGATCCCGAACATCATTAGCTGCGCGCGCGCCCGTCTCATGTTGAAATTGAGGCGAGCAAAACGGAATCCTCGCGATCCTTCGCACCCCCCTCTGCCCTGCCGGGCATCTCCCCCACAAGGAGGGAGATTGGCAGCTTCGGCGCCTCGCTCAACCGTCACCGGCAAAAAGGGGCGGCAGCGCTAGCCTTTCGCTACGGCGCGGGGCCATGAGGCGCTCGAAAAGCCCTTTGGGGGCTTTTCGAGCGCTACGCGAGGCAACGAAGCCGATCGACAGCACGCTTTGCTGGTTGAACCCGCTTCTCAAGCTCCCGCGTTGTACGCCGCAATCGCCGCCATGTTGACGATGTCTGAGTCCTTGGCATTCAGCGAGACGATCTGCACCGGCTTGTTGAGGCCGACCAGCAGCGGGCCGATGACGGTGGAGCCGCCGAGTTCCTGCAGCATCTTGGTCGAGATGGCGGCGGAGTGGAAGGCCGGCATGACCAGCACGTTGGCGGCACCGGAGAGGCGGCAGAAGGGGTATTGCTGCTGCATCAGGCGGTGGTTGAGGGCGACGTCGGCAGCCATTTCGCCGTCATACTCGAAATCGACGCGGCGCTTGTCGAGGATCTTGACCGCTTCCTGGACACGCTCGGAGCGCTCGCCGGCGGGGTGGCCGAAGGTCGAGTAGGCGAGCATGGCGACGCGCGGCTCATAACCCATGCGGCGGGCGAAGTGGGCGGCCTCCTCGGCGATGTCGGCGATCTGCTCGGCGTTGGGCATGTCGTGGACGGCGGTGTCGGCGACGATCACGGTGCGGCCGCGGGCGAGCACGATCGACACGCCGATGACGCGGTGGCCGGGCTTGGCGTCGATAACGCGGCGGACGTCTTCGAGCACGGTCGAGTAGTTGCGGGTGACGCCCGTGACCACGCCGTCGGCATCGCCGAGCGCCACCATGCAGGCGGCGAAATGGTTGCGGTCGTTGTTGATCAGGCGCTGGCAGTCGCGCAAAAGGTAGCCCTTGCGCTGCAGGCGCTCGTAGAGGAAGTCGGCATAGATGGCGTTGCGGCGCGACAGCCGCGCATTGATGATTTCGAGACCCGGCTTGTTGAGGTCGATGCCGGCCTGGCGGGCGTTTTCCTTGATGATGTCGTCGCGGCCGAGAAGGATGGCGGTGCCGAGCTTCTGGTTCACATAAGACACGGCGGCGCGCATGACCTGCTCCTCCTCGCCCTCAGCGAAGACGATGCGCTTGGGCTGGCGCCGCACACGGTCATAGATGCGCTGCAAGGTCGAGGCGATCGGGTCGCGGCGGGCGGAGAGCTCGTTGGCATATTTGTCGAGGTCGAGGATCGGCCGGCCGGCGACGCCCGATTCCATGGCGGCGCGGGCAACGGCGATCGGGATCGCCGAGATCAGGCGCGGGTCGAACGGCACCGGGATGATGTAGTTGGGGCCGAATTTCGGCCGGTTGCCCTGGTAGGCGGCGGCGACGTCGTCGGGCACGTCCTGGCGGGCGAGCTCGGCGAGAGCGGTTGCGGCTGCGACCTTCATGGCGTCGTTGATGGTGGTGGCACGCACATCGAGCGCGCCGCGAAAAATGTAGGGGAAGCCGAGCACGTTGTTGACCTGGTTCGGATAGTCCGAACGGCCGGTCGCCATGATGGCGTCGGTGCGGATATCGGCGACCTCTTCGGGTGTGATCTCCGGATCGGGATTGGCCATGGCGAAGATGATCGGGTTCTTGGCCATGGAGGCGACCATGGCCGGGGTCAGCGCGCCCTTGGCCGACAGGCCGAAGAAGATGTCGGCGCCATCCATGGCATCGGCCAGCGAACGCGCCTCGGTCTTGACCGCATGCGCCGACTTCCACTGGTTCATGCCTTCGGTGCGGCCCTGGTAAACCACGCCCTTGGTGTCGCACAGGGTGACGTTTTCGGGCGAAAAGCCCATCGACTTGATCAGCTCGATGCAGGCAATGCCTGCGGAACCGGCGCCATTGCAGACCAGCTTGGCGGTCTTCATGTCGCGGCCGGTGATTTCGAGCGCGTTGATCAGGCCGGCGGCGGCGATGATGGCGGTGCCGTGCTGGTCGTCATGGAAAACGGGGATGTCCATCAGTTCGCGCAGGCGCTGCTCGATGATGAAGCATTCGGGCGCCTTGATGTCCTCGAGATTGATGCCGCCGAAGGACGGCCCGAGGAAACGCACGCAGTTGATGAATTCGTCGGCGTCCTCGGTGTCGACCTCGAGGTCGATGGAATCGACGTCGGCGAAGCGCTTGAACAGCACCGACTTGCCTTCCATGACCGGCTTGGAGGCCAGCGCGCCGAGATTGCCGAGGCCGAGGATGGCGGTGCCGTTGGAGATGACGGCGACCATGTTGCCGCGGGTGGTGTAGTCGAAGGCGCGCGAGGGATCCTCGGCGATAGCCTTCACCGGCACGGCGACGCCGGGCGAATAGGCGAGGCTGAGGTCGCGCTGCGTCGCCATCGGCTTGGTCGGATTGATCTCGAGCTTGCCCGGGCGGCCCATGGCGTGGAAGTCGAGCGCTTCCTGAGCGGAGACGGAGGGACCGGAATTGTCGGGTTTCCTGGTAGTTGCCATGGTGAGAAGCGTTCCTGTCCCTTAAATTTCTTTTTGTGGAGCGTTTTGGATTAAGGCTACACATCAGCGCTGTAAACCGCCAAGCAGACGAGGGAATTTCCTTTTTTCGAAGGTTCAGGCGTGAACGATCGACCGATAATCGCTGCGGAAGCTGACTTTGCGGAAGCCGGAGGGGAAAGCCGGGCCGAAGCCCCGGTGTATGCCGCGCCGACGCCGATGATGGAACAGTACATGGAGATCAAGGCGGCGAACCCGGATTCGCTGCTGTTCTACCGCATGGGCGACTTCTACGAGCTGTTCTTCGACGACGCCGAGAAGGCCTCGCGCGCGCTCGGCATCGTGCTGACCAAGCGCGGCAAGCACCAGGGCCAGGACATCCCGATGTGCGGGGTGCCGATCCATGCCGCCGACGACTATCTGCAGAAGCTGATCGGGCAAGGCTACCGGGTCGCCGTGTGCGAGCAGGTGGAAGACCCGGCCGAGGCCAAGAAGCGCGGCTCGAAGTCGGTGGTCAAGCGCGACGTGGTGCGGCTGGTGACGCCTGGCACCATCACCGAAGACAAGCTTTTGGCACCGCAGGAATCGAATTTCCTGATGGCGCTGGGGCGGGTCAAGGGCGCGGGCGAAGCCAGCCTGGCGATCGCCTGGATCGAGATCTCGACCGGCATCTTCCGCGTCGCCGAGACGACGCCGGAACGGCTTTCGGCCGACATCTTCCGCGTCGACCCGCGCGAGCTGATCGTCGCCGAACCTGCCTTCCATGACGAGGAGCTGCGCCCGAGCTTCGATCTGGTCGGCCGCATCGTCAACCCGCAGCCGCCGAGCCTGTTCGATTCGACCTCGGCGCCCAGCCGCATCGCCCGTTTCTACGACGTGGCGACGCCGGACAGTTTTGGTGCGTTTTCGCGCGCCGAGCTGTCGGCCATCTCCGGCGTCATCGCCTATGTCGAAAAGACCCAGAAGGCCGAGCGGCCGCCTTTGTCGCGGCCCGAGCGCGAGCAGTCGGGCACCACGCTGTTCATCGACCCGGCGACACGCGCCAATCTCGAATTGTTGCGCACCCTGTCGGGCGGCCGCGACGGCTCGCTGTTCCGCGCCATCGACCGTACGGTGACGGGCGGCGGCGCGCGCCTGCTCGCCGACCGGCTGATGTCGCCGCTGACAGATCCCGAAGCCATCGGCGCCAGGCTGGACGCGGTGTCGTTCTTCACCGGCGAAACGCGGCTGACCGATGCGCTCAGGCTCAGCCTGAAGGGCGTCGCCGACATGCCGCGCGCGCTGTCGCGGCTGGCGCTCAACCGCGGCGGGCCGCGCGATCTCGGCGCACTGCGTTCGGGATTCTCGGCGGCGCGCACCATTGCCGGGCTGTTTGCGGGCGCTTCCCTGCCGAAGCAGCTGACGGCGGCGATCGCGGCGATATCGGCCCTACCCACAGGCTTCGCCGACCATCTCGACGTGGCGCTGGGCGAGGAGCTGCCGCTTCTCAAGCGCGACGGCGGTTTTGTCCGCGCCGGCTATCATCCGGAACTCGACGAGATGCGGGCGCTGCGCGACCAGTCGCGCCGGGTGATCGCCGGCATGGAGCGCGACCTGATCGAGGAGACGGGCATCCGCTCGCTCAAGATCCGCCACAACAACGTGCTCGGCTACTACATCGAGGTGACGGCGAACAACCAGACGGCCCTGAACGGCAGCGACGAGGCCAAGGCGCGCTTCATCCACCGCCAGACCATGGCGAATGCGATGCGCTTCACCACCACCGAGCTCGCCGGCCTCGAGACCAAGATCGCCAATGCCGCCGACCGGGCGCTGACCATCGAACTCCAGGCCTTCGACCAGTTGGTCGGCGAGGCCGTCGCCCACGCCCAGGCGATCCGGTCAGGCGCCGACGCGCTGTCCGTGCTCGACGTGTCGGCGGCACTCGCCGTGCTCGCCCAGAATGAGGCGTGGTGCCGGCCCGAGGTCGACGCCAGCCTCGCCTTCGACATTTTTGGTGGACGCCACCCGGTGGTCGAGCAGTCGCTGAGGCGCGAGGCGGCAGCCCCCTTCGTCGCCAATGACTGTACGCTGTCGCCTGACGGCAACGACAAGAACGGCGCCATCTGGCTGCTCACCGGCCCGAACATGGGTGGTAAGTCGACCTTCCTGCGCCAGAACGCGCTGATCGCCATCCTCGCCCAGATGGGGTCGTTCGTACCCGCCGAGCGTGCGCATATCGGCGTGGTCGACCGGCTGTTCTCCCGCGTCGGCGCCTCGGACGATCTGGCGCGCGGGCGCTCGACCTTCATGGTCGAGATGGTCGAGACCGCCGCCATCCTCAACCAGGCGGGCGAGCGCACGCTTGTCATCCTCGACGAGATCGGTCGGGGTACCGCCACCTTCGACGGCCTGTCGATCGCCTGGGCGGCGGTTGAATATCTGCACGAGAAGAACCGCTGCCGCGCTATTTTCGCCACCCATTTCCACGAACTGACGGCACTTTCCGGCAAGCTCGGCCGCCTGCACAATGTGACGATGCGGGTGAAGGAGTGGGAAGGCGAAGTAGTGTTCCTGCACGAGGTCGGCAAGGGTGCTGCCGACCGCTCCTACGGCGTGCAAGTGGCCCGCCTCGCCGGTCTGCCCGACGCTGTCGTGGCGCGCGCCAAGGAGGTGCTGCACCAGCTCGAGGAAAGCGAGACGTCTGGGAAGGCCGACCGCCTTGTCGACGACCTGCCGCTGTTCTCGGTCGCGGTGAAACGCGAGGCGGCCAAACCCGTCGCCAACGACGCGCTGACCAAGGCGCTGGAGGGGCTGAGCCCCGACGAAATGACCCCGCGAGAAGCACTGGACGCGCTGTACCGACTGAAGGGGCTGGCGGCGAGCTAAGCGGTTAGGAGCGGAGACGGCATGCTTCATCACATTTCGCTCGGTGTCTCCGACATCGACCGCGCAGCAGCCTTCTACGACGCGGCCCTTGCCCCGCTCGGTTATGTCAGGGTCTGGGAAGACCTTGCGCCCGGCGCCGACGACCAGGCCGTCGGCTACGGTGTCGCAGGCGGCGGCGACAAGCTGGCGCTCAAGCAGCGTAGCATCGGCCAGCGCCCGCCCGGCCCGGGCTTCCATCTCGCCTTCGCTGCGCCCGACCGCCAGGCGGTCGCGGCGTTCCATGCGGCGGCGCTTGCTTATGGTGGCACCGACAATGGCGGCCCCGGCCTCAGGGCGCATTATGGGCCGAGCTATTTTGCCGCCTTTGTGATCGATCCGGACGGGCATCCTATCGAGGCGGTGTTCAACCAGGCCGTCTAGGCGGGCGCCGGATGCGCCTGCAACTCAAGCCCCGGAGTTCTGCCGGGACAGCTTGCCGGCAAGCCGACCAGGCATGCGCGGTTTGAACGGCTTCATTCGCTGTGGCCTGGGCGAATTTGCAGCCGATGGCGGCAGGCGGTCCATTTGGGTCATTGACGTTCTCTCTGCCGCTGCGCCAATGCTGACATTGCGCGTGCTGGCAATCTTGCCAGCCAACCAACCCGATGGAGGACGCATGCCCAAGGTCAGAGGTCAGAGCGCTCTCGACAAGGAGCGCGCAAAAACGGACAAGCTTCTCAAAAAGGTAGGCTACACCGCCCTGAAAGAGGCCGGGGTGAAATCCAGGCGACCCGACCTTCCGAACCTGAAGACCGAAAAGCGAGAGAAATAACGCGGCCCTCTACGCTGCCCGCAGCCTCCCGGTTGAACCCGCTCTCCCGAACTGCTCAAGTCGGCGCTGGATCGCGAAAGGGCCGTGGCATGGTGGATTCTGATCGGATCGACAAGCTGATCGCTGCGGTGCCCCCTGCCTTGGCGTTTCGCACCGGCCTGGATCTTGGCATCTTCACCCGACTTGGCGGCAGCGCAGCGAGTGCACACAGCCTTGGGGCCGCGCTCAACATCGCGCCCGATCGTCTGTCGCGACTGCTTTACGTCGTCATTTTCAGCAATGCCGACACCACCACCGTGCTGCGCACCGGCGTGACCGCCGCCGCTGTCACCCACGACTATGCCGCCGGCGACGCGGTTTTGGAGCCGAGCGGCTTCCGGCCTCAGGCTTGATTGACGGCTCCAGTTCAGCGCCGGAGGGTTGCGAATGCAACCGTCAGCGTCACCGCGAACATCGTGGCCGTCACGACGATCAGCGCGCTCGACAAGGATGCGGCTGTCAGCACCGCGCTGGCAAAGATGATGCCTATCGCGCTCGACGTGCGCAGCAGGGCGAACACTTCGGGCCGCCGGCGTGGCGGGGCCAGGCGGTCGAGGACGAGCGAGTAGTAAGTGCCCAGGGGCGCGAGCACCAGTCCGATGAGGATGGCGCCGGCGACCGTGGTGGCAAGCGACGGTCCGAGGGCGACGAGGGCGGCGCCAAAAGTCACGACGCACAGCAGCAAGACGACGGCCCGGCTGCCGATCATGCGGTTGCGCACGCTGACCCAGATGCCGCCGGCGACCGAGGCCAGGCACAGCGGCACCGTGAACAGGATGGCCAGCGTCGGCGGGTAGCCGAATTTCAGGGCGAGTGCTACGGCGCCGATCTCGATGGCCGCGACGGTGGACGAGCCCGCGGCCGCACAGACGAGCCATAGCAGGATGGAGGGGCTGAGCACGGAACCCTCTGAAAGAGGAGCGTCTTCGACATGGCTCATGCCCGCCTGCGGGACCAGCAGGGCCGGAATGGCGCCGAGCAGCGTCAGCGCGAGCAGGGCAAAGACGGGCGAGACAGCACCCAGGGCGGATGCCAGCACCGGACCGAGCACGAAGGTCAATTCATTGAGGGTGGCGGCGATGCCGAGCGTTCGCGGCAGGTGCGAAGGCGGCGTGAAGTGATTGAGCAAGGCGCGCAGATAGCCGAATGCCGCGCCGTTGACCAAGCCGGCTATCGCCGCGAAGGCGACGAGCAAGGCAAAGGGCGCCTGGTAATGCGCGCACAGGACGACGGCAGCCAAAGCGAGCGTGCGGAAGGCCACCAGCAGCCGCAGGAAGGTCGCGGCCGAGCGGTGCCTGCCGAGCCGCGTGATCGGGATGGCGCCGACGACCTGGGCAAGGGTCATTGCCAGGATCATGGCGGCGCCGCCGCGTGCGTCGCCCATGACGCTCAAGGCAACGAGCGAGAACGCCACCGGCGCGGAAGCCTGGGGGACGTTCAACGTCGCCGACGAGGCAAACCAGCGCAGCAGCGGCCAGCGGCTCGCTGGCCTGTCGAGAGGCTGGGAAGCGATGTCGCTGGAGGGTTGGGCGCCAAGTTCGGTCATGTTGAAGCTGCTGACATCATCAGGCGCGGTCCATGCCCGGCGGAAAAATGCGCGAAGCGGAGGTCCCGAAACGTCTCAGCCAAGAGCTGGTCGCTTTCAGGACAAGGCGCGATGGCTAGATGCAGACGGCACATGGACGGGCCCCTTGATTGGGCCGGGCCGTTCCCGGACATTCTTTTCCCTAACGGGAGAGGACGTTACCTCGCGGGCGGGAAACTAGCCGCCATCCCTGAAGTGTCAAGCCGGGGAGGCTGTCCGAAAGGGGTTGAGCCAACAGGTACTGGCCATAGCCCCAACGGTGCCGGCTGGCTGCGCACCCTTGCCTCCTCCTCCAACTCCGGCGACACTGCACGCGCGAGAAGAGCGGCGGCAAACATGCATGAGGTCGTGACACTGGAGGGGTGGTCGTCGCCGCACGTCGAGGCGGTGACGCGGACGCGGTTTGCCACCAGCGGCTCGATGAAGATGCAGCCTGATGGTTGCTGGGACGTGGTCATCTTCAGGAACGGCGACACGACGACAGTGCTGCGCACCGGGCTGACCACATCGACCGTGACCCACGACTATGCCGCCGGCGACGAGATCCTGGCGATCGCCTTCAAGGCGAGCAGCTTCATGCCGCTGATGCCGGGCGAGCTGATGCGCGACCAGGGCGTGGTGCTGGAAACGATCGGCAAGGACCGGTTCCGGCTCGGGTCCGAGGTGCTGGAGATCCCGACGCTCGAGACGGTCGACGGCTTTGTCGGCAAGCTGGTGCGCAATTCGATTGTCGAGGACAACCGGGTGGTCGCGTCGATCGTGTCGGGCCATCCCATGGCGATGTCGGAGCGGACGCTGCAGCGGCATTTCCTGAAGACGACCGGCGTCACCTACAAGACCTTCACGCAGATCGAGCGCGCCCAGAAGGCGCTCGGCCTGCTGCAGCAGGGCCGGCCGGCGGCGGATGTGGCCTTCGCGCTCGGTTATGCCGACCAGCCGCACATGATCCGCTCGGTGAAGGCGATCATGGGCACGACGCCCGGGCAGATCGCGCGCAGCTGAAACTGTCGGAAATCTTCAATCCCCTACACTCTTCCGCTGGCTAGAAAGGATGCACTTTCAACCCCGTGCACGACGGAAACGATCTTGCACCAATGCAAAGTGGACGCGGCAAATGACTGACATCACCCCTTTCAAGATCGCCATTCCTGAGGCCCAGCTGGCCGACCTTCAGGCGCGTCTCGCCAACACGCGGCTGGCCAACGAGGTGGCTGGCGCGGGCTGGAACTACGGCATGTCCTCCGGTTTCGTCACCCGTGCGATCGAGCGGCTGAAGAACGGCTTCGACTGGCGCGCCGAGGAGGCGGCGATCAACGCCCATCCGCATTTCGTCACCGAGATCGACGGCCAGTCCATCCATTTCCTGCATGTGAAATCGCCTGCTGCCGATGCGGTGCCGCTGCTCCTGCTGCATGGCTGGCCGAGCTCGTTCGTCGAGTTCCTCGCCGCGATCGGGTCGCTGACTGCGGCCGGGTACGATCTCGTCATCCCGTCGCTGCCCGGCTTCGGTTTCTCCGGCCCGACGCGCGCGGCAGGCTGGAATGACGGCCGCATCGCCGGCGCCATGCTCGAACTGATGTCGCGCCTCGGCTACAAGCGCTTCGGCGTGCAGGGCGGCGATGCCGGTGCGATCATCGCACCTGCCATCGGCCGGGCAGCACCTGACCGCGTCATCGGCGTGCATGTCAACGCGGCAACGATGGGCTTCATTCCGCTTGGGCCCATAGATCCCAGCGAGATCGCCACATTCAGCGATGCCGAGAAGAGCCGTTTGCAACGCCTGCAACAGTTCATGGCCGAACGCTTCGGCTTCAATGCGCTGCAGTCGAGCCGGCCGCAGACGCTGGCCTATGGCATTTCAGACTCGCCGGCCGGTCTCATCGCCTGGCTGGGCGACATGTTTGCCGGCTTCGGCGACAGCCCTGATGCCGTCGAGCTCGACCGGTTCCTGACCAATGTGCTGGTCTACTGGTTCACCGGAACCGCTGCCTCGTCGATCCGGCTCTACTATGAAAATGCGCATGATCCCGAGGCGTGGTCGCCGAAGCCGAATTCGGGCGTGCCGACGGGCGTTGCCGTCTTCGCCCGCGACGAGGTCGCCATCCGCCGCTATGGCGAGCCGGGCAACACCATCGTGCGCTGGACGGAGCTTGCCAGCGGCGGCCATTTTGCGGCGATGGAAGTGCCCGAGGTCTGGGCAGAAGAGGTCGCGGCCTTCTTTGCCGGTCTGCGGAGCTAGGTTGCGTGAGGTGGCGAACAAGACGCCACCTCGCCGCTTTCCACCAGGGCGAAGCACCCACCAAAATTGCCGGCCTCAGGCAGCTACGCCGCCTGGGGCCGGTTCTGCTCGCGCCAGGAGGCGGGGCTCAGCGTGGTGACGCGGCGGAACTCGCGGTTGAAGTTTGACTTGGTCTGGAAGCCGGCATCGAGCATGGCCGATGTGACCGACATGTCGGTGTCCCTGAGCAGGCGGCAGGCTTCCGAAATCCTGACGTCGTTGATGTACTGCGAAACGTTCTTGCCGGCGAGGCGGTTGATGGCGCCCGAGATCTGCCGCGCCGGCACGCCCGCGCGGCGGGCCAGCCTGGACAGGGTCAAATTGTCGTCGCGATAGAGCTTCTGGTCGATCAGCAGGCGCTGGACCTGGTCGAGCACCTCGCGGTCCTGCTCGGACGGCGACGGCTCGGGTGGATTGGTCTGGGTCGGTGCCGAGGGATGGGCGCGCGAGGCGACGAAGGCAGTCAGGCCAATGAAGAACAGGCCGAGCAGATTGGCGTTGCTGGCAATGACGGCGGCGTTTTCGCCCTGCCATTTTTCGAAGGCGAGCAAAACGCCGAGGTCGAACAGGGCCGACAGGCAGAGCGCGACAGCGGCGATGATGAGCGCGCGGTGGGCGGCGACCGCGCTGTCGAGGCGCGCCTCGACCAGAGCGTCCGGGCCGCTGCGGCCGAGGTGCAACACGGCGATTGCATAGCCGACGAACAGCACGACAAGTGCCGCATCGATGAAAGCGGGCGCCAACAGCACGATGGCGGTCATGAGCAGAGGCGGCAAGGCGTGAAGCCAGCGCATGGCGCCGCCCCCGGCATCGTCGCGCTGGAGCAAGGTGCGGAAGCTGAACAGCACCAAAGGCGGCAGGCCGGCAGCCAGGATCGGCTGGACGTAGCGCGCCGCCTCGACATGGTAGCCCCAGCGCAGACCGACGACCACCGACTGCACGGCGCAGAGCGCGACGAGGACGAGGAATGCCGTATTGCCGCCTGTCGTCTCGCGGGCGCGCAAAGCGGCGACGAGCAGGATGGCCAGCAACAGGGCGGCGACGAAGGACAGGGGTACGAATATCAAGGCTTAACCCATCTAGCGAGGTTCGGTTTCGCGGAAGCTCTCTATCTCTTTGTTTCTGCGCAATTCCAGACGGAAAACCGCTGCACGGTTTTCCTGGAATTGCTGTCGAAGATATCGGCCGATCATGGCCTCTATCGCGATCGAGCACGACCTGAATCACGATCGAGGACGAGGATGTAGCGCGATTTCGTCATTGCTCGCTCGTCTTCATCCGCAAACAGAGCGAGGTTCCCGTGCTCCAGCTACTCACCACCATTCCCGCCCTCATCGGTTTCGTCTCCGCCTGCTTCGCTTCGGAAGCGGGCGTCAAAGAGGTTTTGGTGCCGCAGCCCGGCCGCGACCTATCCGTGACCGTCTGGTATCCGGCAGCCGCCGGCGGCAAGCCGACAATTGTCGGCGACAACAAGGTGTTCAAGGGCGCGGCAGCCAGCATCGATGCACCCGCGGTGCCGGGGCGCCATCCACTGGTACTGCTGTCGCATGGATCGGGCAGCCGCGTGCAGGCGATGAGCTGGCTCGCCACCAAGCTTGCCAAGGCGGGTTTCGTCGTCGCCGGCCCCAACCATCCGGGCACGACCAGCGGTTTTTCCACCCCAGCCGAAACGCCGAAATTGTGGCAGCGCACGGGCGATCTGTCGGCCGTCATCGACGCGCTGGCCAAGGATCCGGCCTGGAGCAGCGTCATCGATGCCGACAGGATCGGCGTCGTCGGCTTCTCGCTCGGCGGAGCCACGGCCATGGAGCTTTCGGGCGCGCGCGCCAATCTCGAGGCCTATGCCCGCTATTGCGACAGCTACAAGAAGTGGGACTGCGCCTGGTTTGCAAGCGGCGTCGGCTACGTCAATGACGAGAAGATTACTGTCGACAAGGTAGACCTGCGCAGCATCGATCGGGCGCGCTTCGAGCAGTCGAATCTCGACCGCCGGATCAAGACAGCGGTGCTGGCCGATCCCGGCCTCGCCCAGGCCTATGACCCCGACAGCCTGAAGGACATCGCGATCCCGATGCACTTCATCAATCTCGGCGAGGGTGAAGGCATTCCGCTGGCTGTCATCTCCGATGGGCTCGCGAAGCTGACGTCCAAGGGGACCTATGCGACCGTGGCGGGTGCGACGCATTTCAGCTTCCTGCCAGAGTGCAAGGATGGTGGGGCCGAACTGCTCAAGTCGTTTGGCGAGTTCGATCCGATCTGTTCGGACGAGGCCAGCCGACCACGCGGCGAACTGCATGCCGAGCTGATCGGGCTGGTGAAGGACGCGCTGGTGCGCGACCTGATGGCATCAGATCAATGAACCCTGCGGCCCCGGCCACCAGCCGGCGCCTATGCCCGATGCGTGGCGCGCGGGCCGAAGGCAGCGAGGAAGATGCGCACGCTTTCGGCAGCGTGGCCGCGGCAGGCCGCGGCGGGCAGGATGGCGTCGTCGCCCAGAAGCATGGCGTCGTTGACCGGGGCCCCCATCACCAGCCAGTTGAAGAACGACGCCGCGGCCTCGAGGTCGTCGGCCTCGATCTGGCCGAGCCTGCGGTAGCGCTCGAAGGCGCGCGACAGGCGGGTGATCGAGCGCTGCGGGCCGAGCGCATGCAACGCCCTGCCCAGTTCCGGAAAGCGCTCGACCTCGCCGATGACCAGCCGCCGCAGTTGCATCAGCTTCGGCGTCATGACGATGGTGAGCTGAAGTTCGGCAAATTCCTGGAGGTAATCGGCGATCGGGCGGTCGTCGACGGGGTCGGCGACCTGCTCCTGGTGGACGTCGCCGGCAACGCCGGTCAGCCCTCTGACGACATCGAGGAACAAGGCTTCCTTGCTGTGGAAATGGGCATAGACGGTCTGCTTGGAAACGTCGGCGACCGCTGCGATCTCGTCCATATTGGCGCCAAGGAAACCGTTGCGGAGAAACTGGCCGGCGGCGGCATCAAGGATGGTGTCGCGTGTCCGTTCCTGGCGCGTTTTGGCGGTCTTCATCAATGCACGTCCCTGTGTCGGCAGCTGCGATTTCGAGCATAAGCCGAAGCCGTTGACAAATCAAACTGGACGGTCCAGTCTAGTTTCAAATCGACGGACGAGGTGATGAGATGGCTGACATGCGACGGATCGCCTGCAGATGCGGACAGGTGGCATTCGAGGCGAGCGGCACGCCGATCGTCGGTGCGATCTGCTATTGCTCCAGCTGCCAGAAGGCAGGCGGGATTTTCGCCGCGCTACCCGGCGGCGCGCCGGTGCTCGAAAGCGACGGCGGCACGAACTACACGCTCTACCGCAAAGACCGGATCCGCTGCGCGCATGGCGCCGAGCTGTTGCGCGAACACCGGCTGAGCCCGACGGCGCCGACCCGGCGCGTGGTGGCTTCCTGTTGCAACTCGCCGATGTTTCTGGAGTTCAAGGGCGGGCATTGGCTGTCGGTCTATCGCGAGCGCATCGACCCCGCAGACCGGCCACCGGCCGAGATGCGCACGATGACCGCCGACCGCAGGTCCGGCGTCGAATTCACAGACAGCCTGCCGAGTTATGCCAAGCATTCCGGCCGCTTCATGTGGCGGCTTTTGTCTGCCTGGGCGGCGATGGGTTTTCGCGCCCCCAAGATCGAATATGTAAAGGGAGAGCTCGATGTCCAAGGCGGCTGAGAAGATAGAGATCCGCAACATCGTCTCGCCCAACCATGTCGTGCGTGTCGACAAGGCAAAATACACCGCCATGCGCGACGCGTTGCTTGAGGTGCTGCCGGCAACCACGCCGGGCCTGACCGTGGCGGAAACCAAGGCGGCGGTGCTGCCGATCCTGTCCGAGGAGCTGTTTCCCGGCGGCGACAAGGCCGGCTGGTGGCTGAAGGCAGCCCAGCTCGACCTCGAAGCACAAGGCGTCATCCAGCGCGAGGTGACCAAGCCGCTCCGGCTTCACCGGGCGAAGTGAGCGCGTCCCGCCTCAGGACGCGCGTCCGCACCGGCGACAGCTTCGGCGGCGGATCTGAGTTGGGCAAGGTCGACGCCCATCGCCCGCAAGGCGCGGGCGGCAACGCCGTGCGGCATGCCGGCAACGATGGCAACGACATGCGAGCCGAGCAGCGGGCCGTGCCGGCTTCGGCTTGCCGCCAGCGCCTGCATGACCTCCTGCCCGGAGGCCGACGCATTGAATGCGCCGGGGCGTGCGGCCAGCTGCTCCGACCCGGCCGACGACGACGAAGCGATTTCCAGGCCGATGGCGGCAAGGGCGTCGCCATACTGACGGGCGATGGCTTGGTGCAGCGCCGCGGGATCCGCGCCGACCGCTGCGAAGGCTTGCCGCGCCGTGCCGTCGGGCAGGTCGAGTGCGGCGAGCAGGAAGTGCTCAGCGCCCGGCTCGCGCTGATGATCCCGCAACGCATGTTGCTCCGCCCCGGTGCATAGCGTGCCGATCGTGCCGATCGTGCCGATGTCGTTGAAACGCGCCTTGATGCGGCTGAACATTCTCATCTCCTAGCTCTCCGGCCCATCGCCGATGTCGGACAGCCGCTTGTGGGCAGCCTGCTTGCTGACGCCGAGTGCCTGGGCGATCCGCGCCCATGACCAGCCCTGCCCGAGCGCCGACCTGACCGCGCGCCGCTCGAGCGTGTCGGCCAGCCGTCGCAAGGCAACCACCGCCGCCAGCGCTTCGTCGGGATCATCGGGCAAATGCAGGGTGTTCAGATCAACCATTCGTCAACATTAGTTGACGTGGGCAATTCCGTCAACCAAAGTTGACGGAAGATCGCTGGCAGCAGGCCGGAAATACCTTACCCTACGTCAATGTACTGGATAGTGCTTTGAACCTTACAGGGAAAGGAATTTTAAAGCTTGCTCATATAGCTATTGCAACTATTCGCGCCGGAAACGCGAGGAGAACAAGCTGGGGGGCGAGTTCGTTCGCCATACATGTGACGAGACAACGCGACATCAGATCCAGGTTTCAGCTCATCGGGCTGCTGTGGCCCTTCATCGCCGTTGTCCTGATACAGACCGTCATTGCCGGTGCCAGTCTCTATACCTTGTCTGCCGTGCGCGCCTATGCTGCCGGCGAAAGCGCCTGGTCGAAAGGCCACAAGGACGCGATCTACTACCTGACGCTTTATGCCAATTCCGGCGATGCCAACTATTTCGAACGCTTCCGCCACGCCATTGCGGTGCCGCTGGCCGACCGCGACGCACGCCTGGCGATGGAAAAGCCGCTGCTCGACTATGACGCCGCTTATGACGGCTTCATTCGCGGCGGCAACCATCCGAACGACAATCCCGGCCTGATCTGGCTGTTCCAGAACTTCCGCCACGTGCCTTACCTGTCCAATGCCGTCGACCGCTGGGTCGACGCCGATCCGAAGATCCTGGAGATCGCGGCACTCGGCGAGGCCATGCATGCCGGCATCTCGAGCGGCAGTGCCTCGGCAGAACAGCTCGCGGCGTGGAAGAAGGACATCCATCGTCTGCACGAAGAGACGGCACCGCTGGCTGAGGCCTTCTCCGTCTCGCTCGGGCGCGGCTCGCGCGACATCACCGTGCTGCTGCTCTGCGTCAACGTGGTAACCGCAGGCGCCCTGATCCTTTTGGCGATGCGGCGCACGGGCAATCTGCTGGAGCAGCGCCGGGCGTTTGAAAGCGCTTTGAATGCCGAGCGGGAGCGCGCCCAGATCACGCTGGCCTCGATTGGCCAGGCCGTCGTTGCAACCGACGCCGAGGGCCGGCTCGACTATATGAACGAAGCGGCCGAGGCGATGCTCGACTGGCATGGCGCCAGCGCCAAGGGCAAGCCACTCGACCAGCTGTTCCGGCTGGTCAGCGAAGAGAGCGACGAAGAAGACAACGGCTTCATCGCACGCGTCCTTTCGGGCGAAGCGGTCGGCGGCAGCGGCGTGCCGCAGCAGCTGATGCGGCCGGACCTTTCGAGCGTCGCAGTGTCGCTGGTGGCAGCGCCGCTCTATGTCGAGGGCAAGGTGGCGGGCGCGGTGCTGGTGTTCCACGACCGCACCAAGGAACAGGAATTCATGGCGCAGCTGTCGTGGCAGGCGAGCCATGACACGCTGACCTCGCTGGCCAACCGCCGCGAATTCGAGGCGCGGCTGAACGCGTCGCTGGCAGCCCTGGCCAAGCGCCCGGCGGTGCACGCGCTGATGTATCTCGACCTCGACCAGTTCAAGATCGTCAACGACACCTGCGGCCATGCGGCCGGTGACGAACTCCTGCGCAAGGTGTCGGCGGCACTGCACAGCCGGTTGCGCCCGACCGACCTTCTGGCACGGCTGGGTGGCGACGAATTCGGCATCCTGATGGAGAACTGCCCCGAGGAGCTCGCGGCAAGCACCGCCGAGAGCCTGCGCCAGGCCGTCGACGAGCTGAACTTCGTCTGGGCGGGACGGGCTTTCAAGATCAGCGTCAGCATCGGCGTCGTCGGAATGTCGGATGCCTCGATGACGCTGGAAGAGATTCTGCGCAGCGTCGACGTCGCCTGCTACATGGCCAAGGAGCGCGGCCGCAATCGCATCCAGATCCAGCAGATCGGCGACATGGAGGTCGAGCAGCGGCTGAGCGAGATGGCCTGGGTGCAGCGCCTGCGCGAAGCGCTGGAGCAGAACCGTTTCCGCATCTTCGCCCAGGAGATCGTGCCGCTGCATGGCGATGGCGCGGCAGGCGCCCATGTCGAGCTGTTGATCCGGCTGGCCGATGCCGAGGACAAGCTGATTGCACCAGGCGAATTCATCCCGGCGGCCGAGCGCTACGGGCTGATGCCGCTGATCGACCGCTGGATGGTGCGCCAGGCCTTCGGCATCCTGGCCCGGCAGACGGCCGACGCTTCGCCGATCACCACCTGCGCCATCAACCTGTCGGGCGCGAGCTTCGGCGACGACAGCTTTGCCGACTACGTATTGGAGCAGTTTGCTCGCAGCGGCATTTCGCCCGCGACCATCTGCTTCGAGATCACCGAGACCAGCGCGATCGCCGACCTCGACCGGGCGGCCCGCTTCATCGCCACGCTGCAGGCGCATGGCTGCCGCTTCTCGCTCGACGATTTCGGTGCGGGCATGTCGTCGTTCAGCTATCTCAAGGCCCTGCCCGTCGACTACCTCAAGATCGACGGCGGCTTCGTCAAGGACATGCTTGTCGACCGCATCGACCGCGCCATGGTCGAGATGATCCAGCATATCGGCGAAGTGACGGGCAAGCGCACCATCGCCGAGTTCGTCGAGAACGACGACATTGCCAGGGCGTTGCGCGACATCGGCGTCGATTATGCACAAGGCTTTGGCATCGCCAAGCCTCGGCCATTTGGCGAGCACTATGTCGGCATCAAGAGCCGCAGCTTCGAGGCGAGGATCGGTGCGCCCGACGTGGCGCTGGCAAGCTGAGCCCATGCGCGCTTGCGGCACGGTCGCAGCAGCGCAACAATGCCTGATGTCGTCCAGACATGGGGGCAGACATGGGGGATGAAATGAACAGGACTTTGGCTGGTATGTCTGCCCTGGCGGCAGCCCTTGGGCTTGCAGCGCCGGCGCATGCGTCGATCCCGCTTCTCAACGCCACCTGCCCCGGCAACATCGAGGTCCATGCCGATCAAGGCGGGCCGGTCTACATCAACGGCAAGGAAGGCGCGCTGAAGAAGTTCAACGACAACTACTTCGAGATCAAGGGCGCCGGCGTGACCATCTCGCTGAGCATCAATCCCGATGGCTCGCCGAGCATCTCCTACACCGGCAAGGGCGGCGCCAACGGTATCTGTTCCGTCAAGGCGAGCTGACAGGCGCCGGCCAAAAACGGTCAGATCATCTCCAGAGGACGCTTGCGTGATGGCGGCGGGAACAGGCGGTCGAGTTCGGCCAGATCCTGCCCGGTCAGCCTGATATCGCGCGCAGCGGCGTTCTGCCTGACATGCTCGAGGCGCGTCGCCTTGGGGATGGCTATGACGCCTGACTGGGCCAGAACCCAGGCGAGCGCGATCTGCGCGGCGGTCGCCTCATGGCGGGCGGCTATGCCTTGGAGACCCTTGTTGCCGGCGAGCGCACCCTGCTCGACGGGCGAATAGGCCATGACAGGCATGCCGAGGCCCCGGCACTGCGGCAACAGATCGAACTCGATGCCGCGGCGGGTGAGGTTGTAGAGCACCTGGTTGGACTGGCAGGCGCCGCCCTTGGACAGACGGCTCATCTCTTCCATGTCATCGGCATCGAAATTGCTGACGCCCCAGTGGCGAATCTTGCCCGACTGACGCAGCTCCTCGAAGACGGCGATGGTTTCCGACAGCGGCACGCCGCCGCGCCAGTGCAGCAGGTACAGATCGATCCGGTCGGTGTGCATGCGCCTGAGGCTCGCCTCGCAGGCGCGGATGACGCCATTGCGCGAAGCGTTGGACGGCAGCACCTTGGAGACGAGGAACACCTCGTCGCGGCGCCCGGCAATGGCCTCGCCCACCACCTTTTCCGCACCGCCGGTGCCATACATTTCGGCGGTGTCGATCAAGGTGACGCCAAGATCGAGCCCAAGCTGAAGTGCGGCGACTTCGTCGGCGACGCGGCTGCGGTCCTCGCCCATCATCCAGGTGCCCTGGCCGAGGGTCGGCACGGCTTCGCCCGAGGGCAGCGTCGTGATTGCGGACGGTGAAGGCATGGCAGTCTCCTCGGCGATTTGTGTCAGCTTACCGCACCGGGCCACGTTGGCTACAGCGTCGACGCGTTGCTCGTCTTTTCAAACCGCGTTGCAGGATGACGACCGATGCCGCGCAGTTACGGAAACGAAGCCTATGGGTTCGTCTTCAGCGGCTGTCTCAGGCAGCTGGAAGACACTGATATAGCCGTCCGCATGCGCCTGTGGGGCGACGCAAAATCGCCTCGCATAAAACTTGACTCTAAATATCAAGTTAATGTAGCTCAACTTCATGGCCGTCGACCGGCCAACGGGGTGGTCAAGCAACATACTGAAATTTCGATGTCTTCTCTCGGATGCCTGGACGAGAGGCCGACCGCCCGTGCTTGGGCGCTCATTGCCAGTGTTTTCAATGGCGCGTTGAGAGCCTGGGCTCATCACCATCAATCAGGCGCCAAGTCGTCTTCCGAGAAGACGCGCATCAGAAGCTAGCAGTTCTTTCTCCAGAGCAAGCCACTGATTCTCAGCATTCCGAGGAACACAGTGAACAATCATCACATCATCCGTTGCAGCACTGTCGCGTTGGCGGCCGTTTGCAGCGCCATTGCCCTCAGCGTGGCGAATGCCCAGTCCCCCAACGGCGCCGAGCAGCCGCCCAAGCCGGTCAAGTCAGACCGGAAGGCGCCGGCAACGAGCCCATTGGTGCTGCCACCCATCACGGTCAGCGCCGGCAGCGATACGAAAGCGCCCTTCCAGACATCAGGTGGCGTCAGCGTCATCGACGGCAAGATCGTCCAGGAGAAATTTGGCGGCGACGCCAATGCCATCGTTCGCAGCATGCCGGGTACGTTCACCCGCATGTCGTCGAGCCAGCCCGGCGTGTCGGTGAACATCCGCGGCTTCGAAGCCGACGGCCGCGTCAACACGATGATCGACGGCGTGCCCCAGACCTTCCGGAACACCGCAGGCCACGCCTCCACCGGCGGCGAGCTGCTCTACATCGACACCAACCTTCTTGCCGGCATCGGCGCGGAACGCGGCGCGGTCAATGGCGCCTATGGCATGGGCTCGCTGGCAGGCGCGGTCAATTTCCGCACCATCGAGTTCGACGACGTCGTGCTCGAAGGCCAGGACCGGGGCGTCAAGACGACCGTCAAGGCAGGCAGCAATGGCTATGGCGCTTCGGGGATGGCCGCGGCAGGTATCCGGACCGAATTGGCCGGAGGTGGCCAGGCCTCTATCCTGGGCGCGTTCAGCTATGGCGAGCATGGCAACTACCAGCGTGGCGACGGCACCTACAACAGGCCCGACGCCAGCAACAAGCCCGGGTCCGGCCTGGTGAAGCTGCACATCCAGCCCGACGACGTGCACGACCTGAAGCTGGGCGCGCGCTGGTACAAGAACGACTTCCTGGTTTCGGGCTACAACTGGGGTGTCGACAACGCAACCTATACGGCCAACTACAAATACCAGCCCGGCGGCGACTGGATCGACCTCAGGATCAACGGCTACTACAACCGCACCGACATGTCCTACGATCCGACGACGGGCGGATCGTACCGCAAGCGCAACACGCGCGATTTCGGCTTCGGCTTCGACATCGCCAATACCAGCCGGTTCGACATCACCGACGAGCTCAGCGCGCGCTGGGACTATGGCGCGGCCTATTCGTCCAACGACTACAAGGTCAATCTCTTCCGCGGCGCCAATCCGCCCGGGCACATGCAGAAGGCGCGCGCCTTCTCCGACCTCACCCTGTCACAGGGTATCTTCGAGCTGAACGCCGGCCTCAACTACGACTACTGGGACCTGAGCGGTCGTCAGAGCCCGTGCAAACCGAATATCGGCTTCTGCCCGCCGACCGGTGGCAATGTCGAAGTCTCCAGGCACGAATCCGCGCTGAACCCGAAGATCACGCTGTCGGCAAAGCCGCTCGACTGGCTGCAGCCCTATGTGACCTACTCACACACCTTCAGGCCGCCGTCGGCGCGCGAGGCGCTGTGGGCGCTGGTTCCGATCGGATCTGGCGTCGGCGGTGGCCAGTATTCCAACTTCTACCTCAACCCGGAAACGTCGAAGGGGTGGGAGATCGGCGCCAATATCGTCAGGAACGACCTGCTTTATGGCGGCGACGAGCTGCGGTTCAAGGTGAACTACTTCAACAACGCCATCGACGACTACATCGTCAACAATCTGATCAATATCCCGGGCGACCCTTACGAACGGGCGATCTGGGTCAACGTTCCCGGAACGACGCATTCCAGGGGCTTCGAGGTCGAGGGCGGTTATGATGCCGGCATAGCCTACCTCAATCTCTCCTACACGCAGGCGAGCAACAACCAGCCGGTTGGCTGGGGCGCCGGCATCGGCAATGGCGATTCGACCTTCCTGCCGGAAAGCAAGGTCTCCGTCGATGTCGGCATCCGCGCCTTCGAGGAAGCGCTGACAATCGGCGCGACGATGAACCATGTCGGCGGCAGCCGCTATGCGGTCGGCTTCGGCGATACCGCAACCAAGGAGGCCTATACGCTGTTCAACGCCTATGCCTCGTACAAGGTCAACAGGAACGCCACGGCGTTCCTGAACGTCGAGAACCTGACCAACGTGGCCTACAGCCCGGCGGTGTCGGGCGAGATGGGCGACAAGACCGGCCGCGGGCGCACCATCACGGTGGGGCTGACGACCCAGTTCTGACGGCCGCCAACCGGCGAGGAGCGGGGTACCCCCTGCTCCTCAGGCGCAGCGCTGGCCGCCTGCGGATCACGCCGCAGGCAACATCGACACCGGCTGGGTCAGACCGGCGCGGTTTCGAGCAGAACGGCAACCAGCATCCCCGTCGCCATCAGGGCGAGCACGATCTTTCTGAACACTCACATCTCCTTGTTGGAGGCTGCCTCTCAGAGCTTGATCGCCCTCAGCCGCAGCGCATTGGCAATGACCGACACCGACGACAGGCTCATCGCGGCGGCGGCAACCATCGGCGACAGAAGCGTGCCGAGGACCGGATATAGGACGCCTGCGGCGACGGGAACACCCAGCACGTTGTAGATGAAGGCGAAGAACAGGTTTTCCTTGATGTTGCGGATGGTGCCCCGGGCGAGCTTGCGCGCCCGGACGATGCCGCCGAGGTCGCCCTTGACCAGCGTGATGCCGGCACTCTCCATGGCGACGTCGGCGCCTGTGCCCATGGCGATGCCGACATCGGCGGCAGCAAGTGCGGGCGCGTCGTTGACGCCGTCGCCGGCCATGGCCACACCCTGCCCCTTGGCGCGCAACTCGTCGACCAGCGACTTCTTGCTCTCCGGCAGCATGTCGGCCCGAACCTCGTCGATACCGAGTTTTTCGGCGACGGCTTTTGCCGTGCGGGCGTTGTCGCCGGTGGCCATGATGATCCTGAGGCCGAGGTCGTGAAGCTCGCGGATGGCGACCGCTGCGGAAGCCTTGATCGGGTCGGCGACAGCGACGATGCCGGCCGGCTTGCCGTCGATGGCAACGAACATCGCCGTCTTGCCCTCGGCGCGCAGGCTGTCGGCGCGGGAAGCGAGGCTAGCGAATTCAAGGCCGAGATCGGCCATCATGGCGGCATTGCCGAGCGCCACCTTGCGGCCGGAGATAGTGCCCGAAACGCCCTTGCCAGTGATCGATTCGAAGTCCTGCGCGTCCGGCACGGTGACACCACGCTTGGATGCACCGTCGACGATGGCCTCGGCAAGCGGGTGCTCGGATCCCTTTTCGAGCCCGGCGGCGAGCGAGAGCAACTCATCGCCCGAGATGCCGTCGGCGGCGACCACGTCGGTCAACTGCGGCCGCCCCTCGGTCAGGGTGCCGGTCTTGTCGACGATCAGCGTATCGACCTTGGCGAAACGCTCCAGCGCCTCGGCATCCTTGATCAGCACGCCGGCCTGGGCGCCGCGGCCGGTGGCGGTCATGACCGACATCGGCGTGGCGAGGCCGAGCGCGCAGGGGCAGGCGATGATCAGCACCGACACCGCCGAGACGATGGCAAAGACCATGCTCGGCTCGGGCCCGATCAGCGCCCAGACGATGAAGGCGACGATCGCGATGACCACCACCGCAGGGACGAAATAGAACGAGACGCGGTCGGCGAGACCCTGGATTGGCGCGCGGCTGCGCTGGGCCTTGGCGACCATGTCGACGATCTGCGACAGCACCGTGTCGGCACCGACCTTGTCGGCGCGCATGATCAGCGAGCCGTTCTTGTTGAGCGTGCCGCCGGTGACACGCTCGCCCTCGACCTTTTCGACCGGAACCGGCTCGCCCGTGATCATCGATTCGTCGACCGACGAGCGGCCCTCGAGCACGATGCCGTCGACCGGAACGGCGTCACCGGGGCGGATGCGCAGGCGGTCGCCGCTGACGACCTCCTCAAGTGGGACCTCGGTTTCCGAGCCGTCGGCGGCGATGCGACGCGCCGTCTTGGGCGCCAGGTCGAGAAGCGCACGGATGGCCGAACCGGTGCGCTCGCGCGCCCTGAGCTCCAGCACCTGGCCAAGGAAGACGAGCGCGACAATGACGCTGGCCGCCTCGAAATAGACCGGCACCGAACCGCCATGGCCGCGGAACTGGTGCGGGAACAGATCGGGGAACAAGGTGGCGACGACCGAATAGAGATAGGCAGCACCAACGCCGAGCGAGATCAGCGTCCACATGTTGGGGCTGCGGTTGCGGAACGAATCCAGGCCGCGGTGGAAGAAGGGAAGTGCTGCCCAAAGCACGACGGGCGTTGCCAGGATGAGCTCCAGCCAGGACGCGAGCGGCTCGCCGATCCAGTCGCGCGTCGGCAGGCCGACCATCGGCCCCATGGTGATGACCAGGAGCGGGATGGACAGGACAGCGCTGCCCCAGAAGCGCCTGGTGAAGTCGACGAGCTCGGGATTGGGACCGTCGTCGGCAGACGGCATCATCGGTTCGAGCGCCATGCCGCAGATCGGGCAGGAGCCGGGCTTGTCCCTGATGATCTCGGGATGCATCGGGCAGGTGTATTGCGTGCCGCTCGGCACTGGTGCCGCGGCCGGCTTGCCGGAGAGATATCTAGCCGGCTCGGCGGTGAACTTGCCCGCGCAGGACGACGAGCAGAAATAATAGCCGGAACCGTCATGCTTGAGGAAGTGTCTGGCCGTGTCGCGGGCAACGTCCATGCCGCAGACCGGGTCCTTGGCGCTCACATAGTTGTCGGGCGCCGCCTGGCACTTGCCACGACACGAGGTGCTGCAGAAATGGAACAGGCGGCCGCCATGTTCGAGCGACGGCTTGCCGGCAGCGGGATCGACGATCATGCCGCAGACGGCGTCGCGAACCACCGTTTCGGGCGCCGCGCCGTGACCGTGGCCATGGTGGGTGTGTCCGGCGTGATCTTCAGTGTGTTTCATCTCAAGAAATCCAGTATATGCAGCGGCATGAGCCAGTAAGGTAGATGTTCCACCTGCTGGAAGGTCAAGGCTTCCACGGGATGGAACGTCGGCCGGGCTGCGCGATGCCGGGGCGACCTTACGCGAGTACAGATGCAGCATGACCGATAGAGCCGTAACCAGCGCGACGTCCCTTTCCGGCCAAGCCGTGGTGAAGGTCCATTGCTGCCATTTCTGGCAGGACATGCCGCCGCGCCGCGCCGTCGAGAGCTATGTCGCGCCGTGGGCGCAGGCCTGCGGCGTGGCGATCGAATATTGCGATGAGTTGAGCAAAGCTGACCTCGTGCTGATCGGGCCGTTCGCGCCCAAGAAGCAGAATGTCCGCGGCACCCGCATGCCCGACGTGGCGGCCGGCGATTATGAGCGCGTCTTCCTGACCGGCGAGAACGTAACGCCGCTGATGGACCATTGCGAATGGGCGCTGGCCTTCGACTACGAGCCCGATATCGGCAACGAGCACTATATGCGCTACCCGCTCTATGCCTGGAGCAGCGGCGGCGACTCGATCCTGCACTGGCTGGCGCGACTGCCGCCCGAAACGCCCGAACAGCGCGCTAACAGGCCGCATTTCTGCGCCTTCATCTATGGCAACAAGCGCGCCAAGCTGCGCCGCTGGCTGTTCCGGGCCCTGTCGCTCTACCGCCGGGTCGACGCACCTGGACGGGTGCAGCGCAACTGCGCGCCGATCGGCAACTCGCGCGACGACAAGCTGGCGTTCCTCAGGGACAGGCGCTTCACCATCGCCTTCGAAAACAGCAGCGCTGCCGGCTACACGACCGAGAAGCTCGTCGACGCTATGCTCGCCGGCAGCGTGCCGATCTACTGGGGCAACCCGCGGGTCGCAGAGGATTTCGACGAGCGCTGCTTCATCAACTGGCATGCGCATGAAAAGCGCATCTGCAACGGGCTTGCCTTCGGCTGGCAGCCGCTGGCACGGTCGCGCCTGATGCGCAAGCTGGCCGTGCCGCTGACGCTGATTTCGGTGGCGCGGCGGACGGTGAGAGCCGATCGCGACCCGGCGCTCTATGAAGCGTTCTTCGCGCAAAGCCCGCTGACGGCGTATTCGCGAGCGCTCCTGGACGAGACGGCGATCGCCGGGCGCTGGGCAAGAATTCTGCGCGCCGCGCTGGGGCGGGCCACAGCCAAGCAGCGCGCGGCCGCCGGTTGAACGGGGCCCCGACGTCGGCCATACACATGGCTGGAAAATCACGCTATAGACGCCGCCACAAGGGCGAGGCCAGCCGAGGCAGATGAACAAAGTTCCGCTCAAACTCGAAGAGCTGATCGACGCGGACGCGCTGCGCCGCGAACTGACGGCGCAGACCAGCGACGGCGACGGTACCGACCCGGCCGTGCGGGCCAAGGCGCTACAGCTGTTCAAGGACCACATCGCCGCCGGCAAGAAGATCGCCGAGAACATGCTGATGGACGATGGCGGCGGCACACTCTGTGCCGTGCGGATCTCGCACCTGATGGACGAGATCATCCGCGTCCTCTACGATTTCGCCGTCACCCACGTCTACCGCGCCAAGAACCCGTCCTCGGCGGAGCGCATGGCTGTCGTCGCCGTTGGCGGCTATGGCCGCGGCACGCTGGCGCCCGGCTCCGACATCGACCTGTTGTTCCTGCTGCCCTACAAGCAGACGCCGTGGGGCGAGCAGATCGTCGAATATATGCTCTACATGCTGTGGGACATGGGGCTGAAGGTCGGCCACGCCACCCGCAACATCGACGAATGCATCCGCCTGTCGCGCAGCGACATCACCATCCGCACGGCGATCCTGGAAGCGCGCTTCATCTGGGGCGAGCAGAAGCTCTGCGACGAACTGATCGACCGCTTCGACAAGGAGCTGGTGAAAGGCACCGGCCCCGAATACGTGCAGGCAAAGCTCGCCGAGCGTGATGGCCGCCACGCCAAGGCGGGCGAGAGCCGCTATCTGGTCGAACCCAACATCAAAGACGGCAAGGGCGGCTTGCGCGACCTGCACACGCTGTTCTGGATCGCCAAATATTACTACCGCGTGCGCACCGGCGCCGAGCTGATCAACAAGGGCGTGTTCACCGAGGGCGAATACGGCCAGTTCGTCGAGGCCGAGGATTTTCTCTGGGCGGTGCGTTGCCACATGCATTTCCTGACCGGCAAGCCGGAGGAAAGGCTGCATTTCGACATCCAGCGGGAGATCGCCCAGCGCCTCGGCTACACCACCCAGCCCGGGCTTTCGGCGGTCGAACGCTTCATGAAGGACTACTTCCTGGTGGCCAAGGAAGTGGGCGACCTGACTCGCATCTTCTGCGCCGCCCTGGAAGAGGAACAGGCCAAAGACGCGCCCGGCTTCCACGGGCTGCTGCAGGGCTTTTCCAGGCGACGGCGCAAGCTCGCCGGCACCAGCGACTTCATCATCGACAACCAGCGCATCAACGTCGCCGACGACAAGGTGTTTTCGCGCGACCCGGTCAACATGCTGCGCTTCTTCTGGTTCGCAGACCGGCACGGGCTGGAGCTGCATCCCAATGCGCTCAAGCTTCTGACCCGCTCACTCGGTCTGGTCGACAAGGGCCTGCGCCGCAACGAGGAAGCCAACCGCTATTTCCTCGACATCCTGACCTCGGACCGCAGCCCCGAGCTCAATATGCGGCGCATGAACGAGGCGGGACTGCTCGGCCGGCTGATCCCCGACTTCGGCAAGATCGTCGCGATGATGCAGTTCTCGATGTATCACCACTACACCGTCGACGAGCACCTCTTGCGCTGCATCGGCGTGCTCTCCGAGATCGAGCATGGCGACGGCGCCAAGATCCATCCGCTCAGCCATTCGCTGATCGGCGGCCTGAAGAAGCAGCGCGAGGTGCTCTATGTCGCGGTGCTGCTACACGACATCGCCAAGGGCCGGCCGGAGGACCATTCGGAGGCCGGCGGCAAGATCGCCCGCCGCATCTGCCCGCATATGGGACTGTCGCCGACCGACACGGAGACCGTCGCCTGGCTGGTCGAGAACCACCTGGTGATGTCGATGACGGCGCAGACGCGCGACCTCAACGACCGCAAGACCATCGACGATTTCGCCGACGTCGTGCAGTCGGTCGAGCGGCTGAAGCTGCTCTTGATCCTGACCGTCTGTGACATCCGCGGCGTCGGCCCGGGCGTGTGGAACGGCTGGAAGGGCCAGTTGCTGCGCACGCTGTATTACGAGACCGAGCTCCTCCTGACCGGTGGCTTTTCCGAGCTGTCGCGGGCCGAGCGCACGGCGGCGGCACGCGAGACTTTGGCCGCAGCACTTTCCGACTGGCCGGAGGCGGCGCGGCGGAAATACGTCAAGCTGCATTATGACAACTACCTGCTGACCGTCGACCTGGAAGACCAGAAGCGTCATGCCGAGTTCATCCGCGGCGCCGATGCGGCCGGCAAGCAGTTGTCGACAATGGTGCGGACCCACGAATTCGAGGCGGTCACCGAGATCACCATCCTGGCGCAGGATCATCCGCGCCTGCTGTCGGTGATCGCAGGCGCCTGTGCGGCTGCCGGCGGCAACATCGTCGACGCGCAGATTTTCACCACCGCCGATGGGCGGGCGCTCGACATCATCCTGATCAGCCGCGAATTCGACCGCGACGAGGACGAGCGGCGGCGCGCCGAACGTGTCGGCCAGCTGATCGAGGACGTGCTGTCGGGCCGGGCCTGGCTGCCGGAGATGATCGCCAAGCGGGCCAAGCCGAAGCGCGGCCAGAAGACCTTCCGCATCCAGCCGCGTGCGGAAATCCGCAATGCGCTGTCGAACCGTTTCTCGGTGATCGAGGTCGAAGGCCTCGACCGCCCCGGCTTCCTGTCGGAGATCACGGGCGCGCTGTCCGACCTGTCGCTCGACATCGCCTCGGCACACATCACCACCTTCGGCGAGAAGGTGATCGACACCTTCTACGTCACCGACCTGACCGGCCAGAAGATCGACAACCCGACACGGCTCGAGAATATCCGTACCCGCCTGATCGCCACCCTCGAGGGCGCAAGCGCCGAGCGGAGCAAGGCCAAGGCGGCGGCGGCCGAATGACGCCAGCCATGATCCCGCCCAAATCCGCAAGGCATCTTCGCGCCCCATGTCACTGATCAAGAAATTCGCGACCGTTGCCTCGGGCACGCTGATGAGCCGGGTGCTGGGCTTTGCGCGCGAGATGCTGATGGCGGCGGCCCTCGGCACCGGGCCGGTGGCCGACGCCTTCTATGCCGCGTTCCAGTTCCCAAACACCTTCCGCCGGCTGTTTGCCGAGGGCGCTTTCAACGCCGCCTTCGTGCCGCTGTTTGCCAAGGAGATCGAGGCCAATGGTACGGAGGGCGCCAAGCGCTTTTCGGAGGAAGTGTTCGGCGTATTGTTTTCGGCGCTTTTGGTACTGACCATCGCCATGGAACTGGCGATGCCGCTGATCGTGCGTTTCGTCGTGGCTCCCGGCTTCGCCGACAATCCCGAGAAGTACGACCTGACGGTGGCGCTCGCCACCGTCATGTTCCCCTATCTTATCTGCATGTCGCTGGCGGCGATGATGAGCGGCATGCTGAACTCGCTGCGCCGCTATTTTGCCGCGGCGATCGCGCCGGTGTTCCTCAACATCATCCTCGTCGGCGTGCTGGCCAATGCCTGGTATCGCGGCCATGACGGGCTGACCGTCGGCTATGCGCTCGCCTGGGGTGTTCTGGCCGCCGGTCTGGTGCAGCTGATCATCGTCTGGATCGCGGTGCGCCATGCCGGCATATCGATCGGCTTCCGCCGGCCCAGGCTGACGCCCAACGTCAAGCGCCTGCTGTGGCTGGCGCTACCGGCGGCGATCACTGGCGGCATCACCCAGATCAACACGCTGATCGGGACGGCCATCGCCTCGGGCCAGGATAGTGCCGTGTCGTCTCTGAACCTTGCCGACCGCGTCTACCAGTTGCCGCTCGGCGTCGTCGGCGTCGCCGTTGCCATCGTGCTGTTGCCGGAGCTGTCGCGGGCGCTGAAGGCAGGCAACAAGGTCGAGGCAGCCAACCTGCAGAACCGCTCGGTCGAGTTCACGCTGTTCCTGACGCTCCCCGCTGCCGCGGCCCTGCTGGTCATGTCGGAGCCGATCGTGCGTGTGCTCTATGAGCGCGGCGCCTTCGCCGCCTCGAACAGCACGCCCGTGGTGGCATCGATCCTCGCCATCTTCGGCCTTGGCCTGCCGGCATTCGTGTTGATCAAGGCGTTCACGCCCGGCTTCTTCGCACGCGAGGACACACGCACGCCGATGTATTTCGCCGCCATTTCGGTGGCGGTGAACATTTCGGTCGCGCTGACCTTGTTTCCGTCCTGGGGTGCGCCCGGCATTGCTGCGGCATCGGCAATCGCCGGCTGGGTCAACGCGGCGATGCTGCTCGGCACGCTGGTCTGGCGCGGCCAGTGGGATCGCGACGCAGCACTGATGAAGCGGATACCGCGCCTTGTCGTCGCCTCCGCGATCATGGCCGGCGGACTGTGGTTCGCCACGGGCGAGGCCGATCAATGGCTGGGGTCGGCGGCCCCCGTCTATACCCAGGCAGCGGCGCTCGGCGTGCTGGTGGCTGCTGCGATGATCATCTATTTCGGCGTCGCCTTCGGCATTGGCGGCGCGGATGCCAGCATGATCCGGCGCAACATCAGACGCAATCGCACCCAGTCTGCGCCCACGCCAGCCGAATCTGAATGATTGCCGTGCCCGGCGTGAAAGCGACGGACCGATTCAGCATTGCCTTCTGCAACGACCAGACAGATACAGACGCTGGGAGTCGCGACGCGCGGCATTGCAATGGCTGCGCCAGGCGCAGTGGGGAAGCAAAGCGATGATGAAACTACCGCTGGGATGCGTTGTTCGCGACCTGAAGACCCATGATGACGACCGCGGGAACCTGACGGAAATCTTCCGCCAGGAATGGGATGCCGGCATCGAGCCCGTGCAATGGAATTTCGTACGCAGCCAGGCCAACGTTCTGCGCGGCGTGCATGTGCACGTGATCCACTCCGACTATCTCGTCTGCCTCGAAGGCACTCTGGTGCTCGCGCTTTCGGACATTCGTCCGGAATCGCCGACCCATGGCATGGCGACGACGGTGACGCTCAAGGGCTCGAAGATGCAGGCAGCACTGATCCCTCCCGGCGTCGCCCATGGCTTCCATTTTCCTGAAGTTTCCAGCCTTTGCTATTCGGTGTCGCACTACTGGAACACGGTGGACGAAATCGGCTGCCGCTGGGACGATCCGGCGCTCGGCCTCGACTGGGACATCCACGATCCAGCCTTATCGCCGCGTGATACGACCGCGGGGTCCGCCGCCGCGATGACGCAACAGTACCTCGCTGTGCGCGCGCAAATGAGCGCCGGCCGTGAATGAGGCCCTGCATGTCGGTCTGATCGGCTGTGGCGGTTGGGGCAAGCTGATCCTGCGCGACCTGAAAGCGTTGGGTGCCAAGGTCACATGCGTGGCACCAGGCGAAAGATCGCATGCCAACGCCGTAGCCAACGGTGCAGACCGCATTGTCTCGACGCTGGATGAACTGCCCGCGGTCGATGGTGCCGTTGTTGCCACGCCGAGTGACAGCCATGGCTCGGTGCTGCTCAGCCTCCTGCCGCGCAACATCCCGTTGTTCGTCGAAAAGCCACTGACCTCGGACCAGGCGACAGCCCGATTGCTGGCCGACAAGGCTCCCGATCGACTCTTCGTCATGGACAAATGGCGCTATCACGCCGGTATCGAACGCATCGCCCGATTTGCGAAAAGCGGCGAGATCGGCGAGGTCCTGGGACTCCGGCTATACCGGCTCGGCTGGTCAATGACCCACAACGAGGTCGACCCGATCTGGAACTTGCTGCCGCATGACCTGTCGATATGCCTGCATGTCCTCGGCGAGGTGCCACCTGTAGCAACGGCGTTCGCGGACGGGCTCGGACCGGCGTCCGGCGGTCTCGTCGCCCTGCTCGAGCGAGACGGCGGGCCACGCGTGGTGATCGAGACCTCGGCGCATCACCCGGTCAACCGGCGGTCGGTGATCCTGTCCTGTGCCAAAGGCACGGTGACGCTGAACGGCAGCCTCGACGACCATCTGATCCTGCGCCAAGGAAGCCCCGACAATCTGAATGCGCCGGAGATCAAGGTTGCGATCCAGAACAATATGCCGCTCGAGGCGGAACTCGCCGCCTTCCTCCGCCACCTCAACGGCGGATCGGCGCCGATGAGTTCGGCCGCTGAAGGCGCCGTGATCGTCGAGCGCGTCTGCGACATCAGGCGCATGGCTGGGTTGCCCGAGTGAGCCGCAAGCCCGTTGCCACCGTGCTGATGCCGACGCACGACCATGCGCATCTGATCGGCTACGCAATCCGCAGCATCCAAGACCAGAGCTTTTCCGATTTCGAGCTCTTTGTGGTCGGCGACGGCGCATCCAAAGAGACACGCGACGTCGTCAGCGACCTTGCCCGAAGCGACCCGCGCATCCGCTACTTCGACTTTCCCAAGGGCCAGCGCCACGGGGAGGCACACCGGCACGTGGCTCTTCAGGAGGCGCGTGGCGAGATCGTCGCCTATTGTGGCGACGACGACCTCTGGCTGCGCGGCCATCTCGCCAGCCTGGCCAAGCTGCTGAAGCGCCACGATTTCGGCCACATGGTGCAGATCAACGTGCATGGCCGAAACGAGTTTGTGGTCTATGGCGGCAGTTTCGCCGAGCCCGGCTGCTGGCAAAAAGTGCGCGACGGCGAGAAAGCCTTTTTCGGCCTGACCGTCGGCGGCCACCGCATGAGCGCCTATCGTGCCCTGCCCGTCGGCTGGAGCCCGGCGCCCGCGGGGACCTACACGGACCAGTTCATGTGGCGGAAGTTTCTGCGCCAGCCGGGCCTGCGCTTTGCATCGGGACTGGAAGCGACCTCGATCCATATCGCCTCGCCGGCACGCACAGACTGGACAGCACAGGAGCGCGTTGCCGAGCTCAAGGATCTGTTCGAGCGTCGCGACAGCGCCGAATTGCGGGTTGCGCTGGAACTGGCTATCCGCACTGCGCACCACGGATGGACACCGCCCGACGATCCGCTGCTTGTGCGCCTCGTCGGCAAGGCGAAGCTCCTCGGCGTGCATGTTGAGAACCTCGTTCGCAGGTGGCGCCGCCCCTCTTGATAGCCCCGCCCTCTTGATAGCAAGAGCGCCATCGTTCATAAGCGCCACTCGAATTTCGCCGCGCGCGAAACGGCCCTCCACAAGCCACGGGATCCATCATGACCGCCTTCAAACCGCTCATCTTCTCCGGCGTCCAGCCGACCGGCAATCTGCACCTCGGCAACTATCTCGGCGCCATCCGAAAATTCGTCGCCCTGCAGGACACCAACGAGTGCATCTATTGCGTCGTCGACCTGCACTCGCTGACCGCCCAGCTCGTCCATGACGACCTGCAGAGCCAGACGCGTTCGATCACCGCAGCGTTCCTGGCCTCAGGCATCGATCCCAAGAAGCACATCGTCTTCAACCAGGCGCGCGTGCTGCAGCATGCCGAGCTGGCATGGATCTTCAATTGCGTGGCGCGCATCGGCTGGATGAACCGGATGACGCAGTTCAAGGATAAAGCCGGCAAGGACCGCGAGAACGCCTCGCTGGGCCTGCTCGCCTATCCGAGCCTGATGGCTGCCGACATCCTGCTCTACCGCGCCACCCACGTGCCCGTCGGCGAGGACCAGAAACAGCATCTGGAGCTGACCCGCGACATCGCCCAGAAGTTCAACAACGACTTCTCGGCCCGCATCGCCGATCTCGGCATCGGCGTCGAGATGCAGGTGGGCGAAGAGACGGTCAATGGCTACTTCCCGATCACCGAGCCGATCATCGGCGGGCCTGCTGCGCGTATCATGTCGCTGCGCGACGGTTCGAAGAAGATGTCGAAGTCGGACCCGTCGGATCTTTCGCGCATCAACCTGACCGACGATGCCGACACCATCTCGAAGAAGATCCGCAAGGCCAAGACCGACCCGGCGCCGCTGCCGAGCCAGCTCGACGAATTGAAGGAACGCCCCGAGGCGGAAAACCTGGTCGGCATCTATGCCGGCCTGGCCGACATGACCAAGGAAGAGGTGCTCAGCCGGTTTGCCGGCCAGCAGTTCTCGGTGTTCAAGCCTGCCCTTGCCGACCTCGCTGTCGAGAAGCTGTCGCCGATCGCCAGCGAGATGCGCCGCCTGATGGCCGACCCCGGCCATATCGACGCCGTGCTGCGTGACGGCGGCGAGCGCGCCCGCGCCATCGCCGAAACGACGATGAAGGACGTGCGCAACATCATCGGCCTGCTCGGCGACTGACAGCATCATCGGCGCTGGCTGCTTGCGGGCAGCCGGCGCCGGTGGCAGATTGGAGCCGGTTCCATTCCGAAAAGTTCGAAATGGGGCTCATTTGTCTGAGCATGATCTTGTCCGAAAATGGGCTTCCACTTTTCGGGGGTCATGCTCTGGGACGCGGCGCAACACGGGTAGCACATGGTCTCCAAACGCCTCAGCAAGGAAGCCGGCCACCGGCGCAAATTCCTGGCGATCATCGACGACACGCCGGAATGCGAGCGCGCCGTGGCCTACGCCTCCAAGCGCGCCAGAAGCACCAGCGGCGTGCTGGTCTTGCTCTACGTCATTGAGCCCGATGACTTCCAGCACTGGCTGGGCGTCGAGAAGATCATGCGCGAGGAGGCAACCGCTGCCGCCAACGCGGCCCTCGACAGCCACGCTGCGAAGGTGCGCGAGACACTCGGCATCGAGCCGGAGCTCGTCGTGCGTGAAGGCCGGCCGGCGGAAGAGATCCACAAGCTGATTGAAGACGACCAGGATATCGCTATCCTGGTGCTCGCGGCAGGTGCCGGCAAGGAAGGCCCCGGCCCCCTTGTCGCCTCGATCGCCGGCAAGGGTGCTGCCTTCCCCATCCCGGTGACGGTGGTGCCGCAGAACCTGTCGGACGAGGATATCGACAGCCTGGCCTAGGCGTCCGGCCCGATAGCTGCCTGGCCTCATGGACTTGTGGCCCAATAGTCTGGGCGCAACATATTGGCGCGGAGGCGCGCCAGCGGCTTGAATGTCGGCCGTGCAAAGCCTAATTAGAACTATTCCAAACTGAGACATCCCGCGCGCGCGGGCACGGAGACACGTCCATGTTCATCCAGACCGAAGCGACCCCCAATCCGGCGACGCTGAAGTTCCTGCCGGGCAAGGAAGTCTTGCTCGAAGGCACGGCCGATTTCCGCGACGCCGACAGCGCGCGTGCGGCGTCGCCGCTGGCCGGCCGGCTGTTCGAAATCCCCGGCGTCACCGGCGTGTTCTTCGGCTACGACTTCATTACCGTTACCAAGAACGGCCCCGACTGGCAGCACCTCAAGCCGGCGATCCTCGGCTCGATCATGGAACATTTCATGTCGGGCGTGCCTGTCATGGCCGGTCAGGCAGCCGGCGGCGGCGGCCATCATGACGACGAGAACGAGTTCTTCGACCAGGCCGACGCCGAGATCGTTGTGACGATCAAGGAACTGCTCGATACGCGCGTGCGCCCGGCTGTTGCCCAGGACGGCGGCGACATCACCTTCCGCGGCTACGAGAACGGCACCGTGTTCCTGCACATGAAGGGCGCCTGCGCTGGCTGCCCGTCGTCGACGGCGACGCTGAAGCACGGCATCCAGAACCTGCTTCGCCATTTCGTACCCGAAGTGCAGCAGGTCGAGCAGGTTTCCTGACCGAGGCCAACAAGCCCGGCCAGTTGACGCAATCGGTACTCAAGACAACAAAAAAACCGGGCCAAAGTGCCCGGTTTTTCGTTTGCGTCGTCCGTGTTGCCTGGACGGCCCGCAGTTATTTCACGATGACCTTGGCGCCGACTTCGACGCGGTTGTAGAGGTCGATGATGTCCTGGTTCATCAGGCGGATGCAGCCCGACGACATGGCCTTGCCGATGGAGCTCCATTCCGGCGTGCCGTGCAGGCGGTAACCGGAGTCGCCCCCCTTGTTGAACAGGTAGAGGGCGCGGGCGCCGAGCGCGTTCTTGGGGCCGCCGGGCATGCCGCCCGACCACTTGGCGAGCTCGGGCTGGCGCTTGATCATCGCCGGCGGCGGGGTCCACACCGGCCATTCGCGTTTGACCGCAATGCGGGCCGTGCCCTGCCACTCGAAACCCTCGCGGCCGACGCCGATGCCATAACGCACCGCCTTGCCTTCGGGCTGAACGAGATAGAGGAACTTCTGCCCGGTATCGACGACAATGGTGCCCGGCTGCTCGTCGGTCTCGTAGCGCACGATCTGGCGATGGAACTGGCGCGGAACCTTGCTGATCGGGATCGTCGGCAGCTGGTAGCCGGCATCGACGCGGCCGCCATAGTCATTGGAGAACATGCGCGACACGCCGTCTGTCGAACAGCCGGCGAGTGCGGTGGTCAGCGCCAGGGCGGCGACAATGGCAAGAGACTTCAATCGCATCTAGGGGTTCCCAAGCAAGAGCGGATCCGGACCGATTCGGCCTCATTTTTGCCACCATTCTTAGCGGTCAGGCATTTTGGTTGCCAAGCCTTGCGTGCACCCAAAGCCCCGCGGGACCCAACGTAAGGCACGGGTTATGGCATTTCGGCAACACGCATCGCGGGAAAATCCAACAGATTCAACGACAGGCCGCAATGATGCAACCTGAAGCTACGTATGGCTGCGCGGCATCAGCCTGTCTGGAATAATCCAGCGAGCGGGTTCAAAACGTGAACAAATGATGCGATGATTGGTCCATGCCGATCATTTCGCCTCTTGCTTCCAACCCTCTCGTCGATGGTCGCCAGTCCGAGCGAGCCATGCTGGTGCGCCGTGGCGTGCAGCGTCTTCTGATGCAGATGGGTGCACATGTGCTGCCGGAACTGTCGCTGGCGACGGGCCGGCGCGCCGACCTCGTGGCGCTGACGCGCCAGGGCGACATCTGGATCATCGAGATCAAGTCGTCGATCGAGGATTTTCGCGTCGACCGCAAATGGCCCGACTACCGGTTGCATTCCGACCGATTCTTCTTCGCCACCCATCCCGAGGTACCGGCCGAGATCTTCCCCGAGGAGTGCGGCTTCATTCTCTCCGACGGTTATGGCGCCGAAATCATGCGCGACGCACCCGAGCACCGTATGGCGGCGGCGACACGCAAGGCGCTGATGCTACGCATCGCCCGTGCCGGTGCTGCGCGACTGCTGGCGGCGGAACTGGCAGGGGTGTCGGTATCGGCGTTGGAGGGGGAAAGTGAGTGAGAGGGGAATAGGGGAAGATCGGTTTCGGGTCTTACCATTCCCTTGCTCCCCCCTACCTCGTCATCTCGGCGCCCGCTTGGCGAGGATGCGCTGGAGCGTGCGACGGTGCATGTTGAGACGGCGCGCGGTTTCCGAGACGTTGCGCTCGCACATCTCGTAGACGCGCTGGATGTGTTCCCAGCGGACGCGATCCGCCGACATCGGATTTTCCGGCGGTGCTGCGCGCTCTCCCGACGAGTTGGTCAGCGCGGCATAGACGTCGTCGGCATCGGCCGGCTTGGAGAGATAGTCGATGGCACCGAGCTTCACGGCGGTGACGGCGGTGGCGATGTTGCCGTAGCCGGTGAGAATGACGGTGCGGGTGTCTTCACGGCGCTCCTGGATGGCCGAGACGACGTCGAGGCCGTTGCCATCACCCAGCCGCATGTCGACCACCGCATAGGCCGGCGGGTTGCTGCGCACCTTGGCGACGGCTTCCTCTACGCTTTCGGCGGTGTCGACGGCAAAGCCGCGGCTTTCCATGGCGCGGGCCAGGCGGGTCAGGAATGGCTTGTCGTCATCGACGAGCAGCAGTGAATGGTCTTCGCCCGGCAACCCGGATGCAATGTCCTGGGTAGTCATCGCCTTTGATCCTTTTTGTCGTTGATCCCAGTCGTTCTTATGGTTTTTCCATGCAGATATAGGTGCAAAGAGCCGATGTCCAATGCCGGCGCCATTCCCGTGACGATCAAAACCAGCTGCCGCAAGGTTTCCAGCTGTCCGGAGCACCCTTGGCAGTCCCCGTTCAGGCAGTGTCGAACATCGTCGTGCCGACCGGCAGCCGGCTCAGGAAAGCGGCGCGCGGCCAGGAGATCTCGACAACAGCGCCCTCGCCCGGGCCGCTCGAATTGGTGAAGCTGATCTCGGCGCCGGAGCGCTCAAGCAGCGTCTTGGCGATGAACAGCCCGAGCCCCAGGCCGCCGCCCGGCTCGGCGCCCTGGCGGGTCGACATGTAGGGTTCGCCGATGCGGTCGATGATCTCCGGCGGGAAGCCGGGACCGTCATCCATGATAACGAAGCTGACGTCCTCGTCGTCCCAGCTCCAGCGGATGGTGACGCGGCTGCGGGCGAAATCGACGGCGTTCTCGACCAGATTTCCGAGGCCGTAGATGACGCCCGGATTGCGGTGGCCGACCGGCTCGGGACCGATGCGATCACCGGGGTCGAGCTTGATCGAAATGCCGAAATCGCGATGCGGGGCAATGACCTCTTCGACCAGCGAGGTCAAAGGCAGCCGGGCAAGATGCTCCTCGCCCTCCGACGACAGGCTGGTGAGGCGTTTCAGGATTTCGCGGCAGCGCTCGCTCTGGCTGCGCAGCAGCGTGACGTCCTCGCCGAATTTCGGATCGTTGCCGAGGGCACGCTCCATCTCCTTGGCGACCAGCGTGATCGTGGCAAGCGGCGTGCCGAGCTCATGGGCGGCGGCGGCGGCGAGGCCGTCGAGCGCCGACAGATGCTGCTCGCGCTGCAGCACCAGCTCGGTGGCGGCAAGGGCATTGGCGAGCAGTCGCGCCTCGTCGGCGACGCGGAAGGCATACATGGCGGTGAAGGCGATCGAGCAGACGACGGCGATCCAGATGCCGGCTGTGTAGATGAAGGGCATGGCCAGCACGATGCCGTCATACCAGGGCAGCGGCAGGTGGAAGAAGGCGAGCAGGCTGACCATGACGATGACCACGACCGCCAGCATGGCGGTCAGCCGCAACGGCAGCGACGTCGCCGAAATGACGACCGGCACCGTCATCAGCAGCGAGAAGGGATTGGTCAGTCCGCCGGTCATGAACAGCAGCCCGGCCAGTTGCAGGCTGTCGAAGGTGAGGATGCCGAAAGCGGCGAAGGGGTTGAGGCGGTGCGTCGCCGGATAGCGGAAGGCGAGGAACAGGTTGAGCCAGGCGGAGCTGGCGATGAGCGCGAAACACAGGCTGACCGGCAGCGGAAATTCGAGCCAGTAGGCGACGACGACGACGGTAAAGCTCTGGCCGACGATGGCGAGCCAACGCAGTCGGATCAGCGTGTTGAGCCGGAGCCGGTGGCTCTGCTGGAGGTCGGGGGCGCGCATCAGTGAGTTCATGCCAGCTATATGCGCTGCAAGGCGCGCCCGCGCCAAGCCCTGGCTTGTCGTTTGAGCATGATCCTGTCCGAAAACCGGTATCCACTTTTCGGGATCATGCTTCAGTTGTTTGAGCCTGATTCTATCCGAAAATCGGCATCCGCTTTTCGCTACGCCGACCTACGGTTCGGGATCATGTTTCAGGTACCGCGCGGCTTGGCGCGGGCGGTCGCCTGCGCCTCCAGCGGGTTGTCGGGCCAGACATGCCGGGGGTAGCGGCCGCGCATGTCGGAGCGCACATCGGCCCAGGAGCCGCGCCAGAACCCGGGCAGGTCGCGCGTGGTCTGGATCGGCCGGTGCGCCGGCGACAGCAGTTCGAGCGTCAGCGGCACCGTGCCACCGGCAATGGAGGGGTGCTTGTCCATGCCGAACAGCTCCTGCACGCGCACCGCAAGCACCGGCCATTCGCCATCGTAACGGATCGGCACATGGCTGCCCGACGGAGCGCTGAAATGCGTCGGCGCGAGCGTTCCGATCTTGCGCTGGAGGTCATGCGGGACGAACGACAACAGGGCATCATGGAGCACGCCGGCGCCGATGCGGGCAAAGGACGCCTCGCCGCGCAGGAAAGGCAGCAACCAATCCTCGAGGCGATCGAGCAGCGCCTCATCGGACATGTCGGGCCAGGGCTCGCCGAGACCGCGATGCAGCCAGGTCAGGCGCTGGCGCAGCGTCTCCGCCTCCTTGCCCCAGTCGAGCAAGCCGAGCCCATGGGCGCGCAAGGCCTGCAGAATGGCGCCGTCGGCTTCCTCGCCCTTGGGCGCCGGCAGCATGCGTTCGGACAAGATGACTGCGCCGATGCGGACGGTTTCGCGGGCACGGACGGAACGCTTTTCCCTATCGAAACTGGCCTCTGTCTTCCGCTCCAGATGCGCAGCAAGGACCGTGCGGATGTCGACCTCGGAGACGGCAGCGGCGGACGAGATGCGGGCGTTCTGGGCCTTGCCCTGCAGGTCGGCGACGACGAGATATTGCTCGGCGGCGAGCGGATCGGCGGCATCGACGGCTGCACCGCTGCCATTGGCCAGCACGAAGCGCCCACGCTCGCCGCGCGCTTTGGCGACACGGTCGGGCCAGGCAAGCAGCAGGAGAGCGCCGGGGGTGGGCGCATCACCTGACGGCTGCCCGGCAGCGCCTGCCTGCCGCGCCAGCCGCTCGGCCAGTTGCCGCGCCGCATTGGCGCGGGGCGAGCGCTCGTTGCGGAAGCGCTGCAGGCGGCGTTCGAGGTCGGCGCTATCGCCGCCGAGACCGCGCTCGGTCATCAGCACGGCAAGCTGCGCCGCCTCAAGCGCCGCCCCTTGACGCGCCGCTTCGGCGACCATGTGGGCGAGACGGACCGGCAGCGCCAGCTTGCGCATCGCCTGGCCGGACGCCGTCAGCCGGCCGTCGGCGTCGATGGCGTCGAGCTCGACGAGAAGCGCCTTCGCCTCGGCCAAAGCAGGCGCCGGCGGCGGGTCGAGAAAGGCGAGCGTCGTCGGGTCGGCAACGCCGAAGGCGGCGCAATCGAGCAGGAAGCCGGAGAGGTCGGCCTCGAGAATCTCGGGCGGCGAGAAGGCAGGCAATGCTGCGGTCTGCTCGGCGCGCCACAGGCGCATGGCGACACCCGGGCTGGTGCGGCCGGCACGGCCGGCGCGCTGGTCAGCGGCGGCGCGCGAGGCGCGCACCGTCTCAAGCCGGGTCAGGCCGCTCGCCGGCTCGTATTTCGGCAGCCGCGACAGGCCGGAATCGATGACGACACGGACGCCGTCGATGGTGATCGAGGTCTCGGCAATGGCGGTCGCCAGCACCACCTTGCGGCGGCCTGCCGGCGCGGGCTTGATAGCCGCATCCTGGGCCTTGCCGTCGAGCATGCCATAGAGCGGCACGATGTCGACATCCGCGCCGACACGGCCATCGAGGCGCTCGGCGGTGCGCTCGATCTCGCGCTGGCCAGGCAGGAAGGCAAGCACGCTGCCCGGTTCGTCGGCGAGCGCGTCACGGATCGCCTTGGCCATGGCGTCCTCGATGGCAACGCCCGCCGGGCGCTCATCATAGCGGATGTCGACCGGGAAACTGCGGCCCTGGCTTTCGATCACCTCGGCGCCGTCGAGCAGCTTCGAGACGCGGGCGCCGTCGAGCGTCGCCGACATAACGATCAGCCGGAGATCGGGGCGCAGCGCGCCCTGCACGTCGAGCGCCAGCGCGAGGCCGAAATCGCCGTCGAGCGAACGCTCGTGGAACTCGTCGAACAAGACGGCGGCGACACCCGGCAGCTCGGGATCGTCGAGGATCATGCGGGCGAGCACCCCCTCGGTGACGACGAGGATTCTCGTCTTCGCGCTGACCTTGTTTTCCATGCGCATGGCGTAGCCGACTGTGCCACCCGGCTCCTCACCGAGCAGCGAAGCCATGCGGCGGGCGGCGGCGCGGGCAGCGAGCCGCCGCGGCTCGAGCAGCACGACCTTGCCATCACCACGCCAGGGCGCAGCGAGCAGCGCCAGCGGCACCAGCGTGGTCTTGCCGGCGCCGGGAGGTGCTACCAGCACGGCGCTATTGCCGGCCGCAAGTGCCTCGGCAAGTTGCGGCAGGACCTCCGTCACCGGCAGGTCGGGGAGCTTGATCATCGGTTACGTTCCGGCCTTTAGCGCCGCATGCGCGGCAGGCCGGGCAATATCAGGCACGAGCGGGGCGAGGCAACATCACAACACCCCGACAAGGTGGCGCAAGGACCTGGCCGACACTTGCGCGAAATGAAGCCGGCTCGTCACAGACGGTCGCCAAGAGTGATCGGCCCCGCCCTTGCTTCGCCGGAATGAAGCGTAGCGTGACGCTTTGGTGACGGTCTTACGACAGGAGGGGCCCGTGGCAGAATTTGCGCATCCGATACTTGCCGGCGCAACGCCGGATCCGCGGCGGAGCGGCCAGATCCGGTTTCTCGTGGTGGCGCTGGCGCTCGTCGGCGCCGTCACCACCGCTGCGGCACTTGCGGTGATCGTTGCGCCCGGCATCCGTCACCTGTTGCTCAAGGAAGACGGTATCGTCGAGACGGGTACGGTGCTCTTCCTGGCTGCCGCCGTGTTTGGCGCCGCGGCTTCGACGCTGCGACGTGGTCCCAGGATTACGGTCGTGCTTGCCGGCCTGATCGGACTTGCCGAGCTGCTCGACGAGACCAGCTTCGGCGCCCGCCTGTTCGGCTTCCAGCCACTGGGGCTTTATGGCGGCGGACAACTCGACGGTTTCCACGACCTCCTGATCCTTGCTTACCGCATGTTGCGCGATGTCAGCCACGGCCTCGCCTGGCTTCTGGTCGCGCTGATGCTCGCGCTGTCAGCAGGGCTGGTGTTGCTCGCCTTGCGCCACATCAGGCAAGGCATGGCGGGGACAACGACATGGCTGTCGGGCCACGCGCTGCTCCTTCTGCATGTCGGCTTCATCGGGCTGGCGCAGGCGATCGACATCGCAGCCTCATCACGCGCGCTCGCCGCCGTCGAGGAAGTGCTGGAGATGAACGCCGCGATGTTGCTGGCGGCTTATGTCGTGCAGGTGGGATGGGCGGACGCCGCTCGGCGAAGTGGCGCGCGCTGAAAAAGCCGTCACGGCTTTGCCGTGACACCTCTCCCACGGTGTGGAGGCGAGGAACCCAGGCTGGAGAGCCTTGCCTACCTTACCTTCACCCACTTCTGCTCGGCAAAGGACTGCGCCATGGCGTGCACCGTGCGCTCGATCTCAAGGCCCTCGTCGAAGTCGATGACACGCGCCGGCTGACCGGCGATGCGGGCGAGCAGTTCGCGGCATTCGATGGTCTTGAGGTCGTTGAAACCGAGGCCATGGCCGGGGGCTGGGATGAACTTGCCGTAGGGCTCATGGACGGGGGCGGCGAGGATGGTGCGGTAACCTTGCTCGGTCGGGCGGTCCGAGGTGACATAAAGCTGGATTTCGTTGAAGCGCTCCTGATCGAAGACGATGGAGCCCTTGGAACCGAAGATCTGGACCTGAATGCGGCCCTTGCGCCCCCAGGCGCAACGGTTGACCAGCAGCGTGCCGGAGACGCCGTTTTCGAGATGGATCAGGCTGGAGGCGATGTCATAGGTCTCGACCGCTCGGCGGCCGCCGCTGGCGACCTGGCGATCTGCATAGGGCTTGGCCATGTCGCACATGACGCGGCCGACGCGGCCGAACAGGGCTGATATCAGCGACAGCGGGTGGACGGCGAAATCGTCGAGCGCGCCGTAGCCTGACTTGGCCTCGTGTTTCCAGAAGAACGGCGCTTCGGGATCGGCCATGAAGTCCTCGTCCATCTCGACGCGGAGATGGTTGACGTCACCGATGATCTTTTCGTCGAGCAGCTGCCTGATGTGGCGGATGGCCGGGCTCTGGACGTAGTTGTAGCCGAGCACGGCCACCTTGCCCGATTTGCGGGCAGCCGCGGCCATGGCTTCAGCCTCTGCCAATGTCGGCGCCATCGGCTTTTCGCACCACAGATGCTTGCCGGCTTCGAGGATGGCGATGGCCATCTCCGGATGGAACTGGTTGGGCGTGGTCAGCGAGACGATGTCGACCTCCGGATCGGCGACGACGGCGCGCCAGTCGCCCGACGACTTTTCGAAACCGAGTTCGGAAGCGCGCTGGGCGGCGAGGTCGGCATTGGCCTCGCCGAGATGGACGAGCCTGACCTTGTCGACGTTGCCGAACACCGTGCGCACCGAATTCCACGCCAGCGCATGGCACTTGCCCATGAAGCCGGTTCCGATAAGACCTACGCCTGTCACTTCACGCTCTCCCGGTTTATAGAGCTCGCATCCCGCCGGAATGGCGCTCAGCATCTTGACGGAGCATGATCCGCTCCCACTTTTGGGGTCATGCTCACAACGGACTGAATAGTCGAATTCTAGCGAGAATGGAACATACAGTTCATTTTGTTTGGACAGCCCGCGGCGGCAGCGTTATGGTGGAATAGGCGGAGGCGGAATGGACGACATGGCGGACACGATTTTGGAGGCACTGCCGCGCGATTTCGAGGCGCTGAGGGCATTGATCCTCGATCGCCGCGAGAGCCTGCCCAAGCGCATCGCCCAGGTGGCGGCCTATGCCCTCGACAATCCCGACGAGATCGCCTTCGGCACCGCCGCCAGCATCGCCAGTTCGGCCGGCGTGCAGCCCTCGACCTTGATCCGCTTTGCCCAGCATCTCGGCTATGACGGCTTCACCAGCCTGCAGCAGGTTTTTCGCGAGCGGCTGAGGGAGCGCACGACGTCCTATGAGGAGCGGCTGACCGTGGTGCGCGGCGATGCCGACGACGGCACCAGCAATCGTCGCATCGTCGACGGCTTCCTGGCGGCGGCCAGCAAGTCGATCGACGTGATGTCGCGCAACATCGACGACGAGACGTTGGACCGTGCCGTTGACCTGCTCAACGGCGCCGAGACGATCTACATCCTGGCCCGCCGCCGCTCCTATCCTGTCGCCAGCTACATCGCCTATGCGCTGGGCAAGCTCGGCGTGCGCAGCCAGTTGATCGAATCCGCCTCGGGGTTGAGCCCGGAGATCATTTCCTTCGCCACGCCAAGGGACGCCGTCATCGCCATCAGCTTCTCGCCCTATGCCTCGGCAACCGTCGAGGAGGCGCGGGTGCTGTCGGCCAACGGCGTGCCTGTCGTTGCCATCACCGACAGCGCGTTCTCGCCGCTGGCGCAGTTCGCCAGGGTGTGGTTCGAGGTGGCTGAGGCCGACTTCGGCGGCTTCCGCTCGCTGGCCGCCACCATGGCGCTGGCGATGGGCCTGACCGTCGGCGTGGCCGAGCTGCGACGCGGCCGCAAGGGCCGGAAATCGGCCAACTCCAAGGCTTGAAACCGCGCCTGCACTGCACGAAATGCATGGCAGCTGCTCGCTGTCGTCATGCCAGAGGCCTGCTCAGGCGAAAAATGGTTGACGCAAGGGCGATAGTGGCTCAATCCCACTGTTAGCCATCTATTGTATGAGAGAGCCCCCATGCCTGCTTATCGTTCGCGCACCACCACCCACGGCCGCAACATGGCGGGTGCCCGTGGCCTTTGGCGCGCCACCGGCATGAAAGACACCGATTTCGGCAAGCCGATCATTGCTGTCGTAAACTCCTTCACCCAGTTCGTGCCGGGTCACGTGCACCTGAAGGACCTCGGCCAGCTGGTCGCCCGCGAGATCGAGGCCGCCGGCGGCGTGGCCAAGGAGTTCAACACCATCGCCGTCGACGACGGCATCGCCATGGGCCACGACGGCATGCTCTATTCGCTGCCGAGCCGCGAGATCATCGCCGACAGCGTCGAATATATGGTCAACGCGCATTGTGCCGACGCCATGGTCTGCATCTCGAACTGCGACAAGATCACGCCCGGCATGCTGATGGCCGCGATGCGCCTCAACATCCCGGCGGTGTTCGTCTCGGGCGGCCCGATGGAAGCCGGCAAGGTGGTGCTCGGCGGCAAGAACGTCGCGCTCGACCTGGTCGACGCCATGGTCGCCGCCGCCGACGACAAGGTTTCGGACGAAGACGTCAAGATCATCGAACGTTCGGCCTGCCCGACCTGCGGCTCCTGCTCGGGCATGTTCACCGCCAATTCGATGAACTGCCTGACCGAAGCGCTTGGCCTGTCGCTGCCCGGCAACGGCTCGACGCTGGCAACGCATGCCGACCGCAAGCGGCTGTTCGTCGAGGCCGGTCACCTGATCGTCGACCTCGCCCAGCGTTATTACGAGCAGGACGACGAGAGCGTGCTGCCGCGCTCCATCGCCTCGAAGGGGGCATTCGAAAACGCCATGGCGCTCGACATCGCCATGGGCGGGTCGACCAACACAGTGCTGCATATCCTGGCCACGGCCCATGAAGGCGAGATCGACTTCGACCAGGACGACATCGACGCGCTGTCGCGCAAGGTTCCGGTGCTGTGCAAGGTGGCGCCCGCCAAGGCCGATGTGCACATGGAAGACGTGCATCGCGCCGGCGGCATTTTTGCCATCCTCGGCCAGCTCGACAAAGCCGGCCTGCTCAACCGCGACCTGCCGACCGTGCATACCGCGACGATCGGCGAAGCCATCGATCATTGGGACACCTCGCGGACTAAGAGCCAGGCGGTGCGCGACTTCTACCTCGCCGCCCCGGGCGGCGTACCGACGCAGACAGCCTTCAGCCAGGACCGGCGCTGGGACGATCTCGACCTCGACCGCGAAAAGGGCGTCATCCGCTCGGCCGAACATGCCTTCTCCAAGGACGGCGGCCTCGCCATACTCAAGGGCAACATCGCGCGCGACGGCTGCGTGGTGAAGACAGCCGGCGTCGACGAGTCGATCCTGAAATTCTCGGGACCCGCTCGCGTGTTCGAGAGCCAGGACGCCTCGGTCAAGGCGATCCTCGCCAATGAGGTTGTGGCCGGCGACGTGGTGGTGATCCGCTACGAGGGCCCGAAGGGCGGCCCCGGCATGCAGGAAATGCTCTACCCGACCAGCTACCTCAAGTCGAAGGGCCTGGGCAAAGCCTGCGCGCTTCTGACCGACGGTCGCTTCTCGGGCGGCACGTCAGGCCTGTCGATCGGCCACGTCTCGCCTGAAGCGGCAAATGGCGGCACGATCGGGCTGGTGCGCGAGGGCGACATGATCGACATCGACATCCCCAACCGCACGATCAGCCTGCGCGTCAACGAAGCGACGCTCGCCGCCCGCCGCGCCGAGCAGGACGCCAAGGGCTGGAAGCCCATGGAAGTGCGCAAGCGCAAGGTGACCAAGGCGCTGAAGGCCTATGCGGCGTTCGCCACCTCGGCCGACCGGGGTGCTGTGCGCGACCTCGGCGACTTCGAATAAGTCCTGAAAGGACGAGCAAAGCAAAGGGCCCGCATCGCGGGCCCTTTTCGTTTGGCAGGCGGCTACGCCGGCCGCCGCACTTCATAAAAATCCTTCTTCGGCATCGACCGGGAATGAAATCTCGCCTTCGTTCGCCTTGGCCCCTCGGACAATGCGACGCCCATACCGGCGGGTCATGTCGCCCGCTGCACCATCGAATCTGAGCTGCAGAAAGATGACGAATGTGGGCATCAAGAAACACCGCACGGATTAGTGGTGCAAGTTGCTGGGTGAGAATTTCCAACCGCTGACGAGGCGCGAGGCTCTGAAGCAGACTGCAATCTACCGTCAGATTTGCTATTGGGATTTACAGCGAATGGCGGGAGATACCTAGATGACCGATTGGGAAATGTTGCTCTTTCGCGTCGTGGTTTTATTGGCTCTAAATGTGATAGCGAGAATGATGGCACAAAAGCTCTATCCAACATTGCCCAGCGACAGCTTCGGGCGAAGATTTCGCTATCATGTAGTGTTCGTTTTCTCGATTTTAGTAATATTCGTGATTATAGTGTTGATCCTGATTGCCCTCGACTCCGCTGGGTATCGGCCGTAGTCATGCCGCACACTACGCATTTCAAGCTACTGCGGTATCGGCGACAGGTTGGTGATGACGCTCTCGGCACCGTCAATGACGAGCGTGATAACGATCGGACGATCAGTATGCCGTTCTTGATCGTTGGCTATAGCGCTCCAGCCATGGCGGCGTTGATCCAGCTCCATTCCTCGCTGATCGTGTCGGGCTGGCGGTCGCCCCTGAGGATGCGGAGCAGTTCGTAATAGCGCGCCGAACGCGCATGGTACTTGCGGTACTGGTTGTCGTGCCACTCCAGGAATGCCTTGTCGGGCGTCCTGTTCATCGCCTTGGCCGAGCTGGCCAGCCAGTCTCGGGCGATCGCCTTGCCGGTTTCGGACTGCGGCTCCTCGCCCTTGTCGATGGCTTGGCGGACGCGGGCGAAGATGGCATTGGAAGCCTCGGCATAGGCGGCGGGATCGAACGCGCCGTCCCACATCGACGACATGCTGTTGCGCAGCTCCATGGCGTATTCCTTGTCCGAGACGAAGGCCATGATCTCGGTCCAGGCATCGACCTGTTCGGGTGTCGGGTCGTCGGGTAGATCGGGTGTCGAAGCGTCGATCATCTGCTTCTTCCACTCCGGCGAGACATTGGCCTCCGAGGCCACGTCTTCGAAGAAGCGCTCGATGGCGGCGCGGAATTCAGTCTGGGAGAGCTTTGTCACGGTCCATATTCTCCTGAGGTCGTCTGTTGTCGGGTCGGGAACCCGGATGGCCGCCCTGAGGGCGGCGGCGACACGGCGCTTGGACTTGATTTCCGCCTCGAGCGCCTGGAGCCTGAGCTCCAGCACGGCCGAGATGGCGAGGCGGTTGGACAGGATCTTGCCGATGTCGGCGAGACTCACGCCGGCGTCGCGCAGGGCAAGGATGAGCCCGAGCCGTTCGAGATCGACGCTCGAATACATCCGGTACCCGCTCTCCGCCCTGACCGTCGGGGGCAAAAGCCCCCTGTCGGAGTAGAAACGGAGCTTGCGAACGGTGATGCCGCTCAGCCTGGAAAGCTCACCGATGGTGTAGATCCTGTCGTCCATGACAGCCCTTCTAGGTGCTCCACCAAGTGGAGAGTCAACAACAGCCGGAAAGAGAAATGTATTGTCCGCAAACGGAACTAAAGCTGGCGCGTGAGAATTTCCTTCTCAAGCTTTCGCACGAAACGAAAAGCCCTGCCTTTGTTCGTTTGGGGCAGCACCGGTAAATGCGGCCAGGATGGCCAAACGGCCGCAACACGCTTCCGGGCGGCTGGTGTCCGCCCGCCCAACATGGGATATTCCGATGAACCTGCCTGCCGAGGGAGACGCCGCCATGAGCCGCTTGAACCCGCCCTTCAGGTCCGTGCTCGATTTGATCGGTGAAACGCCCGTTGTCGAATTGACGCGTTTCGACACCGGACTGTGCCGGCTGTTCATCAAGCTCGAAAGCCAGAACCCCGGCGGTTCGATCAAGGACCGCATCGCACTTTCGATGATTGCCGCGGCCGAGCGCGAGGGCAAGCTCAAGCGTGGCGGCACCATCGTCGAGGCGACCGCCGGCAATACCGGGCTTGGCCTGGCGCAAGTGGGCATCCCAAAGGGCTACCGCATCATCCTCGTCGTGCCCGACAAGATGAGCCGCGAAAAGATCCAGCACCTGCGCGCGCTCGGCGCCGAAGTCAGGCTGACGCGCTCCGACGTCGGCAAGGGCCACCCCGAATACTACCAGGACATGGCGGAAAAGATCGCCGCCGAGATCCCTGGTTCGTTCTATGTCAACCAGTTCGCCAATCCGGCCAACCCGCTTGCACATGAGACGACAACCGGCCCCGAGATCTGGGAACAGCTGGAAGGCGATGTCGACGCGGTGGTGGTGGGTGTCGGCTCGGGCGGCACGCTGACCGGGCTCGGGCGGTTCTTCGCCAAGGTCTCACCCAAGACCGAGATGGTGCTGGCCGATCCGCTGGGCTCGGTGCTGGCGCCGCTGGTCAAGACCGGCAAGATGGAAGAGGCAGGCAGCTGGACCGTCGAAGGCATCGGCGAGGACTTCGTGCCGCCGAACTGCGACCTGTCGCTGGTCAGACGCGCCTACACGGTCAACGACAAGGCAAGCATGCTGGCGGTGCGCGACCTGCTCGCCAAGGAAGGCATCCTGGCCGGCTCGTCGTCGGGCACGCTGCTTTCGGCGGCCCTGCGCTACTGCCGCGAGCAGAAGACGCCAAAGCGCGTGGTGACCTTCGTCTGCGACAGCGGCAACAAGTATCTGTCCAAGGTGTTCGACGACTTCTGGCTGGCCGAACAGGGGCTGGACGAGCGCGAACATCATGGCGATCTCAGCGACCTGGTGGCGCGCTCGCATCGCGAGGGTGGCACGGTGTTCGTCGGACCTGGCGACAGCCTGCTGACGGCCTATGGCCGGATGCGGCGCGGAGACGTGTCGCAGTTGCCGGTGCTGGAAGACGGCAAGCTCGTCGGCATCATCGACGAGAGCGACATACTGGCTGTTGTCGAAGGACCCTATGACAGCCGCTGGAACCGCTTCAACGCACCCGTCTCGACGGCGATGGCAAAGGACCTGCATACGCTGCAGGCGAACCAGACGCTCGACGCGCTGCTGCCGATCTTCGACCGCAACGAAGTGGCGATCATCTTCGACGGCGAGGAATTTGTCGGGCTGATCACCCGGGTCGACCTCATCAACCATCTCAGGCGAGCAAAATGACGACGCAGAAGAACCGGCTGGCATTTTCGACGCGCACCATCCACGGCGGCCAGAGCCACGATCCGACGACAGGCGCTGTCATGGTGCCGATCTACGCCACCTCGACCTATGGCCAGCAGAGCCCGGGCGTGCACAAGGGTTTTGAGTACGCCCGCAGCCAGAACCCGACGCGCTTTGCCTTCGAGCGCGCCATCGCCGACCTTGAAAGCGGCTCCGCCGGCTTCGCCTTCGCCTCCGGGCTGGCGGCCATCGGCACCGTGCTCGAGCTGCTCGACGCAGGCGCGCATATCGTTGCCACCGACGACATCTATGGCGGCACGTTCCGCCTGCTCGAGCGGGTGCGCAAGCGTACCGCCGGGCTGCAGGTAAGCTTCGTCGACTTCACCAACCTTGCCGCCGTCGAGGCGGCGATCCGACCCGAGACCAGGATGCTGTGGGTCGAGACCCCGACCAATCCGCTACTGCGTGTCGTCGATCTCGAAGGGGTTGCGGCAATCGCCAAGAGAAGGGGTATCCTGTCGGTCGCCGACAACACCTTCTGCAGCCCCTATCTGCAGCGGCCGCTGGAGCTCGGCATCGACATCGTCGTGCACTCGACGACCAAATATCTCAACGGCCACTCCGACATGGTCGGCGGCTGCGTCGTGGTGGGCGACAACAAGGAACTGCGCGACCAGCTGAAATTCCTGCAGAACGCCATCGGCGCGATCTCGGGGCCGTTCGACAGCTTCCTGGCGTTGCGCGGCATCAAGACCCTGGCATTGCGCATGGAGCGGCATTCGCAGAACGGGGAGCGGATCGCGCGCTGGCTGGAAGCGCGCAAGGACGTGCGCCGGGTGATCTATCCCGGCCTCGACAGCCATCCGCAGCATGCCATCGCCAAGGCGCAGATGCATCATTTCGGCGGCATGATATCGGTCGACCTCGACCGTGACCTCGCCGGCACAAAACGCTTCCTCGAACGCACGCAGCTGTTCACGCTGGCCGAAAGCCTTGGCGGCGTCGAAAGCCTGATCGAGCACCCGGCGCTGATGACGCACGGCTCGATCCCGGCGGAGAAGCGCGCCGCGATCGGCATCTCGGATTCGCTGGTGCGGCTGTCGGCGGGCATCGAGGATGGCGATGACCTGATCGCCGACCTGGAGCAGGCGCTGGCGGGGTGAACCGCCAAATCCTGCCCGAGACGGCGAGATGTCGTGGCGGCACCCTGGTCTCCCACCCCCTTGTGGGGAGGGGGTAACTCCCAGTTGGCCGTGGCCGACGTCACACGCTCTCGAATCCGACCAAAAACTTGCTGAGGAGCGCGTCGAGCGCCGCCCGCTCCTCCTTGGTCAGCATCGAAACGATGCGCGTCTGCGTCGCGACATGGTCGGTGACGGCGGCGTCGATGGTGGCGAAGCCCTTGTCGGTCAGGGAGACGATGAAACTGCGGCGGTCGTCGGGGTTGAGCCGACGCTCGACGAGGCCTGCCTTTTCCAGCTGGTCGACGCGGTTGGTCATGGTGCCCGAGGTGATCATCATCGTCGCCGAGAGATCGCCAGGTGACAGCGCATAAGGCGGCCCCGAACGACGCAGCGTCGCCAGCACGTCGAAGCTGGCGAAGTTCAGCCCATGCGCTGCAAAGGTCTTCTCCATCTCGCGGCCGAGATGCTGCGACACCCTGTTGGCGCGGCCGATAAGCCCCATCGCCGCGACGTCGAGGTCGGGCCGTTCGCGGTTCCACTGGGCAAGAATGTCGTCAACCTGATCCATGGCTCACCATTCCGATTATTTCTCTTGACGTCAAGAGAATACGGATTATCTTGAGATCAAGATACTCGATGTAAAGAGAGATGCAGCCATGACGACGCGCAACACCGACCTACTGCTGACGGCAATCGCCCCCGCAATCTGGGGCAGCACCTATGTCGTGACGACTGAGTTCCTGCCTGCCGGCTACCCGCTGACGGTTGCCATGCTGCGGGCGCTTCCAGCCGGCCTGCTGCTTCTGCTGCTCGTCCGGCAGTTGCCGCAGGGCATCTGGTGGGCCCGCGTGCTGGTGCTCGGCGCGCTCAACTTCTCGGTCTTCTGGTGGCTGCTGTTCGTCGCCGCTTACCGGCTGCCGGGCGGCGTCGCGGCAACCGTCGGCGCGATCCAGCCGCTGATCGTCATCCTGCTCGCACGCGCCCTGCTCGGCTCGCCGATCCGCCCGCTGTCGATCGTGGCTGCCCTTGCCGGCATGGCCGGCGTGGCGCTGCTGATCCTGACGCCGCACGCGGAACTCGACCCCATCGGCATCGCTGCCGGCCTCGCCGGTGCCGTGTCTATGGCCGCCGGCACGGTGCTCAGCCGGCGCTGGCAGCCGCCAGTCACACCGCTGACCTTCACCGCATGGCAACTGACGGCTGGCGGTCTGCTGCTCCTCCCGGTGGCACTGCTGCAGGAGCCATCGCTGCCGTCGCTGACGATGCCCAACCTGCTCGGTCTCGCCTGGCTTGGCCTGATCGGCGCGGCACTGACCTACATCCTGTGGTTCCGTGGCATTGCCAGGCTGGAACCATCGGTCGTCTCACCGCTCGGCTTTCTCAGCCCGATGACCGCTGTGATCCTCGGCTGGTCGGTGCTCGGCCAGTCGCTCAGCGCAGCGCAGATCCTCGGCATGGTCGTGGTGCTCGGCAGCGTCTGGCTCAGCCAGCGCGCCCAGCAGGCAAAGCCCGCCCCGGCCAAGCTCGCCACCGCCTGAACAATTGCGCCGCTTCGGGGCGGCGCGTCCTCCCACAATTCGAAACCTGCATCACTTCCGGGTGCGGCCGGCAGAAGGAGATTCTCATGCCCAAGATCCTGGTGCTCTACTACTCCGCTTACGGCCATATCGGCACCATGGCCGAAGCCGTTGCCCAAGGCGCGCGCGAGGCCGGCGCCACCGTCACGCTCCGTCGCGTTCCTGAACTGATGGACGAGGCAGCGATGCTCAGGGCAGGCATCAGGCACGACGACACGCCCTTGGCCACGCCAAGGGAACTCACCGAATACGACGCCATCGTCTTCGGTACGCCGACCCGCTTCGGCAACATGGCCTCGCAGATGAAGAACTTCATCGACCGGCTCGGTGGGCTGTGGCTGCAGAACGCGCTGGTCGGCAAGGTGGCGAGCGTGTTCACCTCGAGCGAGAGCCAACATGGCGGGCAGGAGCACACGCTGCTGTCGATGCACGCGACGCTGATGCATCTCGGCATGGTGACCGTCGGCCTGCCCTACACTTTCCGGGGCCAGACGCGCATGGACGAGATAACGGGCGGTTCGCCCTATGGCGCAACGACGCTTGCCATCAACGCCGACGGCAGTTCGAGGGCTCCCAGCGCCAACGAGCTCGACGGCGCCCGCCACCAGGGTCGATATGTCGCCGGGATCGCCGGGGCACTGGCCAAGCGGCGGCCGGAGATGTCTCGCCAGCCCGAGGAATTGGCAGCATAGGTTTGGCCCCCCCTTGACCATGGCAACGGTAGCGACCATCGGGCTTGTTGCGACGCCGCCGACACTGCCGGCGATCGCCGACTAGGCCGGCAGTGGCTGCGCCGTCCTCAGCGGACGCGGCTTGAGATGGCCCAAAAGCGCATCGAGGAAGACCCGCGTCTTGCGCGGCATCAGTTGCCTGCTCGGAAAGACGGCGCGCACCATGGCCGGGGCAAGACTCCATGCCGGCAGGATGCGGACGAGTTCGCCGCTTGCCAGGTAAGGCCGCGCGAAAAGATCGGGCATCGCCGTAATGCCGGCGCCGGAACGCGCCATGCGGAACAGCAGCTCGTAAGAATTCGCGCAGACCCTGCGCCCCGACATGTCGGCGGCAACCGACTGGGCGTCCTTGTTCAGCACCCAGTTGACCGGAACGCCATCGGCGAGCAGCACCAGCACGTCGTGATGTGCGAGGGCTTCGGGCGCATCGGGCTGGCCGGCGCGATCCCTGTACTGCGGCGAGGCATAAAGACCGATGCCGAGGTCGACCAGATGCCGGGTGGTCAACCTCAGGTCCTGCGCTTCGCCACCGATCCGTATGGCGAGATCGAAACCGTCGGCAATGACGTCGACATAACGAGGCGACAGATCCAGTTCGAGCTGGATTTCGCCATATGCCTTGCTGAATTCAGCCAGCATCGGTGCGAGCGAGATTGCGGCAAGGTCGCCGGGAACGGAGACACGCAGCCGTCCCGACGGTGTCACCTGCCGGTGTTCGGCGACCGCCATGACGGCATCCACCTCGTGGATGATCTGTTCGGCGGGAATGAGAATGCGCTGGCCCATCTCGGTCAGGAAATTGCGCCGCGTGCTGCGCTGGAGCAGGCGCTCGCCCAACTGCGCTTCGAGGACGGTGATGCGCCGCGACACCGTCGACTTCGGCAGGCCAAGCCGTTCGGCCGCGGCGCTGAAGCTGCCCGTTTCGGCAACGCGCGCAAAGATCATCAGGTCGAACGGATCGGGCGTTGTCGGCATGACGGAGCCTTGATTGGTTCAAGTATGAAACAATCAAACCCATTCCCGGCAATAGCGCAACGACGAGATTGCCGATTAGCTGACCGCTTGGATTTCATTGCTCAGCGGGTGCAGACGACGTGACTGTTTCAGCCAACAACCTCATCGCCAAGGCTGTCGTCTGGGAAAGTGCCGTGGGCTGGACTCCCGAATGTCTCGATGAAGGACCCGACATGCTGGTCCGCTATCGCGACGCGGGGTTCTCCTTCCTCTCGCTCACAATCGGCGCCGACTGGGACCGACCGGAGCCGACGTTCCGGCATCTCTCCCAGCAGAGGCGCTGGTTCGAGCAACGCGCTCACGATTACCAGCTCATCGAAACCGTGGCCGACATCCGCGCGGCCAAGCAGTCGGGCAAGATGGCGATCGGCCTGCATCTGCAAGGTGCCGGCCCGGCCGCACATGAGCCCGCGATGATCGACAGCTGGTACCGGCTTGGAATCCGCTGGATGATCGTCGCCTACAACACCCGCAATCCGCTTGGCGACGGTTGCCATGAGCCCTCGGATGCCGGGCTTTCCATGCTGGGCCGTGCCTTCGTGACCGAGGCCAACCGCGTCGGCATGATGCTCGACGCAAGCCATGCCGGCATCAACACGTCGCTCGACATCATCGAGCTATCGGAAAAGCCGGTGGTGTTCTCGCATTCGAGCGTCCGCGCGCTGAAGAACCACGAGCGCAACATCGACGACGTCCAGATCAAGGCGCTCGCCCGCCGCGGCGGCGTGGTCGGCATCAACTCCATCGGCGCCTTCCTGACCGACGACAACCGTTCCGACGTTCCGGCGCTGATGCGCCATATCGATTACGTCGCCCAGCTCGTCGGGCCCGAACATGTCGGCCTCGGCCTCGACACCGTTTTCTACCAGCCCTTCATGACCAAGCTTTACGACTCCGGACCGATGATGGCGTTGCGCGGCTATCCGCGTCCGCCCTGGGCCGATGTCAAACCCGAAGTCCTGCCCGAACTGGTCGAAGCGCTGGAACGCCATGGCTATTCGGAGACGGCCATACTTGGCGTGCTGGGCGAGAATTTCCTGCGGGTCGCCGAACAGAACTGGCGTCCCTCGATCGTGTAATCCCAACCTTAGGAGCGTGTCGTGAAATTGATGAAGTGGCTGCTCGCTGCAGCCTTGCTCACCGCCGCGAATGGCGCAGCCCTGGCTGACCCGAAACTGGTCGAGATCGCCAGCTTCGGCGAGCACCCGGCGCTCAACCAGGTCGCCGATGGCTTCAAGGCCCGGATGAGCGAACTGGGCTACGTCGAAGGCAAGGACGTCACCTACGGCTTCCAGCACGCCAACTTCGACCGCAGCCTCGTTCCCCAGATCCTGCAGCAGGTGGAAGCCAAGCATCCGGCGCTGATCCTCGCCATCACCACCGGCCTCAACCAGGCGGCGGTGCGCGGCATTACCGACAAGTCGATCCCGGTCGTGTTCGGCGCGGTCGTCGACCCGGTCGTGGCGGGCATCGTGCCGGATTGGCAGCACGGCTCGGCCTGGAGCACCGGCGCGTCGATGCTGCCCGACTTCGATGCTTCCTTCGACTACCTCAAGAAGGTGTTGCCCGAGGTCAAGAAGGTCGGGACCCTGTTCAATCCGGGCGAAGACAACGACACCTCCAATATGGAGCTGATCCACAAGGCGGCCGCAAAGGCCGGGATCGAAATCGTCGGCGTGCCGGTCGACAATCCCAACGACCTGCCCCAGCGTGTCCAGACCTTCGCCGGACAGGTGGACGCCATCTTCCTCATCCAGTCCAACGTGGTGCAGACCTCGGTACCTGTCGTCGCCCAGGTGGCGCAGAGGATCAAGTTGCCGCTGTTCAACTCGGTCTACGCCCCTGACCTCAAGGATCAGCTCGCCGGTTTCCACGCCATCTCCTATCGCAAGAATGGCGAGCATGCCGCCGACATCGCCGACCGGATCCTCAAGGGCGAGAAGCCGGCCGACATCGCGCCCTATGTTCCGAAGGGCGAAGACTTCGACGCTTATGTCAGCCCCAAGGGTCTCGCAGCCGTCGGCCTGACGGTTCCGGAAGCGCTCAAGGACAGTCCATGGCTGCTCAAGTGACAGCGGTGAGCATGCCCCTGCTTGTCTGCGCGGACCTGCGCAAAACCTTCAACGCCGGCCTTGCCGGAGCGCGACCGGCGTTGAACGGGGTGGATCTTGCGCTCAATCGCAGCGACTTCGTCGTGATCATCGGTTCCAACGGCGCCGGCAAATCGACGCTGCTCAACACCATCGCCGGCGCAATCGAGCCGGATGGCGGCTCGATCGCCCTGGACGGCCAGGACATCACCCGCCTTGCAGCACATCGCCGGGCCGGCATGATCGCGCGGGTCTTCCAGGACCCGATGATTGGCACCGCAGCGGCCATGACCATCGAGGAAAACCTGGCGCTCGCCGAACAGCGCGGGCAGCGCAGAGGCTTCGCGCGCCATCTCGACGGCGCCAAGCGTGACCGCTATCGGGCGCTGCTCGCCGGCCTGGCGCTCGGCATGGAAGACCGGTTGTCGACGCCGGTGGCCCAGCTCTCCGGCGGGCAACGCCAGGCCTTGTCCCTGATCATGGCATCGTTGTCGCGCCCCTCGCTGCTGTTGCTCGACGAGCATACGGCAGCATTGGATCCGCGCACCGCCGAGCTGATCATGGCGACGACCTTGCGGATCGTCGCCGAGCAGTCGCTGACCACGCTGATGGTCACTCACAACATGCGCCAGGCGATCGAGACCGGTAACCGGCTCGTCATGATGGACGCCGGCCGCATCCGCGACGACATCGGCGGCACCGAGAAGGCAAGACTCACACCTGCCGATCTCGTCGAGAAGTTCAGAATCGAAAACGATCGCATGCTGCTCGGAACCTGACCAATGGACGTGATCCACGCCTATCTCAATCTCGTGCCGGTGACGCTGTCGCAAAGCCTCATCTATTCGTTCCTGGTGCTCGGCATCATGATCCCGTTCCGGTTGCTGAGCTTTCCTGATCTGACCAGCGAAGGCGCGTTTCCGCTTGGCGGCTGCGTCTGCGCCACACTTTTGCTGGCCGGATATCCGCCGCTCATGGCGACAATCGTCGCCATGCTCGCCGGTGTCGGAGCCGGCGCGGCGACCGCGCTGGTGCATCTGCGCTTTCGCATCAATTCGCTGCTGGCCGGCATCCTGGTCTTCACGGCACTCTACAGCGTCAACATGCGCGTTCTCGGCCGCTCGAACATCGCCTTGTTCAACACCGACAACATCTTTACCCAGATCAACCCAGCCATCCTGACCGACGTTCGGCTGCAGGTCGCCACATTCGCCATGCTGATCGTCGTGGCCCTGGTCGCATTGCGCTGGTACCTGGCCACGCAGGCTGGAGCGGCGTTGCGCGTCATCGGCATCAATCCGGAGCTGGCGCCATCGCTCGGCATCAGCATCTGGACATACACGATCGTCGGCCTGGGTGTCGCCTCTGGCCTGACCGCGCTTGGCGGCGCGCTCATCGTGCAGTTGCAGGGCTATGCCGATGTCGGCATGGGCACCGGCATCCTGATCAACGGTCTTGCCTCGCTGGTCATCGGCGAAACGATCACCGGACGGCAGACCGTCACCCGGCAATTGCTGGCGCCTGTCGTCGGTGCAATCGTCTATTATCAGCTCGTCTCGCTGGCATTGTCGATCGGGTTGCAGCCAAGTGACCTCAAGGTCGTGACAGCCGGCTTCGTGCTGGTGACGCTGGGGCTACCCATGCTGCGTGGGCGCAGCGCCATGCGCGAAACCATGCGGGCATAAGCGCCGGGCCGCAGCCTCGGCCGACCGCTACTCGCGGCCGGCCCAGGGCACAAGCCTGCGTTCGACATAACGCAGGCCGAATTCGAGCACGAAGGCGACCGCGGCGATGACCAGTATGCCCATCACGACAACGTCGGTGACGAGGAACTGAGCCGCCGACTGGATCATGAAGCCGAGGCCACGTGTCGCCGCTACCAGCTCTGCGGCGACCAGGGTGGTCCATCCGGCGCCGAGCGCGATGCGCAGGCCGGTGAGGATCGAGGGCAACGCGCTGGGCAGGACGACGAAGCGGATGACCTGCCGGCGCGTGGCGCCGAGCGAGCGGGCGGCGTCTAGACGATCCCGCCAGACAGCACTCACGCCGGAGGCCGTCGACAGCGCGATCGGCGCCACCATGGCAATCGCGATCACCAGCACCTTGGCCTGTTCGCCGATGCCGAACCAGATGATGATCAGGGGAAGGTAGGCGAGCGGCGGGATCGGCCGCAGAGATTCCAGTACGGGATCGAAGATGCCGCGGGCGGGGTTGAATGACGATGCCCATGCAGAATGTTTAATTCTATAACCTCTGTAGAGTTAATTTATTCCGGTAAAGCCGTGCGCGACTGAGATGTCCTGCCCATTTTCGCCGGCAATATAGTCTTGCGCCGTTCGCCGCCTGGCGAACGGCCGCCCCTCCGCCCGATGGCCGACAAACTCAGATCCTGATGCCGATCTCGTCGGCTGCGGCGATGAAGGCCCGTTTGGCCGCCTCGCGTGTGCGAGTGCCGGCAAGGGCTGCGGATACGGTTTCAACCGCCTCGCGGTAGAGCGGACCGCCGCGCTTGGCATGCGGCCAGTCGACCAGCGCTTCGTAAGCGCCCTTGACCGTCGTCACTTCGCGCTGGGTGCTTTCCGCCCCGATGCGGACATTCACAGGGCTGTCGAAGGGCATGCGATCCATGGCGATCCTCCCGGGTTGACTGCGTCCAACAACGCTCCGGAATAGCTCGGGTTCCCTTGCGGTGGCGCGCTACATCAGGCTCCGCTGCGTCGAAGTGCCCGGGTGCCGGCGCGGCCCGCAGGGCGTTGCCGGATCGCCCGTTGCATCGTAGCTTGTCGGTGAAGCGATTTGGGGGTGCACATGCGATCCACGAACCCAATCACCGCAGGCATGCCGGGCAAGATGCCGTCATGCGCCCCTCCCAAACGAAATCTCATCACCCTCGCCCTCTGCATGTTGTTGCCGCTTTCGGCCTGCCAGAAACAGGAAACGGCAGAACGGCAACCGATCGTGGTGCGCTCCGTCGAGGTAAAGCTCACAGACTATGCGCCGTCGACGTCGCTGACCGGGGTCATTGCAGCGCGGACGCTGAACAATCTGTCGTTTCAGGTCGGCGGCCGGGTCGCCGAGCGCAGCGTCGACGTCGGCCAGCGCGTGACCAAGGGCCAGGTGCTGGCCAGGCTCGACCCGCAGGAGCAGCAGTCGGACGTGCGGGCGGCGCAGGCCAGCCTCTATGCCGCCCAGGCGCAGCTCAGGCAGGCCGCTGCCGCCTTCGACAGGCAGAAGACGCTGCTTGCCCAGGGCTTCACGACCCGGCGCGACTACGATCAGGCAGACCAGGCGCAACGCGTCGCCCAAAGCGGTGTGGAAGCGGCACAGAGCCAGATGAGCAATGCCGAGGACCGGCTGACCTATACCGAGCTGAAGGCCAGCGCCGACGGCGTGGTGACGGCACGGACGATCGAGGTTGGCCAGGTGGTGCAGGCGGCACAGACGGTGTTGACAGTCGCCGAGGACGGAGACCGCGACGCCGTGTTCAATGTCGACGAGGCGCTGGTGGCGCGCAACCCGGTGGCACCAGACGTGATGATCGCGCTGATTTCCGACCCGCGCATCAAGGCCCCGGGACAGGTGCGCGAGGTGTCGCCGGCGGTCGATCCGGCATCGGGCTCGATCCGGGTCAAGGTGATGGTGCCAAACACGCCGATCGAGATGCCGTTGGGTGCCGCGATAACAGGCACAATCGTGTCGAAGCCCCAGCCGGCGATTGTGCTGCCATGGCAGGCGCTGATGTCGGATGCGGGAAGGCCCGCGGTCTGGACCATCGACCCCGCGACCAAGGCTGTGGCGCTGGCGGCGATCGAAGTACAGTCCTTTGCCTCTGGTGCCGTCGTCGTGGCCAAGGGACTGGAGGTCGGACAATCGGTGGTCGCCCAGGGCGGACAGTTGCTACATCCCGGCCAGGTGGTGGAGGTGGCGCCATGAGGTCCAGGACAAACGTGCTCGCTTTCGTCTCGCTGTTCGCGCTTGCGGCCTGCAGCGAGGAAAAAGCGCCGCCGCCGGAAGTCATCCGCCCCGTGCTGTCGGCTGTCGTCGAGCCGCATGGCCAGATCGCGCAGGGATTTGCCGGAACGATCCAGCCGGAATTTTCCGCCGACCTCGCCTTCCGCCTGCTCGGGCGGCTGGTGGCCCGTGATGTCGGCGTCGGCGACATGGTGACCAAGGGCGAGACGCTTGCCGCGATCGACCCGCTGGCGCTGGAGCTCGCATCGCAGGCAGCGCGCGCCGACCTGACGACGGCGGAGGCGCAGTTCGCCAATGCCGCCGCCAGCGAGGAACGGCAGCGCAGCCTGCTGGCCGAATCCAACACCTCGCAGGCAGTCTATGATTCCGCGAAACAGGCGCTGGATTCCGCTGCGGCCAATGTCGAGCGGACGCGCGCGGCACTGGCCAAGTCGGAGGAGCAACTCGGTTATGCCCGACTGTTTTCCGATTTCGACGGCATCATCACCGCGGTCGGCGCCGAGGTCGGCCAGACCGTCTCGCCGGGGCAGATGGTGGTGACGGTGGCGCGCTCGGACGCACGCGAGGCCGTCGTCGACGTTCCCGACCAGATGGCGATCAGCCTTCGCGACGGCGACGAGTTCGAGGTGGCGTTGCAGATGCTGCCGTCGCTGCGGGCCAAGGCGCATGTCCGCGAAATCGCGCCGCAGGCCGATGCTGCGACGCGAACGCGGCGGGTGCGGCTGGCGTTGAGCGATCCGCCGACGGCCTTTCGGCTCGGCTCGACGGTGACGGCGACACAGCCGTCGAAGGCAGACGCTGCAATCGACCTGCCGCTGACGGCCTTGCTGGAAAAGGACGGCAAGAGCTTCGTCTGGGTCGTCGACCCCAATGCTTCGACCGTCAGCCTGCAGCCTGTCGAGGTCAAGGCAAAGGACGGTGCGAGCTTTACCGCCGGCGGCATCGGCGCCGGCACGCGCGTGGTGACCGCCGGCGTGCGCAGCCTTGCCGAGGGCCAGAAGGTCAGAATTCCAGAGGGGGCGTAGGTGAAGGGTTTCAATCTTTCCGACTGGGCGCTGAACCACCGCTCCCTGGTCTGGTACTTCATGCTGATCTTCACCGTGGCGGGCGTCTTCGCCTATCTGCATCTCGGCCGCGAGGAAGACCCGAGCTTCACCATCAAGACGATGCTGATCCAGGCCAACTGGCCGGGAGCCTCGGTCGACGAAACGACGCGGCAGGTGACCGACAGGATCGAAAAGAAGCTCGAGGAACTGGAGAGCCTCGATTTCAGCCGCAGCGTGACGACCGCCGGCCAGACGATCATCTTCGTCAATCTCAAGCCGACCACCAAGGCGCGCGACGTGGCCCCGACCTGGGTGCAGGTCCGCAACATGGTCAACGACCTCCGGCCCAATTTCCCGCAAGGGGTGCAAGGACCGTTCTTCAACGACCGCTTCGGCGACGTGTTCGGCAACATCTATGCCTTCACCTCGGACGGGCTGTCGATGCGCCAGCTGCGCGACTATGTCGAGATGGTGCGCACGCGCATCCTGACCATTCCCAATGCCGGCAAGGTCGAGCTGATCGGTGCGCAGGACGAGGTCATCTATCTCGAATTCTCGACGCGCCAGATCGCGGCACTCGGCCTCAACCAGCAAGCCGTGGTCGCCAGCCTGCAGGCGCAGAACGCGGTGTCGCCATCGGGTGTCATTCAGGCCGGGCCGGAGCGCATCGCAGTACGCGTCGGCGGCCAGTTCGCCTCCGAGGAGAGCCTGAAGGCGATCAATCTCAGGGTCAACGACCGCTTCTTCCGGCTGAGCGACGTCGCCACCATCAGCCGCGGCTATGTCGATCCACCGACGGCCCTGTTCCGCGTCAATGGCGAGCCGGCGATCGGCCTGGCCATCGGCATGAAGCCGAACGCCAACCTGCTGGAGTTCGGCGAGGCGTTGAAGGCGCTGATGGTGCAGGTAACCGGCGAGTTGCCCGTCGGCGTCGGCGTGCACCAGGTCGCCGACCAGCCGGTCATCGTCGAGCATGCCGTGTCGGGCTTCACCCGCGCGCTGTTCGAGGCGGTGGCTATCGTGCTCGCCGTGTCCTTCATCAGCCTGGGCATGCGCGCCGGCTTCGTGGTCGCACTGTCGATTCCGCTGGTGCTGGCCATCACCTTCCTGGTCATGGCCTATATGGGCATCTCGCTGCAGCGCATTTCCCTCGGCGCGCTGATCATCGCGCTCGGCCTGCTCGTCGACGACGCGATGATTGCCGTCGAGATGATGGTGGCCCGGCTGGAGATCGGCGACTCGCTCCGCAAAGCCGCGACCTATGTCTACACCTCGACCGCGTTTCCGATGCTGACCGGCACGCTGGTGACGGTCGCCGGCTTCATCCCCATCGGACTCAACAGCAGCCAGGCCGGCGAATACACCTACACGCTGTTCGTCGTCATCGCCGTTTCGCTGCTGCTGTCTTGGATCGTGGCCGTGCTGTTTGCGCCCCTCCTCGGCGTCACGCTCTTGCCGGCGACGATGAAAAAACACGACGAGCGGCCGGGCCGTTTTGCGGCGGGCTTCTCGCGTCTGTTGCGGCTTGCCGTGCGCCGCCACTGGCTGACCATCATCGCCACCGTCGTCGCCTTCGTGCTGTCGGTGGTGGGGCTGACCTTCGTGCAGCAACAGTTCTTCCCGCCGTCGGACCGGCCCGAACTGATCGTCGACTGGAACCTGCCGCAGAACAGCTCGATTGCCGAGACACGTGCCCAGATCGAGCGCTTCGAGGAGATCGCGCTGAAGGGCAATGCCGACATCGACCACTGGAGCTCCTATATCGGACAGGGCGCGGTGCGCTTCGTGCTGGCCTATGACGTGCAGCCGGCCAATCCCTATTTCGGCCAGACGGTGATCGTGACCAAGGACCTCGAGGCACGGCACCGGGTGCAGCCGGCGATCGAAAAGATCCTGCGCGAGCAGTTCGTCGGAACCGACACCTACGTCAAGACGCTGGAGCTCGGCCCGCCGGTGGGCCGGCCGGTGCAGTATCGCATCAGCGGCCCGGAGGTGCAGACGGTGCGGGCGCTGTCACAGCAGCTGGCGGGCGTCATTTCGGCCAATCCCAATCTGCAGGCGCCAAGCTTCGACTGGAACGAGCCGGAGCGCGTGCTGAAGGTCGAGGTGCTACAGGACAAGGCACGGCAGCTCGGCATCACCTCCGAGGACATCGCCAGCGCCATGAACAGCGTTGTCGGCGGCGTGGCAATCACCCAGGTGCGCGACGCCACCTATCTGATCAATGTCGTGGTGCGGGCGCAGGATGCCGAACGCGGCTCGATCGAAACGCTGCGCAACCTGCAGATACCCACCGGAGGCGGCGAATCCATCCCGCTCGCGACGGTGGCCGACTTCCGCTACGAGATCGAGCAGCCGACGGTCTGGCGCCGCAGCCGCCTGCCCACCATCACCGTCAAGGCGGGCATGGTCGGCAGCGCCCTGCCCGACACCGTCGTCGCCGAACTCAAACCGGCGATCGACGACTTCGCTGCCAAGTTGCCCGACGGCTACACTGTCGTAACCGGCGGTTCGGTCGAGGAAAGCGCCAACAGCCAAGGGCCGATCATCGCCGTGGTGCCGCTTATGCTGTTCATCATGGCAACCGTGCTGATGCTGCAGCTGCAAAGCTTCCAGCGGCTGTTCCTGGTGGTGGCTGTCGCGCCGCTCGGCTTGATCGGCGTGGTCGCGGCACTCGTGCCGACGGGCCAGCCGCTCGGCTTCGTCGCCATCCTCGGCGTGCTGGCGCTGGTCGGCATCCTGATCCGCAATTCGGTGATCCTGATCGTGCAGATCGAGGAGCTGATCGCCACGGGTACCGACCGGTGGCATGCGGTGATCGAGGCCTCCGAGCACCGCATGCGGCCGATTGCGTTGACGGCGGCGGCAGCATCGCTGGCGCTGATCCCGATCGCCCGCGAGGTGTTCTGGGCGCCCATGGCCTATGCGATGATGGGCGGCATCCTGGCCGGCACGGCAATCACGCTGCTGTTCTTGCCTGCCTTGTATGTCGCCTGGTTCAGGCTCAAGGAGCCGGACGAGGCCGGCAGCGCCACGACCGAAGCGATGGAACCACCGTCGGCGTAGGCGCCACCGGTGGCTGCCAGCCTATTGCGGCGGCAGCTGGGCGACGAAGTTCTTGATGAGAGCGGTCAGTTCTTCCGGCTTCTCTACGCAAGGGATGTGGCCGGCGCCGTCGATGATCTTGAAGCGAGAGCCGGGGATGAGATCGGCCAGCGCGCGCACCAGCGCCGGCGGCGTCGAGCCGTCATGATCGCCGACGACGCAGAGCGTCGGCACAGCAATCGCCTTGGCCGCCTCGGTGTAGTCGGCATCGCGCAGGGCAGCACAGGTACCGGCATAGCCGGCGACAGGCTGGCGCGTCAGCATGTTGCGGTAGCCGGTGAGGTCTTCCTTGCGCTGCTCGTGAAACGCAGGCGTGAACCACAGCTTCATCACGCCATCGACGATCGCTTCGATGCCGTCTTTTTCGACGGTGGCGATACGCGTGTTCCAGCTGTCGTTGGTGCCGATCTTGTGGGCGGTGTCGCAAAGCACCAGCGCGCGAACGAGATCGGGCCTCCTGGCATAAAGCCCCTGCGCGATCAGGCCGCCGACGGAAAGGCCGACAACGATGGCGTTCCTGACGTTGAGATGATCGAGCAGGCCTTCGAGGTCGCCGATGTGATCGTCCATCCGATATGGCGACGTGCCGACATCGGAGAGGCCGTGGCCGCGCTTGTCGTAGGTGACGATCGGGAAGTCGCCGGCAAAGCGGATGATGACGTCACGCCAGATGCGGAAGTCGGTGCCGAGCGAATTGACGAAGACGAAGACCGGCTTTTTGGCAGGCCCGCCGATCAGCTGGTGATGCAGCGTGATGCCGCCGATTTCAGTAAATTGCACGGATAGCCTCCTCGTCGCGAGGTCATGGACATGGGGCCTAGAAGTCGCCCGTCAGGCCGGCGCGGTCAAGCGGCGAGGCCTCTGCCGAGCGCGGCCGAGAGCCGCGCCCCCTCGCAATGGCAAGGTGCATCCGCTACATAAGCCGTAAGCTTGAGATGAGGATGTGATGGCCGAGAAGACCGAAGGGCGAAAGACGATCGTTTTGACCGGAGCCAGCCGCGGCATCGGCCATGCGACGGTGAAGCGCTTTTCGCGCGAGGGCTGGCGCGTCATCACCTGTTCGCGCCAGGCATTTTCAGACGATTGCCCGTGGCCGGCCGGTCCGGACGATCACATCAAGGTCGACCTCGCCGACCAGGGTGATGTCGGCAGCGCCGTTTCCGAAATCCGCCAGCGGCTGGAGAAGGAAGGCGGACTGCTGCATGCGCTCGTCAACAACGCCGGCATCTCGCCCAAGCACAAGGGCGGCGGTCGGATGAACTCGATCGACACGCCGATGCATGTCTGGCGCGACGTGTTCCAGGTCAATTTCCTGGCGCCGATCATGCTGGCGCGCGGCCTGTTCAAGGAACTGGCGGCGGCCAAGGGCTCGGTGGTCAACGTGACCTCAATCGCCGGCACCCGCGTCCATCCTTTTGCCGGCACGGCCTATGCCACGTCCAAGGCAGCACTTGGCGCGCTGACCCGCGAGATGGCCGCCGACTTCGGCCCGCACGGCATCCGTGTCAACGCCATTGCGCCCGGCGAGATCGACACTGCCATCCTGTCGCCGGGGACCGACAAGATCGTCGAGACGATCCCGATGCGCCGGCTCGGCCTGACGTCGGAAGTCGCCGACATCATCTATTTCCTGTGCTCGGGCCAGGCCTCCTATGTCACTGGCTCTGAAATCCATATCAACGGCGGCCAGCACGTTTGAGAGCTTTTGCCTGCTCTCCGTGTGCGGGAGAATACCTGCCGCGCGCCCAAACAAAAAAGCCCGCCGGATGGCGGGCTCAGACTGCTGACGAACCCCGTCGAATTTCGGCGGGGTTTTGTTTTGTGGGTTGATTGAGCTTTTGGATTGATTTCGGGGAGCAGATGCCAGGGCCGTTGCGAGCCCGCTTTGGCCTCATGCGAGGCTTGGTTTTGGCTTTGGCCAGAGGCTGATTGCGATCTTTTTCATGTTTTGGGCGGCGGCTGCGATCAGGCACTGGCAGGCGACGCGTGTTCGCCCTCGGAAGCGTGCATAGCGATGGCCGAAGAGCTGCTTGGCATCGGCGAAGGATCGCTCGACCGTCTCCTTGCGGCGTCGATAGATCGCCTTGCCCCATGCGGTTAAGCGGTTGGCATCGACCCGCTCGCGGACATCCTGCCAGACATGGCGCGTGATGGTGCGCTCGGCCTTGGCGTTTGATGTGCAAGACGCCAGCAGCGGACAGTTGCGGCAGATCGTCGGGTCGCTCTTGTAGTGGCGATAACCGCCGCGATCGGTGGTGGCGTAAGTGAGCAACTGGCCCTGCGGGCAACGATAGCCGTCAAGGTCCGGCTCATGGACGAAAGCGCCCTTCCTCATCTTGCCAGGCTTTGGCCGGGGCGGGTTGCGATAGCCGACGACACCCTGGATGTTCCTGTCCTCCAGGCCCTTGGCGATGCCTGGCGTGGCATAGCCGGCATCCAGCCCCGCCGCCGTGACGTCGAAGCCGAAACGCTCCACCTGGCGGTCGAGCCGGTCGAGATAGACGATCGAGTCATGCACGTTGGCCGGCGTGGCAAACGTGTCGGTGATGATGCCCAAGCCGCCATCCACCGTGCGGTGATCGAGATAAAAGAAGCCCTTCGGCTTGCCCTCGCGCACCATATAGCCTGCCTCAGGATCGGTGCGCGAGACCTTCGTCTCTTTCACCGCAGGCTGCCGCTCCTGCTCCTTCAGCGCCTTCTGGCCGTGCAGCGCCCGTTCGGCATCGATCGCCCGGTCGAGTTCGCCCCAGTAGTCGGCACGCGACTTGGCGACCATGGCAAGGTCGTACTTGCCCTTGTTGGCATTGGCCTTCAGGTGCGTGCTGTCGGTGTAGAGCACCGTGCCGTCGACCAAGCCTGCCCCGATCGCCTGCTCGACAATGCGGTCGAAGATCGCCTGCGCGATCGTCTCGTCCTGGTAGCGCCGGCGGCGGTTCTGCGACAATGTCGAGGCGTCGAACACCTTGTCCGTCAGCTTCAGCCGCAGGAACCACCGGTAGGCGACATTGACCTCGATCTCTCGCACCAATTGCCGCTCCGAGCGCACCCCGAACAGGTAGCCGATGAACAGCGCCTTGAACATCAAGGTCGGATCGAGTGGCGGGCGACCATTGTCGGCGCAGTAAAGCGGCGCTGTCAGATCGTGGATGAACGAGAAATCGATAACACCATCGATCTTGCGCAGAAGGTGATCAACTGGAACCAGTTGATCAAGCGTGACGATCTCAAGTGCGGTTTGTTCAGGGCCAGCTCGCTTCAACATCACACACTGAATCACAAACCCCCAACTCTCGCCAGGGGTTTGTCAGCAGTCTGGCGGCCGCCGGATGGCGGGCTTTTTGCTGTTGCCTGGTTGAACCGGCGATCAGGCCTTGACCTGCTTCGCTGCCTCGTCGAGCGACCTCTCGACGGCGTCGAAGATGTCGTCGACCTGCTTGTCGTTGATGATCAGCGGCGGGCAGAAGGCAAGCGCGTCACCCATGTTGCGGGAGATGATGCCATTCTGCTGCAGCAGGCCGTTGACCAGGCCGCCAAGTGCGCCGGCGGAGCCCCATGGCGCCTTGGTTGCCTTGTCGGTGACCAGCTCCATGGCGCCGATGAGGGCGACGCCGCGGACCTCGCCGACGAGATCGTGCGCGGCGATTTTCGCCAGGCGCTTCTGCATGTGGGCGCCGACCTCGCGGGCGTTGGCGACCAGATTGCGTTCCTCGATGATCTTGAGATTTTCGAGCGCAACGGCGGCGGCGACCGGATGACCGCCGGCGGTGAAGCCGTGACCGAAGGTGCCGATGCGGTTGCTTTCGTCGGCGATCGGCTCGAACACCTTGTCGTTGATCATCAGCGCCGAGATCGGCAGATAGGACGACGAGATCTGCTTCGACATGACCATGATGTCGGGCTGCATGGCGTAGGTCTCTGAGCCAAACATGTTGCCGGTGCGGCCGAAGCCGCAGATGACTTCGTCGGCGACGAGCAGGATGTCGTACTTCTTGAGAACGGCCTGGATCTTCTCCCAATAGCCCGCCGGCGGAACGACGACGCCGCCGGCACCCATGACCGGCTCGCCGAACATGGCGGCGATGGTTTCGGGCCCCTCGGCGAGGATCAGCTTTTCCAGATCGTCGGCGAGACGGGTCGAGAACTGCTGCTCGGTCTCGCCAGGCAGCGCCTCGCGCCAGTGGTGTGGCGACGAGGTGTGCAGCACATTGGCGATCGGCAGGTCGAAGGACAGATGGTTGTTGGGCAGGCCGGTGAGGCTGGCGGAAGCAATGGTGACGCCGTGATAGGCGCGCTTGCGTGAGATGATCTTCTTGCGCTCAGGCTGGCCGAGCGCATTGGAGCGAAACCAGATCATCTTCATGGCCGTATCGTTGGCTTCGGATCCGGAATTGGTGAAGAACGCCTTGCTCATCGGCACCGGCGCCATCGTCACCAGCTTCTCGGCGAGGTCGATCAGCGGCGAGTGACCCTTGTGGGTGAAGCTGTGATAGTAGGGCAGCTTGGCCATCTGCTTCGTCGCCGCATCGACGAGACGCTTCTCCGAGAAACCGACGCCGACGCTCCACAGTCCCGACATCGCCTCGATGTAGCGCTTGCCCGAGATGTCCTCGACATAGATGCCGTCGCCCTTTTCGATGATCAACGGGCCGACCTCTTGGTGGCGGCGGGCATTGGTGTAGGCGTGCATGTGGAATTTCTTGTCGCGCGCCTCGGGCGAATTCGGCTGGCTGTCCATTGTCGTTCCTCACTGAATGAAGCGTCGCCGGCAGGGCGACGATGTCGATGATCTTGCGTTCGCGGTCAGCGGCCGCTTGCAAAATCCGCAAATTGTTGTTTGATGCATCATGTTTTTCGTGTGGACCAATGTCAAGGGCCAGAGAAGCGGCACGGGCAGGCCAGATAAGGCCAGGGTGCCGCAGCTGCCCAGTACCGACAAAGGGGCACGCGACCTGAACCCGGCGCCATGCGAGGCCGGACAATGAGCAGATGAGCGAAGGAAACCGATGACCGAAGGCTTCGCCTTGCAGATGGTTGAGCACGACAATCTCGGCGAGATTGTCTACGGCCAGCTGTCCGACGCGCTGATCAAGGGACGCTTCGCGCCCGATGCGCGGCTGACCATCCGCGACCTGGCGCAGTCGCTGGGTACGTCGGTAACACCGGTGCGCGATGCCATACTGCGCCTGATCCAGGACGAGGCGCTGGTGCAGAAGTCGGCGCGCGAAGTACGCGTGCCTGTCATGACGCTGGAGCGTTATCTCGAAATCCGTCAGATCAGGATGAAGCTGGAGGGGCTTGCCGCGCGCGAGACAGCGCTGAAGGCCGAGGCCAGGGACATCGAGCGGCTGCGCGAACTCGTCACGCGCAACGAGCAGGCCATTGCCGCGGCGGACTGGCCGGCGGCGCTGGAACTGAACCAGACCTTCCATTTTGCGCTGGCCGAGATCGCCGGCATGACCGTGCTGCGCGGCATCCTCAACCGGCTGTGGCTGCAGATGGGGCCGATGATCGCGGCGTCCTACCAGCATGGCGGGCGGGCGATGATCGACTATCACCACATGATCCTGTTAGCCATCGAGGCCCGCGACGCCGACCGGGCCGAGCGCGCCATCGTCGACGACATCCGCGGCGCAAGCTCGGCCATCATCGAGCAGCTCGCGGCGCTGAAGCCGACCGGGAGTGCCGGCTGACCATGGAGACGGTCGACTGCATCATCGCCGGCGCCGGCGTCATTGGTCTCGCCGTGGCGCGGGAACTCAGCCGGCGCGGCATGGAGACGATCGTCGTCGAAGCGGCTGATGCCATCGGCACCGAAACCAGTTCGCGCAACTCGGAAGTGATCCACGCCGGCATCTACTATCCCGAGGGCAGCCTGAAGGCCGAGCTGTGCGTCAAAGGCCGCGACATGCTCTACGCCTATGCCGCAGAGAGCGGCGTTCCGCACAAGCGCTGCGGCAAGCTGATCGTGGCAACGCTGCCGGAGCAGGTGCCGACGCTGAAAGGCATCATCGACAAGGCTCGGGCCAACGGCGTCGACGATCTCGTGCTGCTCGACGCCGCCGAGGCGCAAGCGATGGAGCCGTCTCTTGCCTGCCACGCCGCCGTGCTGTCGCCATCGACCGGCATCGTCGACAGCCATGCACTGATGCTGTCGCTGCTCGGTGAGTCCGAGGAGCATGGCGCCTTTCTCAGCCTCAACACCGAGATCGTTTCCGGCCGGATCGAAGCGGGCCGTTTCGTGCTGCAGACAGTGGACAGCTCGAGCGGCGCAGGTTTCGAGATCGCAGCACGGCATGTCGTCAACGCCGCCGGCCTTGGCGCGAACAGGCTCGCCGCATCTCTGGCGGGGCTCGCCCCGAAATTCGTGCCCGCGCTGCTTTATGCCCGGGGCAATTATTTCTCGGTGTCAGGCAAGCCGGCGTTTTCACGGCTGATCTATCCGGTGCCTGAACCGGGCGGGCTCGGCGTGCATCTGACGCTCGACCTCAATGGCGGCATGCGCTTCGGGCCCGATGTCGAGTGGATCGAGACCAAGGACTACGCGGTCGATCCGCGACGGGCCGACCACTTCTATGGCGAGATCCGCAAATATTGGCCCGGCCTCGCCGACGACAGCCTGAGTGCGACCTACAGCGGCATCCGCCCCAAACTTGTCGGGCCCGGCGAGCCGGCTGCCGATTTCGTCATCCAAGGCCCGGAGGTCCACGGCGTCAGTGGACTGGTCAATCTGTTCGGCATCGAAAGCCCGGGGCTGACCTCGTCGCTGGCAATCGCCGAACTGGTGGCACAGAAGCTGAAGCGAACCTATCTCTAGCGCACCATTCGAGGCGTGACCCGCCGCCCGGCGACGCCTGTCCATCTTCACCCGCTCACGAACGACCCAGCAAGGACACAGCATGTACCCCGAAGTGAAATTGTTCATCGATGGCAAATGGACGGCTGCCGAAGGCGGCAGGACTATCGACGTCTACAACCCAGCCACCAACGAGGTGATCGGCAAGGTCGCCTCGGCCGGCAAGGGTGACCTTGACCGGGCACTCGCCGCCGCCGAGCGCGGCTTCAAGATCTGGCGCAAGGTTTCGCCCTACGACCGCTCCAAGGTGCTGCGCCGCGCCGCAGACCTGTTGCGCGAACGCGCCGATGCGATCGCCGCACTTCTGACCCAGGAACAGGGCAAACCGGTCGCCGAGGCCAAGATGGAAGTGCTCTCCTCAGCCGACCTGTTCGACTGGTTCGCCGAGGAAGGCCGCCGCACCTATGGCCGCGTCATTCCGGCCCGTGCGCCCGGCATCCAGCAGATCGTCGTCAAGGAGCCGGTCGGTCCGGTGGCAGCGTTCACGCCTTGGAACTTCCCGATTTCGCAGGCGGCGCGCAAGATCGGCGCAGCCCTTGCCACCGGCTGCTCGATCATCGTCAAGCCGCCGGAAGAGACGCCCGCGTCGCCGGCCTGCCTCGCCGACGTGTTCAGGGATGCCGGCCTGCCCGACGGCGTGCTCAACCTCGTCTATGGCAACCCGCCCGAAATCTCCGGCTACCTCGTGCCGCATCCGGTCATCCGCAAGGTGTCGTTCACCGGCTCGGTGCCGGTCGGCAAGCATCTGGCGGCGCTGGCCGGCACCCACATGAAGCGCGCGACGATGGAGCTTGGCGGCCATGCGCCGGCGATGGTGTTCGACGACGCCGATGTCGACGCAGCCGCAGCGACGCTCGCCGCGTCGAAGTTCCGCAACGGCGGCCAGGTCTGCGTGTCGCCGACGCGCTTCCTGATCCAGGAAGGCGCCTACGACCGCTTCCTCGGTAAGTTCGTCGAGCATGCCAAGGGCGTGAAGGTCGGCGACGGCCTGGAGGCCAGCAGCCGCATGGGCCCGCTGGTCAATGAACGCCGGCTGGAAGCGGTCGAAAAGCTGATCACCGAGGCGGTAGCCGACGGCGCCAGACTTGAGACTGGCGGCAAGCGCATCGGCAACAAGGGCTCCTATTTCGAGCCGACGGTGCTGTCGGGCGTGCGCACCGACATGCGCATCATGAACGAGGAGCCCTTCGGCCCGGTGGCGCTGGTGATGCCGTTCAGGACCTTCGAGGATGTCGTCACCGAGGCCAACCGCCTGCCCTACGGCCTCGCGGCCTATGCCTTCACCAGGTCGAACAAGACGGTCACCGACCTCGGCGCCGAGATCGCAACCGGCATGCTGACGATCAACCATCTCGGCCTTGCCCTGCCCGAAACGCCGTTCGGCGGCGTCAAGGACAGCGGTTACGGTTCGGAAGGCGGCACGGAAGCGCTCGAAGCCTATCTGGTCACCAAATTCGTGACCCAGTCAGCCGTCTGACACTGACAACAAAGCCGGCGCACCACCAGGGCGCCGGCTTTTCTTCACGACGTCTTCGGCCGTTTCGACTGCAGGATGTTGCGGATCGAGAAGCTCGAATGGATGCGGGCGAGGCCAGGCAGCGCCGACAGGATCTCCTTGTGCACGCGCTCGAAATCGCCGGCACTGGCCACTTCGACACGCAGGAAATAGTCGGAATCGCCGGTCATCAGGTAGCACTCCTTGATCTCGGGGTAGCGCCGCACCGCGAGCTCGAAGCGGTTGAAATACTCCTCGGTCTGCCGCTCCAGCGTGATCTGGACGATCACGGCGATGCCCTCGTCGGCGGCGGCATTGCCGATGATCGCGGTGTAGCCCCTGATGACCCCTTCCTGCTCCAGCAACTGCACCCGTCTGAGACAGGCCGATGGCGACAGGCCAACCTCGGCCGCGAGGCTGGCATTGCTGACGCGCGCATTGGCGCGCAATGCCCGGATGATGCCGCGGTCGATGGCGTCCAGAGAGGGCATCGCAGTTCCTTTCAACAACGCTTCGAAAATTGCACAGATTGCGCACAGTTCGCATGATCGTCATCACATTGGCAAGATTTTCGCCGATCATTGCGATATTCTTCTGACAAGGTGAGGACAATTTCGTGATATGACAATGGGCGTGCAAAGCGACATCGAGAGCCGTGCGGCATGCGGCGTGCTGACCATCGATCTCGACGCTCTGGTCGAGAACTATCGGCAGCTGAGCCAGCGCAACGCGCCTGAAAGGACCGCGGCGGTGGTCAAGGCCGATGCCTATGGGCTCGGCGTGGCCGAGGTCGCTCCGGCTCTATACGCCGCCGGGTGCCGCGACTTCTTCGTCGCCCATTTCATCGAAGCGGTCAGGCTGAAGCCGCATCTCACTGCTGACGCACGCATCCTGGTGCTCAACGGTCTGATGCCGGGCAGCGAGGCCGATTGCGCCGACCTCGGCGTGGTGCCGGTGCTGAACTCGCTCGAACAGGTCGCCAACTGGTCGGCCACATCAAGGGCGCGCAACGTTACGTTGGCGGCAGCACTCCAGGCCGACACCGGCATGTCGCGGCTCGGGCTCGAGCCGCAGGAGCTGGAAACGCTGCTCGCCGAACCACACCGGCTCGACGGCATCCGCATCGACATCGTGATGAGCCATCTCGCCTGCGGCGACGAGCCGGCGCATGATGCCAACGCCCGCCAGCTCGGACGCATGCGGGACGTGCGCGCACGCTTCCCCGATGCCAAGCTGTCCTTTGCCAATTCCGCCGGCATCTTCCTGGGCGACGATTTTCATGGCGATCTCGCCCGCCCGGGCATAGCGCTCTATGGCGGCGCGCCGCTCGGCGAGGGCGTCAATCCGATGCAGCAGGTGGTCCGCCTCGACGTCGGCGTCGTCCAGACCCGCACCGTGACGGCGGGTGCCGAGGTGGGCTATGGGGCAAGCTTCGTCGCCAGGTCCGAAATGCTGCTCGCCACCATCGCCGCAGGTTATGCCGACGGCCTGCCGCGCCATCTCAGCAATTCAGGCGCTGCCTGGTTCGGTGACGTGCGCCTGCCGATCGTCGGGCGCGTGTCGATGGACAGCATCATTCTCGACGTCACCGGCTTGCCGGCCGGAACATTGAAGCTTGGCGACATGGTCGAACTGATCGGCCCGCACCAGACGCTCGAAATGATCGCGTCGGATGCCGGCACCATTTCCTACGAAATCCTGACCAGCTTGGGCCGGCGCTACAGACGCCGCTACCTCAGCCCGGCAGAGCGCTAAACTACAGGGGCAATCATGCGCATAGTCATTCTGGGTGCCGGTGTCATCGGCGTCACCTCCGCCTACTACCTGGCCAAGCAGGGTCACAAGGTGACTGTGCTCGACCGCCAGGCCGGCCCGGCGCTGGAAACCAGCTTTGCCAATGCCGGCGAGATTTCGCCCGGCTATGCCTCGCCCTGGGCCGCCCCCGGCATTCCGCAGAAGGCGATGAAGTGGCTGTTCATGAAGCACGCGCCGCTGATCATCCAGCCGATGCTCGACGTCTCGACCTGGCGCTGGGTGACGGCGATGCTGCGCAACTGCACCTCGGCCCGCTATGCGCTCAACAAGAGCCGCATGGTGCGGCTTGCCGAATACAGCCGCGACCAGCTGATTTCACTGCGCGACGACACCGGCATCCAGTACGATCATCGCACGCAGGGCACGTTGCAGCTGTTCCGCTACCAGAAGCAGCTCGACGGCATGGCAAAGGACATCGAGGTGCTGCAGAGCGACGGTGTTCCTTATGAAGTGCTCGATCCCGCCGGCTGCGTTGGTGCCGAACCGGGTCTGGCGCCGGTGCGCGAGAAGATCGCCGGTGGCCTGCGCCTGCCGAATGACGAGACCGGCGACTGCTTCAAGTTCACCAACGAGCTGGCCAAACTCGCGGAACAGCTCGGCGTCGAATTCCGCTACAATGTGAAGCTGGAAAGCCTGCGCCAGGAAGGCAAGCGCATCGTCGCCGTCCGCACCTCGGAAGGCGATGTCGAGGCCGACATGTTCGTCGGCGCACTCGGCAGCTTCACGCCGTCCTTCGTCAAGCCGCTGGGCCTCCGGGTCCCGGTCTATCCGGTCAAGGGCTATTCGATCACCGTGCCTATCGTCGACGAGAGCAAGGCGCCGGTGTCGACGATCATGGACGATACCTACAAGATCGCCATTACCCGCCTCGGCGACCGTATCCGCGTCGGCGGCATGGCCGAGATCGCCGGCTTCAACACCGACCTGTCGCCGTCGCGCAAGGCGACGCTGCAGTTCTCGGTCGAGGACCTGTTCGGCGGCGCCGCCGACCAGAGCCGCGCCACCTTCTGGAGCGGGCTGAGGCCGATGACGCCGGATGGTACGCCGGTCATCGGACGCACCAAGTTCGACAACTTCTACCTCAACACCGGCCACGGCACGCTGGGCTGGACCATGGCCTGCGGTTCGGGCCGGGTGCTGGCCGACATGATCGGCGGCGTGCGTCCCGAGATCGACGTCTCCGACCTCGCTCTGTCGCGCTACGCCTGAAAACATCAGCTGTCGCGCGGGCGCCAGGCCGTGCCTGCGTTTTCCGATGCTACGACCCTCGTCGCCCAGCTGACTGTCTTGTCGCAATAGGCCGCTCTCCGACCTCGGAGAAGGCCTATTGTGCATCGCATTGTCCGCAAGGCTTTGAAAACATTGCGAAGATGACCCCACCGGCCAGTTGACCACGACCGTCGACAACACTCATCTCGACGCGGCATCCAGCATCGCCAGATGCCTTGTATCAGTTGCCCACGACCGGTGTCCGGCAAGTCGCTCCTGAACTTTCCTGACATTCGCGATTGACAGCCGCAACTGGCCATGCAGAAATTGGTCTGACCATTGTACCATTTGAAGGCCGCGACGTGCTCGACCTGCCCCCCCTCCAAGCCACTGCGCGCGATGATGCAGTCCTCAACGTGCTGGCAGATTTCGTCATCCACGAAGAGCTGAAGCCCGGCGACCGGTTGCCGACCGAGCGCGTCCTGTCGGAGCGGCTGAAGGTCAGCCGCACCACCGTGCGCGAGGCGCTGACGCGCTGGGAAGGACTTGGCTTGGTGGAACGTCGCCAGGGCAGCGGCACCTATCTCAAGGCGGCGGTATCGCGCGACATGCTGCATCTGCCGCTGACATTTGCCTCGGGCAACGACTTCGAAAGCCTGATGCACACGCTGGAAATCCGCCGTGGCCTCGAGGCCGAAGCCGCCGCCCTGTGCGCCCTGCGCGCCGGTCCGGCCGAAGTCGAGATCATCCGCCAGAAGCTCGAGGTCATGGAAGAAGCCTTCCATGCCCGCGCCGGCATGTCCTCGGACGAAGACTGGGATTTCCACCAGGCGATCTACCGCGTGTCGGGCAATCCGCTGTTCGAACAGATCATCTCGGCAATGCATGAGCTGTTCCACCGTTTCTGGGAGCATCCGCTCGGCGTCCGCGATTTCGGCCACGCCAGCTTTCCCTATCACCGCACGGTCTACGAGCGGATTGCGGCTGGCGACGCCGAAGGAGCGCGCGGCGAAGCGCTGAAACTGATTGCCACCGTCGAGGCCGACCTTCGCCGCGGCGACGCCAATCTCAAACGTGCGGGATACAAATGAACAGCGAGTTCGAGCGCGATTTCATAGCCGAGGCGGCGACCTTGCTGGCCCATGACGAGCCGTTCCCCGGCGGCGCTGTGGTTCCGCCGATCTACCAGACATCGTTGTTCACTTTCGACAGCTATGCCGAGATGGCGGACGTGTTTGCCGGGCGCAGCACCAAGCCGATCTATTCGCGCGGCAACAACCCGACGGTCATGGAATTCGAGAGCAAGATCGCCGCCCTTGAAGGGGCCGAGGCGGCGCGCGGATTTTCCAGCGGCATGGCGGCAATCAGCTCGACCGTACTCGCCTTTGTCGGCGCGGGTCAGCGCATCGTCGCCATCCGCAACTGCTACGGCGACGCCTACCGCCTGTTCGAGCGGCTGTTGCCGCATCTCGGCATCAAGGTCGATTATGTCGACGGCTCCGACCCGGACGCGGTGAAGGCAGCACTGCCGGGCGCGGCGATGCTCTATCTCGAAAGCCCGACCTCGATGATGTTCGAGCTGCAGGACCTCGAGGTGTTGACGGCACTCGCCAAGGCGCAAGGCATCGTCACCGTCATCGACAATTCGTGGGCGACGCCGCTGTTCCAGAAGCCGATCCTGCACGGCGTCGACGTGGTCATGCATTCGGCATCGAAATATCTCGGCGGCCACAGCGACACAGTTGCCGGCGTCGTCGCCGGCTCGGCCGAGCACATCCGCCGCATCAACGAGCGCACCTATCCCTATCTCGGCGCCAAGCTGTCGCCTTTCGAGGCGTGGCTCTTGCTGCGCGGCCTGCGCACGCTGCCTTTGCGCCTGCCGCACCACATGAAGAGCGCGCTGACGATTGCCGAACGGCTGAAGGGCCACGGCGGTGTCGAGCGCGTCAACCACCCCGCCTTCTCCAACCATCCGGGCAAGAAGACGCTCACTGGCTATTCCGGCCTGTTCTCCTTCGAGGTGACCGACGACATCGACGTGCCTGCCTTCACCGACGCGCTGAAACTGTTCCGCATCGGCGTCAGCTGGGGCGGTCACGAAAGCCTCGTGGTGCCGGCGCTCGCCTCGCTGCAGCAGACGCCGGATGCCAATTCGATCGGCCGGTTCGGGGTCAGCCCGCGAACCATCAGGCTGAATATCGGGCTGGAAAACGTGGAGGATCTTTGGGCCGACGTCAGTCGGGCCTTCGAGAGTGCAACAAGAAAATAACTTCAAGATCCAAGAATGGGAGTGACTGGAATGAAGAAGTACGGAGTGTTGTTCGCGGCGGCCATGGGCCTCGCATTGTCGGCGGGGTCGGCGCTCGCCGACTCGACAATCAAGATGGTGGAGGTCATCACCAGCCCGCCGCGCACCGAATTCCTGAAAAAGCAGATCGCCGAATTCGAGACCGCCAATCCGGGCATCAAGGTAGAGCTCGTCTCGCTGCCCTGGGGTCAGGCGTTCGAAAAATTCCTGACCATGGTCCAGGCCGGCGACACGCCCGACATCGTCGAGATGCCCGAGCGCTGGCTCGGCCTCTACGGCACCAACGGCCAGCTCGAGGATCTCACGCCCTACATGGCCAAGTGGGGTGACGCCGCAACGCTCGGCGACCGCGCCAAGCAGTTCGGTTCCGTCGTCGACGGCAAGCAGTACATGCTTCCCTACGGCTACTACCTGCGCGCCATGTTCTGGAACAAGAAGCTGTTCAAGGAAGCCGGCCTCGACCATGCGCCGACGACGCTCGACGAGTTCATGGACGCCAACAAGAAGATCTCAGCCATTCCAGGCAAGTATGGCTACTGCATGCGCGGCGGCCCCGGCGGCTTCAACGGCGTGCAGATGTTCATGAACATCGCCAACGGCAAGGGCGGCTACTTCAACGAGGACGGCACTTCGACCATCAACGAGGAAGGCTCGGTCAAGGGCCTGCAGATGCTGGCCGACATCTACAAGGAAGGCTACGCGCCCAAGGACAGCGTCAGCTGGGGCTTCAACGAGATCGTCACCGGCTTCTACTCCGGCACATGCGCCATGCTCGACCAGGATCCGGACGCGCTGATCGGCATCGCCGAAAAGATGAAGGCGGAAGACTTCGCCGTGGCCCCGATGCCGGCCGGTCCGTCTGGAAAATCCTATCCGACGCTCGGCTATGCCGGGTGGTCGATGTTCGCCAGTTCCAAGGTCAAGGACGACGCCTGGAAGCTGATGTCGACGCTGCTTTCGCCGGCAAACAATATCGGCTGGGCCAAGGAAGTCGGCGTGCTGCCGATCCACAACAGCGCCGCCGACGATCCGCACTTCAAGACCGAGCAGTTCAGGGGCTGGTTCGAGGAGCTGAACAATCCCGACAAGTTCGAGTTCGTGACGCCGCCGGTGCATCTCGAAAACCTCGGCAACTTCTATGACCAGGTCTCGGTCAAGAATGTCCAGGAGGTGCTCCTCGGCCAGCGCACGGCCAAGGACATCGCCGACGAGTGGGCTGCGTTTCTGACCAAGGAACAGCAGGACTGGATGGCCAAAAGCAAGAAGTAACGGCCATGGCGGGGCAGCGATGTCCCGCCAACCCTGCCCTGTCGCCAGGGCTCCTTTGCTGCCCCCTCGCGACCGCGTTTCGCGGTCATGCCGGCATCGCCGCCAAGCCCTTTCTCCCCTTGGAGACGAGGTCGCGCGCGAGGGGGCGATCTTTTCGCCATGCCGAAAGCATCGCCCGAAAGCGTCGCCCATGACCACTGCAGTCGCCGAATCGAGTTCGCCCCGCAAGGCGGGGCGCAGGGGTTCCGTCCTGCCCGGCTTCGAGCCGTGGCTTTATCTCAGCCCAGCCCTGATCCTGCTGGTCACGGTGCTGCTCGTGCCGCTGATCATCGGCATCAGCTATTCGTTTCGTAAATTCTCGGCCTTCAAGTCCGAATATGTCGGCCTCGGCCAGTACCAGGCACTGTTTTCCGATCCGCTGCTTGCCCAAGCGCTGGTCAACACCCTGTGGTGGACCGTCGGCAGCCTGTTCTTCCAGTTCTTCCTCGGACTCGGCCTGGCGCTCCTGCTCGACCGGCCGTTCTGGGGCCGCAAGGTGGTGCAGGCGGTGGTGTTCCTGCCCTGGGCGGTACCATCCTTCCTGTCCGGCCTCACCTGGGCCTGGTTGTTCAACCCGATCGTCGGGCCGCTGCCACATTGGCTCTACGCCATGGGCATCATGGCCGAGCCGAGCAACATCCTGGCCGACCCCAAGATCGCCATGTGGGGGCCGATCATCGCCAATGTCTGGTTCGGCATCCCGTTCTTCGCCATCACGCTTCTGGCGGCACTGAAGTCGATCCCGTCCGAGCTGCACGAGGCCGCGGCCATCGACGGCGCCTCGCCATGGCAGCGCTTTTCCAAAGTGACGCTGCCGTTCCTGGCGCCGACAATAGCCATCACCGTCATGCTGCGCACGATCTGGATCGCGACCTTCGCCGACCTGATCTTCGTCATGACCTCGGGCGGACCGGCCGGCTCGACCAACACGGTCGCCACCTACATCTATGTCAGCGCCTTCAAGTCGCTCGACAAGGGTTACGCCTCGGCGGTGGCAGTGCTGCTGCTCATCCTTCTCATCGTCTATGCGGTGGTGCTGATCGGCATCCGCCGCTCGCTCGCGAGGTACTCGTGATGATTGCCGGACGCTCCAATTCCGCGCGCCTGCTCGGCGGTATCGGGCTCTACGGCGCCATTGCTGCCTACGTCATCTTCGCGCTGTTTCCGATCTACTGGACGCTGAAGATCTCGGTGACGCCGCAGTCGCTGCTCTATTCCGAAGGCATCACGCTGTGGCCGTCGGCGACGACCTTCGAGAACTATGCCACGGTGCTGAAGGCCAGCGATTTTCCGCTCTATTTCTTCAACAGCGTGCTGGTCTCCGTGACCACGGCCATCCTGGTGACCGTCATCGCCTCGGGCGCCGGCTACGCCATGTCGCGCTTCTCCTTCCGTGGCAAGACGACGGTGGCGATAGCCCTTTTGCTGACGCAGACCTTCCCGCTGGTGATGGTCATCCCGCCGATCTACCGCATCATGGGCGAGATCGGCCTGACCAACAGCCTGACCGGGCTGATCATCATCTACACCGCCTTCAACACCGCCTTCGCGACCTTCCTGATGCAATCCTTCTTCGACGGCATACCGAAAGACCTGGAGGAAGCGGCGATGATCGACGGCTGCACCCGCTTCGAGGCTTTGCGCCGCATCATCATCCCGCTGACGCTGCCCGGCATGGGGGCGACGCTCGGCTTCGTCTTCACCGCGGCGTGGAGCGAACTTCTGTTCGCGCTGATGCTGATCTCCAGCGAGGGCCAGAAGACCTTCGCCGTCGGACTGCTCACCTTCATCGGCAAATTCGCCGTCGACTGGGGACAGATGATGGCGGCGTCGATCCTGGCGCTCATCCCGGTCTGCATCTTCTTCGCATTCCTGCAACGCTATCTTGTGACCGGCCTGACCGCCGGCGCCGTCAAAGGGTAGGACCATGGCTTCGGTTACACTCAACAAGGTCCAAAAGGATTACGGTTCGCTCAACGTGCTCCAGGCCGTTGACCTCGAAATTTCAGACGGCGAGTTCGTGGTGCTCGTCGGCCCCTCCGGTTGCGGCAAGTCGACCTTGCTGAGAATGATCGCCGGTCTGGAAGAGGTTTCGGCGGGTGAGATCCGCATTGGCGAGCGCGTCGTCAACGACGTCGCGCCCAAGGACCGCGACATCGCCATGGTGTTCCAGTCCTATGCGCTCTATCCGCACATGAACGTCGCGTCGAACATGGGCTTCAGCCTGGCGCTTCGAAAGGCCGAGAAGGGCGCGATCGACACCAGGGTCAATGGCGCGGCGAACCGGCTCGGCCTCGACAAGCTGTTGGCGCGTCTGCCGCGCCAGCTCTCCGGCGGCCAGCGCCAGCGCGTCGCAATGGGCCGCGCCATCGTGCGCGACCCTAAGGTGTTCCTGTTCGACGAGCCGCTCAGCAACCTGGATGCCAAGCTGCGCGTGCATATGCGCACCGAAATCAAGGCACTGCACCAGCAGCTCAAGACGACATCGGTCTATGTCACCCACGACCAGGTCGAGGCAATGACGATGGCCGACCGTATCGTCGTCATGCATGATGGCGTCGTCCAGCAGGTCGGCGCGCCGCTCGACCTCTACGACCGGCCCGCCAACGCTTTCGTTGCCGGCTTCATCGGCTCGCCGGGCATGAACTTCCTGCCGGCGACTGTCACGCGGACGGGCGATGATGCAGCGGCCGTCCTGAGCGACGGCCAGCGCCTGCCCGTACTGGCCAGCCTGCCGGTTGCCGACGGTGACGAGGTAACGATAGGGTTGCGGCCCGAGCATATGCGCGTCGCCGGCGATGGCGGCATCGCCGTGCGGGTCGAGGTGGTCGAGCCTCTCGGCCTGTCGACGCAATTTTATGCCAGGCTTGCCGGCCAGCAGGCGTGTGTCTTTGCCATGGGGCGGGTCGCGGTGAAGCCTGACGACACCGTCCGGCTGTCGGTAAGTGCTGCCGACTTGCATGTATTCAATCCGAAGAGCGGCCAGCGCATCGGCTAAGCTAGCCGCGAGCTGGTACCACCAGCATCCATCTTGTGAAGGCGTCGGCCAAAGTCGGCGCCTTTTTCGTTTGTGTACAAACTTTCAACGACGCCATTCATTCGTGTGGGAACGGCCCAGGCGGCATTTTCATTTGTGCACAAAGCGTCCTCGGCGGCCAGCGACGATGCGTTCTGCAACTAGACAGGAAGTAAAACGTGCGCGGATTCAACTAAGGGAAGCAGCCAGCGCGCGACCGGCGTCAAGTGTAGCAAGCGATGATTCCCCTTGTCCGGCGAATGGCAAAACCGGCTCACAACCGGCGCGCGCAGACACCACCGCCGATCGCGTGACTCAAGGTCAACTTCGGCGTCAAACCGCAAAAAAATTTGCACGACTCTGCGGAATTTCGCAGCGCATCGACCTCTGAACTCTAACAAGTCGACCGCCACCTGTGGCAAGAATGAGGCAGATCGATAGCCGCCTTTCCCTTGAGTCACCGGGCAGCAACCGTGCGAAAAAGCCGAAAATGCAGCGGATTCGACTGTCAGCGGCGGCTTACATGGATCGGTGCCGACTAGGATCTAGCCGGATTCAACTGACCAGTGATCTTGCAAGAGTACTGGTTTATCTTAAGCGGATCATTCTCAATACCGACGGCTTATCTTTCGCACATTGCTTGCGCGGCGCGAATGACTCTTGTCGTACAAGTACTGATGACCCGGATCCTTGGCAGCGTTGCCGGCATTTACACTTGGGTAATTTCTTCTGAATACGTCGAGTCAACGAGATAGCTAAATTTTTAAGTACAGGGAGGGGTTCCTGTCGGCGCTCTCGGGGAATGAAGTAGCAGGCAAGACATGAGCATTTTCTAATAAGCTACGTTTGAGAAACCTCTCTTAGATCTCCTCCTTTTCGAAGCAAAACACGCGCTGGCGACGCCGCCGGCGCCATCCCCTACTCACATTCCTGCATGTCTTCAGGCGGTGCGAAGCGAAAAAGCTTCCCAGCGATCGGCCATACTTTGCCGACGAAGAAGACCTGTGGGGCCAGGCAACCAAGTTCTACCTCTACGGCAAGGAAACGCCCAATGAGTTCCACCTTCGACCCGACAGCAACCCACTACGGCGCTCCGCCGCAGAAAGGGGGCTTCTCCGCCGCCAATCTTTCCATCACCCGCAAGCTGGTGCTTGCCTTCTCGGCGATCGTCATCGTCAGCCTCGTCGTCGGCGGGATGATGATGCGCGCGCTGAGCCAGCTCGAAGCTGCCAGCGCGGAGCTTCAGGTTGCAAGTGGCGTTCTCAACACACTCGGCAAAGCCGAAGCCCTGCATCTCGACCGCGCCAACATCGCCCGCACCTATGTGCTGAGCCTGCGCGAGGACGTCGCCAAGCGCTATCACGACACGTCGCTGAACGTCGACAAGACCATCGCCGACGCCCGGAGCCGGCAGATCACCGACAAGGACGTGATCGCGGCGATCGACAATTTCCAGGCAGCCGCCAACAACTGGCGCAACGAGATTGGCGATCCGATCGTCCAGCTCGCTGGCAAGCCGGAAACCTATGATCGCGGCCGCGAGCTCGCTGGTTCGACCCGCGCCTCGGAAGTGCAGGCTACCGTCCGCAAGGCGGTTGCCGAGATGCAGGCCGAGATTGGCAAATGGGAAGAGGACACTGCGGTTCTCAAGAACGACGCCATTGCGACAGCACAGTACCTGCAGCTCGGCAGCGCGGGCCTGATCATCGCTATCCTTGTGGTGATCGCGCTGTGGCTCTCCAGCCAGATCGCAACGCCGGTCAACAACATGACGCATGCGATGCGTAGCCTGGCTTCCGGTGACCTCAAGGTCGTGGTTCCGGCCATCGGTCGTCGCGACGAAGTCGGCCAGATGGCGTCCGCGGTGCAGACCTTCAAGGAAGCCGCGATCGAGAAGGTTCGTCTCGAGGCAGAAGCCGCCGAGACGCGCCGCCGCGCCGAGGACGAGGCCGCACTGCGCGCCGCGCAGAAGGCCGAGGAAGATCGCCAGGACATGGTTGCGATCTCGGCTCTGGGCCACGGCCTCGACGCACTTTCCAAGGGCGACCTGATGCACCGCATCGACGCACCGTTCCCGGACAAGCTGGTCAAGCTGCGCCAGGACTTCAACGAGTCGGTCGAGAAGCTGCAGCAGACCATGCTCAGCATCACGTCCAGCGTGAAGGCAATCCACGCCGGCACCGGCGAGATCTACACCGCCGCCGACGACCTGTCGCGCCGCACCGAACAGCAGGCCGCAAGCCTCGAAGAGACCGCAGCTGCGCTCGACGAGATCACCGCGACCGTCAAGAAGACGGCCGAAGGTGCAGTGCATGCCCGTGATGTCGTCTCGACGGCCAAGACCGATGCCGAGACCAGCGGCGTGGTGGTGCGCAAGGCGATCGACGCCATGGGCACGATCGAGAAGTCGTCCGAGCAGATCAGCCGCATCATCGGCGTGATCGACGAGATCGCCTTCCAGACCAACCTCCTGGCGCTCAACGCCGGTGTCGAAGCGGCTCGCGCCGGCGACGCTGGACGCGGCTTCGCCGTGGTTGCCTCGGAGGTGCGCGCACTGGCCCAGCGTTCGGCGGAAGCCGCCCGCGAGATCAAGAGCCTGATCTCCGCTTCGACGACCCAGGTCGGCGAAGGTGTCAAGCTGGTCGCCGAGACCGGCAAGGCACTGGAGCGCATCGTTCTCCAGGTGGCCGAGATCAATGCCGTCGTCACCAACATCGCCGCCAGCGCGCATGAGCAGTCGACCGGTCTCGACCAGGTCAACTCGGCGGTCAACCAGATGGACCAGGTGACCCAGCAGAACGCCGCGATGGTCGAGGAATCGACTGCCGCAAGCCACTCGCTGTCGCAGGAAACCGAAGAACTGTCGCGCCAGATCAGCACGTTCCGGCTCGGCAAGCTCTCGGTCGTCGAGTCCTCCGGCCGCCCGGCAAGCGCCAAGTCCCCTGCGTCGCGCGCACCACGCCCCGAGCTGAAGGTTGCATCCTCGAGCTTCGGTTCTTCCGCAGCCCGTGCGATCGCTCCGGCGGCCGACGACTGGCAGGAGTTCTGAGCCAGCCATGACCACCGTGTCCGATCCTTCACAACGGATACTCGAGCTTGCGGCAGCGCTGGACTTCAGGGCGGCAGCGCCTCTGACCGAAAGCCTGCTCGCAATGCGCGGAACCGCGCTGACCATCGATGCCTCGCGCGTGGAGCGGATCGGCGGTCAATGCCTTCAGGTTCTCCTGTCGGCGCAACAAACCTGGAGCGCGGATGACGCCGCGCTCTCCTTCACCAACCTGACGCCCGGCTTCGTCGAAGGCCTGCGGCTCCTGGGCTTCTCGGAAGCGGATTTCACCAGGGAGGAGATGCCGGAATGAGCGCGACCATTTTGACCGTCGATGATTCTCGCACCATGCGCGAGATGCTGAAACTGGCGCTGACGCAAGCCGGCTACAGGGTCATTCAAGCCGAGGACGGCGTCCATGGCCTCGAGGTGCTGAAGACAGAGACCCCGCGTGTCATCGTCACCGACATCAACATGCCCCGCATGGATGGTTTCGGCTTCATCGAGCATGTGCGTGCAGACGACACCTATCGCGGCATTCCGATCCTGGTGCTGACCACCGAGAGCGATGCCGAGAAGAAGGATCGCGCCCGCCGTGCGGGTGCGACCGGCTGGATCATCAAGCCATTCGATCCTGCCAAGCTGATCGACGCCATCCGCCGCGTGTCGGCCTGAACCAGGAGACATGTCCGTGGACGCAATGGCAGCGGTCAAGCAGACCTTCTTCCAGGAGTGCGAGGAACAACTCGCCGAACTGGAAACCGGCCTTCTCGCGATGGAACGCGGGGAAGCCGAATCCGACACCGTGAACGCGGTTTTCCGCGCGGTGCATTCGATCAAGGGCGGCGCTGGCGCCTTCAGCCTAGAAGACCTGGTGCAGTTCGCCCATGTCTTCGAAACCACGCTCGACCACGTCCGCAACGGCGCGCTGGAACCGACGGCCGACGTCATGGCAGTCATGCTGCGCGCCGCCGACCTTCTGGCAGATCTCGTGGCGGCGGCACGCGATGGCCACACGGTCGACAGCGGCCGCAGCGAAGTGCTTGTCGGCGAGCTCACCGCACTGAGCCCCGGCGGGGCGGAGGCGGAAGCCGAAGAAGAAGACGACATGAGCGACTTCTCCTTCACGCCCGTCACCGTGGCGTTCGATTTCTCGGACGCACCTGTCGAAATCGGGCGCAGCTACACGATCACTTTCAAGCCCAGGCCCGAACTCTATGCCAAGGGCAACGAGACGGTGCTGGTGCTGCGCGAACTGGAACGGCTCGGCGAGCTGGACATCAGCTGCGACGCAAGCGGCTTGCCGTCTCTCGCCGAACTCGATCCGGAAGGCGCCTATCTCGAATGGACCATCAAGCTCACCACCGAAAAGGGTGAGGACGCGATCCGCGAAGTCTTCGAATTCGTGGAATGGGATTCCAGCCTGACCATCCAGGCAGCCGGCGCCGGTTCCTCCGATGCCGAGCCCGGCGCCGACTCGACCGAAGACGCATTCGCTGCCCTGCTCCGCTCCATCCAGGGCGACGAGGCGGCTCAGCCGGCAACGACGGCGGAGATCATCCCGCTGCCATCGGCCGAGGAACGCGAGGCTGTTGCCGAAGTCGAGGCCCAGCCGACGAAGGCTGCCGCGGCGCGCAACAGCGAAGGCGGCGCCAATGCCAATGCGGGTGCCCCGCAGACCATCCGCGCCGATCTCGAGCGTGTCGACCGACTTATCGACCTTGTCGGCGAGCTCGTCATCAACCAGGCGATGCTGTCGCAGCGCGTCATGGAAGCCGGACACGTACCTGGATCCGCTGTGGCCCTTGGCCTCGACGAGCTCGAGCACCTGACGCGCGAGATCCAGGACTGTGTCATGGCGATCCGCGCCCAGGCGGTGAAGTCGGTGTTCCAGCGCATTCCGCGCCTGGTGCGCGAAGTTGCCAGCATGACCGGCAAGCAGGTCCGCCTGATCACTGACGGCGAAGGCACCGAAGTCGACAAGACGGTGATCGACCGCCTGAACGACCCATTGACGCACATGATCCGCAACGCCATCGACCATGGGCTGGAAAAGCCCGAGGTGCGTATCGCCGCCGGCAAGCCGGCCGAAGGCGTTGTGCGTCTTTCGGCGATGCACCGCTCGGGCCGCATCGTCATTGAGGTTGCCGACGACGGCGCCGGCATCAACCGCTCGCGGGTCAAGGCGATCGCTGTGGAGAAGGGTCTGATCGCAGCCGACGCCGTGCTGTCCGACGAGGAGATCGACAATCTGATCTTCCTGCCTGGCTTCTCCACGGCATCGGAAGTGTCGAACATCTCTGGCCGCGGCGTCGGCATGGACGTGGTCAAGCGCTCGATCCAGGGTCTTGGCGGTCGGTTGTCGATCACCTCGCGCCCCGGCAAGGGCTCGACCTTCACCATGAGCCTGCCACTCACGCTCGCCGTGCTCGACGGCATGGTGGTGACGGTGGCCGACCAGACGCTGGTCGTGCCGCTGACGGCGATCATCGAGACATTGCAGCCCAAGGCAGCCGACGTGCACGGCCTCGGCGGCGGCTCCAGGGTCATTGCGATCCGCGATGCGTTTACGCCGCTGATCGACGTCGGCCGCGAGCTCGGCTTCCGCAACACCGCCACCGATCCGCTGGCAGGCGTGGCAATCCTGGTCGAGACCGAAGGCGGCCGCCGCAGCGCCCTGCTCGTCGACACGATCCAGGGCCAGCGCCAGGTCGTCATCAAGAGTCTGGAGTCCAACTACAGGCATGTGCCGGGCATCGCCGCAGCAACCATCCTCGGCGATGGCCGCGTCGCCCTCATCATCGATGTCGACACCGTGATCGCCAATTCGCAGTCCGACGCGACCATTCTTGAACCCGTTCTTGCAGCAGCAGGGTGATGCCATGATCGAGACCACCAAACACGACAACAGCAGCCGCGAACTCATCGCGTTCCGTATCGGCGAGCAGGAATTCTGCGTCGACATCATGTCGGTGCGCGAGATCAGAGGCTGGGCACCGGCGACTGTGCTGCCGAAGTCACCGCCCTACGTCCGCGGTGTCATCAACCTGCGCGGCGCGATCCTGCCGATCGTCGATCTCGCTGCCCGCCTCGGCTTCCAGCCGCCGGAGCCTACCGTTCGCCATGTTATCATGGTGGCTCAGGTCGGCACCCAGGTGGTGGGCCTACTGGTCGACGCCGTGTCCGACATATTGTCGGTCACCGACGACGCCATCAAGCCGACGCCCGACGTCGCCTCGGACATGGCCAAGACCTTCGTACGCGGCGTGCTGGCCATCGAAGGCCGCATGATCAGCCTGATCGCGCTGGACAACGTCCTGCCGGCGCTTGAGCCGATCGCGGCATGACCAGTCTGCAAAACATCGACAAGCCGCGCAATCAGCGCCAGAGCCTGGTCGCCGGTGAGTTCGTGCTCACCGGCGAGGACCTGCGGCAGATCGCGGCGATGCTCCATGCCGACGCCGGCATCCATCTGACCGAGGCGAAGGCAGCACTCGTCTACTCCCGGCTGTCCAAGCGCCTGCGGGCGCTCGGACTGGAAAGCTTCCGCGACTACTGCGCGCTCATCGCCTCCCGCGAGGGTCTCGACGAGCGCCAGAAGATGCTGGCGGCGTTGACCACAAACGTCACCAATTTCTACCGTGAGCCGCATCACTTCGAACATCTGGCCAAGCAGGTACTGCCGCCGCTGCTCGAAGCGGCGAGGCGCGGCGGCCGCGTCAGGATCTGGTCTGCGGCGTGCTCCAATGGCGCCGAACCCTATTCGATCGCCCTGACGATCCTGTCGCTGATGCCGGAAGCCGCCAACCACGACATCCGGGTTCTGGCGACCGACATCGACCCCAACATGGTCGCGTTCGGTCGCGAGGGAATCTACAGCGAGGCAGCCCTTCGCCCGGTGCCGCCTGATTTGCGCCGGCGCTGGTTCACGCCAGTCCGCTCAGGCGACGGCAACTCGTTCAGCGCTGCCGACGAAATGCGTACGATCGTGGCTTTCCGCGAGCTCAACCTGATCGGCGCATGGCCGATGAAGGGTCAGTTCCAGGCGATCTACTGCCGCAACGTCGTCATCTATTTCGAGGAAGCGACGCAGTCGCGGATCTGGAGCCGCTTCGTTCCGCTGCTGACGGCGGGCGGCACGCTCTATATCGGCCATTCCGAGCGCGTCTCAGGGCCTGCGACGGCGGATTTCCAGCCCGAAGGGATCACCACCTACAAGCTGCGCGCAGGCGCCGCATGAAGCCGGTTCGCGTTCTCATCGTCGACGATTCCGCCACCATGCGCACACTGCTTTCCGCAGTGCTGCGCCTCGACCCGGCCATCGAGGTCGTCGGCCATGCCGCCGACCCGCTGGAGGCACGCGCCAAGATCAAGGAACTCAATCCCGACGTCATCACGCTCGACGTCGAGATGCCGAACATGAACGGGCTCGAATTCCTCGAGAAGATCATGCGGCTGAGGCCGATGCCCGTCATCATGGTGTCGAGCCTGACCTCAAGGGATGCCACGGCCACGATCACGGCCCTCGAGATCGGCGCCTTCGACTGTATTTCCAAGGCGTCGTTCAGCGACGACCGCGCCTTCGGCGCGCTGCAAGCGACGGTGAAGGCAGCAGCACGTGCCCAGATCCGCCCGCTGGCGACGAACCAGCCGAACGCCCAGCGCGAGCAGCCTGCTGCCAACGCCGACTATGTGCCCAACGGCAAGGTCGTGGCGATCGGCTCGTCGACGGGCGGCGTCGAGGCGCTGATCACCGTGCTGTCGCAGTTTCCGGAGAACTGCCCGCCCACCGTGATCACCCAGCATATGCCGGCAGCCTTTACCAAGAGCTTCGCCGAGCGCCTCAACCGCATGTCGCGGCCACGTGTCAGCGAGGCCGTCGATGGCGCGCCGCTGACGACCGGGCACATCTATCTCGCCCCCGGTGGTGCCACGCATCTCGAGATTTCGGGGCCCGGCCAGTTGCGCTGCCGGCTGCGCAGCACCGATCCGGTCAATGGCCATCGGCCGTCGGTCGACGTGCTGTTTGCCTCGGTGGCCAAGGCGACAGGCTCGAAATCCATCGGCGCGATCCTGACCGGCATGGGCCGCGACGGTGCTGCCGGACTGCTGCAGATGCGCCAGGCCGGCGCCGGCACGATCGGTCAGGACGAGGCCACCAGCCTTGTCTACGGCATGCCCAGGGTCGCTTTCGAAGTCGGCGCGGTCGAGCGGCAGGCGCCGCTGGACAAGATCGCCTCCCACATCCTCGCGCTGACGCGCTCGAATTCCAACGGAGCTAAAAATGTCCTTCCTCGAACACTTTAAGGTCCTCGTGGTCGACGATACGACGACCAGCCGCATGCTCATCACCGATGCGCTGCAGGAGATGGGCATCCGCAAGATCGCCATCGCCAAGGACGGGGAGCAGGCGCTGCGCATGATGATGGAGCAGCCCTCGCACATGGTCATCTCCGACTTCAACATGCCGAAGCTCGACGGACTGCAGCTGCTGAAGGCGATCCGCTCCTACGGCCCGACCCGGGCGACGCCGTTCATCCTCCTGACCGGCAAGGGCGACCGCCAGCTCCTGGAAGCCGCCGTGGCACTTGGCGTCAACAACTTCCTGACCAAGCCGTTCACCACGCCGGCGCTCAAGAAGGCTATCGAAGCAATCGTCGGGATCCTTAAGTGACCCTCGTAAACCAGCGCATCACCGTCATGCGCGGCGAATACCACGTGGTCGACCGGGAGGACGTCGTGCTGACGACCATTCTCGGCTCCTGTGTCGCCGCCTGCATTCGCGATCCCTTTGCCCGGACTGGCGGCATGAACCACTTCCTGCTGCCGGGCAACAATGGCCGCTCGTCGCTCGATGCCCAGAGTTACGGCGTCCACCTGATGGAGTTGCTCGTCAACGGCCTGCTGCAGCGTGGCGCCCATCGCCACCGGCTGGAAGCCAAGCTGTTCGGGGGGGCCCGGACCATCGATGGTCTTTCGGATATCGGCGCGATGAACGGCGAGTTTGCCGAGACGTTCCTGCGCAATGAAGGCATCAGCATCGTCGGCGGCGATCTCGGCGGCGATCGCGGCCGCCGGGTCGAATACTGGCCATTGTCGGGGCGCGCGCGCCAGGTCATGCTCTCCGGCGACAAGGGTTTTGTTGCGCCTGTTCCGCCCAAACAGCCATTGGTCGCGCCTTCGGGCGGTTCCGTCGAGTTCTTCTGATCTTCTGAAAGGCCGTTCCGACATGCCATCGCGTGCCACTGCACTTTGCCATGAGACACTTGTGCCCGTTTCCGAACTGCTCGGACGGGTGAGCAGCGAGTTGAATGACATCGCCGCTCAAGTGGAAAGGCTGCATCCGCTGGTTTCCGCCCAGAGCAGCCAGCTCGGCGGCAGCGACCCGCATTATGCGCAGGCGCTGCAGAGCTTTGACCACATCGAGCAGAAACTTCGATGCTTAGCCGGCTATGTCGACGAAATCGGCACGGGCACGAGCCCAGTCTGGCAGCTCGATCCGCAAGCGGCCCTCGCAGCGATCACCCTTTCAGACCTAGCAGCACGCCTGGCCGGCCAGACCTCCGCGCAGCCGAACGTCGCGCCATCGGGCGATTTTGAGCTGTTCTAGCCGCAACGTCCCCCTGCCCGACCAGACAGCCCCTTCTCACGCCCACGCTCGGGCTGATAACACGGTCGCAATCGGGGACGAATGGAATGACAAAACCGCCGCTGCGGCTTTTCCAGATCATGATCACCGACGGCGCGCAGCCGTCGCCAGCGACAACGGACAGCTTCGCGCGCAACGTCGAGTCGTTCAGGTCGACCTATCCCGACGCTGAGTACCGGCGCTACGACAACGAAGAACTGACCGCATTTCTCGCCGCCAGCTATCCCGAACCGGTACTGCAGGCTTATCAAGCGTTGACGCCTTACGCTTTCAAGGCGGATCTGGCGCGCTACTGCCTGCTGCATAGCTATGGCGGGCTCTATTCCGACCTGTCCTATCTCCACCTGCGCCCGATCGCGATCGGGAGCCGCTGCAAGATGGTGGTTTTCCGCGACATATCAGGCCACCCCTCCTGGGCGACGAGCAACGCGCTCATCTATGCCGAAGCCGGCAATCCGGTTCTGGCGCGGGCGATCGACCGCATCGTCACGCATTTCAACGCCCGCTTCTATGGACACTCGTCGCTGGAACCGACCGGACCCTATTTGTTCGGCCGCGTTCTTGCCGAGACGTCCGACTGGCGCTCGATCACCTTCGGCGACTCGCCGCGGCTGAACACCGACCAAAGCGGCAGGGTCAACATCGTCAAGATGATGCCGTCCGGAGAAATCGTGGCCATCCGCAACAAGACAGCGGAAGGCGAGTTCAGCGATCTGGTGCCATCAGGCGGAAACAACTACAATCGATTGTGGAGCGAACGGCGCATCTGGGGCGAGCCGGACACGCGTGGCCTGATCGAGCGACTGCGCTCCGATCTCAAGGCGAAGCGGGTGCGCAAGCGCCGATCGTTGAAGCAGGGCTGAGCTGGGGTGCATGGATCCGAAACTGACGAACCTGAGCCTGAGAGAGGGTTATTGCGTTCTGCCGCAAGTCTTCGCCAAAGCCGAAATCGAGGCATTTCGCCAAGCTGCCGTCGACAATCTCGGCAGCATGGGACAGACACGTAACGTCGCCCACTCCTACCATCTCGCCGGCTTTCATCGCTTTCCAGCCTTGGCGGCAGTCCACGCCAGGATCGCCACCGACGAGACGATCAACCGGTTCCTGCAGGCCTATTACCAGGACATCCCGTATTTCGCCCTTGGCTTGAGCGACATTACGGTCAATCGCTCCCAACACTGGCACACCGATCTGCTGCGTGGCCGCTACAGCGGTTTCCTCAAGGATTGCGATCCCTGGGCGGAGACGGCCGGATGCCTCAAGGCACTGGTCTATCTGCAGGACGGCGCCAGCCTTCGGATCCTGCCAGGCTCGCATCTTACGCCCACACCGCTCGATGACACGCGGCTCGAAACCCTTGCGGAAGCGTCGGCCGAGGACGTCGTTCGCATCGACGTTAGGGCCGGCGACGTGGTTCTGCTGGACATCCGGGCGCTTCATCGCGGGTCGACTGCAGCAGATATGGCGAGCGCGGAACTGGCCGCGCGGCCGAAGATCCTGGTGTCGACGGTGTTCGGGGGTGTCCGCTCGGCCTTTTCGCAGGCGATGCAGATCGGCAATGCGCATAGGATGGCCGACTGGGACAGGCGCTATTTGGCTTAGGCCTTCAGGAGCATGAGGCGGACGGGCGGAGCAGGTTTGGTCGAGGCCTGCCAGCTCAAGCTCCGGCGACCTTAGCCGGCGCGGACCGTGCCGCACTTTCAGCTGTCGCGTCACCAGCGTCCAGCCACGACAGAGCCGTCGGTGGTTTTGACCTTTGGGGACTTTTGATTGTTGGGTCTGCGGCATTGGCTTTGTTGCGTGCCCCTGATGCGCTTCAAGATCGGGCAGTCAGTGGGTTCCAGATAGCAAAAGGCCCGCCGTGGTTTTCACCTTGGCGGGCTTTTATTGTTGGTTGCGGGGACAGGATTTGGCTTTTTGTCCCGCGTCGTCGGCTTTGCCTTCTGGCGGGCCCCTGATGCAGGTTCACCTCGACCGTCACCTGCGTCCAAATACCAAAACAGCCCAGACAAGCTGGGCTGTTTTGGTATTTGGTTGCGGGGACAGGATTTGAACCTGTGACCTTCAGGTTATGAGCCTGACGAGCTACCGGGCTGCTCCACCCCGCGCCACCGGACTTTTGCGACAGGCAAAATGTCCTTTTTCAACGTTTTCAGACTTTTGCGACAGGCAAAATGTCTTTTGTCTGGCTTTTGCCAAAGGAAAGGGCCGCTTACGCGGCCCGTCTACCCGTTGGCGGGCCTTTTGTATCGAGAAGATTTAACATGCGCTTGGCAGACCTGGCAGCGACTTACTCTCCCGCGTCTTGAGACGAAGTACCATCAGCGCTGGAGCGTTTCACGGCCGAGTTCGGAATGGGATCGGGTGCAGCCGCTCCGCCATAACCACCAGGTCGGCAAAGCGCATGTTAATCGAGAAGCTGTTTTTGTGCTTTTGTCGCATTTCGTGACGATCCCTTTGGGATCGCACTGCGATGAACATAAGGAATGAGAACGATCAAGCCTATCGAACTATTAGTACCGGTAAGCTTCATGCGTTGCCGCACTTCCACACCCGGCCTATCAACGTGGTCGTCTTCCACGGTTCTCAGGGAATACTCGTTTTAAGGTGGGTTTCCCGCTTAGATGCCTTCAGCGGTTATCCCGTCCGGATATAGCTACCCTGCTATGCGGCTGGCGCCACAACAGGTCCACCAGAGATCCGTCCATCCCGGTCCTCTCGTACTAGGGACAGATCCTTTCAATATTCCTACACCCACGGCAGATAGGGACCGAACTGTCTCACGACGTTCTGAACCCAACTCACGTACCGCTTTAAATGGCGAACAGCCATACCCTTGGGACCTGCTCCAGCCCCAGGATGCGATGAGTCGACATCGAGGTGCCAAACAACCCCGTCGATATGGACTCTTGGGGGTCATCAGCCTGTTATCCCCGGCGTACCTTTTATCCGTTGAGCGATGGCCCTTCCACACGGGACCACCGGATCACTATGACCGACTTTCGTCTCTGCTCGACTTGTCAGTCTCGCAGTCAGGCGGGCTTATGCCATTGCACTCGACGACCGATTTCCGACCGGTCTGAGCCCACCATCGCGCGCCTCCGTTACTCTTTAGGAGGCGACCGCCCCAGTCAAACTACCCACCATACATTGTCCCGGACCCGGATAACGGGCCGCGGTTAGACATCCATAGAGATAAGGGTGGTATTTCAAGGGTGGCTCCACCAAGGCTGGCGCCCTGGCTTCAAAGCCTACCACCTATCCTACACATGCCACTACGAATGCCAATGTAAAGCTATAGTAAAGGTGCACGGGGTCTTTCCGTCTAACCGCAGGAACCCCGCATCTTCACGGGGAATTCAATTTCACTGAGTCTATGCTGGAGACAGCGGGGAAGTCGTTACGCCATTCGTGCAGGTCGGAACTTACCCGACAAGGAATTTCGCTACCTTAGGACCGTTATAGTTACGGCCGCCGTTTACTGGGGCTTCGATTCAAAGCTTGCACCTCTCCTCTTAACCTTCCAGCACCGGGCAGGCGTCAGACCCTATACGTCGTCTTGCGACTTCGCAGAGCCCTGTGTTTTTGATAAACAGTCGCTACCCCCTGGTCTGTGCCACCCTCACCCTGCTTGCGCAGGAAAGGGTCACGCTTCTTCCGAAGTTACGCGTGCAATTTGCCGAGTTCCTTCAGCATAGTTCTCTCAAGCGCCTTGGTATACTCTACCAGTCCACCAGTGTCGGTTTCGGGTACGGTCTATAAGGAGGAGCTATTTCCTGGAACCACTCCGCTGCAGGGATCAATCCAATAAGACCCCACAACATACGTGATCCGTCACTTCCTCCAGGCCCACGAATATTAACGTGGTTCCCATCGTCTACGCATTTCTGCCTCGACTTAGGGGCCGGCTAACCCTGCTCAGATTAGCTTTAAGCAGGAACCCTTGGACTTTCGGCGGGGGTGTCTCTCACACCCCTTACGTTACTCATGTCAGCATTCGCACTTCTGATACCTCCACCGCCCCTCACAGGTACGGCTTCG
>NZ_CP139572.1:555000-557500 GCF_050859125.1 Aminobacter sp. BA135
AGATCGGGCAGTCAGTGGGTTCCAGATAGCAAAAGGCCCGCCGTGGTTTTCACCTTGGCGGGCTTTTATTGTTGGTTGCGGGGACAGGATTTGGCTTTTTGTCCCGCGTCGTCGGCTTTGCCTTCTGGCGGGCCCCTGATGCAGGTTCACCTCGACCGTCACCTGCGTCCAAATACCAAAACAGCCCAGACAAGCTGGGCTGTTTTGGTATTTGGTTGCGGGGACAGGATTTGAACCTGTGACCTTCAGGTTATGAGCCTGACGAGCTACCGGGCTGCTCCACCCCGCGCCACCGGACTTTTGCGACAGGCAAAATGTCCTTTTTCAACGTTTTCAGACTTTTGCGACAGGCAAAATGTCTTTTGTCTGGCTTTTGCCAAAGGAAAGGGCCGCTTACGCGGCCCGTCTACCCGTTGGCGGGCCTTTTGTATCGAGAAGATTTAACATGCGCTTGGCAGACCTGGCAGCGACTTACTCTCCCGCGTCTTGAGACGAAGTACCATCAGCGCTGGAGCGTTTCACGGCCGAGTTCGGAATGGGATCGGGTGCAGCCGCTCCGCCATAACCACCAGGTCGGCAAAGCGCATGTTAATCGAGAAGCTGTTTTTGTGCTTTTGTCGCATTTCGTGACGATCCCTTTGGGATCGCACTGCGATGAACATAAGGAATGAGAACGATCAAGCCTATCGAACTATTAGTACCGGTAAGCTTCATGCGTTGCCGCACTTCCACACCCGGCCTATCAACGTGGTCGTCTTCCACGGTTCTCAGGGAATACTCGTTTTAAGGTGGGTTTCCCGCTTAGATGCCTTCAGCGGTTATCCCGTCCGGATATAGCTACCCTGCTATGCGGCTGGCGCCACAACAGGTCCACCAGAGATCCGTCCATCCCGGTCCTCTCGTACTAGGGACAGATCCTTTCAATATTCCTACACCCACGGCAGATAGGGACCGAACTGTCTCACGACGTTCTGAACCCAACTCACGTACCGCTTTAAATGGCGAACAGCCATACCCTTGGGACCTGCTCCAGCCCCAGGATGCGATGAGTCGACATCGAGGTGCCAAACAACCCCGTCGATATGGACTCTTGGGGGTCATCAGCCTGTTATCCCCGGCGTACCTTTTATCCGTTGAGCGATGGCCCTTCCACACGGGACCACCGGATCACTATGACCGACTTTCGTCTCTGCTCGACTTGTCAGTCTCGCAGTCAGGCGGGCTTATGCCATTGCACTCGACGACCGATTTCCGACCGGTCTGAGCCCACCATCGCGCGCCTCCGTTACTCTTTAGGAGGCGACCGCCCCAGTCAAACTACCCACCATACATTGTCCCGGACCCGGATAACGGGCCGCGGTTAGACATCCATAGAGATAAGGGTGGTATTTCAAGGGTGGCTCCACCAAGGCTGGCGCCCTGGCTTCAAAGCCTACCACCTATCCTACACATGCCACTACGAATGCCAATGTAAAGCTATAGTAAAGGTGCACGGGGTCTTTCCGTCTAACCGCAGGAACCCCGCATCTTCACGGGGAATTCAATTTCACTGAGTCTATGCTGGAGACAGCGGGGAAGTCGTTACGCCATTCGTGCAGGTCGGAACTTACCCGACAAGGAATTTCGCTACCTTAGGACCGTTATAGTTACGGCCGCCGTTTACTGGGGCTTCGATTCAAAGCTTGCACCTCTCCTCTTAACCTTCCAGCACCGGGCAGGCGTCAGACCCTATACGTCGTCTTGCGACTTCGCAGAGCCCTGTGTTTTTGATAAACAGTCGCTACCCCCTGGTCTGTGCCACCCTCACCCTGCTTGCGCAGGAAAGGGTCACGCTTCTTCCGAAGTTACGCGTGCAATTTGCCGAGTTCCTTCAGCATAGTTCTCTCAAGCGCCTTGGTATACTCTACCAGTCCACCAGTGTCGGTTTCGGGTACGGTCTATAAGGAGGAGCTATTTCCTGGAACCACTCCGCTGCAGGGATCAATCCAATAAGACCCCACAACATACGTGATCCGTCACTTCCTCCAGGCCCACGAATATTAACGTGGTTCCCATCGTCTACGCATTTCTGCCTCGACTTAGGGGCCGGCTAACCCTGCTCAGATTAGCTTTAAGCAGGAACCCTTGGACTTTCGGCGGGGGTGTCTCTCACACCCCTTACGTTACTCATGTCAGCATTCGCACTTCTGATACCTCCACCGCCCCTCACAGGTACGGCTTCGTCAGCTTACAGAACGCTCCGCTACCGCTTGCAGCAAGCTGCAAACCCTAAGCTTCGGTGTATGGCTTTAGCCCCGGTACATTTTCGGCGCAAAGACCCTTATTTAGACCAGTGAGCTGTTACGCTTTCTTTAAATGATGGCTGCTTCTAAGCCAACATCCTGGTTGTTTTGGGATCCTCACATCCTTTCCCACTTAGCCATAACTTGGGGACCTTAGCTGTAGGTCAGGGTTGTTTCCCTTTTCACGACGGACGTTAGCACCCGCCGTGTGTCTGCCG
>NZ_CP139572.1:562500-1697500 GCF_050859125.1 Aminobacter sp. BA135
CATTGGCGGCGATCTGGGCCTTGAGGTCGGCAATGTTCTGCTGCGGGTTGCGGGCGGGATAGGCGTGGTCGGTCAGCAGGCGGTGGAGTTCATTTTCGCGGAACGTGCCGCGCTCGACGAGACGGAAATTGTCGAACAGCACGCCTTCTTCGTCGACAGTCGTTGCCAGCGGGGTCATCGAGCCGGGTGCAGTGCCGCCGACATCGGCGTGATGGCCACGCGCGGCGACCCAAAAGAGGATCTTTCGTGACTGGCTGCTCTCCCCCCTTGCGGGGGAGAGCCCTTCCCCGTCGAACACCGGCGTGACCACCGTAATGTCAGGCAGATGTGTGCCGCCATTGTAGGGAGCGTTCAGCGCGAAGACGTCGCCGGGATGGATGTCGCCCTCGTTGAGACGGATGATGGTTTCGACCGAGCGATCCATCGAGCCGAGATGCACCGGCATGTGGGGTGCGTTGGCGACCAGCGCCCCCGTGCGGTCGAAGACGGCACAGGAGAAGTCGAGGCGCTCCTTGATGTTGACCGAATAGGCAGTGTTCTGCAGCGTCACGCCCATCTGCTCGGCGATCGACATGAACAGGTTGTTGAACACCTCGAGCATGACGGGATCTGCGGCGGTGCCGATGGCGGCGCGACGCTGCTTTTTCTCGACGCGCCGCATGACGACGTGGTTGCGGGCGCTGATCTCGGCGGTCCAGCCGGGTTCGACCACGATTGTCTGGTGGCTCTCTATGATAAGGGCAGGACCTGGAACCTTGTGGCCGGGCTTCATGCCAGCCCGGCGGAAGGCACCGGCCTCATGCCAGGCGCCTTCGGTGAAGATCTTTCTCGTCTCGGCAGTGGTGGCCGGCTTTTCTTCAAGCGGGGTCTCCTGTTCCGAGAGCCCGCGGGCGCTGCCGTCGCGACCCTCCAGCACCACCGCTTCGACCACGGTCGGCTTGTCTTTATATATGAAGCCAAACTGCGCCTTGTGGGCAGCCTCGAAGGCAGCCTTGGCCTCGGCGATCGAGCCGTGCTCGAAGCCGAGCGGCAGGGCGGTGTCGGTGCCGTCGTAGCGGATATGCAGGACAGGCCGCAGGGCGACATCGTCTTCGGCGATGGCCTGACCGGCGAGCTCAGTCAGCACCTCGGCGCGCAGATTGCCGATCAAGGCCTCGATCTCGGCGCGCGATTCCTCGGCCAGCGGCTTGAGCAGCGCCTGCTGCCGCGAGGCGAAGACCGAGGACAGGCCGATGCCATAAGCCGACAGCAGGCCGGAGAGGGGGTGGATCAGCACCGCCTCCATGCCGAGTGCGTCGGCCACCAGGCAGGCATGTTGGCCACCGGCGCCGCCGAAGCAGTTGAGCAGATACTCCGTGACATCGTAGCCGCGCTGGACCGAGATCTTCTTGATGGCGTTGGCCATGTTCTCGACGGCGATGGTGACGAAACCCTCGGCGACCGCTTCGGGGCTGCGGCCATCACCGATCTCTTCGGCGAGCGCCGCAAACTTCTTGCGTACGACGCGAGCGTCGAGCGGCTGGTCTTGCGCAGGGCCGAAAATAGCCGGGAAGAAATCGGGCTGCAGCTTGCCGAGCATGACATTGGCGTCGGTGACGGCGAGCGGGCCGCCACGGCGGTAGCAGGCGGGGCCGGGATTGGCGCCGGCGGAATCGGGTCCAGCGCGGAAGCGGCCGGCTTCGAAATGCAGCACCGAGCCGCCGCCGGCGGCGACCGTGTGGATGCGCATCATCGGCGCGCGGACACGCACGCCGGCGACCTCGGTGTCGAAGCTGCGCTCGTATTCGCCGTCATAATGGGCGACGTCGGTCGAGGTGCCGCCCATGTCGAAACCGATGACCTTGTCGAAGCCGGCAAGCTTGGCCGTCTCGACCATGCCGACGACGCCGCCGGCGGGGCCTGACAAAAGCGCATCCTTGCCCTGGAACAGCTCGGCGGCGGTGAGGCCGCCGGAGGACATCATGAACATGAGGCGAGGGTTTTTGCCGTCCCCCTTGTGGGCAGGGTCGGGGCGCAATACCGGGGTCGAGGTAGACTTCGTCGCACTGTCACCCCCACCTCGTCCGTCTTCGCCGTCCGACCCTGTCCACAAGGGGGACGGCAAAACGTCCAATTCCCCTGCCACCTGCCGGACATAGCGCGACAGGATCGGCGACAGATAGGCATCAACGACAGTCGTATCCCCACGCCCGACCAACTTGATCAGTGGCGAAACCTCGTGGCTGACCGACACCTGGGAGAACCCACATTTGCGGCAAACGGCGGCGACGGCGCGTTCGTGCTCGGGGAACTTCCAGGCATGCATGAAGACGATGGCGACGGCATCGATGCCGTCGGCCCTGGCCTGCAGCAGCTGCGGCTTGATCTCCGCGATATCGAGAAGGCGCTCTACGGTACCGTCGACCCGCACCCGCTCGTCGACCTCGACGACACGTTCATAGAGTTGCTCGGGCAGGATGATTTCCTTGGCGAAGATGTCCGGGCGGGCCTGGTAGGCGATGCGCAGGGCATCGCGGAAACCCTTGGTGATGAGAAGAAGGACGCGGTCGCCCTTGCGTTCGAGCAGCGCATTGGTGGCAACCGTCGTGCCCATCCTGATGTCACCGATGCTGCCGGGCGGAATGGCCGCTCCCGGCGCCAGGCCGAGCAGGTCGCGAATGCCCTGGATGGCGGCATCGCGATAGGCCTCGGGATTTTCCGACAGCAACTTGCGGGGGTGGAGGCGACCATCAGGGTCGCGGCCGATGACGTCGGTGAAGGTGCCGCCACGGTCGACCCAGAAATCCCACCTGCCGGACATGACGCTCTCCCTTTTCGCGGTCGCGGCGCGTCGACGAACGGTGCCGCTTGGCTGGGAGGAAGCGGCAGGCTTGCTGCCCCGTCAAGAGCAGAAAATCCGCGCCAGTCCGTGCCTGATGGGATTAGTTGTCCTGGTCGTAAAGAACGACCATCAGCGCTCGGGCGGTTTCCGAGCCGCTATTGGTGATTTCGTGGGATACGTCGGCGCGATAGCGCGCCGTCTCGCCTGTCTTCAGCGCCTGCCGTCCCATCTCGGTTTCCACCGATAGGCCGTCAGTGTGTGCAGTCAGATGCTCGAAAGTGCCGGGCGCATGCGGCGCGCTTTGCAGCTTGCAGCCAGGCGCGATCTCGACCTCGTACCATTCGATACGGCCGGCCAGGGCCGGCGAACTCAGGATACGCAGCCGCCAAGCCCCGTCAGGGCTCTTGATTTCAGGTGTCAGCGCCAGCGTCACCAGTTCGATGGCCTCTGCCTTACGCTGGTGGGTGATGCCGCCCGCGATGAGCTGGGAAAAATCGATGCCGAGGGCCTGGGTCAGCGACCACAGAACGGCGAATGTCGGGTTGGCCTCGCCGCGCTCGATCTGCGACAGCATTGAGCGCGAAACGCCCGAAATCGCCGCAAGCCGGTCGAGCGTCAGGTGGCGCTCCTTGCGTTCCTTCTGGATTACCGGGCCGATCTTCGGCGCGTCGTTCACTTCCATGTCGCCTCCCCCAAAAAGCGGCCCACTGATAGCACCGGCTTGGCCGTCCTGCGAGGCATTTGCGTCTGGTTCGCTGGCCCAACGGGATTCCACTAGACTTGCCATCATATCCATTATATCGGAATTTCCACCTTAATGGATGGAGAGACCGTTGAACCAGGATTTCCTTTCCCACATCTCGAACGTTCTCCAGGGCATCGAGGCCGACGGTCTCTACAAGCGAGAGCGCCAGATCTCCGGCATGCAGGCCGGCCGTATCAAGGTGAAGGGTCCGGATGGCGACCGCCAGATGGTCAATCTCTGCGCCAACAACTATCTCGGCCTCGCCGACAATGCCGATATCCGCAAGGCGGCGGCAACTGCTCTCGACGAGTTCGGCTTCGGCATGGCCTCGGTGCGCTTCATCTGCGGCACCCAGACGCTGCACCGCGAGCTCGAGCACGCCATATCAGACTATCTCGGCAAGGACGATGCGATCCTGTTCGCTGCCTGCTTCGACGCCAATGGAGCGCTGTTCGAGCCGTTGCTCGGCGCCGAGGACGCCATCATCTCCGACAGTCTGAACCATGCCTCGATCATCGACGGCGTCAGGCTCTCCAAGGCCAAGCGGCTCCGCTACGCCCAGGGCGACATGGACGACCTGGAGACCCAGCTCAAGCAGGCCGCCGCTGACGGCGCGCGCTTCAAGCTGGTCGTCACCGACGGCGTGTTCTCGATGGACGGCCACGTCGCCAAGCTCAAGCAGATCTGCGATCTCGCCGAGCGCTATGGCGCCATCGTCGCCGTCGACGATTGTCATGCCACCGGCCATATCGGCGAACAAGGCCGCGGCACGCCGGCGCTGACGGGCGCCGGCAACCGCGTCGACATCGTCACCGGAACGCTGGGCAAGACGCTTGGCGGCGCGATGGGCGGCTTCATCGCGGCGTCGCAGCCGATCATCGACCTGTTGCGCCAGCGCGCCCGTCCTTACCTCTTCTCCAACAGCCTGGCGCCAGCCGTTGCCGCCGGCTCGCTGAAGGCGATCGAGATCGCACGTGGCGCCGACGATTTGCGTGCAAAACTCGGCCGCCACACCACACGCTTCCGCGATGGCCTGACCCAAGCCGGCTTCACGCTGCTTCCCGGCGAGACGCCGATCATCCCGGTCATGCTGGGTGATGCGGTGCTGGCGCAGCGAATGGCCAAGGCGCTCGACGAGCGCGGCGTCTATGTCGCCGGCTTCTTTTATCCCGTGGTGCCTCAGGGCAAGGCGCGCATCCGCACCCAGATGTCGGCAGCGCTCGACGAGCAGGACATCACCTTCGCCATCGACGCCTTTGCCGACGCCGGCAAGTCGCTCGGCATCATCTGAGTTTCAGGAGTTTTCCCATGCGCGCACTGGTCAAGGCCAAGGCTGAACCCGGCATCTGGATGGAAGACCGGCCCGTACCGCAGGTCGGCCCCGACGACGTGCTGATCAAGGTCAACAAGACAGGCATCTGCGGCACTGACATCCACATCTACAAATGGGACGAATGGGCGGCCAAGACCGTGCCGGTATCGATGATAACAGGCCACGAATATGCCGGCGAGATCGTCGAACTGGGTTCGCATGTGCGCGGCTTCAAGGTCGGTCAGCGCGTGTCGGGCGAAGGCCATGTCATCGGCATGCGCAGCCGCGCCAGCCGCGCCGGCCGCTACCATCTCGATCCGGAGACCCAAGGCATCGGCGTCAACCTGCCCGGCGCCTTCGCCGAATATGTCCGCATCCCCGCCTTCAACGTGGTGCCGCTGCCCGACACCATCGACGACGAGCTCGGCGCCATCCTCGACCCGCTCGGCAACGCCGTACATACGGCGCTGTCCTTCGACGTTGCCGGCGAGGACGTGCTGATCACCGGCGCCGGCCCGATCGGTATCATGGGTGCGGCGGTGGCGCGGCATTGCGGCGCGCGCCATGTGGTCATCACCGACGTCAACCCCAAGCGCCTCGAACTCGCCACCCAGGTCGCCGACGTCACGCCCGTCAACGTCGCCGAGGAAGACCTGCGCGACGCCATGGCGCGGCTACGCATGCGTGAGGGTTTCGACGTCGGCTTCGAGATGAGCGGCTCGCCCGCCGCGTTCGACCAGTTGATCGAACACACGCTGATGGGCGGCCGTATCGCGCTGCTCGGCGTGCCGGCAAAGCCGTTCCCGATCGATCTTTCCAAGATCGTGTTCAAGATGATCACCCTCAAGGGCATCTATGGCCGCGAGATGTTCGAGACCTGGCACAAGATGCTGGCGATGCTGGAGAGCGGGCTCGATATCCGCAAGGTGATCACCAGCCGCATGAAGGCCGACGACTACCAGGCCGCCTTCCATAACGCCGCCAATGGCGAAGCGGGGAAGATCGTGCTCGAGTGGTAGGCTACTACACGCCTGCTGAAGACAAAAAGGGCCGCGCCGACTGCGCGGCCTTTTTGTTGGGGCACGTTCGCAAGCGATTGACGTGTTCGCCCAGCAACCCCTCTCCGCCTCGCTGCGCTCGGCACCTCTCCCCAAAGGGGCGAGGAACCCAGGTTCTGAACGCTCAACGAGACTTCAGATACGTGCCAGCGTCTGTCCAGCTTGGGTTCCTCGCCCCTCTGGGGAGAGGTGGCCCGAAGGACCGGAGAGGGGTTTGATGACAAACAATCAGCGGCAAAAAGAAAAACCCGCGGAAGCTGCCTTCCGCAGGTTTTGCCGTTCGCAGTCGATAAACCGGCCTACGCCGCCTTCTGCAGTGGCAGGCCGAGCTCCTGGCAGATGCCCCTGACGTGGGCGGCACTTGTCTTGATGTAGTCGACCGTCTCGGCATAGTGGTAGTTCTTCACAGCCCAGGCAGCGAAGCTTTCGCGGTCCAGGACCTCGCCGCTGGCGATGCGGGCAGCGTAGTCCTGCACCATCTTCATATAATCGGCATACTCCTCGACACTGAGGTCGGGATGGCCTTCGAGCCATTTGGGATCGGCGATCTCTATGATCATCTTGGGCGGGTTGCGCGGCCGGTCCGAGAAAGATTCGTAGTTTTCGATCGACAGGTTGAGATCGGGATTGGCGGCGGCCAGGATCGGCATGATGGCGCGGAAATCGACGACGCCGCCGCCGCAAGGGCGCATCTGGAAATCGAGCACCTCGCCGTCATAGGCAATCAGCGCGTCCTTGATGTGGGACTGGCGTACATAAGGCGCCACGCGCCTGGCCGCCCAGACCGGGTGCTCGGCGCGCTGCAGCACGTTGGCCGTATCGAAGACGATGCCCGTCGTATCCGGCCCGACCTCCTCGACCAGCCGTACCAGTTCGAAGGAGGTGATCTCCTCATGCGTCTCGAGGTTGAGATGGATGCCGAGGTCGCGAGAGATCGGCGCGAGCTTCTTGAGGAAGCGCGCGGTGGCGTCGAGCTGCTCGGACCAGGTCACGTCGGTGCGGAAGCGGTCGTAGGCGAAGCGGCCGGTATAGACCGGCTTGTAGTTGGCGGTCGCCACCCAGAGTTCGCGGCAGTCGATGGCGGCACAGGCCTCCATCATGCGGCGGAAGCCGAGCACGATGTCGCCGTCGCCGATGAGGCGCAGTTCTGGCGCCTCGGGCGTGGCATAAGGATTGACCTTGCCGAGGCCGGTTTCGAGATACATGCCGAGTTCGTCGGCGCGCTGTTTGATCTCGCCGAGATAGCCGGCATCCAGCGTCGGGCTCATGTCAAGCACGGTGCGGAAGAACAGGCCCTCCATGCCCAGCTCCTTGGCATGATCGAAGCTGGCCACAGGTCCGCGCTTGGTGGCTTCGGGAATCTTGCGGCCATCGACACCGATACGCATCGGCAGTCTCCTTGGTAATGTCAGTTTGCGGTTTCGAGGCGGCGCGCTGCACGGCGGGCGCGGCCGACGACGGGATCGGGTACCGGCACCGCCGCCAGCAACGACTGGGTGTAAGGCATGCGGGGGTTGCCGAAGATTTCGTCGCGCGAACCCTGCTCGACGACCTTGCCCTTGTGCAGCACGACGATCTTTTCGCAGAGATGGCGGACAACCGCCAAGTCGTGCGCAACGAAGACGATGGCGAGGTTCAGCTTCTTCTGCATGTCCTGGAGCAGGTTTATGACCTGCGCCTGCACCGACACGTCGAGGGCCGCCACCGGCTCGTCGCAGACGAGGATGCGCGGGCGGATGACAAGCGCGCGCGCAATGGCGATGCGTTGGCGCTGGCCACCGGAGAAGGAGCGCGTGTAGCGGTCCATGTCGTTGGGGTTGAGGCCGACCATCTCCATCATCTCGGCGACCCGCTTGCGGCGTGCAGCCGCCGTCGGCTCGAGCTTGTGGATCAAAAGTCCCTCGCCGATCAGCTCCTCGACCGTCATGCGCGGGTTGAGGCTGCCATAGGGGTCCTGGAACACCATCTGCACTTCGCGGCGGAAGCGCCTGAGCTCCTCGCCCTTGGCATGGATGACGTCGATGCCGTCATACGTGATCGCACCGTCTTCCGGCTTGATCAGCGCCAGCATGCATTTGGCGATCGTCGATTTGCCGGATCCCGATTCACCAACGAGGCCGATGGCCTCGCCGGTGTCGATGTTGAGCGTGACGTCGTGCAGCACCTTGGCCGGCGGGTTGGGGAAGGCATTGTATGACTTGCTGATGCTGTCGATGGACATGAGCATGGTCAGGCGCCCTTTCCTTCTGGCAGTCGGCCGTCATGCTGGCGGCCGTCATGCAGGTGGCAGGCGACGCGCGACAGACCGACCGGCAACAGCACGGGCAGGTCCTTGTCGCAGCGTTCGAAGCGCTGATCGCAGCGCGGATGGAACGGGCAACCGCCCGGCCGCGCCAGTGGTGGCGGCGGCGCACCTGGGATGGCGTAGAGCGTGTTGAGATCCTGGTCGATGCGCGGCACCGCCTTGATCAGCCCTTGTGTGTAGGGATGGCTCGGCCTGGCGAAGACGCTCGCGACTTCGCCATCCTCGACGATGCGGCCCGAATACATGACCATCACCCGTTCGGCGAAGCCGGCGACGACTCCGAGGTCATGGGTGATGAACAGCACTGCCAGACCACGGCGCGTCGACACGTCGTCGAGCAGGTCGAGCACCTGGTCCTGCACGCGCACGTCGAGCGCCGTCGTCGGTTCGTCGGCGATCAGCAGCCGCGGCTCGCCGACCAGCGCCATCGCCAGCACGACGCGCTGGCGCATGCCGCCGGAGAATTCGTGCGGATAGGCATCGAGGCGTTGGGCGGCGCGGTCGACGCCGAGCTCGTCGAGCACGGCGAGCGCCCGCTTGCGTGCCTCGGCCTTGCCGATGCCTCGGATGCGCAGCGTCTCGGCGACCTGGTCGCCGATGGTCATCAGCGGATCGAGGAAGCTCATCGGATCCTGAAAGACCATGGCAATGGAGCTGCCGCGCAGCCTGCCCATGTCACGGTCCGACAGCTTGAGCAGGTCGGTGCCGTCGAAGTCGACCCGGCCGGACAGTTTGGCCAGGCGGTCGAGCCGCATCAACGCGCGTGCCGTCAGCGACTTGCCCGAGCCGGACTCGCCGACCAAGGCGACACGCTCGCCGATACCGATGCTGAAATCGACGCCATCGACGATGCGGACGCTCGCGCCGCTGCGGCCAAGCGGCATGTCGACTGTCAGCTTGTCGACGGTGACGAGAGGCGGACGAAGCGGGGTAACAGTGGACTGGTCGGGCATGGGGTGCACGGTCCTCATCTCAGTTGCCCCTCAAGGACGGATCGCGGCGGACCTGGATGATGTCGCCGAGCAGGCCGAAGGCGATCGAGGTAATGGCAACCGCCGCACCGGGAGCGACGACGGTCCACCAGGCGGTCGAGACATAGCCGCGGGCGGCGGCGATGGTGGCGCCCCATTCGGCGCTCGGCGGCTGGGCGCCGACGCCGATGAAGGACAGGCTCGCCAGCACAAGCACCGTCGTGCCGATGTCGCCGGCCCATTTGACGATCAAGACGTCGAGCGAATTGGGCAGCACATGCTTGGTCATCAGCCGCCACTTCGACACGCCGAGCACCTGGGCGCCGGCGACGAAGGGCTGCTCCATGGTCTGGCGCATGATGCCGCGCAGCATGCGGGCGGTGATCGGCCAGCCCGTTATGGCCATGGCGATGATCGCCGAGCGCAGGCTGGCGCCCATGGCGGCGGCGAAGCCGAGCGCCACGATCATGCCGGGCAGTGCCAGGCCGATGTCGGTGATGCGCATCAGGCCCTCGTCGAGCCAGCGCGGACCGGCGGCAGCGACTGTGGCAAGCGTGACGCCGATCAGCGAATAGAGCGTTACCACCAGGAAGGCCGAGAGCAGGGTCGTCTGGGCACCGACGATGAGGCGCCAGAACACGTCGCGGCCCTGGTCGTCGGTGCCGAACCAGTTGGCCGCACTCGGCGGCATCAGTGAGTTGGCGATGTCGGAATTGTAGATGCTGTCCGGCGCCAGGAACGGACCGAAGACGGCGATCGCCAGCAGCGCTATGACAAGCGTGAAGACGAAGATCTCGAAGGCACTGAAGCCTTCCTTGCGGCGGGCAGTTGCCGGCTGGGCGATGGCGGTCATTGGGGCGTTCATTGGCCTTGGCTCCCCAGTTGTGCGGCGCGGATGCGCGGGTCGACAAGAAGCTGGAGGATGTCGACGATCAGGTTGACGAGGCAGACGACGGTGCCGATGAACATCACCGACCCCAGCACGGCGAAGGCGTCCTTCTGGGCGACGGCATTGAACATGTAGGCGCCGATGCCCTGGCGGGCGAAGACGGTCTCGACCAGCACTGCCGAGCCGATCATCGCGCCGGCCTGGGTGCCCGAAAGCGTCAGCACCGGATTGAGGCTGTTGGGCAAGGCGTGGCGCACCAACATATGGCGAGCGGTGGCGCCCTTGGCTCGCACGGCCATGATGAAGTCCGAGCGTAGCACACCGAGCAAGGCAGCCCGCAACGTGCGGAAAATCTGGGTGGCGAACAGCGCCGCCAGCACGGCCGCCGGCAGCATGATGTGGTGCAGCGTATCGAAGAAGCCGGCAAAGTTCCCGGCGATCAGGGCATCGAGGGTCGGCGCACCAGTGACGACCGGCGAGTTCATGCCATAGCCCTGCTGGCCCGAGATCGGCACCACGCGCCAGACGCTGCCCAGCACATATTGCAACACCAGCGCGAGCCAGAAGGCGGGCATGCCGCCGAGCATGACGGCGGTGACGCGGCTGGTCGTGTCGAAGACGCCGCCCTGGCGGTAGGCGGCAATGATGCCGGCCGGGATGGCGACCGCCAGATTGAGCAGCATGGCAATGAAGACGAGCTCCAGCGTGCTCGGCAGCACCTTTTCGAGATCGGCCAGAACAGGCTGGAGGGTAACGATCGACGTGCCCAGGTCGCCGCGCAGGAGGCGACCCAGGAAGCTCAGATATTGCATGATGACCGGGGCATCGAGCCCCAGCCTTTCACGCACCGCCTCGATCTGGGCGGCGGAGGCGTCCGCGCCGGCGGCCATCTGGGCCTCGTCGCCGGGCATCAGCTTGATCATCAGGAAGACCAGCGAGGCCAATCCCCAAAGGGTCAACAGTGTCAGGCCCAGACGTCGGCCGAGGAACCAGGAATAGGCGCGGAACGCGAGCATCTCAGACCTCGCTTACGGCTTGGCGAGCCGGAAGTCCGCCGGCTCGGCGGGCGTGGCGAGCATGCTGGCCTTGAGGTCTGCAAGCGTGCCGACACGGTAGGCGGCTGGCTTGTAGACACCATACATGTCGACCATCACGGAGTCATTGTCGAGAATGGTCTGGACCTGCTTGTAGATGTCGCAACGCTTGGCGTCGTCGGCGGTGGCAAGAGCCGTGTCGAGCAGCTTGTCGACCTCGGAATTGGCATAGCCGGTACGGTTGGTGCCGATCGCATCCGACTTGTAGCCCTTGACCAGCATGATGCCGGCTTCGGGGAACTGGGCGAAGTCCTCGAGCAGCATCATCTGCGGGATCGAATTCGGATCCTTCAGGCTGGCGAGATAGTTCGGGAAGGCGATCGGCTCGAGCTCGAGCTCGACGCCGATCTCGCGCAGGTTGGATTGGAACAGCGTCGCTTCCTGCTTCTGCAGCTCGAACACCGGCTGGAAGTTCATCTTGAGCTTAAGATTGGCCGCGCCTGCTTCGGCGAGCATCGCCTTGGCGGCGTCGAGATCCCGCTTCACCTCTGGCAGTTCAGGACGGCAGTCGAGGCGGGCCGGCAGCGGGCCATTGGCGATCTTGCCGTTGCCCCCACGGATGCCACGCAGACCTCCGGCATAATCGTAGACCATGCGCAGCGCCTTGCGTACCTTGGGATCGGCGGTCGGACCGACCTTGGTGTTGAACAACACTTCCGTCTGGTAGCTGGTATTGATCGGCACGACCTTCAGCGCCGGGTCGGTGGCCATGGCGGCGGCATCGCGATCGGCAAAGCCGAAGGCGACGTCGATGTTGCCGGCGCGGAGTTCGTCGCGACGCGTCGAGCTTTCGTCGATGCGGCGGAAGACGATGGATTCGGGGCGGCCGGCTTCGACTGCCCAGTAGCCGGGGAACAGGTCGATCACCACGGCCTGCGACTGGTCGCCCAGCACGTAGGCGCCGGAGCCGGCATCATGCGCCTGGAGCCAACCCTGGCCGTCATCGGCGCCCTTGTTGGCTTCAACCAGTGCCGAATTCAGGATGTAGACCTTGCTAAGCGACGGCAGGAACAGCGTGTTCGGCTTGGACAGGTTGATGGTCAGATGGGTGTCGTCGGTGACGGTGGTCGAATCATAGCCGTCGATCAGCGAGGCGACGCCGGTGCCGAGGCGCTTCAACCGGTCGAGCGTGTAGGCGACGTCCTTGGCAGTCAGCGCCGTGCCGTCATGGAACTTCACATCGGGACGCAGCGTGAACGTGATCGACTTGGCGTCATCGGCATAGGCGTATTCTGTCGCCAGCGAGCCGATGAGCTTGGTGTCGTCGTAAGTCACCAGCGTATCATAGACGGCGCTGATGATCGTGTTGGTCTGGTTGTAGTCGGCGCGCAATGGGTCGAGCGTGTTGATCTGGCCACCGAGGCCGACAATGATCGTGTGCTCGCGATCCGCGGCAATGGCCGCCGAGCCGCCGAAACCGACCGCCACGGCAAGGGCCGCGCCCCCGACTGTCGCCAGAAACTGTCGCCGGCTGCCTGACAGCGCGGAGAAGGCCGAGAAGAAAGCATGCATGATTGTCGCTCCCATATGCTGAATTAACTCTGCCTTTTCGCAAAGGCGCTCCCATCACTTTTGTATCCGATTTTTCTCCCAGTGGATACATAAATGTTGCGTGATGTGTGCACACGCCAACGGCTTCCAGCCTTCGCGAAAAACATTGCATAAAAACAGTTACTTAAGATTCCTTCCGGAAGACCTCTGCGCCCGCCTCGTGAAAAATGCGTTCCTCGTCGCAGCCGTGATGATGGATCCAACCCGGTATCGATCTGTCATTTTTCATCCGACACGATGCCGGTTTCGCGGGCAGATTGCTCGCCTTCTGGGCTGAACTGCATCCAATTTTTGGATACAAACTTTACATCTTATCTGATACAATGGTATCAAGACCGAGCTGAAGATGCTTCGCAAAAGGCGTCCGCGTCCCGACTCTCACACCATCGTGCTGTTGCGCGAGGGGCGGAAGCAAAGACCGTAATATCAAAGGAATTCGATGCGCCGCCTGCCTCGCCTGCTCGTCATCAACCCCAACACCTCGACCGGCGTCAGCCAGGTCATCGACGCACTCGTGCGCGAAGAGGTGGCGGGCGCAGCAGAGGTGCAGACCGTCACCGCCAGTTTCGGCTTCAGCTACATCTCGACCCGTGTCGCGGTTTCGATCGCCGCACACGCCGTGCTTGACGCAGCCGCCAAGGCCATTGGTGAGGGTGCGAGGCCCGACGCAATCGTACTCGCCTGCTTTGGCGACCCCGGCCGCGAGGCGCTCGCCGAGATGACCGGGCTGCCGGTGATCGGATTTGCCGAAGCCGGCCTGCTGGCCGCAGCGGCTATGCCGGGTACCTCGCTCGTTTCGACCAACGGCACGGTCTGGTGCGAAATGCTCGGCGAACTGGTGCTGAAACTCGGCCTCGGCAACAGGATAGCCGGTATCCGGTCCATCGAGTCTGTGGCCGACGATGCACGATCCATCGCCAGCTTCCTGGCGATGGAAGCCAAGGCACTCGGGGCTGAACGTGTCGTCTTGGGCGGCGCCGGGCTGATCCCTGTTTTGGCCGAGGTCATCGTGGCTGCGGAAGTGCCGGTTCTCGACCCCCACCGCATCGCCATCGGCAAGGCGCTACGCCTGGCGGCAGACCCACAGCCGGCCGCGGTGGATGCACCCGCGCCTGCGACCGAAACCTTCGGCCTGTCGCCCTTCCTGAAGCAGGCACTGGGCCAGCCAGCACCCCAACTGCAGCGCCAGAGCGGCGGGAGCTGAGCGGCTGCCGATCAGTCGAAAATCAGCTCATTTTCAAATCGTATTCAAAAGTCCTTACGATTGCGCGCAATAGTTTTCGCTATTGTATTAGAAAACATGTGCTAGAGTGGCAGCAATGTAAACAAGGCGCCTGCGCTGGCTTGCAGCGGAGGGAATTCGGCGGCAATGGCACGCCCGCTGCATCGTACGACACCGGCTAATATAAAACGAATAACGAAGCAAGGCTTGCATTCCTCTTGTCTTCCGCCGTGCGCCGATGCATCTGAGACGTAGCATTGTTGCGCGCTGCCTGTACAACTCTGGCTGGTGAGGGAATGGCGAAAGCTGCGAATACTGATCTCGACGAGAAAGCCGGATCGAAGATCGATGCGATCTATCAAGCTCTGTTCAGGGCCATTCTGGCGCGCGAACTGACACCCGGCACAAAGCTCAGCGAAGAATCGATCGGCGCGCTGTTTTCTGTCAGCCGCACCATCGTGCGCGCCGCGCTCAACCGTCTGCACACCGAATCACTGGTCGAGTTCCGGCAGAATCGCGGCGCCTTCGTCGCCAGCACGACGCCCGACGAGGCGCGCCAGGTGTTCGAAGCGCGCAACGCCATCGAACGCGAAATCTTCTCCAAACTGGCGACCGTCGTCACCGACAAACAGATCGCAATGCTGGAACAGCATCTGGAAAAGGAACACAGCATCCGCCACGCCGGCGACCATACGGCGGCGATCGTCGCCTCCGGCGAGTTTCATCTGCTCGCCGCACAGATGGCCGGCAACGAGGTGCTCGCCGGTTTCCTCAAATCGCTGATCTCGCGGACGTCGCTGATCCTCGCCCAGCACAGCACACATCAGGAAACCGACTGCAGTGTCGACGAACATGTGGCGATTCTGCAGGCGCTCAGGGCCCGCGATCCCAAGGCCAGCGCCGACGCCATCATCGAGCATCTGCAGCAGGTGTTCGAGCAGGCCAATATCGGCCAGACCAAGCGCACCAAGCGCAACCTCAGCGAAATTCTGTCGCGTTACGCCTGAGGCAAATCGGCATTCTCGACGCGTCGCTCGAAACCCGCTTGCGGGTCTTGAGCGACGTGTTCGCCATAGATCCTGACCTAGGCCGAGAACCGTGCCTCGACCTGGATCTCCGCCAGCCGCTCGACCTGGCCATAGGTGACGGCCAGTTCGGTGTCGCGGTCCGTCTCGATCCGCGCGCCCAGCGAAGCCAGTAGGGATGCGGTGGTGTAGTTGCGCACGACAAAGATGGCGCCGAAGCCAAATTTTTCCTCATGGGCGCCGAGCAGTTCCAGCAGCAGCTGCTGCTGGAAGGCGGTCATGACATCGAGGCTGTTCGCGTCCTTTTCGTCGGCGACGATGCTTGCCGCCTTGATACGCGGGTCGAGCGGCGTGTACTCCTTCAGCACCTCGAACTTCTCGGCCTCGCTGGCAGCACGAAACTGCGTGCGCAGCGCAAAGAACAGCCCAAAGGGGCTGTCGTTGACCGGAGCCAGTTCGCCGTCGAAGGTGCGTTCGGCGAGCAGTTCACCGCCGCGGAAGCACTGGCCGAAGGTCTCGACAAACCCAACCTTGTCCATCTGCGACGGCACCAGCTTCGGCTTGACGTAAGGATGCTGCTTCGCCCAATGATCGGCGATGTCGATGCGGCGCGCGATCCAGACCTTGTCGTGGCTTTGCACATGTTCGATGAAGCGCTTGAGCGCCGCAATACGGCCGGCGCGACCGACGAGGCGGCAATGCAGGCCGATCGAAAACATCTTCGGCCGGCCGGCCGCCCCTTCGGCATAGAGATAGTCGAAGGTGTCCTTGAGATAGGCGAAGAACTGGTCGCCGGAATTGAAGCCGTTCGGTGTGCCGAAGCGCATGTCGTTGGCTTCGAGCGTATAGGGGATGATCAATTGCGCGCGGCCCTGATGCTCGCGCCAGTAGGGCAGGTCGTCGTCATAGGTGTCGGAGACGTAGGCGAAGCCGCCCTCCTCGGAGACCAGGTCGACGGTGTTGACCGAGCAGCGGCCGGTGTACCAGCCGGTGGGGCGCTCGCCGGTGGCCAGCGCGTGCAGGCGGATCGCTTCCTTTATCTGGGCACGCTCCTCATCGGCCGGCATGTCCTTGTGCTCGACCCATTTGTAGCCATGGCTGGCGATTTCCCAATCGGCCTGCTGCATGGCGCGCAACTGTTCAGGTGCGCGCATCAGCGCGGTTGCGACGCCATAGACAGTGACCGGCACGTCGAGGTCGGTGAACAGGCGATGCAGCCGCCAGAATCCGGCGCGGGCGCCATATTCGTAGACCGACTCCATGTTCCAGTGGCGCTGGCCCGGCCACTGCGCAGCACCCGGGATTTCCGACAGGAAGGCCTCGCTGGCGGCATCGCCATGCAGGATGTTGTTTTCGCCGCCTTCCTCGTAGTTGAGCACGAACTGCACGGCGACATTGGCGCCGCCCGGCCAGTTGGCATGGGGCGGGTTCTCGCCGTAGCCGCGCATGTCTCGAGGGTAACGCATGAAGGCCTCCTTGGGTGCGCGGTCGCTTCCCGCGCGAATGACTGCGTGTTGACGTCCGACGTCGCGGCAAAGCCCGACGCTCGAAATGCTACTCAGTGTAAAAATCGTATCCAATAATGCGGCGAGAAGACTATGGCAGGCCTCTACGCAATGCCTGTGTCAGCCGCGCGACAGGCGCCGCCTGGTCCCACGGCACCTGGCGCGTTCCAAACTTCGCTGCCATCGCCAGCACCGAGGCGAATTCTTCGACGGCAACCGGCGGCTGGTTCTTGAGCCAGTGCCGGTCGAACACCGGCATAGCGAACTGGCCGGCATGCATCTCGATCCAGACTTTCGCGTCGGGCAGCAGCGGCCTGATACCATTCCAGTCGACAAAACCTTCGCCGAGCGGTGCAAGGAAGCGTCGGATACCGTTTTCCTGGAAACGCATGACGGCATCATCGACATAAAGCTGAGTGGCATATGGCGCAACACGCCGGGCCGCCGCGACAGGATCTTCCAGCCGGCAGAGCACGTTGACCGGGTCGAAGGCCACACCGAGCACATCGGCCCCGATCCTTTCGACCAGCGCCACGATCTCTGATGTTGCTATTTCCTCATGCGTTTTGAGCAGCAGCTTCGAGCCATTCCGGCGCAGGGCCGGGGCGCAGCGGCCAAGCAGCTCAGTTACGCCGTCGAGCTGGGCCTGCCAGCTCACATCGGCCTCGAAGCGGTCCTCGATCATGCCGATGATGAAGAACATGTCGCGGATGTCGACACCGGCGGCGAGCTCGACCAATCTCTCGATACCTGCCTGCATGTCGCCGCCACCGGCGTCGACGATTGGCTGGCTGCGGGCGGGCAGCGCCGGATTGACGATGCCGAGCATCGACGAGATTTCCAGGCCCAAGCGGTTCGCCTCGGCGCGGGCGGCGGCCAATTCTGCCGGATCGAGCGTCGGGCTGACGTCGAAGAGTGAGTTGAACAGCAGCCCCTGCAGCCCCAGCTTCGCGGCGGCCTGCAGCGCCTCGACAGCAGTGAGGCTTCTACCGCCCGGCAATGAACTCTTGATGATGCCGATCATGCTGACGCCTCGCCGGAAAAATGGTGCGCAGCAGCCATCTGGGCGCGTCGGACAGCGGCCAGCCTGGCAGCCCAAGCACTTGGATACTATCTTGTATCAAAAAATGCTTGTCAATGGATACAATCGCTGTCATCAGCATCAGACGGAGTTGCCGCGCCTCGCGCGTATCGAAGGAGCCATCCCATGACCCAGACCTATGAAAGCGTCGCCGGCCTTTCAGTCCATCCGGCGCTGCGCGCCTTCGTCGAGCAGGAGGTGCTGCCCGGCGCCCGACTTGAACCAGCCGCTTTCTGGAGCGGGCTTGCGGAGATCATTCGCGACCTCGCGCCCCGGCATCACGAGCTGCTCGCCATTCGCGACGAACTGCAGGCGAAGATCGATGCCTGGCATCTGGAGCACAAGGGCAAGCAGCATGACGCCACAGCCTACGAGCAATTCCTGCGCAACATCGGCTATCTGGTGCCGGCACCTGCCGCCGACGCCTACCAGGTGGCGACCAAGAACGTCGACGCCGAGATCGGTACCATCGCCGGCCCCCAGCTGGTGGTGCCGCTGTCCAATGCCCGCTACGCGCTGAATGCAGCCAATGCGCGCTGGGGTTCGCTCTTTGACGCGCTTTACGGCACCGATGCCATTCCCGCGACCGGTGGCGCCGAAAAGGGCAAGGCGTTCAACCCGGCCCGCGCCAGGCTGGTCATCGCCCGCGTGCGCGAATTCCTCGACCAGGTCGTGCCGCTGGCTACCGGCCGCCACGCCGACGCTGTTGGCTACATCGTCGAGCGCGGCAAGCTGCAGGTGACCTTGGCCGATGGCAGGAAGATCGGCCTTCGTTCGCCCAGCCAGTTCGCCGGCTTCACCGGCCCGCGCCATGAGCCGAGAAGCGTGCTTCTGGTCAATAACGGCCTGCATATGGAGCTGGTGCTCGACCGCGAGCATCAGGTCGGCGCGCTCGACGCCGCCGGCATATCAGACGTGGTCATCGAGGCGGCGATCTCGATCATCATGGATCTCGAGGATGCGGTTTCATCAGTCGACGCCGAAGACAAGATTGTCGTCTACCGCAACTGGCAGCGCCTGATGGACGGCAGCCTGAGCTCGGAATTTGTCCGGGACGGCAAGACCGTCACCCGCAAGCTGGTCGAAGACCGGGTCTTCACCGCACCCGGCGGCGGCACGCTTGTGCTGCATGGCCGTTCGACAATGCTGGTGCGCAATGTCGGCCACCACATGTTCACCGACGCCGTGCTTGACGCGGCCGGCAAGCCGGTGCCCGAGGCAATCCTCGACGCGGCGATCACCGTTGCCAGTGCGGCACAAGACATCCGCGGCGAAAATGCCGTACGCAACAGCCGCACCGGTTCGGTCTATGTCGTGAAGCCGAAAATGCACGGCCCCGACGAGGTCGGCCTCTCCGACCTGTTGTTCAAGCGCATCGAGGAGCTCGTCGGCCTGCCCAAATACACGATGAAGATCGGCGTCATGGACGAGGAGCGCCGCACATCAGTAAACCTCGCCGCCTGCATGTCCAAGGTTCGCGACCGCACGGTGTTCATCAACACCGGCTTCCTCGACCGCACCGGCGACGAGATCCACACCTCGATGGAAGCCGGCCCGATGATGCGCAAGGCCGAGATGGCAAGCGCCACCTGGCTGAAGGCCTATGAGGCGAACAATGTCGATGTCGGGATTGCCCGCAACCTTCCCGGCCGCGCCCAGATCGGCAAGGGCATGTGGGCGGCCCCCGACCAGATGGCCGGCCTGCTCGACAAGAAGATCGCCCATCCGCTGGCCGGTGCCAGCACCGCCTGGGTGCCGACACCGACGGCAGCCGTGCTGCATGCCATGCATTATCACCTCGTCGACGTCGCAGCCGTCCAGGACGAACTGCGCGGCAAGGAGCATGCCTCGCTGACCGACCTTTTGACCATTCCGTTGGCGACCCGCAGCTACAGCGCAGACGAGATCAAGGCAGAGCTCGAAAACAACCTGCAGGGCTTGCTCGGTTATGTCGTGCGTTGGGTCGGCCAGGGCGTTGGCGTGTCGACCGTGCCCGACCTCGACGATGTCAGGCTGATGGAAGACCGCGCCACCTTGCGCATCTCCTCCCAGCACGTCGCCAACTGGCTGCGCCACGGCATCGTCGGCGAAACGGAGGTGCGCGAAACGATGCGGCGCATGGCAGCCGTCGTCGACCGACAGAATGCCGAAACTGAAGGCTACGCCCCGTTGGCGCCAAACTTCGACAGCCCGGCGTTCAAGGCGGCCGAAGACCTGGTGTTCACAGGACGCACGCAGCCGAGCGGCTACACCGAGCATGTGCTCCATATCAGGCGTCGCGAGACCAAGGCACTGTCGGCCTGAGGCTCGCAAGACCAGATCGACTGGCCCCGCTTGTCGGGGCCTTTCTTTTTGGCCAATCGAACATCGGTTGCACCGACCGCCCGGCTGAGGGAATGTCGGCCGAAAGCAAATCGGCCGGAGGTGCATCATGGGCGCAGGCATCCATCACATCACGCTCATCACCCGCAAGGTGCAGGCCAATGTCGACTTCTATGTCGGTTTCCTCGGGCTCCGGCTGGTCAAGCAGACCGGCGGTTATGAAGACGCGACCCAGCTTCACCTGTTCTATGGCGATGGCGCAGCCAAGCCGGGAACGTTGATCACCTTCCTCGTCTGGGAGGACGGCGCGCCAGGGCGCATCGGCCACGGCCAGGCGAGCGAGATATCGCTCGCCATCGATCCGGCCAGCATAGGGTTCTGGCTGACGCGGGCGCTGTCGCATCACATCGAGATTTCGGGCCCGATGGAAGAGATGGGCGAGCCGACGCTCAGGCTGAAAGACCCCGACGGAGTGATCGTCAAGTTGGTCGGGGTGGCTGGCTTCCCGGCCCCGGTGGATTGGGACGGTTCGAGCGTTCCGGTCGAGCACGCCATCCGCCGCATCCGCGGCGCCACCATCATGACCGAGGTGCCCGAGCTGACCGAAAGTTTCATTGCCAGGCATTTTGGCTATCGGCCCCAGACGAGCACCGAGTTCATCCGCCGGCTGATTTCCGACTCCGGCGACGTTGTCGATATCCGCGACGCCAAGGGTTTCTGGTCGAGCGCGCCGGGTACCGGCACCATCGACCACATCGCCTTCCGTGCCCAAAACGTCGCCGAGGTCGAACGGGTGCATGGCGAATTGGGCTCCAGCAATTCCTCGATCACCAACGTGCATGACCGCAAGTATTTCTACTCGCTCTATGTGCGCGAACCGGGCGGCACGCTGATCGAGCTGGCGACCGATGCGCCCGGAATGGCGGTAGACGAAGCCCTGGACGAACTCGGCACGCATCTGTTCGTGCCGCCCGACCGCGCCGACAGGATCGACGAGCTGAAAACGATGCTGCCGCAATTCGCCTGGCCGGGCGAGGAGCGCGTCATCTATCGCGAACTGCCTTTCGTGCACCGCTTCTATACGCCCGAGAATGCAGATGGCACGACGATCGTGCTGCTGCACGGCTCGGGCGGCAACGAGACCAGCCTTCTCCCCTTCGCCGCCAAGGCCGCACCGAATGCCACCCTGCTGGCACTGCGTGGCCGCGCCACCGACGAAGGCGCACCACGCTGGTTTCGCCGCTTCTCGGCCAACAAATTCGACCAGGACGACATCAGGTCGGAGGCCAAGGCGCTGGTCGCCTTCGTGGAGGGAGCCATCGAGGCTTACCGGCTGGATCCGGCAAAGCTGGTGTTTCTTGGGCACTCCAACGGCGCCAACATGCTGGCTGCCGCCATGCTGTTGCATCCTGGCGCCATCAGGCGGGCGGCGCTGCTGCGCGCAGCGATGGTGCTGGAACAACCGCCGGCGGCCGACCTGTCGGATACCGAGGTGCTGTCGATCGCGGGCGACGTCGACGTGTTCAGCAGCTTCGGCCCCGAACTCGCCGGCCTGCTGCGCGACGCCGGCGCCGAGGTCGATGCCCGCACCATATCCTCAGGCCACGCTTTCGAGGCGGCCGATATCGAGATCGTCAGAGACTGGCTGGCCGCTCGCAATCTCTAACGGCGCGCCTTGCCGGGTCATACCAGAGGCTTGAGCCTGGCCTCGATCGACGCCCGCCTGTCCTCGAGGAACGGCGGCAGCGACAAGCGTTCGCCGAGCGTCTCCATCGGCTCATCGACGGCGAAACCCGGGCCGTCGGTAGCGATCTCGAACAGCACGCCGGCGGGCTCGCGGAAATAGAGCGAACGGAAATAGTAGCGCTCGACCTCGCCACTCGACGGCAGCCGAAACTCCTGCAGCCGCGCCGTCCATTCATGGATCTGCTCGATATCGGGCGTGCGGAAGGCGACGTGATGGACCCCGCCTGCACCCTGCATCGCCGGGTTGAGCCTTGGCTGCACTGCGACATGCAGTTCGGCAGCAGGCCCGCCCTCGCCCATCTCATAAACGTGGACGTGGCCTTCGCCATCGGGCGACGGGAAATCGAGCAGCTTGCGCAGGTTCATCACCCGCGTCAGCACCAGTTCCGTGTTGGCGAGGTCGGGAACGCTGATGGTGATAGGGCCGAGGCCCCTGATCTGGTGCTCTGATGGAACGGTGCTTGCCGACCATTCATTGGCCGGTCCCTTGCCGCCGTCGTCGACCAGCCGCAGGCGCTGCCCCTCGGGATCTTCGAAGTCGACCGATTTGTAACCGCCAATGTCCGTTGTCTCAGAGGTTTCGATGCCCTTGGCTGCAAGGTGCTCGCGCCACCAGTCGAGCGACGTTTCGCCGGCGACGCGCAGGCCGGTGCGGCAGATGCTGTGGGTGCCGCGGCGCTCACGCCCCACCGGCCAGTCGAAGAAGGTCAGGTCCGAGCCCGGGCTTGCCTTTCCGTCGGCATAAAACAGGTGGTAGGCGCTGGTGTCGTCCTGGTTGACCGTCTTCTTGACCAGCCGCATGCCCAGCGTCCCTGTGTAGAAGCGCAGGTTACCAGGCGCATCCGCGGTAATGGCGGTGAGGTGGTGAATGCCCGTCAGTTGCAGCGTCATCAGAGCCTCCTGTTACCGGGAAGTCTAGAGATAGCGCCTTTGGGCCGTGGCGGCCACGCTCAATATTGCTCGCGCGGCAGGTGCACGACGAGGCCGTCGAGGGCGGCTGACATCTTGAGCTGGCAGGTAAGCCGGCTCCGCTCCGTCGGGTTCATCAGGCATTCGATCATGCCCTGCTCGGAATCGTCTGCTGCCGGCAGCTTTTCGGTCCAGCTCTCGTCGACATAGCAGTGGCAGGTGCCGCAGGCGCAGGAACCGCCGCATTCGGCGAGGATCTGGTCGATGCCGTTGGCAACGGCCACCGACATAACGCTCTGGCCTTCATTGGCCGTGAGTTCGGTTGCCTGGCCGTCGGCATCGACGAAGGTTACGCGGTACATAAGTTATCTCCTGAATCAGGCCGGGGTCAGCGTCAGGCGCAGCGCCTTGGGGCCACGCACGGACAGGCCGGGCTTGTATTGGGGCTCGGCTTCGGCGAGCGAAATCGACTTCAGCCGCTTGATCAGCGTGGTGAAGATCACCTCCATGTCGAGGCGCGCCAGATGGTTGCCGAGGCAGAAATGGGCGCCGCCGCCGAAAGCGAGGTGACGGTTGGGGTTGCGGCCGACATCGAAGCTGCCGGCGTCTTCGCCGAAGGCTGCCGGGTCGCGGTTGGCGGCGCCATAGAGCAGACCGAACTTGGTGCCGCGCGGGAACGCCTTGCCACCGACCATGCAGTCGGTGGTCGAGTAACGGTGGAAGAAGGGCAGCGGCGATTCGAAGCGGAACATCTCCTGGATCGCCGTGTGGATCAGGCCCGGGTCCTGTCGCAACCGCTCCATCTGATCGGGAAAGCGCAGCAACGCATGCATGCCAGAGCCGAGCACGTCGATGGTCGAGCCGTGGCCGGCCATCAGGATCAGCATGCAGGTCGAGACCAGCTCGTCTTCATTGAGGAGACCGGCATCCTGCGCCGCCATCAGCCGGGTGATCAGGTCTTCCTGCGGTGCGGTGCGGCGCTCGGCCATCAGCTTGAGCAGGTAGTGGTAGAATTCGGTCGTCGCCTGCTCGGCCAATGCCTTGCGCTCGTCGGAGCGATTGATGTCAAAGAACTGGACAACCCGTTCCGACCAGACGCGCAGCTGCGGGCAATCCTCATCAGGCACGCCAAGCACGCGGCCGATAATGTGGCCCGGCACCTGGGCGGCGAGGTCCTCGACGAAGTCGATCTCGCCCTTGCCGATCAGGCCGTCCACCAACTTGTCGACGAAACTCTGAATCATGCCACGCTGCCGGGCGATGAAAACAGGCGTGAACTCGCGGAACACCTGCTTGCGCAGCCGGTCGTGCACGGCGCCGTCGCTGTCGAGCATGGAGAACTGCACGAAGCGCTGATGGTGTGGCATGTCGAGCCAGTTCTGCCGGCGCTTCTGCTCAGTGATCTCTTCTTCGGACATGAAGAATTCGGGCGAACGCACCATCGAGTTGTCGCGAGCGATGCCGGCGACGTCGTCGAAGCGGGCGACCAGCCACATGTCGAAGTCGGTGAAGAACTGCGGCTCACCCTTGTCGCGCAGCGCCGCATAGGCCGGATAGGGGTTCTGGGCGAAGGCGCGCGACAGCGGCTCGAATGCCGAGCCTGATACGCTTGCCTTTGGGGTAGCGGTCGCCATCTTGTCGCTCCAACCGGATTGCCACCACGATGCGGCAGCTGTCGTCATAGGCTAGCGCCAACGGCGCCGATATGAATGCACCCCAGTCGCGCCTTAATGGATAAAACTCGCATCGTCGGCGACATGCCACTACAACGCTGGCAACGGACGAGCTTACCGGCCTGCGCAAAAATGACCAAAGACCACCGCGACGAGATCCTGTTCCACACGCCTGGGAGGCACGCCGAGGCCTATCCCTACAAGATCCTGGTCGCCGGGCGCACGCACTTTACCGCAAACGACGGGCTGGTGACGCGGCGCTTCCACCACCACACGCTTATCCTGACCATCTCAGGCCGCGGCCTGATCGAGATCGGAGGTCAGCGCTTCGCCGCCGGAGCCGGAAGCGTCGTCTGGCTCGATACGGCGATGCAATATGCCCATGGCTGCCACGCCGAGGCCGACCATTGGCACTATTTCTGGATGAGTATCGACGGCCACGGCCTCGACGCGGTGTTCGCCTTCCTGCGTGTCGGCCAGTCGCCGGTCTTTTCGGGATCGAGCACTGCCGAGCCGCTGTTCGAGCAGGCGATCGGCACGCTCGGCCATCGCAGCCAGACCACCGACGCGCTGTCGAGCGCCATTGTCGGCCAGCTGATCGCGCTGCTGGTCGCCGAACGCGGCGAGCAGGAGGAAGACAGCAGCGAGCGCATCCAGCGGCTGATGCGGGCGCTGAGGGCCAACATCGCCCGCAACTGGCAAATCGAGGACATGGCGGACATTTCCAGCCTCAGCGCCTCACAGTTGCACCGCCAGTTCCGCCAGAAGACCGGCACCACGCCGATGGACTGGATTCGTCACGAACGCATGAACCTCGCCAAGCGGCTTTTGACCTCCTCCGATGCCAAGATCTCTGCGGTGGCCTTGAGCTCAGGCTATGCCGATCCCTATCATTTCAGCCGCGACTTCCACCGCATTTCAGGCCAATCGCCGAGCGAGTTTCGACGCGCACGCGGGCAGTGACGCATCCGCAACCCTGGCCCATGTCCTGCCCGTCGACATGCCAGATGGTTTCGGGCAGGCTGCGGTCAATCCAAACCAGCAAGATGAGCCCGCCGCATGACATCGAAGCCAGCCGTCTACGAATTCAACGCGGCGATCGTGCGCGAGCCGGCGCGCTCCGTGGTCAACGGCCTGCGCGCCGACGATCGCGGCAACCCGACCTATGAAGGCGTCAAGGCGGAGCACGCGGCCTACATCACAGCCATGCAGGCGGCGGGCGTCAAGGTCACAGTGCTGCCGGCGCTGGATAACTTCCCCGACTCGATCTTCGTCGAGGACCCCGCACTGGTTTTCCCTGAGGGTGCGATCCTGCTCCGGCCCGGCGCCGAGACCCGGGTCGGGGAAACCGCAGAAATCGCCCCGACACTGAAGGCGATGTTCAGCACCGTGCTCGACCTGCCGTCATCAGGCTTCGCCGACGGTGGCGACGTACTGACCACGCCCCGGAGCGTGATGATCGGGCTGTCGGCCCGCACCAACCGCGCCGGTGCCGAAGGCCTCGTCGCCAGCCTCGACCGCCTCGGGCGCAAGGGCGAGATCGTGCAGACCCCGGAAGGCGTGTTGCATTTCAAAACCGACTGCTCGCTGCTCGACGAAGAGACGATGCTGACCACCGAAAGGCTCGGCCGTTCTGGTGTGTTCGATGGCTTCCGGCAAGTCACCATCCCGGCAGGTGAGGAGCCAGCCGCCAACGCGCTGCGTGTCAACGGCGTGGTGATGGTGGGTTCCGACTATCCACGCACCATCGAGATGCTCGACCGGCTCGGCTACAATGTGGTGCCGCTCAAGACGACCGAGATCGGCAAGATCGACGCCGGCCTATCCTGCATGTCGCTGCGCTGGCATCGGCCAGCCAGCTAAGCGGAGCTTTTGGCGCTGCAGTCGCACGCCGTGACGCTGGGTGATCGTTTATATATGCACAGACATGCATCAGACGCGTCGACCAAGGAAGATCGCTACCCGTTCGGCTGCTTAATCTTTTGACGCTATGATCCGTCCCGCAGTGATTGACAGATCCATGCATTTTCATGAATATGCATTTTCATAGATATGCAGCTCGACGCCCGGCAAGCCTGGCGGCCCTGAGGGGCGTCGAGCCATGGTGGCAGCGGTCTTGCCACGCCTGGGAGGGTCGACATGGCGGAACGGTCTTTTGCGCGGGAGGTCGAAGACCTCAAGCTCGGTGAGGGCGATCTCTTTCGCGGCGAGGGCATCCTCGCCATCACCAAGGCGCTGTTGCAGTCCGGCGTCTCTTATGTCGGCGGCTACCAGGGTTCGCCGATCTCGCATCTGATGGACGTTCTCGCCGACGCCAAGCCGGTGCTCGACGAGCTCGGCGTGCACTTCGAGTCTTCCGCTTCCGAAGCCGCTGCGGCCGCCATGCTGTCCGCTTCGGTGATGTACCCGCTGCGTGGCGCGGTGACCTGGAAATCGACGGCTGGCACCAATGTGGCCTGCGATGCGCTGACCAACCTGGCGTCGAGCGGCGTCAAGGGCGGCGCGCTTATCATCCTCGGCGAGGACTATGGCGAGGGCTCGTCGATCCCGCAGGAACGCAGCCATGCCTTCGCGATGAAGTCGCAGATGTGGCTGCTCGACCCGCGCCCCAATCTCGAATCGATCGTCAAATCGGTCGAAGACGGTTTCGAACTGTCGGAAGCGTCCAACACGCCCGTGATGATGCAGGTGCGCATCCGCGCCTGCCACGTGCATGGCCAGTTCGTCGCCAAGGACAACAAGCGTCCTGAATTCACAATCAAGGAGGCGCTGGAGAATCCGGTGCGCGATCTCGACCGCATCGTGCTGCCGCCGGTGTCGATCACCGTGCATGACCGCGAGAAGATCGAGAAACGCTGGCCGGCGGCCATCGATTTCATCAAGAGTCGCAAGTTGAACGAATGGTTCGGCCCCGACGCGGGTGATGTCGGCATCATCCTGCAAGGCGGCATGTACAATTCGGTGATGCGGGCGCTGCAACTGCTGGGGCTCGCCGACGCCTACGGCAACACGGCAATCCCGCTCTATGTGCTCAACGTCACCTATCCGCTGATCGACGACGAGGTGTCGGCATTCTGCGCCGGCAAACGCGCCGTGCTGATGGTAGAGGAAGGGCACCCCGACTATCTCGAGCAGGCGGTGAACTCGATCCTGCGCCGGCGCGACATCAACACCAGGCTCGCCGGCAAGGGCGTGCTGCCGATCCGCGGCGACTATACGGCAGCCGTGCTGATGAACGGCATCCAGGCGTTTCTCGAGGAGCATGCCGTAGCCCTTCTCGGCAACCGCCCGCCGTTGCCCAGCGCCGATGCGGTGCTTGCCGATCCGAAGGTCAAGGCGCTTAACGCCGTCGTGCCCGCGCGCCCCGCCGGCTTCTGCACCGGCTGTCCGGAACGGCCGATCTTCGCCGCCATGAAGCTCGTCGAGCAGGAGCTCGGCGAACACCACGTCTCGGCCGACATCGGCTGCCACCTGTTTTCCATCCTGCCGCCGTTCAACATCGGCGGCTCCACCATGGGCTACGGCCTCGGCCCGGCCTCCGCCTCGGCCTTCAATGTCGACGCCGGCAAGCGCGCCATCTCGGTGATGGGCGATGGCGGCTTCTGGCACAACGGGCTCACCACCTCGGTCGGCAACGCCGTCTACAACAAGCATGACGGCGTCATCATGGTCGTCGACAACTACTATTCGTCGGCGACAGGCGGGCAGGACATATTGTCGTCACGCGCCGACAATCCGGAGCGCTCGACCAACAACTCGATCGTCAAGGCGGTGAAAGGCATCGGCGCCAAATGGGTGCGCCAGATCGACCGCACCTATGATGTGGCGAAGATGCGCGACACGCTGAAGGAGGCGCTGACCTCGAAGGAGGAAGGGCCGAAGATCATCGTCGCCTCCTCGGAGTGCATGCTGAACCGGCAGCGCCGCGAAAAACCCTTGTTCTCCAAGGCGGTGAAATCCGGCCAGCGCATGGTGCGCGAACGTTTCGGCGTCGACGAGGACACCTGCACTGGCGATCATGCCTGCATCCGCCTGTCAGGCTGTCCGTCGCTGTCGCTCAAGCATACCGACGACCCGCTGCGCGACGATCCGGTGGTGGCGATCGACAACACTTGCGTCGGCTGCGGCAACTGCGGCGAAGTCTCGGAGGCGGCGGTGCTGTGCCCGTCCTTCTATCGCGCCGACATCATCTACAACCCCACCCGGCGCGACCGTTTCGCAGCCAGGCTGCGCACCGCCGTCATCGGCTTCCTGCAGCGCCGCCGCGAAGCCAGGCGCGTGGTCTTCGGGTGAACGACATGAGCAGTCCAATGACCACCATATCCGCCGACGACAAGCCGATCTCACTGGCCATCCTTGCCATGGGCGGGCAAGGCGGCGGGGTGCTCGCCGACTGGGTGGTGGCGCTCGCCGAGGCAGAGGGCTGGGTCGCCCAGTCGACCTCTGTGCCCGGCGTCGCCCAGCGCACCGGCGCCACGATCTATTACGTCGAGATGCTGAAGCCCAAAGGCAGTCAGATGCCGGTGCTGTCACTGATGCCGACGCCTGGCGACGTCGATGTCGTGTTGGCAGCCGAATTCATGGAAGCCGGCCGCTCGATGCTGCGTGGACTGGTCACGCCGGACAAGACGACGTTGATCGCCTCGACCCACCGCGCCTATGCGGTCGGCGAAAAGGAAGTGCCGGGCGACGGTACCGGCGATCCCCTGGCAGTCGTCGACGCCTTTGGCGTCGCGGCCAGGAAGACTATTGTCTTCGACATGCAGACGCTGGCCGAAAAGAATGGCAGCGTCATCTCGTCGGCGATGTTCGGCGCCTTGGCCGGCGCCAATGTCCTGCCGTTCACCCGCCAGGCCTTCGAGGCTGCGGTGCGCGCCGGCGGCAAGGGCGTCGAGGCCAGCCTGCGTGCCTTTGGCGCCGCCTTCGACCGGGCCCGCGACGGCACGCCTGATAACGTCGCCAGGAAGCCTGAAAAGCTGCTGCCGGTCGCACCTCTGTCGGTCGGTCATCCAAAGCTTGACCGGCTGCTCGACCGCATCCATTCCGAGTTCCCGCCAGTGCTGGCGCCGATGCTTTATGCCGGCGCGAAGAAGCTCGTCGACTTCCAGGACCCGCGTTATGCCGAGGAGTATCTCGACACCGCGTCGCGCCTGCTCACGCTTGACCGAAACGCCGGCGGCGAAACCAGGAACTTCGGCTTCAGCCAGGAAATCGCCAAATATCTCGCCATCGCCATGGCCTATGACGATGTCGTGCGCGTCGCCGACCTGAAGACGCGCGCGACGCGGTTCGAACGCGTCCGCAAGGAGATCGGCGCCACCGGCGAGCAGCTCGTCTACACCACCGAATACATGCACCCGCGCGCCGAGGAGGTTGTCGGCACCATGCCGGCATCCCTCGGCCAGTTCATCGAGAACCGCCCGGCACTGCTCAAGTTGCTGGAGCGCCTGTTCAGCAAGGGCCGGCGCGTGCGCACCGGTACCGTCGGCTGGTTTTTGGCACTCTATGCGCTCTCCAGCCTGAAGCCGATACGCCGCACCATGCTGCGCCACAAGCGCGAGATGGCGCATATCGCAAGCTGGCTGGAAATGGCGTCATCCCTGCTGCCCGCCAATTATGAGCTGGCGTCAGCGGTGGTCGGCAGCCGTCGGCTGGTGAAGGGCTATTCCGACACCCACAGCCGCGGCCAGGGCAAGTTCGACAAGGTGCTGTCGGCGGTGCCCCTGCTCAAGGGGCGTGAGGATGGCGGAACCTGGCTCAAGCGCCTCGTGCAGGCGGCGTTGCAGGACGAGGCCGGCAAGTCGCTCGACGGCGCATTGGCGACGGTCCGCAGCTTCGCCTGACGCGCTCGCGCCGTAGCTTAAGTCTCGGCGTCGGCCTTTCCGTCGCCGTTCTTGACCGTTGCGTCACCGCCGCCGCCGATCCGGTCGATGTTGCGCAGAACCTTGTGCAGCGTGACGATGAAGGCATCGTATTCGTCGGGCTCGATGCCTTCGAACAGCTGCGAAAAGATGCCGAACAGCACCGGCCAGAACTGCTGGAAGACATCGCGGCCGGCGTCGGTGATGTGCACCTCGCGAACGCGCATGTCGTCGGCGCGCGACTGGCGCCGGACAAAGCCCTGCTCCTCCAGCGCGTCGAGCGTACGGCTCATCGTCGACTGTTCGACAACCGCGAGGAACGACAGCTCGTTGACGGTCAGCCCGGGCGAGATCGTCAGAAGGGCGATCGCCCGCATCTTCGGGGTGGTCAGGTCGAGCGGGCGCAGCCGTTCCTGCAGATTGGCGTTGTAGCTTGCCGACAGGCGGTTGATGAGGTGCGGGGCAAAGCGGTTGAGCCCGATTTCGCCGAGGCTGGGCAGACGGTTGCCGTCGCCAGCCTCCCTGAACGACCCGGTGAAGTATTTCGTGACCATTGCTACCCGTTCGGCTCGATGGAGTTCGACGCTGTTCGGATTGCCATGAAGCCGATTATCCGGCAACCGTCCAGAGCCTCTCACCTGGCATCAAATGAAAAGGCCGGGCGCCGAAAGGCAACCCGGCCCTACGCCGCAAGACGGCTGGTACCATCCAGCTTGCGGCGACAGCGGCGGTGGGAGCCGCCGCAGTCCCCAATGAGGCTTGATCAGGCGCGTGGCGCGAGCGCGAAGGCGCGCACCGGGCTGCCGGTGCCGCCGACAATCTTGAGCGGCGCCACGACCAGCACGGCACCCGTGGCCGGCAGCTTGTCGAGGTTGCACAGGCTGGCGAGGCCGTAGCTGCCGACTTCGAGCAGCAGGCTGTGCGCGGGGAACGGCGGATCCATCGCAACCGCGCTGCCGGCATCCGTGCCGACGCATTCGTTGCCGAAGCCGAGCACGCCGCGCTCGACCAGAAGACGAACGCAATCGACGCTCGGCCCGGGCGTATGCGGGCCATTCTCGTCGGCGTTCAGGAAGGCCTCGGTCGAGGTGTTGCGCGGATACCAATCCGAGCGCATCAGCACCCAGGCGCCACGCGGTATCTGGCCATGCACGGCCTCCCAGGCCTTCACGCCATCGGCAGTCAGCAGGAAGTCCGAATTGGCGGCGACCTCCTTCGAACAGTCGATAACGACGCAAGGTGCTACGAAGGACTGCGGCGACACGGTGTCGGTGGTGCCCTGGGCGACGTCCTTGCCGGAGATCCAGTGCACCGGGGCATCGAAATGGGTACCGGTGTGCTCGCCGAGCTCCATCCAGCCCCAGGCCCACCACGGACCGTTGGCATCATAGCGCGAGATCTCGTGCATCTTGAACTTCGGCGTGTTCTTGGCGAAATCCGGCGGCAGGTACAGGACCGGCGTATCTGGCCCCAGCGGCGCGGTCAGGTCGACGATCTGGACCGCGCCCGTGGCGATTGCCGACGCGAAATCCGCCAGCGTCTGGTTGGCTGTCATCTTGGCTCTCCTCCTCTTTGCCCGGTCCGGAAGGCCAGGTTTGCTTCAGCCTAATCAAGTCATATGCATTTGCAAATATTATTTTTGGTCAGATGCCAACACAGCCGGCATCCTTCAAGCTAGAATATCCCCGCATGCATGGTTCCGGCCGGATTTGGTTGACCACGGGGCAGCTGTCGAGATGCCAGCGGGCCTGACCCTGGCCCCGGCAGGCCGCCGCAGCGTGCCTGCGTTCGGCTTCAGGGCAGGTGAAAATCTTCCGATCCGGCACAGATTCTACAAAAATCTGAAATGCGGACGCTTCGTTCTTCTGCTGCGACACGCGGCTACGAAAGCCGCTGCAAAATAAATCAAACATCTGATTACAATCATGTATTTCGACACTTCCCCCGCAGTTGTCGCCTCAATTCCATGTCTTCCGGCCTCGCTTTACAACCGCAAAATTTTGTGCGCTTATGATCAAATGATGGAAGTGAGGAACGTTTCCGCGACGGCTTGACCAACGGGCACCAAGGCCTGAGACGAGCACGCGGCTACCATCATCCAAACAAGGGGAACGGACTGATGAACAAAACCAAGGGCCTGATGCTGGCCAGCCTGCTTGCAGCAACCGCATTTTCCACCACCTCGGCAATGGCCGAAGATGCCGCATGCCCGGTCAAGATCGGCGGCGTGCTGTCGCTGACCGGCTCGATGGGTGCCGTCGGCAAGAACATCGCCAACAGCGCCCAGCTCGCCATCGCCAACATCAACGAGGGCGGCGGCGTCAAGGGCTGCCAGGTCGAGTTCGTGCTGCGCGACGACCAGGGCCAGCCCAATGTCGGCGTCGACGCCGCCAAATACCTCGTCGATGTCGAGGGCGTGAAGGCACTGTCGGCCAGCATCGGCAGCGGCGTCACCATCCCGATCCTGACTTCAGTGGCTGCACCCTCGCAGATCCCGCAGATCGCCTGCTGCGCCTCGGCGCCGACGCTGACCACGCTTGCCCAGGAAGGCAAGACCGGCGGCTTCTTCTTCCGCACTTTCCCGAGCGTCAAGAACCTCGCCTATCCGCCGGCCAAGATCGCCGCCGACCGCGGCCTCAAGCGCATCGCCATGATCTATGTGAACACCGACTACGGCGCGAGCCTGGTCAAGGACTTCACCAAGGCAACCGAGAAGTTCGGCGGCCAGGTGGTCAAGGCCGTGGCCTTCAACGAAAACCAGGCGTCCTATCGCGCCGAAGTGTCGGCGGCACTGGCCGAGAAGCCGGACGCGATGTTCCTCGTCGCCTTCCCGCAGGACGGCGCCACCATTGCCCGCGAGTGGATTTCGCTCGGCGGCTCGCAGGAGTTGATCCTCAACAACGCCCTGCGCAGCCCTGACTTCGTCAAGGCCGTCGGCGCCAAGTATCTGAACAAGGCATTCGGCACCGACAACGCCTCGGCGGAAAGCCCCTCGCTCGAGCAGTTCAAGGCAGCCTTCAAGGCCGCCCACAACGCCAGCGCCGACGGCCCCGGCATCTCCAACGAATATGACGCCGTGACCATCCTCGGCCTCGCCATGAACATCGCGCCCGACCTGAAGGGCGCTTCGATCCGTGACGCCATCCGCAAGACGCAGGCACCCGACGGTGAGGCGATCGGCACCGGCCCTGCCGAGTTCAAGAAGGCGCTTGAGCTGATCAAGGCAGGCAAGCCGATCAAATATGTCGGTGCGCTCGGCCCGATCGAGTTTGACGTCAATGGTGACATCAGCGGCCCGGCACTATCGTGGCACATCGAAGGCGAGGAACTGGTCATCGACAAGACCATCGGCAACGAGGACATGAAGAAGCTGTTCGCGGAAATCGACGGTTAAGACAGGCACCGGACGGGCATGACCAGCTACACGCTATCCCACTGGGGCACCTATGAGGTCGAACCCCGTGGAAACGGTTTGCCCGCCCTTAAGCCATTCAGGCGCGATCGGGACCCGAGCCCGATCGGCCTCTATCAACTCGACCCAGCGCTCGACAGGCTCCGGGTCCGGCGACCGGCCATACGCAAGAGCTGGCTCGAGCATGGCCCGGGGGCTTCACCGGAGCGTCGCGGCATCGATCCCTTCGTCGAAGTCGAATGGGACCATGCGCTCGACCTCACTGCCGCCGAGATCGACCGGGTACGCACCACCTACGGCAATGCATCGATTTTCGGTGGTTCCTATGGCTGGTCGAGTGCCGGTCGCTTTCACCACGCGCAAAGCCAGGTACACCGCTTCCTGAATGCCGCCGGCGGCTATGTCCGGCATGTCGATTCCTACAGCCTAGGTGCGGCCAACGTCGTGCTGCCGCATATCGTTGCGAGCATGGACGAACTGATGGCCGGCCATTCCTCCTGGGACACGCTGGCGGCCCATTGCGAGCTGTTCGTCAGCTTCGGCGGCGTGCCGGTCAAGAATTCACAGATCAATGCCGGCGGCGTCGCGCTGCACGGCGTTCCGGCGGGCCTGGCCGGCATGCGCGCGGCCGGCACGCGCTTCGTCAACATCGGCCCGGTGCGCGACAATTTCGGCACGGTCGCCGATGCGGCGCAATGGATCGCCTGCCGGCCCAACACCGACACCGCCCTGATGCTGGCGCTGGCCTGGGTGCTGTTCAGCGAGAACCTGCACGACAAGGCATTCCTCGAACGCTGCTGTACCGGCTTCAAAACCTTCGTCCCCTATCTCGCCGGAGCCACCGACGGTGTGCCGAAGACACCCGAATGGGCCGAAGCGATCAGCGGCGTGCCGGCCGGAACCATCGTCGATCTTGCCCGCGACATGGCATCGGCACGCACGATGCTCAATGTTTCGTGGTCGATGCAGCGCGCCAGCCATGGCGAACAACCCTACTGGATGGTGGTGACGCTGGCGGCGATGCTCGGCCAGATCGGTACTCCCGGCGGCGGTTTCGGTGTCGGTTATGGCGCAGCAAATCTTGTCGGCAGCGCCCACACCCGCATCAAGGGGCCGACGCTGTCGCAGCTCAAGCCGGGCATTCCCGACTTCATTCCTGTCGCGCGCATCGCCGACATGCTGCTCAATCCCGGCGCGCCCTTCACCTACAACGGCAAGACGCAGAATTACCCCGACATCCACCTGATCTACTGGGCCGGCGGCAACCCGTTCCACCATCACCAGGATCTCAACCGCCTGCTCACGGCCTGGCAGAAGCCCGACACCGTCATCGTCAACGAGCAGTACTGGACGCCGACAGCCAAGCGCGCCGACATTGTCTTGCCGGCGACAATCTCGCTCGAACGCGACGATATCGGTTCCGCGACGCTGGAGGCCTTCATCGTTGCGATGAAGCAAGCAGTGCCGCCGGCGGGAGAGGCGCGCGACGACTACGCCATCTTCGCCGAATTGGCCGAGCGACTCGGCTGCGGCGAAACCTTCTCTGAAGGGCTCGACGCCGCCGGCTGGCTGTCGCGGCTCTACGAGGAATGCCGGCCGCTCAATCGCGCGCGGGGGCTCGACCTGCCCGATTTCGAAACCTTTTGGCGCGACGGGCTGATCGACCTGACCCCGCTCGACCGTCCCGTGACCATGCTTGCCGATTTCGTCGCCGATCCGGAGCGCAAACCGCTCGGTACACCGTCGGGCAAGATCGAGATCTTCTCGCAGCGTATCGCCGGCTTCGGCCTGGACGACTGCCCCGGCCATGCGACCTGGATGCCACCGGCGGAGTGGCTGGGCGGCGGGCTCGCCACCAGATATCCGCTGCACCTTCTGACCGACCAGCCGGCGCGCCGGCTGCACAGCCAGCTCGACGCCAGCCCCTACAGTGCCGGCGGCAAGTCGAATGGCCGCGAGCTGGTCTACATGAACCCTGGCGATGCCGCGCAACGGGGGCTGGAAGAGGGCCAGATCGTCGAGCTCTACAACGAGCGTGGCCGCTGCCTGGCGGCGGTGACGATCACCGGCGACATCATGCCCGGCGTGGCCCGACTCAACACCGGTGCCTGGTTCGATCCAGACCCTGAGACCGGGCTTGAAAAGCATGGCAACCCGAACGTGCTGACGCTCGACGTGCCGGCGTCCGGCCTGTCGCAAGGCTGCAGCGCCCAGACGTGCCTTGTCGAGATCGCCGCCTTTGTCGGCCCGCTGCCACCTGTCACCGCCTTCTGCCTGCCGGAATTCGCGACATCATGACCACCGCACAGAGCACGCCGCACCAACACATGCGTACGGTGTGGTGGCAAACCGCCAATCCGGCCCCTGTCACCCAGCCCTTGCGCGCTACAAGCAAGGTCGACGTCGCGATCATCGGCGCCGGCTTCACCGGCCTGACCGCTGCACTCCACCTCGCCCGACGCGGCGCGCGTGTTGCCGTGCTCGAGGCAGAGATGATCGGCAGCGGCGCGAGCGGGCTCAATGCAGGTTTCGTGGTACCGAATTTCGCCAAGGCAGACCCTGCGGCGGTGGTTGGCAAGCTTGGCGAGGAACGCGGCTACAGGCTGCTGCAGATGATCGGTGGCGGCGGCGATCGCGTCTACGCGACCATCCGCGAATATGGCATCGCTTGCGATGCCGAGCAGGTCGGCTGGATGCACGTCGCGCACTCGGAAAAGATGCTCGGCATTCTCGAACGCCGGGCGGAAGCCTGGCAGGCGCTGGGTCGTCCGGTGCTCATGCTCGACGCTACAGAGGCGCGCCGCCGCGCCAGCCTCAGGCATAATGCCGGTGCCCTCATCGACGGCAGTGGCGGCACGCTGCATCCGCTCAACTACGCCTACGGGCTGGCGGACGCAGCCATGAACGCCGGTGCCGTTATCCACGAGGGCGCAGCTGTCCATGCCGTTGAACGATCAGGCAATGGCTGGCGGCTGACCAGCAGACAAAGCACGATCGACGCCGATACGGTCCTGCTATGCACCAATGCCTCGGAACAGGGCGCTGCCCGCCGCCTCGGCCGCATCGTCGTGCCGCTGCGCGTCTACCAGATTGCGACCGCCCCGCTCGACGAGGTCACGGTACGGCGCATTTCGCCGGAGCGGAACCCCGTCGCCGACACGCGTGCCAACCTCTTCACCTTCAGGCTCGACCGCGACAACCGGCTGATCAGCGGCGGCATGTCGATGCTTCCGCTCGGCGCCGAACCGCGCATGGCAACAATGATCGCCGGCCGCCTGCAGGCCGAACTCGGCTTGCCGCGACTGCCTGCCGTGGAAAGCATCTGGCGCGGCACCGCCGCCATGACCACCGACTTCCTGCCACATGTCTATGAATTCGGTCCGCGCTTCATCGGCGGCATCGGCTGCAACGGCCGTGGCATCGCCCTGACGGCGATGCTCGGCGAGGTACTGGCCGAGGCTGCATCGGGCACGCCGCTCGACGCGTTGCCAATCCCCCAGGCTTCGCCGCGCGCCCTGCCGTTTCGCAGCTTCGCAGCCGCTGCCCCGTCGGTCGCCATCGCCCAGGCTAGGTGGCAGGACCGGCGCCAGGGATTGTAATCGCCTGATATGACGGCATATCTGTCTGGCCTCGCAAAGGAGCCATTTTCAATGCTGATCCTCAACCGGCGGGCTGTTGCGGCCGCCTTGCCCATGGCCGATTGCATCGACGCGATGCGCGCAGCACTCGCTGATTTCGCCACCGGCGGCTACCGGCTGTTCCCGCGCCAGCAGCTCAATGCCGGCCCCGGCGAGGTGCTGATGGGGCTGATGCCGACTTTCTCGCTGGCCGGCGGCGAAAAGCTCTGGTGCCTGAAGGATGTGCTGGTCGCGCATGACAATGCGGCGCGCGGCCTCGACAACCACCAGGGGGCGGTGCTGCTCAATGACGGCGAGACCGGCCAGCTGCGCGCCGTACTCGACGCCACCGAAATCACCGCCCGCCGCACCGCAGCCACTTCGGCCGTGGCAACGGCGGCGCTGGCCCGGCCCGACGCCAGGACGGTCGCCATCCTCGGCACCGGAACGCAGGCCGAGATGCATGTCGAAGCGCTGCGCCATGTCATCCCAGACGCTGTCTTCGTGCTCTGGGGCCGCTCGCCCGACAAGCTCGAGGAGCTTGCCCGCAGAAGCGGCGCCGAGGTGGCCGACACCGCTCGGGGGGCAGTGGCCGACGCCGACGTCATCTGCACCCTGACCGGATCGAAGGAGCCGATCGTCGAGTTTGGCTGGCTGAAGCCAGGCTGCCACATCAATGCCGTCGGCTCGAGCAATCGCAATGCGCGCGAGCTTGGCGACGACATCGTCGCCGCCTCGGCCTTCTTCGTCGATTCGCGCAGCCAGGCCGCCATCGAGTGCGGCGAGCTGCTGCAGCCGCTCGAACGCGGCGTGATCGGTCCCGACCATGCCCGTGCCGAGCTCGGCGAGGTGCTTGCCGGGCTGCATTCCGGGCGGTCGTCATCCGGAGAGCTGACGGTGTTCAAGTCGCTCGGCATCGCCGTGGAAGACGCCGCGGCGGCCATCCGCGCCGTGAGTAACGCGACCGACAGGGGCCTCGGCCAACCGGTCGACTGGTAGAGCCTTCGCAGGCAAACAGTTCATGCGCGTCGTGCCGGCTTGATACCGCGCGGCGCGATTTCTATGCTATGTGCACATTCATCGTTTGATCAAAAGAGGAAGCTGGATGAGCGTCGATTTCCTGGAGCCTGTTTCGTCGCGCTCGACGATTCAGGACGGTATCTACCGGCAGCTGCGAAAGGCGCTGATGTCGGGTCATTTCGATCCCGGCCAGACACTGACCATCGCGATGCTATCCGACACGTTCAAGACCAGCCACATGCCGGTGCGCGAGGCGCTGCGTCGCCTGATCGCGGAGAACGCGCTGGTGGTGCTGACCACCGGCTCGGCGCAGGTTCCCACCGTAAGCCTGGCGGCACTGGACGATCTGTGCCTGACGCGCATAGCGCTGGAAACGCTTGCGGCCAAGCTCGCCACCGAACGCTCGACGCCGGCCGACCGCAAGACCTTCCGGCATCTCGTCGAGGAGCATGAGGCCGCCGCCAATGACCGGAATCTCGAAGAGATGCTGGCCCGGAACCAGGAGCTGCATTTCGCCGTCTACGACTGCTGCGGCTCGCCCGTCATCACCCAGTTCATCCAGAGCCTGTGGCTGCGCTTCGGCCCCTATATGCGCATGCTGTCGGGCCATATCGAACCGGTTCTGGTCTCCGGCAAGTACCAGCCGAGCTCGCATCATCGCGACCTGATCGAGGCTATGGATGCGGGCGACGCCCGTGCCGCCGCCAAGGCGATCAAGGGCGACATCGAGACGACGCAAGCGCTGCTGCGCCGGCTGTGCAAGGAAGCTGTCGAGACGAACTGACCCTGCCAGCGCGCCAGCGCCGGCCCCGTTCAGGCCTGACGCTCAGGCGGCATGCCGCGAGGTGACCGGCTGCTCGCCGATCAGGCCACGCGGACGCAGCAACAGCACGAGCACCAGCGCCAGGCCGATGATCATCGCCTGAGCAGCACCGCCATAGATCTGGAACTGTTCGGGCAACATCTTCGACGACGCCGCGCCGATGGCGCTCCAGATGCCCCAGACAACGATCGCGCCGAGGATGGCGCCGCGATTGTTGCCACTGCCGCCGATGATCAACATCGTCCATATCTGGAAGGTCAGGATCGGCAGGAAGTCGAACGGGCTGACGAAGCCGATGAAGCTGGCATAAAGCGCACCGGCAAGCCCCATCAGCGTCGAGCCGATGACGAATGCCTGCAGGCGGAAGCTGCGGGTGTTCTTGCCCAGCGTCTCGGCGGCGACCTCGTCTTCGCGGATCGCCTTGAGCACGCGTCCCCAAGGCGAACGCGCGATGCGCTCGAGGGCGACATAGGCGACGGCCAGGATCACCACCACGACTGCCAGGTAGCCGAGATTGTTGGCGAGCGGCGTCGCAAACAGCCCACGGAACGGATTGGGGATCGAGGCAATGCCCATCGTGCCGCCGGTCAAGGCTTCGAAGTTGGTGGCGACGAGCTGGATGGTGACGGCGATGCCGAAGGTCGCGACCGCGAGATAGTCGCCACGCAGCCGGACCGTCGCCATCCCGGTGATGAGGGCCGCAAGTGCCGCGGCAGCCATCGCGCCGACCAGGCCGACGATCCAGGGCAGTTCGAAATTGCCGAGCAGCTCAGGCCGCGCCGGCGCCGTCAGGATCGCGAAGGTGTAGGCACCGATGGCGTAAAAGCCGACGATACCGGCGTTGAACAGGCCGGTGCCGCCCCATTGCAGGTTGAGCCCAAGGGTCGCGATGCCGAGGATCAGCGCGACGGTGAGGAAGAATACAAGATACGAAACAAATCCGATCATCTGAGCCTCACACGCGTGCCGACCTGGAGAACAGACCTTGCGGCCTGAGGTAGAGGATGATGAGCAGCAGGCCGAAGGGCACCGCCGCCTTGTAGCCGGTAGGTATGACCAGCGCCGACAGGCTTTCGGCAAGACCGACGATCAGGCCGCCGGCGACCGCGCCAAACAGGCTGCCGGTGCCACCGAGGATCGCCGCTGTGAACAATGCAAGAAGCATGTTGAAGCCCATCTCCGGTCGGATCTGCACGGTCAATCCTGCAAAGACGCCGGCAATGGCGGCGAGGGCGCCACTGAGCATCCAGGTCCAGCGCACCACCTTGGCGATGTCGATGCCGCAGACCTGCGACAAAGCCGGGTTCTCCGCCATCGAGCGCATGGCGACGCCGATGCGGCTGAACTTGAGGAACAGGTGCAACGCCACCACCAACGCCACCGTCAGCACGAGGACAAGCACCTGGTCGGGCATCAGCCGGACATTTGGCAGGATTTCGAGCGAGATCTGCAGCTCTTGGCCATAGTAGTGCGCGTCCGCACCCCAGACGAACAGCACCAGATTGCGCAGGATCAGCGCGATGCCGAAGCTGGCGAAGACCAGTGTCAGGCTGCCGGCGCGACGCTTGCGGAGCTTGGAAAAAACGAGCGCGTCGGCGGCGATGGCGATCAGCCCGGTGCCGACGCAGGACACCACGATGGCCACGAGCAGCGGCCAGCCAAAGGAAAACGGGCCGATGGGCTGGCCGGCGGGCAGGAAAGCCACCACAGCAAAAGCCAGGTAGGCGCCCCAGGTCAGCATTTCGGCATGGGCAAAATTGGCGAATTTCAGCATATGCGCGCACAGCGAGTAGCCTATTGCCCCGAGCGCGAGGATGCCGCCGGTCAAGAGACCGTCGGCGATGGCTTGTCCAATCATGATTTCCTCCGGAAGCCCAGGAATGCTTCGGCAATGGCGTCGTTGTCGAGCAGATCGGCCGCCGTTCCCGTCATGTGGTTGCGGCCCTCGACCAGGACATAGGCACGGTCGGAAACCCGAAGGGCTGCCTTGGCGTTCTGCTCCACCATCAGCACCGCAACGCCACTCTTGGCGAGGCGGCGCAGGTCGTCGAGCACCTCGTGGACGATCTTGGGCGCCAGCCCCGCTGTCGGCTCGTCGAGCATGATGACGCGCGGATCGGTCATCAGCGCGCGCGCCACCGCGAGCATCTGGCGCTGGCCGCCGGAGAGCACGTTAGCCGCGGCGCGGCGACGGTCGGCCAGAGCGGGAAAATGCTCGAAGGCCCGTTGCACGCGCTCGCGCAACAGCGAACGCGGCAAAGTGTGGCCGCCGCTGATCAGGTTGTCCTCAATCGACAGCGAGGAAAAGACGTTGCTGGTCTGCGGCACGAAACCCACGCCCGCGGCGATGATCTCGTGCGTCGGCAGCCCCGAGATGCGCTGGCCGCCGAGCTTGACCTCGCCGCCCTCGACCAGCACCAGGCCGGCCAGCGCCTTGAGGAAGGTCGACTTGCCGGCGCCGTTCGGGCCGATCAGGGTAACCAGTTCGCCGGCGTCGATTGTGACCGAGATGTCGAAGACGATCGGCATGCCGGGGATGTAGCTGGCGCGCAGGCTGCGCGCCTCGCAGACGGGCGCGCTCATGCCAGTTCCCCCACCGTTACATCACCAAGATAGGCATCGATGACGCGCTGCTCCTTCATCACGCCGGCCGGATCGCCCTCGAAGATCACCCGGCCCTGCGCCATCACCACGATGTGGCGGCAGATACGCATCACCATGTCCATGTTGTGCTCGACGATGAGGAAGGCGACGCCGCGCTCGTTGAGCGCCACGATCTTGTCGATCAGCGTTTCGATGAGCGTCGGATTGACACCCGCCGTCGGTTCGTCGAGCAGGATCAGCGGCGGGTCGACCATCATGACGCGGGCAAGTTCGAGCAGCTTCTGCTGCCCGCCCGAAAGCACGCCGGCAAGGTCGCGCGCCTTGTCGGCGAGACCGGTAAAGGCGAGCACCTCCATCGCCCGTTCGCGGGCCCGGCGTTCCTCGCTCGCGACCAGCCTGCCGCGGAACCAGTTGTTCCAGAAGGTCTCACCCGACTGGCCGGTGGCCGACAGCATGACATTTTCGAGCACTGACATCTCGGGAAATGGCCGCGGGATCTGGAAGGTCCGCGCCAGGCCAGCGCGGAAGATCTTGTCGGGGCGGAGCCCCGAAATGGGCCTACCGTCGAAGATCACCTCGCCGGCGCTCGGCTGAACCTCACCGGCAATGAGGCCGAACAGCGTACTTTTGCCGGCGCCGTTGGGGCCGATCAGGCCGGTGATCTGGCCTGCCTTGACCGCTATGTCGACACCGTCCACGGCCTTGAGCGCACCAAAGCTCCTCGAAAGGCCTCGGGTCTGCAGGATGACATCGCCGGTCTGTGTCATGCACTGCCCCGCTTTGCTTCGCTGGCCGGCGCGCCGTCGCGTCCGTCCCAGAGATTGTTGAAGAACCTGGACAGCCGGTCCATGCCTTCGTCCAGCCGCTCCAGGCTTTCGGAGCCGAAGCAGACGCGAAGATGGCCTTCGCCGGATTGACCGTAGAAGCTGCCCGCCTCGACGACCACATCTGCCTCGTCGAGAATCCTTTCGGCAAGCGCCTGCGACGGAATGCCGAAGGCCGAGATATCGGGGAATGCGTAGATCGCGCCTTGCGGCGACGGGCATTTCACGCCCGGCATCTGGTTGAGGCGGCGGACGACAAGATCGCGCTTCTGGCGGTCGTGATCGACAAGTTCGGCAAGCACTTCGCAAGGGCCGGTGATCGCAGCACGACCACCGGCCTGGATAAATGTATTGACGTGGGTGGCGTCGTTGGCGGTGATCTTGAGCAGCCCGGGCATCGCCCAGGCCGGTGCGACCATGTAGCCGAGACGCCACCCATCCATGGCAAAGGATTTGGTAAATGCAAAAGCGGTGATGGTGCGCTCGGCCATGCCGGGCAGTGCCGCGATGCTGACATGCTCGCGACCGTCATAGACCATGTCTTCGTAGACCTCGTCGGAAATGACGAGCAGGTCGCGCCGGATCGCCAGTTCGGCGAGGCCTTCGAGCTCGGTGCGCGAATAGACGCGGCCGGTCGGGTTGACCGGATTGACCAGCACGATCATCCGGGTGCGCTCGGTGATGGCGGCCTCGATCAGCTCGGGCTTGAGGGCGAAGTCGTCGGCGGCATCCAGCGTCACGAACACCGGCTTGGCACCGGCCAGCTCGATCTTGCCGATATGCTGGGGGTAGAACGGGTCGAGCAGGATCGCTTCGTCGCCCGGATCGAGCAACGCCAGGAACGCCGCGAACGAGGCGTGCGTCAGCCCGTTGGTGACCAGGATGTCCGCCAGGGTCACATCCATGCGGTTCTGGTTGCGCAGCTTTTCGGCCAGTGCCGCGCGGAAGCTCGCTGTCCCCTTGAGGTCACTGTAGTGGACGTCGCCGGCCAGGATCGCCGTGATCGTCGCCTGCTTGATGTGCTCGGGCGTATCGGCAGCCGGGCGGCCAAGCTCGAGGTGGATGAGGTCACGCCCACTGCCGGCAAGTGCCGCCGCCTTCTGGTACATGCCGAATGACTTCTGTGGCGTCTGGGAGATACGCCGCGCGACCCGCTTCATTGTTCCACCTGGCTGATGTTTGCCGCAGCGCCGGCCTGGCGGCGCGCGATGACTTCGATCTCGACCTTGATCTCTTCAACGGGGAAACCGCAGATGATGGTCGTGTTGGTCGGCCGCGGATCGGCGAAGTTCGCGCCGAGCACACGCGAGACGGCCATGACGTCGTCGCGGCTGGCGAGGTAGACGCGCACCGAAACGATGTCGCGCAAGCCGGACCCTGCTTCCGCCAATGCCGCTGCGATGATGTCGAGCGCGCGCCGCGCCTGGGCTTCGGCCTCGGGCGCAAAGCCGCCAATGGCGGGATCATGGCCGGCCGTGCCCGAAACGAAGATCCAATCGCCGTCGACAAGCGCCCTTGAATAGCCCGCGAGCTCCTCGAATGGAGAGCCGGAGTAGATCGCTTTTCTTGTCATCGGCGCCTCTATTTTGCACGCTCATTTGATCAAACCATCATCGTGATAACGCAAGTTCGCGATGAGATCAACCGCCTGGAGACGGCGTAGGCATTTTGGCTTGAGGGCCGGAAGGCACAGGGCGCGAAACATCGGGGCTGGACGCCGGGTGCTTGGATATTGGGTCCAGCATGGACCGGCGAGCAGTCACTTGCGCGTGACCCACGCCGATTCCGCGTAACAAAGCCACATCCATCTCCGTATCCTGTGTTGGCGGGCTTCGTTCGGCCAGGTCGAGTAAGCCCTGGCGTCTCTCAAGAACGCAGCCAGGAACGAACTGGAGCAGTTGGATGACTAGGGAATCTTCGACAGCAAGAAAGATCGCGGCCAGGCCGGCATTCTGGCTGTCAGCGGCGGTTGCGGCGATTGGCGCCTGGGCTCTGACGACACCGAGTGCCGCGCAGGAGGGCATCAAGATTCCGGCGCCAGTGCGCGACGCACCGGCGCAAGGCAATTCGGCGGTGGCGGTGCTGGCAGGCGGCTGCTTCTGGGGCGTTCAGGGCGTGTTCCAGCATGTCGAGGGCGTCACGAACGCCGTGTCAGGCTATGCCGGCGGCGACAAGCAGACGGCCCAATACAACGTCGTGGGCAGCGGCTCGACCGGTCATGCAGAGTCGGTCAGGATCACCTTCGACCCGCACAAGATCAGCTACGGCCAAATTCTGCAGGTCTATTTCTCGGTCGCGCATGATCCGACCGAGCTCAATCGCCAGGGACCAGACACCGGCACGCAATACCGGTCGACGATCTTCCCGGCCGATGCCGAACAGGCGAAGGTCGCCAAGGCCTATGTTGCCCAGCTCGACAAGGCCAAGGTCTTTGACGCCGCCATCGCGACGACGATCGAACCGGGTCGTGCCTTTTACAAGGCCGAGGACTATCACCAGGATTTCCTGACCCTGAACCCGACCTATCCCTATATCGTCTACAACGACCTGCCGAAGATCGAGAACCTCAAACGCCTGTTCCCGGATCGCTACCGCAGCGACCCGGTGCTAGTCTCGGAGGCCAAGGCATCCAACTGATGACAACGGGCGTTCCAGCAGACAGCATCTTGGCGCAATGTGCCCGACCGGAATGTCGCAAGCAGGCGACTGGAACAACCGTGTGGGTGAAGCCTAGTCCTGCTTGGGGAACCAGCCGCCACCGGCGCTGCGGCTGAGGCGCGGCGAGGTAATGGCGCCGTGGATATGGGCGATGTAGCTGGCATCGAGCTCGGTGATCGCCCGGCGCCAGACATCGCCCTGCAGCATGCCGAAGACGGCGGCGACCGGCCGGATGTTTGCCTTGGCCAACAGCTTCAGCACCGCCAGCATCGAGGTGCCGGAGCTTATCACATCGTCGACGACCAGCACTCGCCGTCCCTCGAGCAGCGGCAGCATGCGCGGGTCGAGATAAAGCCGCTTGGCGTGCTCCGGACTGGTGATCGAGCTCATCGGCTCGGAAAGGTCCTCGCTGTACCAGAACTTTCGCGACGTCCCGAGCGCCACCATCCTGTCATGCCCGACACGCCGGGCAACGCCATTGGCCAAAGGCAGGCCGAGCGTCGGCACGCCGATGACGACCTCGGGCGCGTAGACCCGGGCATGGGCCGCCATGGCATCCGACAGCGCATCCTCGACGGCGAAGCTCGCCTGGTTGACGATCATCGAGGCCACCGCCCGGCTGCCGTCGCCCGGCAGGACGCGGACGGGCAGCGCGATCTGACGCCCGTCGGGCAGCGATGCCGGATAGAGGTCGCTGTAGCCAGCGGCGGGTGCGGCGTCGAACGTTCCCGCCGGGTACACTGTCTGCCAGAATTGATGCGGAGCGAGTGGCACAACGGGCCTTTCTGTTGCAGAAGGGGACATGCGGCGCCGATGGCCCTGGGCGCCTCAGATTGCCGAACCGGGCCAAACGGAGTTTGCGTGATGACATCGACGGCCGGGCACGACAAGGGCGAAATCGAGATGCTGACGGCGCTGCGCCACGACATCCACGCCCATCCCGAGTTGGGCTTCGAGGAACTACGCACATCAGGAATCGTGCAGAAGATGCTGGCCGAGGCCGGCATCTCGGTGCAGACCGGGCTCGGCAAGACCGGCGTCGTCGGCACGCTGAAGCTCGGTGACGGCTCGCGGCGCATCGCGTTGCGCGCCGACATGGACGCGCTCGCCATGCCCGAGATGGCCGAAGACCGGGCCTACAAGTCGACCGTGTCAGGCAAGATGCACGCCTGCGGCCATGACGGCCATACCGTCATGCTTCTTGGCGCCGCCCGCGAACTCGCCCGTCGCAAGAGCTTTTCCGGCACTGTGCATTTCATCTTCCAGCCGGCCGAGGAAGGTCGTGGCGGCGCCAAGGCGATGATCGAGGACGGTTTCTTCAAGCAGTTTCCGGTCGATGCCGTCTACGGTCTGCACAACATGCCCGGCATCGCCACCGACAGCATGGCGGTTGTTTCAGGGCCGCAGCTCGCCTCGTCCGACCGCTGGACCGTCACCTTCAAGGGCATCGGCACCCATGGCGCCAAGCCGCATCTCGGCCGCGACGCGATGACGGCAGCCGGCCAGTTCCTGACAGCACTCCACACCATCGTCGCACGCCGCGTCGATCCCCTCCAGCCGGCGGTGGTCAGCGCCTGCGCCATGGAAGCCGGCAGCTTCGAGGCGCTCAACGTCATCCCCGATCTGGTCAAGATCGGCGGCACCTCGCGCGCCTATTCGGCCGCCGTGCGCGACCAGCTGGAAAGAGAGATCGGCGCTCTAGCCGAGGGCTCGGCGAAGCTCTACGGCATCGAGGCGGAGTATCGCTACTTCCGCCAGATGCCGCCCGTAGTGAACGACAGGGACGCGACACGCCGCGCGCTGGCTGCGGCCCAGGCGGCCCTGGGTATCGACAAGGTCATAACCGAGTTCCCGCCTTCGACCGCCGGCGACGACTTCGCCATGTTCAGCCAGGAGGTGCCGGGCGCCTATGTCTGGCTCGGCAACGGCCCCGCGGTCGACGGCGCCCTCCACCACAACAGCCGCTACGACTTCAACGACGATGCGCTGGCGAGCGGGGTCAGATTCTGGACGACGCTGGTTGAGCAGGAACTGGCGGCGTAGCTACCCTCACGCCATCGAGCGAGCCTAGCAACTTCGGGGAACCCGTCGGTTCGCCGAGGACTATGGCAGCCAGAGCCCCCTCTCCGTCGCGGCTTCGCCTCGCCACCTCTCCCCCGCTTCGCGGGGCGAGGAACCGGCAACCGCCGGCGATGGCGCCAAAAATAGCGGTCTTTGAAACGCCTGTCAGGAATTAGACGCAAGGGGACTGAAGCGCAGCCTCCCGGAACTTGGGTTCCTCGCCCCCACGGCGTGGGGGAGAGGTGGCACGGCGAAGCCGTGACGGAGAGGGGGCGTGCGCCCGTCGAGGCGAGGCACCAATAAGGGCCTCTCGTAACCCCTGATCCCCCGATGCCTCGTGTTTGTTCCAGCTTCGGGGATAACGCGCGGCCTACTCAGCCTTCAGCCTGCCATAAAGCAGCTTGAGCACCGCAGCGCTCTCGACCTTCAGCGCCACTGAAACCCGAGCCCCCTCATCCGAAACCGTCAGCGCTCCGGCATCCCGCGTCGAACCGGTGTCGACAGCGAGCTTCAGCTTCTCACAACCAAACAGCGTCTCGTCCAGCGCCAGCAACATTACGCAGGGGTCGTGCAGCGGCCGGCTCTCGCCGCCAGTGGTCGACTGGAAATAGGCGTCGATCAGGGCCCCCGAAGCGACGGCTGCCGGCACGTCGGATGCCTGCAGCATGGCGGTATCGTCGCGCGTGGCGCGGACCTTGCGGGTGACGTCGAGCGGGATCAGCGTCATGTCCAGCCCGGCGCCAAAGACGATCTCGGCGGCCTCCGGATCGGCGGCGATGTTGAACTCGGCGCGCGGGCCGATATTGCCCGGCTCGTAGACGGCACCACCCATGGCGATGACGCGGCCGATGCGGCCAGCGGCCTCCGGGTACTCGGTAACGAGGCGAGCGATGTTGGTCAGCGGGCCGAGCGCCAGGATGTCGATGGTGTCGGTTTCCGCAGCATGGAGCGCGTCGCGCAGCCAGGTGACTGCGTCGCCGGCCACGGGCTGTGAAAGCGCATCGGGGAAGGCCACACCGCCGAGGCCGTCATTGCCGTGAATGTCGGCGGTGTCGAAACCCTTGCGCGAAAGCGGCCCGGCGGCACCGGCGATGACAGGCACGTCGACCCGGCCCTCAAGCGCGAGGATGCGGCCGGCATTGCGCGTCGTCGTTGCAATGCCGATGTTGCCGGCGACGGTGGTGATGCCGATGACGTCGAACTCGGCCGACTTCAGCGCCAGCAGGATCGCCACCGCATCGTCGATGCCGGGATCGGTGTCGATGATCACCTTGCGGGTGGGTTTCAGCTGCATGGCGCGACCTTTCATTCCAAATCAAGTCCGACTGGCTTCATATCATCGTATCAGGGGAATCAAGCCGAAATGCTTGTCCCGGCGCCGTTCGATCAAACTGCTATATGCTGGCCCAGCTGAAACCGGTTCCGATTCCGCCCGGCATGCAGTAGAGGCGACGCCATGACCAAGACAGTTCCCCTGCCCGCCGATCTCCTCATCGATCCTGCCGACGAAATCCGGATACGCCAGGACCTTGTTCTCGTTGCCCTCGGCAAGCGCGAGGCCGACCGTCTCGTGCAGTTCGGCCGCGTCCTCGACGTGCACACCGGCACCTGGATGGACGATTGCGAGGTGGCGATCCGCGGCCGCCGCATCGCCTATGTCGGCCCCGCCGGCAGCTTCCCGGGCACGGCGCGCGAGACCATCGACCGCACGCATCTTGCGGCGGTGCCGGGCTTCGGCGAGGTGCACAAGCACATCGAAAGCTCGCACCTGACGCCGGAACATGAGGCAGCCCTTGTCATGCCGCGCGGCAACACCTGGACCTGCGAGGCGAGCCACGAATTTTCCAACGTCAACGGCCCCAACAATCTCGAATTCTGGCTGACGGCGCGCCGTGCCGGCTCGCCGATGAAGATCTTTCCGCTGCCCGGCTCGGCGGTTCCGCCGACGGCTTATGAAGGCGGCGGCGGCCATTTCGGCTATGCCGAGCAGATCGGCTTCCTCGGCGAGAGCACGATGGTCGCCGGCCTCGATGAGGTCATGGACTGGCCGGCCGTCTGGAACCCCGAGAACCCGTCCTATGGCAGGCTCTGGGGCATGATCCAGGCGACCTTCGAAAAGCGCGGCGTGGTCGAGGGCCACGGCGCCGGCCTGCGCGACCTGCCGTCGATCAACGCCTTCGCTGCTGCCGGCCTGTCCTCCGACCACGAGGCGTGGACGCCCGAGGAGGCGTGGGACAAGCTCAGGCGCGGCATCTTTGTCGAGATCCGCCCGCATTCGATGCCCGACATCATCAAGGGCCTGCTCGAACGCGGCCTGCGCGACTGGAGCCAGGTGGCGTTCGCCACCGACGACCGCAGCGCCTCGGACACGCTGAAGATGGGCGCGACCGACCACAATGTCCGCCTCGCCATCGAAAGCGGCCTGTCGCCGGAGATCGCTTACCAATGCGTGTCGATCAACCCGGCGCGGCACATGCGGCTGACACCCTTCGTCGGCTCCATCGCCCCCGGGCGCTTCGCCGACATGGTGCTGCTCGACAAGGCAGCGACCGTGTCGATCGCGGAGGTCTGGGCCGATGGCGAACAGGTGTCCGAGGGCAAGCGTTTCACCGGCCACCTGCCCGCCATCGACTGGCCTGACTGGGCGACGAAGACGGTCAATGTCGGCCGCAAGCTGACCGCCGCAGACTTCGCCGTCGCTGCCGAGCCGGGCTGCGCGACGATGCAGGCGGCACTGCTGCGTCCGTTCCACTGGGACGACAACTTCATCACCACGGAACTTCCGGTGGCCGATGGCGCCGTACAGCGCGACAGCGACCGCAACATAACCAAATTCGCCGTCGTCGACCGCTATTCAGGCAAGGGCCGCGTCGCCAAGATGTTCTGGCTCGGCTGTGGCCCGAAGACGCCTGACACGGCTGTTGGCTGCACGGTGGCGCACGACCAGCACAACATCTGGGTCGTCGGCTCGTCCGATGCCGCCATGGCCGAGGTGGTCAACCGCATCTCGCAGAACCAGGGCGGCTGGGCACTGGTCACATCAGGCAAGGTGGTCGCCGACGTGCATTACGAGGTCGGCGGCCTGATGACCAACCGTCCCGCCGAGGCGCTCGATGCCGAAATGGAAAAGCTCTACGCGGAGGCCAACAAGATCGACTGGCTCTATGAGCCGACCTTCTCGCCACGCTGGTTCCCCGGCTTCCCCGAGCGGCTGCAATTCGCCACGCTGACCTGCGCACCCTGGCGCTGGGTGCTGGTGGCGCCGACGGATGCGGTGCCCGAGGGGTTCGTGAACGTGCAGACGGGTGAGAGCCACAAGGTGGTTTGGTAGGCGAGACTTTGGTGCGCCCTTCGCCATGCCACCTCTCCCCCGCTTTGCGGGGGCGAGGAAAAGCCAATCGCCCGCCGCTCCGGAACTGGTGAAACATCAGCGGGCGAGCCTCGAAGGACGCCCCACCAGCAGCCTCAGCCCTTGTCCTCGGCAAACGCCGCGAGGATGCGGGCCCAGGACCGGATGCCTTTCCGGAAGCTGGAGAGGTCGTATTTCTCGTTCGGGCTGTGGATGCGGTTGTCGAAGCGGGCGAAGCCGATCAGCAGCGAATCCATGCCGAGCTTTTCCTTGAAGGCGGAAACGATCGGGATCGAGCCGCCGCTGCCGGCCACTGCCGCCTCGCGCTCCCACTCCTCGGTCAGCGCGCCGAGCGCCTTGGAGAGAAACGCGCCGTCGATCGGCATGACGGTCGCGGCACTCGCACCGTGGTCGATGAACTCGACCGAACAATCGGCCGGGATGCGGGCGCGGACATGGGCACGGAAGGCATCGCGGATCTTTTCCGGATCCTGGCCGGCGACGAGGCGGAAGGAGATCTTGGACTGCGCTTTGGCCGGTATGACGGTCTTGAAGCCTTCTTCGGTGTAGCCGCCGATGATGCCGTGGATTTCGCAGCTCGGGCGTGCCCAGACCTGTTCGAGCACGGTGCGGCCGTTTTCGCCGGCGGGAATCGAAAGCCCGATATCACCCAGGAAACCCTTGTCGTCGAAAGGCAGGCGCTGCCACTGCGCCTTGATGGCGTCGGGCAGTTCGGTGACGCCGTCGTAGAAACCTTCGACAGCCACGCCGCCGTCTGGCGTGCGCAGGCTGGCGACGATGTCGGACAGCACCTGCAAGGGATTGCGCGCGGCGTTGCCGTAGATGCCCGAATGCAGGTCGCGGTTGGAGCAGGAGATGACGATCTCCTCCTTCAGCACGCCGCGCAGCATGGTGGTCACCGCAGGCGTCTCGGCGTCCCACATGTCGGTGTCGCAGACGAGCACGACATCAGCCTTGAGTTCGGCACCGGTCGTGTCGAGAAAGGGCGGCAGGCTCGGGCTGGAGATCTCTTCCTCGCCCTCGAACAGCACCGACACCTGGATCGGCAGGCTGCCAGCGACGGCCTTCCAGGCGCGGCACGCCTCGACGAAGGTCAAGAGCTGGCCCTTGTCGTCGGAGGCGCCGCGGGCAACGATGTGGGTCTCGCCATCGGGCTGCGGCACGAGCTTCGGCTCGAACGGGTCGGAGTGCCACAGACCACGCGGATCGACGGGCTGGACGTCGTAATGTCCGTAGAACAGCACATGCGGCCCCTGCCCCGTGCGGTCGTGGCCGACGACCATCGGGTGGCGCGCGGTCGGACGCACCGAGGCGTCGAAGCCGAGTTCGCCGAGTTCTTTCGTCAGCCATTCGGCGGCGCGCTTGCAGTCCGGGGCATGCGCCGGATCGGTCGAGACAGATGGAATACGGATCAGGTCGAACAGGCGCGCAAGGCTTGCGTCGATATTGGCGAGCACCTTGTCGAGATGCGTCGAGGCTTCTGATCGGTTCATTGCTTTGTCCTTCCCTGTACGTCCCGGACACTCGTCCGGACCTCAGCCCGCAGCGTCGATGCGGGCCATCTCGGCTTTGAAGCTCTGCGCCACCTGCAGCGCGTCGCGCAGCACCTTCTTGCGTTCGAGGCTCAGTACCTCGCGGCCGCGCATCAGCCAGTCGCCGCCGACCATGACGTCGCACACGTCGGTCGGCAGGGTGGCGAAGACCAGCGTGGAATAGATGTCATAGACCGGCTGCTGACGCGGCGAGGCCAGGCTGACGCGGATGAGATCGGCCTGCTTGCCCGGCTCGAGCGAGCCGACCTTTGCATCCAGGCCCAGCACCTTGGCGCCATCACGGGTCGCCATGCGCACGACGTCGACCGAGGCCATCGGCTTGCGGCTGTGGCCGAGCAATTTCTGGAACATCGACACCGGCGCGAACTGCGAGAACAGGTCGAGCGTGTTGCCGCTCATCGCGCCATCGGTCGAAATCCCGACCGGAATGCCGGCCTTTCGCATCGCCTCGACGGGTGCGATGCCGCGCCCGGCCTTGCCGTTGGAGCGGGCATTGTGGGCGACGCAGACTTTTGCATGCGCCATGCGCTCGATGTCGGTCTCATCGACATGCAGGCAGTGCGCGCAGATCAGGCCACGGCGCAGCAGGCCCGCCTTCTCGACGACCTCGACCGGTCGCATGCCGTGGGTTTTCTCGGCCCACGCCATCTCGGCATCGCTCTCGGCCAGATGCATCTGCACATGTACGTCGGGATGGTCGTCCGCCCAGCGGGCGATGCGCTCCATCGTCGTCATGCCGGTAGAATAGGGCGCATGCGGGGCAATCGACGGGATGACCCTGTCATGTCCGGCGAATTCGGCGACGAGTTGTTCGGTGAGAGCAAAACCTTCGTCGACCGACTTGTGGTCGGGCGGATCGAAGTCGGCGATGGTCTGGCCGAGCACGCCGCGGATGCCGGCATTGGCCACAACCCGCGCGACTTCGGTCTCGAAGTAATACATGTCGGCGACTGTGGTGACGCCACCCTCGATCAGCTCGAGCGCGGCAAGTGCCGTTCCCGCACGCACTGCCTCGGGCCGCACGAACTTGCGTTCCAAGGGCAGGATGTAGCGGTAGAGCCGGTCGTCGACGTCCTCGCCGAGGCCGCGGAACAGCGTCATCGCCATGTGGCAATGCGGGTTGACCATGCCGGGCATGACGACATCGCCGCCGGCGTCAACAATTTCCGCGCCGACAATTGCGGGGGCCTCGCCCACGCCGACAGCCTTGATGACCTCGCCCTCGACATGGACCCAGCCCTTGTCGACGACGGGCATGTCCTCCGTGCAGGGGAGGACGGTGGCGTTGGTGATGAGGATGGACATGGTCGCTCCTCGGGTCACTCCGGTTTCAGCACGCAGCACTGGTCGGGCACCGGCACCAGCTTGGCCCGCGCGCCCGGTTCCAGCGGCGCCGACAGCGAGCCGTTGGCGATCAGTTGGCCGGCAGCAGTGTCAGCCTGGTACTGGTAGGCGCGACCAAGATAGGTGCGCAGGCCAAGCGTTGCGGGAATGCCCTCGGCGTTGGCGTCCGTCGAGACGGCCAGGCCATCCGCGCGTGCGGCCAGCACGAACACGTCTGGGATCGCGCCGAAACGGTCCTGCGACAGCTTGAGCTGCGATCCGTCATCGGTCACGGCCGTCACTTCAGCGCCGTCGCGTGCGGAAACCTTCATCGGCACCAGGTTCTCAAAGCCGACGAAGCGGGCGACAAACGCGTTGGCCGGGCGCTGGTACAGCGTCTCGGGCGTGTCGAACTGCATGATGCGGCCGGCATTCATGATGGCGACGCGGTCGGAGATCGAGAACGCCTCTTCCTGGTCGTGGGTGACATAGACCGAGGTGGTGCCATTGGCGCGCTGCAGCTGGCGGATCTCGACGCGCATGTCGACACGCAGCTTGGCATCGAGGTTGGACAGCGGCTCGTCGAACATCAAAAGTGGCGGCTCGATGACGAGTGCACGCGCAAGCGCCACGCGCTGCTTCTGGCCGCCGGAGAGCGCGCCCGGCAGGCGATCGGCGAGCTGCGACAGGCCGACGCGCTCGAGCATTGCCCTGGCGCGCTTCTCGCGATCACCAGGAGCCACGCCGCGCTGCTTCAATCCGAAGCCGACATTGTCGAGCACCGAGAGATGCGGGAACAGCGCGTAGTTCTGGAACACCAGGCCGATGTCACGCTTGTAGGCCGGCAGCCGGGTCAGGTCCTTGTCGCCAAGGCGGATCGAGCCGGAGGTCGGCTCGAGGAAGCCGGCGATGAGGCGCAGCGTCGTCGTCTTGCCGCAGCCCGAGGCGCCGAGCAGCGAGACGAGCTCGCCTTTGCCGACCGAGAGCGACAGGTCCTCCAGCACCTTGGTGGCGCCGTAGTGGGCGGTGAGATTCTGGACTGTAAGTGCCTGGGTCATATGGGTCTACTTCGCAAGGAAGGTGAGGCCGAGCGTGCGCTCGACGATGGCCATGACTGCCACGGTCAGCAGCATCAGCAGCACCGACACCGACGCGATCGTCGGATCGAAGAACTGCTCGACATGGGCGAGGATCTGGATCGGCAGCGTCGAGACGCCTGGTCCGGTGAGGAACAGCGACGTCGACACGTCGTTGATCGAGGTGATGAAAGCCAGGATGAAGGCCGCGATCACGCCAGAGCGGACGTTGGGCAAAACGATGGTGAAGAAGGTCTTCACCGGCGGGCTGCCGAGGCTGACGGCGGCTTCCTCGATCGAGAAATCGAACGAGGCGAGGCTCGCCGAAACGACGCGCACGCAATAGGGCAGCACCAAGAGCATGTGGCCGACGAGCAGCGTCAGGAAGATCGGCGTCTGCATGCCCACCGCCACCGATTTCAGCAACGAGAAGCCGAGCACGATCTCGGGCACCAGGATCGGCAGCACAAAGACGGTCGACAGCCAGGACGGCAGCTTGATGCGGTAGCGGTTGAGCGCATAGGCCGCCGGAATGCCGATCAACAGCGCCAATCCCGTCGCCAGGAAAGCGAGCTCCAGGCTGGTGATGATGGTGCGCTTGAAGGCGCTGATCTCGAAGATGTTCTCGAACCAGCGCAAAGTCAGGCCTTGCGGCGGGAAGGTCAGATAGGTGGTGTCGCTGACCGAGGCGCCAAGCACGATGATCAGCGGCCCCATCAGGAAGATGTAGACCAGGACGGTGAACAGGATGAGCAGGGGATTGATACGGCTGGTCATCATGTCGCCATCGGGTTGAGACGCCGCGCAACGCGGCTCATGGCAAGAACGACGGCGACAGTGATCACCACCATGATTGCCGCGATTGTGGAAGCGCCGACCCAGTCGAACGACACCATGGCACGCTGGTACATCAGCGTGCCCATCACCATCTGGCGCTCGCCGCCGAGCAGCTGGGGCGTGGCGTAGGCAGTGAACGAGCCGGTGAAGACGAGAACGGCGCCGACGATCAGACCGGGCACGGCGAGCGGCAGGATGACCTGCCGGAAGGTCGCCGCCGGCGTGGCGCCAAGCGACGACGAGGCCTGGACGACGTCGTCGGGGATGTTCTCCAGCACGCCAACAAGCGTCAGGATCATCAGCGGCACGAAAAGATAGACCATCGCAACGATGACCGACCCTTGCGTGTAGAGCATTGACAGCGGCTCTGAGATCGCGCCGATGCCGACCAGGAAATTGTTCAGGATGCCATTCTTGCCGAGGATGATCAGCCAGGCGAAGGAGCGTACGACGACACCGGTCAGCAGCGGGAAGACGGCTGCGATGATCAACAGGCTTTTCAGCTTGCCCGGCGACTTCGACACGACATAGGCGGTGAGGAAGCCGACGACGAGCGAGATGGCTGTGGTCGCTAGCGAAATCTCGATGGTGCGCCAGAGCACAGTGCGGCGGAAGCCGCTGTTGAAGAAGGCGAAGTAAGGCGCAAAGATGCCGCCGTCCTCGCCGAAGGTCGTGGCGATGGTGGCGGCCACCGGCAGTATCAGGAACACCAATACGGCCAGCGTAGCCGGCCCTGCGAGCCACCATCCGGCAAAGCGTTTCAGCATGAAATCTCTTCCAGTTTCCACGGACAGATGGCGTCCGGGAGATCTTGTTGCGGCGTGCTACCCCTCATCGGGCGGCCGCGAAAGGCGCAGAATGCCGCAAGGGCTGTGACAGCGGCACGAAACCCTCCGGGGCGTTGCCCCCGGCACACAGTGGCGGGCGGGAAAGCCATGCCTTCCCGCCCTGAAAGCAATTACATGCCGAACACTTCATTCCAGCGGTCGACCCATTCGGTCTTGGCCGTGTTCATCTTCTCGTAGTCGACCTGCTTCAGCGAGGCGATCATGTCGGCGCCGTAGGTCCACAGCTTGGCCTGCTCGGGCGTCAACTCGACGGCCTTGACGACGGGCGCATCGACGCCGTTCTCGGCGGTCTTCTGCTGCACTTCCTTCGACAGCACGAAGTTGATGAACTCATGCGCCAGCTCGACATTGGCAGCGCCCTTCGGGATGTTGATGGTGTTCAGCGTTGCGATCGCGCCATCAGAGAGATTGGCCCATGCAGCGGTGGGCACGGCGGCCTGGATCTGGGCGAGCGTGAAGTCCTGCGCGACAGCCGCCGAGATTTCACCGGTTGAGAACAGGTTCACCAGCTCGGAGCCGGTGGTGTAGTTCTTGACGACGTTCGGCTTCAGCGCCTCGACAGCCTTGAAGGCGGCGTCGGCATCGGCAAAGGCGTCGACGCCGGCGTGGGTGCCGGCCACCATGACGGCCATCGGGCCGGCGGTGGTGGTGATACCGGGCAGCGACAGCGAGGCCTTGAAGTCCTCCTTCCAGAGGTCGTTCCACGAGGTGATCGGCGCCTTGACCTTGGCGCTGTCGTAGATCACGCCGACGCGGCCGATGGTGTAGGCTGGGCCGAATTCGCCCTGCGGTGCCTTGGCAAGATCATAGAGACCTTCAAGGTTCGGCACCTTGGACTTGTCGATCGGCTGGAACAGGCCTTCCTTGATGCCGATCTGCGAGTAGGCATCAGTGAAGTAGGCGACGTCGACGCCCTCGCCATTGCGGATGTTGATCTTGTTGAGACGGTCGGCGTTGTTGCCCGTCTCGAACACGATCTCGCAACCGCATTTCTCCTTGAACGGCTTGACGATGTACTCGTCAAGCTTGTCGCCGTTGAAGCCCCACCAGGAGATGGTGAGGGTCTTGCCCTGGGCGAACGCCGGCGCAGCGACGAGGGTCGTCGCGAGGCCGGCAACGCCAGCCGCGAGGAGGGTGTGAAATCGTGTCATGGAAAGCCTCTGTTGTTTGACGCCCTGGCACCTGGGGGCGCACGGAGGGACAATTCAGCCTATTTTCGTGACAGCTAAGGTGCAACTCCAAATATTGTGCAACGCACATCAAAATCTGCTGCATCCTGAGGCGGATAGGCGCTTTTCTGGCGTTGCCGACCATGTTCGGTGGTCAAGTCAACGTTGCCGCGGGCGACAGCATCCTCGCCCCGGATTTTCGTGATCTTGAATTCATCGTCGTCGTCGACGTTACTGGCTGGAAGGAGCTGTTCGACAGAGTCGCCCGTCGCGATCCCCGCATCCCTGGCGATCCATCCGATCAACATCAGCACTGCCGCCGTGATGTTGACCGCCGACTGTGCGTGGACGATCCTGTTACATCGTCCGTTTCATTGGACCATCGCCCTTCGCGCGCTCACGACGCCGAAGACCGGCGCCGGCTCCGCAAGAGCATCGTTGCCCGCATGCTCGCCAATCCTCCGGACGGAGCGTCGGACAAGCTCGCGCTTAATGCGCGATGCTTGCCTCTCGCCCCGGGCCGAACAGCGGAGGCCGCGGTGAAGCGACTGGCGCGCCCGTTCAGGCGCCGCCGGCCACAAGCGTTTCCGCTACACGATGAAGCGAATGGCGCGCTGGATCTCGAAGAAATCCCTGGCGCGGAAGCGCAATGTGCGCGGCGCCGGATGCTCGACGCCGGGATACCAGCTGGCGCGATAGGCTTCGTGCGGGTTGGTGTATTCGACCACCAGCTCGAAGCTGTCGGCGAGTTTCGGCAGACAGGATTTGAGGTCGCGCGACAGCGCTTCCTCGACGCCGGCGTGGATCGCAGCGACCGAGGCTTTTGGGGTCAGCGATCTTGTGGCCGGGCCAAAGCCCTCGCTCGTCGCAACCGTGCCGATGCGCGGCACCAGAAGCTTGGCTTCCGCGCACATGCCGGCATCGCCTGACAGGAACACCGACGGCACCCCATAACGCGCCGCACACAGCGCATTGAGCGTGTATTCGGATGCCACCTCGCCATTGATCAGCAGCCGCGATACGGTGCCGGTCAGCGTATGCGCCAGCGGATTGGTGTCGGTGCCAGCCTTGTTGTGGTAGCCGGTGTAAAGCGCCGCCGAAAAGCTGTCGTCGATGCCGAACATCATCATGTCAGGGTGACCGCTCCAATCCCTGACGATCGTGACATAGGCCGGCAGCTTCGACAGGATCAGGTTGCGCCCGGTGGAATGCGCGTCCTTGACCAGCACTTCCTTCGCGCCGGCAGCCTTGGCGCCCTCGCAGGCCGCCACCAGTTCGTCGGTCATGTATTCGCGAAATTCTTCGTAGGCGGCATGTCCCTTTCGGGCCTCGTCCCACACGGTGATGCCGGCGGTGCCTTCGATGTCGGCGCTGATGAACACCTTCATGATCGTAATCCTCGGTTCTAGAGAAGCTCAGCCATCGACCGCAGCAGCCGGTCGATCTGGTCGGGGGAATGCTCGGAAAACACCGCTAGCCGCATGCTCGGCACATCTGACGCGTCGGAATAGCCGCCCGGCTGCTGGACCCTGACGATGATGTCGCGCTCGGCAAGACGATCGCGCAGGAGTTCGAGGTCGGTGACGCCCTTAATGGTGACGATCGGCACCGGCGTGTCGGCGACCTCGAAGCCGAGGCCGCGCAGGCCGCTGCGCATGTGGCTGACATTGCGGGAGAGCCTGGCACGCCTGTCCGTCGTCTGCAGGATCCGCAACGAAGCGGCGGCAGCAGCAGCCAGCCCGGGTGGCGCGGGTGAGGCGCCGCGCATGATCATCGCGTTGCGGGTGATCTTCTCGGCCAAGGCCGCATCGCTGGGAACGACGCCGCCAAGCGCACCAAAGGCCTTGCTCATCGTGCCGGCGAGGAAGTTGCCCGCACCCTCCAGCCCGGCATGCTGCAGCGAGCCACGCCCGCTTTCGCCGAGCACGCCGACACCGTGGGAATCGTCGATGCACAGCAACGCGCCGTCGTAAGGTGCCATCGCCTGCCTGAAGTCGTTGAGCGGCGCCAACCGACCGGAGGACGGAAATACCCCGTCAGTCAGCACGGCCGGCCTCTGCCCGACCCCGACATGCAACGCCAGCTGCGCTGCCAGGTCATTGGCATCGCCATGGCGGAACTCATGCACCGGCTTGCCCAGCGTCGGGATCGCGTCGCGGGTGCTGTAGTGGGCCGCCGCGTCGATGAAGATGAGGTCGAAATCCTCACGCAGCCCCTGCAGCAGCACCATCGGGCTGGTGTAGCCTGAGATCATGTAGACGACCTCCTCGGTGCCGAACCACTGGCGCAGCCGCTCCTGTAAATCGGCATAGACCTGCATGTGAGCCAGCGTGCCCGGCCCCATGCCATACTGCCTGGTGGCAGCGCAGGCCGCCTCGATCACCTCGGGGTGGCCGTGCAGGCAGAAATAGGAGGTGCCGCAGTAATAGTCGACCTCGCGCCCGCCGATGACCATGCGGGAGCCGATCGGCGATTCCATCTTGAAAGGTGCGGTCATGCTCCTGCTCAGGCCGCCTCCGCCCGGGACAAGGGGCGCCGTTCGAGGAACATCGGCCCGACGCGGATGCCACGCCTGCCGTTGTCGTCGACGGCGTCAAGCTCCAGGATCTCATCCTCATAGAGCTTGCCATGCATGCGGAAGCGCCCCTCGCCAACCGGCTCGCAGCTGTGGGTGCAGAAATACTCGATCAGGCATTTCAGCCCGCCATGGCTGTAGCTGAGATAGGTGATGTTGAAGTCCGGGCCGTATTCGCCGAGATGCGGCTCGATCTCCTCCGGCACCGTCTCGTCGACGGGCGCTTCGATGCGCGTCCAGCTCGCGTCCTTCCACATCAGCTTGCCCGGTTCGGGAAAGGACAGGTTCATGTGCGCATAGCCGGCGCCACGGCCATAGATACGGCCGTCGATGACAAAATCCTTGCCGGATACTGGCCGGATCTGCAGCGGCACGCCGTCACCCATCAGATAGAGCTTGCCGTCCTTCGCCTTGACCTCGACGACCTCCTGCGTGGCGTCGTCGCTATAGTAGCCGGGCAGGGTCCTGAACTGCTCCTCGGCGATGACGGGCGGTCGCTGCAGGCGCTGCAACGGCTTGCCCATCTTGCGCTCTGCAAGGGCTATGCGCAGACCATCGACGCCGAGGCGTGAGGCGATCTGGTTGGCGAAATCGAGCGTCGCGAACATCAGCACGCCGATGCCGGCACCGGGCAGGATCAGCATGTGCGAGGCATAGCCATAGACCGCCCCGCCATGGCCGACCGACTCCCAGCCGTCGACCTCGCCGGCACCGTAGCACAGGCCATATCCGGCCATCGACTTGTCAAGGCTGTCGGGGCGCTTGCCGAACGGCGTCCACATCTCGCGCAGCGAGGCCGGGGAGATGATCGACGTGCCCTCGGCATTGAAGCCGCCGCGCAACAGGCACTGGACGTAACGCGCCATGTCGCCGGTCGTGGAGAAGATGTTGCCTGCCGGCGAGCCGCCGAGGCTGAACACCGGCGCCGGCGTGTCGCCGTCCAGGGTCCACATGTCGGCGGGCGCGAGGCGTTCGCGGATACCCGGCGCCATGCCGCAGGACGACTGGTTCATGCCGAGCGGCTTCATGATGTTTTCTGAGACATAGTCGGAATAGCTCTGGCCGGTCACCACCTCGATGACCCGCCCGACCACGGCGATACCGGCATTCGAATAATGCATGATGCCGATGCTCGGATCCTGCTTCAGCGTCGAGCTGGCGAGCTCATTGACCGTATCCTCGAGCGGCGGCCGGGTGGCGTCGAGATAGTGGCCGCTCTTCGGCTCGCGCACCAGACCGGAGGTGTGCGTCATCAGCTTGCGCAGGCTGATCACCGAACCATGCGGACCACCCTCGGCGCCGGCGAACGGGTTGATCGGATGGAAGCCGGGCAGGTAGGTCGAGACGTCGACATCGATGTCGACGAGCCCCTTCTCCACCAGCTGCATCATCGCCAGGGAGGTGAAGGTCTTGGTGATCGAACCGATGCGGAAGCAGGTGTCTTCGCGCATGTCGAAATGACGGTCACTACGCTGGATGTGCCCCTCGGCCAGCACGCCGTCGCGGTCGACGAGCGCATATGAGATCGACGGGATCGCCTTGTCCTCGACCTCGTAGCGGATCAGGTCCTCGAACAGCTCGATCGATGCGGCGGACAGGGAAGGCATGGCAAACGCTCCTTGAGCTGAAAAGATGGGAAGTCTCAATGGGAATGGCGTGGGTCGAGCATGTCGCGCAGCGCGTCGCCGACGAGGTTCCACGACAGCACGAACAGGAAGACGGCAGCACCGGGGAAAGCCAGCGTATACCAGAACTGAAACGGGTTGCCGGGCTGGCCGACGATCCAGTTGCGCGAATAGGCGATGAACTGGCCCCAGTCGGCATAACCCTCTTCGGTGCCGACGCCGAGGAAGCTCAAGGCGGACGCCGACAGCACCATCGAGCCGGTGGCCATGGTTGCCAGCACCAGCACCGGGAACATGGCATTGGGCAGGATGTGCAGCACGATCAGCCGGAGGTCGCTTGCGCCGTAGGCGCGTGCCGCATGGATGTAGTCCATCTCGCGTATCCTCAGGATCTCGCTGCGCACGATGCGGGCGTAACTCATCCAGCCGAAGGTTGTCAGCGCGATGGTGATAGGCCAGATGCCCTTGCCGAGCAGTGCGGTCAGCACCATTGCGGCGATCAGGAACGGCACAGCCATGAACACGTCGACGATGCGCATCAGCACCTCTTCGACCAGCCCGCCATAATAGGCGGCGACAGCACCGATCACCGTGCCGATCAGCACCGAGATGGCAACGACGCCGAGGCCGATCTTGAAGGCGGTGCGGGTGCCCCACACGACGCCGTAGAAGATGTCGTACTGGCCTTGCGTGGTGCCGAACAACGCATCACGCGACGGCGGCATCGGCGTCGCCAGAAAGCCGGCGCGCGGCGTGTCGTAGGGCGATAGCTGGAAGCTCTGCGGCGGCGCCAGCATCGGCGCAAAGATGGCAATCAGCACGAAGGCCAGCAGGATCACGACGCCGAGCAGCGACACCGGATTGCGCGCGAGGTAGCGAAGAAACTTCATTGCGTCTTCACCCTCGGATCGAGCAGCGGATAGATCAGGTCGACGATCAGGTTCATCAGCACCAAGACGACCGCGAAATAGAGGCCGAAGCCGAGAACCGCCGGGAAGTCGAGATTGGCCGCGGTCTTGGCGGCGAACTGGCCGAGCCCGGCATAGTCGAAGATGGTCTCGGTGATGACGACGCCGCCCATCATGACGGCAAGCTCCATGCCGGCGATTGTCGCCACCGGCAAAAGCGCGTTGCGCCGGGCGTGCTTGAGTTCGACCACGCGGCGCGGCAGGCCCTTGGCACGGGCGGTGCGGACATAATCCTGGCGCAGCGTCTCGAGCATCGAGGTACGCATCACCCGCGTCATCGAGGCGACGTTGACATAGGTCAGTGTGATGACAGGGGCTGCCAAGTGACGCAGCGAATCGACAAAGATCGCCCAGTTGCCGTTCAGGATCGAATCGACGGTGTTGGCGCCGGTGTAGCGGACGAAATCACCGGAGCTGACGGTCGTCTGCGCCCATTGGCTGAGCCGGCCGGGCGGGAACCAGTCGAGCGCCGAGTAGAACACCAGAAGCATCAGCAGGCCGAAGACATAGACCGGAAACGACCAGCCCAGGATGGTGAAGATGCGGATGACGTGGTCGGGCCAGCGGTTGAGGTGGATGCCCGCGCGGGAACCCAGGAAAACCGCGAGCAGTAGGCACGGAATGAACGCCAGCACCACCAGTTCCAGAGTTGCCGGAAAGAGCGACATCAGCGCCGTCGACACCGGCTGGCGGGCCGTTTCCGACCAGCCGAGATTGCCGGTCAGCACGCCACCGATCCAGCGGCCATACTGGATGTAGAAGGGATCGTTCAACCCGTACTGCTCGATCATCCGGCGGATGCTTTCCTGGCCACCCTTGAGGTAGTCGGGCGACGGCGCATAGGCCGCCAGGCGCTGCGTCGGCGATAGCGACATCTGCAGCGCAAAGATCATCAACGACAGCGCGAACAGGACGATGGGCAGCATCATCAGTCGTCTGAGGGCGTAGGTCAGCACGGGTGCACGGGTTCCGGTTTCGGGGAAAACAAGCAATACGCCGGGCGAAGGGGATCGCCCGGCGTATTGGCCGCCAATCAGTCGTTGGCCTTGGTCACCGGGTAGAAGTCCCAGGCACCGTAGAGGATCATGTTGTCGACATAGCCGTCGATGTTGCTACGGGTGACGACGTAGCCGAAGTCCTCCCACAGGAACTGCGTGGTGGCGTATTCGTAAGACATGTCCTGCAGCTTGGCGTAGATCGGCTCACGCACGGCCGGGTCGTTCGAGGCCCAGGCCTCATCGAGCAGCGGCTTGAACTTCTCCGCCATCAGGTCGCGGTAGCCCTGGCCGACCATGCCGCCGACGAGGCCGGTGGGCGAGAGGTAGTAGGATGCCGCACCGAGCGGGCCGCCCGGATCGGAATAGTCGGGACCCCAACCCATCACCGTCAGCGGCGCCGCCGGCTTTTCCCGGTTGTTGAGCTTGTCAGAGACCGACGCCCAGGGCAGGGCCTGGATCTGCATCTTGAACTTCGGGTTGATGCGCGACAGCCCCATCTGCAGCGCCGACAGGGCTGCCGTCAGCTGCGGATTGCCCTCGGTCACATAGGCGGTGAAGGTGAAACCGACGTCCCACAGCTTGCCGCCAAAGGCCTTCTTGAAGTGCTCCTCGGCCTTGGCAGGGTCGTAGCTGTAGATGGGTGAATCCGGGCGGTAGCCCATGATGCCGCGGACCGTCGGCCCACGCGACTGCACCGTCTTGCCGAGCAGCACCTGGTTGATCAGCGCGTCGTAATTCTGGGCATAGTTGAAGCCCTTGCGTACGTCGATGTCGGCGAAGAAGTCAGGCGGGATGCCTTGACCGTCCAGCTTGCCGCTGCCGATCGCCGGGTTGTCGTTGTCGTCGAGCGGCCAGGCGAAAAAGATGCCGCGCGAGAACACCTTCTGCAAGCCGTCAATGACCTTGACGCCTTCGGTCTTGCTGAGCTCGTCGATGAACTCGACGGGAGCCGCGACGAAATCAGCATCGCCCGACAAGAGCTGCAGGCGCCGCGTCGTCCATTCCGGCACGGTGCGCATGACCACGCGCTCCAGCTTGGCCGGGCCCTGGAAGTAGTTGTCGAAGCGCTTCAGCGTGATGCGGCGGTCGGTGCGGTCCCACTCCTCGAGCATGAACGGCCCGGTGCCATTTTCTTCGGCAAACAAAGGATTGGCGCCGAGCTCAGGGCGATAATGCGCCTTCCAGTTATCGCCCGAGCCATCCCAGCCGCCGACCGAGGCGACCCATTCCTTGTCGAGGATCGAGGTGCCGAAGGGCAGCGCGATGACGCCGAGCGTCGCCGGGAACGACTTCGGCAGCTTGAGCGTGACGTTGTCGCCGTCGACGACGATCTGTGATGAAAGCTGGTCATAGACCGCGCGAAGTGTCTCGGGACTGGCCTCGGCGAAGGTCTTGACCTTGCCTTCCGTCTCCACCCACTTGGCGATGTCGGTGTATTTGCCCGCCGTGATCACCTCGGTAATCGCGTTCGACATCCAGGACTGGCCCTGCAGGATGGCGCGCAGCAGCGAATAGCGCACGTCATCGGGCGTTATCTGGCCGTAGCCCGGCTCGATCGCGGCCTTCTGGGCTTCGCTCAACTTGTCGTAATACTCCCAGGTGATCTTGCCGTCGGCGCCCTTGACGCCGACCTTGTGAGCGACGACGCCCTTGCGGATCGGGAAGGTGTAGCTCACCGAACCGTCGTCGCCCTGCTTGATCAGGCCGTTTTCCAGCGACGGCACCTCCGTCGACAGCGACGGCACGAACTCCGAGATTTTCGAACCGTTGAAGTTCAGCAGGCGGCTGTAGATGTTCAGCGCGCCATAGGAGCTCGGCGTGTTGGCGATGTAGGCCGGGTCGAACGACTGGATGTCGTCGGTCCACATGAAGACGAATGTGCCGGGGTTCTTTGTCTCGGCCATGGCAGGTGCAGCCGTGACGGCAAGCCCCATGCCCATAGCCAACGCTAAGGCTAGTTTCATCATCGTTCCCTTCTGATGGCGGAGGAAGTTTTCTTCTTCTCGTTACGGAAAGGCTAGAAGAGCGCTTGCCGGTCTGTCCAATGTGTAGATAGGATGGACTATGCAAAACACGCATGAGGGCCGGCATGGAACTGCAATGGCTTGAAGATTTCCTGGAAATAGCCGCGACACGCAATTTCTCGACCGCCGCCACTGCGCGCAACATTTCGCAGCCGGCCTTCAGCCGTCGCATCAAATCGCTGGAAAGCTGGATCGGCGCCGACCTCATCGACCGCAGCACCTATCCGGTGCAGCTGACCCGAGCGGGCAACATGTTCCTGCCCGGCTGCCAGCGGCTGGTGCGCGAGGCCTACCGGTTGCGCACCGACTGCCGCAATGTCGCCGGCGAAAGCTCGGCAATGCTGACCTTCACCTCGCTGCACACGCTGGCGATGTACTTTTTTCCGAAGTGGATCAGCTCGCCGCTGATTTCGCGCATGCCGCTGCGCACCAGCATGCACGCGGCCGATTTTCTCGAAAGCGTCGACCATCTGTGCTCGGGGCAGTGCGACTTCTGCATCACCTATGTTCATCCCGACGGCCCGCCCGTTCTTGAAGGCGGACCTTTTGAATCGTTGCAGATCGGCAAGGACAGGCTTGTTCTGGTCTCGGGTACCGACGAAAACGGCCGCGCCCTGTTCGACATCGACGTGCCCGAAAGCACCGAGATTCCTTACCTCGCCTACTCCTGGAGCGACGGCTACATCGGCAAGCTGGCGACGCTGGTACAGTCGCGCTGGCGCCGCCCGCTCAATCTCAGCACCGTCTACCAGTCGGCGCTTGCCGACGGCCTTAAGCACATGGCGGTCGCCGGGCGCGGCGTCGCCTGGCTGCCGCAGATCTGCGTCGCCGAAGCGATGAAGCAGGGCCAGCTCGTCCAGATCGGCGGCCAGCAGATGGCGCTGGAAATGGAGATCCGCATTTTCCGGCGCGCCGGCGCGGGCAGCCATGACGGCGACGCCCTTTGGCAGCATCTCAAGGAATGCGCCGAACTGCCCCAGTACCGAAGCAGTCTCGATGCCACGCTGGACGCCGCCTGACCGATCGGGATGCCCCGAATGGCTGGTCAGGCTTGCTATGCGAAGACAGGCGATACGATGCGTGATGCGCATAGTTTTAGCCAACCCAATTGCGGCGCCTTGATTTCACTGGCTTTTGCGCCGGCGCGTCGCGTCACCGGCCAGACATGACGGCTCCAAGGCGGGCCACTACCCCCTGCCCGCCTATTGACAGGACGCGGCGCCGTTGCGTTCGATGCCCCGACACGACATCTCGTCGTTGAAACCGGGTCCATGCGCCGATGATCCCTGCCAAGTCCGCCCCACCCGAACTGCCCGAGGATGTCATCCTGTCGGTTGAGGATCTCGAAGTCTCCTTCGCTGTCCGCTCCCGCGCACCGTTCCGCGCCGTGCGCGGCATCTCCTTCACCATCTCGCGCGGCGAGACGGTGGCGCTGGTCGGCGAGTCCGGCTCGGGCAAGTCGGTGACGGCAATGACGATCATGCGGCTGACCGAATATGATGGCGCCGCCATCACCGGCGGACGGGTGCTGATGCGCCTCAAGGACGGCAAGGTCGCCGACCTCGCCAAGCTCTCCGAAAAGCGCGTCGAGGCACTCAGGGGCGCCGAAATTTCGATCGTCTTCCAGGATCCGATGTCGAGCCTGAACCCGGTCTTCACCGTCGGCGACCAGATCGCCGAGGCCGTCGTCCACCATCAGGGCAAGACACCGGAGCAGGCGCGCCAGATCGCGCTCAACACGCTCAAGCTGGTGCGCGTACCCGATGCCGAACGCCGCCTCGACCAGTATCCGCACCAGCTCTCCGGCGGCATGCGCCAGCGCGTGATGATCGCCATCGCGCTCGCGTGCCGGCCGTCGCTGATGATCCTCGACGAGCCGACAACGGCGCTCGACGTGACCATCCAGGCGCAGATCCTCGATCTTGTTCGCGCCTTGCAGCAGGAGATCGGCATGTCGGTATTGTTCATCACCCATGACATGGGCGTCGTCGCCGAGGTCGCCGACCGGGTCTGCGTCATGCTGAAGGGAGAGATCGTCGAGACGGGAACCGTCTACGACGTCTTTGCCAAGCCCAGGCACGCCTATACGCGCGCGCTGATCTCGGCAGTGCCGCGCCTCGGCAGCATGGCCGACAAGGACGCGCCCGAAAAGTTCCCGCTCTTGGTGTTCGAACCGGAGCGCCAGCTCGCCGAGGCAGGCAAATGAACGCATCCTCCCCAATGAAAGAGGTTGGCCGGCCGCTGGTCGAAGTGCGCAACCTGGTCACCCGCTTCGACCTCAAGACCGGCCTGTTTGGCCATGTCTCCGGCCGCGTCCATGCCGTTGAAAACGTCTCCTTCGACATCTTCCCCGGCGAGACACTGGCGCTGGTCGGCGAGTCGGGCTGCGGCAAGTCCACCGTCGCGCGCTCGATCATGCAGCTCGACAAGCCACGCTCCGGCTCGATCCGCTTCGACGGCGTCGAACTTGTCGGCGGGCCAAGGCAAGTCGTGGCGACGTTTCGGCGCCAGGCCCAGATGGTCTTCCAGGACCCGTTCTCCTCGCTCAATCCGCGCATGACCATCGAGCAGTCGCTGATCGATCCGATGCGGGTGCACAAGCTCGGCTCGCTCGAGACCATGCGCGCCCGTGCCGCCGAGCTGATGGCCAAGGTCGAGCTCGCGCCGGAGCTGCTGGAACGTTACCCGCACGCCTTTTCAGGCGGCCAGCGCCAACGCATCTGCATAGCCCGCGCCCTTGCTCTCAACCCGCGCCTGATCGTTGCCGACGAGGCCGTCGCCTCGCTCGACGTCACCATCCAGGCACAGGTCATCAACCTTTTGATGGACTTGCAGCGCGACATGCAGATCGCGCTTTTGTTCATCAGCCACGACATGGCCGTGGTCGAGCGCATCGCCCACCGGGTCGCAGTGATGTATCTCGGCGAGATCGTCGAGATCGGCGACCGTCGCTCGATCTTCGGCAACCCACAGCATCCCTACACGCGCAAGCTTTTGTCGACGGTGCCGATCGCCGATCCGACGCGCCGTCCGGAAGGACGAGTGCCAATGTCGGACGAAATCCCGAGCGCCATGCGCGCGCCCGACTTCGTGCCCGTAGAGCTGCCGATGCACCAGATCTCACCCACCCACTACGTAAGACAGGTGGCCGCGGGCTGACGACTGCCTTATCAAGAATTCCCTATTTCAAATCAGAGCATTCCCAACATGACCCCTTCGAACATGTCGTTGGCGGCCGCCCCTGCGTCCGCCAACACAAGCCCCGACATTGCCGCATCCCAGGCGCAGCTGAAGATTGAGGGCCTTAGGCGCCCGGCAGCGGCGGAACGGCCGACACCCTATGTCGAGGTCGACGAGACGCGCTTGGCCCGCAACATGCAGGCGATGCAGGCCCGCGCCGATGCTGCAGGGCTCGTCATGTTCCCGCACGTCAAGACGCACAAGAGCATCGACCTGGCGAAGCGGCAGCTGGCGCTTGGCGCCCGTGGCATCACCGCCTCCAAGCCAAGCGAGGCACTGGTCTTCGTCGAGGCCGGCATCCCCTCCATCATCGTCGCCTATCCGATCGTCAATGCCGGGTCGCTCGACCGCCTGCTGCCGGCGGTGAAGGCGCACGGCACCGAACTGCGCACGATTGCCGCCAGCGAAATGGGCGTCGACGCGCTCTCCACCGCTGCCGTGCGCCACGGCGTCGACATCGGCGTCTTCCTCAAGGTCGATGTCGGTCTCGGTCGCGTTGGCCTCAAGCCGAACGATCCCGCGGCGATCGCCGTCTGCCAAAAGATCGCCGCAGCACCCGGCCTGCATTTCGCCGGCCTGCTGTCGCATGCCGGCCATTCCTATGCCGCTACCGATCCCGAAAACCTCGCCGCGGTTGCCCGCAACGAGGCGGCAGCACTAACCGGCCTCGCCGCCGTGCTGAAGGGCCTGAGCATCGATGTACCCTGCCTGTCGGTCGGGGCGACGCCGACCTGCCTCGGCGCGCCGCTGCAGGCTGTCGACTGCATCCGCCCTGGCAACTACGTCTTCCTCGATGGCACCGCCCTCCGCCTCGGCATCTGCAGTGCCGACGATCTGGCGCTTTCGGTGGTGGCTCGTGTCGTTGCCGCCAACGACACACATTTCATCATTGATGCCGGCTCCAAGACGATGAGCTCCGACCGTGGCGCCCATGGCATGGGCGGCAACGGCTTCGGCATCGTCATCGGCGCCGAGGCCGGCAGCGGCGCCGGCGTGTGGACGCTCGAGCGCATGTCGGAGGAGCACGGCTTCGTACCCGCGGGAGGTCGCACCCTGCCGCTCGGCAGCCGCGTCAGGGTGTTCCCCAATCACTCCTGCGCCACCATCGCCAATTTCGACAGTTTTGTCCTCCGCCGCGATGAGGGCGAAGCGCTGACGCTGCCGGTCAACGCCCGCAGCTGCCAGACCTGAACAGAGCGCGCTCGGTACAGGCATCTCACGCTGCTCGCGCTCCGGACGCCGCCCGGTTCCCATTGCGGCGCGGACTTGTTAGGCTTGTCCGATGAAGGCAATTGCTCTTGCTTCAGCGAGGACCGCACTGTTCCTCGCCCTGGCCGCCACGGCCGGCTGCGTATCCGGGCCAGGCTCGGTCGGACCAGTCGATCCGCTGAAATACGACGCCATGGCCTGTGCTGAACTCGATGTCGTCATGGGCACCACGGCATCAAGCATTTCGCGCACCGCGATCAGCCGCGGCACCGTCGGCCAGTGGAACGTTCCGGCATGGGCGCCGGGTGGCACCAAGGCCATCACTGCCATCCAGGACAGGCAGACGGCCAGGATCGACGGCCTGCGGCAGGAGCAGGCCGCCATCGACTCTGTCAGAAAGCGGAAATGCCGCTAGGCAATTGCCGCGCAACACGCCGACACTGACCACCTCTTCCAGCCGCTCGGCATCACCGTTGCCCGACGAATGCCCCACCGGCGCCGTTCTCATGCGCTCGCCGATCCCCAGCGCTACTGCCGGCGGTGCAGCGCATCGGCGACGCTTCCGTATATCCTGCAATGTCAGAAAAATAACACTATTGATTCGATTTCAGAAAACTGACAATCTCATTTGCAGGAGGAGAACAGATGAGCGGAACGGTACGCCAGCGATTGACGGACAGCCTGCAGAACGGCGCGGGGGCGAGCCGCGCCATCGCCACCTACATGTTGGCCAATCTCAGCGAACTGCCGTTCGAAACCGCGATGACCGTCGCCGAAAAGGTCGGCGTCAGCGAACTGACGGTCGGGCGTTTCTGCCGCTCGATCGGCTACCAGCACTTCAAGGACCTCAAGGCCGACCTCAAGGTCGATGTCTCCGACAGCCCGTGGCTGATCGGCGACCGGCTGCGCGAGTTCCAAGCGAGCACCCGCGAAGGTGGCGGCGACCTGGCAAGGAGCCTCGAGCTCGAACTCGCCGCCACCGTTCGGGTCTATGAGCTGGCTCGGACGCCGCAATGGTCCGCCGTGGTCAAGCGCCTTGCGACAGTGAACAACGTCTTCATCGCCGGTTTCCAAAGCGAGCGCGGCATCGCCGCGACAATGGCCCACCTGCTTCAGTATGTCAGGGACGGCGTGCATCTCGTCGACCATTCCTCGGGCATTTTTTCCGAGGTGCTGCTCGCCGACCCGAAAGCCTCGGCGCTCGTCATGTTCGACGCGCGCCGCTATTCCCGCCAGGCTGCACTCCTGGCGCAAAGGTCCCGCGACGCCGGCATGCCGGCGACACTCGTCACCGACCTGTTCTGCGACTGGGCGCATGACTGCACCACAGAAATCTTTGCAGTACCTTCGGAGATCAACCTGTTCTGGGACACCAACGGGCCGATGCTGACGCTCGTCCACCTGATGGTCAATGGCATCATTGGCGAGCTCGGGCCGGAGGTCGAGCAACGGCTCGACCGGATGTCAGGTCTCTATGGCGATTTCGTCGGCCATGCCGGCCGCAAGACGTAGCACCGACACCGCCACACGATCCACAACGCAACCTTGGGAGGGGTTCATGAACCGTCGCTGGTTCCTATTTTCTGCATCCGCTATTTCGCTTGGCATCGCTGTCGGGCTGTTTTCGCCCGCGCACGCATTGGCGGAAACCGAGGCGGTGATCGTGATCGGGCGTCAGGAGTCGGGCGCCGCCAGCTATGATCCGATCCGCGCCGTCACCCTCAACATGGCCGCCGGGCTGATCTACGACCGCCTCGTCGAGCAGGCTGCCGACCAGTCCTATCATCCGCATCTCGCCAGCTCCTGGGAGGTCAGTCCCGACGGTATGAGCTGGACCTTCGAATTGCGCAAAGACGTGACCTTCACCGACGGCGAGCCGTTCAACGCCCAGACCATCGCCTGGTGGATCCCCAAGTTCAAAGGCACCGAAAACGAATACATGGTCGATGCCATCGAGAGCGTCGAGGTCGTCGCCGACCACACAGTGCGCTTCGTCCTGAAGCGTCCCGAGCCGAACCTGATCTTCAACCTCGCCATGACGAACATGGGCGTCCCGAGCCCGAAGGCCTATGAGGCGGGCGGCCAGGACTACGGCGTGACCGAGGCCGTCGGCACCGGCCCCTACAAGCTCGAGAGCTTCGTCGTCGGCCAGGAAACCGTGCTCGTCGCCAATGAGGACTACAGATGGGGCAGCGCGCTGACGGAAAACAAGGGCGCGCCGTACATCAAGCGCCTGACCGCGCGCGAAATCCCCGACGCTTCGACCGCCTTCCTCGAACTCAAGACCGGCGGCGTCGACATGCTGCTCGACGTGCCGACCGACTTCCTGCCGCAGCTGAAGGGCGAGGCAGACATCGATCTGAGGGAGCTTCCCGGCTATGGCGTGACCCTCGTCACCATCAACACCCAGGCAGCCCCCTTCACCGACATCCGCGTGCGCCAGGCGACAGCACTTGCCATCGACCAGGCCTCGATCCTGAAGAGCGTCTATGGCGGGGTCGGCAAGGAGGCGCACCAGTTCCTGGTCGCCGCACTGGGCGAGGCAAATGTCGATCCGGCACTGCAGATCAGGCATGACCCTGCCAAGGCGGCCAGCCTGCTCGACGAGGCTGGCTGGCTGCGCGGTGACGATGGCGTTCGCGCCAAGGACGGCAAGCCGCTCACGGTCAAGCTCTGGGCCCGGGCCGACACCGAATACAAGCGCACGGCTGAGATCATCCAGGCACAGCTCAAGGCCGTCGGCGTGAAAGCCGAGATCACCGTGTTCGACGCCGGCACCTACCGCAACCAGTTCCTCAAGCCCGAGCGCGAGCTGGTGCTCGCGCCCTATTCCTGGACCAACGCCGACATCCTCGACTGGTTTTTTAGCGCCAAGCGCCTGGATTCCTGGAACCTGTCGATGTGGAACGACCCGACGTCGGAGAAGCTGCGCGAACTCGCCATGTATGGCTCGAAGTCGTGGGATGAGCGCGTCGTCAACTTCCGGAACTTCCACGGCCAGCTGCTGGCCAATTTCGTCGGTGTACCGGTCCACGAACCGGCCCAGACGATGGTTTTCAACAAGACGAGGCTTTCGGTACCCCAGCCGTTCCGGGCGCCCTATTCGCTCGTCGACGTCAAACCCGCCGACTGACGGCCAGACGTAACCTGAACCGAAAGACGGCATCGGACCATGAAGCGGCGCTGCAGCGCCGCATCACCGCGCTGCCTGCCCGAAAAATGAAAGGCCCTGCAATGGACACACTGGAAAAGCCCGCTGCCGACCTCGCAGCCACGTTGGAATGCCATCTGAAATACGAGATGGAGTACAGCAAGATCCCCGGCCTTGGCGTGGCCATCGTCCGCGACGGCGAGATCCTGCATCTCGGCGGCTACGGCCTTGCCGATGTCGAGCACAACGTGCCCGCATCATCAGACAGCATCTTCCATTCGGGCTCGACCGGCAAGATGTTCACTGCTGCCGCCGTGATGCTTCTGGTGCAGCAGGGGCGTCTCAAGCTCGACGATCCGGTCAGGCGCTACCTGATCGAGACGCCGGAGAGCTGGGCAACGATGACCATCCGCCAGCTGCTGACGATGATGAGCGGTCTCGGCAATTTCAGCGATGCCTTCGCCCCGGCGCCGATTGAAAACGACGTGGTTCCGCTCAACCTCTGGCAGGACCACAGCGATGCGCAACTGCTGGCGCTGGCCAGCCTGTCGCCGTTGGCCTTCGCGCCGAGCGAAAACTACCGCTATTCGAACACCAGCTACATCCTGGCGTCGCTGATCGTCGCCCGCGTCAGCGGCAAGCCCTATTACGCGCTGCTTCGCGAGCAGCTGTTTGGACCTGCAGGCATGGCCAGCGCCCGCGACGCCAGCTGGACCGATATCGTACCGAACCGCGCGCAAGGCTACAGCCGCGACAATGGTGAGCTGCGCAACCGCTGCTGGACGGCGCCGACATTGCTGCGCACCGGCGACGGCGGGTTGTTTTTCTCGCCGCGCGACATCGCCCATTGGTTCATCGAGCTCGACCGGCCGCAGGTCTTCCGCCCCGACATCGTTGCCGAGATGTTCGAGCCGGCGCAGATGAACGATGGTCGCCCGGCGATCAATGGCTATGCGCTCGGCTGGCAGAACTCCGAGATCCGCGGGCAGCGCAAGATCCGGCATGGCGGCACATGGTACGGCTTCCGCGCCGAGCTGGCCCGTTTTCCCGCGCAGAAGCTGTCGGTCGCAGTGCTGGCCAACATCGACGACGCCCAGGTCGCGCGCATCGCCCAGCAAATCGCCGGCATTGTCGACCCTAGCGTGGCGTCATACGAACCTTTTGCCGATGGCGCGCCCGATCGCACAAAGGCGGATGACTGTCTGATCAGGGCTATCGCCGCACGCACAGCACCACGCGACGCCTTCACCGCCGAAGCCTGGCAGCTCTGGAGCGATCGGTGGTTCGAACAGGTCCTCGTCGAGAGCGAATCCGACCTCGGCCCGGCGCCGCTCGAACTCATCGACGACGACGGCACCGGCCGGCGGCGCTACCGCCTGCCGACCGGGCGCTATCACATGCACTGGACCGTCGACCGGCAGGCGGACGGCCGCGTCAGCGCGATGCGCTTTCACATGGAATGATCCCCGGGGATCAGCCGGCGTCGCCTCGCGTCCAGTAGGCCGAGGCGATCGTCTGGTCTCGGCCCAGCGACAGATCGCTGCGCCAGTGGTCGCGCACCCGTTTTGCCGCTGCGGCTTCCGCCGCAAACCAACCGAAGCCTGTTACCTGCTCCGGCCAGGCAACCGACATGACCGCATCGGCGAGGGCGGTGCTCTCGCCGCCTGCTACACCGTTGCGGTACAGCCACTTCACCTCGACCGCGGTCAGATTGTCGATCTGCTGGCGTTCGCCCTCGTCAGCGACTTCGATGAAGGCGATGCCGCGCGTCGTTGCCGGCAGGCTCTCCAGCATCCGCCCGACCGCCGGCAGGCCGGTTTCGTCGGCACCCATGACAAACCAGTCGGCCGGCCTGAGCGGACGTCCGACCGGCCCCAAAATGCCGACCTTGTCACCCTCGCGCGCTGCCGATGCCCAGTTGGAACCGACGCTCTCGCCTTCGTGGATCAGGAAATCGACGTCGAAATGCCCGCCGGCCACTTCCAGCCGGCGGATGGTGTAGACCCGCGATGGTGGGCGCCTGTTTTCGTCGGGCCAAGACACAAGGCCGTTGTTGCCGCGCACCGGCCAGACCGGATTCGGCACACTGGCCGTCGGAAACAGCATGCGGATGTGCAGACCGCCAAACGAGGCGAAGCGTTCGAGATTGGGCGCCTTGAGCCGGATGCGCTTCATATGCGGCGTCAGGTCGATCACGTTGACGACGGTCGCCAGGCGAAACTGCTCCAGCTCGCCTTGGCCCGATAGGTCGCCCTGCCACACGATCTGCGGCTGGCTCTCTCTGGCGTAGAACTCCACCGACGTCGCCATCAAATCCTTGAGCCGGGCCAGGCCGTCGGGATGCGATGACCTGGCCCGCATGATCAGCGCGCCCTTGGGCATCACCAACGAGGCTTCGCCAAAGAGGAAGCGGAAATTGACGGCATCGCCCTCTGCGCTTGCGCTCGCGTCAAAGCTCTCCAGCCGATCGCGGATCTTCTCCAGTTGATCGGGCGAAAGTTGCAGCTGCAATTCGGCGCGGGATTGAAGGTCGGTCATGTCAGTTCGCTTCCGGTTCGTGTCGCTTCCATCCCCAGGTCGTCCACCTGGCAAATTGCTGGCTGAATGTGCGGGGCCGCACCGAGCTGGCTCGACGGGTACTGTTCGCGTCATGGGCTTGAATATTTAAACTTGAATATGATAGTCAAGTTAAATCGTTGCCGCAGCCTCCGGACAGGACCGACGACATGGACCGTGTAGAGCCCTTCAGCTTCCTGGCAGACGCGCAGACCTTGCTCCGGTCGCGCGCCATTGCTCGCGCGGCCCTGCTGTGCCTGCTGCTCGCTGCACTCACCACGCTGGCGCATGCCGGCACGGTCATCGATTCGACTGGACAGATGGTCAGCGTCACCGGCGGCCGAACGCCAGGATCTCTACTCATCCATTTGATGAGTGACGGTTTTGGCCGACCGACGGCGGAGCAGGTGTTTCCGTCCCGGCGTTGAGCACCGCGCCTAAGGCAGCGAATCGGGCGCTGGTCGCGCTCGACGGCGCCCGGATGGCCGACTGCGGTCCAGGCACGGCGGACGCGCTACCCAACTGGCCGGCACGCTCAATCCGGATGAAATGGCTGCGCCGACAATGCGAGCGGATGCGGCCTAACTCGTGATGTGACGAAGGAAAACTGCTTGGTCAGGACAACATGGCGGCCTGCTGGCCACCGTCTCTAACGTGCTGATTTGGTGAAGAAATTTGGTGGAGCCAAGCGGGATCGAACCGCTGACCTCCTGCATGCCATGCAGGCGCTCTCCCAGCTGAGCTATGGCCCCACACCGGCCTTGGCCGGGCGCCGTTTCCGGCGAAGGTCGGCGCGAACTTGTCATCCGCGCCGGTGTTGTTGGGCGGCTTCTAGCGCCGCATTCGACCATTGGCAAGCCTTGATCGATACCTTTTTTTCGGTTTCCCGAAAAGCCGGCTTAGACGTCGTCGTCGTCGTCGCCGACGCCGATCATGTCGGAGACGTCGTCGTCTTCCTCTTCCTCATCGGCGAGGAAGGTGTCGTCATCGTCATCGCCCAGGTCGACATCGTCGTCATCCTCGAGATCCGGCAGGTCATCGCCGCCCTTGGCCTCGTCGTCGGCGTCCTCCAGGGACACGACCTCTGCGCCTTCATCCTCGCCGTCGAGCTCCTTGGCGTCGGCTTCCTCTTCCTCTTCCATGATGGCGGCGATCTTGCCGTCATCGAAATAGGAACGCGGATAGGCCTTGCCGGTATAGGGCGAGACGATCGGGTCCTTGTTCAGATCGTAGAATTTACGTCCCGTCTCCGGGTCGACACGTTTGGTGCCAAGTTCGGGTTTTGCCACGTCAGGCCTCGTCTTGTCGCTTTTTGGACCCCTTAGCCGCAGTTTGGGGCGCTGTCAAAGCCAAATCCCCCGGCAGGGGCGATGGGGGATGACCGTTGCGGCAATCGATGCTACGACACCGCCGCAATCATAGGGAAAGCCCGGTTTCGCGGGGCGTCCCGCACGAGGAACCACCATGTCGCATCAAGCTGTGCCGCAGCCGGCCGTCGCCCGGAAGTCGAAATCCCTGTCTGGAACCGCCCGCGTTCCTGGCGACAAGTCGATTTCGCACCGCTCCTTCATGTTTGGCGGCCTGGCTTCCGGCGAAACCCGCATCACCGGCCTGCTCGAGGGCGAGGACGTGATGCGCACCGGCGACGCGATGAAGGCGATGGGCGCCCATATCGAGAAGCATGGCGACGAATGGGTCATCAAGGGCACCGGCAACGGCGCGCTCCTGCAGGCCGAGGCGCCGCTCGACTTCGGCAATGCCGGCACCGGCTCGCGCCTGACCATGGGCCTCGTCGGCACCTATGACATGGAAACCACCTTCATCGGCGACGCCTCGCTGTCGGGCCGACCGATGGGCCGCGTGCTCGATCCGCTGCGCCAGATGGGCGTGCAGGTGCTGAATGCCGCCCCCGGCGACCGCATGCCACTGACGCTGCGCGGCCCGCGCCAGGCAGCGCCGATCAGCTACCGCGTGCCGATGGCCTCGGCGCAGGTCAAGTCGGCCGTGCTGCTTGCCGGCCTCAACACGCCCGGCATCACCACCGTCATCGAACCCGTCATGACGCGCGACCACACCGAAAAGATGCTCAAGGGCTTTGGCGCCAACATAGAAGTGCAGACCGACGAGCAGGGCGTGCGCCACATCTTCATCGAGGGCCAGGGCAAGCTGACCGGCCAGGTCATCGCCGTTCCCGGCGACCCGTCCTCGGCCGGCTTCCCGCTGGTGGCGGCGCTGATCGTGCCGGGCTCCGACGTCACCATCGAAAACGTGCTGATGAACCCGACCCGCACCGGCCTGATCACCACGCTGATCGAAATGGGCGGTTTGATTGAAATTCTCAATCGCCGCAATGCCGGCGGCGAAGACGTCGCCGATTTGCGCGTGCGCGGCTCGGAGCTCAAGGGCGTCAAGGTGCCTGCCGAACGCGCGCCGTCGATGATCGACGAGTACCCGGTCCTCGCCGTCGCGGCCTGCTTCGCCGAGGGCGAGACGCTGATGCAGGGGCTGGAAGAGCTGCGCGTCAAGGAATCCGACCGCCTCGCGGCGGTTGCCCGCGGCCTGGAAGTCAATGGCGCCGACTGTACCGAAGGCGAGACCACGCTATCCGTCCGCGGCGTGCCCGGCGGCAAGGGCCTCGGCGGCGGCACTGTGAAGACTCATCTCGACCATCGCATCGCCATGAGCTTCCTGATCATGGGCCTGGCCTCCGAAAAGCCTGTTACCGTCGACGACCAGGCGATGATCGCCACAAGTTTCCCGGAATTCATGGGCCTGATGGCCGATCTCGGGGCGGAGATCGATGCCGCAGCCTGAGAGCGGCCCACACTGGCGAAGACTTGCTGACGGCTCGCTACAGTATCGAGAAAACCGTTGGTCTCAGACCTATGCTGTGACCGAGGAACAGCTTGCGCGCCTGATATCTCTCAGGAAGTCTGAATGGGCGGTCGCCATAGTAACGATACTGCCAGCCGCAGTCACAATCGTTGCTTGGCTGAACGATGCCTTGGCCCCAATCGTACCGACGGTTGCAGCGGTGGCATATGTCGGCATCAATCTCGCGTTTGGCTCATATTGCAGCCGACTGAGGCGGCAGGTTCTTGCGCAGGCACGCCCAAGTTCGCGAGAGTTTTTGTTCCCCTCCTTGGCAGCGGCGCATTCGGACTTGCTCGACAAGCTTGGCCATCGCCACAGGCGCGGCGCGCTGATCTATCTGGCGTTGCTTGTGCTGGCCTGTGCAACGTCCCTCGCGATGAGCTTGGGGGGCTTTACACTTGGAAAATTGCGCCCGATGCATCCACTGCCCGTCATATTGGGCTTGGTTATCTTCGGGCCACTTCTTTATCTTCATGCAAGAGATTGGCTTCGGCGACGCCGAAGCGCTACGTAATATGGGCTGAAGGACGGAAAACCATGACCAGCAAGGTAGCAATGATCGTTGGCGGCGGCAGCGGCATGGGGGCGGCGGCAGCGCGCAAGCTGGCAGCAGACGGCTATTCCGTCGCCGTCCTGTCCTCGTCGGGCAAGGGCGAGGCGCTGGCCAAGGAGCTCGGTGGGCTCGGCTTCACCGGGTCCAACCAGTCGAACGACGACCTCAAGCGTTTCGTCGACCTGACGATGGAAAAGTGGGGCCGCATCGACGCCCTGGTCAACGGTGCCGGCCATGGGCCGCGCGCACCGCTGCTGGAGATCACCGACGAGCAGTGGCACACCGGCATCGACGTCTATTTCATGAACGTCGTGCGCGCGACGCGGCTGGTGGCGCCGATCATGGTTGCCCAGAAGGGCGGCGCCATCGTCAACATCTCGACCGCCTGGGTCGGCGAACCGGCGGCGATGTTCCCGACGTCGGCCGTGGCACGCGCCGGTCTTGCAGCCTACACCAAGCTCTTCGCCGACCAGTATGCCCCGCACAATGTCCGCATGAACAACGTGCTGCCGGGCTGGATCGACAGCCTGCCGCAGACCGACGAGCGCCGCGACGGCGTGCCGATGCAGCGCTACGGCACCTCCCAGGAGATCGCCGCGACAATCGCTTTCCTCGCCTCGGAGGGCGCTGCCTACATCACCGGGCAGAGCCTGAAGGTCGATGGCGGCCTGATGCGCGGCGTCTGACCAAGGATCTCGCCAGGACATGCCTGCTTCGATCACCATCGCCATCGACGGCCCGGCTGGCGCCGGCAAGGGCACGCTCGCCCGCCGGCTCGCCGACTACTACCACCTGGCGCTGCTCGACACCGGGCTGACCTATCGCGCCGTCGCCCACATGCTGATCGAAAAGGGCTGGCCGCTCGACGACGTGGCGCATGCCATCGAGGCGGCGAAGCTCGTCGATCTCGGCCATCTCGACCGAAAGGTGCTGTCGGCGCATGCGGTCGGCGAGGCGGCATCGAAGGTCGCCATTATCCCCGAGGTGCGCAAGATCCTGGTCGACAAGCAGCGTGACTTCGCGCGCGCACCGCAAGGTGCCGTGCTCGACGGCCGCGACATCGGCACTGTGGTCTGCCCCGACGCCGACGTGAAGCTCTATGTCACGGCCAGCGCCGAGGTTCGCGCCCAGCGCCGGCTGGCCGAGATAGAGGCCAATGGCGGCAGCGCCGATTTCAGCGGGATCCTCGCCGATATCGTCCGCCGCGACGAGCGCGACACCGGCCGCGCCGACTCGCCATTGCGTCCCGCCGACGACGCGCACTTGCTCGATACGTCGGAAATGGATATAGAAGCCGCGTTTTCCGCAGCCAGGGATATCGTTGATCGGGTCCTCGGCAGCTGAGAACGGGTTGAAATCCTCGGATTTCGCCACTTAACCGACCTGTCCGCATTCTTCTTGCGCCGATTTGCCGCTTCAGGCGGCCAAGGGCCTTTGGCCCGGGATGCTGGCAGGCCAACGCAACGCTAACCCACGGCGCCGCTCCCGCAAGCCGGGACGCACCAGGAGATCCAATGTCACAAGCTAATCCCTCCCGCGACGATTTCGCGAGCCTGCTCGAAGAGTCCTTCTCGGACGGTCATTCGGGCGAAGGCCAGGTCGTCAAGGGTATCGTCACGGCCATCGAAAAAGACATGGCCATCATCGACGTCGGCCTGAAGGTCGAAGGTCGTGTGCCGCTGAAGGAATTCGGCGCCAAGGCCAAGGACGGCCAGCTGAAGGTCGGCGACACCGTCGAGGTTTATGTCGAGCGCATCGAAAACGCGCTCGGCGAAGCCATGCTGTCGCGCGACAAGGCTCGCCGCGAAGAGAGCTGGGTCAAGCTCGAAGAGAAGTTCACCAAGGGTGAGCGCGTCGAAGGCGTCATCTTCAACCAGGTCAAGGGCGGCTTCACCGTCGATCTGGACGGCGCCGTTGCCTTCCTGCCGCGTTCGCAGGTCGACATCCGTCCGATCCGCGACGTCACCCCGCTCATGCACAACCCGCAGCCCTTCGAGATCCTCAAGATGGATCGCCGTCGTGGCAACATCGTCGTGTCGCGCCGCACCGTTCTCGAAGAGAGCCGTGCAGAGCAGCGCTCCGAGATCGTCCAGAACCTCGAAGAGGGTCAGGTTGTCGAGGGCGTGGTCAAGAACATCACCGACTACGGTGCGTTCGTTGACCTCGGCGGCATCGACGGCCTGCTGCACGTCACCGACATGGCCTGGCGCCGCGTCAACCATCCGACCGAAATCCTCAACATCGGTCAGACCGTCAAGGTGCAGATCATCCGCATCAACCAGGAAACCCACCGCATCTCGCTCGGCATGAAGCAGCTCGAGTCGGATCCGTGGTCGGACATCGGCACCAAGTTCCCGATCGGCAAGAAGATCACCGGCACCGTCACGAACATCACCGACTACGGTGCGTTCGTCGAGCTCGAGCCGGGCATCGAAGGCCTCATCCACGTTTCGGAAATGTCGTGGACCAAGAAGAACGTGCACCCCGGCAAGATCCTGTCGACCACCCAGCAGGTCGACGTGGTCGTGCTCGAAGTGGATCCGGCCAAGCGCCGCATCTCGCTCGGCCTCAAGCAGACGCTCGAGAATCCGTGGGAAGCTTTCGCCCGTAACCACCCGGTCGGCACCGAAGTCGAAGGCGAAGTCAAGAACAAGACCGAATTCGGCCTGTTCATCGGTCTCGACGGCGACGTCGACGGCATGGTGCACCTGTCCGACCTCGACTGGAACCGTCCGGGCGAGCAGGTCATCGAAGAGTACAACCGTGGCGACATGGTCAAGGCTCAGGTTCTCGACGTCGACATCGAGAAGGAGCGCATCTCGCTCGGCATCAAGCAGCTCGGCAAGGACGCCGTCGGTGAAGCTTCGACCTCTGGCGAACTGCGCAAGAACGCCGTCGTCACCTGCGAAGTGATCGCGATCAAGGATGGTGGCCTCGAAGTCCGTCTCGTCGAGAGCGGCATCGAGACCTTCATCAAGCGCGCCGACCTGTCGCGCGACCGTGACGAGCAGCGCCCCGAGCGCTTCGTCGTCGGCCAGAAGGTTGACGCCCGCGTCATCGCTTTCGACAAGAAGACCCGCAAGCTGCAGGTCTCGATCAAGGCGCTGGAAATCGCCGAAGAGAAGGAAGCAGTCGCTCAGTACGGCTCGACCGACTCCGGCGCTTCGCTCGGCGACATCCTCGGCGCAGCCCTGAAGAACCGCAACAACTGAGCCAACAGCTCATTGTCGTGAACTAATGACCCCGCCGGAGCGATCCGGCGGGGTTTTTCTTTGTCTGATTGTCGTCGCCGGCCCGAAGTGATGCCGGAATGCTTCACGGCTCATCCGAATGCTTCCCGGCCGGGCATGATCGGCTTGTCCAAGGTTGCCGCGACAGGCAATTGCTGCGCATTAATCGCAGACTTGCTGCCCGCGTTCAGAGCCTGCCCATGCCCAGTTTGCGTTTTCTGACCGTCTTTTTCGTGTTGCTGGTCCTCTCAGGCTGCGGCGGCCGGGCCGTGCTTGGGCTCAATGACGGCAAGCAGGGCGAATCCGCTTCCGTCGTCCAGATCTATGTCTCGACCATGCGCGCCCGCTCGAACGACCTGTCGTTGCCCTATTCGGCGGAACGCGCCAAGCAGCTCAACTTCGCAAAGTTCGAGATCGGCATCCCAGGGACCCATGTCGCCGGCGAGGTCGAAAGCACGAGCCGCACGCCGAGCCCGGAACGCAATTTCATCGCCCGCACCTTCCAGCCCTATGACGACAAGGCGCAGTTCGTCGCCGCCCTCGACGCCGACCTGATGCGACGTCCCGAGGCCGAGCGCGAGATCTTCATCTTCGTGCACGGCTACAACAACAACTTCGCCGACAGCATCTTCCGCAACGCCCAGATCGTCCACGACTACAAGGTCAAGGCGGTGGCGTTGCATTACGCCTGGCCGTCGGCCGGGTCGCTGCCGCTCTATGTCTACGACCGCGACAGCGCCGCATACAGCCGCGACGGCCTTGCCGACACCATCGAGATCGCCGCCCGCACCAAGGCCAAGCGCATCGTGCTCGTCGGCCACTCGATGGGCAGCTATGTGGTGATGGAGGCGCTGCGCAGCCTGTCGCTGAGCGGCCGCGGCAAATACAGCAACCGCATCAACGGCCTGGTGCTTGCGGCACCCGATATCGACATCGACGTCTTCCAGAGCCAGCTGCGCGATATTGACGACCTGCCCGACCCGTTCATGATCCTGGTTTCGAAGCGCGACAAGGCGCTCAACCTGTCGGGCGGGCTGACTGGCGGCCATCCACGCGTCGGCAGCGGCGCCGACGTCGCAGCCCTCCAGTCCGAGAACATAACCGTGCTCGACACCTCCAATCTCGACGGCGGCAGCCATGGCGTCTTCGCCAGCTCGCCGACGCTGATGGCACTGACCACCTCGGGCGGACTGATGAACGACGTCACCGACAGAGGCGAGGGCGCGCCGGCCGAGACGATCCTGGCCGACGGCGGCCAGGTCATCAAGGGCGCTGCCTCGCTGGTCATCTACCTGCCGGCCAAACTGCTCGGCGTGCCCAATGGCGGCCTGCTGACACAGTAGGCGCGGCCGGCATTCTGCTCGCGGCCTGACTTCGTCGCAGGCGATTGTGCCTACGCGCGGCCGTAGATCTCCGCCACCGTGCCGCTGGTGACCTGATTGGCCGGCGATGCCAGCTGCGCGATCGCAACAGCTGCCGCTTCGAGGCTGACCCATTTGGCGAAATCCGCCTTGGGCATGGCCTCGCGATTGGCCTTGGTGTCGAGCGTCGACGGCGCCACCGCGTTGACCAGGATGTCGGCGCCCTTCAACTCCTCGGCGAGTGCCGCAGTCAGCGCTGCGACCGCAGCCTTGCTCGCCGCATAGGCGGCCATGCCGCCGCCCTTGCGCGGCTCGATGCCGGCACGCGCCGTGACGTTGACGATGCGCCCGCCAGCCTGGCCCGCAATCATTGCGCGTGCCGCCGCGCGGCAGCACAGGAAGGCGGTCTTGGCGTTGATGTTCATCATCTGGTCGAACTGGACCGGATCGACCTTGTCGATGGAGGCCATGTCGAAGCCACCGGCGGAATGGAGCGAAGCCCACAGGCCCGGAATGGCGTCGTAGAAAGCATCCACGGCTTTGGCGTCGGTCAAGTCGACGCTGGTGGCGACATGGACGCGATCATGACCGGCAAACTCGAACCCGTCAGGCGCCTTGGCCCGGCTGATCGGCAAGTGGCAGATGGCGCCCTCGGCCAGCAGGTGCCTGGCAACCGCTGCCCCCAGCGCACCGGTCGCGCCGGTAACCACCACATGCCGGCCTTCGAAATTCTTGGTCATGATCAACTCCCGTAGTGGGCCGCGACGCAGCCTATTCTACGGTGACTTCTATCAGACAGGGTTTTCCCGTCGAGCGGGCCTTCTTGAGCGCCACACCCAGCAGGTCGACACTCTGCAATCGCTCCGCCTCAAGCCCATAGGCCTGCGCGATCAGCACGAAATCCGGCGGCACCGGCGACACGCCAACGGGTTCGACCCCAGCGTAGAGCATCGAGGTCTCGATCTCGCGATAACCGCGGTTGTTCCAGACGACGAAGATGACGGGTGCTGCCGCATCGAGGGCAGCACCCAGCTCCGGCAGAGTGAACTGGAATCCGCCATCGCCGCTGAGACAGACGACTGGCGCATCGGGGACGGCAAGGGCTGCGCCGATCGCCGCCGGCGGCCCGAAGCCGAGTGCGCCATAGCCCGTCGCGGCGTTGAACCAACCGCCCGGCAGGTCATGGTCGTAATAGAGATTGGCGGCATAGACCGGCTGGGTGGAATCGCCGACGATCATCGCGCCCGGCAAGGCGTCGCGGATCACTTCAACGGCCTTGACCTGCGCCTGCATCGCCGGACCGATCTCCGTCCAGGCGCTTTCCCGCGCTGCCCTGGCGCGCGCCGCACCATCGGCCTTGCGCGCGTCGCCGACATCGTCCCCCAGCCTCGCCAGTGCCGCCGCCGCATCGGCCTGGATCGAAACCGGTGCCGGGCGCCGTCCCAGCTGCATCTCGTCTATGTCGATGCGGATCAGCTTCTCCGGCATCACGAAGCCGCCATCGCCATACATGTCGTAGTCGGTCGGGCCGAATTCGGTGCCGACGGCGATCACAAGATCGGCGTCGGCCATCAGAGCGCGCACAGCCTTGAGGCTCGGGCTTGCCGGCACGTTGAGCTCGTGCCCGTGCATCAGCCCGCGTCCATTGGCCGTGGTCACAACAGGCGCATCGAGCCTTGCCGCCAGGGCCGCAAGTTCGGCTCCGGCCCGCCGCGCCCCGCCGCCGGCAAGGATCAGCGGCCGTTTCGCGGCACTGATCAGCAGCCTGGCCTCGGCGATGACGCGTTCGCCCGGAACATGCGCGGCGCCACGCTTCGGCAACGGCCGCAAACCGTCCGCCGGCAAGGCCATGACATCGAGCGGAATCTCGATATGCACCGGCCCCGGGCGCCGCGTCTCGAAGATCTCGAAGGCCTTGCCAACCGCACCGGGCAGTTCGGCCGCCTCGGTCACCCGCCGCGACGACAGCGCCACCTTCTCCATCATGCCGCGCTGGTCGGGCAGCTCATGCAGGAAGCCTAACCCCTTGCCGAGCGAGCCAAGCGCGTTGACGCCAGAGATGACCAGCATGGGCACAGAATCGGCGCGTGCCTGGGCCATGGCGGTGATGGTGTTGGTCAGGCCCGGGCCGGTGATGACGAAGGCGACGCCCGGGCGGCCCGAAGCACGGGCATAACCGTCGGCCATGAAACCGGCGCCCTGTTCGTGGCGCGGCGTGACGTGGCGAATGCTTGAGCGCGCCAGCCCGCGATAGAGTTCGATCGTGTGCACACCGGGAATGCCGAACACCGTGTCGACGCCATGTGCCTCCAGAAGCCCGATGAGCGCTTCGCCGATCGTCGTCATGCCACGTCTCCCTGTCGCAAGCTCAATCCCAGCATCGCCTCGACCGAGCCGATGCCGATCTCCGCCAGTTCGCCGCTGGCAAACATGTCGCCGGCGAGACAACCCTCCACCCACAAACCATCGATGATCGCATTGATGGCGATGGCGTGACGGCGCAATTCGCCTTCGCTCGCCTGCCGGCCGACATCGGCCAGCACCTTGGCCACCAGCGCCTCGACCTCGTCACGGAAGCCGAGATAACCGGCCCTGTGCGCCACGCCCAATGCCGGGTCGGAGCCGGCCCGGCCGATGAAGCTCGCCCACAAAGAGAATGTCCTGGCGTCGATGACCGGCGGCACCAGGCTGGCACCGACGAAGGCGGCGAGCCTCAGCCTCGGTTCCTCCTCGACGATCGCAAGCGCTGTCTTGGCGAGTTCGGTCATGCGTCCCATGATCGTCGCATAGGCTGCCTGCAGCAGCTCTTCCTTGCCCGGGAAATAGTGCCTGATCAGGCCTGCGGTGACGCCGGCGCGCAGAGCAATCGCCCTGACGGTGGCACCCTGCAGGCCGTTTTCGGCGACGCAATCCAGCGTCGCCTCGATCAGGTCCTGCCGCCGGCGCTCCTCGCCTTCGCGGCGGAATTTTCTCCGCGCAGCGACTGCCATGTCCACCTTCGCGTCTTGAGAAAAATCGCCGAAGCCAGCTTTTCGCAATATTTATACACTTGCATAACAACGTCGCAAGTGCCGTAATGGGCCGCATAAGAAGCGGGAAATGGCGCCGTTGACGCCGCAAGGCAGAAGGGTCCACTCTCACCGCCCAGGGGAACATCGCGACGCGACCATGAGCAGCCGATTGCCAGCTGACGGGACAACGTTCATACGCCGGGGCCATCGCTGATGGTTGCGGTCGATGCAGCCAAGCACCCTGCCCCGACCAGCGGCCTCGCCGCCGAAGCCATCCATGTCGAGAACCTGCACAAGAAGTTCGGCCAGTTGCATGTGCTGAAGGGCGTGTCGCTGTCGGCCCGCGATGGCGAGGTGGTGGCGATCATCGGCGGCTCGGGCTCGGGCAAGTCGACGCTGCTGCGCTGCATCAACTGCCTGGAAAACCCGACCAGCGGCATCATCCGGGTCAATGGCGAGGAGATCCGCCTCAAGCCCAATGGTTTTGGCGACAGCATCCCCGCCGACCGCCGTCAGATCGAGCGCATCCGCTCGCGCCTCGGCATGGTGTTCCAGAGCTTCAATTTGTGGAGCCACATGACGCTCCTGGAAAACGTCATCGAGGTGCCGGTGCATGTGCTCGGCATCAAGCGCATGGACGCCATTGCAGAAGCCGAGCGGCTGCTCGCCCGCGTCGGCCTCGCCGAGAAACGCGACGTCTATCCGGCCTATCTCTCCGGCGGCCAGCAACAACGCGCGGCGATTGCGCGCGCGCTCGCCGTGCAGCCGCGCGTCATGCTTTTCGACGAGCCGACCTCGGCGCTCGATCCCGAGCTGGTCGGCGAAGTGCTCAAGGTCATCGGCGACCTCGCCCGCGAGGGCCGCACCATGGTGCTGGTCACCCACGAGATGAAGTTCGCCCGCGAGGTGGCGACGCATGTGATCTATCTCTTCAACGGGCAGGTCGAGGAGGAAGGGCCGCCCGAACAGATTTTCGGCGCGCCGAAGTCGGAACGCCTAAAGCAATTCATCCGCAGCATCGGCTAGCGTATCCCCGACGGAACGGACCATGCGCAAAACCCAGACGAGCGGACGAAATCAAGGGAACGTCAAAAACAAACGATAACGGGAGTGACAGCATGAAATCTCTGCTTGCAACTGTGGCCCTGGCCTTGGTTCTCGGCGCCGGAAGCGCCAGCGCCCAGTCGATCAAGGTCGGCATGGCGCCCGAACCCTACCCGCCCTTCGCCTCGCCCGACGCTTCCGGCAAATGGGGCGGCTGGGAAATGGACATGATCGAGGCGCTCTGCGCCGAAGCCAAGCTCCAGTGCGAGGTCACCATGACCGCCTGGGACGGCCTCATCCCGGCGCTCAACTCCAAGAAGATCGACGCGATCATCAACTCGATGTCGATCACCGACGAACGCAAGAAGTCGATCGACTTCTCCGACAAATACTACAACACCCCGACCGGCATCATCGGCTCCAAGGACGCCAAGTTCGACGCCACGCCGGAAGGGCTGAAAGGCAAGATCATCGGCGTCCAGGTATCGACCGTGCACGAGGCCTACGCCAAGAAGCACTTCGGTTCCACCGCTGCCGAGATCAAGATCTACCAGACCCAGGACGAGGCCCAGGCCGACCTTGCGGCTGGCCGCATCGACGCAGTGCAGGCGGATTCGCTCTCGCTCAACACCTACCTCGCCACCGATGCCGGCAAGGCCTGCTGCGACATGAAGGGCGACGTCGCCGAAGACCTCGAAGTGCTCGGACCGGGCGTCGGCGTCGGCCTGCGCCAGGGCGACACCGAGCTGAAGGACAAGTTCAACGCCGCCATCAAGGGCATCCGCGACAACGGCAAATACGCCGAGATCACCAAGAAGTATTTCGACTTCGACATCTACGGCAAGTGAGCGGGCCGGCGCAGGGTGCCTTGGTCTGCCGCCATGATGTTTGCGATCCAAGCCCCTCTCCGCCTCGCTTCGCTCGGCACCTTTCCCCCACTGGCTGGGGGCGAGGAACCGAGCGTCTGCAAGGTCGCGCCAAACTTCCTGGACAGGCACCACCTTTCCTTTACGAAGTGGAAAAAAGGTGGCGCGGACGGTGAGGGTGACTTTTGACGACTTCGTGTGCGAAGGACCACTGACATCGAGCATCTGCTGAACCCGCTGCTGCAAACGAGCGCCGTCGAGCTGCTTGCGATCTCGCCGCCCGGCTGGGGCGCCAACCTGTTGCGCGGGCTCACCAATTCGATCCAGATCGCGGTTGGCGCCTTTGGGCTTGGCCTCGCCATCGGCATCGCGGGCGCCTGGGGCAAGCTCTATGGCAGTCCTGTCGTGCGCGACCTGATGGAGATCTACACCACCGTCGTGCGTGCCGTGCCGGAGCTGGTGCTGATCCTGCTGCTCTATTATGCCGGCACCGACCTCATCAACCGGGCGCTCGAACAGTTCGGCTACCCCACCGTCGACATCTCCGGTCTCGCCGCCGGCATCGGCGTGCTCGGCATCGTCCAGGGCGCCTACGCCACAGAGGTCATCCGCGGCGCCATCCTGGCCATACCGCAGGGCCAGATCGAGGCGGCGCGCGCTTATGGCATGCCGCCGGGCAAGATGCTGCGCCGCATCACCCTGCCGGCGATGTTGCCCTTCGCCATTCCCGGCCTCGCCAATCTCTGGCTGATCGCCACCAAGGACACGGCCCTGCTCGCCGTCGTCGGCTTCAACGAGCTGACCCAGGAGACACGCCAGGCCGGCGCCACCACCAAGGCCTATTTCACCTTCTTCGTCGCAGCCGGCGTGCTCTACCTGCTGTTGACCCTGTTCTCCAACGTCATCATCGGCCGCATCGAGCGCTGGGCGCGGCGCGGCATGCCGCCGATCGCCGAGACCGGCCGATGAGCGCCGCCACTCCCGCCACGACGGTGTCCGCCATCCGCTCCGAGTGGCTCCAGCCGCACCGCATCGTGCTCATCGCCATCGCTGCAGCACTGGTGCTCTCGGCCGCCATCTTCATGCGCTGGGACTGGCTGCCCAAATATTACGACCTGGCGCTGCTCGGCATCTGGCGCACCATCTGGATCCTCGCTGTCACCGTGACGCTCGGCTTCATGCTTGCCGTGCCGCTCGGGCTCGCCCAGGCCGCAGGTCCGTTCTGGCTGGCCTGGCCGGCCAAGGCGTTCTGCACAGTCATCCGCGGCACGCCGCTGCTGCTGCAGCTCTGGCTGCTCTATTACGGCCTCGGCTCGCTGTTCCCGCAATATCCGTGGATCAGGCAATCCGAACTCTGGCCGATCCTGAGGCAGGCCTGGCCCTACGCCATCGTCGCGCTGACGCTGTCTTACGCCGCCTATGAAGGCGAGGTGATGCGCGGGGCCTTCGCCGGCGTGCCGAGGGGGCAGCTCGAAGCGGCGCGCGCCTTCGGCATGAGCCCGTGGAAGCGCTTCCGCCGCATCTGGCTGCCGCAGGCGATCCATCGCGCCTTGCCGACGTTGGCCGGCGAAACCGTGCTGCAGCTCAAGGCAACGCCGCTCGTCGCCACAATCACCGTCATCGACATCTACGCGGTCGCCTCGCGCGTCCGCCAGGACACCTTCATCGTCTACGAGCCGCTGTTGCTGCTCGCCCTCATCTATCTGATCATCACCGGCATCCTCGTCTTCGGCTTCCGCAAGCTGGAGGCGAAGATCCCGTCCAGACTGGGATGACGCCCATGCCGCAGACCAAGACAGAGACCGTCACGCTCAACCTCGAAGAAGCCCGTAACTTGTGCATCGCCGCGGCCATCGGCGCCGGCGCCTCCGAGGAAACGGCGATCTCGATCGCGCTTGCCGCCGTTGCCGCAGAGGCCGACGGCCAGGCGAGCGTCGGGCTGTCGCATTATGTCGACTATCTCGAGGCGCTCGAGGCCGGGCGCATCGACGGCAAGGCCGAGCCCGTGGTCAGCCGGCCTGCGCTGGCGGTCTACCTGTCCGACGGCCAGGGTGGTGCGGCGCATACCGGCTTCGACCGAAACTTCCAAGAGATCGCCAAGGCAGCCCGGCTGTTCGGCGTCACCGTATTCTCGCAGAAGAATGCCTACACCTGCGGCTCGCTCGGCTATTTCACCGGCCGCCTCGCCGAAGCCGGCCTCGTCGCGCTCGCCGCCACCAACGGACCGGCGCTCGTCGCCGGCTCAGGCTCGACCAAGCCGGTCTACTGCACCAACCCGATCTCGCTTGCAGCACCCGCCGCCGACGGCCCACCCCTCGTCATCGACCAGTCGTCCAGCGCCACCGCCTTCGTCAATGTCCGCAAGGCGGCTGAAACAGGCGAGGCGATCCCCGACGGCTGGGCCCTTGACGCCAAGGGCAAGCCGACGACAGACGCAAAAAAGGCGATGAAAGGCGTGCTACTCGCCTTCGGCGGCGCTCGCGGCGCCAATGTCGCACTGATGGTCGAGGTGCTTGCGGCCGGCGTCTCGGGCGCCAACTGGTCGATCGACGCGCCGTCCATATCGGAAGGCCACCAGACGCCAGGCACCGGGCTGTTCATCGTGGCGCTCGACCCGAAATTGTTCGATCCCGGCTTCGAAACGCGCATGCGCGAACAGCTCGACCGGCTGTCCAGTCAGTACCACGTCCACATCCCCGGTCCTGCCAAGGCCGCGGCGCGGGCCCGCTCAGAGGCCGGGGGGATCGCAATCCCTACGGCCCTGCACGTCCGTATCAGCGAGTTTGCCGCGCGGCAGGCAGAGTGAGCCCAGGCGTTTTCGGCCCCACTTCATTACCTGACCGTTGGGAGCGCGAAGCCTGAACCGCGGCGGCGGTTTCACCGTCGCGGCATGTATCCCCGGGTTTACGCACTCGCTTCGCTCCTGCTCCACCCGAGGATGACGAAGACATTGGCCTCGACGCTCATCGTCGGAGGCTCGCGGAGAGCTTCCAGCTCCTGTTCCTGCGTTGCCCTGCATTGAGAACGCCCGCCAAAAACCAACCTCGAAGCCTGCCAACCACTGACGTCGGCGATTGGCCGCAAGCCTCAATGCCTTCGTCATCCTCGGGCGGAGCAGGAGCGAAGCAACGTGCGGAGACCCGGGGCTCCATGCCGTGACGCCTCCACTACTGTGGCGATTCAGAACCCCAACCCGACGGCCCAAAACCATCCCACGAAACCCCCGCGAAAATAATTCGAACTCGCTTTGAACCTTTCCCGCTGACGCTGCGACCCAGTCATGTCCGGGCGAGGTGAGCTCGCCAGATCAACCGGGGGGAACCCAAACCGAAAGATCGTTCCGACGTGGAAACCAGAGCGTTTCCGCGACCCCGAAACGCAACCTCGAAAAGGGAATAAGACAATGAAGACCAAGATCACCATCCTGACCGCCGTCCTGCTGCTTGCCGGCGCCATCGGCAGCGCCAATGCCGCCAGCTTCTCGGCCGGCCCGGGCGGCGGCGACCGTCCGTCGGGTCCGAGCGACATTTCCGACGCCCCCGGCGGCAACGGCCCTTCGGGCCCCGGCGACATCTCCGACGCCCCCGACAATGACAAGCCGTCCGGCCCGAGCGGCAAGGCTTCGTCGGGCAATGGCGGCGCGACCGAAGACAAGTACTGCAAGAACGGCTCCAGCAAGTTCCCGGACTGTAACACCAAGTTCATCCAGGACTGCAAGGCCGCAGGTGGCAACATGTCGGGTCAGCAGGGTTGGGGTGGCAAGACCTGCCGGGAACCCTCCTGATGCCTCGGGCATGATCGAGAAGTCTGGAACCGGCTTTAGGATCATGCCTCGCGAAGGCTGCGGCCTCGCCAGACATCGGCCGCCCGATTGCTGCCATCCGGAGAACCCCGCCTTGCGCGGGGTTTTCTGCATCGGCGCTATCTGCAACGAAAGCCTGCAACGAAAAGCCCCGCTCGACGGCGGGGCTCTGCGCGGGAAAATCGCCCGCGGCGCGTTTGCGAAAGACGGTTCAGTGGCGGGAGAGCCAGCTGTCGATGTCCTTTTCGGCCTCTTCCTGGGCCTTGCCGTAACGGGCCTGCAGCTTGCCGGCGAGTTCCTTGCGCTTGCCCTTGATGACGTCGAGGTCATCGTCTGTCAGCTTGCCCCACTGGCTCTGCACCTTGCCCTTGAACTGCTCCCAATTGCCTTCGATCTGGTTCCAATTCATCGCGATTTCTCCTTTCGGGGATTGATCTGGATTGGCACGACAGGTCCGCCGCACTGAGGTGTCAACGCCTCGGCCGGCGCGGGGTTCCGACATTTCTTAAAGTTGACATATTTGATCACCTTTATATCAAACCTTGTTGACTTGACCGTGACCCGGCCATCGCGGCGTTGGTGCATTGCAATATTTTAATCGTGCATTGCCCCGCAATCGGAGACATATCCTTGACCCTGACGACCGAAAATTCCGGCCGCCGACTGTTCATCCCCGCGCTCCGCGGCCTTTATTCGAACCTCCACGATTCAGCCGAAACCGTTCTGCGCGTCGTCGCCGGCGCAGCGCTGGTCACCCATGGCCTCGGCAAGATCTCCGATCCGTTCGGCGCTGCCGGCATGGTCGAAGGCCTCGGCTTCTACCCCGGCGCCTTCTGGTCGCTGCTCCTGTCCTGCACCGAGTTCTTCGGCGGCATCCTGATCGCCATCGGCCTGTTCACGCGCCCGGCCTCCTTCGCCGCCATGTTCGTGCTCCTGGTCACCGTCTGGTTCCACTGGGTGACGATGAGCCAGGGCTACCAGGGCGCCGAGAAGTCGATCATCTGGGCGGCGATCTTCCTGTTCTTCGTCATTCGCGGCGGCAACCGCCACTCGGTCGACGCACGCCTCGGCCGCGAGTTCTAGTTTGTGACCCGCATGGTCGTTTCCGGAAAACCGGATTTCGATCCTGCCTCGAAACCCTGCCTCCCAAGGCAAGCCGCATGCCCGCGCCAGATCGGCGCGGGCCGCTCCGTGCAGTCGCTCGATGATTGCCTTTTTCGCGAAACGGGCTAAGAAACGCTACATCTTCTGCCCCTTTTGGCGACTGGAGCCAGCGATGACTGAAATTCTGCAGACCCCGCAACTCGTGACCGTTTTCGGCGGGTCCGGCTTCCTCGGCCGCCATGTCGTGCGGGCGCTGGCCAAGCGCGGGTATCTCGTGCGCGTCGCCTGCCGTCGGCCCGACCTCGCCTTCCACCTGCAGCCGCTCGGCAATGTCGGCCAGATCCAGCCGGTGCAGGCCAATCTGCGCGTGCGCTGGTCGGTCGACCGCGCCGTCCAGGGCGCCTCGCACGTCGTCAACCTCGTCGGCATCCTGCATGAAGGCGGACGCCAGCGTTTCTCGACGGTGCAGGAATTCGGCGCCCGCGCCGTCGCCGAGGCAGCGCGCGCCGTCGGCGCCACGCTGACCCATGTCTCGGCCCTTGGCGCCGACGCCAATTCGCCCTCGCTCTACGCCCAGACCAAGGCGCGCGGCGAAAAGGCCGTCCAGGACACGCTGCCAAACGCGGTGATCTACCGCCCGTCGATCATCTTCGGCCCCGAGGACCAGTTCTTCAACCGTTTCGCCAATATGGCGCGTTTCTCGCCGGTGCTGCCGCTTATCGGTGGAGGCGAAACCCGGTTCCAGCCGATCTATGTCGGCGACGTTGCCGAAGCGGTCGCGCGCGCCGTCGACGGCAAGGTCAAGGGCGGCTCGATCTATGAGATCGGCGGCCCGCAGGTGCTAAGCTTCAAAGAGTGCATGGAAGAGATGCTCGAGGTCATCGACCGCAAGCGCACGCTGGTGCCCGTGCCGTGGTCGATCGCCAACCTGCAGGCCTCGATCCTCGGCATGCTGCCCAATCCGCTGCTGACCAAGGACCAGGTCCTTTTGCTGCGCTCCGACAATGTCGTGACGAAGGCAGCCATCGACGAAGGCCGCACCATCGCATCCACGGGCATCGCCCCCAAGTCGACAGCATCGATCCTGCCGAGCTACCTCTGGCGCTACCGCACCGCCGGCCAGTTCACGCGCCGGACAGAAGCCTGACCGGCTGAGGGCGCATGGACGCCCTCGCCTTGCTCCTGCCTGAGGGACTCGACCCGCTCATGGGGATTGTTCTCATCGTCGCCAGCGCCTTCACCTCGGCGCTGACCGCCGCTTTCGGTGTCGGCGGCGGCATCGCCCTGCTGACGCTGATGGGCCTGTTCGTGCCGGTGGCCGCGCTTATCCCCATCCATGGCGCGGTGCAGCTCGGCTCCAACAGTGGCCGCGCCTGGCACCAACGCGCCAATGTGCGCATGGACGTCGCCGCCCCCTTCATTGCCGGCTCGATCGTCGGTGCCGTCATCGGCGCCTTCGTCGTCATCCAGCTGCCCGACGCCTGGCTCAAGCTGGTGCTCGGCGCCTTCGTCATCGCCATCACCTGGACCAAGGTCCCCGGCATCGACAGATTGACCCGCACCGGGCTTGCGATCGGCAGCGTGATCGTCGCTTTGATCGGCATGCTCGTCGGCGCCACCGGGCCGCTGGTCTCGGTGCTGTTCGCGCAGTTCTTCGCCAATGACCGCAAGGCGCTCGTCGCCACCCATGCCGCCGGCATGGTTGCCCAGCACGGGCTCAAGATCATCGTTTTCGGCCTCGCCGGCTTTGCCTTCCGGGACTGGCTGCCGCTGATCGGTGCGATGATCGTCTCGGGCTATCTCGGTACCGTCTACGGCACCAAGCTGCTCGAACGCATGCCGGAAGAGAGCTTCCGCAAATGGTTCAAGATCGCCATCACCGTGCTGGCGCTGGACCTGCTCAGGCGTGGACTGACGGCCCTCGCCTGAGGCCCAACCCGTCCAATCAAGCGCGATTTCCTGACGGACGGCTCACCCTGAACGGACCGCCTCGGGGCGATCAGCCCCAGACCATCAGTGCGATCAGCCCGGCGCCGCCGACCAGCAGGCGCCACCAGCCAAACAGCGCGTAACCGTTGCGGGAGACATAGTCGAGCAGGTGCCGCACAACGATCAGCGCGGTGATGAAGGCGGCAAGAAAGCCGACCGAAATCACCGGCAGGTCAGCTGCCGACAGGATGTCCCGGTTCTTGTAGAGGTCGTAGGCAAAGGCGCCGGCCATTGTCGGCATCGCCAGAAAGAACGAGAACTCGGCCGCCGCGCGCTTCTCCACGCCCATCAGCAACGAGCCGACGATGGTGGCGCCAGAGCGCGAGGTGCCGGGGATCATCGCCAGGCACTGGAACAGGCCGATCTTGAGATAGACCGACAGCGGGAAATTGGTGACGTCGCCATATCTAGGCTTGAGGTCGAGCCTGTCGAGGAACAACAGCACCAGGCCGCCGAGGATCAGCATGACACAGATCAGCCGCGGCGATTCGAACAGCACCGTCTTGATGAAATCATGCGCCAGGGCACCGATCACGGCCGCCGGCAGGAAGGCGATCAGGATGCCTGCGACGAAACGCTGCGTCTTCGGGTCCGACGGCAAGGTGACCAGCATCTGCCACAGCTTGGTCGCGTAAACCGACAGGATCGCCAGGATAGCGCCGAGCTGAATCAGGATCTCGAAAGTCTTGCCGGTCGAGTTGAAACCGAGGAAATGGCCGGCAAGCAGGATATGGCCGGTCGAGGACACGGGGATGAATTCCGTCAGGCCCTCGAGCAGCCCGAGCAGCAAAGCATTGATGATCGTCTGGCTATCCATTCCCATCCCCGCGAGGCGTTCATGCGCGATTGCTTGTCATGCGGCGGAACTCACCCTATAGGTCGGGTCGCCCGAGAGCCCGGCGAGCCGGGCCCCAGAAGCTCTAACGACGCCTCAGGCGATTCGCCAGAGCGCCATCGATCACGAATTTCGCAGGACCATGCTGACGCTTTTCCACCACCCGATGTTTGCCACATGCCGTTTCGTCCGTTTGGCGTTCGGCGAGTATGGCGAGGAGCTGGCGCTGATCGAGGAGAAGCCGTGGACGCGGCGCAAGGAGTTCCTGTCGCTCAACCCGGCCGGAACGCTGCCGGTGCTCCTGGCCGAGGGCGACGTGCCGATCGTCGGCGCGATGATCATTTCCGAATATGTCGACGAGACCCGAGGCGTGCTCAAGCGCGAGCGTCGGCTGTTCGCCGAAGACCCGATGGAACGCGCCGAAATCCGCCGCCTGACCGACTGGTACCTGACCAAGACTGAAAGCGAAGTGACCCGGCATCTGGTGCGCGAGCGCGTGCTGAAGCCGCTGATGCCGGAAGCGGCCGGCGGCGGTTCGCCCGATTCGGCGGCCATTCGTGCTGCCCGCGCCAATATTCGCCAGCATATGAAATACACCAACTGGCTCGCCGGCACGCGCCACTGGCTCGCCGGGTCGCGCATCACCTATGCCGACCTTGCCGCCGCCGCATCGCTTTCGGTGCTCGACTATCTCGGCGAGATCGACTGGCGCGAATATTCCTCGGCGCGCGAATGGTACACGCGCGTCAAGTCGCGCCCGTCCTTCCGGCCCCTGCTCGCCGACCGGGTGCGCGGGCTGACCCCGGCATCGCATTATGCGGACCTCGATTTCTGAGAGCGCGCTGCGCCAGCTGATCGAGCGCGAAGCCAGCCGCGCCGGCTTCGCTGCCATCGCCGTCACACGCCCCGACGCCATCCCGCTCGCGCCTGCCCGCCTCGCCCAGTTCGTCGGCGAAGGCCTGCACGGCTCGATGGCCTGGATGGCGGAGACGCTGGAACGGCGCAGCGAACCTTCCGTGCTGTGGCCCGAGGTGCGTTCGATCGTCGTGCTCGCCATGAATTATGGGCCGGACAGCGACCCGCGCGCGCTGCAGGCCATGTCCGACCGGGCGGCGATCTCGGTCTACGCTCGCAACCGCGACTATCACGACGTCATGAAGGGCCGGCTGAAGGAGATCGCCGGCAAGATCGTGTCCCGTGCCGGCGGCGACGTGAAGGTGTTCGTCGACACGGCGCCGGTGATGGAAAAGCCGCTCGCCGAAGCCGCCGGCCTCGGCTGGCAAGGCAAGCACACCAATCTGGTCAGCCGCGACTTCGGCTCCTGGCTGTTCCTTGGCACCATCTTCACCACAGCCGAGCTTGAACCCGACGATGCAGAGGTCGACCATTGCGGCTCCTGCCGCGCCTGTCTCGACGCCTGCCCGACAAACGCCTTCCCGGCGCCCTACCGCATCGACGCGCGGCGCTGCATCTCCTACCTGACCATCGAGAACAAAGGCCCGATCCCGCTCGAATTCCGCCCAAAGATCGGCAACCGCATCTATGGCTGCGACGACTGCCTTGCGGCCTGCCCGTGGAACAAGTTCGCCCAGGCCGCATCGGAGCAGAAACTCGCCGCCCGCGACGATCTGCGCGAGCCGCACCTTGCCGAATTGCTTTCCCTCGACGACGCAACGTTCCGGACCTTCTTCTCCGGTTCGCCGGTCAAACGCATCGGCCGCGACCGCTTCGTCCGCAACGTGCTGATCGCATCAGGCAATTCCGCCGACGCCACGCTGATCGCACCATGCCGGACGTTGCTCTCCGACACCTCGCCCCTGGTGCGCGGTGCCGCCGTCTGGGCATTGTCGCGGCTGCTGCCCGACGCGACGTTTTCGGCTCTTGCAGAACAGATGCTGAAGGTCGAAACCGATAACGACGTGATCGCGGAATGGCAGGCCGGGCTCACCCAAGTCGAACAGTCGCGGACGCAGTCATGACCGAGCAGACCTTTTTCATCTTCGGCGCCGGCTATTCCGGCAAGGCATTTGCGCAGATGCGCCCGCAAGGCCTTAGCGTTGCCGGAACGACGCGTTCTCAGGACAAGTTTCCGGCGCTCGAAGCCGCTGGTATCGAGCCCTTCGTCTTCGACGGCCACCTCACCCCCGAAATCAGGGCGCAACTGGCCAGGACCACGCATCTCGTCGTCTCCGCCGCCCCCGGCGATGATGGCGATCCCGTGCTCAACGCCGCCCGCGAGGCGATCACGCACGACATGCCGCTGCTGCGCTGGATCGGCTATCTCTCGACCGTCGGCGTCTATGGCGACCATGGCGGTGCCTGGATCGACGAAACCGCCACGTGCCGGCCCAAACCGGGGCGATCGGCCCTGCGCCTCGAGGCCGAACAAGCGTGGCATGCACTTGGCGAACAGATCGCGCGCCCAGTCGCCATCCTGCGCCTGTCCGGCATTTACGGCCCCGGCCGCAATGCCTTCGTCAATCTCGAAAACGGCACCGCCAAGCGACTGGTCAAGAAGGACCAGGTCTTCAACCGCATCCATGTGCAGGACATTGCCAGTGCGCTGTGGTTCCTCGCCGAGGGCGACTATGGCGGGGTCTTCAACGTCACCGACGATGAGCCGGCGCCGCCGCAGGACGTCGTCGCCTACGCGGCCGAAAAGATGGGCGTGGCGCCACCACCGGAAATTCCGTTCGAGACCGCCCAACTTTCGCCCATGGCGCGGTCTTTCTATGGCGAGAACAAGCGTGTCGCCAACACCGCGATCAGGGCGCTCGGCTTTGCATTCGGCATGCCCAATTATCGCGCGGCGCTGGACAGCATGTGGGCCGACAGCAGCTGGCGCGGAGAAGGCGAAAGCGACAGGCGCAGCCCGATCAGGCAGGGCTGAGCGGAAGTCGCGCAAAGAATGACCGGGGTGCGGGTGCCGAAATTTACCTCTAGGTAACCGTGGCAGCCCAAGCTGGCTGAGAGGATCGGGTTCCATGACGGCAATTTTCAGCGGACTTCTTGGCAAGGCGGGGCGGCTCCTGATGGCGGCGGCAACGCTTGGCCTTGTCGGTACCGACATCCAGGCGGCCAGCGCTGCGGAGCTCGCCAAGGATTTGTTCGGCGGCAAGAAGCTGCCGGCGGCGATCGCGCCCGCGTCCTACGGCTTCTACTCCAAGGGCTGTTTCTCCGGCGGCGTGGCGATCGCCACCGACGGCCCGACCTGGCAGGCGATGCGGCTGTCGCGCAACCGGCGTTGGGGCCATCCCAAGATGATCGCGCTGATCGAGAAGCTGTCGCGGGAAGCCACCCAGGATGGCTGGCCCGGCCTGCTCGTCGGCGACATTTCGCAGCCGCGCGGTGGCCCGATGCTATCAGGCCACGCCTCGCACCAGATCGGCCTCGACGCCGACATCTGGCTGACGCCGATGCCTGACCACAGGCTGTCGCCGACCGAGCGCGAGAACATGAGTGCGGTGTCGATGGTCAACGAAAAAACCCATCTGGTCATCGAGAAGCGCTGGACGCCGGCGCATACACGCCTGCTGGAGCGCGCGGCGAGCTACCCCGAGGTCGAACGCATCCTGGTCAATCCGGGAATCAAGAAGAAGCTCTGCGACACCGTCACCGGCGACCGCTCGTGGCTGCGCAAGGTGCGCCCGTTCTGGGGCCACGACTATCATTTCCACGTCCGCATCGGCTGCCAGCCGGGTTCGCAGGGCTGCAAGGAGCAGGATGCGACGCCGCGCGGCGACGGCTGCGACAAGTCGCTGGCCTGGTGGTTCACCGAAGAGCCGTGGCGTCCGGCCACCGGCCCGGCCAAGCCTCGGGCGCGTGACATCATGACCATGGCGAGCCTGCCCAAGGCATGCCGCGCCGTGCTCGACGCACCCTCGCCGGTCAACGAGGCGGCCGTCACCTATCACGGGCCCGGCGGCAGCGCATATGCGGCAACGCCCGCCCCTGCGGCTCCGGCAGTGGCAGAGACACCTGTCATCGCCGAACCCGGCGTGCCGGCCGCGGCAAACGCCTTTGCGCCCCGACCTTCGGTCGACATTCCGCTGCCGCGCCCCCGGCCTGCCGGCAAATAGGCCCCGCCGACAAGTAGGTTGGGCGCCTTGGCCGCGCCGGCTGCATTCACGGCACCCGGCGCTTCCAAAGCGATCGAAATCGATCTATGGAACTTCAACCGATTTAGCTTGCCTGGATGACCCCCGAGTGACACCAGCTTTGCGTCTCGCATTGATCGCCCATGACGAAAAGAAGGACGACCTCGTCGCCTTCGCCAGCGATCATGTCGACTTCCTCATGACCTGCCATATCGTCGCCACCGGAACCACCGGTCAGCGCATCCTGGCGGCCTGCCCGAACCTCAACCTGACGCCGCTGAAAAGCGGTCCGCTCGGCGGCGACCAGCAGATCGGCGCGCTGATCAGCGAAGCCAAGATCGACCTTTTGATTTTCTTCGTTGATCCGCTGACGCCGATGCCGCATGACGTCGATGTGAAGGCATTGATGCGGCTTGCCATCGTCTACGACATTCCCATGGCGTTGAACCGGGCGACGGCCGAGATCATGCTGGAAAACCAGGAGAACGGCTGAACGCCGGCACGGGGACGAAACAGGGCATGTCACATCAGAGCGACCAGTCGCAGGCTCTCCCCTTTCCGATCCTGATCGGCGACATCGGCGGCACCAATGCGCGCTTCGCCATCGTCGAGAGCGCCGACAAGGACGCCGGCGAGCCGCGCATCGTCCAGACTGCCAGCTACGCCACCATCGACGACGCCATCTTGGCCGTGCTCGACGGCTCGCCCATCCGCCCACGCTCGGCGGTGCTGGCAGTTGCCGGCCCGGTCGAGGGCGAGGAGATCGCCCTTACCAACTGCCCGTGGGTGGTGCGCCCCCGGCAGATGTTTTCGACGCTCGGCCTCGTCGACATCCTCGTGCTCAACGACTTCGAAGCCCAGGCACTGGCCGTCGTGGCGCTCGGCGACGAACATATGGAAAGGATCGGCGGCGGCGAGCCTGAACCAGGCGCCGGCCGCGTCGTGCTCGGACCCGGCACCGGCCTCGGCGTCGCTGGTCTTGTCCACGCGCTCGGGCGCTGGATTCCCATTCCCGGCGAAGGCGGCCACATGGACATTGGTCCGCGCTCCAAGCGTGACTTCGAGGTGTTCCCACATATCGAAAAGCTGGACGGCCGCATCTCGGGCGAGCAGATCCTGTGCGGCCGCGGTCTAGTCAACACCTACCGCGCCGTCGCCAGGGCCGACGGCAAGGCACCTGTGCTGACCCAGCCGGCACAGGTCACCGCGGCCGCCCTCGACGGCAGCGACCCGGTGGCGGCCGAGGCGCTCGAGCTGTTCGTGACCTGCCTTGGCCGCACCGCCGGTGACCTCGCTCTGGTGTTCAAGAGCAAGGGCGGCGTCTTCCTCACCGGCGGCATCGCCCAGAAAATCGTGCCGGCGCTGAAACGGGGCAATTTCCGCGAGGCCTTCGAGGACAAGGCACCACATCGCGAGCTGATGGCCTCGATGCCGGTCTATGTCATCACCCACCCGCTGGCGGCCCTTGCCGGGCTTGCCGCCTATGCCGGCAATCCCGATCTCTTCGGCATCGAGACAGGCGATCGGCGCTGGCGGACCTAGCCATCGCCGCACTGCGGCAAATGGCGGTTTCCCCTCGCGGCATCATGCTTTAAGAGGGGCGCAGTTTTCGCAAAGAAGCGACAGGACTGCCTGTTTGACCATCGACCCCAACCAGACGCCGAGCTCCAAGCGCAGCGAGATCGTCGGCGTCATCAAGCGCATCGTCGCCGAAAACGGCCGCGACTACGTCTGGCACTACACCTTCGCGGCGATCTTCCTGCTCACCATTTCGGCCACGACAGGCTTCCTTGCCTGGATCATGCGCGACATCATCAACCTGATCTTTTATGAGCGGCGCGCCGACCTGATCCTGTTGATCACCCTGTCGACCTTCGCCGCCTTCGTCATTCGCGGCCTGTCCACCTATGGCCAGGCGGTCGTCCTCGCTAAGGTCGGCAACAACCTCATCGCCCGGTATCAGCGTCGCATCTTCGACCACCTGATGAGCCTCGGCATGGACTTCTTCTCGTCGCAGCGCTCGGCCCAGCTGATCGCCCAGGTCAACCAGAATGTCGCCGGCGTGCGCGACCTGCTCAACATCCTGATCACCTCGATTGCCCGCGATGCGGTGACACTCATCGTGCTCATCGGCGTGATGGTCTACCAGGATCCGGTTCTATCGCTGCTGGCCTTGCTGATCGGGCCCCCGCTGGTCTTTGCCGTCAACTACCTGATGCGCCGGCTGCGTCGCCTCAACCGCGATGCCATCCTCGTCGGGGCCCGTCTGTTCGGCTCGATGCAGGAAACCGTCCAGGGCATGGCCATCGTCAAGGCCTTCACCATGGAGGATCAGCTCGCCAGGCGCATGGACGGCCTGATCGGCGACGTCGAGGCACGCTCGAACAAGATCGCCCGGGTGTCGGAGCGTCTTTCGCCGATCACCGAAATTCTCGGCGGCGCGATCTTTGCCAGCATCATCGGCTATGCCGGCTACCGCTCGGCAGTCGACATGCAACCGCCTGGCAACATCATCTCGTTCATTTTTGCGTTCATCTTCGCCTATGATCCGGCACGCAAGCTCGCCCGCACCCAGGTCGGCCTCGAGAGTGCGTTGGTCAACGCCCGCATGCTCTACGAGATTCTTGACACCCAGCCGCGGCAGGAAGACGCCCCGGACGCCAAGGCGATCGCCGTCGGCAAGGGCGAAATCCGCTTCGACAACGTCTCCTTCGGCTATGGCGACGACATCCCCGTCCTGCGCGAGCTGAGCTTCACCGCCGTCGGCGGCAAGACCACGGCGATCGTCGGCGCCTCGGGCGCCGGCAAGTCGACGCTGATCGCGCTTTTGCAGCGCTTCTACGATCTCGACGGCGGCCGCATCGTCATCGACGGCCAGGACATATCAGGCGTCACCAAGCGCTCGCTGCGCCAATCCATCGCCTATGTCTCGCAGCATCCCTACCTGTTCGAAGGCACCATCGCCGACAACATCCGCTACGGCCGCCCCGATGCCACCGACGCGGATATCCGCGACGCCGCCAGGCAGGCCTTCGCCGACGACTTCATCCTCGACCAGCCCGAAGGCTACGACACGCCGGTCGGCGAGAGCGGCTCGACGCTGTCCGGCGGCCAGCGCCAGCGTGTCTCCATTGCGCGTGCGCTGGTGCGCAATGCGCCTATCCTTTTGCTCGACGAGGCGACCTCGGCGCTCGACAACGAGTCCGAGGCGCGTGTCCAGCAAGCGCTCGCCACCGCCACGCAAGGACGCACCACCATCGTGATTGCCCATCGTCTCTCGACGGTCATCAATGCCGATCATATCGTCGTGCTGGACGCAGGCCGGCTGATCGAGCAAGGCACCCATGCCGCGCTGATGGCCGACCCCAACGGTGTCTATGCGCGCTTCCACAATCTGCATGACGAAGCCGCACTTGGACTCGTGGACGATACCACCGAGACTGCAATGGTAGAGCGGCAGCACGCGCTGCCTCAGGGAGCCTGATATGAGCGAGATGGGTCTTGTCGTCGTCGGCGCCGCCGGGCGGATGGGTCAGGTGCTGTTGCGCACAGTGCACAGCATGGCAGGCGTGCGTGTCGTCGGTGCCATCGAACGGGCAGGCTCGCCGCATCTCGGCAAGGATGCCGGCGAACTCGCCGGCATCGGCATCATCAACGTGCCGATCTCTGACGATCCGCTGTCCGCCTTCGCCAAGGCCGACGGCGTGCTCGACTTCACCGCGCCGGCAGCGACGATCGAATTCGCCGGCTATGCCGCGCAGGCCCGCATCGCCCATGTCATTGGCACGACCGGCTGCTCGCCGGACGACGACGCCAAGATTGCCGCCGCCGCGCGCCATGCCACCATCGTCAAGTCGGGCAATATGAGCCTCGGGGTCAATCTGCTGTCGGTGCTGGTCGAGAAGGCCGCCCAGGCTCTCGGACCCGATGATTTCGACATCGAGATCGTCGAGATGCATCACCGCCACAAGGTCGACGCGCCATCGGGCACGGCACTTCTGCTCGGCGAGGCCGCCGCAGAGGGCCGCAAGATCGCACTTGCCGAGAAGAGCGTGCGCGTTCGCGACGGCCACACCGGCGTGCGCGAAACCGGTACGATCGGCTTTGCCGCGTTGCGCGGCGGCTCGGTCGTCGGCGAACATTCGGTCATCCTCGCCGGTACCGGCGAGCGCATCGTCATGTCGCATCTCGCCGAGGACCGCACCATCTTTGCCCGCGGCGCCGTCAAGGCGGCGCTCTGGGCGCACGGACGCAAGCCCGGCCTCTACTCGATGCGCGACGTGCTCGGCCTCTAACCAAATCCGCCACTACAGTCCTCACCCAAGGGAGCAAAAATGTCCGGTACTCTCGTGCTCGTCCGCCATGGCCAGAGCGAATGGAACCTCAAGAACCTGTTCACCGGCTGGCGCGATCCCGGCCTGACCGAGCAGGGCCACGCCGAGGCCAAGTCGGCCGGCGAGAAGCTCAAGGCGCGCGGCCTGAAGTTCGACATCGCCTTCACCTCGGCGCTGTCGCGTGCCCAGACCACCTGCCAGCACATTCTCGACGCGCTCGGCCAGAGCGATCTCGAGACGATCCGCAACGCCGCGCTCAACGAGCGCGACTATGGCGACCTCAACGGCCTCAACAAGGACGACGCCCGCGCCAAATGGGGCGAGGAACAGGTCCACATATGGCGCCGTTCCTACGACACACCGCCGCCCGGCGGCGAAAGCCTGAAGGACACCGGTGCCCGTGTCTGGCCCTACTACATCCACGATGTGCAGAAACACGTGCTGTCGGGCGGCACCGTTCTGGTCGCCGCCCACGGCAACTCGCTGCGCGCGCTGATCATGGCGCTCGAAGGCATTTCGGGCCCCGACATCGTCAAGCTCGAACTCGGAACCGGTGTGCCGATCGTCTACAAGCTCAACGCCGATTCGACCGTCGCGTCCAAGGACGTGCTGGCCTGAGCCACGACAGCGCCGCGCGTCCGACCGGACGCCGCAGCTTTTTTGATCATTCGGGAGCCGTGCATACGCGGCTTCCGACTCTTCGCCGGCTTCGAAAGCCAGTCGGCCCCTACGTCAGCCCCTTTGGCTGAATGCGACTTTTGCAGCCTGCCGCTGCATTCCTCGGCAAAAGCTGAAAAAGCGCGTTGACACAGTCGCTTCGCCCGCTTACATCACCGCCACCAGCCCAGATGGCGGAATTGGTAGACGCGCACGGTTCAGGTCCGTGTGCCGCGAGGCGTGGAGGTTCGAGTCCTCTTCTGGGCACCAGTTTCCTGCTTCAGACAGCTCCAACTGTCTGAAGACACTCAAAAAAGCCCGGTTCGCCGGGCTTTTTTGTTGTCCGCATTTTCCAGCCTTTTCTTCCGTTCTCCCCGACAATCTACATGCATGGCGGAAGCCGGCTCCATCGCCCAAATGGTCAGCTTCCGACTGACCCATCGCAGGTGATAATATCAGGTTGCGCTAATTTATAGAGCACAACCCGTCGAGGAGTCCGCCGATGCTGCGCCTGGTCCTTCTTGCTGCTGCACTGGCTCTTGCTGCCGGCACGGCAGCCAGGGCCGAAGACAAACCACAGGCCGCCCCAACGGTTCTGGAAGGCATAACCGTCGCAGAGTTCGGGGACATCATGACCAAGGCCGGCTATCAGGCCAAGGTCGGCGTCGACAGCGACAACCTGCCGGTCATCGATTCCAAAGCATCCGGCATGAATTTCTGGGTCTATTTCTACAATTGCGAGGGCGGCGAGCCGCAAAAGTGCCGGCGCGTCCAGTTCCAGAGCAGCTTCAAGACCGACAAGGCGATGCAGGACAAGGCACTCGAATGGAACAACAAGAAGGTCGCGGGCCGCGCCTCGAACGACAAGGACAACACTTATTTCGACTACCTGATCGACTGCGGCGGCGGCGTCTCGTCGACCAACCTGTCACAGAATCTCGAGCGCTTCGACACGCTGATGGCCGAGTTCACGACGTACATAGGCTGGCGCTGAACGACGCGCGCAGGACTGCCAGGCAGCATGCACTGGATGCATGCATGTTGCATACTTGCGTGCACGATAAGAAAACTGCGGCAAATATGCCACGCGAAATTATTACTTCTCATATCTTGATAAAGTTGTCGTCTGCGCCATTGCTATCGCCCCACCAATACTCATTCATTCAAAGAATATTTGAACCATAAAATTTTCAAGCGAAAATCCGGGGCGGCACTGTGAAATCTAGAAATTATCTTGGCGCAGCCAGCGTCATGGCTCTCCTATGCGTGTCATCGGCTGTGGCCGCGGGCGAACAGGTTTCCGACCAGCAGGCCATCGGCTATCGCATCGGCCTTGCCTTCGCCGGTGTCCACAACACTCTTGGCGGGATGGGGATAGAATCATCAGGCGGCGTGAGAGTTGCCGACACACGTCCAACCGTGATGTTTGATGGAACACTGGGCTACGACTTCGCGCCCAACTGGGGCATCCAGGGCGACCTGCAGGCGGCAGCGCTAGGCAAGCCCGACGTCGCCGATGGCGACAGGACCAACGCCTATGGCCATGGCGCCGTCCACCTCTACCATCGTACGGACAGCTTTCTCGTCGGCGCCCTGGGCGGCCTTGGCATCCACGACGATCGCGGCGATTCCAACCGGGAGATGAACTATTGGTTCGCCGCCGCCGAAGGCAAGCTGTTGACCGACTGGGGCTCGGTCTTCGCGCAGGCGGGCTATCTCGATTCTTACGACAGGTACGCCGAAGGTACGCATGACGCGCCTTTCGCCCGGCTTGGCATCAACTATTTCCTCAACGACAACTGGTCGCTGAAGCTGGACGGCGCTTATGCCGGCGGCAAGAAGTGGGACGTGGGCCTTCCCAATCGGATTTTCGACTTCAACGTGGAAAGCGAAATCCGCCCGGAGACCTGGCCAGTTTCACTGTTCGCCCGTTATGAATTCACCCAGCTATCCTACCATGCGTTCGATAACGACCAGGACCGCTATGGCGAGAACTTCCATACCGTCATGGTCGGGCTAAAGTTCCGCTCCGGTACGACCCTGCGCGAAGCCGACCGCGCACCCGGATCGCTCGACCTGCCATCCCTTGGCAAATGGGTCGCCTTCAACGCCAACGAGGTCGAGTAAGCCGGCACGTTTCCTCTGAACTCAAGGAGGGCGCCGCGCGGCGCCCTTTTTCCACCTGCCGATGACCTCTCGTGCCGATGACCTCTCGAACCAACCGACCGCGCGTCTGCACCTCAACCTTGCGAGTTGGCCGAACTGCCTTCAGACTGCAACGCAACCATCCGGCGCGTCGAATTGGATGGCGGGCCGTGAGGTTTGGAGTGGCCGCATGGCCTCCCTGAGACCTTGAGGCGTCCGGAATGAAATGCTGCGTCTACACAGTGCTCGTCGGTGGCTATGAGCACCTCAACGAGCAGCCGGTCGCTTCGTGCTCCCAGCTACCCTTCATCTGCCTGACCGACGATCCCGCACTGCGCAGCGAAAGCTGGGACTGCCGCGTTGTCGAACCGCTGTTTCCGCAGGATCCGATACGCAGCCAGCGCAACATGAAAATCCGCCCGCATGTCCATTTGCCTGACTACGACTGCTCCATCTACATCGACAACTCCGTGATCCTGAAACAGCCCCCCGAACGAATGCTGGAGCTGTTCGATCCGGCAATCGGCTTCCTCGTCGCACCGCATTCCTGCCGGGAAACGGTGCTGGACGAGTTCCTGGAGGTGGCGAGACAAGGTTTTGACGACGCCTCCCGCATTTTCGAGCAGCTCAACCACTACACGCTGAGCTGCCCCGAAATACTGGAGGAGCGCCCATGGTGGACAGGCATGATGATCCGCGACCATCGTTCGGCGCGCGTCACTTCCATGCTTGAAGCCTGGGCCTTTCATGTGATGCGCTACTCGCGCCGGGATCAGCTCTCGATGAACGTGGCGTTTCGGTCGGCCAGCTTCAGCCCAACCGCATGGGCCGTGGACAACAGGGAATCCAACCTGCATCTCTGGCCACATATAGTGGGACGGAATCGCGACCTGGGTTCCCGCAATCCGGCGATCAGCCTGATGCCCGCAGCCGCCCGCGTGCGGCGCATGGAGCTGAAAGAGGCCGCATGGACCGCGCAGGAGCATGCCTATCGCGCCGAGATCGCACGGCTTAACGCGAAAGCCGAGGCGCGCAAACCGCACAACCGATTGCGCAGGCTGGGCGAAAAGCTCCTTCGGCTGCCCGACAGGCGCACTGGGAGCCGAACGCCAGAAGAAGCCGTCGCGCTGCCGGTCCGTGTCCGCGCGCCTGGCGGCGCGTGGATTCATGTCCACCCGCTGGACCGTCGCGGCCAGAAACTGATCCAGTCCGACGGCAATCTCAATCCGCCCGCCCTGTCTGCCTGGCATCTGCTGCTGCAGCAGCATGCCTGGACGCATGTCATCGATGTCGGCGCCAACTATGGCGAGATGCTCGTCAATGGCGGCCTGCCTTCCGGGGCAAGCATCATCGCGGTCGAACCCAATCCGGCGATCCGCCCCTATCTCGAACGCACGCTGCGCGAGGCAGGGCTGCCGGCGATCATCCTGGACGCTGCGTTGTCCGACAAGGAAGGTCAGGCCGCGCTTCACGTCGACCCAAACTGGTCAGGTACGGCTCGCCTCGCCAAGCCCGGCGACAACGGCGCCTTGCCGGTGCGGACGACCACGCTCGAACGGGTCCTTCGCAGCTTCGATGCATGTCCTTCGATGATGCGCGTGCTGGTCAAGCTGGATGTCGAAGGAGACGAGGCAAACATCCTGCGCGGTGCGCTGGCCATACTGCCAAGCCTCGGCGAGTTCGCGGCGCTGGTCGAGATCCAGCACGTTGCGCCGGCCGATCTCGTCTGGCTGGTCGAGCATTTCGAGATCTCGCTGCTCGACATGCAGCCGGGCGGCGGGCTGGTGACGACCCCGCCACGGCAACTCGGTGACATGCTGCGTTCCGGGCGCTACCACACGCAGGATGCCGTGTTGCGCCGGCGCAGTTGAAGCGCACCAGACAATTCTGTCTGGCAATTCCCCGGTCCGGAATCCCGTACCGTTCCGGCTTCGCAGACCGCCCCCGAAAGAGGCCCCCTCTCCTGTGTCCCGCTTCTGCTATGCCTCGAGGTTGCGGTTTCGATCCTGCCAGAGTTCAAGGGCCGCCAGCACCGCCACCGCGATGCCGAGGCCGATGTGCCAGCTGCGCAGAGCGCCGCCATATTCGAAGACGAACGGCTGCACCACCATCCAGACGCCGCAGAACAGCGACAGGATTTCTTCCCAGCGCCGCAGGAAGATCTGCTCCAGTCCGGACAGCACGACGATCGCAGCACCGACGAGCGCGGTGACCGCCATCATTGTCGGCATCTCGGTCACGCCGAGCCACATCGGCGAGACGATGATCGCGGCGCCGAGGATCATCGACACGATGTCCTCCCAGCGCCGATGCCGGGTGAGCCCAAGGGGCTCCATTACGTTTAGCGTTGCCATGATGAAAAATCCTCTTTGGCTACGTTCGAGTTAAGCTCGAGCGCCCGTGAGGACTATGTGCGTGCCAGTCGAACTCCTCAGCGGGCGTTCTCGCACTGGGAATATTATCTCAGATATCGATAAGAAATTCAATGAAGCGCCGGTGTCGCAGGCTACCGCGTCCTATCCGATCATTGTCGACCTTGGCTGGCTCAGCAATACTGGTCGTGGGGAACTCAGGCTGGAGGGAAAATGCCGCGCGTCATTGCAATCGGGCTCGACGGGATGGACCACGACCTCGTCGAGCGGATGATCGGCGAAGGACGCCTACCCAACCTCGATCGGTTGCGGCGCAACGGCATTGGCCTCAAGCTCGATCATGGCCGCGATAAGCTTTCGGGTCTCGCCTGGGAACACGTCGCGACCGGGCTCGCGCCATCCGATGGCGGCCGCTGGTCGGCGGTCCGTTACGATCCGGCCACCTATGACGTCCTTCAGGAAGAAGTCACTGCCGCTTCCTATCTGCCGGGCATCGGCCGCAAGGTGGTGGCCTTCGACTTGCCCTATTGCCGCCTGGGCGACGGTGGCGATGTCCTCGGCCTCGCCGCCTGGGGTGCGCATGATCCCGGCGTCGAGGCCCATTCCAATCCACCTGGTCTTGCTGCCGAAATTGCCGGCAGGTTCGGCCCATACCCCGCCCCGGAATGGATCTACGGCTTCTGCTGGCCTTCCGCCGCGAAGACCGAAGCGGCCGCCGCCGCCCTGATCGCTGCAGTCGAAAAGCGCCGCGAGATCGCGCAGTGGCTGCTGCGCGAGAGGCTTCCCGACTGGGATCTGGCGATCGTCGTTCCCTCCGAGGCACACTCCGGAAGCGAGCCGTTCTGGCACGGTATCGATGCCGAACACCCCCTCCATCATCACGCCTCCGCAGTCCCGGCAAGGCGAGGGATGATCGGCATCTACGAAGCGCTCGACCACCTGGTCGGCGACCTCGCCGACACTTTCCCCGACGCGACGGTGCTGGCCTTTTCCATGCATGGCATGGGCATGAACGAGGGCGACGTGCCCGCGATGGCGCTGCTGCCCGAGCTGCTCTACCGACGCAGCTTCGGCAAAGCCTATATGCGTGTCCTCAAGCCTGCGGGGCGCCTTGCCGACGGCACGCCGCTGCTCGGTGAGCATGAGGGTTGGGAGCCGACGCTGCGCAAGCTCGCTCCATGGCCGGACAAGCCTGGCCCCGTTGCCCGTGCGCTGGTCAAGGCAGGCATAGGCAGGCGGCGCGACGCCGAATCGCTTCGCCGCCAGCGGGAGCCTCGCGGCATCGGCTGGATGCCCGCGACGCGCTATCGCGGCTTCTGGCCTGATATGGACGCCTTTGCCATTCCAGCCTTTTACGACGGACAGATTCGGCTGAACCTGCGCGGCCGGGAAGCATCGGGAAAGGTGGCGCCCGAACGCTATGATGCACTCCTCGACGAACTTGAATTGCTGCTGTCGCAGTGCCGCGATCCGCTGAGCGGCGAACCGGCGGTGCGCGAAACCTTCCGGGCTGGCAAGCCACCGTTCGAAATCGGGCCACATGAGGCCGATCTCTACGTCCTTTTCCGCAAGGGCCTTCTTGGCATGACGCATGAGCGACTCGGCACCGTCGGTCCGCTGCCCTGGCGCCGCACGGGTGGCCATACCGGCGACTGGGGGTTCATCTTCGGTGCCGGCCCGGGCCTCGAAGCCGGCCGCTCGGGAACCAGCAGTTCCTTTGACGTCGTGCCGACGATCCTGGATCTGTTGGGGGTATCCCCGGATCTGGCCCCCAGCGGAAAGACGCTGCTCAGAGATCCGGTCTGACACCGGCCTTTCCTGCCAGCTGCGCCGCCTTGACGAACAGCTTTAGCCATTCCCGGGGCTCCATCCTTGTCCGCGCCCACCGATAACGGCGAAAGGCCCTACCGGCCTTGAGCCGACCCAGAAGCGACGCCGGGTGCGCGGACATTCGCTGCTGTGCGTCGGCGTGAAAATACCCCCACAGCCAGACCTCGCTCTGCCGCTCCGGTCCGATGAGATGGTCGACGATCGCTTCGGGAACCCAGCACCCGTGGTGACCGGCGGCAATTGCGGCGCGCATCACAGCGATCTCCTCGCCGCCGGCGAACGGGCTGCCTGGCCGCCGGCCAAGCTCGGGATCGAAGCGAAAGCGGCGCTGGGCATCGGTCACCATGCCGTAGTTGGCGCCGAACGGAAGATCGGCGTCGACGTCGGCAAAGACATCGGCTGTGGCTCGCCGCCGGGCCGCATAAGCACCCTCCACCACATCAAGCCCGGCCAGCAGCCAGGCGGGCGGCTCTCCGTCCAGGCGCGGAACGATCACGCCGCCAAAGATGCTGCATCGTGGCGATGCGGCCATGGCGGCGGCATAGGCACGCAGGAAGCCGGGCCGCACCAGGGCGTCGTCGTCGAGCCAGACGATCAGCCGTCCGCGCGCCGCGTCAATGGCCCGGTTGCGGGCGTGGGACAGCCCGCCCCGCGGCTCCGCGACGACGACCATCGGCAGTCGGTCGGCGAAACGCTCCGCCACCGGCACCGTGTCATCGCCGCAATCATTGGCGACAACAAGGATTTCAAAGCTTGAGCTCGGCCTTTCAGCCGCGGCAAGCGCCTCAAGGCATCGTGTGAGCAGGGCCGCCCGGTTGCGGGTGCATATCGCAATCGTCATGCCGATTTCGGTCAATTGCCCCTCGCACCCAATACCGACCGGACCGGCCACGCCTTGGCGAGCCTATTTTAGCGGCTCGGCGCCCAGCTGCAATTGTCTGACGTGTTGTCGTCCGGCAGTGCAACCGTTCGTTTCACCTGCCGGGGCGTCTGAGCCACAAAAACGCGACACAGCCGGCCAACGCCGTCACGATCCCGATCCAGAACCATTCTGTACGCCCTGTCATGAAGCTGCCGCCGAGCAGGCCGGCGCCTTGCAGAATCCAGACGATGCCTATGACGACCGCGAGTCCCGCCACGATGGTTGGCAATAACTTCATTTCGACACAGCCTCCCTGTTGATTATCTTCACAACGCTCGCTTGCTTCTTGATATTTCTTTCCTTCTGAAAGTATCGTCAAGAAGTGTTTCGCCAGCGGCGAATCCAGTGATTCAGCGATGAACTCGTCGCCCACTCCGCAATTATGAAGATATTCCTTCCTTGCGTCCTGAACGGGCCTGACAAACTGTTACCTTGAGACTCCAAACGTGTGCGCTCGCCTCGGAACTGCCCGATGCTTGCCGCATTCGCTGCCACATTTCGGGTGAAACCGCTCCGTGTGTTTATCAACAGAGCGTTAACCAGAAGATGAAGAACCGCGCCAAGCCCGCGATCGCGGCGGCCACCCTCGCCGCCGGCATGATGATAGCCCTCACCGGCACCGCTTCCGCCCAGTGCGGCAAGGCGTCCTGGTATGCGCTGACCTCGAAGACCGCTTCAGGCGAACGCATGAACCCATCGGCCATGACCGCGGCGCACCGCTCGCTTCCTTTCGGCACCAAAATCCGCGTCACTAACCAGAAGAACGGCAAGAGCGTCGTCGTCCGCATCAACGATCGCGGCCCATTCATCAAGGGCCGCGTGCTCGACCTGTCCAAGGGCGCAGCCCAGCAGATCGGCTTCGTCAGGTCGGGACATACGTCCGTCTGCATGCAGCGCACCTGACGGTTGCGCTGCCAAACACGCGACGCGCCTCTAACCGATGCGCCGCGCCGCCGTCTCGGCCATCGCCTCGGCGAGGCTGAGCTGCCACTCCGTCCGGCAATAGGCGCGGAAATCGAAGCAGGGCAGGCCCGGGCAGACCTCGAATTCGATGAGGTGCACGGTGTCGTCGGCCTCGACGCGGAAGTCGAGCGAGAAGACGTCGCGCAGGCCGAGGCCCGCCACCAGCCTCGCGGCGATCCGCCGGATGCGTTCGGCCGCGCGCGGCTGCAGCGACGCCACCTGCCCCAGTTCCGGCTCGACATACTTCCCCGCTTCCCTGGCTGCCGCGCCGGTGTCGCCATAGAGCGCCATACTGTCGGCCATGGTCTGGAAATCGCCACCTGAATCGACAAAAACGATGCCGAGCGCCTCGGGCCCAACTTCAGGATCGACCGCCAGGAAGCTCGCCCGCACATTGCGGCCCGCGACATAGGGCTGGACGATGACGTCGTCGCGGTAGGCGTCGAACACCCTGCGCCCGAGCGCCAACGCTTCCGTGACGTTGGCGATACGCGAATCCGCCCAGATGCCAATCTTGGCGCCGAGCCGGTTCGGTTTGACAAAATAGCCCGACGAAGACGCCGGCGGTTCGACAAGCCATTCGCCGCCGCGCACGAGGCCCGCCGCCGGCACCGGCAGGCCGAGAGCCGATAGCACGGAACCGGCACGAAACTTGTCCTGGCACAGCGCAAACAGGCTGTCGTCGGCGCCGATGGTCCGCAAGCCGTTCAGCCGGGCAAGTGCCGGTGCGGCACCACCCCGGAAAAAAGCGATGCCGTCGGTCAGCGTCCACACCAGGCTGGCGCCACGGTCAACTGATGCCAGCACCGCTGCCGCATCGTCCAGTTCGACGGCGCGAAAATCGAGGCCACGCCTGGCGCATGCTTCATCTAGGGCGCTGAACTCCGGCGCCATGTCGGTCGACTGCGCCAGATAGGACGAGATCTCCATCGCCGCCTGGGCCGAGAAGCCGTCATCGAGCAATCGCTCCGAACACGCACGCTCCGGCTCATGGACGAGAAAAAGCGTCGGTTTTTGTCCGGCCATCGGCACTGTTCCTGCATGCGGGCGGCGCGGAAGCACTTCGCCGGTGCACGACAATGGCATCCCCGTCGTCTCAGGCTTGCCGGAAAACCGACCTGTTGCCATCGTCCGGGCGACAAGGCCCGCCAGTTGAAGGACTGCAGAGCGAGCGCTTGCCGCGCCTCAGATCAGTACGTTCGGCTCATGCCGACCATTGACCTTGATGTCGAGCAGGAAGGTCTTGCCGGCATGCGGATCCGCCCGGCGCGCTTTGGCGCTCATGCCTTCGGCCGCCGAGGTCACCACCATCCGGTCGGCGGCGTGCCCGACGAAGGCCGGGCACGAGGTCTGCACCGCCGGCACTGGCACGCTGCGCACCAGCTTGCCGTCGGGCGCATAGGCGTCGACGCGGCCGCCGCCCCAGCTGGCGTTCCACAGCACCCCGTCGCGGTCGACGACCGAGCCGTCGATGTCGCCCCTGTCGCCACGACGATCGACGAACAGTTTTGGTTCGCCGAGCGGCAGGCCGGTGTCGGCATCGCAGTCGAGACGGTAGAGCAGGTTGACGGCCGTGTCGGTGTAATAGGCGGCCTTGCCGTCAGGGCTGAAGCAGATCGAATTGGGAATGCTGATTGCTGGATAAAGCAGCCTGAGCTCGCCGCGGAAGAACCAGTAGATCGCACCGGCGCCCGCCTCGGCCTTCTTGCCCATGGTGCCGAACCACAGCGCCCCGCACGGATGCACGCGCGCGTCGTTCGAGCGCGTGCCGGCATTGGCGGCCTCAACCGACATATGCAACGTCAGCTTGCCGGTTGCCGCATCGCGGACATGCAGCCCGGTCTCGGTCAGCAGCAACTGGCGCTCGCCGTCGATCGTGGCAATCGCGCTCGCCATCTCGGCGAGCTGATGGATGCGCGTCTGTCCGCCGGACAGCTTCTTCTCCAGCATCCGGCTGTTCAGGATGTCGAACCAGTAGAGCGTGTCGCTGGCCGGATCATAGGTCGGGCCCTCGCCCAGCGCGCAGGCCTCGTCGGACAGGATGGTGGCCACCATGTCACGCGCCTTTGCCGATGGCGTCCCAGCCGGCCACGGCCGCCCGGGCGCGTTCGCCGACGTCGGCAGCACTCATGCCGGGTTTGTAGAGGCTGGAGCCGAGCCCGAACAATTGCACACCGACCTTGGCGTAAGCGGCGAAATCGACCTCGGACACGCCGCCGACGACACCGACCTGCGTCTCCCTGGGCAGCACGGCGCGGATCGCCGAAATGCCGCCTGGCCCGAGCACGCTGGCAGGAAAGAACTTCAGCGCCGAGGCGCCCAGCCGCAGAGCCAGGAACGCGTCGGTCGGCGTCATCACGCCGGGCATCGTCACCATTTTGTGCGCACCCGCGCGGGCCATCACCTCGGCATCGATGTTGGGGCTGACCAGCAGCCGCCCGCCGGCATCGTGAAGCCGATCGACATCCTTGGCCCACACCACGGTGCCGCCGCCAACCAGTGCCGCAGGCAGCGCCCTGGCCAGGATCTCGATCGAGCGGAACGGATCGGGCGAATTGAGTGGCACCTCGATCGCCTCGATACCAGCATCGAACACCGCCTGGCCAACGCCAAGCGCCTCCTCCGGTTTCAGGCCGCGCAGGATGGCAACCAGCCCGCGGCCAAGCTCGGGGAACGGTGCAGTCACGCTCATTCAGCCACTCCTTCAGCCAGCATCCCATTGCGGCGGGCAGCGGCCACCAGGCCGGCCAGCACCGCTTCATCGGCATCGGCGATCGTCACCGCAATGCCATCGAGGCGCATCGCCTCGGCGTAGAGCCCGCCCAGCGCGCCGGAGACGACAAGCACGACAGGCGTTTCGCGCCGACCGAAGCGCCTGACCGCCGAGGCAACCTCGGCGCCGATCAGCAGCCCCGAAAGTGCCGCTGCCGCATCGTCCTGGCCGAGTCCGGAGAGCAGGCCGGCGGCGCGGATGCCGAACAACCTTGCGCCGATGTCGCCGTCGGACAGCGCTTCCCCGCACCAGTCGCGGAAGACCTTGCTGTCCGGCGACACCTTTGCCGGCTTGTCGCCGATCGAGTGGCGCAGGATCGAATGCTGGGCCAGCACCGAGAACATCTCGCCGGTCGGCCAGGTGCCGAAACTCTGGATGGCGCCGCCCGTGGCGGTCACCCATTTGCAATGCGTGCCGGGCATGCAGACGAGATGGCTGCCCGCTCCGATCAGGGCGGCAATGCCGGCGAGCTGGGTCTCCTCGCCGCGCATGACATCGGGCGCCCGCGGGTCGCGCTGGGCCAGTCCCGGCACGATGCGGACGTCGCGGCCGGCACCCGACACGGGCACGGCGGCGCCCAGAATGTCGGCCAGCGACGACGGCACGTCGACATAAGGCGCCTCGACCCAGCCCTGGCGCGCACCTGCCATGCCGCAGACGATCGCCGGCAGGTCCTTCGCCGCGCCCATGTCCTGCAGCTGCCTGTCGAGAACCGTGGCAAAACCCTTGTGTTGTGCCGTGAGCAAGCCCTCGTCGCTGCGCCGTTCGTCCAGCACCGTGCCCTTGGTGTCGAGCAGCCAGACACGCAGCCTGGTCGTGCCCCAGTCAACGGCCGCTATCGTGGGCGTAGCACTCACAAGATACCTCCATCGACGATCAGCGTCTGTGCCGTCAGCATTTTCGACGCGTCCGAAGCCAGGAAAAGCACCGGCCCGACCATGTCTTCCGGCAGCATCATCCGCTTGATGCACTGGCGCGAGATATGCGCCTTGAGCAACTTCTCGCTGACCCACAATTCGCGCTGCCGCTCGGTGATCACCCAGCCCGGCGCCACCGCATTGACCCTGATGTTGTCGGGGCCGTAGCGCCCGGCAAGCCCCTTGGTCAGGCCAACGATCGCAGCCTTTGCCGCCGTGTAGGCCGGCATGGCGCCGATGTTGAGCATATAGGAGGTCGAGCTGAAGTTGATGATCGAACCGCCGCCGGCCTTGACCATGCCCGGCGCCACCGCCTGGATCGTGAAGAAATGCGGCTTGATGTTCACCGCCTGGTTTTCGTCCCAGCTCTCGGGCGTGACATCTGATACCTCGTGGCGCAGGTCGTTGGCGGCGTTGTTGACCAGCACCGTCACCGGACCGTGCTCTTCCTCGGCGCGGCCGACGGCCCGGCGCAGCTCCGAGATGTCGCGAAGGTCGGCGCGCAGATAGAGCGGCCGGTTGCCGGTCGCCTGCTCGATCTCGTCACACAGCTCCTGGCTCGGCTTCAGCGCGATGTCGATGAAGGCGACCTTCGCGCCCTGTCGGGCAAACGCCTCGGTCAGCGACGCACCGATGCCGGTGCCGCCGCCAGTGATCAGCACCGACTGGCCCTCGAGATCAGGAAAACGTGCCGATGGCATCATGATCTTTCCCCTCGCCTCGCCCACTTCCCCCAAAGCCGGACATGCCCACCGTCATAGAGCAAGATCGCAAGAAGTGGGAACCGGTTTTCGGAAAAGATCGTGATCGCTCACGGAAAAATCGGAGCATCCTGCCGGAGCCTCGAACGGGAACAATCTATCACGCCATGCTCCCGGACCGGCGCCCCGACCTTGTGTTCGCGACGGGTGCAGCACAGCCACCGCGCGACGCCAGAAGTGATGTCAGGACATGGCGGTCAGACCGCCCGGGCGAAGCTCCCGCCGCGATGGGCTTCGCGCAGATAGCCGAGCGTGGCGTCGGCGTCGGCCGGACGACCGAACAGATAACCCTGCCCGCCGGCACAGCCGAACTGCGTCAGCCGTTCCGCCTGCGCCTCCATCTCGATGCCTTCGGCGACGACATCCATGCCGAGGCCTTCGCACATCGCCAGGATGGCGCGGATGATGTGTTCGGACGGCCGGTCTTCGAGGATCGAGGCAACAAAGGCGCGATCGATCTTGAGCTTGTCGAAGCGGAATTCGCGCAGGCGCCCGAGCGACGATTGGCCGGTGCCGAAATCGTCGAGCGAGACACGGATGCCGACGCGCCTGAGATCCTCGACGATCTTTTCGGCCGAGGCGGGATCGGTCATCAGGCCGGTTTCGGTGATCTCGATCTCGAGGCGGCGCGGATCGAAGCCGGTGCGCTCGAGGATCGACAGAATGTGCAGGCCGGTGTTCTGGTCGACCAGCTGCGACGGCGACAGATTGAATGACAGGAACATTTCCTTCGGCCAGCTGCGCGCCGCTTCCGCCGCCTTGCGCAGCACCAGCTGCGACAGCGGGCCGATGATGCCGCGCTCCTCGGCGATCGGAATGAAGACTGCCGGCGAAACGAAGCCGAGGTCGCGGTCGGTCCAGCGTGCCAGCGCCTCGAAACCGATGGTGCGGCGGCTGTTGAGATCGACGATCGGCTGGAAATGCGGCGCGACATCGCCGGCGGCAACCGCACGGCGCAGCGCCTGCTCGATGCGGGTGACGCGCTTGGCCGCCTCCTCCATCTCGCGGGTGTAGACGACGACGCGGCCGCGACCCGAGCGCTTGGCGTGATAAAGTGCTGTCTCGGCCTTGCGCACCAGCGTCTCGGTGGTGTCGTCGCTCGAATGAAACAGCGAGCAGCCGACCGACGCCGACAGGCGCGCCGTGCGCTCGCCGACATCGTAAGGTGCCGACAGGATCTCGATCAGCATGCGCGCTTTCTCGGCCGCCGCATCCTCTGAGAACACCAGCGGGTAGAGGAAAGCGAACTCGTCGGCGCCGATACGCGCCACCGCCGAATAGCCATCGCAGGCGGCGCGCAACCGCATTGCCACCTGGATCAGGATGTCGTCGCCGGCGCGGTGTCCGAACAGGTCGTTGATCGGCTTGAAGCCGTCGAGATCGAGGATGCCGACGGTGAACGGCGCGGGGTCCTCGGCGCGGTCGCCGATCAGCCTTTCGACCTTGTCGAAGAAACGACGCTGGTTGCCCAGCCCGGTCAAGGCATCGGTGAAGGCCAGATCCGCCGTTTCCCTGTCCGAATGGCTGACGCCGATAGGCATGCTTTGTCTCTGTTCTGCTAATATTTGCAACTGCTGCAGCACAGTGCCAGCAAAGCGTTTAGGAATTGTATTCGATCAGCTTGCCGTGCGGATTTCGACACGGCGTCGAAACCGGTTTCAGCGATGGCAATCCGGCGCTGCCAGAATGCTGGATCCAGGCGCCAGTCAGCCATCAAATTGACGCGCAAGCTAAGCGCCTTGCCCGGCCACGCCGCGCTTGCGGCCGCGCAATTGGCTCATCAACCGGAGCGCGATCGCGGCAAGGATCAGTGCCATGTAAGGCCAGTACATTCCCGGGTTCAGCACCGCCCGGCGCCCGAAATTGACGACAAAGAAGACAGCCAGGAACCAGGCGCCACCGCCGTGGATGATGCGCCAGGCTTTCGGCCCGATCGCGGCAGCCGTCCGGTCGAACGACGTTGCCGCCATCAGGATGATGGCGAGATAGCCGGCGCCGCCGGCGATGAAGGCGGCGGGCGCCGTGAGCTCGTCGAACAGCACTGGGTCGAGCTGCGACAATGCGGTGATGGCGGTGGCATGGACGCCGTGCGAAAAGGTGAAGGTCAGGCCGAAATGGCGGCGGTTCGCCCTGATCCAGCGCGACATGGCCGATGGCCAGAGCCAAGCCAGGCTCGAGGCGGTGAAGGCGAGCACGAACAGCATGAGTGAGGTGCGTGCGGTCAGCCTGATCACCATGCGCGCGCCGTCGACCGGATCGCCTGCCAGGCCGGCAGCAGCGCCGCACGCCGCCAACGCGACCAAGCCAAGCCAGCCTGTCAGCCGCCAGCCGCTGGGCGGCCATCTCGAAGTGCTTTCGGGCCAGACCCGCATGATTTTTCCTACTATGTAATCACCGCTTACATCATGACCAACTCTTCCCGCGCGGCCTATCATCACGGCAACCTCGTCGAGGAGCTCATCGCCGCCACCATCGGGATGATCGAGGAGAAGGGCGTCGACGCCGTTTCGGTGCGCGAAGCCGCAAAGCGCGCCGGCGTTTCGCCTGCGGCCCCCTTCCGCCATTTCGCCAACAAGACAGCTTTGATGACGGCGGTGGCCGAGCAGGCGATGGGCCGCTTGACCTTGTCGGTCCAGCAGGAGCTGTCGGCGACCGGCGACGCCGACCCGGTCGAGGGCCTGCGCGCCATCGCGCGGGGCTATCTCGCCTGGGCGCTCGCCAATCCGACGCATTTCGACGTCATCGCCTCGCGCACGTTGATCGACTTCCACGGCTCGCCGAAACTGACCGGCGAAACCGAGGCGATCCGCCTGGTCATGCTCAACCTGATCGCCCGCGGACAAACGTCTGGCCGGATATCTGCAGCCCTTGCCCCCGACGCGTTGATGCTGTCGGCACGCGCCTTCATCTATGGCCTGTGCCGGATGTGGATCGACGGCCACTTTACCGAATGGCATGTCGAAAAGCCGGCCGGGCAGGCCATGGCCGAAGCGGTCGAGCTGTTCATCGACATGATCGGCGGGCGCCATGCGACGAACCGCTCCGGGACCTAGCATCGGCCAGCCGATGCATCGGGTGCATTTGTTCGCATCCGCCGCCATTGCATAAGGCCGGCAAATTGCTACATCCTCGTCACCGCAGAGCGCGACCGGAGCCCGGCCCGCGCGACAAGATTACCGAAAGCCGCGCCGGAGACGTCCATGCCGCTCAAGATCGCCGTCCAGATGGACCACATCTCCACCGTCAACATAACAGGCGACACGTCGTTCGCGCTGTCGCTGGAGGCCCAGCGACGCGGCCACGAACTCTACCACTACACGCCCGACCGGCTGTCGATGCGCGATGGCAAGGTCTTTGCCCGGATCGAGAAGCTCGAGGTCAGCGACGTCAAGGGTGACCACTTCACCCTCGGCGAGCCCGTCCGCACCGACCTGTCGGAGATGGACGTGATCCTTTTGCGCCAGGATCCGCCCTTCGACATGAACTACATCACCACCACCCACATGCTCGAGCGCATCCACCCCAAGACGCTTGTCGTCAACGACCCGGCATGGGTGCGCAACAGCCCGGAAAAGATCTTCGTCACCGAATTCGCCGACTTGATGCCGGAGACGCTGATCACCAAGGATCCGCAGGAAGTGGCCGCCTTCCGCAAGGAGTTCGGCGACATCATCGTCAAGCCGCTCTACGGCAATGGCGGCGCCGGCATCTTCCACCTGCACGAGGCCGACCGCAATCTGTCGTCCCTGCTCGAGATGTTCGGCCAGCTGTTCCGCGAACCCTACATCGTCCAGCGCTACCTCAAGGACGTGCGCAAGGGTGACAAGCGCATCATCCTGATCGACGGCGAACCCGCCGGCGCCATCAACCGCGTGCCGGCCGAGCATGACGCACGTTCCAACATGCATGCCGGCGGGCGCGCCGAGAAGACCGAACTCACCGAGCGCGAACGCGAAATCTGCGCCCGCATCGGCCCGTCGCTGCGCGAACGCGGTTTCATCCTCGTCGGCATCGACGTCATCGGCGACTACATGACCGAGATCAACGTGACCTCGCCGACCGGCATCCGCGAAGTCAAGAAGTTCGGCGGCGCCGACATCGCCGCGCTGTTCTGGGATGCGGTGGAGAAGAAGCGGGCGAAATAGCCACCCGCCCTTTCGCCTGCGTCGACATCACGACCCACGTCGATGAAGTTGACCACCATGGAGGCAAGACAATGGAACTGAAGCGCGGTCGTTTGATCGACCATCTGCATTTGCGCACCCGCGACCTCGCGGCAAGCAAGCGGTTCTATACGGCCGTGCTTGGCGTCCTGGGGATTCCGATCATCGATGGCGGCGCGCATTTCTACGCCGACGAGCTGTGGGTCGACGCCGGCGAGCAGTCCAGCCGCGTGCATGTTGCGTTTCAGGCTACCGACCGTAGTGTCGTCGACCGGTTCCATGCCGCAGGTCTTGCTGCGGGCGGCAAAGACAATGGCGCGCCCGGCGAGCGCGCCTATCATCCCGGCTACTACGCAGCCTTCCTGTTCGATCCCGATGGCAACAACATCGAAGCCGTGTTTCACGGCCCCGCCAACCGCTCGGTCGACGCGGTGACGATCACCTGGGCTCCATAACAAGGACAGCGTGATCCCGTCGGTGCCTGCAGCCGGCGGAGATGGCGGCAACTCCGGCTTCAAGCGCCGCGCCCCTGACGAGGGGACGCGGCAAAGGGCGGCCTGCAAGGCCCCCTGGAGTCACAGACTTACCCCACCTGCAACCACCTCAGCCCGCACAGCGTCGCAATTGCCATGACCGCGCAATAGGCGGCGAGCGGCCAGGCTGTGTCGCCGCCGAGCATGACCACCGCCAGCGTGCCCATAAGGCCGACGATCAGGCTCTGAACGCAGAAATAGAGCGCCACCGCGGTGCCTGCGGCATCGCCGAACGCTTCGAGCGCGCCATTCGCCGTCACCGCGCCGGCAAAGACGATGCCGATGGCGATCCCCCACATCGGCATGATGAAGGTCGCGAAGGAGGGTTGGCCGAAAAGCTGGCCAAGACAGAGCAGCACTGCGCCTGCGAGCAGCATCGCCATGCCGCGCTTCAGGCTGCCGGGTATCCCCCAACGCGCCACGAACAGTTTGGCGAAGCGCGTGGTGACGATCATGGCCACCGCCACGGTGGCAAAGACAAGACTGAAGCCGAACTGCGAATAGCCGGCGCGATCGATGAGCACGCGTGGCGCCGTCGAAAAGAAGACGAAGAACGCCCCCATCGCGGCGCTGAAGCCCAGCGTATAGACGAGGAAGGCCGGGCTCTTGAGGATCGCCCGGAAGGCGGGGCGCGACTGGGTCGTTTCGGGCCGGGTCTCGTGCCAACGCAGAAGCGCATTGACCATGGCCAACACGGCGAGCAGGCCGAGCGTGGCGAAGATCGCCCGCCAGCCCAGGCCATGAGCAATCAGCGCGCCGGCGATCGGGCCGAGCGCCGGCACGAAGGCCAGAATGGCGCTGAACAGACTATAGATCACCGCGCCTTCCGGCCGCTCGGCATAGGCGTCGCGTACCGTGGCGAAGGTGGCGACGAGTGCCGCGGAGGCGCCCAGAGCCTGGACGACGCGCAGGGCGACGAACAGCGGCGCCGAGCTGGTGACGGCAAGCAGGAACGAGGCGGCCGCAAACAGCAGCGCGCCGCCGAGCAGCACCGAGCGGCGGCCGATCCTGTCGGAGATCGGGCCAAAGATCACCTGCCCGAGGCCGAGCACGATCATGTAGAGGCTCAGCGTCAGCTGGACGACGTCGGGCGTGGTGGCGAGGATTGCCGGCATCTCCGGCACCACCGGCAGGTAGATGTCCATGGCCAGCGAGGCCAGGATGTCGAAGGGCGCCATCAAAAGCAGCGCCGCGGGCAGGGAATGGCTCCACGTGGGAGAGTTTCGATTGGGCATGACTTTTCATCCGCACAAATGAATTTCATCTGGCGGCGATCTGCCACTTCGTTTGTCGATTACATCGGCTGGATATCAGGAAACGATTTCCCGCAACCGCGCCGGACCGATCAATGATCAGGAAATGAGGGGGCAGGGCGCCGCAACAACGTCTTGGTGTTGTTGCGGCCTATCTGTCTGCGGACTTGGCTGCACCCATGTTTGTCTCGCGGAGAAGCGCGGTGGCGCCTTGATTAGCTCGCGACTTCCTAGCAGTGCGCCTGGCCCGGAACAACCCCGGGCCTCGGAAGGGCGCGGCTCGGGCGGCCCCGCCGAAAAACCAGCTCGCCAGCAAAAGCGCAGTCGCGCCTCAGGCGGCGCGCGGGTTTCTCACCCCGGCGGCCTCGGTCGCCTTGAAGATCCGGAAGGTGTTGCGACCCGCTGATTTGGCGGCATAGAGCGCGGTATCGGCGCGTACCAGCAGATCCGAGGGGCTGCGGACTTCATGAATCGCGATGCCGATCGAGGCGCCGAGCTTCAGGGCCCGGCCGCCGTGGTCGACCGGTCTGCCCAGCCTGTCGATGATCTGGCGCGCCAGTTCCGAGATCGCCGCAAGGTCCAACTCCGGCCCCACCAGCACGGCGAACTCGTCGCCGCCGATGCGCGAGACGAGCTCGACGCCGGCGCAGGCGTTTTGCAGACGCCGGGCTACTTCCTTCAGGCACTCGTCGCCGGTGACATGGCCAAAGGTGTCGTTGATCTGCTTGAAGCCGTCGAGGTCGACGAGCAGCAGCGCTCCGAGCGGAGGCCGATCGTCGGCATCGGCCGTCAGCTCCGCCAACTTGGTCTGGAACCGGCTGCGGTTGGCAAGCCCGGTCATGACGTCATATTCGGCGAGATAGCGGGTCTGGTCGGCCAGAATCTTCTCTTCGGTGATGTCCTGCTTCATGCCGAAGATACGCACGGCAACGCCATCCTCGCATTCGACGCTGGCAGTGATTCGGATCCAACGACGATTGCCCTTCGCCGTCACGATCTCGGCGTCGAGGCCGAAGCCGGTGCGCTCCGCAATGCCCTTGCTGCGCTTGGCCTGCAGCTCGATGGCGGAAGCTGCCGTATAGCACTTGACGATCTCTTCGCGGACGAGCGGCGATCCGCGCGGCAGATCGAACAGATCATAGACCACATCGGTCCAGTGCAGCGCCTGGTCGGCGAGGTTGCATTGCCATACGCCGATGCGGGCAGCGGCTGAGGAGCGGTCGAAAATCTTCTGGCTGTGCGCCAGCGAGGCCGCTTGTTCGCGGATCAGCGCCGTCTGCGCCTCAAGCCTTGCCTCGAGCCCCGCGATGATGGCGTCGCTCTGCCTGAGAACGGCCCGCCGCCGTATGTGCCGCGATGACGGACTGCGCATGTGGATAGCCCCTGTTTCGGGCAGAGCTTCGCGCGGCGGCGCTTAATATTCCCTCTCTCTAATGCCGCAAGGGCAGATTGCTGCGCACCAGGGTTAACGTATCCCGAACGCACCCATGCCGACGTGCATGTTCTTGAATTGTTCTTGCGCACCTTTGCAATCTATGCTTGTCTTTGGCTGAGGCTTGCGCAGGCGAGGGGCCGCCTGCCGGTAGCAACGTGCATGAAACGCCACAGCGCATCCGTGCGGCCCCAAGGAGCGCGGCGCTACAGGGAGGGCAGCATGGTTTCGCGCGTGCGCACTGTCGCGTTCCAGGGCATCGAGGCGGTTCCCGTCGACGTGCAGGTGATGGTCGCGCCCGGCAAGGTCGGCATGCAGATCGTCGGCCTGCCCGACAAGGCGGTGGCCGAAAGCCGCGAGCGGGTGCAGGCGGCGTTGCACGCGTCCGGCCTGTCGATGCCTGCCAAGAAAGTCACCATCAACCTTGCCCCCGCCGACCTGCCCAAGGAAGGCAGCCATTACGACCTGCCGATTGCGCTCGGGCTGATGGCAGCACTCGGCGCCCTGCCGGGCGATGCTCTCGCCGCATATGTCGTGCTCGGCGAGCTGTCGCTCGACGGCACCATTTCGGCGGTGGCAGGTGCGTTGCCGGCGGCAATCGGCGCCAATGCCGAGGGCAAGGGGCTGATCTGCCCTGCCGCCAGCGGACCGGAAGCCGCCTGGGCCGGCGCCGACATCGACATTCTGGCGCCGCGCAGCCTGATTGCCATCGCCAACCATTTTCGCGGCACCCAGGTACTTTCCCGACCCGAGCCCGGCATTCGTGCTGCGGCGCGCGACCTGCCCGACCTCGCCGACATCAAGGGCCAGGAAAGCGCCAGGCGAGCCCTCGAAGTCGCCGCTGCCGGCGGCCACAACCTCTTGATGGTCGGCCCGCCTGGCTCCGGCAAGTCGATGCTGGCGGCGCGGCTGCCCTCGATCCTGCCGCCTTTGTCGCCCAAGGAACTTCTCGAAGTGTCGATGATCGCCTCGATCGCCGGCGAACTCGCGGAAGGCAAGCTCACCGACCGGCGCCCGTTCCGGGCACCGCATCATTCCGCCTCGATGGCGGCGATGGTCGGCGGCGGCTTGAAGGCGCGGCCGGGCGAAGTATCGCTCGCCCATCACGGCGTGCTGTTCCTCGACGAGCTCCCCGAATTCACACCACAGGTGCTCGATTCTTTACGCCAACCGCTCGAAACGGGCGAATGCATGATCGCCCGCGCCAATCACCGCATCACCTATCCGGCACGCATCCAGCTGGTCGCGGCGATGAACCCGTGCCGCTGCGGCATGGCCGGCGAACCCGGCTATCGCTGCCTGCGCGGCACGCGCTGCCAGTCCGATTATCAGGCGCGCATCTCCGGGCCGCTGCTCGACCGCATCGACCTGCGTATCGAGGTCCCTGCGGTCTCGGCCTCCGACCTGATCCGTGGCGGCAAGTCGGAAGCCAGCACTGATGTCGCGCTGCGTGTCGCGCGGGCACGGACCATCCAGCGCGAGCGCCTCGAACGCCACGGGGTGTCGGGTGCCACCACCAATGCGCAGTGCGCCGCAGGCCTGATCGAAGACATCGCCGCGCCCGATACCGCTGGGCTTTCGCTGTTGCGCGACGCCAGCGAAAAGCTCGGCTTTTCCGCCCGCGCCTATCACCGCGTGCTCAAGGTGGCACGCACGCTGGCAGACCTCGATGCCAGCGAAACCGTCGGCCGCATTCACCTCGCCGAGGCGATTTCATATCGCATCAGCGCCGAGCGCATGGCGCAGGCGGCGTAGAGGAGGAGGGAACACCCCAAGCGCAGTTCAGGCAGGCTGTCGCCTGGGATAGCAGGGCAGCAGACGCAGGCCGATGGAAAGCGAGCAGCTGAGGCGAACCTGACAACTTATGCGGCGCCGGCAGAACTCAAATTCGAAGCTCTGGACGGCCAAGCGCTTTTGCGCCATCGCTTGCTTCGGCCCGGCGGGCACCACATCCTGCGCCAAGCGTAGCTGGATCGCGAAGAGGCGTTACTTGACCGAGCCGACCAGCATCGGCTGGCCTTCGCGGATCGTCACCCAGCGGCCGGTGTTCTCGCTCGACTGGCGCTTGAGGTAGCTGTAGCCGGTCTCGTCCCACTGGCGCACGGCATCGGTCAGATTGTCGAGGATGAAGTCGCCCTTTGAGGTGCGCACGGTCAGCACCGCATGACCCTCGCCATCGGGCTTGCGCACCACCGTGATCAGCAGGTTGGACAGCTTCAGACCTTCACGGTTCAAGGTCCTGCGCTTTTCCAGCACATAGTCCTCGCAGTCGCCTTCACCGTTGTCGGGGTAGGTCCAGACCTCGTCGCGGCCATAGATGTCGATGTCGTTCATCGGCTTGACGGCGGCGTTGACCGAGACGTTGACGGCGACGATCTTGCGCCACATCGCGCCTGTCATCTGCTCGGGCCCGGTGTCGCGCGACCGGATCGAGCACTCGGCCGGGTTGAGGCGGCAGAAATCGTAATGGCCGATCGGCTGCGACGTCAGCCCGCCCGTAATCATCGGCTGGGACGCAGCAAAGGCTGCGCCGGCGGACAAAACCACGCCCGTGATCAGCCCGAAAAACACACCGGTACGCCCCGCCGCGTACCGTACGCCTGCTGCGGAAATCATCTGCCCCGCTCGCCCCATTTACATCGTTAACAAAACGTTAAGAGCGAGGGGCAGGCAGAGTCAATCAAAGCTCGCGGCAGATTGCAGACATGGTTACCGCAGCGGCGGCCAAGCGATAATTGTGCAACAGACGCACGGCACGGCGGCCGGACAACCGGAGCCGGCTTTCGCCAACCGCGCTGCACGAATTCAACGAGTTAGGGTGCCCTGTACCCGAAAAGGCGCACAGAACGCAGAAAGGCCCGGCGTTTGCACCGGGCCTTGCCTGTGGAAAAGATGAACCTGACTGTGCGGCGGCCGTCAGGCCTTGCGCACCAGCCGAGGCTTGGCCGCCTTGCGTGCGGAGGCGCCATAGCTTGCCATGAAGTCGACGATGCGGGGCACGATCTCGGCGCGGAAGCGTGAGCCGTTGAAGACGCCGTAATGGCCGACAGCCGGCTGCATGTAATGCGCCTTCATGTCCTGGGGAACGTTCACGCACAGATCATGCGCTGCCTGCGTCTGGCCGAGGCCCGAAATGTCGTCGTTCTCGCCCTCGACGGTGAACAGCGCGACGTTGCGGATTGCCGAGGTGTCGACGGGCTGGCCGCGATGGGTCATCTCGCCCTTGGGCAAAGCGTGGCGCACGAACACGGCGTCGACCGTCTGCAGGTAGAATTCGGCGGTCAGGTCCATCACCGCCAGATATTCGTCATAGAAGTCGCGGTGCTTCTCGGCGCCGTCGCCATCGTTCTTCACAAGGTGCATGAAGAAGTCCTTGTGGGCGATGATGTGGCGGTCGAGGTTCATGGTCATGAAGCCCGACAGCTGCAGGAAGCCCGGATAGACCTCGCGGGCAAAGCCGGGCGCCGGCCACGGCACCTGCATGATGACGTTGTCGCGGAACCAATCGATGCTCTTCTTCTCGGCAAGCGCGTTGACGGCTGTCGGATTGCGCCTGGTGTCGATCGGTCCGCCCATCAGCGTCATCGTCGACGGCGCGAAGCGGTCACCGCGCGCCTCCATCACGGCGACTGCGGCGAGCACCGGCACCGAAGGCTGGCATACCGCCATCACATGGGTATCAGGCCCCAGCGCGTGGAACATGTCGATGACGTAGTCGATGTAATCGTCGAGATCGAACTTGCCTTCGGCCACCGGCACCATGCGGGCATCAGCCCAGTCGGTGATGTAGACGTCGGCATGCGGCAGCATCGCCTCGACGGTGCCGCGCAAAAGCGTCGCATAATGGCCCGACATCGGCGCCACGATCAAAAGCTTGGGGTCTGGACGGCGGCCGGCGGGCAGGTCGCGCTCGAAGCGGATCAGGTTGCAGAACGGCCGCGACCAGGCGACCTTCTCGGTCACCGCCACCGGCTGGAAGTCCACAACCGTCTTGTCGAGACCGAAAGCCGGCTTGCCGTAGCGCCGCGTCGTGCGCTCGAACAGCTCGGCCATCGCCGCCACCGAGCGTCCGACCGGCATGTGCGAGAACGGGTTGAGCGGGTTGGAGTAGAACAGCTTGACGGCGTCCGCATAGGCGCGGGCCGGCTGCAGCGCAGCATGGGTCGATTCATACAGCTGGTAAAACATGATGTCCTCATACGGCCATTCGGGGAGGCGAGCCGGCCGGAGGCCCGTCATGCAATGCAGCGAAGTTAACAAACATCTGCTGCGATGCAATATCTCACTTGGTGTGAAACAGGCTCATTCTTTGGTCCAAGCTGTTGAAAATCCGTTTCCAATCGCGCCGCCGGCTCAGCACCTGTCGCCCTTGACGTTGTGCGACGCCGAAAGACCCCGAATCAGCCCCGGCGGCCAAACACCATCGCCCCGCCGGGCAAGACTGCACGGCGGAGCAGGACAATTCAGAGCGTTGTGAAGCTGCTAGATGCCTTCGACCAGCATGATTTCGCCATCGGCAAACTGCTGGCGGATCGACTTGGCGTGCTGGTATTCGGGCGAGAAGTAGCAGTTGCGCGCGTCGTCCATCGAGGCGAACTCGATGATCACGTTGCGGGCCCGGCCAGGCCCCTCGACCGCCTCATGTGCGCCGCCACGGGCGATGAACTTCGCACCGAAGCGTTCGAAGGCCGGCTTGGCCGCAGCGACATAGCCCTTGTAGCCCTCGGGGTCGCGAACATCGACGCGTGCGATCCAGTAAGCCTTGGTCATTCTTTCCTCCCGGGCTGCCCCATCTTCAAAAAGCGCTGTGACGAGCCGACTGGTGTTGTTGTCGAGCACCGGAGCGCAGTGGACATTCAGGTCCGTGAGCACCGGAAGCGGAGACAACCGCAGCGGGCGTTCGTCACAGAGGAATCTTAGGCTTTTGCCATTTCCTCAAGGATAGCCTGCGCCGCAGCCTTCCTGTCAACCGCGCCGACGATCGGGCGGGCAACGACGAGGTGGCTCGAGCCGTTGCGCATGGCGTCGGCCGGGGTAACGACCCGCTTCTGGTCGCCATGGTCGCTGCCTGCAGGGCGGATGCCCGGCGTCACCACCGCCATGCCTGGCCCGACGACGCGGCGCACTGCCGAGGCTTCGCTGGCCGAGCAGACGATGCCGCCCATCTTTGCCTGCAGCGCCTGTTCGGCGCGGCGCAGCACCAGCGTGTGCGGGTCGTATTCATAGCCCGCGTCGATCATGTCCTTTTCGTCCATCGAGGTGAGGACCGTTACCGCGAGCAGGCACAGGTCGCTGCCTTTGGCTGCCTCGACCGCCGCCTTCATCGCCTTGGGATAGGCATGCAGCGTCAGCATGGTCATGCCCATCTTGACGATGTTTTCGACGCCCTTGGCCACCGTGTTGTCGATGTCGAGCAGCTTCATGTCGAGGAACACCTTGGTGCCGCCGCTGGCCAGCTCGCGGGCGAAGTCGAGCCCTCCGGCAAAAGCCAGCTGGTAACCGATCTTGTAGAAGCTCGCGGTGCCTTCGAGTTCGCGCACCGCTCTTTCGGCTTCCTTGACGGTGGGCAGGTCAAGGCCGACGATCAGCCGGTCGCGTACAGTGTCTATGCTGCTCATGGTTCTACCCTTCGCGACATCATGGTGGCTCGTTCGACAAGCGTTTGGCACAGCCGCTGCATGCCCTTGCGCAGGCGCTCCTCGCGGAATTCGCCGTTGTCGTCGAAGGCTTCGCTGCCATGCGGCACCGAAACCTGCGGCGAAATCACTTCCATCTGAATGTGCGACAGCACCGCGCGCAGGTGAGTTGCGCTGCGGATGCCGGCGAAATGGCCGTCGGAGGACGAGCATATCGCCACCAGCTTGCCGGCATAAGGCTGAAGCCGCCTGCCGCCGTCGCTACGCACGCGGCTGACCCAGTCGATGGTGTTCTTGAGCAAGGGCGGCATCGAGCCGTTATATTCGGGCGTCGCGATCAGCACCGCGTCGTGCATGTCGATCAGGCGGGCGAGCCTGACGGCGTTTTCGGGCACGCCGTCGCGTTCCTCGAGGTCTTCGTCCATGATCGGCAGCGGATAGTCGGCGAGCGAGATGCGCGTCACCTCGGCACCCTGCAGCGCCAATTCCTTCTGCGCTATGTCGGCCGTGCGGCCGCTATAGGCGCCGGCCCTGATCGAACCGGCAAAGACGAGAATTCTGGGAACGAGCGGCATCATCCATCCTGTGGCACGCCCGGCAAGACGCACCAAACATCGTGGCGACGGTATAGGGGCGATCAGCCGGCCAAATCAAGGCCGCTGTGCTCAGTGCTTGGCGCGGCGATAGACCCAGAGCTGCGTCGGCGGAATGTTGCGGATGATGAAGTCGAAATGCTCGACGGTGTAGTTGCCGAGGCCCGGAGGAATCGGCGACTTCGGGCCGTAGGTCAGCTGGATCACCGGCCGTCCGGCAGGGATGCGCTTGAGCAGGCCCTCGAGATAGGCAACGCGGCTGGTGACCGGAAAGTTGAGCAGCGGCACGCCCGAGACGACCGAATCGAAGATCAGGTCCTTGTTGTCACCGAGCGTGTTGTCGAGGTCGAAAGCATCGCCCTCGATGACGTTGACGCCTGGGTAGAGGCGGCGCAGGTGCTGGACGAAATCGGCTGAGTATTCAACCGTATAGAGATCCTCGGGCTTCACGCCATGGGCGAGGATCGCCTTGGTGATGACGCCGGTGCCGGGCCCGACTTCCAGGACCGGCAGGCCGGAGCGGGTGTTGATGACCGAGGCCATGCGCTTGGCGGTGACCGAGCTGGTCGGCACGATCGAACCGACGGCCTTGGGCTTGTCGATCCAGCCCTTGAAGAACTTCAGTTCGTCGTCGAACCTTGCCGCAAGGGTTTTGCGCAATCCGGAACCGCGTGGCATCGCTTCGATCTCCTCACCGCTGCTGGGGGGAGAAATAACAGCAAAGTGGGCCAGCGCAAGCAGAAAGCTGGCTCAATTTCCGTTACGGCAGAAACATCCTCATTTATCGCCGAAGGACTCGAAAAAGTCCTTCATGCGCGAGAAGAAACCGCTCGACTGCGGCGAGTTCTCGGTCGACGACAGCTTCTCGAATTCCTCGAGCAGTTCGCGCTGCCGCCGCGTCAGGTTCTGCGGCGTCTCGACGGCGGTCTGGATGTAGAGATCGCCGACCTGCGGCTGGCGCAGCACCGGCATGCCCTTGCCCTTGAGGCGGAACTGGCGGCCATTCTGGGTGCCTTCGGGCACTTTTACGCGGGTCTGGGTACCGTCGAGCGTCGCCACCTCGAACTGTCCGCCCAGTGCGGCGGTGGTCATCGAGATCGGCACCTTGCAATAGAGATCGGCACCATCACGCTGGAAGAACTCGTGCGGCTTGACCGACAGGAAGATGTAGAGATCGCCTGACGGGCCGCCGCGCAGGCCGGCCTCGCCTTCATTGGCGAGACGGATGCGGGTGCCGTCCTCGATGCCCGAGGGGATGTTGACAGACAGCGAGCGCTCCTCGGTGACGCGGCCCTGGCCGGCGCACTTGCCGCACGGGTCCTTGATCGTCTGGCCGCGGCCCTGGCACTGCGGGCAGGTGCGCTCGATGGAGAAGAAACCCTGGCTGGCGCGCACCTTGCCGTGGCCCTGGCACATCGAGCAGGTCACCGGCTGGGTGCCGGGCTTGGCGCCCGAACCGGCACATTCGGTGCACAGGATCGAGGTCGGCACGCGGATTTGCGCGGTCTTGCCGGCAAAGGCCTCCTCGAGCGAAATTTCCATGTTGTAGCGCAGGTCGGCACCGCGCTCGCGGCCACCCGAGGAGCGACGGCGCCCGCCGCCCATCATGTCGCCGAAGATGTCCTCGAAGATGTCGGCGAAGCCGCCGGCGCCAAAGCCCTGGCCGCCGCCATTGCCCATGCCGCCATTCTCGAAGGCGGCGTGGCCGAAGCGGTCATAGGCGGCGCGCTTCTGCGGATCCTTCAACGTCTCGTAGGCTTCGTTGATTTCCTTGAACTTGTGCTCACACGCGTCGTCGCCCGGATTGCGGTCGGGGTGGAACTGCATGGCAAGCTTGCGGAAGGCCGACTTCAGCTCCTTCTCGTCGGCGCCCTTCTGGACACCCAGCGTTTCATAGAAATCAGCTTTCATATCTTCCCGTCACTGCCTCGGCGCGATCCACCGGATTGCGCCATCGGTGGTAATAGGCCCCGATTTAGTAAACCATGCGCCGGTATGCCATAGGCCGGTTGGCCGAAGCGGCAGATTTCGGCAGAAAATCGGCTAAATTTGCAACCATTGTGGCCTTGGGGCCGCTCAAGCGATACGGCGACGTGCCGCTTTGGGTTTTTCCAACCCCAACCGGGAATTGAGATACTGGCTCACCGGCCCCTCAAAGTAGCGGTCCGAGGCCATCGCAACCACCAGGACGGTCGCCGCCGGCACCAGCCAGAAGGTGTAGAAGCCGACCAGATCGAGCGGTTCGACCAGCTTGCGCCAGACCAGCGCCAGCAGCAGCGTCTCGATGACGGGGTGGATCATGTAGATGCCGAACGAGACACGACCGAGCGGATGCAGCGGCTTGAGAAAGAGCGCGCCGTCGGGATTGTTGCGCTCGGCAAGGGCGGCGAGGAACGTTGCGGCAGCCAGCAGCAGTACGATCACATAGGCGTTTTGCTGCGTTGCCATGGCAGCGACCGCCAGGACGAAGGCCAGCCAGCCGGGCAGGTGGCTCGAAAGCCTGAGCTTCGAACTGCGCACTGCCATCGCTACCATCGCGCCAAGCGCGAAATCGACGAAGGCGCGATAGGCGCCCCAGGTGTTGGCCTCGAGCCAGCTCGGAAACGGGATCCAGCCCAGCACGACCGCCGTTTCCAGCACGGTGACGGCGGACGCCGCCACCACCGCCAGCCCCCACATGCCGTGACGGCGATAGGCAAGCACGATGACCGGCAAGGCGAGATAGCAGAACCACTCCGCTGACAGCGTCCAGCTGACATAGTTGAAGGTAAGATCGTCGGTCAGCCCCCAGGCCTGGACCAGCAGCAGATTGGCGGGCAGTGCGGTCCAGGCATAACGCTCGGGCTGCTGGGTCTGCACCAGGCCGAAATGCAGTGCTCCGGCAACAATGCAGAAGAACAGCAGCGTCACCAGATAGAGCGGGTAGAGCCGGGCGAGGCGGCGCACGATGAATCGGCGGAACGAGCTGGGCTCGGCCATCAGCGTGTCGGCATAACGCAGCATGATCAGGAAGCCGGAGATCATGAAGAACATCTCCATCAGCGGCATCAACCGGTAAAGCGCAGCACTTGCCGCCTCATGCCCTGATGGGGCATAGCGCAGGAAATGCCACATCATGACGGTCAGGGCCGCGGCGAGCCGCCAGGCTTCGAGTGTCCTGAAGTGCATGCCGCCCTCCGCCACCGCGCAGCCGAGGTTGGGGTCGGCCAGGTCCAATCACAGCCTGCCTGTACTTTCTTTCCTTAAGCTTAAACGCCAAAAGCGCCGGTATTCGACACAAAAGAAAAGCCCGGCACAATGGCCGGGCTTTCGCTTAGACTGGATGCCGAACCGATCAGGCCGACTTCTTCTTGTCGTCGTTGTCGTCGATCTCTTCGAAATCGGCGTCGACAACGTCGCTATCCTTGGCAGCGTCGGCTGCGGCGTCAGATTCCGCCGCTTCCTTCTGCGAAGCCTCGTACATCGCCTGGCCGAGCTTCATCGAAGCTTCGGCGAGCGCCTGCGACTTGGCGTTGATCGCTTCGGCGTCGTCGCCTTCGGTCGCGGTCCTCAGGGCTGCGATCGCATCCGAAATCGCAGTGCGGTCAGCCTCGGTGACCTTGTCGCCATATTCCTTCAGCGACTTCTCCGAGGAGTTCAGCAGGCTTTCGGCCTGGTTGCGTGCCTCGACCAGCGCCTTGCGCTTCTTGTCGGCCTCGGCATTGACCTCGGCGTCCTTGACCATCTTCTCGATGTCGGCGTCGGACAGACCACCCGATGCCTGGATCCGGATCTGGTGCTCCTTGCCGGTGCCCTTGTCCTTGGCCGAGACGTTGACGATGCCGTTGGCGTCGATGTCGAAGGTCACTTCGATCTGCGGCACGCCGCGCGGTGCGGGCGGAATGCCGACGAGGTCGAACTGGCCAAGCATCTTGTTGTCGGCAGCCATTTCGCGCTCGCCCTGGAAGACGCGGATGGTCACTGCCGACTGGCTGTCCTCAGCCGTCGAGAAGACCTGGCTCTTCTTGGTCGGGATCGTGGTGTTGCGCTCGATCAGGCGGGTGAACACGCCGCCCAGCGTCTCGATGCCGAGGGACAGCGGGGTCACGTCGAGCAGCAGCACGTCCTTGACGTCGCCCTGGAGCACGCCGGCCTGGATGGCAGCACCGAGAGCAACCACCTCGTCGGGGTTGACGCCCTTGTGCGGCTCCTTGCCGAAGAACTGCTTCACGATCTCCTGGATCTTGGGCATGCGGGTCATGCCGCCGACCAGGACCACTTCATCGATCTCGCCTGCCTTGAGGCCGGCATCCTTCAGCGCTGCCTTGCACGGCTCGATCGTGCGCTGGACGAGGTCGTCGACCAGCTGTTCGAACTTGGCGCGCGACAGCTTCAGCGTCAGGTGCTTCGGGCCGGTCGCGTCAGCGGTGATGAAGGGCAGGTTGATTTCAGTCTGGGTCGTCGACGACAGCTCGATCTTGGCCTTCTCCGCAGCTTCCTTGAGGCGCTGCAGGGCAAGCTTGTCATTCTTCAGGTCGATGCCCTGTTCCTTCTTGAACTCGGCCGCCAGGTACTCAACCAGGCGCATGTCGAAGTCTTCGCCGCCCAAGAAGGTGTCGCCGTTGGTCGACTTCACCTCGAACACGCCGTCGCCGATCTCGAGAACCGAGATATCGAAGGTGCCGCCGCCAAGGTCATAAACGGCGATCGTCTTGCCTTCGGTCTTGTCGAGGCCATAGGCGAGCGCAGCTGCGGTCGGCTCGTTGATGATGCGCAGCACTTCCAGGCCGGCAATCTTGCCGGCGTCCTTGGTGGCCTGGCGCTGGGCATCGTTGAAATAGGCCGGAACGGTGATGACGGCTTTCTCGACCTTCTCGCCGAGATAGGCTTCCGCCGTTTCCTTCATCTTCTGCAGGATCATCGCCGAGATCTGGCTGGGCGACTGCTTCTTGTCGCCCGCTTCAACCCAGGCGTCGCCATTGTCACCCTTCACGATGTGATAGGGGACCAGCTTCTTGTCCTTTTCGGTGACCGGATCGTCGTAGCGGCGGCCGATCAGGCGCTTGACCGCGAAGACGGTGTTTTCAGGGTTGGTGACCGCCTGGCGCTTGGCCGGCTGGCCGACGAGACGCTCGCCGTCGCCACTAAAGGCGACAATGGAAGGGGTCGTGCGTGCGCCTTCCGCGTTCTCGATGACTTTCGCGTCCTTGCCGTCCATGACGGCGACGCAGGAATTGGTCGTTCCCAGATCGATGCCGATAACTTTTGCCATTTTAGTACTTCTCTCCGCTAAGCAGGCTCTCTGGACCCATGAAGGCGTTCCGACGAAAGCCCCTGTTCACTCGAAATGCCGCTCCAGATACCGGTTTTCCGGGCCGAAGCGGTGTTGCGGCGTATATAAGAACAGGCTCCTGACAGCGCAAGCGTTCTGCAACTTTCCGTGCAGGGGACTCGGCAAAAGCCTGTGGCAAGCTCATATTTGGGGCATGAGCGAGCTACAATCCATCAACCTTTTCGAACGCCGACGCAATCGCGCGCTGAACACGGCGCAAACATGGCTGCTCGGCGCCGGCAGCCTGCTCCTGCTCGGGGTCACCGCCTGGGCCTTCGCAGGCAGCACCGGCATCCTCTATGCCATTGTCTTTGGCGCGCTTTCCATGTGGGCGGTGCGGCGCATCAGCCCGCAGATGGTGCTGTCAATGTACAAGGCGCGGCAGGTCACGCCGGCCGACTTCCCCGCCGGCTTCCGCATCGTCGAAGAGCTCGCCCGCCGCGCCGAGCTGCCTTCGGTGCCAAAACTCTATGTCATCCCCTCGAAGATGATGAACGCGTTTGCTGTCGGTCGTCGCAACGACGCGGCTATCGCCGTGACTGACGCGCTTGCCCGCAACCTGACCCCGCGCGAGTTCGCCGGCGTGCTCGCCCATGAGATCAGCCACATCGCCCATGAAGACGTGAAGGTCATGGCCTTCGCCGACATGGTGTCGCGCTTCACCTCGTTCATGTCGACTGTGGGCCTGGTGTCGCTGTTTCTCAATCTGTTCGGCTTTGCCGGCGGTTTCGGCACCCAGGTGCCTTGGCTCGCCGTGCTGGTGCTGCTTGCCGCACCCACCGTCGGCGGCCTGCTGCAGATGGCGCTGTCGCGCACCCGCGAGTTCGACGCCGATCTTGGCGCCGCCATCCTCACCGGCGACCCGGACGGCCTCGCCTCGGCGTTGACCAAGCTCGAACGCGCCCAGGGTAAGGTGTGGGAAAACATCCTCCTGCCCAGCGGCCGCATCCCCGACCCCTCGGTGCTGCGCACCCACCCGCTCACCGCCGACCGCGTCGCCCGGCTCAGGGCGCTGAAAACCACCGGGGCGCCGGAGCCCATCGTTACAGCCGACAGCACCCCTGTACCGCATGTCGCGCGACCGTCGATGATCCCCAAGATCCGCGCCCGCCCCGGCACATATTTGCCGCAAGGCGCGCGCGGCTTCATCAATGCCGCCAACACCGACTTCGCCGACGACAGCCGTCCCGCCTGCGACGCCTCGCTCAACCCACCCGACAAAGGCCGCCCGCGCATCCGGGTGACCCGCGGCGGCGTCTGGTGGTGATCGTGGAGAGGTTCTGGACGGAGCGCGGCTTTCTGAGCACCCATCGCCAGGGATCGCTACGCCGAAAGTTTGCGACGTAGGGCACGACCAGCCAAAGCCCGCCTGTCAGGGACGAGAAGGAAGTGGGCGCCTAGCGCCGCCCCTTTGCAGCACGCCCGCCCTTCGCAGTCGTCCCGTCCTTTTCCTTGGTCGTTCCGCGATTGGCCGCCACCCAGACGACATGCCTTGCCCCGCTGCCCTTGGTGCTGGCGCGGACCTTGACCTCGTCGGTGACGAAGCCGCTTTCATGAAGGCGCCGCGAAAACGACTTGTCGGGGCCTTGCGACCAGACGATCAGAACGCCGCCCGGCTTCAGCGCGGTCTTCGCCGCATAGAGCCCGGTATAGTTGTAAAGACTGTCATTGGCGTCGCGCGACAGGCCCTCGGGACCGTTGTCGACGTCGAGCAGAATGGCGTCATAGTCGCCCATGCCATCGCGGATGAGCTTGCCGACATCGGCCTCCACTATTTCGACGCGCGGGTCGTCGAGGCAGCCGGCGAAGAGTTCGGCCATCGGCCCGCGCGCCCAGGCGATGACCTCTGATACCAGTTCGGCGACGACGATGCGGGCATCCTTGCCGAACAGGGCAAGGGCTGCGCGCAAGGTGAACCCCATGCCGAGGCCGCCGATCAGGATGTTGGGCTTGGAACGGCCACCGATGCGCTCATGGGCGAGTTTGGCCAGCGCTTCCTCGGAGCCGCTCAGCCGGCTGTTCATCAGCTCGTTGCTGCCGAGCATGATCGAGAACTCGGTGCCGCGCTGCTTGAGCCGCAGTTCGCCGCCGCCGGGAATCTTCGCCGTGTCGAGCACTACCCAGGGAATCATCGCCGCGCGCCTTCATTGTCCGACTTCATGCGGCGCTCCCTAGCACAGCATGGCGCAAACGACAGCCTTCGCCCGGCCGATGGTGGGCAGGCTCGAAAGCCCGGAGGCCCAATGGCCTAGACCTCCTCCCAGCCGTCACGGTCGCCGGCGCGGAAGATGGCATCGATGACCTTCTGGTTGAGCACCGACTGCTCGAGCGAGAAGACGTGGTCTCCACCCCCTTGCGCTGCGCGGACAAAGGTCTCGACCTGCAGCCGGTACTGCTGAGCGCCGGGGAAGCGGAACACCGTCGCCTCGTTGTGGCCGGCATTGTGCAGCTCGACGCGGTGATGGTCGTAGAGCCCGGCATTGAACGGCGAATGGATCTCGATGAAGCCCTTGTCGCCGTGGAAGACCATCAGCTGGCGGTTGGCGAGCTGGGTCGAGAGATAAAAGGAAAGTTCGAAATCGCCGAAATCGGCGCGGACGCTGGAGTAGATGTCGGTACCGAATTTCGGGTCGCGTTCGATGCTCGCCTGCACCCGCACCGGCTCCTTGCCGGTCGAAAAGCGCGTCGTGACCGTCGGGTAGACGCCTATATCGGGCAGGGCGCCGCCGCCGAGATCGAGCTGGTTGCGCATGTTGTTGGGGTCGACGTTGAAATAGGAAAACGCGCCCTGGACGTGCTTGAGCTTGCCGATGGCCCCGGCTGCGATCAGGTCGCGCACCTTCAGCCATTGCGGATGATAGGTGACCATGAAGGCTTCAGAGACGATCACCTTGTTGCGGTCGCGGATGGCGATCAGCGGCGCGATGTCCTCGGCCTTCAGCGCCAGCGGCTTTTCGACCAGCACGTGCTTGCCGACCTCGGCCGCCTTTGCCGCCCATTCGAGATGCTGCGAGGTCGGCAGCGGAATGTAGACGCCGTCGACGGTGTCGGAGGCAAGCAGCGCGTCATAGGAGCCGAAGGCATGTGCTGCGCCGAAGCGGTCGGCCAGGGCGCGCGCCTTGCCGGCGTCGCGGCTGGCGACCGCGGCCAGCACGCCATTGTCGGAATCGGCGATCGCCGGCAACAGCTGGTCACGGCCGATCTTGGCTGTCGAAAGTACGCCCCAACGAAACATCTGGCCTCCGGACACAAGGAAAAAGCTGGCCCACTTGCCCGCCTCCGGAGATTGGCGGAAGCCGCCACCAAATGCCAGAGCTTATCTGGTTTAGCCGCGGCGGCCACTGAACTCCATGTCGAAGGCAACGATGTTGGAATAGATCGGCGTGCCGACATCCATCTGGTAACGCGAGCGGAACACCTGGCCGCTGACCCGGAAGCGGATCTGGCCGCCCTTCAGTCCCTGCAGTTCGGCGGTGAACTTTTCGGTGTTGGTGTGGCCGCGCGCCGTCAGCTGGCCGGTGATGACAGCCGAGTTGTCGCCGATGCGCCGGACACTGGTCGAGCGGAAGGTGATCTCACGTGAATTGGCCACGTCGAAGACGGCGTCCGACTTCAGGAAGGCGTCGATACGGCCCTGACCGGTGCCGACACTGTCGGGAAAGATGGTGATGTCGACCTTCGAACGGGCAATGTCGCCGCCGTCGATGCGGATCGTGCCCTTGAACTGGCCGAAAGCGCCGGAGAGCCCGCCGCCGCCGATCTTGCCGATGGCAAAGCGGATGCTCGAACCGTTGTTGGAAACGGCATAACGCCCGGCCGCATCGGACAGCGCCACCGCCGAGGCAGTGTCGCCGAGAAGACCGACCGCAATAAGGGCTGCAGCGCCCAAGACACGCCCAAAAACATGCACGGACATCTCATCATACTCCCTGATGGCAAGGCCCATCCGGGCCATGCACCGAGACAAACGAACGGATTGCAGCTGCTATTCCGGCTTTCGTGGGGACCTCGCGAAAAATGGCGAGATCATCCGAACCAGCACGACATCACGCAGCCAGAAATGGTGCCGGAGCGCCGCCAGAATGTGCAGCACAACCAGCGCGATGCCGGCATAGGCCAGCCATTTGTGGCCGAAAATCCAGAAATTCTCGGCCGTCTCGGAAACCTCGAACGGCAGATGCGGCATGACGAACAGGTTGAACGGCACCGACGGGATTTCGAGCACCGAGACCGACACCAGCATCCAGCCGGACAGCGGTACGACGAGCTGAGCGGCGTAGAGCAGGAGATGCACGATGGGTGCTACCTTGCGCTCCAGCGGGTCGACTTCGTCGGGCAGCTCGGGGCTCAGGTTACCGAGCCGCCAGCCGATGCGGAGCAGCACCAGCCCGAGCAGCAGGAAGCCGAAGGATTTGTGCAGCTGGATCAGCTCGAAGGAGGTGCGCTGGCTGGTCATGCGGACCATGACCAGCCCAAGCCCGAACTGGCCGACGAACAGAGCCGCGATCAGCCAGTGCAGGACAATCGCGGCCCAGCCGTAGCGGGTAGTGGTGTTGCGCAGCATCGACGGCACCTCGGTCGCACAACGAATCTGGAGCGGAATTCGTCCCGGAACGGAGGCCTACCAGTCGAAGACGGTGACCTCCGGCCACATCTCCCTGGCGCGCCGGCCCTTGGCCTCGTGGGTGGCGCGGTTGTCGTTGCGGTGGTTGGGCGCGATCCGGAAGGCAAAAATGTCGTCGAGACCGAACGGCGCCCAGACCTGCGGCGCGCCGTCGACAAGGGCGAGGCCAACGGCGTGGGTGCGCGAGGCAAAGTGTTCGAGCGACTGGGCGCTGGATTCCAGCGGGGCGCGCGGCGAGCCGAAATGATCCTCGAACCAGAGATGGACGCGGGCCTGATTGCGTATCTCGACCGGCAGCGGCAGATGCGCAAAAGCCTCGGCGCCACGGCGGATGATCATGTCCTCGGCCTCCCAGGAGAGGTCCGCGCCATCGAAATAGAACAGATCAACATCCTTGATGCCATAGCCGGCGGGACGGCCGGTCAGATGGTTCCAGACGCTGTTGTAGAGCGCGCCGGAAACCAGCATCCACTGTGGCAGAGCGAGTTTCTCGGCCACGGCGAGTGCCGGAAGGACGATCGGGTCGGCAAGAAGGATGTCGAGCAGGACCTGCCGCTGATCTTCAAACGGCAGGCCCTTGTATCGAAGATGCTTCATGCTGCACCCCGAAGATGGTAGCGGACGCCCGAAAAATCCGGGCTGCCGTTCCACCTGTTTGCTTTTGCCGCATTTGTGCGCCGCCAAGTAACCTCACTTGGCTGCAAAATGCTCTAGCTCCGCAGCGCGCCGCCGGTCTGCTTCTTGACGTTCTCGACGATGCGAGCCGCGAGCGCCTCGAAATCCTGGTCGGTCAGCGTCTTCTCGACCGGCTGGATCGACACCTCGATGGCGATCGACTTCTTGCCTTCGCCGAGCGATGCGCCTTCGAAGACGTCGAAGACCGAGACGCCAGTGATCAGCTTCTTGTCGGCGGCGAGGGCGGCACGCGTCAATGTGCCGGCCTCAACTGATTTGTCGACGACGAAGGCGAAGTCACGTTTGACCGCCTGGAAGGCCGACAGTTCGAGCTTCGGCTTGGTCTTGGTCGGCTTGGCCTTGGGCTCGGGGATGGCATCGACATAGACCTCGAAACCGCAGAGCGGGCCCGACACGTCCAGGCCTTCGAGCGTCCTCGGGTGGAACTCGCCGAATGTGCCGAGCACGACCTTGGGGCCGAGCTTGATCACGCCCGAGCGGCCCGGGTGATACCAGGCGGGTGCGCCGGTCTCGATCTGCAACCGGTCGACCGGTGCGCCGCAGGCTTCGAGTGCGGCGATGGCATCGGCCTTGGCGTCGAATACGCCGACATTGCCCGCATTGCCCGACCAGTTGCGGCCCGAGCCCTCGAGCTTGGCGGTGCCGCGGCGGACACCAGAGGCGACGCGACGCTGGCCTTCGGCCGTGTCGTTCTCATAGGTGCCGGAGACCTCGAACAGGGCGACGTCGCCGAGGCCGCGGTCGGCATTGCGCTGGGCAGCGGCGATCAGGCCGGGCAGCAGCGACGGCCGCATGTCGGACATGTCCGCTGCGATCGGGTTCGACAGCTTGAGGCTATCCTGGCCGCCGCCGAACAGCTCGGCGTGCCTGGCCGGGATGAACGACCAGGTGACGGCTTCCATCATGCCACGCACGGCGAGCGCGCGCCGCGCCGAGCGGGTGCGGATCTGCAGCGTGGTCAGGATCTTGCCGTTGACGGCGTCATGCGCGCCCAGCGGCTGCGGCGCGATGTTGTCGACGCCGTGGATGCGCATGACCTCCTCGACAAGGTCGGCCTTGCCGTCGACGTCGGGACGCCAGGACGGCACGGAGACGTCGACGACATCGCCATTGCCCTTCACGCCAAAGCCGAGGCGGGTGAGGATGTCGAGGCTCTCGGCCTTCGGCACCTCGATACCGGTCAGGCGCTTGACCTCGGACAATGGCAAGGAAACGATCTTGGCCGTGTGACCGGCATAACCTGTCACATCGGTTCTGGTCGGCTGGCCGCCGCAGAGTTCCAGCACCAGCCTGGTCGCCAGCTCGACGCCCGGAACCATGAATTCGGGGTCGACGCCGCGCTCGAAGCGGTAGCGCGCATCGGTGATGATGCCGAGCGTGCGGCCGGTACGGGCGACGTTGAGCGGAGCCCACAGCGCCGACTCGATCAGCACGTCCGTCGTGTTCTCGTCGCAGCCCGAATGCTCGCCGCCCATGACGCCGGCGATGGATTCGACGCCGTTGTCATCCGCGATGACGCACATCTCTGATGTCAGAGCATACTCGCGGCCGTCGAGGGCCAGCACCTTGTCGCCTTCGCGGCCACGGCGGACGACGAGATTGCCGGCGACCTTGCTGGCGTCGAAGACGTGCAGCGGACGGCCATGGTCGAAGGTGACGTAATTGGTGATGTCGACCAGCGCGTTGATGGGCCTGAGGCCGATGGCCAGCAGACGCTGCTGCATCCATTTGGGCGAGGGACCGTTCTTGACGCCGCGCACAAGGCGCAGCGCGAAACCCGGGCAGAGCTCCGGTGCTTCGATCGACACCTTGACCGGGCAATCGCCATCACCGGCGACCGGCTCGACCTTACCGCCTTTGAGCGTGCCCAGGCCGGACGCCGCGAGATCGCGGGCGATGCCATGGACGCTGGTGGCGTCGGGCCGGTTCGGCGTCAGGTTGATCTCGATGACCGGGTCGTCGAGATGCGCGTAGCTGGCGAAGGATGTGCCGACGGGTGCGTCGGCCGGCAGGTCGATGATGCCATTGTGTTCATCCGACAACTGCAGCTCACGCTCGGAGCACATCATGCCGTGGCTTTCAACGCCGCGGATCTTGCCGACCGACAGCGTCACGTCGATGCCGGGCACATAGGCGCCCGGAGCGGCGAAGGCGCCGATCAGGCCGGCCCGCGCATTGGGGGCGCCGCAGACGACCTGGACGGGCTTGCCGTCACCGGTGTCGACGGTGAGAACCTGCAGCTTGTCGGCGTCGGGATGCCTGTTTGCCGTCAGCACCTTGGCAATGACGAAAGGCTTGAGGGCCGCCTTGTCGTCGACGGACTCGACTTCGAGGCCGATCGACGTCAGGCGCTCCACGATCTGGTCGAGCGAGGCGTCGGTGTCGAGATGATCCTTGAGCCAGGAGAGGGTGAATTTCATGGGTTCACTCGTTTCGCGTCGTTGCGGTCGAGCACTTCCACCACCCGGAACCGCTCACAAACCAAAATCATGTCAGGCGAAAAGCCGCCATTGCGGGCGAAATAGGCCTCGTGGGCCTGACGCCAATATTCATAGGACAGATCGCCCTCGCCTTCCGCCGCAGCGAACTCCGCATCGACCTCGTCGAAGCGGCGCTGAATCGCCTCGACGGTTTCGATGACAGCGGCGCGGCGGCCCTGGCCGTCGAGCACGACGTCCCGGCGGCCGACCTCGGGCACCGGCTCAGCGCCGCCATAGTCGCGCAAGGCGCCGCAGGTCGCGGTCTTACGCCCTGACAGCACCAGCGCCAGCAGCTCGTCGGCGAGCTCCGGGGTGTCGCCGAAGGCGAAGGTCACCGCATCGGCATATCGGTCGGCAGCGTTACTCATGCGCTCAGGCCACCGAACAGGGTCGGCATGTCGAGCGGGCGGAAGCCGTAGTGCTGGAGCCAGCGGACATCGGCGTCGAAGAAAGCGCGCAGATCGGGCATGCCGTATTTCAGCATGGCGATACGGTCGATGCCCATGCCCCAGGCGAAGCCCTGATACTCGTCGGGATCGAGACCGCCATGGCGCAGCACGTTCGGGTGCACCATGCCGCAGCCGAGGATCTCCATCCAGTCATTGCCTTCGCCGAAACGCACTTCGCCCGGCCGCGAGCGGTCGCACTGGATGTCGACCTCGAGGCTCGGCTCGGTGAACGGGAAGAAGGACGGACGGAAGCGCATCTTGACCGAGGGGACCTCGAAGAACGCCTTGCAGAACTCCTCCAGCACCCACTTCATGTTGGCGATGTTGGCGGTCTTGTCGATCACCAGGCCCTCGACCTGATGGAACATCGGAGAGTGCGTGGCGTCCGAATCCTGGCGATAGGTCTTGCCGGGAATGACGATGCGGATCGGCGGCTTCTGCGTCTCCATGGTGCGGATCTGCACCGGCGAGGTGTGGGTGCGCAAAAGCTTGCGCTCGCCATTCTGGTCGGGCGGGAAGAAGAAGGTGTCGTGCATCTCGCGCGCCGGATGGCCGACGGGGAAGTTGAGCGCGGTGAAATTGTAGTGGTCGGTCTCGACATCGGGACCTTCGGCGATGGCAAAGCCGAGGTCGCCGAAAATCGCCGCGATCTCGTCGATGACCTGGCTGATCGGGTGAATCCGGCCGCGCTCGGCCGGCGATTGCCGCACCGGCAGGGTGACGTCGACCTTTTCGGCAACGAGGCGGGCAGTGATGGCGACATCGCGCAGCTCGGTCTTGCGGGCCGAGAGCGCGTCGGTGACGCGGTTCTTCAGGCCGTTGATCGCCGGCCCCTTGGTCTGGCGCTCTTCGGCGCTCATCGCGCCAAGGGTCTTCAGCATCTCCGAGACGGAGCCCTTCTTGCCGAGGGCGGCGACGCGCACCGCCTCGATCGCCTGCTCGTCGGAGGCGGAAGCGATGTCGCTCAGCAGCGACTGTTCGAGAGTTTCAAGATCGCTCATGGTCCAGTTCCGTTGCGGCCCAGCGGCCCTTCGTTGCGGCAAAAGAAAAACCCGCGCCAGCCGTGCCAGCGCGGGTTCCCCAAATCAAGTCTGTGATGCTTGGGAAGGCGCTGGTTAAGCTACAGCGCTTTCAAAAGCATTCGGGGTGGTGTTCTTGAGGTACTCAAGAGCAACCTTGGCCTTGGCCACGAGTGCGGCGAATGCCTGCGGCTCATGGATAGCCATGTCGGAGAGGATCTTGCGATCGATCTCGATGTTGGCCTTGTTCAGGCCGTCAATGAAGCGGCCATATGTCAGGCCGTGCTCGCGGACCGCGGCGTTGATGCGCTGGACCCACAGGGCGCGGAAGTTGCGCTTGCGGTTCTTGCGGTCGCGGTAAGCGTACTGCTTCGACTTTTCCACCGCCTGCTTGGCAATGCGGATGGTGTTCTTGCGGCGGCCGTAGAAACCCTTGGCCTGCTCGAGAACCTTCTTGTGCTTGGCGTGGGCGGTTACGCCCCTTTTGACGCGTGCCATGTCATGATCTCCTTAAACGTTGTCCAGGCCGGGCTCAGAGGCCGTTCGGCAGAAAATTCTTGATGACCTTCTTGGCATCCGGTTCAGCCAGAACCATCGTGCCGCGAGCATCGCGAATGAACTTGTTGGAACGCTTGATCATGCCATGGCGCTTGCCTGCGGCAGCCGCCAGGACCTTGCCAGTCGCGGTAACCTTGAACCGCTTCTTGGCAGCCGATTTGGTCTTCATCTTGGGCATTTTGCTACTCCGTTCTTCAGGATCGCGCGGCACCCGAAAGTGCTTCGAAATCCCTTCATGTTGTTGTTTTCAGGCCGACCAAAGCCCGAAAAGCAAATGAAACCGCCACGGCATGCCCTGCCGGGCGGTTCTGGGACGCGGCTATATACGCGGAAGTTTGACGCAGCGCAACACCCTGAAACGGCCGCAACCGCAATGTTTCCGCGGCCTCAGGGGAGGCGGAACAGCACCGGCAGCGCGCCGGTGACCTGGGCGTGGTCGATCAGCTCGAAAACGGGCAGGGCGACGAGAAACACCAGGCCGTCGAGCAAGGTGTTGAGCAAAAGCTTGGGCCGGAAACTGCCGGTGTCGCCTTCCTGGTAGAGTGAGAGCTTCGGGAAGAAGCGCGGCACCCTTTCGACATAGGCCTTGTAGGCGGCGCCGAAAAGCGCTTCGAGATGCCGCTCCTCACGCAGAATGACCACATGGAAGGCCAGCGCGCACAGTACGGCAAAGCCGATCGTGGCGACGATCGAACCCATCTGCGCGCCGACGCCGGCGGCCGCCAGCGTCGAAAAGACGTAGAGCGGGTTGCGGGTCATCGAATAGGGCCCGCCAGTGACGACCTCACCCGATTTGCGCCCGCCGATATAGAGCGTGCACCACAGGCGGCCGACGATGCCGAGGAAGATCAAAAGGATGCCGACCATCTCGACGACTTCGTGGACGGTGGTGTCGGGCGGAAAGGTCGACTGACCGAACAGCAAGGCCGCAAACATTGCGACTACAAGCACGGCCAGCACCAGCCGGCGCATGCTTTGGTATCGACCCAGCCCTGACGTGTCGTCGTTGCTCATGGCGGCCACACACTCCAGCCGCCCCTGCACGGGCAGGTCAGCCTTTCGGCACCTTTGTCGGGAAAGAAGAGCCCCGGCGGATGCCGGGGCGTCGGTGCATTGCGCGCCGCTTTGGGCGCGCAAGATGGCATCAGCGTGGCGCCAGCACCATCATCATCTGACGGCCTTCGAGCTTGGGCTCGGCTTCGACTTTGGCGATGGTGGCGACTTCCTCGCGCACCTTGTTGAGAAGCTGCATACCGAGTTCCATGTGCGCCATTTCGCGGCCACGGAAACGCAACGTCAGCTTGACCTTGTCGCCTTCCTCGAAGAAGCGTCGCACCGCCTTCATCTTGGTCTCGTAGTCATGGCTGTCGATGTTCGGGCGCATCTTGATCTCCTTGATCTCGATGACCTTCTGGTTCTTGCGCGCCTCGGCCGCCTTCTTCTGGTTGGCGTATTTCAGCTTGCCGAGGTCAAGGATCTTGACGACGGGCGGCGTGGCGTTGGGGGAAATCTCTACGAGATCGAGGCCTGCCTCTTCGGCGGCCAGGAGTGCGTCGTTGATGGAAACATCGCCACGGTTCGAACCGTCGACGTCGATCAGTTGGACCCGGGGAACCCGGATGTCACGGTTGGAACGCGGGCCGTCCTTGGTAGGCGCGGCTGCTTTAAAAGGTCTGCGAATGGTCGTGGTCTCCTCGAGCCATTGACGTTGTTGAATGTCTGACGCGCCAATGTGGGTAGCGCGCGGGCGAAGTCAATAACACAGCACTCGCAACAAATCACCTGCTTCTGCATATGCGAACTGCCCCAAAATAACGATTCTTGGGGCACTTTCCGCATCAGGCCGGCTGTGCCACAAGTCCCAGCCAAGGGGATTTGACATGACTGCAAGCGCACCGGACTTCATCGAGGTCGAAGGCAACCGTATCGCCTTGAGGTACCAGCCGGGCCAGGCGCCGGGCGTGGTCTGGCTCGGCGGCTACAAGTCCGACATGCTCGGCACCAAGGCCGAGGCTCTGGCCGCGTGGGCTGCGGGCGAGGGGCGCGCCTTCCTGCGCCACGACTATTCCGGCCATGGCGAGAGCGGCGGCGCCTTTGCCGATGGCACGATCTCCAGGTGGCTGGCCGAAAGCCTTGCGGTGTTCCGCGCGTTCACGACAGGGCCGCAGGTGCTCGTCGGCTCGTCGATGGGCGCCTGGATCGCGCTCAGGATGAACGCCGAGCTCAACAATGCGGGCGAGGGTGACCGCGTCGCCGGACTGGTGCTGCTGGCGCCGGCGCCCGACTTCACCGCCGAGCTGATCGAGCCCGAACTGACCGAGGCCCAGCGCAGGGACTTGGCCGAGAAAGGCTATTTCGAGGAACCGTCGGACTATTCGCCGGAGCCCTATATCTACACCCGCGCGCTGATCGAGGACGGCCGCAACAACCTCGTCATGACAGGGCCGATCCACACCCATTGCCCCGTCCACATCATCCAGGGCCTTGCCGACCCCGACGTGCCTCACAGCCATGCGCTGAAGCTGATGAGCCTTCTGCCCGCCGACGACGCAACGCTGTCGCTGGTGCCGAACGGCGATCATCGCCTGTCACGGCCGGAGGATCTCGAGCTGCTGACCCGCGCAGTCGGCGAAACCATCGCGCGGGCCGGCTGAGCCGATGCGCATCTCGATCCCGATCTCGGCCTTCGTCGCGGCCATCGTCGGCTTCGGCAGCACACTCGCCATCATCGTCGCCGCCGCCGATGCGGTCGGCGCGACGCAGGTGCAGACGGCGAGCTGGGTCACCGCCATCTGCCTCGCCATGGCCTTCGAGACGGCCTGGCTGTCTTGGCGGACCAGGATGCCGGTCATCTCGGCCTGGTCGACGCCGGGTGCGGCGCTGATCGCCGCGAGCAGCGGCTTCACCATCAACGAGGCTGTCGGCGCCTTCCTGGTGGCAGGCGTGCTTCTGGTGCTGACCGGTCTGATAAAGCCGCTGACGCAGCTGATCTCGCGCATCCCGGCCTCCGTCGCCTCGGGCATGCTGGCCGGCATCGTCGTCACCTTCGCCATCAACGCGGCCAAGGCGGTGCCCACTGACCCGTGGCTGATCCTGCCGCTGATCGGCGCGTTCTTCCTAGTCCGGCTCTACAATCCGGCTCTGTCGGTGCTGGTGGTTCTGGTCGGCGGCGGGCTGGCAGCCTTCCTGACCGGCCGCGTCGGCACTCTGCCCGTGCCGGAACTGTCGACGCTGACGCTGATCGCGCCCGAATTCACCCTGACCGCGACGATCGGCCTGGCGCTGCCGCTCTATCTCGTCACCATGGCATCGCAGAACCTGTCCGGCCTCGCCGTGCTGCGCGCCGCCGGCTACAACCCCGAGCCCGGCCCGCTGATCGGGGTGACGGGGCTGTTTTCGGTGCTGTCGGCGCCATTCGGCGCCTCGACCACCAACCTCGCCGCAATCTCGGCTGCGATCTGCACCGGTCCAGACGTGCACCCCGACATGAAGGAGCGCTGGAAGACCGGGCCATTCTATGCGCTCGCCTATCTTGTCTTCGCCGCCTTCGGCGCGTCTCTGGTGGCGGTGTTTGCCGTGCTGCCGCCGAGCCTGATTGTGCTGGTGGCGGGGCTTGGGTTGGTGTCGTCGCTGGCCAATGCACTCGCCATTGCGCTCAAGGACGACCATCACCGCATGGCGGCGACGATCGCTTTCGTCGTCACCGCATCGGGGCTGACTTTGCTCGGCGTCGGCTCGGCCTTCTGGGGACTGGTCGCAGGGCTTGTTGTGCTGGTGCTCGAGAACTTCAAAAAAGGCTAGCTTTCCCATAGCCTTGTCCGGTTTTGACCGGCGTCGTCTTGAATCGCCATTTTTGCTTTCCCATGTCGATATGAGCAGCATTTTTCCCCTGCTGCCTCGAACAAAGGAACGGCAATCTACTATGAACACGACTGCACTGATCCGTCCGGCTTGGACGCCGGCAACCATCGCGTTGATGGTGATCGGCTTCATGGTGTTCTGGCCGCTCGGCCTCGCCATGCTTGCCTACATCATCTGGGGCGACCGGCTTGACGGTTTCAAGCGCGACGTCAACCGTGCGACCGACGGCATCTTCGCCGGCTGCCGCAAGGCTTCCTACCGCGCCAACACCCAGACCGGCAACGTCGCCTTCGACGACTGGCGTGAGAAGGAACTCGAGCGCCTGAACGAAGAGCGTCGCAAACTCGACGAGATGCGCGACGAATTCGACGCCTATGCCCGCGAACTGCGCCGGGCCAAGGACCAGGACGACTTCGACCGCTTCATGGCCAACCGCAACAAGCCGACGGCTCCGACCGTCACGCCCAAGAAGGGCGACAAGTCGGGCCTGCTTGACGACTGAGGCCACCCCAAGCCGCTGAATGCCAACGGCGCCGTGATCGCGGCGCCGTTTCTATTGCGCCCCCGTTTCTATTGCGCCGTTGTCACTCGAATCATCTAGTCTCGCACCATGTCCTTTGGCTTCTTCCGCAAGCTGACCAAGCCGGCGCCGACACCCGTCCTGGAACGGGACCATGTCGTGGCCGGCCGCACGCTGCCGCTCAGGATCGTCGAGAACGACCGGGCGCGGCGGCTGACTTTGCGCATCGACGCCGGCGGCCGCGGCCTGCGCATCACCGTGCCGCCCGGCCTGCGCCAGGGCGAGGTCGACCGCTTTCTCGACCGTCACCAGGGCTGGCTGGAACAGCGCCTGGCCAAGGTGCCCGACCGGCCGCAGGTGCGCCCCGGCATCAAGATCCCGATACGCGGGGTACCCCATCTCATCATCCACGAAGGCGGAACGCGTGGCACCGTGCGCCAGTCACAGGACGAAAGCGGGCCGACGCTCGTCGTCCATGGCGACCGGACGCATTTGCCGCGCCGCATCGCCGACTTCCTCAAGCGCGAGGCCAAGCGCGACATCGAAGCAATGGTGGCCAGGCACAGCGAGGCCGCCGGGCGCCGCGCCAAGGCGATCCGCTTCCGCGACACGACCAGCCGCTGGGGCTCCTGCACCTCTGATGGGGTGCTGTCGTTCTCGTGGCGCATCATGATGGCGCCGATGCCCGTCATCAATTACCTCGTCGCCCACGAGGTCGCACATCTCCGCGAGATGAACCACGGCCCGAAATTCTGGAAGCTGTGCGAAGAACTCTGCCCCGACACCGAGCGCTGCAAGGCCTGGCTCAAGCGCAATGGCGGAGCACTGCAGGCGATCGTGTTTGAATGAGTAGGGCTTACCCTCCCGCTGTAGGGAAGGTTGACGCGAAGCGGCGGGCGGGGGTTGGAAGCGCCTACCATCCGACGAAGCGCTCGCTGATCGCTACCCCTGCGGTCCGACCCTCCCCACAAGGGGGTGACTACGCCTCCAACCACTCTCCCATGAAATCCAGAAACGCCTGAACCCGTGGCGCGCGGAAACGACCCTTGGGCATGACGGCCCAGAGCGAGATCGGGTCCGAGCGGTTGATGTCGGCGAGGATTTCGATCAACCGGCCTTCGCGAACCGCCTGGCCAACGACAAAATCCGCCAGCCGCACGATGCCATGGCCCTGGACGGCGAGGTCGAACAGCATGCCGACATTGTCGCAACCGAAGTTGCCGGAGGGCTGGAAACGCACGAGATCGTCGCCACTCGCCAGCGGCCATGTCGTCATCGACGACTGACCCGAAAGCGGAATGCAGTTGTGACCGGTAAGTTCGGTTGCCGAACATGGCGTACCGGCACGCGCCAGATAGGACGGTGCTGCGCAGATCACCCGGCGGCTTTCGGCCAGCTGGCGAGCCACCATGTCGGACCCTGATGTCGGGCTGCCGCGCAGGACGACATCGACTTGCTCGGCGACCGGATCGATAAGCTTGTCAGTGAGGCTGAGATCGACAGTCACTTCGGGGTAGCGCCTGAGAAACTCCGGAATGGCGTGCAGCAGTGTCTGGCGCGCGAAGCCGGTGCTGGAATTGACGCGCAGGAGCCCCTTGGGCCTGGCGCGCGCCGACGCGACGTCGGCTTCAGCGAGATCGATGAGTTCGAGCACCTCGCGCGCCCGCTCGAGGAACAGCGTGCCCTCCGAGGTCAGCGCCAGCCGGCGTGTCGTGCGCGTCAGCAATCGGACACCGAGCCGGTCTTCGAGCCGCGACACCAGTTTCGACAGGGCCGACGGCGTGATGCGCAGGTCGTCGGCGGCTTTGGCGAAGGAGCCGAGATCGATGATCCGCACAAAGGCCTTCATGTCTTCGGATGACGCCATATTGCTGATCTCAGTTCATGAATGTACCAACAGGATAGCTGATTATGTACAGAATAGGAAATGATACGTCTCGGGCATGGTTTCACCGAGGACCCAGCCATGACGTCCCGTCAGCGCCACCCCGCATCAGTTCCGTCAGCGCACGACACAATCGACTATAACCGCTTCCGGGCGATCGCCGCACATGAGCGTCGCCTGGCGATCGCCCATTTTTCCCGTGCCGCGCGTCGCTTCCTGACCGCGATGTTTCGCAAGCTTTTCTCGACTCGGCCGGCTTTTCGTGCCAATTCCGGCACATGGCACTCGACATCAAGATCTGCGGCCTCAGCACCGCTGAAACCTTCGACGCCGCGCTAGGCAATGGCGCGAGCCATGTCGGGTTCATCTTCTTTGCCAAAAGCCCGCGCAACGTCTCGCCCGCTCTCGCCGGGCAGCTGCGCCAGGCCGCCACAGGCCGCGCCGAGGCGGTAGCCGTCACGGTCGACGCCGACGACGCCTTTCTCGATGCGATCGTGGCTGCCGTTAAGCCCGACATGCTGCAGCTCCACGGCAAGGAGGCGCCCGAGCGCGTGGCTGACGTAAAGGCCCGTTACGGCCTGCCTGTGATGAAGGCCTTCTCCATTCGCGAAGCCCAGGACTTCGACGCGATCGTGCCTTATGGCGGGGTCGCCGATCGTCTGCTATTCGACGCCAAACCGCCCGCGGGGTCCGAATTGCCCGGCGGCAACGGCGTTTCCTTCGACTGGCGGTTGCTTGCGGGCCTTGACGCCTCCGTCGATTACATGCTTTCCGGTGGCTTGAACGCCGCCAATATCGGCGACGCCATCAGGCTCGCAAACCCGCCCGCCATCGACATTTCCTCGGGCGTGGAAAGCGCACCCGGCGTCAAGGATGCGGCGCTGATCGACAATTTCTTCAGGGCCGTCCGGGCCGCGCGCGAAGACAGCGCCGCCTGAGTGAGCCTCCAGCCGCAAGGAGATCGGCCTTGAACCAGCCGGCAGAGCCCAATTCCTTCCGAACCGGACCCGACGAGCAGGGCATGTTCGGCATTTTCGGCGGCCGTTTCGTCGCCGAGACGCTGATGCCGCTGATCCTCGACCTGCAGCGCCACTGGGACGAGGCCAAGAACGACCCGGCCTTCAAGGCGGAACTCAACGAGCTGTCGACCTTTTATGCCGGCCGGCCGTCCAAGCTCTATTACGCCGAAGGCCTGACCCGGCATCTTCGTGACGTTTCCTCGGCGAAGGGCCTCGGGGGCGGCGCCAAGATCTATTTCAAGCGCGAGGACCTGAACCACACCGGCTCGCACAAGATCAACAATTGCCTGGGCCAGATCCTGCTCGCCAAGCGCATGGGCAAGACCCGCATCATCGCCGAAACCGGAGCCGGCCAGCATGGTGTTGCGTCCGCAACCGTCGCCGCCCGCTTCGGCTTCCCCTGCTTCGTCTATATGGGCGCCACCGACGTCGAACGGCAGAAGCCAAACGTCTTCCGCATGAAGCTTTTGGGTGCCGAAGTGCGCCCGGTCAGCGCCGGCCACGGCACGCTGAAGGACGCCATGAACGAAGCGTTGCGTGACTGGGTCACCAACGTGCACGACACCTATTACCTGATCGGCACTGCCGCCGGCCCGCACCCCTATCCCGAGCTCGTCCGCGACTTCCAGTCGGTGATCGGCACCGAGGCGCGGGCCCAGATCCTCGAGCAGGAGGGGCGCCTGCCCGATATGATCGTTGCTGCCGTCGGCGGCGGCTCGAACGCCATTGGCCTGTTCCACCCGTTCCTCGACGACCGCAGCGTCAAGATCGTCGGCATCGAAGCCGGCGGACGTGGCCTCGACGGCATCGAGCACTGCGCCTCGATGAGCGCTGGTCGCCCCGGCGTGCTGCACGGCAACCGCACCTACCTGTTGCAGAACAATGACGGCCAGATTCTCGACGGCCACTCGATCTCCGCCGGTCTCGACTATCCCGGCGTTGGCCCCGAACATAGCTGGCTCCGCGACAGCGGTCGCGTCGACTATGTGCCGATCCTCGACGACGAAGCGCTGGAGGCGTTCCAGCTGACCACCAAGGTGGAAGGCATCATCCCGGCGCTCGAATCCGCCCATGCCATCGCGCATGCGGTCAAGGTTGCGCCTACGATGGGCAAGGACAAGGTGATGATCGTCAACCTCTCCGGCCGTGGCGACAAGGACGTGCATACGGTGGCCAAGATGCTGGGCATGGAGATCTGATCATGACGACCACCCGCATCGACCGCCGCATGGCAAAGCTGAAGGCCGAAGGACGCCCGGCGCTCGTGACCTATTTCATGGGCGGCGACCCTGACTACGAAACCTCGCTGTCGATCATGAAGGCACTGCCCAAGGCGGGCAGCGACGTCATCGAGCTCGGCATGCCGTTTTCCGACCCGATGGCCGATGGCCCGGCGATCCAGGCCGCCGGCCTGCGCGCGCTGAAGGCCGGCCAGACGCTGGCCAAGACGCTCAAACTGGCGCGCGAGTTCCGCCAGGGCGACAACGACACGCCGATCGTCATGATGGGCTATTACAACCCGATCTACATCTACGGCGTCGACCGCTTCCTGGCCGACGCTGTCGCCTCGGGTATCGACGGGCTGATCATCGTCGACCTGCCGCCGGAGATGGACGCCGAACTGTGTATCCCTGCACTCAAGGCCGGCATCAACTTCATCCGCCTGGCAACGCCGACGACCGACGACAAGCGCCTGCCGAAGGTGCTCGAAAACACGTCGGGCTTTGTCTACTACGTCTCGATGACCGGCATCACCGGCTCGGCGCTGGCTGACACGACCAAGGTGGCGGAGGCGGTGAACCGCATTAAGGCGCACACCGATCTCCCCGTCTGTGTCGGCTTTGGCGTCAAGACCGCCGAGCAGGCACGCACCATCGGCGCATCGGCCGACGGCGTGGTCGTCGGCACAGCGATCGTCAATGCCGTGGCCAACGTCCTGGGCCCGAAGGGTGAAAAGACCGCCGACCCGGCCGAAGCCGTGGCGACGCTGGTTACCGGCTTGTCCCAAGGCGTTCGCGCCGCACGCCTTGCTCCCGCCCAATAAATACCCCATGTCCTGGGCTCGAAGAGGACCACTGCCATGAACTGGATTACCAATTACGTCCGCCCCAAGATCAACTCGATGCTTGGCCGCCGGGAAATGCCCGACAATCTCTGGATCAAGGATCCCGAGAGCGGCGAGATGGTGTTCCACAAGGACCTCGAGGAAAACCAGTACGTCATCCCGTCTTCGGGCCATCACATGAAGATTTCGGCGAAGGAGCGGCTGCGCTTCTTCTTCGACGACGGCCGCTACGAGATCATCGAGAACCCCAAGGTCGTGACCGACCCGCTGAAGTTCCGCGATGAGAAGCGCTATGTCGACCGCCTCAAGGACGCCAAGACCAAGACCGGTCTCGAAGACGCGATCCTGTCGGGCACCGGCAAGATCGAGGGTCTGCCCGTCGTCGTCACCGTGCAGGACTTCGCCTTCATGGGCGGTTCGCTCGGCATGGCCGCAGGCGACGCCATCATCCGCGCCTTCGAGGTTGCGCTGGAGAAGAAGCGTCCGCTGGTCCTGTTCGCTGCCTCGGGCGGCGCGCGCATGCAGGAAGGCATCTTGTCGCTGATGCAGCTGCCACGCACGACTGTCGCAGTCGACCGGCTCAAGGAAGCCGGCCTGCCCTATGTCGTGGTGCTGACCAATCCGACGACTGGCGGCGTCACCGCCTCCTACGCGATGCTGGGCGACGTCCACATTGCCGAGCCCGGTGCGCTGATCGGCTTCGCCGGTCCGCGCGTCATCGAGCAGACCATCCGCGAGAAGCTGCCTGAGGGCTTCCAGCGCTCGGAGTACCTGATGGACCACGGCATGGTCGACATGGTGGTGTCGCGGCTCGAGATGAAATCGACGGTTGCCAACCTGCTCAAGATCCTGACCAAGGCACCGGTGGCGGCCAAGGCTGTCGAAGCCGAGATTCTGCCACCCGTCGTGCCGGTGCCGGAACGCCGCCCGCAGGCCTGATACGACAGCAGCAGCGTAGCGCCCGAGGAAATGCCATGACCACGCTCGAAGCCGATCTCGAAATCGAGCGCCTGTTGGCGCTCCATCCGAAGGGCTTCGACCTTTCGCTCGACCGCATCACCCGGCTGCTCGAAAGGCTGGGCAATCCGCAGAACCACATGCCGCCGGTGATCCATATCGCCGGCACCAATGGCAAGGGCTCGTGCGCGGCGTTCTCGCGCGCGCTGCTCGAAGCCCAAGGTCTGCTGGTCCATGTCCACACCTCGCCGCATCTGGTGAACTGGCACGAACGCTACCGCCTGGCAGCGCCGGGCGGCGGCAAGCTTGTCGCCGACGACGTGCTAGCGGATGCCGTACGCCGCGTCGGCGAAGCCAATCGCGGCGAGAAGATCACCGTCTTCGAGATCCTCACGGCCGTCACGTTCGTTCTGTTCTCGGAGCATCCGGCCGACGCCTGCATCATAGAGGTCGGGCTTGGCGGGCGCTTCGACGCCACCAATGTCATCAAGCGCTCGGCGGTGTCGGTGATCATGCCGGTGTCGATGGACCACGAGGCCTATCTTGGCGACAAGGTCGAGCTGATCGCCGCCGAGAAAGCCGGCATCATCAAGCGCGGCTGCCCTGTCGTCGTCGGCGCGCAGGAGACCGAGGCGGCACAGCAGGTGCTGATCGACACCGCCGAGCGGCTCAATTGCCCACTTGAGGTTTATGGCCAGGATTTCGTCGCCTTCGAGGAAAACGGCCGCATGATCTACCAGGACCAGACGGGCCTGCTGGACCTGTCACCGCCACGCCTGCCTGGACGTCACCAGTTCGCCAATGCAGCCGCCGCGATCGCCGCGGTGAAGGCCGCCGGCTTCCCGGTCGACGAACGCACCGCCGACAAGGCGATGGCGTCGGTGACCTGGCCCGGTCGCATGCAGCGCCTGCCGCAGGGCGCACTCAGCGAGCTGGCGCCGAAGGGCGCCGAGGTCTGGGTCGACGGCGGCCACAATCCCGGCGCCGGGACCGTCATTGCCGAAGCCCTGACAGAGCAGGAGGAGAAGTTCCCGCGCCCGCTGTTCCTGATCTCCGGCATGATCAACACCAAAGACCAGACCGGTTATTTCAAGCCGTTCCACGGCATGGCGCGCCATGTCTACACCGTGCCGGTGACGATGAGCGATGCCGGCGTTCCCAACGAGGAACTGGCTGTGCGCGCCACCGAGGCCGGGCTGTCGGCCGAGCCGGTGAGCTCGGTTGCCAATGCACTGATGCTTTTGCGCGATACCTGGGACGAGAACGAACCGGCGCCGCGCATCCTGATCGGCGGCTCGCTCTATCTGGTGGGCGAGGTGCTGGCGGCCAACGGCACGCCGCCGACCTGAGGGCGCCTGTCCAGCGGTCCATTCGAGATACAAAAAAAGCCCGGCCAAAGCCGGGCTCAGACTGCTGACGAACCCCGTCGAATTTCGGCGGGGTTTTGTTTTGTGGGTTGATTGAGCTTTTGGATTGATTTCGGGGAGCAGATGCCAGGGCCGTTGCGAGCCCGCTTTGGCCTCATGCGAGGCTTGGTTTTGGCTTTGGCCAGAGGCTGATTGCGATCTTTTTCATGTTTTGGGCGGCGGCTGCGATCAGGCACTGGCAGGCGACGCGTGTTCGCCCTCGGAAGCGTGCATAGCGATGGCCGAAGAGCTGCTTGGCATCGGCGAAGGATCGCTCGACCGTCTCCTTGCGGCGTCGATAGATCGCCTTGCCCCATGCGGTTAAGCGGTTGGCATCGACCCGCTCGCGGACATCCTGCCAGACATGGCGCGTGATGGTGCGCTCGGCCTTGGCGTTTGATGTGCAAGACGCCAGCAGCGGACAGTTGCGGCAGATCGTCGGGTCGCTCTTGTAGTGGCGATAACCGCCGCGATCGGTGGTGGCGTAAGTGAGCAACTGGCCCTGCGGGCAACGATAGCCGTCAAGGTCCGGCTCATGGACGAAAGCGCCCTTCCTCATCTTGCCAGGCTTTGGCCGGGGCGGGTTGCGATAGCCGACGACACCCTGGATGTTCCTGTCCTCCAGGCCCTTGGCGATGCCTGGCGTGGCATAGCCGGCATCCAGCCCCGCCGCCGTGACGTCGAAGCCGAAACGCTCCACCTGGCGGTCGAGCCGGTCGAGATAGACGATCGAGTCATGCACGTTGGCCGGCGTGGCAAACGTGTCGGTGATGATGCCGAAGCCGCCATCCACCGTGCGGTGATCGAGATAAAAGAAGCCCTTCGGCTTGCCCTCGCGCACCATATAGCCTGCCTCAGGATCGGTGCGCGAGACCTTCGTCTCTTTCACCGCAGGCTGCCGCTCCTGCTCCTTCAGCGCCTTCTGGCCGTGCAGCGCCCGTTCGGCATCGATCGCCCGGTCGAGTTCGCCCCAGTAGTCGGCACGCGACTTGGCGACCATGGCAAGGTCGTACTTGCCCTTGTTGGCATTGGCCTTCAGGTGCGTGCTGTCGGTGTAGAGCACCGTGCCGTCGACCAAGCCTGCCCCGATCGCCTGCTCGACAATGCGGTCGAAGATCGCCTGCGCGATCGTCTCGTCCTGGTAGCGCCGGCGGCGGTTCTGCGACAATGTCGAGGCGTCGAACACCTTGTCCGTCAGCTTCAGCCGCAGGAACCACCGGTAGGCGACATTGACCTCGATCTCTCGCACCAATTGCCGCTCCGAGCGCACCCCGAACAGGTAGCCGATGAACAGCGCCTTGAACATCAAGGTCGGATCGAGTGGCGGGCGACCCGAGTGGCGGGCGACCATTGTCGGCGCAGTAAAGCGGCGCTGTCAGATCGTGGATGAACGAGAAATCGATAACACCATCGATCTTGCGCAGAAGGTGATCAACTGGAACCAGTTGATCAAGCGTGACGATCTCAAGTGCGGTTTGTTCAGGGCCAGCTCGCTTCAACATCACACACTGAATCACAAACCCCCAACTCTCGCCAGGGGTTTGTCAGCAGTCTGAGCCCGGCCAAAGCCGGGCTTTTCATTTGCATGATGCGAGCGATCAAACGTTGCCGCTGATCCAGTGCGACAGCGCGGTCTTCGGCAGCGCGCCGACCTTGATGTCGGCAACTTCGCCGTCCTTGAAGATCATCAGCGTCGGAATCGAACGCACGCCGAACTGGGCGGCGATCTCGGGGTTCTCGTCGATGTTGACCTTGGTGATCTTGACCTTGCCGGCGAGCTCGTTGGAAATCTCTTCGAGCGACGGGCCGATCATCTTGCAGGGGCCGCACCATTCAGCCCAGAAATCGACGACGACGGGCTCTTTGGCCTCGAGCACGCCGGACTTGAAATTGCTGTTGTCGATCTTGACGGTGGCCATGATGCGATCCTCTTGGAGTTGTCTGTCGCGCCATATGTGGTAGTGCGCGGACCCTTGGTCAAGCACCTGTTGTGTCACGCTTGGGTGAGTCGAACAAGGGCGGCATCCATCGCCTCGGCCGGTACGGCGATCAGCCGCGGCGCCTCGGTGAACAGCAGAGCCGCCGCAACCGTCTTCCCGGGATAGAGCGGCCGCAGCAGCGCCCGGTAGAGCGCGAGCTGGACGACATAGGCGTTCGGCACAGCCTCGAACGAGGCGGGCGGCGGGCGGTTGGTCTTGTAGTCGACGATCAGCACCTCTTTGTCGGTGACCGCCAGGCGGTCGATCTTGCCGGTAACCGAGCGCGGCTTTCCCCTGACGTCGAGGCTGCCCATAACAGACACTTCGGCGCGCGAGGAGGGCGAAAACAGCGGCGAAAACCTGGGGTCATCGAGGACTGCAAGCACGGATGCGAGCGCGCTGGCACGCTCCGCCTCCGGCCAGTCCTGGCCGACACGGACGAGGTAGCGCTCGGCGGCGGACTGGCGTATCTCGGCGTCGAGCCGCGGCAGCATCTGCAGCAGCCGGTGCAAGGCCGAGCCGCGGGCGATGGCAAAGCCCGGCTCGCCCTCGGCGTCGAGCACCGGCGAGCGGCCCGAGATCACGGCCTCCTGCGTCTCCTCGATCAGCGCCGAAGCGCCCGACGGCGACAGCGGCCGCGGCAAATCCTCGAAGGCCGGCGGCGCGCCATAAAGGCTTTCCGGCAAGGGCTCGATGCGGGCCCTCTCGCTGGCCGCCGGTTCCGGCGCCGACAAAGGCGTTGCGGGCAATGGCGTGACGCGGAAGCGGTGGACAGGCCTGTCCGTGATGACGGGATGGCCGCGCTCTGCGCTTTCGGGCGCCACCGACAACGCACGGCTGACAATCGAATGCCAGGTGTTGAGGCCGGGCTGGCGCTTGCCGTGATAACCGCAGATGATCAGCCGGTCCTCGGCGCGGGTCATGCCGACATAAAGCAGGCGCCGGTATTCGTCGTCGGCGAGATCGCGGGCCAACGCGCTGGCACCCTTCGAGAAGGCGTTGGCGACATCGGCGCCGGCACGCCAGAGATAACCCTTGCCCTGCCAGCGTCGGCCTTGCGGAACGAACGGCATCAGGCGCGGCAAATGCTGATCGCTGAACGGGGCCGAGCCGCTGTCGACGAGGAACACCACCGGCGCCTCCAGACCCTTGGCGGCGTGTACGGTCATGATGCGGACCTCGTCACGCGTCTGATCCATCTCGCGCTTGATCTCGGGGCCGGCACTTTCGAGCGTCGACAGGAAGGATTCGAGACCGGGCAGGCCGGTGCGCTCCTCGGCCAGGCAGAAATTCAGGAACTCGTCGAGAATGTCGCCGGCCTCCTGGCCAAGGCGCGAGATCATCTTCTTGCGCACGCCGTCGCGGCTGGGTCCGCCCGACAGCACGCCCGAATAGAACTCGAAGATCGGCCGGAAGGCAGCCTCGGTCGCCCAGGCCTCAAGGACGGCGGCCGCCTCGGCGAAAACAGTATCTCTCGTCGCATGATCGCGCAGCGAGGCGATCAGCGACCTTCCTTTGCCCCGATTGGCCGAGAGCACAAACAGCGCATCTTCCGACAGGCCGAAGATCGGGCTGCGCAGCACGGCGGCCAGCGACAGGTCGTCCTCCGGCTGGATCAGGAAGCGCCCAAGCGCGATCAGGTCCTTTACCGCGATATGGCCGGGCAGGCTCAGCCGGTCGGCGCCGGCTACCGGAATGTCGCGGCGCTTCAGCGCCCGCGACAGCGCATGGACGAAGCGGTCGCGCTTGCGCACCAGCACCATGACGTCGCCCGCGCGCAGGCGCTTGCCAGTGCCTTCGATGACCTCACGCTCGTCGAGCCATTTGCGGATGGTGGCGGCGACCTGTTCAGCAACCACCACGGCAGGCGCATGAGCATGGTCGATAGGCTTGCGCCAGTCGTCGGGCTCGTCGACGGCATCGGCGCCGACCGAGGGCCAGACCTCGACGTAACCTGCCGCCCCGGCGCGGATCGCCTTATGGCTCGGCGGCTCGGGCGCGCGGGTGACGCCGCGACGGACGCTGGTCTCCTCAAAGACACGGTCGACGGCCGACAGCACGTCGTCTGTCGAGCGGAACGACCAGGTCAGCGTGACGTCCTCGAAACGGGCATCGGCATCACGGATGCGGCCGGCGAATTCGTGCTTGGAGTTGTCGAAGGATTCGGGCGCGGCACCCTGGAACGAATAGATCGACTGCTTCTCGTCGCCGACGGCGAAGACGGTGCGGTGAACGTTGTCGCGGGCACTGAAGCCGGAGAAGAACTCTTCCGCCAGCCGCTTCACCACTTCCCATTGGTCGGGGCTGGTGTCCTGGGCTTCGTCGAGCAGTATGTGGTCGATGCCCTTGTCGAGCTTGTACTGCACCCACGGCCCGGCGTCGGGGCGCGCAAGCAGGTTGACGGTGCGAGTGATCAGGTCGTTGAAATCGAGGAAGCCGCGGCCGGTCTTCAGCCGCTCGTAGCGGGCAATCAGCCAGTCGGCGATCGTCAGTGCCGCCTGCGTTGCCTCCAGCATGCGAAAATGGGCGAGCCGGTCGGCTGCCTCGGTGATGGCCGCTGCCGTCGCCGCATAACGCTCGGGCAAATCTGGCAGCCGGTCGAGCAAAGCCTTCTTGAACGCGCTGGACGGATTGTACGGATCGCCGTCGGCCTTGAGGAAGGCATTGCACAGAAGCGACAGCCGGCGCATGGGGTCGGCCTCGGCATAGGCGAGCCGGGCGTAAGGCAGGATATTGTTCAGCACGCTGCGCGCGTCTGTGGCTTCGGCTGCTATGGCGAACTCGTTGAAGAAGGTCGGCTCGAAGCCCGGCAGCGGCCAGATCGAAGCGGCGATGGCCTCGGCACTGTCCCTGGGCGAAAAACCGAACTCCTCGTAGAGCGCTTCGAAATTGAAGTCTTGAACCTGGGCGATGAAGGCGCGCAGCCCATCGCGCTTGCGCACGATCTCGGCGAGCAGCGCATCGAGCCCGGCCTCGCCGCCACGCTCCAGCACCTTGGCGAAGGCCTCGGCGAGTTCGGGATTGTGCTCGCCGGCGCCGGTGACCATGTCGCGCCGCGCAGTGGCGAACAAAGTCGCCTCCATCTGGCTGTCGAGCATCTCGAAATGGGCGGCGATGTTGGCCTCGAGCGGGAACTGGTGCAGCACCGACTCGCAGAAGGCGTGGATGGTCTGGATCTTCAGCCCGCCCGGCGTTTCCAGAGCCTCGGCGAACAATCGGCGCGCGCGGCGCAGCTTGGCAGCGTCAGGGCGGACACCGTCGAGTGCCGTGATGCGTGCGGCCAACTCGGCGTCGGCCAACATCGTCCATTCCGACAGGTTGGCGAAGACGCGATTCGACATGTTGGCGGCGGCGGCGCGAGTATAAGTCAGGCACAGGATCTTCGATGGATCGGTGCCACGCAGCAAAAGCCGCATCACCCGCTGCGACAGCACGTGCGTCTTGCCCGAGCCGGCATTGGCCGAGACCCAGACCGAATTGCCCGGATCGGAGGCACGCGCCTGCCGCTCGGCGGTTTCAGTCGGGACGAAGAATGTCTTCTTCATTCCTCGCCCTCCGCACCGCCATCACCGCCAGCCGACCATTCGAGCACGCGGGCGAGATGGTCGTAGTCGCCGTCGGTCTCGCCTTCGCGGAAGGGCAGAGCGCGAGAGAGATAACCCGTCGTCGGATCGTTGTAGTGCAGCAAAAGCTGCTCCAGGCGCTCCCAGGCCTCTTCGGACAGTTCGACGGCTGATTTTGGCTTACGGTTGTGCTCGAGAATCGATTCTTCGAACACCTCGCCATTCGGCTTCAGGCGGACGAACGCCAGCTGCGAGGGCTCGCGCTTACCAAGCTCGCGGAAGGCGCCGCGCCGCAGAAGCGCGCCTTCGAGCGCCAGCTGGGGCGCGATCAGCGTGTGCGCCTGCGCCTTGGATGGCGACGAGCCGGTCTTGTAGTCGAGGATGTCTGCCATGCCGCCGGCAAGCACGTCGACACGGTCGGCGCGACCGGACAGCGTCGCGCCGCTGAGCCCGACTTCGACGGCCGAGGCGCCTTCCTCGGCGTGGCGGGAAACCACGGCGTCGGCGCGGCTGCGCTCCCACTCCAGGATGTTGACCGCCAGTCGCTCGAAGCGTGGCCACCAGACGGCCTCGACGTCGGCGGGCAGGGCCGCCTCGGCGAAGCAATGGCGGCCGGCGGCGATCAGTGCGTCGAATGCGGCGGGATCACGCGGATCGACGATGGTCGCCGAAAACAGGTGCAGGATATCGTGGAACAACGTGCCCCGCTCGGCGGCACCGGGATCGCGCACCAGCGGGTCGATCGCCGACAGGCCGAGGATACGCCGGGCATAGACGGCATAGGGATCGCGGCGCAGTGTCTCGATCTCGGTGATGCTGAAGCGGCGCGGCCTGACCTCCACCGGCGGTCTGGGCTCCGGACGGGTAGCGAAATCGGTCTTTTGGCCGGCATCGAGCTGGCGCGCCCAGTGAAGCAGGTTTTCGCCGCGCTTGCGCAAGACGGCCGCGTGGTCGGGGCCGAGATAGGTGAGCAGGCGCTGCAGCCAGCGCGACGGCACGGCGGGCGCATCGCCCGAGCGGGCGGAACGCGACAGCACGACGTTTTTCGCGCCCATCGCCATCTGGAAATCATGGGCGGCGAGGCCGATGCGGCGTTCCGGCGGTTCGAGGTCGATGCCCGTCTTCATGACGCGCGACATGAAGCGGTCGGCCTCTGCCTTGCGCGGCCAGGTGCCCTCGTTCAGCGCGCCGATGACCAGCGTATCGACCGTCTGCAGGCGGGCTTCGAGCGCACCCCAGATGGCGATGGCGCGATCGGCACCTTGCGCCGGCTTGACCGCCTCGGGCGCCACCAGCGCGTCCATGACGTCGGGCCACTCGGCGGCGGCGAAACTGAACGACGCCTGTGCTGCGACCAGCGAGCGCAGCGCCTCGGCGAGCTTGGCACCGGCATCGCCGTCATAGAGTGTGCCCAGGCCGCCATGCTCGTCGCGTCCGAGATTTTCCAGCGCCTCGACGGTGGCACGGACGATCGCCGCGAGGTCGACCTCTGCATCGCCACGAAAGGCGAACAACGGCGCCAGGCGAGAGACGAGCCTGCCTGCTATGTCCCGGGCTTCCTCGATGCGGCGCACGCTGATGCGGTCGAACCAGAACGGCCTGCGCGACGCGCCACCCATGCTGGTCAATCTGGCCTCGAATTCCTCGGCGAGCCCGGCAATGTCAGGCCGGCCGACGCCACCACGCAGCACGACGAGTTCGATGGTCTCGGCAGCACGCCGGACGGCTGAACGCTCTTGGCCAAGGCGCAGCAAGGGATGCTTGAGCAGCGACAGCACCGCCACCGGATCACCCGGACGGAAGGCGGCAGCGAGCATGGTACGCAGGAGGGCTGCCGGCGGCGTGTTGGCCAGCGGCACGCCACCGGAATCGTCGGCCTGGATGCCGAAGCGGCGAAGCTCCGCAGCGACACGGCGGGCAAGGTTGCGGTCGCTGGTGACCAGGGCAGCGCGATGGCCCGATTGGGCGACCGCCTGGCGAAGCGCGATGGCGATAGCCGCCGCCTCGTCGCGCTCATGCGCGGCTTCGAGAAGTGTTACGCCGGCGAAGGCATCGGCGATCTCGGGGTCGTCGGCGTCGCTGCGCTTCTCGGCCCAGGCGTCGGTGGTCTCGGCCGGCCGCAGCGCTTCGCCGACGACGGCCGCGCGGCGGGCCATGGCACCGGTCGGCGCGCCCAGTTCGTCGACGTCGTCGCGCAGGATGCCGATCTTGCCGATCAGCTTGGCGAGGCCATACTGGGGATGACCAAGCACCGAGGCCCTGGCGCCGATCTCGGTGATCGTCTCATGGGCGCGCTGGTCGAGCGTGGCGTCCAGTCCGGGAAGCACGACTGCACCACGCGGCAGGCGCGAAATGGCCGCGAGCAGCTCGGCAGTAGCAGGGATCGAGCCGGTGGAACCCGCCGCGATGACCGGTCCGGCGGGCGGGTTGCGCTTCAGCCGCTCGGCTTCGAGGCGGATCAGGGCGCTGCGATGGGCGGCAGGATTGGACTTGCCGCGCTCCTTCAGCATTTCCGGCCAGGCGCCGGTGACGATGGAGAGGAAGTCGAGCGTCACCTGCCACCAGCCGGACAGCTCGCCGGTCACCAGGCCGGCTAGCCGCGACCAGTCGGAGCCTTCGGTCTCGATCTCGTCCATCAGCCCGGCGAGATCGCGGGCCAGCCAGATGGCGTCGGCAGCCGAGGCCGGCACGACGATCTCCTCCTCGAACAGCGCCGCGACATGGGCGGGAAGACGGCGCTTCCAGGCACGCACCAAAGGTGCGAGCAGGAGCAGGCGGTCGGTGGCGGAAACCGGCGGGGCAAGGTCGAGCGCACCGGCGCCTTCGGTCTCGAAGGCAGCCTCGTCCTCGTCGAACTCGCCGAGCGGCTTGATAACAGGCAGGATCGCCGAGCTGCCGCCGCCGGCATCGACGAAGACACCGCGCAGCGCACGCGCAGCGCGGCGCGTCGGCACGTAGATTGTGACGTCGGCCAGCGCCAGCGGATCGCCGTCGAAGCGGAAGTCGGGGATCAGGCTGCCGTCGAGCAGGGACGCCGCCAGCGTCGGCAGGAAGGGGGTGCCGGGCGGTATGGAAAAGACGCGTGGCGACGCGCGGCCGCTCATTGCGCCTCCGCCAATGCCCTCTTCACCGCGGCCTCGGCAGGTGCGATGGCATCGGGCGTGCCGACGGTGATCCAGCTGCCCGACATGCGCATGCCGTGAAGCCGACCACTGGCAATCGCCTCGTCGAAATAGCGGTTGAGCGAATGCGGCGTCTCGGGTGCAGCGGCGAACAGGCGTGGGTGGACGATCGCAGCACCGGCATAGATAAGCCCGTCGGGCGCGCCCCTGGCGCGGCTCAACGTTCCGTCCGGCGCGACCAGGAAGTCGGTACCACCCGAGTGTCCGGTCGCCTGTTCGAGGTCCGCCAGCATCAGCAGAATATCCATGCGCCCGGCATCCCAGGCAAGGGCGAGGCGGGTCAGGTTGGGCACGCCTTCATCGATCCAGAAGGTGTCGGCGTTGACGATGTAGAACGGTGCTGCGCCAAGCCGGGGCAGCGCCCTGACGATGCCACCGGCGGAATCGAGCAGTCCGTCGCGCTCGTCGGAGATTTCGATGCGCGGCGCCTGGCGGGAAGCGACATGCTCGACGATCTGGTCGGGCAGATAGTGGACATTGACGACGGCTCGCTCGACGCCCGCCTCGGTGAGGCTGTCGAGACCCCAGTCGAGCAGGGTCTTGCCAGACACGCGCACCAGCGGCTTGGGAATCGTATCGGTGATCGGCCGCATGCGCTTGCCGAGACCGGCGGCCAGAACCATGGCGACGGAGGGATTTTTGGCAGGCCCATTCACGCGTCAGAATTCCTCGAGCAGGCGGTTGTCGCGGTAGAAATCGCGCAGTTCCGCAAGTGACGGGTGTGAGAGCGAGCGGTGCAGATAGTCCCTGATACGCGGCAGGTGCCTGAGATATTGCGGCTTGCCATCGCGCCGGTCGAGGCGAACGAAAATGCCGAGAATCTTCGAATTCCGCTGCGCCGCCATGATGGCGTAGGCTTCGCGGAAGGCCATCTCGTCAAAACTGCCGGCAGCATGTCGCGCGGCGACATAGGCATCGACGGTGCCGCGCTCGATGTCAGGCGACACGGTCACCCGCGCATCCATGGCGAGTGACGCGACGTCGTAAGCGACGGGGCCAATCAGCGCGTCCTGGAAGTCGACGATGCCGAGGCGGTCGTGGCCATGGCGATCGCCACGCCAGATGATGTTTGGCGAATGGTAGTCGCGCAGGACAAGGCCATATTGCTTGTCGGCGAGGCGGTCGAAGACGGCGTTCCAGGCTGCGCGGTAGCCGTCGCACAGCTCCGCCGAAGCGGGCGCACCGGTGACCGCCTTCACATACCATTCGACCAGCAACTCGACCTCGATCATCAAAGCGTCACGGTCGAAGGGCGGCACCTGGTGGACGACACCGGGCGCGGCCTCCAGCCGGTCGTCCCAATGTTTCCCGTGAATCATTGCCAGCAGTTCTGCCGCAGCTGCGTAGCGCTCGGTGACCGGCCTGCCCCCGGGATCGAGGAAAGCGCCTGAGCCGAGATGTTCGAGCAGCACGAAACCCTGGTCGAGGTCCTGGGCGACGATGCCCGGCACGGTGACGCCACCGGCGGCAAGCGCGCGATCGATGGCGGCGAAGGCGGCGACGCTCTGGGCGGTGTGCGCGATCTCGGCGTAGGGCTTGCCGTCACGCACGGGCGGACCGAGCGTCAGTCTCGGCGAGTTCATCAGCACCAGCGGTGCATGGCCTTCCCTGGTCACCGTCTCATAAGACCGCGCCGAGGCGTCGCCGATGAAACGGGCGCGATGAGCATCGCTCCACGCTGAGGCTACGAGGAAGTCGCGCATGGCGAGTGAACGGGCGACACGGTCGAAGGCCGGTCCATCGCCTGTAATCGTGATGCGGCGGCCATCGCCCTCATGCTGGAACGCGATGCGCAGGCTGGTTGCCGGCATGGCATCAGTGGCGCGCTCAGGCCATTCGACCAGCGCCACGCCCGAGTTCACCGCCTCGTCGAAACCAAGCTCTTCCAGCTCCTCTGGCGAGGACAGGCGATAGAGGTCGAAATGATGGACGGCGACAGGCGTGTCGTAGCTCTGGACCAGCGTGAATGTCGGGCTCGGCACCTCATGGGCGGGATCGGCGGCCAGGGCGCGGATCAGGCCGCGCGCCAAAGTGGACTTGCCGGCGCCGAGATCGCCGTCGAGCAGGAACACGTCGCCAGGCCGCACCGCCATGGCGAGGTCCTCGCCCAGCTGCGTCGTGGCGGCCTCGTCGGGCAGGTGCCGTTCCAGCGATCTGGCCGTCGTCAAACCTGCTACTCCGCCGCGACCCGGACGCCGGCGGGCATGTCTGGGAACAGGCAGATGACGGTCGTGCCAAGATCCTTGCCGCTGTCGATCCGGACGGTGCCGCCATGCAGCTCAACGAAGCTCTTGACGATCGACAGGCCAAGGCCCGCGCCGCGCTTGCGGCCGCCGTTGACGCGGGATTCGAAGCGCTGGAACATGGTGTCGAGCACTTCGGGCGGCATGCCCGGGCCGTCATCATGGACGGAGAATTCAATGCCCTCGGCACGCTGGCGACAGGCAAGCGTGATGGTGCTCGCAGCCGGCGCATAGTTCACCGCGTTGCTGAGCAGATTGTAGAGGATCTGGCGCACACGGGTCTCGTCGCCGTTGAAGCTCTTGGGCGCGCCCTTGATCTCGATGGCGAGCTTGATCGCGTGCTCTTCCAGCCGGTCGGCGACGAGCTCAGCGGCAGCCTCGATGGCGCGGTGGACATGCACCTCGGAGATGTCGAGCTGCATGATGCCAGCATCGACGGTGGCGAGGTCGAGGATGTCGTTGACGATGGTCAACAGCACGCCCGACGACGAGCCGATATGCTCGACATATTCGCGCTGGCGCGGCGACAGCGGACCGGTGCCGGGCAAAGACAACAGCTCGGTGAAGCCGATGATGTTGGTCAGCGGCGAACGCAGCTCGTAGGAGACGTGCTGGACGAACTCGTTCTTGATCTGGTCGGCGCGCTGCAGCGCCTCGTTCTTGTCCTTCAGTGCGCGCTCGACATTGACGCTGTCGGTGACGTCGACGAAGGTCAGCATCACCTGGCCGTTGGGCAGGTGGATGACGGCATGCTGCAGCACCGAGCCGTTCTTGAGCTCGGTCTGGCCATGGCGGTCGCTGCGCTCGTCAAAGCCGGTGACGGCGGAGACGAAATCGCCCCACGGGCTGTTGTCGGCACGCGTGTCGCATTCGGCGCGGATGGCCGAGATATGCGTGTTCTGCCGCAGCACCTCGGGGGAGACGCCCCAGAGCTGGCCGAAGGCCGGATTGAACAGGCGGATACGGCCATCGGGGCCGAAGACAACGACGCCCTCAGCCAGATTGTCGAGGGTTTCGCCCTGCACACGCACGGCTGTCGTATAGCGGCTTTCGAGATCGATCCGCTCGGTCAGGTTCTCGAACACCCAGGTGACGCCGCCCTTGGGCTGCGGGTTGGCGACGACGCGGATGGTGCGGCCGTCGGGCAGGTGCCAGAGGTGCTCCTGCGGATCGACGGCGCGATAAGCCGACAGCAGGTTCTCCTTCCAGCGGCGCCATTCCTGCTGCTCAGGCAGCTTGCGTTCGCTGCGCAGGCGGTCGAGCAGCAGCGCATTGTCGGGCGCGCTCGAAATGTAGCCGGCGTCGAGATCCCAGAGCTTCTGGAAGGCGTTGTTGTAGAAGCGCAGCTTCTGCCCGGCGTCGAAGGTGGCGACGGCGGTGGCAACCTGGTCGAGCGTGTCGGCATGGCTGCGCACGACCTGGCTGTATTCCTCGCGGATGGCGTCGGCAGCGCTCATGTCGGCGGCGATGCCAGCCGAGCCTTCCTTGCCGACCAGATCGGTGACGGCAAACATCTTGCGGTCCCCATCGATGACCGTCGACAGAGTCTGCTGGAACAGCGGCCGCGTCAGGTGCTGCTGGACGATCGCCTCGCGCGACTGGGTGCCGAGAAATTCCTTGCCGTCACGAATGGCGGCGGACGAATCCACCGCCTCGACGGCCTTGGCGAAGGCCTTGTTGACCCATTTCAGGCGGCCGTCGGCATCGCGCATCCAGAACGGCATGTCGATTGCGTCCATCAGGCCGATCAGCGTCTCGTATTCGGCGCTCAGGCGCTGGTTTTCGAGCTTCAACCGGGCCTGCCCGCGCTGCGCTTCGGAAATCGAGACAAAGCGGACGATGACATGGGCGCCGCTCTTGCGGCCATGGACCTCGAGCGCAGCATTGGCGTGGGTCTCGGCAATCAGTTCGAAGGCCGTGCCCTTGTCGCGCAAGGCAGCGATGGCGTTTTCGAGCGCTGCGGCCGAACGCGGCATCAGCCAGCGGCCAAAGCCAAGGAAGGCGGCACGATCATCCGGGGCCCCTGTCTCGATCGGCAGCGAACCGACGAGTTCGGGCTTCTTGTTCTCGTTGGCCCAGACGATGACGCGCTGGTCGCGCAAATTGAGCAGGGCCTCGGACCGCTGCAGCGAGGCATTGAGATCGGCAACGCGGCCGCGCAGCTCGACATTCTCGGCGCTGATGCGGCCCTTCTCGCGGATCAGCGCGATTGCCGAGATCAAGGCAGCGCCCATCACGCCGACGAACATGGCAAGCTGGATGACCTCAACGGTGCTCACGGGCAGGCCGGCAATCGATGCCTGCTGGGCGTGGGCGAAGCCGAGAGGCGTGCAAATCGCAGTCGTGGCAAGGGCCGCGCACGCCGCCCAACCGCCCACACGCCGCAAGGCATGCCAGGAGCGGCCTGCGGTCGCGTTCTGCGAATCCTCGTGGCCGCCGGAGACGGCCTGTCCCGCTGGAAGCGGGTATTCCCCCGGCATGTCTTGTTTCCTCTGTGCCGCCCGACTGCAAGACCGCCCCGTAGCGCCCGAAATTCCCGCCAAGAATGGGCGCGTGACGAATCATGTCACCATACCGCTTAGGCGAATCGACGTGAAGCAGGCGAGCCCCCAAAAAAGAAACCGGGCGAAAGTCAATCGCCCGGCTTCAATATCTAGTAGCTAATTTCGCTATGGTTAATAGCGGTAGTGTTCCGGCTTGAACGGACCCTTTGGCGTCACGCCGATATAGGTAGCCTGCTCATCGCTCAGCGTGGTCAGCTTGGCGCCGAGCTTGTCGAGATGCAGGCGCGCAACCTTCTCGTCGAGGTGCTTGGGCAGCACGTAAACCTCGTTCTTGTACTCGCCGGGCTTGGTCCAGAGCTCGATCTGGGCCAGCGTCTGGTTGGTGAACGACGCCGACATGACGAAGCTCGGATGGCCGGTGGCGTTTCCGAGGTTGAGCAGACGGCCTTCCGACAAAAGGATCATGCGCTTGCCACCCGGGAAGGTGATCATGTCGACCTGCGGCTTGACGTTGGTCCACTTCAGATTGCGCAGCGCGGCAACCTGGATCTCGTTGTCGAAGTGGCCGATGTTGCCGACGATGACCATGTCCTTCATCAGGCGCATGTGGTCGAGGGTGATAACGTCCTTGTTGCCGGTCGTGGTGATGACGATGTCGGCGGTGGGGGCAGCATCTTCGAGGGTGACGACTTCAAAGCCGTCCATCGCCGCCTGCAGCGCGCAGATCGGATCGACTTCGGTGACCTTAACGCGGGCGCCGGCGCCCTGGAGCGAGGCAGCCGAACCCTTGCCGACGTCGCCGTAACCGCAAACGACGGCGACCTTGCCGGCCATCATGACGTCGGTGCCGCGGCGGATGCCGTCGACCAGCGATTCCTTACAGCCATACTTGTTGTCGAACTTCGACTTGGTGACCGAGTCGTTCACGTTGATCGCCGGGAAGGGCAGCAGGCCCTTCTTCTGCAGCTGGTAGAGACGATTGACGCCGGTCGTGGTCTCTTCGGTGACGCCGCGGATCGCAGCCTTGTGCTTGGCGAAGAAGCCCGGCGTCTCGGCCATGCGCTTCTTGATCTGGGCGAACAGGATTTCTTCCTCTTCGCTGCCCGGATTGGACAGCACGTTTTCGCCTGCTTCAGCGCGAGCGCCGATCAGGATGTACATGGTGGCGTCGCCGCCATCGTCGAGGATCATGTTGGTGGCGCCGCCATCGGTCCACTGGAAGATCTGGTCGGTGTACTGCCAGTATTCCTCGAGCGTCTCGCCCTTGACGGCGAAGACCGGGATACCAGATTCGGCGATCGCCGCAGCGGCGTGGTCCTGTGTCGAAAAGATGTTGCACGAGGCCCAGCGGATGTCGGCGCCGAGAGCCTTCAGCGTCTCGATCAGCACCGCCGTCTGGATGGTCATGTGCAGCGAGCCGGAAATGCGTGCGCCCTTGAGCGGCTTGGCTTCACCGAACTCCTCGCGGCAGGCCATCAGGCCCGGCATTTCGGTTTCGGCGATCTCGATTTCCTTGCGACCCCAGCCGGCGAGCGAAATGTCGGCGACCAGATAATCCTTGCTACCCGTCATGGCTTGCTCCGATTCCTGTTTGCTGCGCGCCGAAGCGGGAGGCTTGAGAGGGCGCGCGAAAGATCGGCCTGACTACCAGATCAGGCCGTCATCGACAATGGGACATAAAGAAATCTTTATTCGTGCATGTCACTGGGCAGATAACCCGGGCGATCAGCACTCCTCGCCAAAACGCGCGGCGACGAGTGTCGCAAGCGCTTCCATCGCCTGGTCGGCCTCGGGTCCACTTGCGGTCACCCGGATCGTGCAGCCGGGACTGGCGGCCAGCATCATCAAGCCCATTATCGAGGTGCCGCCGACCGAGATGCCGTCCTTTTCGACACTGATCGAGGCTTCGAACTCGCCGGCGATCTGCACGAACTTCGCCGAAGCGCGCGCATGCAGGCCACGCTGGTTGACGATGGCGAGGTCGCGGACGACGTGGCCCTTCTCGGGCGAGTAGGGCATGCCGCTCATTTGCCGCTCAGCACCTGGCTTGCAACGTTGATGTATTTGCGTCCTGCCGCCTGCGCTTCGTCGAGCGCGCCGGACATGTTGTCGGCCTTGCGCACGCTGGTCAGCTTGATCAGCATCGGCAGGTTCATGCCGGCGATGACCTCGACGCGGCCGGCCTCCATCACCGAGATGGCGAGGTTCGACGGCGTGCCCCCGAACATGTCGGTCAGGACGACGACGCCGGTGCCGGTGTCGGCGCGGGCAACGGCGTTGATGATGTCGCTGCGGCGCTGCGCCATATCATCATCGGCGCCGATTGAGACGGTCTCGAAGTTTTCCTGCGGTCCGACGACGTGTTCCACGGCATGGCGGAACTCCTCAGCCAGTTGACCGTGCGTCACAAGCACGAGTCCGATCATTCTGTCATGGCTCCCGTCATGGCCCTTTCACAGCCGCGCAGTATTTTTGCCGCCTTGGGGGCGGGAGCGCTATCTTGTCGACGGCGAGGGCGTTTACAAGCCCCAATTTACGGCACGACATGCCATTTTGACGCAATGCAGCAAAAATGTTGGGCAGCCTCAGACTAGAAATCGTGCGCCGAGCAGCGCCAGCAGCGCGGGTGTGGCCACGGCGATTTCGCGCTCCGCGAGCATCAATCTTGGCACTTTGCAACCCAGGAGAAGCTCACTTGCGTCCTCGGGCAGCCGCTCCACCGCGCTGGCCGGAACCAGCCTGACAAGCAGGTCGACCGTTGTCGCAGCCTCATGTTCGACGGGGATTGGGCCGCCGCCCCTGACTTCAATGAGACCGGCGATCGTTGACGGCGCACGGCAGACGAGCCGACCCTGATGGGCCGACAGGAAAACCTGATCGTCGGATACCAGCCGGGCAAAACGGTTGCCGGCGCGAAATTTTTCGACAAGCGCAAGAGCCAGTGATGATTTGCCGGAGCCCGACGGTCCGGCAATCAGCACGCCGCGATCGCCGAGTACTATCGCCGTCGCATGCATGTTGGTCGGCGCCACGGATCAGCTTTCGGCCGGGAAGGCGACGATGAAACGCGCACCCTTGAGCTCGCCCGGCTTGGTGCCGGTGATGTTCTCGGCCGTCAGCGTGCCGCCATGGGCTTCGACGATCTGGCGGCTGATCGAGAGGCCAAGGCCGGAGTTCTGGCCGAAGGCTTCGCCGGCGGGCCGGTCGGTGTAGAAGCGCTCGAAGATGCGGTCGATGTTTTCGGCCCTGATGCCGGGACCGTTGTCCTCGACGGTGATGACGTTGAACTTGCCGACGCGTGCAAGCGAAATGGCGATGTGGCCATGTTCGTCGGGAACGAAGGAGCGGGCATTCTCGATCAGGTTGGTGATGACCTGGCCGATGCGCAGATCGTGGCCGGCGACATTGTAGTTCTTCACGCCGGCCGGCAGCTTGGCAGGGGTGAATTCGATCTCGACCGGCTTCTTGTGGCGGCCGCTCTCGCGCGACACCGAGACCAGGTCGCCGATGAACTTCTTGAGATCGACCCTGCTGGCGTCCTCGCGGGCCAGTTCGGCATCGAGGCGCGAAGCGTCGGAAATGTCGGTTATCAGTCGGTCAAGGCGGCGCACGTCATGCTGGATGACCTCCATCAGGCGCGCCCGCGAGTTTTCGTTCTTGGCCAGCGGCAAGGTCTCGACGGCGCTGCGCAGCGAGGTCAGCGGGTTCTTGAGCTCGTGGCTGACGTCGGCAGCAAAGCTCTCGATCGCTTCGATACGGTTGTAGAGCGCGTTGGTCATGTCGCGCACGGCGACCGACAGGTTGCCGATCTCGTCCTGGCGATCCGAGAAATCGGGAATCTCGTCGCGGTTCTTGCTACCGCGCCGGACGCGATTGGCTGCAGCCGAGAGGCGGCGCAGGGGCGTGGCGATCGTCGAGGCCAGAACCATCGAAAGGATGGCGGTGACCAGTGCCGCGACACCGAAGACGCGCAGAATGGCCTTTTGCTCGGCCGCCACGATCTTGTCGATGTCGCCGCCTTCGGTCGACAGCATCAACACGCCGAGCACGGCGCGGAAACGCTGGATCGGAACGGCGACGGAGACGATCTGCTCGCCCTGCTCGCTGACGCGCACGATGGTCGCGGGGCCGCCGGTCAGAGCCTGGACGACTTCCGGGAAGGCAGCGCCATTGCCGCCCGGCTGTTCCTTGTAGACCGGCAGGGAGCTGTCGACGAAGAAGTCGAAGATGAATTTCTGCGCCCGCTCGATCAGCGTCGGCTCTTCTTCCTCCACCGGCGGCAGGTCGTAGCGAAGGATCTGGTGGCGCGAGTCGAGCAAAAGGTTGGCGTCGCGGTCGTAGATGCGGGCGCGGGTGCGGGTCGGCGAGATGACCCGGCGCAGCAGCGGCGCGACACGCTCCGGATTGATCGGGAAATCGAGGCTGTCGAGCTGGTCGGTGCCGGGGCCAAGGCTTTCGCCGGCCTGCAGCTCGAGCAGCTTTTCCGGATCGATCCTGATGGCATCGGTTTCGACCGTTGCCGACGAGGCGATGGCGCCGGCAATGATACCGCCCTGCGTCATCAGGCTTTCGACGCGTGCCTCGATCAGCGCGCCGCGGAACGCGTTGAGATAGAAGATGCCCGCCACCAGCACCGCCAGACCGGCGAGGTTGAGGAACAGGATGCGGCGGGTCAGGCTCGAGAAGAAATAATGGCCGAGCAGGCGGCTCAGGCGAATCCGGGTCCGGTCGAGAAACAGCAGACGCCCGCGCGGCCGCTTGGAGGCGGCCGCCGGCTTCCTGATCTCTGCGTCCATCGCCATGTGATCTCAGCCCTCGCCGATATCACGCTTCGCGGAATCTGTAGCCGACACCGTAGAGGGTTTCGATCATCTCGAAGTCGTCGTCGACAGCCTTGAACTTCTTGCGCAAGCGCTTGATGTGGCTGTCGATGGTGCGGTCGTCGACATAGACCTGCTCATCATAGGCCGAATCCATCAGGGCGTCGCGGCTCTTGACCACGCCCGGGCGCTGCGCCAGCGAGTGCAGGATCAGGAATTCGGTGACGGTGAGTACGACCGGCTCGCCCTTCCAGGTGCAGGTGTGGCGCTCCTGGTCCATCACCAGCTGGCCACGCTCGAGCGAGCGAGCCTGCTGCGTCGGCGCCTTGGTCGCGGCCTCGCGGGCGCTTGCCCGGCGCAATACGGCGCGGACACGCTCGACCAGCAGGCGCTGCGAGAACGGCTTGCGGATGAAATCGTCGGCGCCCATCTTGAGACCGAAGAGCTCGTCGATCTCGTCATCCTTGGAGGTCAGGAAGATCACCGGCAGATCGGTCTTCTGGCGCAGCCGGCGCAACAGCTCCATACCATCCATGCGCGGCATCTTGATGTCGAGGATGGCAAGGTTCGGCGGACGCGCGGCCAGCCCTTCGAGCGCCGACGCACCATCCGTATAGGTCTCGACGCGATAGCCCTCGGACTCGAGTGCGATTGAAACCGATGTCAAAATGTTGCGGTCGTCGTCGACAAGCGCGATCGTTGCCATTTCCAGCGGCTCCCTCATGAGCGGGTGTCCCTTCCTGCTTAGAGCAGGGCTTGTGCAGGACAAATTAGGTACAAAATGTGGCATAGCCTCCGTTCGAGGGGAGCGCAACCGCCATGCCTTGTGCTTGCCTTATATGGGGCGGCGGCGCCAAAGCTCGAACAAAAAACTGCCGATCTTGTGTGGGCCGGCGACTGCTTGCACACCTTTTAAACGATTTAGACAAATTTCAAAATTTTTAAATCGATTAATGATTTGATATCGCTGAGCTTTTCTGTTTCAGCCTGCCTCAGTCCCGTTGGGACAGCGGCGTCCGGCCCGCAGACCGGACACAGCGTCATGGCTACGAGGCTTCACTAAATGACCGAAACCGGTAAGCGAAATCCCGCCTGCGGGATCGAAACGGCAGGGCTCAAAACGTCGGGCACCGTCCGTTACAACTTTGGCGCTGCATTTCTCACCGAAGAAGCGATCCGGCGAGGCGAGGCGAAGCTGACCGCGCATGGCGCACTCGTCGCAGAGACCGGCCAGCACACCGGCCGTTCGCCCAAGGACAAGTTCGTCGTGCGCGACGAAAACACCGAAGACCATGTCTGGTGGGACAACAACAAGCCGATCAGTCGCGCCCAGTTCGACGCGCTGCACGCCGAATTCCTGACCCAGGCGGCCGACAAGGATCTCTATGTCCAGGACCTGATCGGCGGCGCCGACCGCTCGCTGTGCCTGCCGACGCGCGTCGTCACCGAATTCGCCTGGCACTCGATGTTCATCCGCAACCTTTTGATCCGTCCGACGCCGGCCGAGCTTGCCAGCTTCGTGCCCGAGATGACGATCATCGACCTGCCGTCGTTCCGCGCCGACCCGGCCCGTCACGGCACCCGCACCGAGACCGTGATCGCCGTCGACCTGACCCGCATGATCGTGCTGATCGGCGGCACCGCCTATGCTGGCGAGATGAAGAAGTCGGTGTTCACCGCGCTCAACTACCTTCTGCCGACCAAGGGCGTGATGCCAATGCACTGCTCCGCCAATGAAGGTCCCGACGGCGACGCCGCCGTGTTCTTCGGCCTGTCGGGCACCGGCAAGACGACGCTGTCGGCCGATCCCAAACGCACGCTGATCGGCGACGACGAGCACGGCTGGGGCCCTGACGGCATCTTCAACTTCGAGGGCGGCTGCTACGCCAAGACGATCCGGCTGTCGGCCGAAGCAGAACCGGAAATCTTCGCCACCACCCAGCGTTTCGGCACCGTGCTCGAGAATGTGGTGCTGGACGACAACCGCGTTCCCGATTTCGACGACGGCTCGCGCACCGAAAACACCCGCTGCGCCTATCCGCTCGACTTCATCCCGAACGCCAGCGCCACCGGCCAGGCCAGCCACCCGAAGAACATCATCATGCTGACGGCCGATGCCTTCGGCGTGATGCCGCCCATCGCCAAGCTGACACCGGCGCAGGCGATGTACCACTTCCTGTCAGGCTACACGGCCAAGGTTGCCGGAACCGAGCGTGGCGTGACCGAGCCGGAAGCGACCTTCTCGACCTGCTTCGGTGCTCCCTTCATGCCGCGCCACCCCTCGGAATACGGCAACCTGCTGCGCCAGCTGATCGCAGAGCACAATGTCGACTGCTGGCTGGTCAACACCGGCTGGACCGGCGGCGCTTATGGCACCGGCTCGCGCATGCCGATCAAGGCAACGCGCGCCCTTCTGTCGGCAGCGCTCGACGGCTCGCTCAACGCGGTCGAGTTCCGCACGGATGCGAATTTCGGCTTCGCCGTGCCCGTCTCGGTGCCAGGCGTCGACAGCAAGATCCTCGACCCGCGTTCGACCTGGGCCGACGGCGCTGCCTATGACCACCAGGCCAAGAAGCTGGTGTCGATGTTCGTCGACAATTTCGGCAAGTTCGAAAGCCATGTCGACGCCTCCGTTCTGGGCGCAGCACCGCAGGTGCGCGAAGCCGCCGAGTAACACTCGCATCGCCCGAACAAACATCGAAAGGCCCGGCCAAGCCGGGCCTCAGACTGCTGACAAACCCCTGGCGAGAGTTGGGGGTTTGTGATTCAGTGGGTGATGTTGAAGCGAGCTGGCCCTGAACAAACCGCACTTGAGATCGTCACGCTTGACCAACTGGTTCCAGTTGATCACCTTCTGCGCAAGATCGATGGTGTTATCGATTTCTCGTTCATCCACGATCTGACAGCGCCGCTTTACTGCGCCGACAATGGTCGCCCGCCACTCGATCCGACCTTGATGTTCAAGGCGCTGTTCATCGGCTACCTGTTCGGGGTGCGCTCGGAGCGGCAATTGGTGCGAGAGATCGAGGTCAATGTCGCCTACCGGTGGTTCCTGCGGCTGAAGCTGACGGACAAGGTGTTCGACGCCTCGACATTGTCGCAGAACCGCCGCCGGCGCTACCAGGACGAGACGATCGCGCAGGCGATCTTCGACCGCATTGTCGAGCAGGCGATCGGGGCAGGCTTGGTCGACGGCACGGTGCTCTACACCGACAGCACGCACCTGAAGGCCAATGCCAACAAGGGCAAGTACGACCTTGCCATGGTCGCCAAGTCGCGTGCCGACTACTGGGGCGAACTCGACCGGGCGATCGATGCCGAACGGGCGCTGCACGGCCAGAAGGCGCTGAAGGAGCAGGAGCGGCAGCCTGCGGTGAAAGAGACGAAGGTCTCGCGCACCGATCCTGAGGCAGGCTATATGGTGCGCGAGGGCAAGCCGAAGGGCTTCTTTTATCTCGATCACCGCACGGTGGATGGCGGCTTCGGCATCATCACCGACACGTTTGCCACGCCGGCCAACGTGCATGACTCGATCGTCTATCTCGACCGGCTCGACCGCCAGGTGGAGCGTTTCGGCTTCGACGTCACGGCGGCGGGGCTGGATGCCGGCTATGCCACGCCAGGCATCGCCAAGGGCCTGGAGGACAGGAACATCCAGGGTGTCGTCGGCTATCGCAACCCGCCCCGGCCAAAGCCTGGCAAGATGAGGAAGGGCGCTTTCGTCCATGAGCCGGACCTTGACGGCTATCGTTGCCCGCAGGGCCAGTTGCTCACTTACGCCACCACCGATCGCGGCGGTTATCGCCACTACAAGAGCGACCCGACGATCTGCCGCAACTGTCCGCTGCTGGCGTCTTGCACATCAAACGCCAAGGCCGAGCGCACCATCACGCGCCATGTCTGGCAGGATGTCCGCGAGCGGGTCGATGCCAACCGCTTAACCGCATGGGGCAAGGCGATCTATCGACGCCGCAAGGAGACGGTCGAGCGATCCTTCGCCGATGCCAAGCAGCTCTTCGGCCATCGCTATGCACGCTTCCGAGGGCGAACACGCGTCGCCTGCCAGTGCCTGATCGCAGCCGCCGCCCAAAACATGAAAAAGATCGCAATCAGCCTCTGGCCAAAGCCAAAACCAAGCCTCGCATGAGGCCAAAGCGGGCTCGCAACGGCCTTGGCATCTGCCCCCCGACATCAATCCAAAAGCTCAATCAACCCACAAAACAAAACCCCGCCGAAATTCGACGGGGTTCGTCAGCAGTCTGAGGCCCGGCCAAGCCGGGCCTTTTCTTTTGCGCAAAGGCACGGCATGACTTCACGCATGAGCGCCGACGACAAGATTTTCATAGCCAATGACGTGGTCATCCATCCCGATGACCTCGAGGAGAACTTCATCCGCTCCTCGGGGCCGGGTGGCCAGAACGTCAACAAGGTGGCGACAGCCGTGCAGTTGCGCTTCGACGCCGCCAACGCACCGGGGCTGCCCGAGCGCGTGCGCGAACGGACCATCAAGCTCGCCGGGCAGAAGGCGACCAAGGACGGCGTCATTGTCATCGAAGCCGGGCGCTATCGGACGCAGGAACAGAACCGCGCCGATGCGCGCGCCAGGCTGACGGCGCTTGTCGCCAAGGCGGCCGAGCCGCCACCGCCGCCGCGCAAGAAGACCAAGCCGACAAAGGGTTCGGTCGAGCGCAGGCTGAAGACCAAGTCCGGCCGCTCGACAGTCAAGAAGTTGCGCGGGCGGGTCGACGGCGACTAGGCCTCTTTAGCCCGACGGCCGACGGCAGGACGTTTCCCACCTCCTCAGGATTGCCCTGGGACACAGCCTTCGGTTGCCGCTTCCAATTTGCTCCCGCAGATGCCAAGTTTCGGCGACTGCCACAGCAAGGGAGACCACGAATGGGCATGTTCGATTTCGTCAAGAATGTCGGCAAGAAGCTTGGTTTCGGGGATGACGAGGCGCCAAGCGCCGACACGCTGAAGAAAGAGCTCGATTCGCACAAGCTCGGCACCGACAACGTGCAGGTCGTGGTCAAGGGCGACACCGCCGTGCTGACCGGCGTGGTCAAGGACCAGTCGATCTTCGAAAAAGCGGTCATCGCCGTCGGCAACACGCTTGGCGTTTCCAAGGTGCAGGCAGACGAGCTCAAGGTCGTTGCGCCCGACTCCGGCCTCAAGCTCGACGGCACTGTCGACATGACCGAGCTGGTCAAGGCATCCACGCCTGCCAAGGCGCCGGTGTTCTACACCGTCAAGAAGGGCGACAACCTGTCGAAGATCGCCGAAGCCCAGTACGGCAAGGGCAAGGCGTCGAAATACACCGTCATCTTCGAGGCCAACAAGCCGATGCTGACGCACCCCGACAAGATCTATCCCGGCCAGGTGCTGCGTATCCCCGATATCGCGTCGGCCTGAGCCGAAGACACTCGGTTCATGCGAACGGCGGCTTTCGGGTCGCCGTTTTGCGTTTCAGCTGGCATTCTGGACGGCCAGATCGAACAAGGCAGCTTAGACGTGCTCGTATTGCCCGAAGGCGTCCGCCACATGCCAGGCTTTCTCACCCGCGAGGTGCAGGAAGGACTGGTCGAAAGCATCCGTGAGGTGGTGAAGGCCGCACCGCTCTACACGCCCGCCATGCCCAGGACCGGCAAGGAAATGAGCGTGCGCATGACCAATTGCGGTTCGCTCGGCTGGGTCACCGACAAGGAGCGCGGCTATCGCTACCAGCCGGAACACCCGGTGACGGGCGAAGCATGGCCGCCGATCCCCGAGGCCTTGCTTGCGCTGTGGCGCGAGGTTTCGGGCTACCCGCATCCGCCGGAAGCCTGCCTCGTCAATTTCTACACCGATGCGGCCAAGATGGGGCTGCACCAGGATCGCGACGAGCGCGAATTCGAAGCGCCTGTCGTCTCTGTATCTTTGGGTGACGCTTGCCTGTTCCGCGTCGGCGGTGTCAGGCGCGACGACCGGACGGTGTCGTTCCGGCTGGAGAGCGGTGACGTGGTGGTGCTGGGCGGGGAGGGGCGGTTGGCCTTCCACGGCGTCGACCGCATCTATCCGATGACCTCGGCCCTGCTGAAGCAGGGTGGCCGTATCAACCTGACGCTAAGACGCGTGACCAAGCCGGCTGCGGCGTAAGCGGCCGAACTCTCAGAGCTTGCGGATCGCCACTTCCTCAACCAGATGGCCGGCACCCTTCTTGAGGATCAGGTCAGCGCGCGGACGCGTCGGCAGGATGTTTTCACGCAGGTTCTTCAGGTTGATGTTGGCCCACAGCCCTTCGGCGATGGCACGTGCGGCATCTTCCGACAGCTGCGAGTAACGATGGAAGAAGGACTGCGGATTGCGGAAAGCGGTCTCGCGCAGGCGCATGAAGCGTTCGATGTACCACTCGTGGATGATCTGTTCGTCAGCGTCGATATAGATCGAGAAATCGAAGAAATCGGAGACGAAGGGCACGAACTTGCCATCCTTGGGCAGTTCGCGCGGCTGCAGCACGTTGATGCCCTCGAAGATCAGGATGTCGGGCCGATCGACGGTGACGAACTCGCCGGGCATGACGTCATAGGTCAGGTGCGAATAGACCGGCGCGCGGACATTGGGCTGCCCCGACTTGATGGCCGAGAGGAAACGCAACAGAGCGCCGACATCGTAACTGTCGGGAAAACCCTTGCGCTCCATCAGATTGTCGCGGCGCAGCACCTCGTTGGGATGAAGGAAGCCGTCCGTCGTGACCAAGTCGACCTTCGGACTCGACGGCCAACGGGTGAGCAGCTCTTTCAGGATACGTGCCGTCGTCGACTTGCCGACGGCGACCGAGCCGGCCATGCCGATGATGAACGGCGTCTTGGTGCCCTTCTTCTCCGAGTTGAAGAAGCGCTGGCGTTGGCGGAACAGCTGCTGGCTGGTCTCGACATGGGCCGAGAGCAGGCGCGACAGTGACAGATAGATGCGCCTGACCTCGTCGAGGTCGATCGGCTCGTACATGGAGCTCAGCCGCCTGACCTCATCGGCGGTCAGCGTCATCGACATGTCGACGCCGAAACCCGCCCAATGCTCGGCGGAGAAGAACCAGTAGGGGGAGTATTTGTCCGTCGGTGCGAGTTGATCCATCGACTGTTCCCTGCGGCGGCCGACCAAGGTCAGCCTTCGTTCTTGCGCGAGGCCTTTTCGGCAATTCCGGACTGCGAGGTGCGCCGCTCCAGTTCGGCCATCACCTCAGCCATCGGAATGCCGGCGACGGCCAGCACGACGAGCCAATGATAGAGGAGATCGGCACTTTCCGAAACGAGCCCGGCGGCGTCGCCCTTGACCGCGGCGATGACTGTTTCAACCGCCTCTTCGCCCAGCTTCTTGGCCGCCCGCTCCATGCCCGACTGGTAGAGCTTGGCGGTCCAGGAACTGGCATCGCCCGAGCGGGCACGCTCGGCGACGATCTCTTCCAGGTCGGAAAGGGAAAATCCGGTCATTGTGGCCTCGGCAGTCCAGAACATGTTCCATTCCGAAGAGCCGAAATGGAACATGTTCTATCATTTTGTTGTCGCATGATCTTTTCCGAAAACCAGTCCCCACTTTTCGGGATCATGCCAGTCAGCCAATGGGGTCCAGCCGCATCGGCAAGCCCGCTTTTGCCATGTGCGCCTTGGCCTCGGCAATGGTGTAGGTGCCGAAGTGGAAGATCGAAGCGGCCAGCACCGCCGTGGCGTGGCCATCGCGGATGCCCGCGACCATGTGGTCAAGGTTGCCGACGCCGCCCGAGGCGATGACCGGCGCACGCACCGCATCCGCCACCGCGCGGGTCAGCGCAATGTCATAGCCGATCTTGGTGCCATCGCGGTCCATCGACGTGAGCAGGATCTCACCGGCGCCAAGATCCACGACCTTACGGGCAAACTCGACGGCGTCGATGCCGGTGCGCTCGCGGCCGCCATGGGTGAAGATCTCCCAACGGTCAGCTTCGTCGGCCTCGGACACCTTCTTGGCGTCAATGGCGACGACGATGCACTGGTTGCCGAACTTGTCGGCGGCCTCGGCGACGAAGGACGGGTTCTTCACCGCAGCCGTGTTGATCGACACCTTGTCGGCGCCGGCGAGCAGCAGCTTGCGGATGTCGGCGACCTGGCGCACGCCGCCACCGACGGTCAGCGGCATGAAGCACTGCTCGGCGGTGCGGGCGATGACGTCGAAGATGGTCTCGCGGTTTTCGGATGAGGCGGTGATGTCGAGGAAGCAAAGCTCGTCGGCGCCGGCGGCGTCATAGGCCTTGGCAGCCTCGACCGGATCACCGGCATCGATGAGATCGACGAAGTTGACGCCCTTGACGACGCGGCCGTCCTTCACGTCCAGACACGGAATAACTCGAGCTTTGAGGGTCATTTCCGTTCCTCGAAAAGGCCCGGCTCGGGCTTGAGCGTGCCGCGCAGAATGGCCAGCGCCTGGGCCGGGTCGATGCGGCCGTCATACAGCGCGCGGCCGGATATGGCACCTTCGAGCTTCTTCGCGTCGGGCATGGTCATGCGCACGATATCGGCCAGCGAGGCGAGGCCACCCGAGGCGATGACCGGGATCGAGACCGCCTCGGCGAGGTCGATGGTCGAATCCCAGTTGATGCCGGCCAAAACGCCGTCACGGTCGATGTCGGTGTAGATGATGGCGGCGACGCCGGCGCCCTCGAACTTCTTCGCCAGTTCGACGACGTCGAGGCTCGAGGCTTCGGCCCAGCCCTCGACGGCAACCTTGCCGCCCTTGGCGTCGATGCCGACGGCAACATTGCCGGGGAATTTTTTGCAGGCTTCCTTGACCAGCTCGGGGTCGCGCACGGCAACGGTGCCGAGGATGACACGGGCGAGGCCCTTGGAGAGCCAGCTCTCGATATGGGCGAGCGAACGGATGCCGCCGCCGAGCTGGACCGGGTTCTTCGTGGCCTTGAGGATCGCCTCGACGGCAGCGCCGTTGACGCTCTCACCGGCGAAGGCGCCATTGAGGTCGACCACATGCAACCACTCGAAACCCTGGTCCTCGAAGGCTTTCGCCTGGGCGCCCGGATCGTCGTTGTAGACGGTCGCCTGGTCCATATCGCCGAGCTTGAGGCGCACGCACTGGCCGTCCTTGAGGTCGATGGCGGGAAAAAGAATCATGCTCAGACGCCTTCGACGATGACGAACTTGCCGACGGAGGCGGCGTGGCGAAGCTTCACCACCTCCTGGTAAGCGGGGGAGTGGTAGCAGGCGATCGCCTGCTCGTAGGATTCGAATTCGACCAGGACATGGCGGTTGCCGGTCGGGCCTTCGGGCTGGTCGTACTGGCCGCCGCGCACCAGAAGCTTGGCGCCATAGGGGGCGATCGCCGCAAGGTTGGCCGCGATGTAGGCCGGATAGGCCTCGGGGTCGGTGATCTCGATCATCGCCATCCAGTAGGCCTTCTTGGTCGTCATGGCTTCCACCTCAAGAAATTGGCAATCAGGCCGAGGCCAAGCGCCTGGCTCTTTTCGGGATGAAACTGGGTGCCGACAAGATTGTCGCGCGCAACCGCCGCGGTAACCCGGCCGCCATAATCGGCGGTGGCCAGCACTTCTTTTTCCTTGCTGGCATCGAGATGGTAGGAGTGCACGAAATAGGCGTGCAGTCCCTGCGGTCCGGTGGCGATATCCTTGAACACCGGATGGTCGTGTTTCACGTGAATCGTGTTCCAGCCAATCTGCGGAATCTTAAGCGTCGGGTCAGTCGGCGTGATCTCCTTCACGTCGCCTGATATCCAGCCGAAGCCCTCGGTGACGGTCTTTTCGAGCCCGCGCTCCGACATCAGCTGCATGCCGACGCAGATGCCGAGGAAGGGATGCGCCTTGCGGATGGCGACCTCCTCGACCGTTTCCCACATGCCGTCGACGGCGCGCAGGCCCCGGGCACAATCGGCATAGGCGCCGACGCCGGGAAGTACGATGCGGTCGGCCGAACGCACGCGATCGGCATCGGCGGTCAGTTCGATCTCAGCCGCAATGCCGGCCTCGCGGGCGGCGCGTTCGAAGGCCTTGGTTGCCGAGCGGAGATTGCCCGAACCGTAGTCGATGATGGCGACGCGCATGTCAGTGTCTTCCGGGATAGTGCAGGAGGCCGAGCGCCGCACCCGATGGCTGTGGGCGCGGCGATGCGGCGGGGGCGATGGTAACGGGCGTCGGCTGGGTTTCATCAGCGTCGTCGTCGGCCGCATAGAGGTAGCGTATCTCGGCGTCCTCGATGGTGTCGGCCTCGATCACGCCCCACTGATGCCAACCGGCGCGGCGAAGGGCGGCGACCCTGAGCGCACCGCCTTCGAGGCCGACATAAAGCGAGATGAGCAGCGACAGCAGCGGCACGGCTGCGATCAGCTCGGTCCATTCGCCGACGGCACCCAGTGCAAGCGTGACCGCGAAGGTCAGCGCCGCCAGCACCCAGAGACGGTGCCACAGCATCCACAGGAGGGGCGCGATGAAGCCGAAGAAATAGAAGCCGTCACGGACGAACACGGCACCTTCCCCAGCGGTTTTTCCTGCCGAGGCAGGCGGCTCCATGACGACATGGATGGCCATGGCTATCCCTTCAGGCTGCCCTTGGTCGAGGGTACTGCGTCAGGCTGGCGCGGATCGCTTTCAAGGGCCATGCGAAGCGCGCGCGCCACGGCCTTGAAGCAGGTTTCGGCGATGTGATGGTTGTTGGCGCCGTAATGGTTGGTGATGTGCAGTGTGATGCCGGCGTTCTGGGCCAGCGCCTGGAAGAATTCGCGCACCAGCTCGGTGTCGAAGGTGCCGATCTTGGGTGCCGAGAAATTGACGTTCCAGACCAGGAACGGGCGGCCCGACACGTCGATGGCGGCGCGCGTCAGCGTCTCGTCCATGGCAAGGTCGATCGAGGCATAGCGCATGATGCCGCGGCGGTCGCCGAGCGCTTTGGACAGTGCCTGACCGATGGCGATGCCACAATCCTCGACGGTGTGGTGATCGTCGATATGCAGGTCGCCCTTGGCGGAGACCTTCATGTCGATCAGCGAATGCCTGGAGAGTTGGTCGAGCATATGGTCGAAGAAGCCGACGCCGGTTGCCATCTCCGAACGGCCGGTGCCGTCGACATGGACCGAAACCGAAATCTCGGTTTCCTTGGTCTTGCGGCTGACTTCGGCGGAACGGGGGGCCATTGGCGGATCCTTGTCCTCAAAAACGAGATGCTAATAACAGCATGTTCGGCCGGTTGCCAATCGCCGCGAAAGGGCATTTCGTGATGCGGCGTGACGATTTGCAATCCTTGCGCCACGTCATACATAAGACGCCAACTTCCACTCGTAACGCGCAGGCCGCCAAAGAGGGGCCGCGCGCCATCGGAGCAACATATGTCCAATGAACAGAGCATGCACGCCACGACGATCGTGACCGTGCGCAAGGGCAACAAGGTTGTCATCGCCGGCGACGGCCAGGTCAGCCTCGGCCAGACCATCATGAAGGGCAACGCCCGCAAGGTCCGCCGTCTCGGCAAGGGCAATGTGATCGCCGGATTTGCCGGCGCCACCGCCGATGCCTTCACGCTTCTCGAAAGGCTCGAAGCCAAGCTCGAGCAATATCCTGACCAGCTGACCCGCGCCTGCGTGGAACTGGCCAAGGACTGGCGCACCGACCGCTATCTGCGCCGCCTCGAAGCGATGATGCTTGTGGCCGACAAGAACGTGTCGCTGGCGCTGACCGGCACCGGCGACGTGCTGGAACCGGAATTCGGCGTGATGGCCATCGGCTCGGGCGGCAATTACGCACTCGCCGCGGCGCGTGCGCTGATGGACACCGACAAGGACGCCGAGGAGATCGCCCGCAAGGCGATGCAGATCGCTGCCGACATCTGCGTCTACACCAACCACAGCTTCGTGATTGAGACGCTCGACGCGGCATGAGCACGGGCGCCGCAACCTGCCCCGCGGGCGCGACCCTGCCTCTGCAGCGCAGGGCACTGCGACTGCCCGACCGGTTCGATCTTGCGCCGGTCGACGACCGTAACTTCTCGGCATGCGAGCGGGTTGGGCAAGCGATCGATGCGGTCGTCGCCGGGTGGCTCGCCAGCTGCGGCTACGACAGGCTGTTCGTGACGCTGGCTACGCCGGACTTCGCGATGGGCCTGTCCGCGCTTGTTCGCTCGCTGCGGACGGTCAGCGACGTCCCCATTCTTGTCCTTACGCAGGGTGATTTCGTACCCGATGTCGAGGCCGACGATGTGGCATTCCTTGAGGTGCCCCCATTGGTGCGCTTCGGCCACGCCTTCCCTGCCGATGCGCAGCATCTCGCGGTGACGCTCAGCAAGCTATGGGTCTTTTCGCTGACCCGGCCTGCGCGCGTCGCCTTCATCGACGCAGACTGCCTCGTGCTTCAGCCCATCGACGATCTCTTCGACGGTGAGGGCTTCGCAGCGGTGCCCGATCTCTTCATCAACTACAAGACACCCGCCTTCAACGCGGGTGTCTTCGCCTTCACGCCATCCGCCGAAATCAGTCGCAGGCTCTTTCAACGGCTGCCGGAGCTTTCGGTGGGGGACGGCGACCAGGGCATCCTCAACGCCTTCTTTCCCAACTGGCGGCAGTTGCCGCAGGGGCTCAACTTCCTGCGAGCCCATGCGCTCGTGCGCGCGCAGGCCCAGGACCAGGCGATCAGGATCGTGCACTACACGCCCTCGAAGCCCTGGGTACCCGCTCCCGTTTCGCCGCGCGACCCGGTGCTCGCCCCACTCGACGAGCTCTGGACAGAGCGGCTGACGCCCGTCGAGCATGTCGCGCTGGTGCGTGATTGGCGGGCACGCCTGGCCACGGCCGAAGTCAACATTGCCTCGTGGATGGGGCCGGACACCGCAAAATACCGTCAGGACGACATGGGCTTTGCCGACGGCAGGAAGCGTCGCAGGCGCGAGCGGCGCTTGAAATGCGGGCTTATCGCGCTTTTGGTCCTGCAGGCAGTGCAAGCAAGTTTTTTTGCCTGGATGCTTCTCCATCAGACGAGTGCATTGAAGTAAAGGTTTGTATGACGTCCTACACATTCCGATCCGTCGAGCTGGACGACCTTGATATCCTTGCCAAGTGGCTCGCCGAGCCGCATGTCGCTGAGTGGTGGGACGATCCCGAGACCGAGATCGCTCTGATCAAGGAGCACATCGACAGCATCTCGGTCGAACCGCTGATCATCGAGCTGGACGGCAAGCCGGTCGGCTACCTCCAGAGCTACGATCCGCACATGGAGGACGACCATCCTTACCAGGACCAGCCCTTTGGCACGCTCGGCGTCGACCTGACGATCGGCGTGCCGGGACTGGTCGGCAAGGGCCATGGTTCGGCGATCCTCGCCCAGTTCGTCGAGGAACTGTTCGAGGAGGGCGTGCCACGCGTGATCATCGACCCGCACCCCGACAACAAGCGGGCGATCCGGGCCTATGAGAAGGCCGGCTTTGTGGCGTTCGACACGCGGACCTCTGAATATGGTCCGGCGCTGATGATGGCGCGCGATGCCGACGAGGAGGATTTCGACGCATGAGCAGTGCGCAGGAAATGCTCGCCATATCGCCAGGTGTACTGCGAACAGCGGTCGACAGCGGATTGGTCACAGCCGAACAGGCGCAAGGCCTGCGCGAGCTGGAACAGGCCAGGGCACAGGTGAGGGAGGCGGAACCGCATGATGACGAGAAGTTCCGTTTCATCAGCGGCTTCTCCGACATCTTCGTGACCATTGGCCTCGGACTTTTCCTCGGCGCCCTCGGCTACTTCTCCGGCGACGCAGTTGGCAATGCCGGCATGTTTGCCGTCATCGCCGTGGCGAGCTGGCTTATGGCCGAACACTTCACCCGTCGGCAGCGCATGGCGCTGCCCAGCATCGTGTTGCTTCTTGTCTATGCCGGGGCGGTGTTTTTCACAGTCGCCGAAGCCTTCAACCCGAGCCTCGGCTTCGGACTAGGGCTCGGCAACCATGGCGGCCTGCCGATCGTCATCGCCGGGCTTGTGACCGCTGTGGCAACCGCATTGCACTACCGGCGTTTCCGGGTGCCGGTGACGATCGCAGCCGGCGTAGCCTCCCTTGTCGCCTCGGCCGTCGGGGTTCTTTTCATGATCGTTCCCGATTTCGCCGAACAAGCGACCAAGCCGTTGCTGCTGGCTTGCGGGCTCGCTGTGTTCACGCTCGCCATGCGCTTCGACCTGAGCGACCCGCAGCGCCAGACACGTCGTACCGACATCGCGTTCTGGCTGCACATGCTGGCCGCACCGCTGATCGTACACCCGCTGATCAGCGGCCTGGTTGACGACGGCGGTTCCGACGTCGTCTCGGCCTGGAGCATCCTTGCGATCTTCGTCGGACTGGCGTTGGTCGCGCTCGTCGTCGACAGGCGCGCCATTCTTGTTTCCGGCCTGTCTTATGCCGGCTTTGCCTTCGGCGCGCTGGTCGTGAAGGCAGGGCTGTCGGACAGCGTCGTGCCGTTGACGATGCTGGTGCTCGGCGCACTGGTGCTGCTGCTCAGCGCCGGCTGGCATGCGTTGCGGCGGGCCATTCTGTCACTGCTGCCCGGCGCCCTTGCGCACCGGCTTCCAGCCCATACATAAGCCCCAACTGAGTATTCGAGAGTATCGACATGTCCACATTCTCCCCCCGTGAGATCGTTTCCGAACTCGACCGCTTCATCATCGGCCAGAAGGACGCCAAGCGCGCCGTGGCGATTGCCCTGCGCAACCGCTGGCGCCGCCAGCAGCTGGAAGGCCAGATGCGCGAAGAGGTCATGCCCAAGAACATCCTGATGATCGGACCTACCGGCGTCGGCAAGACCGAGATCTCGCGCCGTCTGGCCAAGCTGGCAGGTGCGCCCTTCGTCAAGGTCGAGGCGACCAAGTTCACCGAGGTCGGTTATGTCGGCCGCGACGTCGAGCAGATCATCCGCGACCTGGTCGAAATCGCCATCGGCCTGGTGCGCGAAAAAATGCGTGAGGACGTCAAGGCGCGCGCCCACGTCAACGCCGAGGAACGCGTGCTCGAGGCCCTCGTCGGCAAGACGGCGAGCCCTGCCACCCGCGACTCGTTCCGCAAGAAGCTGCGCGACGGCGAACTCGACGACAAGGAAATCGAGGTCCAGGTTGCCGACACCGGCACCGGCGGCATGCCGAGCTTCGACATCCCCGGCATGCCCGGCGGCAATGTCGGCGTGCTCAACATCAATGACATGCTGCAGAAGGCGATGGGTGGCCAGCGCACCAAGTCGCGCAAGACCACCGTCAAGGAATCCTACGCGCTTCTGATCGGCGACGAGTCCGACAAGCTGCTCGACCAGGACGAGGTGGTTCGCCGGGCGCTCGAAGTGACCGAGAACGAAGGCATCGTGTTCCTCGACGAAATCGACAAGATCGCCCGCGGTGACGTCCATGGCGGTCCGTCACGTGAAGGCGTGCAGCGGGATCTGCTGCCGCTGGTCGAAGGCACGACGGTTGCGACCAAGTACGGCCAGGTGAAGACCGACCACATCCTGTTCATCGCCTCGGGTGCCTTCCACGTCTCCAAGCCTTCGGACCTTCTGCCGGAACTGCAGGGCCGCCTGCCGATCCGCGTCGAGCTCCGTGCGCTGGAGAAGGACGACTTCCGCCGCATCCTGACCGAGACGGAAGCCAGCCTGATCAAGCAATATGTTGCCCTGATGCAGACCGAAGGCGTCAACCTCGAGTTCACCGACGACGCCATCGATGCGCTCGCCGGCATCGCCGTCGATCTCAACGCCAGCGTCGAGAACATCGGCGCCCGGCGCCTGCAGACGGTGATGGAGCGCGTGCTCGACGAGATATCCTACGACGCGCCGGATCGTAACGGCACGACAGTGAAGATCGACGGCGCCTATGTGCAGAAGCATGTCGGCGACCTCTCGAGGAACACTGATCTGTCGCGCTTCATCCTCTAGGCCTGGTTCGGCCGGCGCGCCAAACGGGCCGGCCATTCCTTGCGGCAGCTGTGGCAGATGTGGCCGAATGGTTCCAGCCGGCCAGCTTTCTCCTGACACCGGAGACAATATCCTCGACTAAGCAGAGGGCATTTCCTAGTTTGCCCTGACAAAGCTTGGGCAAACAGCAGCACATGAAACGCGTATATTTCTCGGCATTTCTCCTGGCGGCGGCCTTCGCCGTTCCGCAAGCATCAGCGGCGACCGTCGTCGCGGCCGGCAACGTGCATGCCGAACAGCCCGATGTGCCAGGTGCCTCGTCCAAGCGCACCAAGGCCGGCAAGACCACCTTCGACGCCAAATACCGCAAGGTCTATGCGCTGCTGCAGAACGACGCCGATTTGCGCGGCAAGATCAAGACCGTGGCGCGGGCTTACGGCATCGACCCGATGCATATCGTCGGCGCCATCGTCGGCGAGCATACCTACAATGTCGACGCCTATGACCGGCTGCAGACCTATTACGTCAAGGCGGTCTCCTATCTCTCCAGCAAGCTGCGCTTCGCCTATGAAGGCGAGGACATCTCCGACTTCATCAAACGGCCGGAATTCGCCGACTGCGCCGGCAAGTCCGGCAGCTACGATTTGTGGGAATGCCGCGAGCGCGTCTGGAACCAGCATTTTCGCGGAAAGACAGTCGGCGGCACCAGCTTCCCCAATGACCGCTTCAGCGCCACATTCTTCCAGCCCTTCTATGCCGGCCAGACTTTCGGCATCGGCCAGCTCAACCCGCTGACCGCGTTGCAGATGAGCGACGAGGTCCACAAGGTCTCCGGCCTGCCCAGGCTCGACGAGCGCGATCCGAATGCCGTCTACAAAACGATCATGGATCCCGACTTGACGCTGCCTTACGTCGCCGCGACGCTGAAGACGTCGATCGACGCCTACAGGAACATCGCCGGCTTCGACATTTCGCAGAATCCGGGGCTGACGGCGACGCTCTACAATGTCGGCAGTCCTGAGGCCCGCGCCTACGCGCTGAAAGCCGAAAACGAGCGACGCCAGGCCGCAGGCGAACCGGCGAAGCTGCCCGAAGAAAACTACTACGGCTGGCTGGTCAACGACCGCCTCAGCGAGCTGCAGGCGCTGTTCTAGGAAAAATTATCTGCGTTTCTTGCGCGCGATCGCCTCGCGGACCTGCGCATTCAGTGCCGCCAGTTCGACATCATTCAGTTCGTCGATCGCTTCGGCTATCAGGTTGGCAAGCTCGGTTGCTGCCGGTGACAATCCCGCCGTGTCGACTACCACCCGTGGATGCGAGCCCTCTGCCAGCTTCTGCAACTCCTCGGCATCATCCCAGATGACGTTGAAGTAGCCGATGATCTTCTGGATCATCGCCCAGGTCGGCACACCGCGATGGCCGTGCTCGAGCGCCGAGAGATAGGCGGCGCTGACGCCGATGCCGGCGGCCATGTCCTTCTGGCTGACGCCGCGTTCGCGCCGGAGTTCGCGGATGCGTTCGCCGAGCGGCGTCATGCACCGAGCCTCCGCCTGATCCTGATGTAGAGCGCGCCGGAGCCGCCATGGTGGCGCTCGGCATGGTCCTGACTCGAAATCAGCATGCGGAACGGCGCGGTGTCGAGCCAGGCCGGTACCATGCGCTTCAGCACGCCGTCGCCGCCCTTCGAATTGCCCTTGCCGGTGATGACCAGAACATAGCGCAGGCCGCCGGCATGCGCCCGGCTCAGGAAGGCATAGAGCAGCGAATAGGCCTCGTCCTGGGTCATGCCGTGGAGGTCGACCCGGCCCTCGATCGGCAGGCGGCCCTTGGAAAGCTTGTCGCGTGTCGGAACGTCGAGCGAATGGGCGACATACTGCCGTTTCGGCGCCTTTGCTGGGGCCGGCGCAGACTGCTCGGCGGCGATTTTTACCGGCATGGGCTCGGCCTTCGGCGCCTCGACCTTGGCAACCTCGGGGATTTCAACCGCTCTTTTGCCCTTGAGCGGCGAGGTGGTGCGGGCGATGACGTTCCACAGCACACGCTCCTCGTCGCTGAGCTTACGATCCCGACGCGTGCTCATCGCTGGCCCACGGCGAGCAGGGATTTCGGAAGAAGCGCAAAGAAATCGGCGTCGTTGCGGACCACGCCGGCGATCTCGCCCGCGTCGAAGCCGGAACCGGCAAACAGGTCACCGCGCGCCGGGCCGGTGATGGCCGAGCCGGTATCCTGGGCAATCATCAGTCGGGCAAATGGCTTGCCACCGAAGGCAGTCAGGCCGGGGGCGGCGATGTAAAACGGCGTGCCGAAGGTGTGCAGCAGACGGTCGACGGCGACCGACCGGCCAGGCGTCAAGGGGACTTTCGCCGCGGCGACCGGGCCAAGGGCGGCGTTCTCGACTTCGGCGTGCCGGAAGAAGATGTAGGACCGGTTCTGCCAAAGGATCTCGTCGACGCGGTCAGGATTGGCCTTGAACCAGGCACGGATCGACTGCATCGTCACCTTCTCAAGCGGTATTTCGCCGATCCTGGCGAGAATTCCGCCCGGGCCGGTGAAGCGCTGGCCGGATTTCGCGGCATAGGTCACGCGACGCAGCGACCCATCGGTCATGTTCAGCCGGGCGGCACCCTGGACGTGGATAAAGAACGCATCGACCGGATCGGCGACCCAGGCGATCTCCAGGCCCTGGCCGGCGAGCGCACCCTGTTCGATCGTTGGGCGGTCGAAATACTCGATCAGCCCGTCCGGGGTCTGCCTGGCGAAAGCAAGGTAAGGGTCCATGCCGACGGGGCGATTGGTGTCCTCGACATCGACAAGATCAGCCGGGCGCGACAAAAGCGGCACGGCAAACGTGTCGGTGCGAACAGGAGACGCCTCGACGTCTGGTTCGTAAAAGCCGGTGACGAGGCCATGGTCGCGACCTTCGGGTGCGACGAGGGCAGGCTGGAAGTGGCGCTCGAAGAAAGCGCGGGCGTCAGCGCGATTGACAGCCGGTCTTTCGCGGGCCTCCGCGTAAGCGGGGCCAAAAGCGTCGGAGGCGACGCCGAGGGCGCCGCTGCGGTAGGCTTTGGTCAGGACGTGGAAGGCAGAACGGCGGAAAGCCTCAAAGGCGGCCAGCTGGTCATCATCATACCAGGCGGGCAGGTCGCCAAAGCCGACCTCGGTGAATGCGGGCGAGAGCAACACGGGCTTCGCCCGCCGCGCGCGATCAGTCTTCTTCCTCGGTCGCGACGAGCTTCCAGTTCGGGTCACGCGAGCGGGTGTCGCGGGCAAAGGTCCAGACGTCCTTGACCTCGGCCACTGTCTCCGGATCGCCGTCGATGACCTCGCCGGCCTTGTCGCGGGTCGCCGAAATCAGCTCCGAGACGATGCGCAGCGTGACATGAGCCTCACCACCCTTCATTTCAGCCGACACGATGTCGGCCTTGTCGATGCCGACGAAGGAGGACTGGATCTTCTCCGAACGGCCCTCACGGTCGGTGATGGCGGCGACGAAGCCGTCGAAGACTTCACGCGACAGAAGATTCTTGAGCGTTTTGCGGTCGCCATCGGCATAGGCCATGACGATCATCTCGTAAGCCATCTTGGCGCCCTCGACGAAGCCCTTGGGTTCGAAGGAGGCGTCGGCGTCCTTGATGGCACGCAGGCCCTTGTTCAGCTCGGTGCCCGGCTTGGCAAACGCGTCGATGGCGACATAGGCCTCGTCGGCTGCCTCGCCCGGAGCGCGCTTGCGCTGTGGCAGCGACACGACGTTCTCCGGCTTGCCATTGGCGTCCTGCGGCTTGCTGCGGGCCGCGGTGTAGGGATCGAAGGGCGGACGTTCATTGCCCGTACGGCGTCCAAGCACGTTGCGCAGCTGGAAAAAGATCACCACCGCTGCGATCAGAAAGAAAATCGTGCCGAAATCGAAGAATTCCATATCTTCCGCCGATCCGTCCCTTGTTCGCGGCCGAAGCCAGCTTATGTGCCATTCGCCGGCGCCGCATCTGTGCCGCGCCCGTAGCCCTTGCATATAGAACGCATGCGCCGATCATTCAAATTAAAGGCGCAGCACCCTATCTAAAGATGTATGCACTATGCCTGTGACCGCATCTGGCTGTCACGTCAACTCAAACCGGACGGATCGACGCTCTTCATGCTGCCCCTCCTGCTCCTTGCCCTGCCTTTGCTCGAGATTGCCGGCTTTGTGGTGGTCGGCAGCGAAATCGGCGTGCTTGCGACCATCGGCCTGATCCTGCTCAGCGGCATCGTCGGCTCGATCCTGCTGCGCGTCCAGGGTTTCGGCGTCATGACCCGGATCCGTAAGGAGATGGACACCGGCCGCGATCCGTCCAAGGAACTGGCCAACGGCGCGATGGTCGTTCTGGCCGGCATCCTGCTTTTGATTCCCGGCTTCATCAGCGACATCATCGGCATCCTGCTGTTCCTGCCGCCGGTGCGGGCCCTGGCCTGGCGCTTTCTCAGCAAGCGGGTGCGCTTCAGCACCGATTTCGGCGGCTTTGCTCGCCGTGGCGGCCCGGCAGGAGGCAAGACCATCGACCTTGATGAGGACGACTTCACGCGCCAGCCGAACCCGAATTCGCCGTGGCGCTCGATCCGCGACGAGTAGTCGAGCGACTTCCAGCGCCGGCAAAACCTTGTCTTGGCATGCCGAGCGTGCTAGCGAACCGCGGATTCCAATCCGGGCCGCGTCGCGGCCAAGCCAAGAGGACATGGGCTAATGGCCACGAATGAAGCGCCTGAAGGCGCCAACGGCAACGGTAATGCACAGCAGCCCACGCTCAACGTGCTGGCGCAGTATGTGAAGGACCTCTCCTTCGAAAGCCCCGGCGCTCCGAATTCGCTGCGCGGCCGCGACAAGGCTCCCGGCATCAACATCAACGTCAACGTCAACGCCAACCCGATGACGGACAAGCAGTTCGACGTCAACCTGACGTTGAGTGCGAAGGCTGCCTTCGACAAGGACGTGCTGTTCAACGTCGAGCTGGTCTATGGTGGTGTGTTCCGCATCGACGGCTTTCCGCAGGAGCACATGCTGCCGCTGCTCTTCATCGAGTGCCCGCGCCTGCTGTTCCCGTTCGCTCGTCAGATCATCGCCGAAGCGACCCGCAACGGCGGCTTCCCGCCGCTGATGCTCGACCCGATCGATTTCGCCCAGATGTTCCAGCAGAAGATCGCCGAGGAACAGGCCGCTTCCAAGGTCAAAGTCAGCTAAGACCCCACGCCTTCAAGCGTCATCAATCAAAAGCCCGGCCTCAGCGTCGGGCTTTTTTGTGGTCGGGGTTCAGCTCGGTTCGGCGGGCGCCAGCAGCTTGGCCCAAAGGGCCTTTTCGCCAAGGCCGCCGACAAGTTTGGCGTGGGCGGCGAGCTCGGCCTCGGTCAGGCGCGGCGGCAACGGCTCGGGGCGCGTGGCGACGACGATCTCGATCTGCTTGGTGTCGCCGCCGCCATTGCCTGACGAAAAACTCTCCAGCACCAGCGCCGACTGCTTGCCGCCGATCAGCTCGATGTAGACTTCGGCCAGCAGTTCGGAGTCGAGCAAAGCGCCGTGCTTGGTGCGGCGGCTGTTGTCGATGCCGTAGCGCCGGCACAATGCGTCGAGCGAATTCGGGCCCATCGGGTGCTTGCGGCGGGCCAGCGCCAGCGTATCGATCAGGCGGTCGGCTTGGATTGCCGGCTGCTCGAGCCGGGCGAATTCGGCATTGATGAAACCGAGATCGAAGGTGCCGTTATGGGCGACGAGCTTGGCGCCCTCGATGAACTCGAGAAATTCGTCGATGATCTCGGGGAAGGTCGGCTTGCCTTCGAGATCGGCGTTGGAGATACCGTGCACGTCCTGCGCGTCGGGGTGGACCTGGCGCCCCTGCGGGTTGATGTATTTGTGGAAGGTGTTGCCGGTCGGGAAGCGATTGATCATCTCGATCGCGCCGATTTCGATCACACGGTCCTCGCGGTTGTCGAGGCCGGTGGTTTCGGTATCGAAAATGATCTCGCGCAACAGCTGATTCTCCTTGGCCGACAGCATGCCCTCCCGGGCAGCCGGCGAACAAGTGCGGCGCTTCGCCTGTCTAGGGCTTTCCCACCGTCAATTCGGCGATGATGGCCTGAACCGCGGCCCGCGCCGGCTCCAGCCCGTTGCCGGTGTCGACGATGTAGTCGGCAAGCTTGCGCTTTTCGGCGTCGGGAACCTGCTTGGCATAAATCGCCTCGAATTTCTGCTCGCTCATGCCAGGGCGCGCCAGCACGCGCTTACGCTGCACATCGGCAGGCGCGGTGACCACCACCACCTTGTCGACCCGGCCCCGGCCATTGGTCTCGAACAGAAGCGGGATGTCGAGGACGGCGATCGGCGCGCCGGCGGCCCGGTTGCGTTCGAGGAACGCGTTGGCATCAGTGCGGACCAGCGGATGGATGATACTCTCAAGCTTCTTCAGCGCCACCGCGTCGCCCAGTACATGGCGGGACAGCTCGGCGCGATCGACGACACCGCCCTTCACCGTGCCCGGGAAGGCAGCTTCGATCAAAGGGGCGGCTTCGCCAGCATAGAGGCGATGAACCGCCTCGTCGGAATCGTGAACCGGAACGCCTGCGTCCGCGAACATTTTCGCCGTCGTAGACTTGCCCATGCCGATAGACCCGGTCAGGCCGAGAACGATCATGTCTTGGCGTCCAGGTCGGCGACGATGAGGTTGCGCAGCTCGGCTGTCACTTCCGGCCGGCGGCCGAACCAGCGCTCGAAACCTGGTACCGCCTGGTGCAGCAGCATGCCGAGCCCGTCGACAGTCTTCAGTCCGCGCGCCCTGGCAGCCGCAAGCAGCGGGGTTTCGAGCGGCACATAGACGATGTCGGTGACGATGGCGTGGTCGGGCAGGGTGGATGGATCGGCGGGCAGGCCCTCATTGCCATGCATGCCGAGCGCTGTGGTGTTGACCAGCAGCGACGCATCGCCAAGCAGCTCCGCGGTTGCCGCCTGCGGATGCGCACTGATGCCATCGCCGAACTGGTCGGCAAGTTCCACCGCACGTGCAACAGTGCGGTTGACGATGCGGATGTCGGTGAAACCGCGCTGATTGAGCGCGTGGATGATCGCCCGCGAAGCGCCACCGGCGCCCAGGACCACGGCGACGTCGCCAGTCGAAGCCCAACCCGGCGAAAGATGGTCGAGATTGGCGGCAAATCCATAGGCATCTGTATTGCCGCCCCACAGAACCCCGTCCTCCAGCCACACGGTGTTGACCGCACCAATCTGCTCGGCGGCCTCGTCGCGGCGTTGGACCGCAGCGAAAGCAGCTTCCTTGTGCGGGATGGTGACGTTGCCACCACGCAACCCAGCCGCGGAAAGGCCGCCGATGAAGGCTCCGAAATCCCCGGGCGCAACATCGATCGCAGTGTAGCTGCCGTCAATGTCGTAACGCTTCAGCCAATGACCGTGGATTTTCGGCGAGCGCGAATGCGCGATCGGATGGCCGCAGACGAACGCCTTCAACTCAGCCATCGATGGCCCCGAGCTGACGCAATTCCTTGAGTACCGGCAACAGCGGCAGGCCGACGATGGTGAAGTGGTCGCCCTCGACCTTGTCGAACAGTTGGATACCTTCGCCTTCGATCTGGTAGGCGCCGACGCTCGACAGCGCCTTCTTGCCGACACGGGCGAGGTGGCGGCCGATGAAGGCCGGATCGAGCGCGCGCATGGTCAGCGAGGCAATCGCCACATGACGCCACAAGGTTTCGCCGTCGCGCACCAGCACCACGGCGCTGTTGAGCTGATGGGTCTTGCCGGACAGCTTGAGCAGATGGCGGCGGGCGCCTTCCATGTCGTCAGGTTTGTGGAACACTTCGTCGCCGAGCGACAGCGTCTGGTCACAGCCAAGCACCAGCCGGCCGGGATGCTCCTCGCTGACGGCAACCGCTTTGGCTTCGGCCAAGACGAGGGCGACCTCCTCGGGCGTTGCACCGCTTTCGGCCAGCGGCGCTTCCAGCGCCCGTTCGTCGAGGTCGGCCGGGATTGCGTCGACTGGAACACCGGCATTTTCGAGCATGGCTTTGCGGAAGGGGCTTCCGGAAGCAAGGATGAGTTTTTCGGTCACTGGCTTTGCCTGAAAACGAACCGCGCGGCGGCGTTGTTGGGTGCTTTTGGTCCTAGCGGCTCTTGTTGCGCAGGGCAACGATCGCGGCCGCCGTTTCCTCGATCGAGCGGCGGCTGACATCGATCATCGGCCAGTTGTGCTTGGTGCAGATCTTGCGCGCATAAGCCAGTTCCTCGGTGATCGAGGCGCGGTCGATGTATTCCTGGGCATCAAAAGCCATCGTCGTGCCGAGGATTCGGTTCTGGCGCACATGCGAGATGCGCTCGGCGGTGGCGATCAGGCCGACGACCAACGGTTTCTCCGCCTTGACCAGGCTGTCGGGCACCGGCACGCCGAGGACGATCGGAATGTTGGCGGTCTTGATGCCGCGATTGGCAAGATAGATGCTCGTCGGGGTCTTTGACGTCCTGGATATGCCGATCAGCACGACATCAGCCTGTTCCATGTCAGCAGGCAGCTGGCCGTCATCATGCTCCATGGTGAAGTTGAGCGCATCGATGCGGCGGAAATATTCGGCGTCGAGCACATGCTGGGCACCAACCCGGCGGCCGGCCGGCGCACCAAGATAGGACTGGAACACCGACAGCACCGGTTCGAGCACCGAGACACAAGGCAGGCCCATCGAGGCGCAGCGGCTGTCGATGATGCCGGCCAGGTGCTGGTCGACCACTGTATAGAGCACGATGCCTGGCTCTTCCTCGATGTCGTCGAACACCTTCATCAGCTGCTTTTCGGTGCGGATCAGCGGGTAGATGTGCTCGATCGCGCGCGCATCCTTGTACTGCGCCGAAGCCGCGCGCCCCGCCGCCAGCAGAGTCTCGCCGGTGGCGTCGGAAATCAGGTGCAGATGGAAGAAGCTCTGGGGTTTGTTCACAGCGGGCGCCTGGGTCTGTGGTCAAATGTGGATAAACGGGCAGTTCGGCCCGAAGCGGTCGGCACGACTGTATCAGATGCCGACTTGTCCACAATTCGCCTCGCTGTCTGTTTCGATTCAGCGACGGGGAGTATTGTGGGGATAGTTTTTTAGTCCCCGGCTGTCCACAGAATCAGCACCTGTGATGCGCTCGGTTAGATTCCTGATTCAAATCGACGAATCCGCTTGCTGCCCGAAGTTTTCCCCGCTGGCGAAAACGGCCGCGCGTCACTATGACAAGTGGATATCCGAGGCTGCCTATGGACAGGTCGGAATTCTCGATTCCAACAGACTCTAAGAATTAGAAGAATCCTTCAGAATAAATTTTTGTTTATAGAAGGCTCTAGGAAAGGCAGACCGGATGCCCGTGAAACGCGCCCTGCTCCAAGTCCTGAAAGGCGAGAGCCTGGAGGTTCCGCCGCTCTGGATGATGCGCCAGGCAGGCCGTTATCTCCCGGAATATCGCGAGAGCCGGAAGAAGGCCGGGAGCTTCCTGGACCTCTGCTACAATCCCGACTTCGCCGTCGAGGTAACTCTGCAGCCGATCCGGCGCTTCGACTTCGATGCCTCGATCCTGTTCTCCGACATTCTCGTCGTTCCGCACGCGCTTGGGCGCGACCTGCGTTTCGAGGAGGGCCGTGGGCCGCTGATGACGCCGATCACCGCGGACGGTGTGGCAGCACTCGATGGCGAAAAGTTTCACGTGAATCTCGAACCGGTCTACGAAACCGTGCGCCGTCTGCGCCGTGAGTTGCCGGAGAAGACGACGCTTATCGGCTTCTGTGGCGCGCCGTGGACCGTCGCCACCTACATGATCGCCGGGCACGGCACGCCGGACCAGGCGCCGGCGCGGCTGTTTGCCTATCGCGAGCCGGCAGCGATGGCGCAGCTTCTGCAGGTTCTCTCCGACCATTCGGCCGCCTATCTCATTCGCCAGATCGAAGCCGGCGCCGATGTCGTGCAGATATTCGATTCCTGGTCGGGCGTGCTCGACGAGGCGACTTTCGAGGCCTGCTGCGTCAAGCCGGTGGCCGAGATCGTGCGCAAGGTACGCGCCGTCTATCCGGACGTACCGATCATCGGCTTCCCGAAGGGCGCAGGCGCCCAGCTCGACAGCTACAGGCAGCGCACCGGCGTCACCGGTCTTGGCCTCGACTGGACGGTACCGCTGAGCCAGGCGCAGCGCCTGCAGGCCGAGGGAGCCGTACAGGGCAATCTCGACCCTCTCAGGCTCGTTGTCGGCGGCAAGGCTCTGGAAGAGGGCGTGGATGCCATCCTTGAGGCGCTGGGCACTGGTCCGCTGATCTTCAATCTCGGCCACGGCATCACGCCCGAGACGCCGGTGGCCCATGTCGAGGCGATGGTGCGGCAGGTGCGAAAGGCAACAGGCCAATGAGCGGCCAGAATGTCGGACCGTCGAGTGGTGCGACGGCGGCCAAGCGAGCGGTTGCTGCCATCATCGTGCTGGTTGCGCTGACGGCTTTGCTTTTCCTTGCCGCACCTGACAGCTTCTATCCCTGGGCCAAGGCGATCCATGTCATTGCCGTGATTTCGTGGATGGCCGGCATGCTCTATCTGCCGCGGCTGTTCGTCTATCATGTCGATGCGGAGAAGGGGTCGGTGCAATCCGAGACCTTCAAGGTGATGGAACGCCGCCTGCTGCGCGCCATCATCAATCCGGCGATGATCGTCACCTGGGTTTTCGGCCTGTGGCTTGCCTGGAAGGGTTTCGACTTCGCCGGTGGCTGGCTGCACGCCAAACTGGTTGCGGTGCTGCTGCTTTCGGGCGTGCACGGCTATCTCTCGGCGTCGGTCCGGCGCTTTGCCGAGGACCGCAACGAAAAGCCGTCGCGGCATTGGCGCATCGTCAATGAAATCCCGACGTTGCTGATGATCGTCATTGTCATACTGGTGGTTGTAAAGCCGTTTTGAGTTCCTAAATTTGCTGGACTGCGCCTTGCTCTTTCGTTTCGGGAGGGCTAAAAGGCTGTTCTTCCTTCCCGCCATGCGCCGCCCCATTTCATTCCCTGGCCGCGCCCGGCGCTTATCGCAAAATGCCGATAGCCAACCTCCCCACGCTCAGAGTCCGTCCATGCAGGAAATGAAACTACAGGATTTCAAGAACAAGAAGCCGACCGACCTGATCGCGTTCGCTGAGTCGCTTGAAGTCGAAAATGCCAGCGTCATGCGCAAGCAGGAGCTGATGTTCGCGATCCTCAAGAAGCTGGCGGCGCAGGACATCGAGATCATTGGCGACGGCGTCGTCGAGGTGCTCCAGGACGGCTTCGGCTTCCTGCGGTCGGCCAACGCAAATTACCTTCCGGGTCCGGACGATATCTACATCTCGCCCTCGCAGATCCGCCGCTTCTCGCTGAAGACCGGCGATACGGTCGAAGGCCCGATCCGCAGCCCCAAGGAAGGCGAGCGCTATTTCGCGCTGCTCAAGGTCAACACCATCAATTTCGACGATCCCGAAAAGATCCGTCACAAGATTCATTTCGACAATCTGACGCCGCTGTACCCGACCTCGCGGCTCAAGATGGAAGTCGAAAACCCGACCACCAAGGACATTTCGCCCCGCGTCATCGACCTGGTGGCGCCACTCGGCAAGGGTCAGCGCGCCCTGATCGTGGCGCAGCCGCGTACCGGTAAGACCGTGCTGCTGCAGAACATTGCGCACTCGATCACCACCAATCATCCCGAATGCTATCTGATCGTGCTTCTGATCGACGAGCGTCCGGAAGAAGTGACCGACATGCAGCGCTCGGTGAAGGGCGAGGTCGTGTCCTCGACCTTCGACGAACCGGCTGTCCGTCACGTCCAGGTCGCCGAAATGGTCATCGAGAAGGCCAAGCGCCTTGTCGAACATGGCCGCGACGTCGTCATCCTGCTCGATTCGATCACCCGTCTCGGTCGCGCCTACAACACCGTCGTGCCGTCATCCGGCAAGGTTCTGACCGGTGGTGTCGACGCCAACGCGCTGCAGCGGCCGAAGCGCTTCTTCGGTGCCGCCCGTAACATCGAAGAGGGTGGTTCGCTGACCATCATCGCTACCGCGCTGATCGATACCGGCAGCCGCATGGACGAAGTCATCTTCGAAGAGTTCAAGGGTACCGGCAACTCGGAAATCGTGCTCGACCGCAAGGTCGCCGACAAGCGCATCTATCCGGCGATGGACATCCTCAAGTCGGGCACGCGCAAGGAGGACCTGTTGGTCCAGCGTCAGGATCTGCAGAAGATTTTCGTGCTGCGCCGCATTCTGGCGCCAATGGGAACGACCGATGCAATCGAGTTCCTCATCGACAAGCTCAAGCAGACCAAGACCAATGCCGATTTCTTCGATTCGATGAACACCTGACGCGCCAGCCCGAAAATCGTAAGCGATCTTCGGGACAGATGCGGAAACTCAGGTTTGGAGAGCCTCTTGTGCGGCGACGCACGGCGCTCCGATCGGTCAGCGACGACGAAGCGCGTCTTCAAGCTTCGCCGGATCGCTGATCACGGGCAGACAGATGAGGCCGGTGCAGAGATATGCGCCGGCCTTTTTCGTATCGGGAAGGATGTCGCCAGGCAGCTTCGCCCGCGCCGTGTCCTCACCGAGAGCCAGGAAGATGTCGACGCGGCGCGGGTCCGGATTCCGATTCGCTACCGAAACAAGTGCTGGCCGCTTTGGATCCTCGACGACAATCAGCTTTGACGGTTCAATCGCCAGGATACAGGCGTTAACGATTCCGGCCTGGCCGTATTGCTGGCTCTGGATGCGGCCGGCGGCGTGTTCGGCGATTGTCCAGGCGCGTTGCTGCAGTTCAATGTCGCCCGTGATGTTGGCCAGGCGCACAACAGCCTCGATGATCTGGCTGGTTGCCGAAGGAATGGCTTCGTCGATGTCGCCGCGAATGCGCATCGGCACGTCGGCGCTGTCGGATGCAGTAAGATAGTGCCCGGTCCTGTCGGCATCCGCGTGCCAGTTATCGAGCATTTTTACGAAACGAGCACCGTGCTCGAGATATCGCGCATCCCTTGTTGCCTCGAACAGGGAGATGGCTGCGTTGATCATCGCTGCGTAGTCGCTCGACAGGGCCGGATAGAGCCGCTTTTCGCCCAGACTTGAATGCGGCAGTCGGCCTTCGGCTGTCGCTGAAGCCAGCATAGCGCCGAAAGCACCTGCCGCGGCAGCCACCCAGTCGCTTCTTCCAAGGCTTCGTCCGGCTTCTGCCAGCGCGACGATGGCCAAGCCGTTCCAGTCGGTGAGCGCCTTGTCATCGCGGGCGGGGCGAATGCGCTGTTCTCGTTTGGTCAGCAGGCGTTTCGTCAGGCCTGAAACCAGCGCACGATCTTCGATGGCCTGGGCACTCTGGGCCGCGTTCTGGTGGATGATCGGGTCGCCTTCCCAGGCGTCTGGCTTACTGATCGTGAAGTATTTGAAAAATATAGATGAATCATCTCCAAGCGCGTCGGCTATGTGTTGCCCCGTCCAGGTGTAGAACAGCCCTTCTTCACCCTCGCTGTCGGCATCGAGGCTGGAAGCGAAGGTTCCGTCGGGCAGTTGCATCTCGCGCAACAGCCAGTCGATCGTGTCTTCGATTCGTACCCGAAACAGTTCATTTCCTGTGGCGGCATAAGCCCAGTTCGCTTGGCGTATCAGCTGGGCGTTGTCGTAGAGCATCTTTTCGAAATGCGGCACCAGCCATTGCGCGTCGGTCGAATAGCGCGCCAGCCCACCGCCGACATGGTCGTAGATGCCGCCAGCGAGCATATGCGCCATGCTTTCCGTCATTGCATCACGATGCTGCTCGTTGCCGGAGCGCAGCCAGGACAGCCACAAGGTCTGCATGAAAGGCGCATTCGGGAATTTTGGGGCGCCGCGAAGCCCGCCCAGATCGCGGTCGATCATATCGTAGATGCCGGACGCCAACGTCCTGGCCGTATCGGTCGAGATCGCGGAGCGTGGGCTGCTGCCGCCGAGGCGCTTGCCGACATGTTGGGCAAGCTCACCCGCGCTCTGCAGGATGCTGGCGCGCTTGCCGCGCCAGGCTGCGTCGACAGCACTGAGCACCTGGATGAACCCCGGCCGTCCATACCTCGCCTCGCGCGGAAAATAGGTCCCGCCCCAGAACGGCTTGGCATCGGGGGTCAGGAACATCGTCAGCGGCCAGCCACCTTGTTCGCCCATGCTGGCGAGCGCCGCCATATAGATCTGGTCGATGTCCGGCCGTTCCTCGCGGTCGACCTTGATGTTGACGAAGAGCCTGTTCATGACTTCGGCGACTTCGGTGTTCTCGAAGCTTTCATGCGCCATGACGTGGCACCAGTGGCAGGCGGCATAACCGACCGAAAGCAGGATCGGCCGGTCGAGCTGCGCCGCTTCCGCCAACGCCGCGGGCGACCACGGGCGCCAATGCACTGGGTTGTCGCCATGCTGGCGAAGGTACGGGCTACCTTCGTCTCGAAGCAGGTTTTCGTGCGGCAGCATGTGGCAAGCCCAAAACAGTGATATGAGGCTTCAACCTAGGGCGCCTCCAAGAGACCGGCAAATGCTATTCACCGATTCCATCGCCGCTTTGTCCAGCGGACACCTGCCGTCCGGCGTCGCGATCGTCAGGATTTCAGGCCCACATGTTCGATTCGCTCTCGAAACGATTGCAGGTGGCCTGCCGCAACCACGTCGCGCGCATTTTGGACCACTGAATGCAGTGGACGGGCGGAAACTTGACCAGGCGCTGACCTTGTTTTTTCCCGGGCCGCATAGCTTCACGGGCGAGGATTGTGGTGAATTCCATCTGCACGGCGGCCGGGCTGTGGTCACGGCACTGCTCGCGGAGCTCGGAAAGCTGCCGGGTTTCAGGCAGGCCGAGGCGGGAGAATTCACCCGGCGGGCTTTCCTCAACGGCAAGATGGACCTTCTGGAAGCTGAAGCGCTTGCCGATCTCATCAACTCTGAGACCGAGGCGCAGCGCCAGTTTGCCGTGATGAACTCCGGCGGTGCGCAAAGCGAGCTATATCTCACCTGGCGCAAGCGGCTTATTCACGCTCGGGCGATGATCGAGGCCGAGATGGATTTTGCCGACGAATCGGACGTACCAGGCTCGGTTTCCGCTCAGGTGTGGGGCGACGTCCACCAGCTGATCGCCGACATCGGGCGACATGTCGATGGCTACAGCAAGGCTGAGATGATCCGTGACGGCTTCGACGTCGTGATCCTCGGTGCGCCGAATGCGGGCAAGTCGAGCCTGCTCAACGCGTTGGTCCGACGTGAGGCGGCAATTGTCACCGACGAACCCGGCACGACGCGCGACCTCGTTGAGGCAACACTCGATATCGACGGCCTGAAGGTGCGCATCACCGACACGGCCGGGCTTCGCGAACCTGCGGGCAAGGTTGAAGCCATCGGCATCGAACGCGCGAAGGAACGAGCGAAGGCCGCCGACTTGGTGTTGTTCCTCCAGGATATGTCGTCGCCAACCGGGCTGGCGCCGCCGGGCGATGCATCCGCAATCATGATTGGCACCAAGCTGGACCGCATCAAAGGTACTGATGCCGGGTCGAGCTTTGCCCTCGCCATTTCCTCGGTGAATGGCGAAGGTATCGACGGGTTGATCGAATTGATTGGCGCGCGCGCCGCGGCGGCGATCGGCCAGCGTGGCGATGTGCTGCCGTCGCGGTTGCGCCATGTGGAACTGCTGAACGGCGCCAGTGAGTATCTGCGTGCCGCGCTAGCTGCGCCGGAGACTTTGCTGGAACTGAAGGCGGAGAATCTGCGCCTGGCGAGCGACCGAATCGGCAAGCTGTCTGGAGCCGTGGATGTCGAGGATCTGCTCGACGTGATCTTCTCGCAGTTCTGCATCGGCAAGTGATTCACGTGAAACATTAAGCGGTGGAATCAAAGGATTCACGTGAAACATCGGCATTGACTGGCTGCCGCGCGGCCAAGTTGTTTCACGTGAAACCACCACTGCAGCGATTCTCTTGACATGAGGCGGAGATGAGGACATCTGTCTCGCCAAATGTTTCCTGGAGACTGTGATGAGTGAGAGCTACGACGTCGTCGTGGTGGGCGGAGGCCATGCGGGCTGCGAAGCGGCCTCGGCAGCCGCACGGGCCGGTGCAAAAACCGCGCTCGTCACCCTTCGTCGCGATACGATCGGCGTGATGTCGTGCAACCCCGCCGTTGGCGGTCTGGGCAAAGGCCATCTTGTCCGCGAGATCGACGCACTGGACGGTCTCATGGGTCGTGTCGCCGATGCCGCTGGCATTCAGTTCCGCCTTCTCAACCGCCGCAAGGGCCCAGCGGTGCGCGGGCCGCGCACCCAGGCCGATCGCAAACTCTATCGCCTGGCCATGCAGCAGGCGATCGCGGAACAGCCGAACCTCACCGTCGTTGAGGCAGAAGTATCTGATTTTATTATAGATAACGACCGCTTGACCGGCGTTGTGCTGGGCAATGGACAAACGCTTTCCTGTGCCGCCGTGGTGCTCACGACAGGCACCTTTCTGCGTGGGCTGATCCACATCGGCGAACGCAAGTTCGCGGCCGGCCGGATGAACGAACAGGCTTCGATGGGATTGTCCGAGACGCTGAAGCGGGCGGGCTTGCGCCTTGGCCGATTGAAGACTGGGACCCCGCCGCGGCTCGATGGCCGCACCATCAACTGGACTTCACTCGAGACGCAGGCGGCCGACGAGGAACCGGTCCCTTTTTCGCTGCTCACCGATAGGATCAGCAATCCGCAGATCGAATGCGGCATCACGCGGACGACCGACGCCACTCACAGCATCATTCGCGAGAATCTTGGGCGATCGGCGATGTATTCCGGATCGATTGAGGGCATCGGGCCGCGCTATTGCCCGTCGATCGAGGACAAGATCGTCAAGTTTGGCGACCGGGAAGGCCACCAGATCTTCCTAGAGCCGGAAGGGCTCGACGATCACACAGTCTACCCGAACGGTATCTCGACCTCGCTGCCGGAGGACGTGCAGCTCGACATTCTGAAGTCGATCCCCGGACTGGAACGGGCAGTGATGCTGCAGCCGGGATATGCGATCGAGTATGACCACATCGATCCGCGCGAGCTGGAGCCGACGCTCGAGACCAGGCGTATTCGCGGTCTTTTCCTTGCCGGCCAGATCAATGGCACGACGGGTTATGAAGAGGCCGGCGCACAGGGCCTGCTTGCCGGGCTTAACGCCGCACGGCTTGCCAGCGGCAGCGAGCAGCTGATCTTGAGCAGGACACAGGCGTATATAGGCGTCATGGTCGACGATCTGACCAGCCGTGGTATCAGCGAGCCATATCGCATGTTCACGTCGCGTGCGGAATTCCGGCTTTCGCTGCGCGCCGACAATTCGGACGAGCGTTTGACGCCCCTGGCCATAGAACTGGGCATTGCTTCGGCCGAGCGGGAAAAGCGTTTTGGCGAGATGACGGACCGCGTAGCTGCCGCGCGCGAACTGACGCAATCGCTGAAGCTGTCACCCAACGAGGCTCGCCGTTATGGCATCGAGGTCAATCTCGACGGTGTGAAACGGTCGCTTTACGAGCTGCTCGCTTATCCCAATATCGAGTTCATGCAACTTGTTAAGATCTTGCCGGAGCTGGCGTCGGTTGACGCCAAGACGGCAGAAGCGATTGAAACCGACGCGAAATATGCCGTCTACCTTGACCGTCAGAAGGCCGATGCGGCGTTGATGCTGAAGGAAGAGGAGAGGGTGATCCCGGAAGCGCTTGATTTTGAGTCGGTTCCTGGCCTTTCCAACGAACTTCGGCAGAAGATGCGCGTCCGTCGGCCGCGTTCCTTGGCCGAGGCGCAGCGTATCGATGGCATGACGCCGGCGGCGCTGGCCATCATTTTGGCCCATGTCCGCAACTCAGAAGCTCAGTCACGTAGGGGCGCCGCTTGAACAATGACGCCTATGCCCGGTTGCAGGAAGTGGCCGGTCCCGTTTCACGTGAAACATTCGAGAAGCTGAAAGCCTTCGAGGCTGTGCTCCGCAAGTGGGCACAGCGCATCAATCTGGTGGCGCCGTCGACGCTCAATGACGTTTGGGAGCGGCATATCCTTGACAGCGCCCAGGTCGTGAAGCTTGGAGGCGCCGCAATGAAATGGCTCGACATCGGCTCGGGCGGAGGTTTCCCGGGCCTGATCATCGGTTCGATGATTGCCGAACGGCCAGGCGCGACCATCGATCTGGTGGAAAGCAACCGCAAGAAGACCGGCTTCCTGCAGGCCGTGGTCGGTGAGCTCAGCTTGCCCGCTAAAGTGCACTCGAAGCGCATCGAAGATGTCCATGCGCTCATCAAGTCGCCCGAGATATTGAGTGCACGAGCCTTGGCACCACTACCGCTGCTCCTGGAGCTGTCGTCGCCATGGTTGGAGGCGGGCACCACAGCGCTTTTCCACAAAGGCCGGGATTACCGTCAGGAAATCGAAGATAGCGCTCACCAGTGGAGATTCGATCTGGTAGAACACCAGAGCCTGACCGACGCCCAGGGAGTCATTCTCGAGATTCGGAACCTGCGCCGCGCCTAGCTGCCGCGCTGTGACGAGACGGAAAACAGCAGTCGAGCCATGAAAACCACACCTAGAATCATCACAGTCGCCAATCAGAAAGGCGGCGTCGGCAAGACGACGACCGCCATCAATCTGGCGACCGCCCTTGCCGCCATCGGCGAGCGCGTGCTCATTATCGACCTCGATCCACAAGGCAATGCCAGCACGGGCCTCGGCATCGATCGCAAGGACCGCAGCGTGTCGTCCTATGACGTGCTGACCGGCGAGCTGGAGATCGAACAGGCGGCGATGGAAACGGCAGTGCCGGGGCTGTCGATCATTCCGTCGACGCTCGACCTGCTTGGAATCGAAATGGAAATCGCCACGGCGCCCGATCGCGTCTTGAAGCTGCGCAATGCCTTGCGGGCATCGGCTGAGCGGGCGGCCGGCTACAGTTACGTACTGATCGATTGCCCACCTTCGCTCAACCTTTTGACGCTGAATTCGATGGCCGCGGCTGATTCCGTCCTGGTGCCGCTGCAGTGCGAGTTCTTTGCGCTCGAAGGCTTGAGCCAGTTGCTTGAGACGGTGGATCAGGTACGCCGCTCGATCAATCCTGAATTGACGATCCAGGGCATCGTGCTGACCATGTTCGATGGTCGCAACAATCTGGCCAACCAGGTGGTCGAGGATGTGCGCGCCCATATGGGAGAAAAGGTCTACGACACGGTGATCCCACGCAACGTGCGCATTTCGGAAGCGCCGTCCTATGGCAAGCCGGCGATCCTCTACGACCTGAAATGCTCGGGCAGCCAAGCCTATCTGCAGCTCGCCTCGGAAGTCATCAGGCGCGAACGTAAACTCCGGGCCGCATAAATCGATTCGGACTCGAAACAAGCTGGACTAGACATGAACGAAGACCTTTCCAGAAAGCGCCTTGGCCGGGGACTTGCCGCTCTCATCGGCGAGATGGACAAGCCGGCGGTCCCGGAAAAGCCGGCGGCGCCTGCCGACGGCCGGGTGCCGATCGAGTTCGTCAGCCCCAATCCGCGCAACCCTCGTCGCCATTTTGGCGAAGCCGAACTTGCCGACCTGGCGCAGTCTATCCGCGAGCACGGTCTGGTCCAGCCAGTCGTCGTCAGGCCAGCTGCGCAGGGCGGGCGCTACGAAATCATCGCCGGCGAGCGCCGCTGGCGTGCAGCACAGCGGGCCGGCGTCAACGAGATTCCGGTCATCGTTCGCGACGTCAACGATCGCACGGCGCTTGAGCTCGCCATTATCGAGAACGTCCAGCGCTCCGATCTTAATGCCATTGAAGAGGCAATGGGCTACCAGCAGCTGATCGACGATCACAACTATACCCAGGCCGATCTCGGCCAGGTCATCGGCAAGAGCCGAAGCCATGTCGCCAACACGCTGCGGCTGCTGAAGCTGCCTGACGTTGTGCGCGACATGCTGGTTAATGGCGAGCTGTCGGCCGGTCATGCCCGGGCACTGATCACGGCTGCCGACCCGGCGGGCCTGGCCAAGCGGATCGTCGAAGAGGGGCTGTCGGTGCGCCAGGCTGAGGCGCTGGCCCAACTTCCGGCCGATGCGCTGCTGGAAAAGCAGCCGTCGCGTCCTGTCGAGAAGGATCCGGACACGATCGCGCTGGAGAAGCTTCTCACCGACGTCGTCGGCATGAAGATCTCGATCGCGCACAAGGAAAAAGGCGGCGAGCTGCGCATCAGCTACCGCTCGCTGGAACAGCTCGACGACTTGTGCCGTCGCCTGAAGAGCGAACATATCTGATTGATTCTATTGACTCTTGTCTAAAAACGCCGGCCTAGCGCCGGCGTTTTTGCGTTTGCAGCAAATCCGGGAAAGGCATGCAGCCGATTTCGTTCGGAACTGTATTAGAACGAGACGTGCGACGGCGTTCTTTAGCGCCGGCCGGAGGAGAGGCGGGCGCCTTCAACGGCGATGCCGAGCATCGCTTGGCGCGCCAGCGCAACCGCAAGGTCGGGCCGACGCCGCGTCTGCAGCGTTGTCGATTGCAGCCGTGTCAATGCGCGGGTCAGCGCTGCTGCGCTCCAGCTCGACAAGGTTTTTTCCACGGCCCGGCGGCGGGAGAAGAACACCGGGGGGCGTGCCGCGGCGACGACCGCCGAGGCGTTGCGGCCGCCATTTTCCATCTCGCCGCGCATCAGATGAATGTTCTGGAGGTGGCGGGTTGCGGTCGCGAGAAGCTGTGCCGCCTGGCTGCCGGTCTGGCACTGCTTGGTGAAAGCGGCGTCGAACTCGGCGATGTTGCCGCCAAGGGCTGCGTCGATGGCGTCGTCCAGCGACAATGCCGAGACGTCGCCAGTCATGTCCTTGACGTCTTCGAGCGAGATCTCGCCCTTGCCCATGGCATAGAGTGTCAGCTTCTGGATCTCGCCGCGTGTCGCAAGGCGGTCGCCGCCGAGGCTGCGGCGCAGTGCGTTGCGGGCGTCCATGGCCATGTTCAGGCCGGCGGTGCGCAGTTCCTCATCGATGACGCTTTCGATATCGCGCGCCTCGTCGGCGTAGCAGGGCAGGGCCATGCCGGCAAAGGCGCCTTCGACGATCGTGCGCAACGGCGCACCCTTCTTGAGATCCTGCGCCTCTATCAGGATGACGGCGTCGCGCGGCGGGTCGGCGGCCAGCGCCTTGACGTCGTCGGCGAGGCTCTTCTGGGCAGCGGCATTGCGCACCCAGATCAGCCGCCGCTGCGAAAACATAGGCACCGTGCGCGCCTCGTCGACGAGCCGGCCGCTGTCGCGCTCGATGTCGGCAGCGTCGATCTTGACGACGGAGAAGGGATCGTCGAGTGGCAGGCCGGTCTTGGCGGCAAAAGCTGCAGCGCGCTCCGAAACGAGGCCCCGGTCGGGGCCGTAGATCAGCACGATGACGGCTTCGGCTGCGGGCCGGGCCAGCCAGGAATCGACTTCGTGAGCTTTCTTCTGCGCCATGTCGTCCTGTTAGCACAGGCCTCGGTACGGTCGCAGCCCTTTTGTCGTCAGGCTAGTCGTCGTCGACAAGGATGCGTTCGGCAGCGCCGTCCATATCTTCATACTGGCCGCTGCGCAGCGACCACAGGAAGGCAGCCAGGCCAAGGCCGCCGAGAAACAGCGCAATGGGCAAAAGGACGAGCAGACCGCTCATGATGCCATGGCCTCCTTGGCCGGGACCGCATTGGCGCGGCTGGCTACAGACTTGGCAGTGCGACCCTTACCGGTACCAAGACGCAGGCCATTGGCGATCACGACAACCGAGGAGCCGGACATCGCCAGCGCCGCTACCAGCGGCGTGACATAGCCGAACAGTGCGATCGGCACGGCGACGGCGTTGTAGATGACGGCAAGCACCAGGTTCTGGCGGATCAACTTGTTGGCCTCGCAGGAGGCGGCCAAGGCCAGTGGAACGGCGGAAAGGCCCTCGCGCAGGAAGACGAAATCGGCGGCGCTGCGGCCAATATCGGCGGCACCGGCAGGGGCGATCGAGACATGGGCCGCTGCCAGCGCCGGCGCGTCATTGAGCCCATCGCCGACCATCAGCACCTTGCGGCCATCGGCCTTGAGTGCCTCGAGACGCTCCACCTTGCCGTTTGGCAGCACGCCAGCGGAGAAGGTTTCGACACCGAGAGCCTTGGCCACAGCAACCACGGCTTCCGAGCGGTCACCGGAGAGAATCTCGACGGAGAGGCCCTGGGCGCGCAGGTCGGCAACTGCCGTTGCGGCGCCTGTCCGCAACCTGTCCTCGAAGGCGAAGGTGGCCAGCTTGGTGCCGTTCTTTGAAAGTACGGTGCCCTGTGCCGCATTGGCGTCGTCGAGGGCCCAGGCGGCACGGCCCAGGCGGTAGGTGTCCGCGCCGCGCCGCGCTTCGAGGCCGAAGCCCGGAATTTCCTCGACGCTGTCGAAGTGCCAATCCTTGGCAGGCATTGCGGCCTGGGTCTCGACGAGGGCGCGTGAGATCGGATGGAGCGAATGGAGTGCAACCGCGGCCGCGACGGACAAGGCGTCGGCTGATATTTCGTGGGCGTTCACAAGCCTCGGTCTACCAAGCGTCAGCGTGCCGGTCTTGTCGAAGACCACGGTATCGATCTCGGCCAGACGTTCCATGGCGGCGCCGTCCTTGACCATGATGCCGTTCTCGAACAGGCGCCGCGCGGCGGCAACCTGCACGATCGGCACGGCGAGACCCAGCGCGCAGGGGCAGGTGATGATCAGCACTGCGATGGCGATGGTGATCGCCTGGTGCCAGTTGCCCTCGGCGACCATCCAGGCGACGAAGGTCAGGAAGGCGGTCAGGTGGAGAACGGGCGCGTAGAGTGCGGCGGCGCGATCGGCAATGCGGCGATAGCCGCCGCGGCCACTTTCGGCGGCTTCCATCAACCGCGCCATCTCGGCAAGGAAGGAATCCCGCGCCTTGGCCGTCGCCTCGATTGTCAGCGCTCCGGTCAGGTTGAGTGTACCGGCACGCAAGACGGCACCTGACTCGACGGCAACAGGCACGCTTTCGCCCGAGACGATGGCGCAGTCGAGCTCCGAGCGGCCATTGATCACCTTGCTATCGACAGGCACGCGCTCGCCGGCGGCGAGAAGGATCCGCATGCCCGGCTCGATCTCCTGGACCGGAAGGTAGGCGTTGGCGCCGCCGGCCTGCAGCACGGTCGCGCCACGGGCGGCAAGTCGGGCGAGACCCTTGACGGCGACACGGGCGCGCTCGCGCATGACGTGGTCGAGCGTTCGGCCGATCAAAAGAAAGAACAGCAGCGAAGCCGAGGCGTCGAAATAGGCATGCGGGCCGCTGTTGGCTGTGTCGTAGAGGCTCATGCCGAAGGCGAGCAGGATGCCGATGGAGATCGGCACATCCATGTTGGTGCGGCCGTTGCGCAATGCGCCCCAGGCCGAGCGGAAGAAGATGCGACCGGAAAAGGCAAGCGCGGGCAGGGCGATCAGCGCGGAGATCCAATGGAACAGGTCGCGCGTGGCATCCGTCGCGCCGGACCAGACGGACACGGACAGCAGCATGATGTTGCCGGCGGCGAAGCCGGCAATGCCGAGCCCGCGGATGAGTTCGGCCAGCGTCTCGTCCTTGTCATCGGCCCCTTGCTCGAACAGATGGCTTTCGTAGCCGAGTCGCGCCAGGGCTTCCGAGATGGCGGGAACGCCTGCGTCCTCGCGCCAGCGCACGGAAACACGCTTCGTCGACAGGTTGACGCGTGCGTGCTCGACGCCGTCGAGTTTGCCGAGCGTGGCCTCGATATTGGCGATGCAGGCGCCGCAATGCACGCCTGGCACGGAAAGTTCGACCTGCCTGGCACTGCCTGGCAGAGCGCGGCTGGCGAGCAGCAGTTCTTCGCGCGGCGGTCCACTTGCGGCGACCGGCTTGAAGCGCAGGGCAATTTCGGCTTCTGGACCGCAGCAGTTCATTTCTCCGCTCCATTGAAAACGACGACCCGGCGCGCTTCGCGATAGGGCTCGCGGTTCGCAACCGAGGCTTCGGTGCTGACGATCCAGATGCCGTCGCGCAGCGGTGTGGCGATGGAAAACGTACCGTCCGCGTCGCGCTGCAAGGACACCTGCCAGTCTTCGGCTTCATAGGCCGGACGGCGGAAGGAAGCGGTCACGCTGTCGATCGCGACCGGGGCGCCGGCGTCATCGGTCAAGCTGTAGTGGACCTCGCCATTGGCGATGGTGAGCTTGCCCTTCCAGCCCAGCGCTGCCTGAGCACGCTGCTCGGCCACGCGCTCGTTGAACTGCTGGCTGGCGACATAGGTGTTCTGGACGACGAGCCCGGTCCAGCTCGTCCTGGCAAAGGTCGCCATGAGCAGATTGACTGTTATGATGACACCGAAAAAGGCAACCATGATGGCCAGCATGTGCCGTCCGGTGAATGCTCTCGGCTGAATGGCGCGCGTGCTCATCTTAAGGTCTCCGGGACGTTGAACTTTGCGGCGTAGACATCTCGTTCGGCGCCCGCCCTGTCGGCGACGACAAACGAGAAGCCCTGTCCCTGGCTGAGTTGGTCGCGCGGCTGGCGGACATAGACCCTGACGGTCTTGAGCTTGTCCGGCTCGGCGTCGATGGTGATCGAGCGCGTTTCCTGCTGGTCGATGCCGACGACGCTCATCACCGCGCCGGGCAGCCCTTCGATGCTGAGGTCGAAGCTGCGCGGCTCGGGCACCATGTTGAGCAGCTTGACGGTGTAGCCGTTGCGGATCGAGCCGTCGGACAGGACGACATATTGCGGGTTGCGGTCGTGCAGCACGTTGATGTCGAGCCGATCGCGGCTGAGCAGCGCTATCAACAGGCCAAGGCCGACAAGGCTCCACGCACCGGCATAGACGAAGGTGCGCGGCCGGAAGAGCCTCCGGATGTGGAAATGCGAAATGCGCTTGTCGAGCTTGCCGTCTGCATCGCGCACGCGAGCGGGATCGATAGTCTGCGTGGCAGGATTTGTGGCGATCGCCATGTTGGACTGATAGTCGGCGAGGGTGGCGTATGAAATCAGGCCGCGCTCCTTGCCGATCTTGTCCATGACCCCGTCGCAGGCGTCGATGCAGAGCGCGCAGGTGATGCATTCGAGCTGCTGGCCGTCTCTGATGTCGATGCCCATCGGGCAGACCGCGACACAAGCGTTGCAGTCGACACAGTCGCCGACCGAAAGCCCCTCGGCCGCTGCCTTCTTGGCGTGGCGCGAGCGCGGCTCGCCGCGCCAGTCATTGTAGGTGACGGTCAGCGAGTTCTCGTCCAGCATCGCCGCCTGGATGCGTGGCCATGGGCACATATAGGTGCAGACCTGCTCGCGCATCAGCCCGCCGAAGGCATAGGTCGTGGCGGTCAGGATGGCGACGGTGATGTAGGCCACGGCTTCAGCCTGGCCGGTGAGGAACTGGCCGAGCAGGGTCGGGGCATCGGCGAAATAGAAGATCCAGGCGCCGCCGGTGGCAACTGCGATGACAAGCCAGATGACGTGCTTGGCTGTGCGCTTCCACAGCTTGGCAAACGACCATGGTGCGCTGTCAAGCTTGATGCGGGCGTTGCGGTCGCCCTCGATGCCGCGCTCGACGACGAGGAACAGGTCGACCCAGACGGTCTGCGGGCAGGTGTAGCCGCACCAGGCGCGGCCGACGGTGGAGGTGACGAGGAACAGCCCGATGCCGGCCATGACCAGCAGGCCGGCGACATAGAAGAATTCCTGCGGCCAGATCTCGACGGCGAAGAAGTAGAAGCGGCGGTTGGCGATGTCGAGCAGCACGGCCTGGTCGGGCGCATAGGGACCACGGTCCCAACGCAGCCATGGCGTCAGATAATAGATGCCGAGCGTGACCAGCATGACCAGCCACTTGAACTGGCGGAACCGGCCCGAGGCCCGCTTGGGAAACACCTTCTGGCGTGCGGTGTAGAGCGGTTGGCGGGTCTTGGCAGAGTTGACCGCCGTGACCTCAAGCCTCTCCACCTGCCTCTCGTCGAGCATTCTCGTCTCCTGCTGGACGCCAGGCCATTGGTTCGGCAGCGTCTCATCTCGCTTTTGCCGTGACCGTGACCGGCCAGCCTTGATTCAGGTCAAGCGGACGTAAAAAGAGGCCCGGCATCGCTGCCAGGCCTCTCCCCCGCCCTTCGTCCACCACCCACCGGCGATGGAGGGTTATTCGCCGCCGCCGAGCGAATGGACGAAGATTGCAAGTTCCTTGACGTTGACGTCGCCGAGCCGGGCACCCCAGGCGGGCATCACGCCATGCTTGGGATGGCGCACCTGACGGGCAATGGCGGCCTGGCCGGAGGCATAGAGCGCGATGGCGTCGGACAGGTCGGGAGCGCCAAGCTCCTTGTTGCCCTTGGCGTTGTCGCCGTGGCAGGCGGCACAATTGTCGGCGAACACCTTGGCGCCTGCAGGCACCAGCTCCGGCGTGTCGGCCGTGCCCGACAGGCTCGCGACATAGGCCGCGACCTCGTTGACCTGCTTTGGCTCAAGAATCTCGGCGAAAGCCGGCATTTCGGACGTGTGGGTATTCTCGTCGCCATCGAACCGGACGCCATGCGCAATGGTCTTGTAGATCTGGTCGATGCTGCCGCCCCACAGCCATTCGTCGTCATTGAGGTTGGGGAAGCCGGGCGAGCCTTGCGCACCAGAGGCGTGGCACTGGATGCAGTTGACCTTGAAGGCGGCAGAGCCGGCAGCGGTGGCGAACTGGCGCAACTTGTCGTCGGCCAGGATCTCGCTGACGTTCTTCGCCTTCACCGCCTCGACATAAGCGCTCTTGGCCTGTTCGGCTGCGGCGAGTTCGGTCTTCACCTCGGCCCGGCTGGAATAGCCGAGCACGCCCGTCGTCGCCGAGCTGATCATCGGCCAGGCAGGGTAGGCGACGGTGTAGGCCAACGCCCAGACGACGGTGGCATAGAAGGTCCAGAGCCACCAGCGCGGCATCGGGTTGTTGAGCTCGGTGATGCCGTCCCATTCGTGTCCGGTCGTCTCGACGCCGGACAGTTCGTCGATGTGCTTGTCGCCCACAGATCAGTCCTCCTTGAGCGGAATTTGCGCGGCGCGCTCGGCGGCCTGCTTGCCGCCGGGGCGAAGGGCGAAGAGAATCGCGCCGATGAAGAAGACAGTCATCGCCAGCAGCCCCCAACTGTCGGCGAAATGCCGCAACGTCGTGTAGTCCATGGCATATCTCCTAGCGGTAGCCGGTGGCCGGGTCGTAGGTCGAGAAGTCGACCAGCGTGCCGAGCATCTGCAGATAGGCAACCAGCGCATCCATCTCGGTCAGCGCTGCCGGATCGCCGTCGAAGTCGCCGAGCTTGGCCTTGGGATAGCGCGCCAGTACGCCCGACGTGTCGGCATTCGGATCGGCCTGCGCCTTGATGTCGGCATCGGCGCTGGCGATCATCTCGTCGCTGTAGGGCACGCCGACACGACGGTTGGCGATCAGGTCGTAGCTGATGGTCTTCACCGCCAAGGGCGTTTCCTTGAGGAAGGCGTAACTCGGCATGACCGATTCCGGCACCACCGAGCGTGGCTCGACCAGATGCTGGACATGCCATTCGTTGGAGTAGCGATTGCCGACGCGGGCGAGGTCGGGGCCGGTGCGCTTCGATCCCCACTGGAACGGATGGTCGTACATCGACTCCGCTGCCAGGCTGTAGTGGCCATAGCGCTCGACCTCGTCGCGGAAGGGCCGGATCATCTGGCTGTGGCAGGTGTAGCAGCCCTCGCGGATGTAGATGTTGCGGCCAGCGAGTTCCAGCGGCGAATAGGGCCGCATGCCTTCGACCTTCTCGATGGTGTTCTCGAGGTAGAACAGCGGCGTGATCTGGACTAGGCCGCCGATGCTGACGACCAGAAGCGTGCCGACCAGAAGCAGCGTCGCGTTCTTCTCGATTGTCTTGTGTTTGTCGAGCAGTGCCATTTCGGGCTCCTTACTGCGCAGGCTGGAGGGCGTGGGCTGAGGTGGGCATCGGCTCTTCCTGGCGCTGGTGGCCGCGGATCGTCATGTAGACGTTCCAGGCCATGACCAGCGCGCCGGCGAGATACATCAGGCCACCAATGGTGCGGACGACGTAATAGGGCGCCATGGCCGCGACGCTTTCGGCGAAGGAGTAGACCAGGAAGCCCTGCTCGTCGTACTCGCGCCACATCAAGCCCTGGCTGATGCCGGCAACCCACATGACCGCGGCGTAGACGACGATGCCGAGGGTCGCTAGCCAGAAGTGCCAGGTCACCAAACGTAGTGAATAGAGCCGCTCACGACCCCACAGGCGCGGCACCAGGAAGTAGATGGCGCCGAAAGTGATCATGCCGTTCCAGCCAAGCGCGCCGGAGTGGACATGGCCGATGGTCCATTCGGTGTAGTGGCTAAGCGAGTTGACCGCCTTGATCGACATCATGGGGCCCTCGAAGGTCGACATGCCGTAGAAGGCGATGGCCAACACCATCATGCGGACGATCGGATCGGTGCGGATCTTGTCCCAGGCGCCCGACAGCGTCATCAGGCCGTTGATCATGCCGCCCCAGGACGGCATCCAGAGCATGATCGAAAACACCATGCCCAGCGTCTGCGCCCAGTCGGGCAGGGCGGTGTAGTGCAGGTGGTGCGGGCCGGCCCAGATATAGAGAAAGATCAGCGACCAGAAGTGGATGATCGACAGCCGATAGGAATAGACCGGGCGGCCCACCTGCTTGGGCACGAAATAATACATCATGCCGAGGAAGCCGGCGGTGAGGAAGAAACCGACGGCGTTGTGGCCGTACCACCATTGCGTCAGCGCATCTTGCACGCCCGAAAACAGCGAATAGCTCTTCGCGCCGAGGAAGGATGCCGGCACCGCCAGGTTGTTGACCACGTGCAGCATGGCGATGGTGATGATGAAGGCGAGGTAGAACCAGTTGGCCACATAGATATGCGGCTCCTTGCGGTTCAGGATGGTGCCGAGGAAGACGGCGAGATAGGCGACCCAAACGATGGTCAGGAAGATGTCGACATACCATTCGGGCTCGGCATATTCGCGGCTCTGGGTGATGCCGAGCAGATAGCCGGTCGCCGCCATGACGATGAACAACTGATAGCCCCAGAACACGTACCAGGCGAGGTTGCCGCCGAAGAGCCGCGCCCGCGAGGTGCGCTGGACGACGTAGAACGAGGTCGCGATCAGCGCGTTGCCGCCGAAGGCGAAGACCACTGCCGAGGTGTGTAGCGGGCGCAGGCGGCCGAAGTTCAGCCAAGGCTCGATGTTGAGATCGGGGAATGCCAACTGGGCCGCCACGACGACGCCGACCAGGAAGCCAGTGACGCCCCAGAACACGGTGGCGATAACGCCGTAGCGTATCGGCCCGTCCATGTAGGGCGAGCTGTCCTCGGGTAAGGCAGCGGCCGGTGCGTAGTTGCCGGTGCGCAGCAGGACGGCGGCGCCACCGGCAAGGGCGAAGAACAGCACCCACATATGAGCGCCGAACTGGCTATCCTGCGCGAAGGCGGCGCCCAGCAAGGCGGCGAAAGCCGCCAGTGCCAGCAGGACGATTTCGTTTCCGTATTTCATGAGCGATCCCCGACGATGGTCGCGCGCCGACGGTTTCTGCCGACGCCAGACCGGACACATCCATGACATTGGCGGCTCGCGCCTTGATCTGGATCAAGGTCAAGCCGGCCGTGTCGGCCCAGCCTTGGCCTCAAAAAGGGAACCTCTGGGTAATGATCGCGCTCAATGACAGGCAAGCCGGATCGCAGGATGGTGCTGAGCGCGAGGCCGTCGAGGTGATGCGGCGCGCCCATACCGCCGAACTTGCGCTGTGCGACCGGCTCGAGGAGATTGCCGATTCACTGCCCAACGGGCTTGACCGGCGGAAATGCATCCTGGCGGCGCGGGCGCTTGGGCCGACAATGGCAAAAATCCACCGCTTCGAGGAGCAGCGGATCTTTCCGTACTTTTGCCAGCGTCTGGGCCACAGCGTCGAGTCGGGCAAGACCATCGAGCGACTGAGGAACGAACATCTCGAGGATGAGGGCTACGCCGCCGAGTTGCGGGACGCCTTGCGCTTTGCCGCGCGGCAGGGCGAGGCCGACAATCCGGAAACCCTGGGATTCATGTTGCGCGGCTATTTCGCCGCTGTGCGCCGGCACGTCGCTTTCGAGCGCGACCATGTCATGGCACTTCTGGCGCCCGCCGGTTGACGGCCTGCTCAGATATTGGCGCGTCGCTCCAGTCTGTCCAAGTCGAAGACCGTGATATGGCGGTTGTTTTCGACCGTGATCAGACCGTCCTTGCGCAGCTTGGTCAACTGGCGGCTGACGGTTTCGATGGTCAGGCCAAGGAAATCGGCGATGTCGGCGCGGGTCAGCGGCAGGTCGAAGCTGATTTCGCCCGCGCTCTCGGCCTCTGGGTCGCCATGCCTGGCGATGAGGTGAAGGAACGAGGCGACACGCTCGGCAGCGGTCTTGCGCCCCAGCGTCAGCATCCAGTCGCGCGCCTCATCGAGTTCGTCGAGTGCTTGAAGATGCAGCCTGTGGCCGAGTTCCGGCGCCTGGTCGATCATGCGGTCGAGTGAGGTCTTGGGAAAGGCGCAGACGCGAACGGGGGTGGCGGCCTCCGCTGTGATCGAGCTCTCCTGCTTGAACGGCCGCCCGATGAAATCGGGCGCGAACTGCAGGCCGACGATCTGCTGGCGGCCGTCCGGCAATGTCTTGACCAGCTTGACCACGCCGGCCAGCACGTTGGCGTAGCTGTCGATCGTGTCCGAGTCCGACACCAGTACCGTGCCCGGCTCGACCTTGCGTTTGGTGGTGTGGCGGCTGAGCTCGACAAGCTGTTCCGGCGTCAGCGCACCGCACACGCCACGATGCCGCGCCTCGCAGGAGCGGCACAACGCCGGTATTTCAGAATTGTGAATGTCCTGGCGAATGGCCATTTCTTCGTCTAGCACCCCGATTTGCCCAATCTAGGCATCGCGGCCGCCAAAAGGAACCGTGTCATTGTGTCCATCGCCCTGTGTTGCTTTTGATCCAGCTCGTTGCTCGATCCAGGTCTTCGCTTGATCCAGGTCAAGGCGATACCGGGGTCTCCGCAGCATGCTTCGGCTGTTGATGGAGACGATTATGGACAGTACCCTCGTCGAGAAATACGCAGCGCCGGTGCCGCGATACACCAGCTATCCGACCGCGCCGCATTTCAACGCGGCGGTGTCGTCGACGACCTATGGCGGCTGGTTGCGCGCGCTGCCTAAGGGGTCGAACGCATCGCTCTATATCCACATCCCCTATTGCGACCGTCTGTGCTGGTTCTGTGCCTGCCACACCAGGCAGACGCGGCGCTACGACCCCCTCGAGCGATATCTCAAGGCGCTGGAGCGCGAGATCGACACGGTGGCTACTCTGTGCGGAAGCCGGCTAAATATCCGTAGTTTGCATCTCGGAGGGGGATCGCCGACAATGCTGACGCCAAAGGACATGATGGCGCTCGGAAGCCGGTTGCGCGAAAAGTTCGCCTTCGCCGGCGATGCCGAGATCAGCGTCGAAATCGATCCCAACGATATGGACGAGGCGCGTTTTGATGCGCTGGCGGCCGTAGGTCTGACGCGGGCGAGCCTGGGCGTGCAGGATTTCGATGAGCGGGTTCAAAAGGCCATCAACCGAGAGCAAAGTTTCGAACAGACGAAGGCTGTGGTCGACGCCGTTCGCGCGCGCGGCGTGCGCTCGGTCAATCTCGACATGCTCTACGGCTTGCCGCACCAGACGCTCGAAAGCATCGCCGCAACAACGGAAAAGCTGCTGTCGCTGCGACCCGACCGCATCGCCCTGTTCGGCTACGCCCACGTACCGTGGCTGAAGAAGCACCAGACGATGATCGACGATGCGCTGCTGCCCGATGCTGCTGCGCGGTTGGCGCAGTCTGAATTGGCCGCGCGGCTGATCCTGGACGCCGGCTACGAAGCCGTCGGAATGGATCATTTCTCCCTGCCTGGGGATAGCCTGGCCGTGGCGGCGCATGCGGGCACGCTGCGGCGCAATTTCCAGGGCTATACGACCGACCAGGCCGACGCGCTGATCGGCCTCGGTGCTTCGTCAATCGGGCTTCTGCCACATGGCTATGTCCAGAACATGCCGGCAACGGGCGAATATGAACGCCGCGTGCTGGCCGGTGGCCTGGCCACGGTGCGCGGCTTCGCCCTGTCGAATGCCGACCGCATGCGTGCCTGGGTGATCGAGCGGCTGATGTGCGATTTTTCCTTCTCGCGCTGCGAACTGCTCAGCCGTTTCGGCGATGGCGCCCGCGGCGTCATTGCCGAGGCCGAGCTGCTTGCCGCCAACGACAGGGACGGCGTCTTCGTGCGCGCCGGCAACCGCTTCGTCGTCACCGAACGCGGCAAGCCGTTCGTTCGTTCGATCGCGGCTGTCTTCGACGCCTATCTCGGCCACGGCACCGCGCGCCATTCCGTAGCCGTCTGAACTTCTACGCACTGTCAAATTCCTGTATCAAGCGCGTGCGAAGCGCACGGCGCGAACGGGATCTGGCTTCATGAATCTGACAGTATTTGGGATTGGCTATGTCGGTCTTGTTCAGGCGGCTGTTCTGGCCGAGGTCGGTCATGACGTCGTCTGCGTCGACGTCGACGCGGCCAAGGTCGAGCGGCTGAACCAGGGGTTCATCCCGATCTTCGAGCCGGGGCTGGAGGCCCTGGTGCGCGAGAACCATGCGGCGGGGCGTATCGTGTTCACGACGGATGCTTCGATGGCCGTGCGCCATGGCGAGATCCAGATGATTGCCGTCGGCACGCCGCAGGGCGAGGACGGCTCGGCCGACCTCAAATATGTGCTGTCGGTGGCCGATGCCATCGGCCGCGAGATGGCGGGTGCCAAGATCGTGGTGACCAAGTCGACGGTGCCGGTGGGCACCGCCGACAAGGTGCGCGAGACGATTGCGGCTGCCTTGAAACAGAGAGGCCGGGAGGAGCTAAGCTTCGACGTCGTCTCCAATCCGGAGTTCCTCAAGGAAGGTTCGGCGGTTGCCGACTGCATGAAGCCCGACCGCATCATCGTCGGCACCGACAGCGAAGCGGCCGAGGAGGTGATGCGCGAGCTCTATGCACCGTTCAACCGCAACCACGAGAAGATGATCGTGATGGACGTGCGCTCGGCCGAGTTCACCAAATACGCCGCCAACTGCATGCTGGCGACCAAGATCAGCTTCATGAACGAGATGGCGAACCTGGCCGAACTGCTCGGCGCCGACATCGAGGAGGTGCGCAAGGGCATCGGCTCGGACCCGCGCATCGGTTACCACTTCATCTATCCCGGGCTCGGTTATGGCGGCTCGTGTTTTCCCAAGGATGTGCGGGCCCTGATCCGCACCGCCGGCGATGTCGGTTTCGAGCCGGTGCTGCTGCACTCGGTCGAGGCACGCAACAATGCCCAGAAAGTGGTGCTGTTCGACAAGCTGAAGGCGCATTTCAACGGCGACCTCGCCGGCAAGACCTTTGCGCTCTGGGGTCTGGCCTTCAAGCCCAACACCGACGACATGCGCGAGGCACCATCGAGGGTGCTGATGGAGGCGCTGTGGCAAGCCGGCGCCAGGGTGCAGGCCTACGATCCCGAGGCGATGAACGAGGCGCAGCAGATCTATGGCCAGCGCGACGACCTCACCTTGTGCGGCACCAAGGAGGCGGCGTTGCGCGGCGCCGATGCACTCTTGATCGCCACCGAGTGGAAGAACTTTAGGGCGCCATCCTTCGAGCTGATCCGCGACCAGCTCAAGACCGCCGTCATCTTCGACGGCCGCAACCTCTATGACCCGGCGGTCGTCGCCCGCCACGGCATCCAATACGTCTCCATCGGCCGCAAGGCCGCTTAGCACGGCCAAACGGAAAAGGCCCGCTTGCGCGGCCTCTTTCGTTCGGTTCGCGCGCTTACTGGTTGCGGCGCTTGCCTTCCATCAGGTCGAGCACCGCGCGGGCGGCGTCGAGCACATTGGTGCCGGGTCCGAAGACCGCCGACACGCCATGGTCAAGCAGGTACTGATAATCCTGCCGCGGAATGACGCCGCCGACCACCACGATGATATCCTCAGCGCCCTTGGCCTTGAGAGCCTGGACAAGCTGTGGGGCAAGTGTCTTGTGGCCGGCCGCCAGCGACGACATGCCGACGACATGGACCCTGGAGGTGATTGCCGTGTCTGCGGCTTCAGCCGGTGTCTGGAACAGCGGCCCGGCAATGACCTCGAAGCCGATGTCGCCAAAGGCCGAGGCGATGATCTTGGCACCGCGATCGTGGCCGTCCTGACCGAGCTTGGCCACCATGACACGCGGCTTTTCACCCAGTGAGCCGGCAAACTGTTCGAGCCGCGACACCAACGTCTGGAATTCCGGCTCGTCGTCATAGGCCTTGCCATAGACGTTTTCGACCACTTCGGGCACCGCCGCATGGTCGCCAAAGGCGCGGCGCATCGCATCGGAAATCTCGCCGACCGTGGCACGGGCGCGGGACGCGTCGACGGCCGCGGCAAGGATGTTGCCTTTACCTGAGCGAGCGACCTGTTCCAGCGCGGCAATCGTTTCGGCGACGCGCTTCGGGTCGCGCTGGCGGCGGGTGCGCTCGATACGGGCGATCTGTGACAGGCGGACGGCGGAATTGTCGATCTCAAGGATATCGAGATGATCTTCCTGCTCGAGACGGTACTTGTTGACGCCAACGATGACCTCGTCACCTTTGTCGACGGCGGCCTGGCGCCGGGTCGCCGCCTCCTCGATCATCCGCTTGGGCAATCCGCTCGCGACAGCCTTGGTCATGCCGCCCATCGCCTCGACCTCCTCGATCAGCGCCCAGGCCTTCTCGGCGAGGTCTTTGGTCAGGGCCTCGACATAATAGGAGCCGGCGAGTGGGTCGACGACCTTGGTCACGCCGGTCTCATGCTGCAGGATCAACTGGGTGTTGCGGGCGATACGGGCCGAAAACTCGGTTGGAAGTGCGATCGCCTCGTCGAAGGAGTTGGTGTGCAGCGACTGCGTGCCGCCGAGGGCCGCCGACATCGCCTCGAAGGCGGTGCGGACGATGTTGTTGTAGGGATCCTGCTCCTGCAATGATACGCCCGAGGTCTGGCAGTGGGTCCGCAGCATCAGCGACGACGGCTTCTTCGGCTCGAATTCGGTCATGATGCGTGACCAGAGCAGGCGCGCCGCCCGCAGCTTTGCCGCCTCCATGAAGAAGTTCATGCCGATGGCGAAGAAGAAGGACAGCCGGCCGGCGAAGTCGTCGACATTGAGCCCCTTCTTCAGCGCCGCACGAACATATTCGCGCCCATCGGCCAGGGTGAAGGCGAGTTCCTGCACCAGCGTCGAACCGGCCTCCTGCATGTGGTAGCCAGAGATCGAGATCGAGTTGAACTTCGGCATCTCTCTGGCCGTATACTCGATGATGTCGGCAACGATGCGCATCGAGGGTTCGGGCGGGTAGATGTAGGTGTTGCGGACCATGAACTCCTTGAGGATGTCGTTCTGGATGGTCCCCGAAAGCTTGTCGCGCGACACGCCCTGTTCCTCGCCCGCAACGATGAAATTGGCGAGGATCGGGATGACGGCGCCGTTCATGGTCATCGACACCGAGATCTGCTCGAGCGGGATGCCGTCGAACAGGATCTTCATGTCCTCGACGGAATCGATTGCCACGCCGGCCTTGCCGACGTCGCCTTCGACGCGCGGATGGTCCGAGTCATAACCGCGATGGGTGGCGAGGTCGAAGGCGACGGACACGCCCTGCTGGCCGGCGGCGAGCGCCTTGCGGTAGAAGTTGTTGGAAGCCTCCGCCGTGGAGAAGCCGGCATATTGCCGGATCGTCCAGGGGCGGCCGGTGTACATGGTGGCGCGTGGACCGCGCAGGAACGGCGCGATGCCCGGCAGCGTGCCGAGATGGCCGATGCCTTGGAGATCATCCGCCGTGTAGAGCGGCTTGACCTCAATGCCCTCAGGCGTGTTCCAGGTCAGCGTGTCGGGCGATGCCTTGATCTCGCGCTCGGCGAGTTCTTTCCAGCTGTCGGTTGTTGGTTTGTCGGTCATTGGGGCCTCCTCAGGCGCGGGGCTCACCCTCCCCCTTGTGGGGAGGGTCGGACCGCAGGTCCGGGGTGGGGGTAAGAGTGCCAAGTCGAGCACGTGCGACGATGGGGTCGATCGTGTCCACTTTGCGGATCGACCCTAAGCAGTCTGAAGAGGCGCTAGGCGCCATCACTCGAACTCCATGATCAGCTCGTCGACTGCGAGGCTTTCGCCCGCTGTCGCCGCCACGCGCTTGACCGTGCCCTTGCGCTCGGCGCGCAGCACGTTTTCCATTTTCATCGCCTCGACTGTTGCCAGCGACTGGCCGGCCTCGACCTCGTCGCCTTGCTTGACCAGGATCGACGTCACCACGCCCGGCATCGGGCAAAGCAGCATCTTCGAGGTATCGGGCGGCAGCTTGACCGGCATCAGCTTCGCCAGTTGGGCGACGCGCGGGCTGCGCACATGGGTCACCACGTCCATGCCGCGCCAGCGCAGGCGCCAGCCTGTGCCCGACCGCGACACCTTCACGCCGATGGACGTGCCATCGACGGCAAAGTTGGCGTGCGGGTGGCCTGGCAGCCAGTCGCTCGACACCGCAAGTGTGGTGCCGTCGTCGAATTCGACCATCATGCCGTCGGCTCCGTCCCTGACATGGAGCGGCAGGGTGAAGCCGGCAAGGGTGACCACCCAGTCGGCGCCGACGGGACGCTGGTGGTTGGCGAGCGAGCCCGAGATCTGGGTGCCGCGACGCTGGACGGACTGGTTGATAAGTGCCGCCACCGCGGCAAGCTTGCGGGCATCGGACTCGGAGGGTGCCACGCCGGCAAAGCCGTCGGGAAACTCCTCGGCGATGTAGGCGGTGGTCAGCGCGCCGGAGCGGAACCGCTCCTGGTCCATGACCGCCGAGAGGAAGGGCAGATTGTGGCCGATGCCTTCGACTTCGAAATCGTCCAGCGCCCGGCCCATCGCCTCGACCGCCGTCAGGCGATCCGGCGCCCAGGTGCAGAGCTTGGCGATCATCGGATCGTAGTACATCGAGATTTCGCCGCCCTCGAAGACGCCGGTATCGTTGCGGACGACGGTGCCGTCGTCGCGCTTGCCCTCGACCGGCGGGCGGTAGCGGGTCAGCCGGCCGATCGACGGCAGGAAGTTGCGATAGGGATCCTCGGCGTAGAGGCGGCTTTCGACGGCCCAGCCGTCAAGGTTCACCTCGGCTTGCGTAAAGCGAAGCTTCTCGCCGGCGGCGACGCGGATCATCTCCTCGACCAGGTCGATGCCGGTGATCAATTCCGTCACCGGATGCTCGACCTGCAAGCGGGTGTTCATCTCGAGGAAGTAGAAGTTCCTGTTGCCGTCGACGATGAACTCGACCGTGCCGGCCGAGAAGTATCCGACGGCGTTGCCGAGCGCCACGGCCTGTTCGCCCATTGCCTTGCGGGTGTCGGCGTCGAGGAAGGGCGACGGCGCCTCCTCGATGACCTTCTGGTTGCGGCGTTGGATCGAACATTCGCGCTCGCCGAGATAGACGAGGTTGCCGTGCTGGTCGCCCAGCACCTGGATCTCGATGTGGCGCGGCTGGGTGACGAATTTTTCGATGAAAATGCGGTCGTCGCCGAAGGAGGACTTTGCCTCGTTCCTGGATGACTGGAAGCCCTCGCGCGCCTCGGTGTCGTTCCAGGCGATGCGCATGCCTTTGCCGCCGCCGCCGGCGGAGGCCTTGATCATGACGGGATAACCGATCGAATTGGCGATCTTGACCGCCTCGTCGGCGTCTTCGATCAGCCCCATATGGCCGGGCACGGTGTTGACGCCGGCGGAGGCCGCGATCTTCTTCGAGGTGATCTTGTCGCCCATCGCCTCGATGGCAACAGGCGGCGGGCCGATGAAGGCGACGCCTTCGCCCTTTAGCGCCTCGGCGAAATTCGGGTTCTCCGACAGGAAGCCATAGCCCGGATGCACCGCATCGGCGCCGGTCTGCCGGATCGCGTCGATGATTTTCTGGATGACGATGTAGGACTGGTTCGACGGTGCCGGCCCGATATGGACGGCCTCGTCGGCCATCTTCACGTGCAGCGCCTCACGGTCGGCGTCGGAATAGACCGCGACCGTTGCGATACCAAGCTTCTGGGCCGTCTTGATGACCCGGCAGGCGATCTCGCCACGATTGGCGATGAGGATTTTCTTGAACATTTTTGTCCTGCTCACAGCGGTATCGTGTCGTGCTTCTTCCACGGTGCATCGAGCTTCTTGCCACGCAGGGCGGCGAAGGCGCGGGCGATGCGACGGCGCGACGAATGCGGCATGATCACCTCGTCGATGAAACCGCGCTCGGCTGACTTGAACGGGTTGGCGAAGTTGGTTTCGTACTCCTTGGTGCGCTCGGCGATCTTTTCCGGATCGCCAAGATCGGAGCGGTAGAGAATTTCGGTCGCGCCCTTGGCGCCCATGACGGCGATCTCCGCCGTCGGCCAGGCATAGTTGATGTCGGCGCCGATATGCTTGGAGGCCATGACGTCATAAGCGCCGCCATAAGCCTTGCGCGTGATCAGCGTGACCATCGGAACGGTGGCCTGGCTATAGGCGAAGAGCAGCTTGGCGCCATGCTTGATGACGCCGCCATATTCCTGCGCGGTACCAGGCAGGAAGCCCGGAACGTCGACCAAGGTCAGGATCGGGATCGAGAACGCGTCGCAGAAGCGGACGAAACGGGCCGCCTTTCGCGACGAGTCGATGTCGAGACAGCCGGCCAGCACCATCGGCTGGTTGGCGACGATGCCGACGCTCTGGCCTTCGATGCGCATGAAGCCGGTGATGATATTCTTGGCGAACGCTTCCTGGATTTCGAAGAAATCGCCCTCGTCGGCGATCGCCAGGATCAGCTCCTTCATGTCGTAGGGTTTGGTCGCGCTGTCGGGGATCAGCGTGTCGAGCCGCATCTCCAACCGGCTCGGATCGTCATGGAACGGCCGCACCGGCGGCTTCTCGCGGTTGTTGAGCGGCAGGAAGTCGAACAGCAGGCGAACCTGCTCCAGGGCCTCGATGTCGTTTTCGTAGGCGCCGTCGGCGACCGAGGACTTCGAAGTGTGGGTGCGGGCGCCGCCGAGCTCTTCGGCGGTGACGATCTCGTTGGTGACCGTCTTCACCACGTCGGGACCGGTGACGAACATGTAGGACGAGTCACGCACCATGAAGATGAAGTCGGTCATGGCGGGCGAATACACCGCGCCGCCAGCGCACGGGCCCATGATGACCGAGATCTGCGGCACGACGCCGGAGGCATCGACATTGCGCTTGAACACGTCGGCATAGCCGGCAAGCGAAGCGACGCCTTCCTGGATGCGGGCGCCGCCGGAGTCGTTCAGGCCGATGACGGGCGCGCCGTTGCGCATCGCCATGTCCATGATCTTGCAGATTTTCTGCGCGTGCGTCTCCGACAGCGAGCCGCCGAGCACGGTGAAGTCCTGGCTGAAGACATAGACCAGGCGACCGTTGATGGTGCCCCAGCCGGTAACGACGCCGTCACCCGCCACCTTCTGCTCGGCCATGCCGAAATCGGTGGTGCGGTGGGTGACATACATGTCGAACTCTTCGAAGGAGCCTTCATCGAGCAGCACGTCGATGCGTTCGCGCGCCGTCAGCTTGCCCTTGGCATGCTGGGCATCGATGCGCTTCTGGCCGCCGCCGAGGCGGGCCTCGGCGCGGCGGGCTTCCAGTTGTTCGAGTACGGCGCGCATCAGTTCATGCCCTTGTGAGAAAGCCATTTCCAGGCGGCGGGGAAGGCGATCGCGGCAAGCACGGCCTTCATGACGTCGCCTGATATGAAGGGGTAGAGGCCGAAGGCCAGCACAGGCTTGTCCCAGCCGACGACATTGCCGAGCCAGAGCAGGCCGGGCACATAGATGACGGCTCCGGCAAGCAGTGCGGCCAGCATGGCGGTGACAGCGTTGCGGTCCCAGCCGCGCTCGGCGAGCCAGCCGGCGAGCACTGCGGCAGGCAGGTAGCCGGCGAGATAACCGCCGGTCGGGCCCGTCATGTAGGCGAGGCCGATGCCCTTTTCGGGCGTGCCGGCAAAGACCGGCAGGCCAAGAGCGCCCTGCGCGAGATAGAGAGCAACGGCAGCAGTGCCACGTACCGGGCCGAGCGCCAGGCCGAGGCCGATGACGACAAGCGTCTGCATGGTCATGGGAACGGGGTAGAACGGCACCTGAATCTTGGCGGAGGCGGTCAGAAGCAACGAGCCCGCGACGACGGCCACGATGTCCATTGTGCTGAGCCGGCTGGTCCGCCTGTCGGCAAGGGTCTGGTAGAGCGTCATGGGGCTTTCTCCCGCGCTACAGGTTGAAAAACAATGGCCTCTCGCCGCGTCAGCGGCAAGCAGCGAAGTTGGCGCAATAGCCCCATGGCGCGCGCAGGAAAACAGTTGAAAGTGTGCAAAAGCGTAATATACAAATTCGAGAAATGTAAATTGCGAATTTGCAAACATGGCGACCCGCAAACTCTATATCGGCCGCAAGGTGCGCGAGCTGCGCGAGGCCAACAAGGCGACGCAGGCGAGCTTCGCCGAGCGCATCGGCATCTCGACCAGCTATCTCAACCAGATCGAGAACAACCAGCGTCCGGTTTCCGCCTCGGTGCTGCTCGCGCTCGCCGAAAAATTCCAGATCGACATCTCGGAGATTTCGCAGGGCGACAATGACCGGCTGCTGTCGGCGCTGACGGAGGCACTGTCCGATCCGATCTTCGAGAACTACGCGCCCAACCTGCAGGAACTGAAGCTGGTGACGCAGAACGCGCCGGGCTTCGCCCGGGCGCTGATCTCGGCCCATCAAGCCTATCGCCGCAATTCCGAGCAGCTGGCGAGCCTTGACGACACACTGGGGCGCGGCACATCCGCCTCCGAGCCCACGCCCTATGAGGAAGTGCGCGACTTCTTCCATTTCGTCGACAACTACATCCACGCGCTCGACGTGGCGGCAGAGCGACTGGCCGGGGAGCTCGGCATCGGCGAGCGAGACAGTTATGCGGCGCTGGCCGCGCATCTGGACAGCCGGCATGGCGTCCGCATCGCCCGCGCCGATGCCGATGACGATGCGCTGAGGCGATTCGACGCCAAGTCGGGAGTGCTGTTCCTCAACCCCTACTCGCCGCTGGCCACCCGCAGCTTCCAGATCGCCTTCCAGGTCGCCGAGATGGAGATGGAGGCCGAAGTGGCACAGATCGCTCGTTCGGCCGAATTCCGTACCAGCGAGGCGCAGGAAATCTGCAAGATGGGGCTGCGCAATTATTTCGCCGGCGCGCTGACCCTCCCCTACCAGGCCTTCATGCGCGCGGCCGCCGAGCTGCGCCACGACCTCGAGCTGATGGCTGCGCATTTCGGCGCTTCGATCGAGCAGGTGGCGCACAGGCTGAGCACGCTGCAGCGGCCGGGGCACAAGGGCGTGCCGATCTTCTTTGCCCGCATCGACCGCGCCGGCAACATCACCAAGCGCCATAGTGCCGCCAAGCTGCAATTCGCTCGTTTCGGTGCGGCCTGTCCGCTGTGGAACGTGCACCAGGCCTTCGAGACGCCGGGCCGGATCATCCGCCAACTGGCCGAGACGCCCGACGGCGCGCGATATCTCTGCATCGCCACGGAAATCTCCAAGGGCGGTGGCGGCTTCAACGCGCCGCACCGGCGCTATTCCATCGCGCTTGGCTGCGAGGTCACTTACGCGCAGGATTTTGTCTATGCCGACGGGTTGGAGCTGGGTAGCAGGACCGCCTTCGATCCGATCGGCATTTCATGCCGCATCTGCGAGCGCACCAACTGCCTCCAGCGCGCCGTGCCGCCGCTCAAGCGCCGGCTGGTGATCGACAAGGACGTCCGTCATCCCCTTCCCTATCGAATCGGCTGAGGATCAGCCGTCTTGGCGGACCGTCAGCCCGCCAACCGCCAGCGTCAGCCAGCCCAGGATCATGCCGGTGCCGCCCAAGGGGGCGGCGAAGGGAAACAGGCGCTGGCCGAGATAGTCGCGCGCCAGGAGATCGCCTGAGAACAGCAACACTGACAGGAGTAGAATGGCTGCTCCGAGGTGCAGGATACGGCTGTGAGCTGCCATCAGCGACAGAGCGATCAGTACAGGTGCATGAAACAGCAGAAAATTGGCCGCAGTGGCGACATTTGCGCTGCCGCCATGGCTGGCCGCCGCCGACAGCGCCACGCCGGCTGCGCCGCACAGCGCCGCTGCGACAAACAGAAACCGGTCGAATTTCATTGATTTGCTCCTGAGGGCGCTTTCCCGGGGAAGATACGCGGAAGCTGCGAAGATGCCTGCCAAAATTCCATCCGTTTGCCGCGCCGATTGCCGCAGCCCTGCCGCTTTTCTGTGGAGCTTGAGACGGCGCGGGAAAATGGTCGTTTGGCGTTCCGCCCGGCAGTCACTATGTTCGCGCACCCGTACAACAGGCACCAGGATTCCATGGCTGGCGACATCAGGAAAATCGCTGCGATCATTGCAGCCGAGATCAATGCGAAGGCCGAGCAGGTCATAGCTGCCGTCGGGTTGCTCGACGAGGGTGCGACCGTTCCTTTCGTCGCCCGCTACCGCAAGGAAGTCACCGGCGGCCTCGACGACACCCAGCTGCGCGATCTCTCCGAACGCCTCGCCTATCTGCGCGAACTCGAGGCGCGCCGCACTGCCATCGTCGAATCCATCACCAGCCAGGGCAAGATGACCGACGAGCTGGCGATCCGCATCGCCACCGTCACCACCAAGGCCGAGCTCGAAGACATCTACCTGCCTTACAAGCCCAAGCGCCGCACCAAGGCGGAAATTGCCAGGGAGCGCGGGCTTGGACCGCTGGCGGAAGCCATCCTCGCCGACCGTTCAAAAGTGCCCGCTGAGCTCGCCGTGCCTTACGTCGCCGGCGACGTGGCCGATGTGAAGGCGGCGCTGGAAGGCGCGCGCGATATCGTCGCCGAGGGCATTTCGGAAAATGCCGATCTCCTCGGCCGCCTGCGCACCCACATGAAGGAACGCGCCGTCATGCGTGCCCGCGTCGTCGACGGCAAGCAGGAGGCCGGCGCCAAGTTTTCAGACTACTTCGACCATTCCGAGCGCTGGGCTTCCGTGCCGAGCCACCGCGCGCTCGCCATGCTGCGCGGCCGCAACGAGGACGTGCTGTCGCTCGACCTCGAGATCGATGCCGACGACACCTCGCCGGTCAAGCCGGTCGAGCGCATGATCGCCGCGGCCTACCAGATTGGATCGACCCTGCCCGGCGACCAGTGGCTGATGCAAGTCGCCGGCTGGACCTGGCGCGTGAAACTCTCGCTTTCGCTTTCGCTCGACCTGATGCGCGACCTGCGCGAGGCGGCCGAGGAAGAGGCGATCCGCGTCTTCTCGCGCAACCTCAAGGACCTGTTGCTCGCCGCCCCTGCCGGCTCGCGCGCCACCATGGGCCTCGATCCGGGCATCCGCACCGGGGTCAAGGTTGCGGTCATCGACGCCACCGGCAAGGTGCTCGACACCACCACGGTCTACCCCTTCCCGCCGAAGAATGACGTGCGCGGAACCCAGGCCGAACTGGCCCGGCTTATCATCCGCCACAAGGTCGAGCTGATCGCCATCGGCAACGGCACCGGCAGCCGCGAAACCGAGCGCCTCGTCGCCGACATGCTGACTGACATGCCGGCACCCAAGCCGACAAAGGTCATTGTCAGCGAGGCCGGCGCCTCGGTCTATTCGGCCTCCGCTACGGCCGCGGCCGAGTTCCCCAATCTCGACGTGTCGCTGCGTGGTGCCGTGTCGATTGCGCGCCGCCTGCAGGATCCGCTCGCCGAGCTGGTCAAGATCGAGCCCAAGTCGATCGGCGTCGGTCAGTACCAGCACGACGTCGACCAGTATCGCCTCGGACGTTCGCTCGAAGCGGTGGTCGAGGACGCGGTGAACGCCGTCGGTGTCGACCTCAACACCGCCTCTGCCCCCCTGCTCGCTCGTGTCTCCGGTCTCGGGCCGTCGCTGGCCGAGTCGATCGTCGCCTACCGTGACGCCTCGGGCGCCTTCGCCACACGTCGCGACCTGTTGTCGGTCCCCCGCCTTGGCCAGCGCGCCTTCGAACAATGCGCCGGCTTCCTGCGCATCCGTGACGGCAAGGAGCCGCTCGATGCTTCGTCCGTCCATCCTGAAGCCTATGGCGTCGCCAAGAAGATCGTGGCGTCCTGCGGCCGTGACCTGCGCCAGCTGATGGGTGACAGTGCAGCGCTGAAGGCGATCGATCCGCGCGCCTTCGTCGACGAACGTTTCGGCTTGCCGACGGTGCGCGACATCATCGCCGAGCTGGAAAAACCGGGTCGCGACCCGCGTCCGGGCTTCAAGACCGCGACCTTCGCCGACGGCGTCGACGACATCAAGGATCTCAAGCCCGGCATGCTGCTCGAAGGTACCGTCACCAACGTCGCCGCTTTCGGCGCCTTCGTTGACATTGGCGTGCATCAGGACGGCCTCGTCCATGTCTCGCAGCTGGCCGACAAGTTCGTGAAGGACCCACATGAGGTGGTGAAGGCCGGCGACGTGGTGAAAGTCCGCGTCGTCGAGGTCGACATTGCGCGCAAGCGCATCGGGCTTACCATGCGCAAGGATGGCGGCGAGCCGGCGCCCCGCTCGGCCGCTCCCGCCAAGAGCCGCGACATGAAGTTCGCGTCATCGAAGCCGCAGCCAAACAAGGCGGACCAGCAAGGTGCGTTCGGCGCGGCCCTGCTCGAGGCGATGAAGCGCAAGTGAGCAAGCCTGGGCGACCACGCTGCTATCGCAGCGGCATGATCGCCCTTGCCCGCTTGCCCGTTCCTGCTTAGAAAGCCCGGGAAACGCGGCCCCAGCCGGCCGCTTGCAAAAGGTGCCGTGCTCAAATGTCCAAGTGGAAAGACGTCAAGAAGGTCGTGCTCGCCTATTCCGGCGGTCTCGACACCTCCATCATCCTGAAGTGGCTGCAGACCGAGCTCAACGCCGAGGTCGTCACCTTCACTGCCGATCTCGGCCAGGGCGAGGAGCTCGAGCCGGCGCGCAAGAAGGCCGAGATGCTGGGCATCAAGGAGATCTTCATCGAGGACGTGCGCGAAGAATTCGTCCGCGACTTTGTTTTCCCGATGTTCCGCGCCAATGCCGTCTATGAAGGCGTTTACCTGCTCGGCACTTCGATTGCTCGTCCGCTGATCTCCAAGCACCTCGTCGATATCGCCAGGAAGACCGGTGCAGACGCAATCGCCCACGGCGCCACCGGCAAGGGCAACGATCAGGTCCGCTTCGAGCTGTCGGCCTATGCGCTCAACCCCGACATCAAGATCATCGCACCGTGGCGCGACTGGTCGTTCAAGAGCCGCACCGACCTGCTCGACTTCGCCGAAAAGCACCAGATCCCGGTCGCCAAGGACAAGAAGGGTGAGGCCCCCTTCTCCGTGGATGCCAACCTTTTGCACTCGTCCTCCGAGGGCAAAGTACTGGAAGATCCGGCCGTCGAGGCACCCGAATATGTGCACATGCGCACCATTTCGCCCGAGGCTGCGCCTGACAAGGCAACCATCATCAAGATCGGCTTCGAAAAGGGTGATGCCGTCTCGATCGATGGCGAGCGCCTGTCACCGGCGACGCTGCTGGACAAGCTCAACGACTACGGCCGCGACAACGGCATCGGCCGTCTCGACCTGGTCGAGAACCGCTTCGTCGGCATGAAGAGCCGCGGCGTTTACGAGACCCCGGGCGGCACGATCCTGCTTCAGGCGCACCGCGCCATCGAATCGATCACGCTCGACCGTGGTGCCGCGCATCTCAAGGATGAGCTGATGCCGCGTTACGCCGAGCTGATCTATTACGGCTTCTGGTTCTCGCCCGAGCGCCAGATGCTGCAGGCGGCGATCGACCTCAGCCAGAAGGACGTCGAGGGCGAAGTCACCCTCAAGCTCTACAAGGGCAATGTCATGGTCATCGGCCGCGAGAGCGCGAAGTCGCTCTATTCCGACAAGCTGGTCACCTTCGAGGACGACCAGGGCGCCTACGACCAGAAGGACGCCGCCGGCTTCATCAAGCTCAACGCCTTGCGCCTGCGCACGCTCGCCGCGCGTAACCGGTAATGACGAGCTTTTTCTTCTCCCCGTTCTACGGGGAGAAGATGCCGGCAGGCAGATGAGGGGCCCTGCAAGCCTCTCAGAATTACGCGCTGCCCCTTATTCAGCCCTTTGGGCCACATTCTCCCTGCAAGCGGGGAGAATGAAAGACTCACGCCCCACCTTCGTAAGAATCCTCAAGATACGCCCGCTTGGCCGCCTCGTCGCGCGCTGAATAGAGGTACCGGCTGAAGGCCAGCCGCTCGTGGTTCACCGCGGCCAGCTCCCAGACGCAGAAGGTGGCGCGGTGCGGGCCGGGCAGCGGAAACAGCGAGAAATCGAGACCGTTTCCCATATCTCGTTGGCATTGCGCCACGAACTCACCAGCAGGAAATGAAAATCGCCGCCGCAGCGGTGCAGGATGACGAAGCCGAGCTCGCCCTTGAGCTTGAGTCGCCCGGTCGCCGTCTCCGCCGCCAGGAAACGCTGTGCAAGCGCGCTGGTGTCGCGTGTCACCGGCGTCGCGGCTTCCGCGATGTCGTACCACTTCAGCAGGCCGCCGCCGGCGGGTGCCGGCAACCCCGGTGTCACGGTCTTTGGGTAATGGCTGTAGCCTTCGACATTGCCGAAGCGCGAGAGATCGGCGGGCAGGCCGCTCTGGCTGTTCATGACAAGATCCTCGTCCGCATTGAAAAAGCCCGGCGTCGCCACCGGGCTCTTGTCATTTTGCGTCCGAGGCCCTGGCTTTGCCAGTGCCGCGGAAATGTCTCCTGACAGGGTTGTGTCAGGTCGTCAGGCGTCAGTTGCCGTCGATCTCGGCGCCGATGATGGCGATCGCCTGCTGGTAGACGCTGGCTGCGTTCCAGCCCTGCAGTGCGCCGAAATTGGCCTGGCCGGGCTGGTAGCCGCCGCCTGCGCTCCAGCCGTGGCCGCGCAGGAAGTTGGCGGTCGAGGCCAGCGCGTCGGCCTTGGAGCGGACCATGTCGATCTTGCCGTTGCCGTCGCCGTCAGCACCGTATTTCAGCACGTTGACCGGCAGGAACTGCGTCTGGCCGATTTCGCCATGAGCAGCGCCGATGGCGTTGGGCGCCAGCGTGCCGCTCTGGACGAGCTTGAGCGCCGCGTAGAGCTGGTCGGTGAAATATTCCGAACGGCGGCAGTCATAAGCGAGCGTGGCGACGGCCGACAGCGTGTGCTGGTTGCCCATGAAGCCGCCGAAGCCGGTCTCCATGCCCCAGATCGCGATCAGCGGGCCGGCCGGCACGCCATAGCGCGCCTCGATGCTCTGGAACAGCGCCGCGTTCTGCTTCTTGATCGTCTTGCCCTTGGAGGCAATCGCCTTGCCGCCGCGCTTGGCCATGAACTGGTCGAGCGAGAGCTTGAAGCTCTTCTGGTTGCGGTCGGCGTAGATCGTCTTGGTGGCATAGGTCGTATTGGCAAGCGCGCTGAGGGCGCTCCCCTTGATGCCGTTTGCCGCCGCCTGGTCGGCAAATGCCGCCTTCCATGCTTCGAAGCCGCCCGCGTTGTTGCCGCATTCCGCCGCAAATGCGCTGCCCGCCGAAACCGCCAGCATGGCGGAGGCCGCAGCAAAAGTCTTCACCTTGGCAGTCAATGCCATGCCGTTCTCCTGATGCCTGAATCAATATCCCTGGGAGGGGTGTTGCCAGCCCAACGCTCGCTTTTTAGCATTAAGAAGGCGTTTACGTCCCCGTCTGCCTGCAATGGCAGGTGGCAAAATTCTCGCATAGGATCAAGCGGTGAATATGGCGAGAGCGGGGAAAAAACATGGATGATGTCGATGTTGTGATCGTCGGCGCCGGCTCCGCCGGCCTTTCGGCGGCAAAAGTCCTGCGTGCCGCAGGACTTAGCTTCAAAGTGCTGGAAGCCATGGATCGTATTGGGGGGCGCGCCTGGACCAGCAACAAACACTTCGGTGTGCCCTTCGACATCGGTTGCGCCTGGTTGCACGCCGCCGATCGCAACCCCTATTTCCCGGAAGCCGAGGCCGCCGGCTGGACCATGCATCATCACGACATGAACATTGATCACCTCTACTATCGCAACCGTAAGGCGAGTGAGGCCGAGGAAGCGGAGGTCAAACAGGCGGATGCCGCCATGGCGGCCTTGCTTGAAAGTCACGCCGACCCCGACGACCGGCTTGGCGCGCTCTTGGCCAAGGGACGCTCGTCGCGTGCCGCCGCCACCTTCTGCGGACCGATGGATTTCGGCGCCGACGAAGACGAGATTTCGATCGCCGACTTCAGGAATGCCGCCGATCTCGATCCCAATTACTTCACCCGGGAAGGATATGGCGCACTGGTCGCCCGTTTCGGCGCGGATGTTCCGGTCGAGCTTGCCACGCCGGTGCGACGGATCGACTGGGATGGCGCAGGCGTCAGCTGCCACACCGATCGCGGCGTGCTGCGTGCCGGGGCTGCGATCGTGACGGCATCGCCGGCGGTGCTGGCCTTCGAGGAGATCGCCTTTTCGCCCGCGCTGCCGGAACACTATATGACGGCGTTTTTCGACCTGCCGATGGGCATGTTGACCAAGCTGCCCGTCGAAATCAAAGGCAGCCGCCTTGGTCTCAAACTCTTCGACGACCTGCTCGTCGAGCGGTCCGCGCGTCACGACATCTACTTCCTCAGCTTTCCCTTCGATCTCGACCTGATGGTCGGCTTCGTCGGCGGCGATTTCGCCTGGGAGCTGTCGGCTGCCGGCGAGGCAGCCGGCGTCGATTTCGCCACCGACCGGCTGTGCGAGATTTTCGGCAACGACACGCGCAAGCATGTCGGCCGGGCGATGATGACGAATTGGGGCGGCGAACGCTATGTCAGGGGCGCCTATGCCGCAGCGCGTCCCGGTCGTTCCGAGGCGCGGTCGGTCCTGATGCAGCCGCTCGGCGAGCGCATCTTCTTTGCCGGCGAGCATCTTGCGGGGCCGCTGATCCAGACCTGCGGCGGTGCCCGGCTGTCTGGCGAAGCGGTAGCGCGAGCGGTCGCTTCGCAGCTGTCGGCGCACTAAGAGCGCACGCCGGCCAGCGTCAATCTGCTACAATTCGTGAGCGTTCCGGCCCATTTCGTCAGGAACCGATGACTGTCGGCTCCGTTTCGGCACCTTGAGGGACCAAGAAAACGGAGCGAAAAGATGAAAACGAAACTGTTGTTGCCCGCCATCGCGGGGGCGCTTCTCGCCTTCTCCGGCCCGTCATTTGCCGACGTTGCCGTGCAGGCGGCGACCGATCTCAACGTCCGCGCCGGGCCCGGCCCGCAATATCCGGTCGTCGGCGTCATCGGTGCCGGACAGGGCACTACGCTTCGCGGCTGCCTTGAAGGCAGCAAATGGTGCAGCGTCGCCGATTCCGGCGGCGACGGCTGGGTTTATTCCGATTATCTCGTCGGCGACTTTGGCGGCCAGCAGATCGTGCTCGTCCGGCCGATTCCGGGGTGGTGGTCGTCGACCCGCCGGCCGCGGGTGGTGCAGGCGAGGTCGTAATCGACGGCACGACGGGCGCGATCGTCGCTGGTGAAGTGATGCCGGCCATCGAGCCGCCCGTCGAGGTTCGCACCTATGTATCGGACCACCGGATCGAGCCTGTCTATCTTGACGGCGAAGTGGTCGTTGGCGCCGGATTGCCCGACACGGTCGAATTGACCGAAATTCCGGATTCGGAATACCGCTATGTCTATGTGAACGGCCAGCCGGTGCTGGTCGAACCATCGACGCGGCGCGTGGTCTACGTCGTCCGCTAGCCATCGAGGCTGGCCGCTGGGCGAGCTGCCCGGCGGCCGCTGCTAGAGCCGTATCGCCGGGATTCCCTCTGGCGCGTGTTCGACCCGCCTCAACAGGCCCTCGAACTCTGCCGCCGGCCGCGCCTTGGAATAGAGGTAACCTTGGCCGAGACGGCAGCCCATCGCGTAGAGAGCCGCTTCCTGCGCCTTCGTCTCGATGCCTTCGGCGACAACCGCCAGACCCATATCCCTTGCCATACCTAGCACCGCGCGCACGATCGCCGCGTCCTGCGGATCGCGCAGCATGTCGCGGATGAAACTGCGGTCGACCTTGAGCACCGTGAGGGGAAAACGCTTGATGGTGCTGAGTGCTGCGTGGCCGGTGCCGAAATCGTCGAAGGCGAGGCCGACGCCCGCCTTGCCGAGTTTGCGGAACGGCTCCAGCGTACGCTCTTCATAATCGAGCGCGATGGTTTCGGTAACTTCGAGTTCCAGTGCGTCGGCGGGCAGCCCGTGGCGCGACAGCGCCGACGTCACCGTTTCTGCGAGGTTGCCGGCATTGACCTGTACCGCGAACAGATTGATCGCCATGGTGATCGGCGCAAAGCCTGAGGCCCGCCATGCGGCCGACTGTCGGCAGGCCTCATCAAGGATCCAGTTGCCCACCGTCAGCGCGCCGGAATGCGTTTCGAGCACGGCAAGGAAATCGGCGGGCGCGAGCAGCCCGCGCGACGGGTGGTTCCAGCGCAGCAGCGCCTCGGCGCCCATCACCCTGCCGCTCTCCAGACAGACCTGCGGCTGGTAGTGCAGCACGAATTCCCGGGCCCTGATGGCGCGCAGCAACTCGTCCTGCAGCGCGCGCCGTACGGCCACGGCGTTGCGCATGCCCGGCTCAAATATGCGATAGCTGCTGCCCTGCTGCCGTGCGCGGTAAAGCGCCAGATCGGCGCTGGCCATCAGCTCTTCCGAGTCACCGCCATCGCGGGGCGCAACCGCGCCGCCGATGCTGACGCCGAGCTTGAGAAAGTGGTCGCCGATCTCGAAGGGCTGTTCGAACGAATGCAGCAGGCTGTTGGCGGCGGCAGCGACCGCCGCCGGCCTGTCGATACCGCGCAACAGCACCGCAAACTCGTCGCTGCCTAGCCGCGCCACTATGGCATTGGCATCGAGCGCTGCGGGCAGGCGCACGGCAAGCGCCTGCAAAAGCGTGTCGCCGGTGGCGTGGCCGAGCGTGTCGTTGACCTTCTTGAAGCCGTCGAGGTCGACAAGCAAAAGTCCGGTCGCCTCGCCTCTCTCAAGTGCATCCTCAAGCTGCATGTCGAACTGCAAGCGGTTGGGCAGGCCAGTCAGCGTGTCCTGATGCGCCAGACGATACAGGCGCATGTCGCGCTGCCTGCGCTCGGAAATGTCGCGGATGATGCCGCCCATGGAAACGCCGTTGGGCCCATGCCAGACCGACAGCGACAGTTCGATGGGGAATTCGCTGCCGTCGCGACGCAGTGCCGAAACCTCGACGGTCTTGCCGCTCAGCTTGGATGGAGTGCCGGCGGCGACGCGCGCGATGCCGGCGTTGTGGGCGCCGCGTAGTCTCGCGGGAATGATCAGATCGAGGGTTTCGCCGACGAGTTCGGCCTTGTCGTAGCCGAACATGCGCTCGGCCGACTTGTTGACGAAGGAAATGTTGCGGCTGGCATCGATGACCACCAGCGCGAATTCGATATTCTCGACAAAGCCGGCAAGCGGCGAGGCATCTGCGGTCGGGGTCATGAAGTCACCACCGTCCATACATTTATGCGGATCAACCCGGTGATCACACATGGTGGTAGAAGACTCTAAAATAGTACATGTATCCCCCCGGATGGCACATATAATAGCAGGGAAGTATTAACAGCCGCTGATTTTCGTCCGAGAATCCGCCAACAATCGCCGTTCTCGGGCCCTTGCCTTGACTCGCCCGGCATTTTCCTGTCTACAGCCGTCAAATTCCGCGACGAGTTCCACTCCGAGCGGCCGACCGGGACACCCTTAGAGGTACAAAACGATCCCGGAGGCCAACACCCGGCAGCGCAATGCGCCCCCGGGTGCTTTTTGGTTTGGTTCAGGCGCGCAGAGGCATTACCTCTCGGTTCGACACCGGTTGGCTGAGAGAAGGGAAGTCGAATGTTTGAATCGCTGCAAGAGCGGCTTGGATCGATCCTTAACGGCCTGACCGGCCGTGGCGCACTGTCGGAGGCCGATGTCTCGGCAGCCCTGCGCGAGGTTCGCCGTGCCCTGCTCGAAGCCGACGTGGCGCTGGAAGTCGTCCGCTCGTTCACCGACAAGGTGCGCGAGAAGGCCGTCGGCGCCGCCGTCCTGAAGTCGATCAAACCCGGGCAGATGGTCGTCAAGATCGTCCATGACGAACTTGTCGAAATGCTTGGCGCCGAAGGCGTCGCGGTCGACCTCAACGCGCCCGCTCCGGTCGTCATCATGATGGTCGGCCTGCAGGGTTCGGGCAAGACCACCACCTCGGCCAAGATCGCCAAGCGCCTCACCGAACGTCAGGGCAAGAAGGTCCTGATGGCCTCGCTCGACACGCGCCGCCCGGCGGCGCAGGAGCAGCTACGCCAGCTCGGCGAGCAGACCAAGGTCGCCACCCTTCCCGTCATCGCCGGCCAGTCGCCGGTCGACATCGCCAAGCGCGCCGTTCAGGCGGCCAAGCTCGGCGGCCATGACGTCGTGATCCTCGACACCGCCGGCCGTACCCATATCGACGAGCCGCTGATGATTGAGATGGCCGACATCCGCAAGGTGTCGGACCCGCACGAAATCCTGCTCGTTGCCGACTCGCTGACCGGCCAGGATGCCGTCAACCTCGCCAAGAATTTCGATGACCGCGTCGGCATCACCGGCCTGGTGCTGACCCGCATGGACGGCGACGGCCGCGGCGGTGCTGCACTATCGATGCGCGCCGTCACCGGCAAGCCGATCAAGCTGATCGGCGTCGGCGAAAAGATGGATGCGCTGGAGGAGTTCTATCCCAAGCGTATCGCCGACCGCATCCTCGGCATGGGCGACATCGTTTCGCTGGTAGAGAAGGCTGCCGAAACCATCGACGCGGAAAAAGCCGCGGCGATGGCCAAGAAGATGCAGTCGGGCAAGTTCGACCTGAACGACCTCGCCGACCAGCTTGGCCAGATGCAGAAGATGGGCGGCATGGGTGGCATCATGGGCATGATGCCGGGCATGGGCAAGATGAAGGACCAGATGGCCGCGGCGGGCCTGGACGACAAGATGTTCGGCCGCCAGCTCGCCATCATCTCGTCGATGACCAAGGCCGAGCGCGCCAATCCCGACGTCCTCAAGCACTCGCGCAAGAAGCGCATTGCGGCCGGCTCCGGCACCGACGCCGCCGAGATCAACAAGCTGCTCAAGATGCATCGCCAGATGGCCGACATGATGAAGGCCATGGGCGGCAAGGGCAAAGGCGGCGGCCTCATGCGCGGCATGATGGGCGGCCTGGCTTCCAAGATGGGCCTCGGTGGCATGATGCCTGGCGGCGGCATGCCCGACCTGTCCAAGATGGATCCCAAGCAGCTCGAAGCCCTGCAGAAGCAGGCCGAAGCCGCAGGCCTCGGTGGCGGGCTCAAGGGTCTTCCGGGCGGCATGCCTGGTCTCGGCGGCGGTGGCCTTCCCGGACTGCCCGGCGGCATGAAGCTTCCCGGTCTCGGTGGCGGCCTGCCCGGCCTTGGCAAGAAGAAGTGAGGAGCGCGATGACCGACATCACCCCGCAGGCACAGCTTCAGGAATTGCGCGCTTCGATCGACAACATCGACGCGGCCTTGATCCACATGCTGGCCGAGCGCTTCCGCTGCACCAAGTCAGTTGGCGTGCTCAAGGCCACCCACGGCCTGCCGCCGGCCGATCCGGCGCGTGAGCAGACCCAGATCGCGCGCCTGCGCCGCCTGGCCGACGACGCCCATCTCGATCCCGATTTCGCGGAGAAGTTTCTGAACTTCATCATCCGCGAGGTGATCCGTCACCACGAAATGCTGGCTGCCGAACACAACGGCGCGTCAGACAAGACTACCTCCGCCTGACGGCGGAACAGACAGCAGACCAAGAACAACCCAAGACAGAACTATTCAGGAGTAAGACAATGTCCCTTAAGATCCGCCTGGCCCGCGCCGGCTCGAAGAAGCGCCCCTACTACCACATCGTCGTTGCCGACGCTCGCAGCCCGCGCGATGGCCGCTTCATCGAGGCAATCGGTGCCTGGAACCCGCTGCTGCCCAAGGACGGCGACCGCGTGAAGCTCGACGCCGACCGCGCCAAGCATTGGCTGTCGAACGGCGCCACGGCGACCGACCGCGTTGCCCGCTTCCTCGACGAGGCAGGCATCGTGAAGCGCGACGCTCGTTCAAACCCGACCAAGGGTGAGCCGGGCAAGAAGGCCCAGGAGCGTCTGGCTGCCCTGAAGAAGGCCCAGGACGACGCCGCTGCCGCCATCGCGGCTGCAGCTGCTGCCCCGGCTGAAGCTTCGGCCGAGTAATTTTTCGCCTTATCGGCGAAACAAGCAACGGCGGGCCGAAAGGTCCGCCGTTTTGCTTTTTCGGGGCGTGTTTCAGCCGTTTCGGCGACATGGATCTGGCCCCGCCCGCGCCACCGCCGCTGCCCCTAAGCACATGACACTTATGTGACATTCGGCTTAAGCAGGCGGTAAGGCGGCAGCGGATAGCTTGCCCCTGACAGCGCGCGGCACGCCGCGCAGGCATGAGGCCGTGCTGTCGGCCGAGGGGGGCTTCGGCATGCCGACAATCGATGCGACGTGCCTGCGACCGGGCTGATCTGGTCCGGGCGGTCGCAGGCTGACAGGTGACCGGATGCTTTTGGCAATGCGAGCTTGGGACAGGGGGCGGGCGCTTCCGTCGGAAATGCCGGGTGGGGCGGCGGAGCAGCCGATCGCAAGGTGCGCCGCGGACCTGTCAGCTGGCGTCGACACCGAGTTCGACGACGTCAGGTTGGTTCTGCGGCGCTGGCAGGCGGCCTGCATCGACGGCGCCTTGCCGCCCTATGAAGAGCTGGCGCTCGGCAGCGTCGGCCGATTCGCCGACGAGATGGCGGTTGTTCGTCTCCAGCCCGCCACGGACAGTTTCATCCTGCGCGCCGGCCCGCGCTTCGGCGCGATTGCCGGCCTCAGCGTGCCCGCGGCGGTGCTGTCGGTGCTGCCTTTCGCTTTCCAGCGCGCCATATCGGGCGCGATCGAATTGGCCCGCCTGGCGGCGCGCCCGCAATTGGCGCTGTGCCGCTCGATCGTCGACGGCATGGTCTCCACCGTTGAGGTTTTGGCGCTGCCGCTGTCGTGCCGCTGGCCGGGCGACTATTTCCTGATCTTCGCGCGGCCGCGCAAGAGCCAGATCGACCTGGCTCGGCTGCTCATCAACTCGACCGACGAAGGTATATTGGCGCTCAGCGCGCTCGAATCCGCCGGTGGCGAGGCACGGGACTATCAGGTCCTCAGCATCAACAACGCCGCAGCGCGCCTTCTCGGGGTCTCGGCCGAAGACATGCGATTCAGGCTGCTGTCGCAGGCGAATGCCGCTTGCGGGCTGTCGCGCCTGCTCGACGAATGCGGCGTTGCCCGCGCGCATGGTGTCGCTGCGCCGTCGCTCGAACTGGAATACCAGCTTGGCGGCGAAACCGTCTCGCTGCAGGTCGGCGTCGCTGAAACCGACGGCCTGCTGGCGGTGACGCTGACCGACATACGCGAGATCCGCAACCGCGAAACGCTGTTTCGCTCGCTGTTCGACGACAACCCGGTCCCGATGTATGTGCGCCAGGCCGATGGCGGCGCATTCCTGAACGTCAACACCGCAGCGCTCAATCTCTATGGCCGAGGCCGGGGCGAGTTCCTGGCGCTCGGCATCGCCGATCTGGAGCCTGGTGTCGCCGATCTGCCGGCGACGGGCGAGCGGTTCGTGCGTCACCGCACGGCGGCGGGCAGCGAGCTCGATGTCATCGAATATGCCAGGAACATTCAGGTCGGCACCGCACCGGCGACGTTGTCGACAATCGTCGACATCACCGAGCGCAAGCGCGCCGAGGATCGCATTTCCTACCTCGCCCACCACGATCCGCTGACAGGCGTCGGCAACCGCACCACCTTCTCGCAGGAGATCGAGGAGGCCGTCGGCGCTGCCGTCGCCGGCCACCAGCCTTTCGCGCTGTTGCTTGTCGACCTCGACGACTTCAAGGCGGTCAACGACACGCTCGGCCATGCCGCCGGCGATTCCCTGCTGGTCGAGACGGCATCCCGCATCCGCACGCTTCTGCGCCGCAGCGACCTCGTCGCCCGGCTCGGTGGCGACGAGTTCGCCATCCTGCTGCGCGGCGCGCTTAGCCGCGCCGATGTCCAGGCGCTGGCCAAACGCATCATCCAGGCGATCAGCGAGCCGCACGCCTATGAGGGCCACAAGCTGTCGATCGGCGCCAGCCTGGGTGCTGCGATCGCGCCGGCCGACGCGCGCGACGCCGGCACGCTGCTCAAATGCGCCGACTTGGCGCTCTATCGCTCGAAGCGCGACGGCAAAGGCGCGTTCCATTTTTTCGAACCGGAGATGGACGCCGAAATGCGCGATCGCCGCGAGCTTGAACTGGAGCTGCGCTGCGCCGACCTCGATCGCGAACTCGAGCTGCACTACCAGCCGATCATTTCGGTGAAGACGGGTGCGCTGCGCGGCTTCGAAGCGCTTGTACGTTGGCGCAATCCCAGGCGCGGCATGGTCTCGCCTGCGGAATTCATTCCACTCGCCGAAGAGACCGGCATGATCGAGGCGATCGGGCGTTGGGTGCTCGACGAGGCCTGCCGGCGTGCCGCCACCTGGCCGGACGACCTCGTCATCGCTGTCAACGCGTCGGCTGTGCAGTTCCGGCAGGGTCAATTCGCGCAGACCATCGGCCAGGCGATTGCGCGGTCGGGGCTCGACCCGTCGCGGCTCGAGATCGAAATCACCGAATCCGTTCTTCTGGCCGATACAGGCGCCAATCTCGCCGTCCTGCAGCAGCTCAAGCAGATCGGCGTGCGCATCGCGCTCGATGATTTCGGCACCGGATACTCATCGATGAGCTACCTCCGGCGCTTTCCATTCAGCCGGTTGAAGATCGACCGTTCCTTCGTCCGCGATATCGGCAGCAGCCGTGAATCGATGGCGATCGTACGCGCCATCATCGGCCTTGGCGCCAATCTCGGCATCGACACGACGGCCGAAGGCGTTGAAACAGGCGCCCAGCTCGAGCTGCTCCGGCGGGAGCGCTGCGGCGAGATCCAGGGATTCCTGTTCAGCCCGCCGGTCGACGGGGCAGGAGCGGCCGACATCATCGCGAGCTATCGTGGCAACAAGGTTCAGGTGGCTTAGGTGTCGTTTCCAAGAAGGTTGTTCAGTCTTTGGAACGGGCTGATGCCGCCAAGGGCGGAATGTGGGCGTTCCAGGTTGTAGTTGGCTGCCCAGTGGTGGATGGCTTTGGCGCGTTCGTTCGATGAGGCGTATGGCCTTGCATAGGCCCATTCGCGCAGCGAAGTCTGGATGAAGCGCTCGGCCTTGCCGTTGGTGCGCGGGGTGTAGGGTCTTGTGCGGATGTGTCGGGCACCGGCACCTTGGAGCGCCTGGGCGAACAGTTTGGAGCGATAAGCCGAGCCGTTGTCGGTCATCACCCGCTCAACCCTGGCGCCCAGCCTGGCATACCAGGCCAGTGCCCGGTTGAGGAAACCGGTGGCATCTTCCCGGCCCAGGCTTGGCAGCAGTTCGACATAGGCGAGGCGCGAGGCATCGTCGATGGCGACATGCAGGTGTTCGTAGCCGATACCTCGGGCGCGATGATGGCCCTGGTGCTGGCCCGTGATCCGGTGGCCAACGCCGTCGATGCGGCCCAGGGTCTTGATGTCGATGTGGATCAGTTCGCCCGGTCGCTGCCGCTCGTAGCGCAGCACCGGCGGCCGGGGATCAAGCCAGGCCAGCCGGTTCAGTCCCAGCCGGCGCAGCACCAGGCCCACCGTCGAGCGCGCCAGGCCCAAGGACCGGGCAATCGCCGGCCCCGTCATACGCTGGCGGCGCAACTGCTCGATCCGAGACACCTGCATGGCTGCCAGCCGATGCCGGCAGCGGTGCGGCGCTGAACTGCGATCGTGCAGAACCCGGTCGCCGGCCCGGTAGCGGCCGAGCCAGCGATAGGCCGTCCGTTCCGAAACCCCGGCCGAACCGGCAGCACGCCGCACGCTCCAGCCCTGTTCAATGCGTTGAACCAAAAGCACTCGACCTGAAGGCGTCAAAAGCGCATTCTTATGAACGTTCATTCGGGGAGCTCCACTGAAGGTTGGTTGGCTTCGCAACCCCAGCTTCTCAGTCCATCCTCGAATGAACAACCTTCATAGCTTCGACACTTAGGGCGACTGCTTGACCGAACCGGATGACCGCGCCACCTAAGCTGCAGCGAGGTGGCCGGAGGAAATGCAATGCCCGAGAAGATATCCGCACTCAACGCTGACGGCATCTCCGAGCCCTTTGCCGCCGAAGCGGCGCCACTCGAGGTCTTCTCGCATGGCGAGCGCTTCGGATCGAGCTTCCGCCATTTGTCCAGCTTTGGCGGCGGCGACCATGTCGGCGTGGCGCTGGAGGAACTTGCGCCGGGCAAGGAGACGAACCCGTCGCACTATCACATGCTCGAGGAGGAGCATGCCTACATCCTCGAGGGCGCGCTGACACTGAAGCTCGGTGCGCGCAATTATGTCATGAAGACAGGCGACTATGTCTGCTTTCCCGCCGGCCAGAAGGTCGGGCACTCGTTTTTCAACCACACCGATGCGCCGTGCCGCTATCTCATCATCGGCGAGCGCAATCCAAACGATGTCATCGTCTACCCGGAATCAGGCCGCGTCAGCGTCCGCCTGACCGGCGAAGGCTACAGCAAGGCGGCGACGATGGACTATTGGGAGGGCATCGATGCCAGCGCCCCCGATGCCAAGGCCCGGATCGGGCTAGCTCAGGAATAATAAAAATTCTCCGCCGGCAGCATTGGTGGCGGGGTTTCGCCCAGCGCCTCGAACACCGAGATCTCGCAGACCCGGCACAAGCCGTCGAGGGCAAGGTCGTTGGCTTCCATGCCGAAGGGGTCTTCGAGTTCTTCGGAGAGCGCATCGAGGCCGAAGAATGTGTAGGCGATCAGCGCCGTGAACAGCGGCGTCACCCAGCCGGCCGAACCCGCCAGCCCGAACGGCAGCAGCAGGCAGAAGATGTAGGCGGTGCGCTGCAGCAGCAACGTGTAGGCGAAGGGCAGGGGCGTGCCCATGATGCGCTCGCAGCCGGCCTGCAGCGCCGAGATCGCCGCCAGACGCTCGTCGAGGATGCGATAGTCCATCGCCTCCAGCACTTTCGCGCGCTTGAGCGCACCGATCTTCTCGCCCATCCGCCGCATCGCTGCGTCAGGCCTGTTGGTCGCGGCATGGATTTTGTCGATGGCATCGCCGATGAATGGGCGAGCCGCTTCCCTGGTGTCGACCCGGCGCAGTTCGCCGCGCAGGAAATGGCAGAAGGCGAGCGAATCCATCAGGAGCGGCCTGAGTTCGTCGCGGTCGGAGATCATCGCTGTTGCAGCGCGCGACAGGTTACGGATTTCGAAGACGAGCTGGCCCCATAACTTGCGGGCTTCCCACCAGCGGTCATAGGCGGCGTTGTTGCGGAAGCCGAGATAGACGGAGAGCGCGACGCCCAGCAGCGCGAAGGGTGCGACGCCGGCGTCGCCGAGATCGAGCTTGAGCAGCTTGACGGCGGCGACCACCGCGGCGCCATAGAGCGCGAAGCCGAGAATCTGCGGCAGGATGCGCGGCACCACGGAGCCGCGCATGACGAAGAACAGCTTCAAAAGGTTTGTGCGCGGGCGAACGATCATGCGGCGTGGTACCTGTTTCCAAAAGATAGTGCGCCGCCGGGCCTGCCGGTGTCATCTCCAATCGCGACATGAATAGCGATTGCGTTGATTTGTCCGATAAGGCAGCCGGCCCCGCCGCCCAATGGGGAGGCGCAAAACTTGGTCAGTTCTCGTAGGTTCGCCCGGTCAGCTTGTCGACCAGCCTGCGAAGAACGCCGCCCCGCCTCAGCCGGCGGACCTCGTCCGCAAGCTCGGCTGTCTTGCTCGACAGCTCGCCGAGCTGGAACTGCAGTTCCTCGCTTGGGCCAAGGCCCTCGCGCAATCTAACGAAGCTGCGGTCGTAGATCTGCTTCTGCTGCAGAAATCGTTCGATGATCGCGGCCATGGCGCGTTCGTCCTCGTTCGGCTCCCGCCTCGGCCAGGGCTTTTCCGCCAGCACGTCGCGGTAGATCGCCTCGATCTGCTCGGCGCCCTTTTCGCTGGCGAAGTCACGCCGCACGCGTTGGGTGACCGCAATGGCATCTTCCGCCCTGTAGGCGGCAATTTCGCGGTCGAGCAGTTCGGGCGATGCTGCGTCGGACAATGCGCCATAGGCGAAGTTCACGGCGGCAAAACCGTCAAACCTGTCCGTCGTCACCAAGCCACCAACGCCGAAGCGGTCGACATTGATCACGGCGCAGCCCCGCGCCATGGCTTCGAGCGCCATTCGGCCGCTGGCGAAAGCCAGGTCCGTGCCGCCCAGCCGCTTGACCACGTCGTCCGCTGCCTTGCCGACCAGCTCACCGCGAAAGGCAATGCCATGGCGCTGGCAGGCTTCGGCGATCATGCCGGTAAAGCGAATAGTCCCGGGGTGGGCGAAGATTGCAGCAGTTGCCAGCCTCGCGGGAGCCGGGGCAGCAGGTCCGACGCGCTGCAGGTCGATGGTGTTCGGCCAGAACCTTACCTTCGACGCAGCGATCCCGCATTCGTCCACCAGCCTGCCGCGCAATGCGGCCCGCACATGGAGATAGCGGCTGATCCTGGGATGAATGGGGGGCGCGTCGATCTCGCTGCTGAAGTCGTGGCAGACGAAGATTGCGGGCGTTCCGGGAAAGCGCGTTAGGGCGGCGATGGTCGGCCCGGTGTGATGGCCATGGATGATATCGGGCGCTTCGAGCGACGCCAGCGATGTCGCCACCGGCGAACCCGTGGCACGAATTTCCGCTACTGCGGGGCCTGTAATCGGCGCAAACGCGGTTACCGAATGGCCACGCCGCCGTAGCGCCAGCACCGTGTCGCGGACGAGCGTTTCGGTGCCGCTGCGGCCGGTCAGCACGGCATTTGTCATCAGAATCCGCAGCGGCCGGTCCACGCCGGCCTGGCGGGCGCTGTCGCTGGCTAGACTATCGCGTGCTATCGTCCTGCCTCCGGTACCTCAGTCCCGCTGCCTCCCTGCGACGGGCCCAGTCTATCGAAGCAACATCCGGAATCAACTTTGAGGGGATTGAGGCCGAACCGCCGGCATGCCGTGACGGACGTAGAGGATGTCGGGCAAGCCTTCTTCGTTGGACGAGCCGTCACCGAAGGCGTCGGCAACAAAGCCGTGGCGCTCGTAGAAACGGCACGCGCCTGCGTTGGCTTCGAAGCAGAAAAGTTTCACGTGAGTCATTGCGGCCGTCACATGGTTCAAAAGCCGGGCGCCAATGCCGCGAGCGGTCCAGACGGGATCGAGATAGAGCTGTTCGATCCACTCATTCTTGGTGGCGGCAAAGCCGACAATCCTGTCCTCGATCGTGGCGACGGTGACGGTCTGCTCGGCGAGGAGGATGTGCCTGACAAAATACAGGTCTTCGTCTGGTGTATGCAGCTGGGGCATCCAGTTGAAGGCGGCGAGTGCCGCCCTCAGGATGCGGGCGATGTCGTGTGCGTCTTCGGCCTCGGCCGGACGCAGCACGACATCGGGCATTGGTGTCACGCCGCCTTCTTCTTCGGCGAGATCAGGCCGCGCTCGACAAGAAGCTCGGCGATCTGGACGGCGTTGAGGGCAGCACCCTTGCGCAGATTGTCGGAGACGATCCACATCGACAGGCCGTTGTCGACGGTCTGGTCCTCGCGGATGCGCGAGATGTAGGTCGCGTCTTCGCCGGCCGAGTCGAGCGGGGTGGCGTAGCCGCCGTCCTCGCGCTTGTCGATGACCAGGCAACCTGGCGCCTCGCGCAGGATATCGCGTGCTTCATCGGCGGTGATCGGCTTGTCGAATTCGATGTTGACGGCTTCCGAGTGGCCGATGAACACCGGCACGCGCACGCAGGTTGCGCTCAGCTTGATCTTGGGATCGAGCATCTTCTTGGTCTCGGCGACCATCTTCCACTCTTCCTTGGTCGAGCCGTCTTCCATGAAGACGTCGATGTGCGGAATGACGTTGAAGGCGATGCGCTTGGTGAACTTCTTGGCTTCGACCGGGTCGGCGACGAAGACGGCGCGCGTCTGGGTGAACAGCTCGTCCATGCCTTCCTTGCCGGCGCCGGAAACGGACTGGTAGGTGGCAACGACAATGCGCTTGATGGTCGCGGCGTCATGCAGTGGCTTCAGCGCCACAACCAGCTGGGCAGTCGAGCAGTTCGGGTTGGCGATGATGTTCTTCTTGGTGAAGCCGGCGATCGCGTCGGGGTTCACTTCCGGAACGATCAGCGGCACGTCCTGGTCGTAGCGGAAGGCCGACGAGTTATCGATGACGACACAGCCCTGCTTGCCGATCTTCGGCGACCATTCCTTGGAGATGTTGCCGCCGGCCGACATGATGCAGATGTCGGTGTCGGAAAAGTCGTAGGTGTCGAGGACCTTGACCTTCAGCGTCTTGTCGCCAAACGAAACCTCGGTGCCGAGCGAACGGCGCGAGGCAAGCGCCACGACCTCATCGACCGGAAAGCCGCGTTCCTCGAGGATGTTGAGCATTTCCCGGCCGACATTGCCCGTGGCGCCGACGACTGCAACCTTGAATCCCATATCGAAAATCTCCTGTCCCTCTCCGCTCGCTTTTGGAGAAAACCCGCTGGCCGTTGCGGGCTTCATCCCCCGGGCCGGACCCGGGAGAGGGTGAGCAGGCCAAGGGAAATCACACCATTTTGGTGGTGGTGGTTTTGGCCATGGTTTTGGTCGAAAGCAGGGAAACGGCTCCGCGCCCGGCACGATCTCTGTCGTGGCCGGGAAAGTCGAATGCGAAAAGCGCCATCAAGAGGCCGCGCATCGGAGGGATCCCTGTTCGCCGCCGCTTTTATCCGGTTTGTATGGAGAGTCAATCGGGGACCGGTGGGCTCCGGCTGATGTGATTTGACCTTTGTCGCTTGCCACCTAGGCTTCTCAGCGGATCGATTGGCGGAGGAACCCCAGATGGAAGTCCTGCCGAAAAGCATCTCCCTTGCCGCGACCCTTGCCGTGGCTGCGTTGTTTGCGCTGCCGGCGCTTGCTCATCACGGCTGGTCCTGGACCCAGGACGGCTTCTTCGAGCTCAAGGGCGTGATCGCCGACATCTACATCGGCAACCCGCATGCGACGCTCGACGTAGACGTCGAAGGCGAGCTGTGGCGCGTGGAACTGGCGCCGCCGGCGCGGACCATTGCCGCCGGTCTCACCGATGAGGTCGCCAAGAAGGGTGACGAGGTCGTCGCCATCGGCAACCGCTCGCGCGACGAAACCGAAAAGCGCATGAAAGCCGTCCGGATCACCATCAATGGCAAGACCTATGACGTCTATGCAGACCGCGTGCCGCCGAGTTGACCGGGATTGTACGGGTGGATCCCCTGCAGGCAGTCGAACAATGGGATTTGGTCAGGCAACTGAAGACCTCGTTTGTCGCCTATCCGGTCGTCAACGCAGTGCACATTGCCGCGATAGGCGCTTTGCTGACGTCGGTCGCGCTTCTCGATCTGCGCATCCTCGGCGCCTTCGGCAGCCTGCCGGAACGCCCCTTTGTCATGTTGCTGCGGCGGCTGGCATTGATGGCCTTCTGCCTCGCCGTGCTGAGCGGCCTCGCCCTGTTTTCCGTGCGGGCGTCGTATTATGCCGGAATGCCGGTCTTCCTCGGCAAGATGGGGCTTATCGCCTTGGCAGGGGCAAACTTTGCCCTGTTCGCTGCGATCGAAAGCGACAAGCAGCGTCGATGGTCTTCGTTGCGGCGCCCGCTTGCTGTGATGTCGGTGGTGATCTGGTGCACGGTCCTGTTGTGCGGCCGCTTCATCGGCTTCCTGTAACGAGCGCGTCCTACTTCTCCTTCAGCTTGACGCGCGGGAACCTGAGCGGCGGCCATTCTTCCTCCGGCTGCTGCGGCTGGGCCAAAAGCGTGGTGAGTTCGGCCGGCAGGATGGCCAGTGCCTTCTTCGATCCGATGCCGTCTGAAATGCTGAGGATGCTGTCGTAGAACTCGACGCCTTGCGCCGATTTTGGCGGCACGGCCTCATGCATGACGCTGATGACGGTGACATCGGGGCAATTGTCCTTGATCACCTGATGAAAGGCGATCTTGGCCTCGAGATCGAGGGCAGCGGTCGCCTCGTCGAGGAACAAAAGACCCGGCTGCAACAGCAGGATGCGGGCCGCGACCAGTTTCTGCTTCTGGCCGCCCGACAGCAGCTGATCCCAGCTCTTGCCCTGGCGGGTTTCGTCATCGAGATGATCGATCAGGTCGCCCAAGCCGGCCTTGTGCATGGCCACCGCCACCTTCGCCTCGGAATGGTTGCCCGGGTGGTCGGGTAGGCAGACCAGCTGCTTGAGCGAAACCTGTGGCAGCTTGACGTCCTGGGTGGCATAGAACGACCTGATGCCGTCGGGAAAGTCGATGGCGCCGCGGCCATATGGCCACAGTCCGTTGATCGCCTTGACCAGCGAGGTCTTGCCGCAGCCGGACTGGCCCGAGACGAAGGTCCATTCGCCGCGGCGGAAGCGCAGGTTGGTGACGGTCAGGAAGGGGCTGGCTTCAACACCCTGGTGCATCAGTTCGAGATTGCGGACGGTCAGGCCGAACAGCGCGTTCTGGCTGCCATAGCTGAACTCGGACTTTCCAGTCGCGGCATAGAATGACGGCGGCCGCTGCACGTTCTCAATCGCCTTGGCGAGATCGGTGACACGTTCGCTGTTGGCTCTGAGCGTGGCGATCGCCGGCATCACCTGGATGAACCACGAGCACTGGCTGATCAGCGAGTTCACCAGTTCGGCGCCTGTTATGTAGCCCTTCAGGTTGATGTGGCCGTGCATGTAGGGCACCAGCCCCGGCCCATAGGCGACGATGCGCGCGGCGATGAAGCCATAGATCGACTCGAACGACATGTAGCCGGCATTGACGATGTTGAGGCGCGACCAGGTCTTGTCGATGTCGACGTAGAGGCGGTCATGCATCGAGCGCTGCACGTTTTCGCCGTGCGATGCCGCGACATGGAAGCTGCGCCGCAAAAGTACTGTCAGCTCGCCGCGATAGCTGCCCTCGGCCTGCTGCATGCGGATGCTGAGACGCTCCATCAAGCCGCCGAGCTTCATGGCAATATAGGTGTTGAGCGGCACGTAGGCGGCAACGGCGGCAAAGGCCAGGATGACGCTGCCATAGGGGCCGAGAAATTCAAGGCCAGGAACGATGGTCGAGGTTTCGAGCAGCTTCTGCCCGACGAAGAACAATGACGTGGTGACGCCCATCACACCCATGGCGAGGCCGATAGCACCGCCGGTCATGCCCTTGATCGAATCCTGGACGCGTTGGTCGATGTTGTCGGGCGCCGTGCCCGGGCCGTCGCCGGTGCCGGCATTGTGCTGGACGTGGAAATGGGTGTGGTTGGCGTCGAGCAAGGCGGCGTTGAAGCGGTTGTTCAGCCAGCCGCGCCATTTGCGATGCAGGGTGGTGGAGAAGAGGTGGCGGATGCCGATGAAGCCAGCATCCTTGACGACGACGAGGACAAGCAACGTTCCGGCACTGGTCAGCAGCGACGCCAGGGGCGCCATGTTGGCCGGGTCGTGGAAGAAGGCGATCGAATTGACCAGTTCGCCTGAAGCTTCGGCCATCCAGACGCTGGCCTTGCTGGAAAGTGCGGTGAGGAGGGCGATCACCAGCGTCAGCCCCCAGGCTTCCTTCCAGCGATCCGAGAACCAGTAGGCCCGCATCAGGCCCCAGAAGCTTCGCATCGTGGAGACCGGCGTCAGGGGAGGCGGCCTGGCGGCGCCGCGACGCCATCTGTTCGACGATGGATCTCGAGGTCTATCGACCCGAATCACAGTTCCTTACCCCATGCCCTTTGCCTATCGAAAGGGTAACACGAGTTGAACATTTCACAGTCAACATATGGTTACCGGCTAATCAACGCGCCGCGAGCGTTGCGTGAGGGCAACGCTCGCGGCGCGCTCAATGACCTGCGCCGGCTACCCCTGGAGCTTGCGGCCCAAGGCAAGTTGGAACACTGTCTGGTTGGCAATTCACGAGGCGACAGATGCGCGGCGAAGTACTGCATTACGATCAGGCTCAGGGTTTCGGCTTCGCCGCCGCGGTCGACGGCAACCGCTACACCTTTGCCCGCGAGGATTTGAGGGGCACGGCGATTCCGGGCAAGGGCACCGAGATCGAGTTTCAACCGAGCGGCAGTCAGGCCCGTGACGTGTTTGTAATCCACGCCCAGGTCGGCGGCGCGCAAATGGCTGTTGCGGCGCCCGCTGCCGCAACATCGGTACCCCAGTTCGGCCGCCGCGGATCCGATCAGGAGGGAGCCGCCTACAGCGGCGTGGTCGCAACGACCGGGCTGGCCTCGACCGGGCTGTGGTCGTATTTCCGGCGCGCGCTGACCACCGACTATGTGAACTTCCGCGCCCGCGCCCGGCGTAAGGAATGTTGGGGCTACTATCTGTTCTGGACGCTTTCCGCTGTCGCGCTGGCAGCGATTGGCTTCGGTATCGATGGCGCACTTGGCAATCTCGATGCGGAACCGATTGTCGGTTTCGCACTGCCAGGCTTGTTCATCCTGGCAACGCTGTTGCCCAGCATCGCCGTCACCATCCGCCGTATTCATGACCTCGGCCTGTCGGGATGGTTCTATCTGCTGATCCTGCTGCCTTATGTCGGCAGCCTGATCATCTTCGTCTTCACTTTGATTCCGTCCCAGAAGCACGACAACAAATGGGGCCCGGTGCCGGTTGGGGTGAACGTTCCGCCGCCTTACGTCCCTGTCGGATAGGGCAACTTCAGAAGTGCAAAAGAAAACGGCGCCGCGTGGGCGCCGTTTTGGTTTCTTCGACCTGGTATCAAGCGAAGAACTTCGTGATGATGGCGTCGCCCATCTGGGTCGTGCCGACCTCGGTCTTGCCGTCCGACATGATGTCCTTGGTGCGCAGGCCGTCGTCGAGCACGGAAGCGATCGCAGCCTCGAGCCGGTCTGCCTCGGCCACCATGTTGAACGAATAGCGCAGGCACATGGCAAACGACGCGATCATGGCAATCGGGTTGGCGATGCCCTTGCCGGCGATGTCGGGGGCCGAGCCGTGCACCGGCTCGTAGAGCGCCTTGCGCTTGCCGGTCAGTGCGTCCGGCGCGCCGAGCGAGGCCGAAGGCAGCATGCCGAGCGAGCCGGTCAGCATGGCTGCGACGTCCGACAGCATGTCACCGAACAGATTGTCGGTGACGATGACGTCGAACTGCTTGGGCCAACGGACCAGCTGCATGCCACCGGCGTCGGCCAGCATGTGGTCGAGCTTGACGTCCGCGTACTTCGCCTTGTGGGTGGCTGTCACCACCTCGTTCCACAAGACGCCCGACTTCATGACGTTGCGCTTTTCCATCGATGTCACGCGGTTCTGGCGCGTGCGTGCGAGTTCGAAGGCGACGCCCGAGATGCGCTCGATCTCGAAGGTGTCGTAGACCTGGGTGTCGATGCCACGCTTCTGGCCGTTGCCGAGGTCGATGATCTGCTTAGGTTCGCCGAAATAGACGCCGCCGGTCAGCTCGCGCACGATCAGGATGTCGAGGCCCTCGACCACTTCCTGGCGGAGTGAGGACGACGAGGCGAGTGCCGGATAGCAGATCGCCGGACGCAGGTTGGCGAACAGCTCCATGTCCTTGCGCAGACGCAAAAGGCCGGCTTCGGGACGCACCTCGTAGGGCACGGCATCCCACTTCGGGCCGCCGACGGCGCCGAACAGCACCGCATCCGCAGCCAGCGCCTTGGCCATGTCGGCATCCGAGATCGCCTGGCCGTGCGCGTCATAGGCCGAGCCACCGACGAGACCTTCCTCGGTAGTGAAGCCGCAGCCGAGCTTCTCGTTCATTGCTGAAATCAGCTTGCGGACCTCGGCCATGGCCTCGGGGCCGATGCCGTCGCCGGGCAGGAGAAGAAGATTGCGCGTCGCCATGGAAAGCCTTTCCGAAAGATGCGTGAACCGCGGTCTTGCTAGCCTTGGCTGGGCGTCGGTGCAAGCGGGAAAGGGGGTTCCAGAGTGCGCAAATGGCTTCGCCAGCGCCTGTTTGACTGGTTTTTTTGCTCGGGTAGGCCCGGGCTGGCCTACCCGATCTCCAGCAGCAAGGCGCGGTGGTCGGAGACTTCAGGCTGGGCTACGACCTCGAAGCTACGCACATCGACGTTGTTGCTTACCAGCATGTAGTCGGCGAAGCGGGGTGTCTTGCGGTAGAAGGAGGTGCGGGTGTCGGTGAAGCCACGCTGTGTCACCAGCTCCGCCAGCCCGATGCCGCGCAATTCGGCGAGCATCCGGCTCCCCGGCAGCACGTTGAAGTCACCGCAGACGACGAGCCCGTCGTCCCGATGGCGGATCCTGCCGATCAGTTCGATCAGTCTTGCCGCCTGCGCTTGGCGGGCAGGCGTGTCGCCCTTGCCGTCGAGTTCGCGCAGGCCGTGGAGATGGACGACGACGCCGGTCTTGCCGGTGGCATAGTCATGCAGCCGCACTGCATGGGCGTTGCGCGAGCGCGGGTGGTTGCCGAAGCCGTCTGTCGAAAAGGCGCCGTGGATGAAGCCTTGCACCTGTCCGATGATTGGAAGCGAGCGCCGGACGAAGGTTGCCAGTCCCCATTCCGACGGCAGCGTGCGGTCGCCGTCATAGAGCGGGCCGCGCGCGGCTGGGCAGAAAAAGGCCTGGTGGCCGGGCAGGCCGTCGGCCATCTCGGCGAACAGGTTTGCCCGTTGCAAAAGCTCGCCGCCGCCGTCGCGATAGACCAGCCATGGCGACGTCGCCGCTGGCGTGCTTGTCGCTTCCTGCAGACAGAAAACGTCGGGGTCGGCGTCCTTGACGTAAGCGACAAGCTCTTCGCCCAGCCTGCCGCCCCACCCGTTCAGCGATAGGATGCGCAACCGGTCCCCCTTGCGGTCAGGTGCGCTTCAGCGCAGTGACTTCGATCTCGATCTTCATCTCTGGCTTGTTGAGCTGGCAGACGATCATCGTCGCCGCCGGGCGGATGTCGCCGAAGGTCTCGCCGAGGATCGGGAACACCGCCTCCACATGGGACTGGTCGGTGATGTAGTAATGCGCGCGCACCACGTCGGCCATTGCAAAGCCGCCGTCGTCAAGCGCCTTGGCGATGGTCGCCAGGCAATTGCGCGTTTGCACCTCGACGCTCTCGGGCATGGTCATGGTGGCGTAGTCGTAACCCGTCGTACCCGAGACGAAGCACCAGTCACCCTGGACCACGGCGCGCGAATAGCCCGCGGTCTTCTCGAAGGGCGATCCTGTCGAAATCAGCTTGCGCATCGTCACCTCTCCCTCATTCGTCTGCCAGCGCCTTGGTCAAGGCGTCCCTGAACTCGGCCGGCCAAGTCTCCAGTGCCGGCCAGGCCCTGGGCTCCGCCTCCGTCTGCTGCGCCAGATAAAGCTTCCTGGCCTTGGCATCGATCGCTATGAAACCGTCGCTGACACCGCAGGCATGCGGGACACAGCCGCTGGCGTAGAAGGCCCCTGACGGCAACGGTTCCGTGCCGCCATTGACCAGCAGGCTGGTGGCGAAGCCAGGCAGGTCGTCGCCAAGCAGTTGTTGAGCAGCCTTGTAGACCGCCTCGTTCTTGAAGGCTGCGACAATGCCGTCCTCGTATTTCTTCGGCGTCAGATCGGACCAGTCGGTGCCCGGCTGCGGCGCGTAAGCGAGATTGCCGTGCATTGTCAGGCCGTTTTCCGGATCCCATGTCGTGACCGGCAGCGTCTCGCCGGGGAGCGGATAGGGGATGAAGAAGATGTTGTACGCCGTCACCGCCGGCGACGGCGTGTCGCATTTGCCCGCGCCGATGGTCGTCGACTGGATGCCCGCCTCGGTCTTCCAGGCAAGCACGGTTTCGGGACTGCAGGCGTTGCCGCCGTCGCCGACCGCAAAGATGGCCACTTTGGTATCGCTCACCTCGACCGTGCGGTCGTGGAAGGCGACATAGTTCTTGGCCAGTTCCTTGCCCTCATAGGCAAGCACCTTCTCGCCCTCGGCGTTCTCGACGATGGTGAAATTGCCGCCTTCGAACGGAATGGTCTGCGGCTCGCTGTCCTGGGCGATGGCGAGGCTCGGCAAAAGCGCGATCGATGCGACGGCGAAGAGGGTGGATGGTTTCATGCAGCGTTCCATTGTCTGGGCATGAGCTATGTGCCGAGGCGCAGTCGTGCGCATTTCCCGAATCCCGAGGCGCGACAATGGCATGGCATGGGGACACTGTCAGCCGTCGGCGGCCGCCAAAGCTTTGCGCCAGGGTGGTGATGGCGTGGATCGCCCCGGGGCTCGCTCGCACAAACCTTCAAGACGAGACAGGACCTCTGGTTCCAGTCTGGCCGGAAGAGCAGCAGTGCCAGGAGGTAGATCGTGCAGCAGCTTTTCGCAGTACCGGCCATCGAGCCGGTTCTCGCGTTCGTCGCCACCGCCCTCATCGTCATGGGCAGCCCCGGTCTTTCGACGATCAGCGTTACGGCGCTTGGCAGTGCGTTCGGATTGCGTCGCGCCCTGCCTTATCTCGCTGGCGTGATCGCGGGTACGTGCGCTGTGCTCGTCGCGGTTGCGGCCGGGCTTGCCTCGGTGGTCCTGTCCCAGCCACGGCTGTCGCCGCTGCTGCTCGGCCTGTCGGCGCTCTACATCCTTTATCTGGCATTCGCGATCGCGACTGCACCGCCGCTTGCCGAGACGCCTGCTCAGGCGTCGGCACCCGGCTTTGCCGGCGGCCTGCTGCTCGCGCTTGCCAATCCGAAGGCCTATGTCGCCATCGGTGCGGTCTTCGCAGGTACCCAGCTCGGATTGCGACCGGACTTGGCCGAGACCTCGGTCAAGACGGCGATCCTCTTGGCGCTGATCGTGGTCATCCACCTGGCATGGTTCGGCGCCGGCGCTGCCTTTGCAGGCCTGCTGCGGCGGCCGCTGATATCGCGCATCGTCAATCTGATCTTCGCCGTAGCACTTGTCGCGACGACCCTGTCTTCGCTGCGCGCGCTCTGGTGAGGGCAGGGGCTCAAGAAGAAAAGCCCCGTTCGGTGGAACGGGGCTTTCGGCATTCTCAGACGTGAAACGGCGCGATCAGGCCCAGGGGCGGCTCTCGGCGACCTTCTTTTCGTAGCTGTCGATCGACGCGGCCTTCTCCATTGTCAGGCCGATGTCGTCGAGGCCGTTGAGCAGGCAGTGACGACGGAAGTCGTCGAGGTCGAAGGTGACGACGCCGCCATCGGGGCCGCGGATTTCCTTGGCTTCGAGATCGACCGAGACAGTAGCGTTGGCGCCGCGCGAAGCGTCGTCCATCAGCTTGTCGAGATCTTCCTGGCTGACGGTGATCGGCAGGATGCCGTTCTTGAAGCAGTTGTTGTAGAAAATGTCGGCGAACGACGTCGAAATCACGCAGCGAATGCCGAAGTCGAGCAGCGCCCAGGGCGCATGCTCGCGGCTCGAGCCGCAGCCGAAATTGTCGCCGGCGACGAGGATCTCGGCCTTGCGATAGGCCGGCTTGTTGAGCACGAAGTCGGGGTTCTCCGAGCCGTCCTCATTGTAGCGCATCTCGGCGAAAAGCCCGGTGCCAAGGCCAGTGCGCTTGATCGTCTTGAGATAATCCTTGGGGATGATCATGTCGGTGTCGACATTGACGATTGGCAGGGGGGCGGCGACGCCCGTGAGCTTGGTGAATTTTTCCATGGCTTTTGCCCGTCTGGCTGTTGCGGGGATTTTGGCTTGCCCCGCTTTACACAAGCTTGGCCGGGAATCAAAGCGTTTCGACGTTGGGGAAGAAGCCGTGGGCATCATGCGCGGCGGCGCGAAGCCCGGTGCCGGTTACTTCGTCGGCGTCACGCCGTAGACGCGGGCGATGTCGTTGAGCAGGAGATTGGCGGCGATCGCGCCGCCCGCGGTGTTCCACACCGCATCGTCCACCGCGACGGCCTTGCCGGCCTTGACCACCGGCAGGTTCTGCCACAGCGGCTCGGACAGCCACTCTTCCGACTGTTTGCTTGCCTTGCCGTTGCCGGTTTCGTAGACGAAGTAGAACAGGTGGTCGCCGTCGAATTCGGGGATGCGTTCCTTGGTGACGTCGTCGGCGAAGCCCGGCTTGTCCTGTACCGCCGGGCGCTGGATGCCGATCTGGCTGAAGATCATGCCGGGGAAGGTGTCCTTGTAGTAGATGCGGGTCAGGCCCGGCATGAAGCGGATCAACGACACCTTCTCGGCCTTTTTGTCGCCGAGCGCCTCGCCGAGCTTGGTCGCCTTGTCGTCGAAGGCCTTGAGTTGTGCCTCGCCTTCGGCCTTCTTGCCGAGCGCGTCGGCATAAAGGGCGAAGTTCACCTTCCAGTCGCCGCGCAGGCGTTCGGACATGACGGTGGGCGCGATCGCCGATAGCTGATCGTAGATCTTTTCCTGGCGCGTCTTGTTGCCGAGGATCAGGTCCGGCTGAAGGCCGGCGATGAGCTCAAGATTGACCGCTGATTCCTCGCCGACAACCTCGACGCCGTCCATCTTTTCGCCGATGTGCTTGTACCAGGGCGAGCCGGTCCAGGAGCGGACGGCGCCGACAGGCTTGAAGCCCAGCGACAGCACGGCTTCGGTGCCTTCGTTGGTCAGCACCACGATGCGCTGAGGATTCTCGGGCACGTCGGTCACGCCCATGGCGTGTTTCACCTCGTGGGCGAAGGCCGAACTGGCGGCGAAAGCGGCCAGTGCGAGGCCGCGTGCGGCTTTGGCGATGAGCTTCATGGTCATGGCTCCAAACTTGACGGGGGCAAGAAGGTTTGGCAAAGGGTCAGAACAAACCCTGACTGTCAAGCTCATATTAAGGCTGCCGCGTGCCCCTCGCTTCGTCGAACACGAGCATCCGAGTGCATCAGCGCATCGGTCGGCGCGCGCTGTTCTCAGGGCTTGCGGCGATGCTGCTGATCCTGATGTATCTCAGCCTGGCGATCGGCTATCGCCTCTATTCGCCCGGCGAGATCTGGCGCGCAGTGACCGCCTTCGACAGCAGCGAGGCGCATGTCGTGATCCGTGACCTCCGTCTGCCGCGTGCGCTGATGGCGCCGCTTGTCGGCGCAGCCCTCGGCATATCAGGCGTGCTGGTCCAGACCCTGTCGCGCAACCGCATCGCTTCGCCCGACACGCTCGGTCTCAATGCCGGTGCCGCTTTCGCCGTGGTCATGGCAAGCGGGCTGTTCGGCGTCGCATCCTTGCCTGGCTTGTCGATGGCCGCCGCCGTGGGTGCGCTGGCCACCAGCCTGCTGGTCTTCGGTCTCGCTGCCGCCGCCGGCGGCATCTCGCCGCTCAGGATCGTGCTCGTCGGCGTCACCTTCGCCGGCCTGTTCGACAGCTTCGTCAACGTCGTGCTGACAGTCAACGAGACGATGCTCGACCAGCTGTTGTTCTGGCTCGCCGGCTCATTCGCCGACCGCAAGCTCAGCCTGGCGCTCAACGGCCTGCCCTTCGTGCTGATCGGCGGCGGCATCGCCTTCTACCTCACCCGTTCGCTCGACATCCTGCAGACCGACGATTCCACGGCGCGCGGGCTCGGCGTGCCGCTTGGCGCCGTGCGCGGGCTGAGCTTCGTTGCGGTTGCCTTGCTCAGCGGCGCCTCGGTGGCCATGGCCGGGCCGGTGCTGTTTGTCGGCCTCGTCGTGCCGCATGCGGCGCGCGCGCTTGTCGGCCTCGAGCATCGTCTGCAGATCGTGGCAGCAGCTCTTGTCGGCGCGGTCTACACGACGCTTGCCGACATCGTCGCCCGTTTCGTCATCTTTCCGCGCGAGGCACCCGTTGGCGCGGTCACCGCGATCGTCGGCGGCTGCCTGCTTCTTATCCTGCTCAGGAGGCGCGCGGCATGAGTGTTGTCGCTCCACGCCTGTCGCCGGCATTGGCCCGCATCAATCGCCGCGCCTGGATATTGGTCACAATCATTGCGGTCGTCACAGTCGTGCTTGCGTTGTGCGGCATCGGCTTCGGTTCGACCTGGATCGACCCGCGTCGCATCGTCGAGATCCTGATGGGCGAGGGTACGCGCGGCGAGCGTGTCGTGGTGTTGCAGCTGCGCGCGCCGCGCGTCGCCATTGCCGCACTCGCCGGCGGCGCCATGGCGGTATCAGGCTATCTGCTGCAGAAGGTGACGCGCAACGAACTGGCTTCACCAGGCGTGCTCGGCGTCATCGGCGGTGCCGGACTGGGCGTGGTCATCTTCCTCGCGCTGCTCTCGGACGAGAGCAATTCGCTCGTCACCTCGATCGTCTGGCAGCCGGTTGCGGCGATGATCGGCGCAAGCCTGGCCATCGCTGCCGTCTTCTTGCTCTCCGGCCAGCAGGCCTCGTCGGCGGTGCGCCTGCTCCTGTTCGGTATCGCCGTCGGCGCTGTCTGCAAGGCCGCGACTTTGATCCTGATGCTCGTCGGGCCGATCTACCGCACCACCCAGGCCAGCCGCTGGCTCGCCGGTGCGGTCAACGAGATCAACTGGGGCGAGGTTCAGGTCGTGGCCATCGGTCTCGCCGTCGCCACGGTCGGCGTCATGGCGGTGGCGCGTCGCCTGCCGCCGACCGATCTCGACGAGGTCTCGGCGCGCGGACTCGGCCTCAACCTGCCGGTGTTCCGTATCCTGGTCTTCGCACTGGCCTCCGCCTTGACTGCGCTTGCCGTCGCCTTCGCCGGCGGCGTCGGCTTCATCGGCCTGATGGCGCCGCACCTGGCGCGGCTGATCGTCGGCCGCCCGGTGCTTGCCGGCATCGCTGCCAGCTTCCTGTTGGGCGCCATCATGCTGATCGGCGCCGATCTCATCGTACGCGTGCTGTTCGCGCCGACCGAGGTGCCCGCCGGCACCGTGACGGCGGTGATCGGCACGCCCTATTTCCTCTACCTCGTGCTGCGCAGGGGAAGCACCAATGGATAAGGCCATCAGCGTCCAGGCGCTCACCATCGCCTATGGGGCGGCAACGGCGGTCAGCGCCGTCGACCTCGACATTGCCAGGGGCAAGGTCACCGTGCTCGCCGGGCCCAACGGCTGCGGCAAGTCGACCTTGCTGCGCGCCATCCGCCGGCTGCACCAGCCGAAATCGGGTGAGATCCGGCTCGGCGACCTGCCAATATCAGGCCTCAAGGAAAAGGAGCTTGCGCGCCATATCGGCCTTCTGGCGCAGAGCCCGTCGGCCCCCGACGACATGAGTGTCGAGGAACTCGTCCGGCTCGGCCGCTACCCGCACCAGACCATGCTTCAGCCGTGGAGTGCTGCCGATGCCGACGCCATCCAGGCGGCGATGTTCGGCACCGGCGTTTCGCATCTTGCCGAGCGCCGGCTGGGCTCGCTGTCGGGCGGTCAGTTGCAGCGTGTCTGGATCGCCATGGTGCTGGCGCAGGAAACCGACATCATCTGCCTCGACGAGCCGGTCAACCATCTCGACATGGCCCATCAGATCGACTGCCTCGATCTCGTCAGCCGCCTCAACCGCGAGCATGGCCGCACCGTGGTCCTGGTGCTGCACGACCTCAATCTCGCAGCGCGCTACGCCGACCGTCTGGTGTTCATGAAAGAAGGCGGTCTGGTCGCCGATGGCGCGCCGGCAGAGTTGATGCAGGAAGCGCTGATCGAGAACGTGTTCGGTATCAGCTGCCGCGTCATCGAGGATCCGGTGCATCAGCGTCCGCTGTGCATCCCGATCCGCAATTCGTCGCCGCGCTTCGGGACGGCTCCGCAAGTCTGAGCCGAAACTCCGCACATGTCCGGGCAACAATCTCCTCCTTGTGACGAATCCCGTTTGCTCGGCCGGTCATGCTTCATTGCAACCGCGGCTTGTCATCGGGTGCATGCGCGCGCTTTAACTGGCGGGGATGTCTGTGTGATGCGCGCATGATCCTGCTACCAGGCGAGGGACTGGCCGAATGAGAATGATCAAGGCAGTCCTTGTCCTGCTCCTGGCTGCAGCCGTAGCCATCCTTGTTGCCCGTATGATCTTCCCGTTGCCGTCGATCAAGGACAGGCCCGTCGAGACGGCCCTGCCGCCGGTCACCGAGGGCGCACTAGCCACGATGGTCGCGCAAGGCAGCGCCGAAAATCCCGGCAAGAGCGGCGTCGTGCCGATCGCCGCCGGTCACGACGCCATTGCCAGCCGGCTGTTCCTCGCCGGCATCGCTCAGCGTTCGATCGACGTGCAGTACTACATCTGGCACGACGACACCTCCGGCCGGCTGCTGCTCCGGGCGCTCTATGAGGCGTCAAAGCGCGGCGTCCGCATCAGGTTGCTGCTCGACGACAACGGCATTCCTGGCCTCGACCCGACAGTGGCAGCCCTCGACGCGCAGCCCAATTTCGACATCCGCCTGTTCAATCCCTCGATGATCCGCTCGCCCAAGCTGCTCGGCTATTCCTTCGACTTCTTCCGCATGAACCGGCGCATGCACAACAAGTCGTTCATCGTCGACGGCCTCGCCGCCATCGTCGGTGGGCGCAACATCGGCGACGAGTATTTCAAGGTCGGCGACGGCACCTACTATCTCGACCTTGACGTGCTGGGCGCCGGTGCCGTGGTCCAGGACACGTCGACGGCTTTCGACCTCTACTGGAACAGCGCGTCTGTGTTTGCCGCCGACAAGATCATCGATCCGTCCGCCGGCACGCTGGAGGCGTTCGTGCAGGGCACCGACGAGGCTGCGAAGCGCCCTGCCGCAGCCGATTTCGTCCGGCCGGATGCGCCGGCCTACAACAGGTTGCGCAGCGGTGGGCTTGGCCTCGAATGGGTCGACGTCAAGCTGGTGGTCGACGACCCGATCAAGGGAGAAGGCAAGGCAAGCAAGGACCAGCTGATGATCAGCCGGCTCGCCCAGGTGGTCGGGCCGGTGCGGCAGGGCCTCGACTTGGTTTCCGCCTATTTCGTGCCGGGCAAACCTGGCGTCGACTACTTCGCCAATCTGGTGAAGGGCGGTGCCAAGGTGCGGATCCTGACCAATGCGCTCGAGACCACGGATGTTGCGATGGTCCATGCCGGCTATTCGAAATATCGCCGCGAGATGCTGGAAGATGGCATCGAGCTGTTCGAGCTCAAGCCGATGGCCGATGCCGTCCGGGGCGAAGAGGAACTTAACCTCACCGGTTCCTCCGGCTCCAGCCTGCACGCCAAGACCTTCGCCGCCGATGGCGACCGGGTCTTCATCGGCTCGTTCAATTTCGATCCGCGCTCAGCCCTGCTCAATTGCGAGATGGGCTTCCTGATCGGCAGCCCGACCATCGCCAAGGCGATGTCGCAAGGTTTTGATACCAAAGTCGCCGAGGGATCCTACAGGGTCTCGCTTGGCTCGGATGACGGCATGCAATGGTCGGAGAACGAACCCGGCAAGCCCGTTGTCACCGTCGACGACGAACCGAACGCCTCGGCGCTCAAACGGCTTATGGTGACGGTGTTCGGCTGGCTGCCGATCGAATGGCTTCTTTAGCAAGCTAGGGACCGCGTATGACGGAGAGGGGCCAGGCATGAGCAATCGGCAGGTGATCAGGTTGGTGCTGCTGGCCGCCGGTGTCGGGCTTCTTGCCGGCATATCAGCGGCGCTGACGCTGTGGCTGATGCAGCAGGTCAGTCATGCGGTCTGGTCGATCAGCGATGCCATCTGGTATATTCCGCTGGTGACCGTCGCCGGCGGTGTGCTGATCGGCCTGACCCGGCTGCACGGCCCCAGCCCCGACCTCGACCAGCAGATCGCCGAAGCGCAGGATCCGGTCCATCTGCACAGGCGCAAGGCACTGTTCATCGCGCTTGCGGCAATCGTCGCGGTCGGCTTCGGTGGCGCCATCGGGCCGGAGGCCGGGCTGCTGGCCGTGGTTGCCGAAATGACCTCGGCAATTGCCATCGTGCTTGGCCGCAGCCATGCCGAACGGCGTGTGATCGGCGAGGCAGGTGTCTCCGGCGCGCTGTCTGGCCTGTTCGGCTCGCCTCTCGGCGGGGCTGCCTACGCCGACGACAAGCCACAGGCACCGCGCGCCCTGCTCCTGCTCGCCGCCCTTTGCGGCCTGCTCGGCTTCCTGCTTGCCGGCCGGCTGCTGTTCGACGGCGGTCTGCACCGCCTCGCGCTGCCGGCCTATGCGCCTGCAGGCGACGGGACCGACCTGATGATGGCGATCGTTCCGGCGATCCTCGGCGCTGCCGTTGGCATGGCCTTCCTGTTCCTGCATCCGATGCTCAAGCAAGCGATCGAGACCCGCGCGCCCTGGCCCTTCTGGCAGCCGGTCATCGGTGGGGCCGTGTTCGGCCTGCTCGCCATGGCGTTTCCTATCCTCAGGTTTTCAGGACACCACGAAATCGAGCCGATGCTGGCATGGGCAGGCGGCGTCGGCATGGCGGTGTTGCTCCTGCTTGGCCTGCTCAAAGTGCTGGCGCTGAGCATCTGCCTGTCCACCGGCTGGCTCGGCGGAGCGATGTTCCCGCTCATTTTCGCCGGTGCCGCCGCAGGGGCGGCAGCGCTTGCCGTGATACCCGGCATGGAGGTGTCGGTGGCGATCGCGGCGGGCATGGGAGCCGCCACCGCAGCGGGCCTCGGCCGACCGATCGCGGCGGTGCTGATCATGCTGTTCATCGTCGACCCGGCGCTGTTCGGGCCGCTCTGCGTCGGCGCGCTGTTCGGCTATGCCGGCGGCATGCTGGCGCCGAAACCGGTGACTCACTGACGCTGCCGCGTTCTATTCGTTTTCGTCGTCCGTGACGCGAAAGATGATCTGCTTGGCGACCGATGAGCACAGCACGACAAACAGGCCGATACCGACCAGAGCGAAGAAGATGGTGAAGAGCTTGCCGAGTGCCGTGTGCGGCGCAAGATCGCCATAGCCGACGGTGGCGAGGGTCATGACCGAGAAGTAGATCGCGTCCAGATAGCTCCAGCCTTCAATCCAGACGTAGAAGACGGACGCCACGGCGACGAGCGTCGAGGTGACGACCAGCAGGATGCGGACCTGCGGATCGGCGAACGCATCGCGCATGCCGCGTGCAAGCGAGGTCAGATGCCATATTGCATGGTGCTTCTTGGGATGCCGGTCCATCGCTTGCCTCCGCCCAGACGGGCATCAAAGCAAGCCGGTCGGCTCCCGTCCAGCGCGGCGGCCGATTACAACAGCGCCTCCAGCCCGGCGAACAGCCGCGCGATACCAGCTTCCGTCGTGACGGTGCCGGGCGACAGGCGCAGGATGCGGCCACGGCAATCGGTGAAAACACCATGTTCGCGCAGGCCGTTGACGATTGTCGCCGTGTCGGTTTGCTCGGGCAGGCGCAGCATGATGCTGCCGCCGCGCCGCTTTTCGTCGCGCGGGCTGGCAAGCGCCAGGCCCATCTCGTCGGCCCTGGCGATGATCGCGGCGCCGAGCTTGCGGTTGTGGGCGAGCAGTGCTGTCTTGTCCTGCGCTGCGTGCCATTCCAGCGCCGGCACCGAGCCGATGCAGGCCAGTGCCGACGGCGTACCGTGGTCGAAGCGGCGGGCATCCGGCGCATAGGCGAAGGCGTCGAGATCCCAGGAGAAGATGTTGTCCTGGCTGAACCAGCCGCGCAGTTCGGGCCGGCATTCCCTGAGCAAGGGCTCTGCGACATGGATGATGCCGGCGCCCGGCGTGCCGCAGAGCCATTTGAGGCTCGTCGACAGGGTGAAATCGACCACCGGTGCGTCGACGTTGAACGGGATCAGCCCGACGCCCTGGGTGATGTCGACGCCGACGAGGCTGCCCATCTCTCGGCCATGGGCCACAAACCGGTTGAGGTCGCAGCGGTGCGAAGAAGTCGAGGTCACCTGCGTCAGGAGCGCCAGGCCGACGTCCGCGCCCCATGATGCGATGACGTCGTCGTCCTGCACCCAGCTTTCGCCGTCCCGCATTGGCACGGTGTCGAGCGTGAAGCCGAAGCGCGGCGCAAGACCGGCGAGCAAGAAATGCAGGCTCGGAAAGCAGTCTGCCGTCACCAGCACGCGGCGACCGGCAAGATGATGGGCTGAAAGCGCTCCGATCAGGCTGTAGAGCGCGGTGGTGACGTTCTCAGCCGAGGTCAGCGTTCCCTTCGGCGCTCCGATCAGATCGCTCCAGAGGTCGATGAAGCGCTGGCGCTTGCCGAGCGCCCGCATCCACTGACCGTCGTCGAAGGCGCCCCAGCTGGCGGCGAATTCGGACAACCCAGCCGTCATGGCTTCGGCCTTGCCGGGATACATACCGATCGAATGGTAGAGGAAGTAGGCGGAGCCGTCTGGCGTTGTCATGGTGCGGATTTCCGTATTGCTTTCGCGGGCTCAGCGCGCCGTCATCTGGCGCTTGCCGCGTTCCTCGAGGAAGCTCACCAGCCTGACCAGCGGCAGCAGGAAGACGAGATAGAGTGCGGCAGCACCGATCAGCGGGGTCGGGTTGGCCATCAGCGCCTGTGCGTCCGTCGCCTGCTTCAACAGGTCGGGCATGGCGACAACCGAGGCGAGCGCCGTGTCCTTGAAGATCGAGACGCAGTTGCTGGTCAGCGGCGGGATGATGACACGCAGCGCCTGTGGCAGGATCACCGTGCGCATCGTCGTCCAGAAGCCGATGCCCAGCGCAGAGGCCGCCTCGAACTGTCCCTTTGGCACGTTTTCGATGCCGGCGCGGCAGACCTCCGCGGTAAACGCCGAGAGCACCAGCGACAGTGCCAGCGTCGCTGCGGTGAAAGACGAGAAGCGGATGCCGACGAAGGGCAGCGCGTAATAGATCAGGATCAGCAGCACCAGGATGGGCATCGCCCTGAGGAAATCGACATAAGCGATGGCGACGTAGCGCACCGGCTTCGGCCCGTAGAGCCGCATCAGGCAGACGAGCAGCCCGGCCGCGCCGCCGAAGACGATGCTGGCGACGCCGAGAAGAATGGTGTTGCCGACACCCCGCATGAGCATCGGAAAACTGCGGACCAGTATGTCCCAGTTGAAGAAGGTGGTGATCAGGTCCATGGCGAGGTCCGGGCGCGGGACGCCGCGGCCTTGGGGGCCGCAGCGTCGTTTCAACTGTTTGCCGGTCGAGCCGTTGGCTCACTCGGCCTTGGGCAGCGGCATCGAGGTTGTCGTGCTGGTGCCCGCGTCCGGTTCGACGCCGAACCACTTCTTGTGGATCGCGGCCATCGTGCCGTCAGCCTTCATCGCCGAGACGGCGTCGTTGGCGGCGACGATGGCAGGATGGTCCTTGCGCGCCATCATGGCGAAGCGCTCGCCGGTGGGAATGCGCACCAGCACCTTGAAGCCCGGCGTCTTGGTCATGGCATACTGGAAGCCGGCGAGTTCACCGGCACCGCCATCGACGCGCTGGGCCTGGATGTCGAGCAGAAGGTCCTGCTGGGCGTTGTAGCTGCGTACTTCGGCGAGGCCGAGTTTCTCGGTGTTTTCCTTGGCCCAGGCTTCGCCCGTCGTGCCGGCGACGACGCCGATGACCTTGCCCTTCAGCCCGTCTAGGCCGGTGATGTCGGACGCTTCGCGGCCGATGACCGTGCCGTCGCCGTCATAATAGGGCTGGGTGAAGGACTGGTTCTGCAGGCGCTCGTTATTGACCGAGATCGACGACACGGCGAAGTCGATGCGGCCCGAGCTTGAGGCGGCGAAGAGCGCCTGGAAGCCCATGTCCTGGAATTCGACCGGACGCCCCAGGCGCTTGGCGACCTCTGTCGCGACATCGATCTCGAAACCCTCGAAGCTGCCGCTTTCGGTCTTGAACTCCCATGGCGGATTGGCGGGGTAGGCGCCGACGACGAGCTTTTCCTGGGCGACGGCCGGTGCCGCCAGTGCGAGCGCAAATGCAACGGCCATGCCGGCCGCTAGTTTAGAGAATGCCAATTTTCTTCCTCCCTTGGATCGATTGATGCGGCAGGCGACGCGATTGCCGGTCGCAAGCCACTGCATCAAGCCTTTAAGTATGCATAGGCATATGGCTAACGACGGCTCCTTGTCCGTCACGGCCACCGCCGCGACTTATGCGGCTCGCCGTGTCGGCGGCTGCCGAATGTGGCCGGATGTACCTGTTCTTCCCTGGCGGGCGTCAATGCGTCGCAATCGTTGCCGATGCGCGAGCGCGCGATCAAATCCTGCCCGGATGCCTCCTCCGTCCTCCTCCACAAGATATTTGCATTTGCATTTAAATTTGTCCAGAGGGTGTTGGCGGGCGACCCTGCGATGAGCCAGCGTTGGCGCTGGTCGGCCATCGGCGCGCCGGCGCAAACGAAAACGGCCGCGGATCGCGTTGACGATCCACGGCGGCTTGAATGCGGAGAGGGTAATGGGGTCAGGCGCGGCTGAGCGCCATCACGCCTGTTTCGGTGCCGGTCAACCGACGCGAACGACCGTCGGCGCCGACGACCATCTGGATGCGGCGTCGCTCCGACGAAAACAGCTTCGACGTCGACACGTCCACCGGCGGATTGAAGGCGACGGTGACACGCCAGAGATCCGGCTTGATCGTCTCCTCGAGGCCGATGACGCGTCCCTTGGCCGGGTTGCCGTTAAAGGTGCCCGACACCGCCTCGCCGACGGCGAAGGGGACGCCGCCCGTGGTCACTTCGGCCCTGGTGTCGTTGGGACGCGCGGCCAGCGTGTTCCAGTCGCGCACGCCTTCCTGACGGGCGACGAGTTCAAGCGCCTTGGCGTGGCTGATGGCGATGCCTTCGCTGGCCAGCGCGTCGCGCAGCCTGCGGGCATTGGTTTTGTAGTCGTGACCTGTGGTCATGGTTTCGCTCCTTCGCGATGCGCGAACGGCGTGGTGAAAGTCGGGAGCCCGCATTGCCGCTTCGGCCGTCGCATCGACAGGGAAACGAAATTTACGAAGGGAAGCTTCACCGGGGCCTTGCGGCTGCGGGCGGCAGGGGCTCCCCGCCCTTGACCGCCCTCAGATAGGAAGTACAGGGCGCGCCGTCAATGAGGGCGCGCTGGAGGCCGGGTCGGCGGCCCCTGTTCAGGCGGCCCCTGGTCAGGCGGCTTTGTCCCACACCGGGGCCAGCCCGCCGGGACTGACGATGCGCCCGCCAGGTGTGGCCAGGGCATGGATCGCCGCCATCTCGTCCGCCGACAGGTCGAAATCGAAGATGGCGAAATTCTCGGGCAGGCGCGACAGCGTCGACGTCTTGGTCAGTGTCACGACGCCGTCCTGCTGCACCAGCCAGTGTAGCACCACCTGAGCTGCCGTCTTGCCGTGGCTGGCGCCGATCGCTTTCAGAACGGGATCGGAGATCACCTTGCCGTCGGCCATGGCGTAGTAGGCGGTGACCGACATGCCGGCCTTGCGCGCGGCTTGGAGCACCGCGGTCTGGTCGAGGTAGGGGTGGTATTCGACCTGGTTGGTCACCAGCTTGGCGTCACTCAGCTTCATTGCCTCGGCCATCAGTGTGGTGTTGAAGTTGCTGACGCCGATATGGCGTACCTTGCCCGCCTTTTTCACCTCGTTCAGCACGCCGATCTGCTCGGCCAGCGGCACCGCGTCGTTCGGCCAATGCAGCAGCAGCAGGTCGACATTGTCGGTGCGGAGCTTCTTCAGGCTGTCGTCGACCGACTTCACGAAGGCATCGCGCTGGTACTTGTCGACCCAGACCTTGGTGGTCAGGAAGATGTCCGAACGTGCCACGCCCGAGGCGGCGATAGCCTGGCCGACTTCGGCCTCGTTGCCATAGATCTGGGCGGTGTCGATGTGGCGAAAGCCCTTGCGGATCGCTTCAGGCACCACTTCGAGGACTTCTGCGCCGGGCATGCGGAAGGTGCCGAAGCCCAGGGCAGGAATTGTCGCGCCATTGGCGGTAACGAATTTCATGATGTTCTCCTTGAGGGACGTTAGGGGAGAGGAAATTGGGGGCGGTGGGAAATTCGGACGGATGGCTCCGCCCCTTAGGTAGGTCGGCAGTGAAACCGGTCAATCAACTTAAGCCGGTTGGCACAGCGGTTCCTGGCGCCGGTCGAGCGCGCCACTCCATACCGTCAGCACGAAGGCACCGGCCACCAGCACAGCACCCACCCATGGCGTGGCGCCAAGGCCGAGCGGCGAGGCGACAACCAAGCCGCCGATCCAGGCGCCCAGTGCGATGCCGAGATTGAAAGAGGCGATGTTGAGCGCCGAGGCGACGTCGACGGCGCCCGGGCGATGCTCCTTGGCCAGTTGCACGACGTAGAGCTGCAGGCCCGGCACATTGGCAAAAGACAGGAAGCCGAGTGCTGCCAGCGTTGCCAGCGTCCACACGGGCGAAAGCGCGGTGAAGGAAAACAGCACCAGCACCATGGTCTGCAACGCAAACAGCACGATCAGCGCCTTGACCGGGTTGCGGTCGGCGATGCGTCCACCGGCAATGTTGCCGATGGCGATGGCGAGACCGTAGAGCACCAGGATCAGGCTGACGCTCGAAGCCTGGAAGCCGGTGACCTGTTCTAGGATCGAGGCGAGATAGGTGAAGGTGACGAAGGTGCCGCCATAACCGAGCGCGGTCATTGCAAACACCAGCAGCAGCCGGCCGGAACCGAGCACGCGGACCTGGTCGAGCAGGCTGGACGGTGCGGCCTTGTTGAGGGTCGAGGGCAGCAGGGCAGCGATACCGACGAAGGCGATGACGCCGAGCAGCGAGACGCCCCAGAAGGTGGCGCGCCAGCCGAAGGTCTGGCCGATGAAAGTGCCGAGCGGCACACCCGTGACGATCGCCACCGTCAGGCCCATGAACATCATGGCGATCGCCGAGGCGCGGCGGTTTTCCGGCACCAGATCGGCGGCAATGGTGGCGCCGACCGAGAAGAACACGCCATGGGCAAAGGCCGACAGCACGCGCGCGACCAGCAGCAGCTCGTAGCTGGGGCTCAGCGCTGCCGCCGTGTTGCCGACGACGAACAGCGCCATCAGCCCGAGCAGCAGCGGCTTGCGTTCGATCCGGCCGGTAAGTGCCGTCAGCACCGGCGCGCCGAAAGTGACGCCCAGCGCGTAGACGCTGACGATCAGGCCGGCGAGCGGCAGAGTGATGTGAAGATCCTGGGCCACCGTCGGCAACAGCCCGACGATGACGAATTCGGTCGTGCCGATCGCATAGGCGGCGATGGTGAGCGCGAAGATGGCTAGGGGCATGTCGTGCACCGTTCCCGAGTTGAATGGGCGGCCTGCGCCGCGGTTGATCCGTGGCTGCATATGGGGCAAGGGCACTTGCGCAATAATGCGCGATGATGGACGAATACTTGTGAATTTGATTCATAAGAGGCCAGTCATGGACAATCGCGCCGGTGAGATGGAGGTCTTCGTCCGGGCCGTCTCGCTGAAGAGCTTCTCCGCCGCCGGCCGGCAGCTCGGCCTGTCGCCGTCGGCGGTCAGCAAGCTGATCACGCGCATCGAGGACAGGCTGGGCACCCGCCTCGTCGTGCGTTCGACGCGGAGCCTGCAGCTCACCCCGGAAGGTGAAGTCTATCTCGATCGCGCCGCCCGCATCCTCGGCGAGATCGAGGAGGCCGAACGTATCGTCGCCGGCGGCGCGAACGCGGTGCCGCGCGGCCTGCTCAGGGTCAGCGCCTCGGTCGCTTTCGGCGCCAGCCATGTCGTGCCCCACATCGCCGAGTTTCTGGCGCTTTATCCCGAGGTCGAACTCGACCTGTCGCTGACCGACAGCGTCATCGACCTCTACGAAGAGCGCGCCGACATCGCCATCCGGTCCGGCAAGCTGCGCGATTCATCGCTGAAGGCGCGCAAGATTCTGGAAATCCGCCGCGTCGTCGTTGCCTCGCCTGCCTATCTGGAAAGGCGTGGCGTGCCGGAAAGACCGGCCGATCTGGTTGGCCACAACTGCCTGCGCTTCAACTTCCTGCGCAACCGCGACGAATGGATGTTTTGCGACCCGGCAACCGGTGAGACCTTCGCACAGCGCATCGGCGGCAACCTGCTTGCCAACAACGGCCCAAGCCTGCGCCGGCTCTGCCTCGACGGCGTCGGCCTGATCCGCAGCGGCCGCTTCCAGGTCCAGGCCGACATCGACGCCGGCACGCTAGTGCCGGTGCTCGAAGCCTACAACCCCGAGGACATAGAGATGATCCACGCCGTTTTCGCCGGCCATGGTCACCTTGCCGCGCGCATCCGCGCTTTCATCGATTTCCTCGCCGATAAGTCGCGCACAGGCTAACGCCATTGTTTCGGCGGATAGGCGCACTACCTTCGTGAGGCGCGGTTGTTTCGCGCGGAAAATGTGCTGGTGGCGAAGATGGCGAGATCGAAACGGGCTCTGATGGTGGCGGGCATTCTGCTTGCCGGCGTAATGCAGGCGCATGCCATCGACCTGCCCGGCCAGCCCGACCAAAACCAGCTTGCCCGCGAAGGCCGCATCAACGAGCTGCAGATCCTGCAAAGCCGGCAAGGCCGCGCCGATTTCCAGGCCGAGCAGCAGCGGCTGCGTGAGCAGGACCGCCAGATCGTGATACCGCAGATGCAGCGGCCCGAAATTCCGGTGATGAAGTCGAACTGCCAGATCGAGCTCTACGGAAACATCTATCGCCGCGTCTGCCGCTGAGCGACAGTCGCCCGTCAGCTACCGCGCTGCCACCTGCTCGGCCAGCACCCCGTCGAGCCTGTCGTATCCGGCCTCGACGCCCTTGGCCATGCCGATGGCGATCGCGCCGTCCCTGGCCTCGCGGGAGCTGTAGAGCACGGTGTTGACAGAAATGGTGCGGCGGTCCCTTTCGGTCAGCACCAGGGTCGAGCGCGCCTCACCGTCGGTCCAGTCCATGTCGAACAGCTCGACGCTGACGATCCTTTCCGGCCGGGCGATCTCGCGATAGGTTCCGGTCATGCCCATGTCTCGGCCGTCGTCGTGGCGCCAGACAAAGCGGTACCTGCCGCCGACGCTGAGGTCGATCTCGCAGACGGCAAACGACCAGCCGTCGGGCCCGGTCATCCAGCGTTTCAGCAAAGCGGGAATTGTCCAGCAGTCGAACACCAGCTCGCGCGGCGCGTCGAACACACGCGTCATGGCGATCTCACGGTCGCTCGGCGTCGTCACTTCCAGTCTGTGGCTCATCGTCGTTTCTTCTCCTCGCTTCCGCTTCAGGCTTTGCCCTGGTTCGCCTGCAGATCGGCGAGCAGCGCGTCGAGACGCTTGTAGTTGCCCTCCCAGACCTTTCGGTACTCGTCGAGCCAGCCGGTCACTTCTGCCAGCGCCTCGCCCTTGATGCGGCAAGGCCTGCGCTGGGCGTCGCGGCCGCGCGAGATCAGCCCGGCGCGCTCCAGCACCTTGAGATGTTTTGAAATCGCCGGCTGGCTCATGGCAAAGGGTTCGGCCAGCTCCATCACCGAAACCTCGCCGGTCATCAGTCGCGCCAGGATCGCCCGCCGTGTCGGATCGGCCAGTGCGGTAAAGGTCGCGTCAAGGCGTTCGGACGGGGTCATGGTGCTGCTCTCTCATTCTATAACTAAAAGGTTATATAGAATGAGAGAGCCCGTCAAGCTTGGCCGAGAAAAGGCAGGCGCAACGCCGACCTATCCCTCCCCTTTTTTGGGGAAGGATCCAGGGTGGGAGCCTCGTCGAGCACGTCCGTGCCCGTGGGCTCTCAGCACAGGCGGCAGAAACGCGTCACGCCGCCTTGCGCGTCTTCTTGGCGTGAACGTTCTGGTTCATGCGGAACATGTTGTCGGGGTCGTATTTGCGCTTCACTTCGAGCAGCCTGCTGTAGTTGGCGCCATAAGCCGCCTCGACACGATCGGCCTCATCAGCCGGCATGAAGTTGATGTAGGCGGTGCCGACAGCCTGCGGCCGCGTCGCTTCATAGATGTTGCGGGCCCAGCCGATGCAGGCCTTGTCCATCGACGCTTCGCGCCAGCGCGCATGCACGTTCATGACGAAGTGCGAATTGCGCTGCGGAAAAGCCGTCGCATCGGTCGCCACCCGCCCGGCAGCGCCGCCGACATGGCCGACGAAAATTTCGCATTCCGGCCCCGGCAAGGCACGGATCGCGCTGTCGAGCATGTCGATGGTGGTATCTTCCAGATCGATGAAGTCGTGGCTCTTCCAGTAGTTGCGCGCGCCGGGCGCAAGCAGCGGATCGAACGCCATCTGCCATCCGGCGAACGGGTTCGGCCCGACGACGTCGACGATTGGCTGGCCGATGCCGCGCAAGGCAGCGGTCGCCTTCTCGCCGGCCTCGAGCTCGCCGCACCAGCACATCGCCAGCACCAGCACCTCCTTGCCGTGCCATTGCGCCGGCAGGAACGGCAGCGGCGGCGCCTGACGCATGACGGTCCAGCAGGTCAGCTCGTCGGGCGCGTCCTCGAGCGCCTCGCGATATTGCCGAAGCACCGATTTGGCCTCCTCGAAAGGATGCACGACCAACCCGGACAGCACCTGCGGACCCAGCTTGTGCAGCTTGAACTCGAAGGCGGTGACGACGCCGAAATTGCCGCCGCCGCCGCGTATCGCCCAGAACAGGTCGGGATGCTCGGCCGTGCTTGCCCGCACCAGTTCGCCATCCGCCGTCACCACGTCGGCCGACAGCAGATTGTCGATGGTCAGGCCGAGCTTGCGTGTTGTCCAGCCGAAGCCGCCGCCCAGCGTCAGCCCCGAAATGCCTGTCGTCGAGTTGATGCCGGTCGGCACGATAAGGCCGAATGCCTGCGTCTCCTTGTCGACATCGGCGAGGATAGCGCCCGGCTCGACCCAGGCTCGCCGCGCGACCCTGTCGACACGTACCGATTTCATCTGGGAGAGATCGATCATGAGGCCGCCGTCGCACACGGCACTGCCGGCGATGTTGTGGCCGCCGCCGCGCACCGAGACCAGCAGCTTGTTGTCATGCGCAAACTTGACCGCGGCGATGACGTCGCTGGCGCCGATACAGCGCACCACAAGGCCGGGGCGACGGTCGATCATGGCGTTCCAGACGGTACGCGCGTCGTCATAGCCGGCATCGCCGGCATTCAGCACTTGGCCACGCAGGCTTGCTGCGAAAGCATCGAGGACAGGCGCGCTCACCGTCGCCAGCCCGCCGTCAAGGGTCGTGAGGTTCAGGTCGTTCATGGAGCTTTCCTCCGCTCAGAGAAAAGGCCTCCTCTTGCACCGCAAGCCATCGATTGTGCGCCTGAGCCGTTCGATGGACAAGAACAAGGGCGGGCCTGTTGCGGAAAAGTGATTGGCATGCGGCGTCGCCGCCCGAACCGTGCCGGTCGGCTTCGCGTCTTGCCGTAACGAATCCCAGTCGCCATAGTGTCAAACAGCTCAGCTAACTGAGTGCTTCGAACCCGGCGAAATCGGAGACCAATCAAACGATGGGGTGCAGGGGCAGCGACATCGACAAGAGGGCGCTGCAAGTTGGTGCTGGTAGACAAAAGCTGAATTCCAGGCTGCGGATGCCCAGGCTTGTTGGCTGGGCAGGGGCGGGAACACCGCTGCTTGCAAGCCTTCTCACCTGCCATCAGGCGCTCGCGGCCGACGACCGCATGATGCTCCTCGACCATGACGGGCTGGCCATTCGCATGCATCTGCAGGCTGGTCTGAACGTAGTCGCCGAGCACAATGTGTTCTGGAACTACGCCGATTCATTCGCGCCGTCGGCCGGTTTCGATTCAAACAAGACCTGGCTCGAAGGCTACATCCTGCCAGGGCTCAGCTTCACCCAGGAGCTCGGTGGGGTAGTGGCCTATGGCAAGGTCTCGGCCGTCGCCTCGGGCACGCTCGGCATCGATGCCTACGCAACCGGCAACACCGGCCGCATCACACTCGAAGAAGGCTATCTCGGCCTGCGGTCGGACGAAAAGAGCGATCCGTCCTTCGATCTGTCGGTCGGGCCGCGCGCGTTCAAGGCTGGTACCGGCATGCTGCTCGCCAATGGCGGATCCAGCGGTTTTGATCGCGGCGCGCTCAAGCTTGGCCCTCGCAAGGCCTGGGAAATGGCATCGATCGGCCGCTTCGGTTTTGATAATTTCACGGGCACGGCCTTCTATCTCGATGCCAATGAGCAGAACGAGAGCGACAGCCACACCAGAATCGCCGGCGGTGATTTTCGCTATGACGGCGAAAACAACAGCTTTGCCGGCCTGACCTTTGGCCATGTGCTCAAGTCCGACTCGCCTTACCCCCAGGCAGCCCCCGGCGGCGTTGGCGCACCGACGCTTGTTGCCAATGGTCGTGAGGGCCTGAACTTCGTCAATGTCTATGGCCGGGCCATTCCGTTCGGCGACAGCTTCGAAAATTTCTTCGTCGCCGGTGATTTCGCCTATCAATGGAACGAAGACATCGACATGCGGGCGTGGGGCGGTCGCATCCAGGTCGGCTACACCTTCGCCGAATACTCCTGGGCGCCGACGATCTCCTATTCGTACCAGACCTTCTCGGGCGATGATCCGTCGACGTCGCGGCTCGAACGCTTCGACCCGCTCTATTACGAGGGCAGTCCGAGTTCCTGGTCGACCGGGTCGAAGTCGTCGATGGTGTTCATCAATTCGAACGTCAACGCCCATCAGCTCAGCCTGCGCGTCACGCCGACCGAGCGCGACACGCTGACCTTGCGCTATGCCCATATCAGCGCCAACGAGCTGCGCAGCCCGATCCAGTTCGGTCAGGGCACGCATCTCGAGATCATCAACGGCGTTCCCAATCCGGTTGCGGGCGTCTCTGCCAAGCACCTCTCGGACGACATCTTCCTCGAATACAACCGCGTGCTGAACCCCAACACCTATCTGACCGCCGGGTTCAGCGTTTCATTTCCGGGTCCCGGAGCCGACTCCGTCGTCAGTTTCGATGCACCAGTCTGGACAGGAGGCTTCGTCAATGTGGTCGTCAATTTCTGAGCCCGGGACGTGTACAAGACCGGCCTGCTTCGCGTTTGTCGCGCTCGTTGCGGCAGTGCTTGCCGGGGCGACACCGTCGATCTCCCATGCACAGGAGGCAAAAGTGCCGTCAGCCGCCGAGTCCGATCCCGTCAGGCTCGGCTGGATGGTCGGTTCGCCGCCACCGGCCGACAAGATCATCCGATTCACCGATCCGGACTATTTCAGCTTCCCCAAGATGCGCTGGACCGTCTGCAACTTTCGCCAGCTGATGCCGACAGTCAATGTCAGCCGCGGGCTTGGCGCGCCGGTTCTGCTTGAACGCAAGCCGGATGAGACCATCGACGCGGTGACGTTCACCCCGCTCGGCGGCGGCCCCGAGATGACCTGGGAGCAGTCGCTCGCCGCCAACTACACCGACGGCATCGTTGTCCTGCATGAGGGCAAGATCGTCTACGAGCGCTATTTCGGCTGCCTCGGCGATGCCGGCCAGCACGGCGCGATGTCGGTCACCAAGTCGCTTACCGGCCTGCTCGGCGAGGTTCTGGTCGCTGAAGGCAAGCTCGACGAGAACGCCAAGGTGGCATCGGTCGTGCCCGAGCTCGCCAACAGCGCATTCGGCGACGCCACCGTCAAGCAGGTGCTGGAGATGACCACCGGCCTGCGCTACAGCGAGGACTACGCCGACCCCGACGCCGACGTCTGGACCTATTCGGCGGCCGGCAGTCCGTTGCCCAAGCCAGAGGGCTATACCGGGCCGCGCAGCTACTTCGAATATCTGCAGACGGTGCGCAAGGAAGGCGAGCACGGCTCGGCCTTCGGATACAAGACCATCAACACCGACGCGCTTGGCTGGATCGTCGCGCGTGTCACCGGCAAATCCGTCGCCCAGTTCATGTCGGAGCGGATCTGGAGCAAGATGGGGGCCGAGCAGGACGCCTACTACACCGTCGATTCCACCGGCACGCCCTTTGCCGGCGGTGGTTTCAACGCCGGCCTGCGCGACATGGCACGGCTGGGCGAGCTGCTTCTCGACGACGGCGTCGTCAACGGCCAGCGCCTGATACCCGAGGCGGCGATCGCCCGCATCCGCGCCGGCGGCGACAAGTCGGCGTTCGAAAAGGCTGGCTATCAGTTGCTCAAGGGCTGGAGCTATCGCGGCATGTGGTGGATCTCCAACAACGACCACGGCGCCTACATGGCGCGCGGGGTGCATGGCCAGGCGCTCTACATCGACCCCAAGGCGCGTGTCGTCATCGCCCGCTTCGCCTCGCATCCAACGGCGGGGAACGCTGCCAACGACCCGACTTCGCTGCCGGCCTATGAAGCGGTGGCCCGCTATCTGATGAAGCAGTAAGGCAAGCGAGCCGCGCTCCGGCCAACCCTGGATGGGTTGGCCGGTGCGGCGTTTGCGGACAGGTCGCCGCTTTCAGGTTGCCGGCTAGCCGAGCATCACCACGTCCAGCTGCGACATCCGCTCCGGATCGGCGACAGCGTCGATGCCAACGATCCTGTCTCCGTCGACGGTGAGAAGCAGCACCACCTTGATCTTGCCCATGGGGGCGACCACCAGTCCGATCGCGCCGTTGACGAGGGCGGGCAGAGCGGCCTGCGCCCGGCCGTTGAAGTTGCCGGCCACCGCGTGCGCTCCGCGCAGCTCGGCAATGGAACCGAGATGTGCGGCAACGGCATCGGCGCGGAACACGACGTCGGGATCGAGCACGGCAAGCAAGCCGGCGAAATCGCCGCCGCGCGATGCAACGAGAAAAGCGTCGACAACCTGCCGCTGGCGTGTCCGGTCGGGGGCGCGCGTTTCGTCGCTGCCCTGGACCCGGCGCCGGGCCCGGCTCGCGAGCTGACGGGCTGCGACCGGCGTGCGCTCGATGATGGGCGCTATGTCGTCGAAGGACAGGTCGAACATGTCGTGCAGTACAAAAGCGATGCGCTCGGCCGGTGCCAGCTTCTCCAGTACCACCAGCAGTGCCAGGCCGACGGCGTCGGCCATCGCCAGCTCGCGTTCGGGATCGACGGCAGGGGCATCGTCGGCAATCTCGTCGGGCCCTTCGGTGTCGAGCGGCTCCTCGCGCCGCGACTTGCGCCGGCGCAGCATGTCGAGGCAGACGCGCGCCACCACTGTCGTCAGCCATCCCGAGAGATTGTCGATGTCGTCGGTGTCGGTGCGCGCCAGGCGCAGCCAGGTCTCCTGCACCGCGTCCTCGGCCTCGCTGGCCGAGCCCAGCATGCGGTAGGCGACGGCCCGGAGATGGCCGCGCTTCTCTGCAAATTTGTCGGCCAGAAAATTCTCTTCGTTCATCGGTCACATTCCCTGCTGCTGTTCCGTCAAGGCCATGACGAACGAATCCCGGCCGATGTGACACGAGACCGGTTCAAGGGCAGCGGCGTCAATAACGTCAGGCGTAAAGCCGGAACAACAACTGAGATTCGAGGAGAATTCCCATGCAAGCTCGTATGACCAACCCCGCCATCGTCCTGCCCGAAGCCATGCAGGCGCTGTTTGCGCTCAACAAGGTGACCGAGAGGGATGGCCTGCCCGAAGTGACGCGCAAGCTGGTCCACCTGCGCGCCAGCCAGATCAACAGCTGTAGCGTGTGCGTGCACATGCATTCGCTCGAACTGAGAAAGCTGGGCGAGAAGGATGACCGCATCTTCGCCGTCGCCGCCTGGCGTGACACGCCCTGGTTCACGCCGGCCGAGCGCGCCGCACTGGCGCTTACCGAAGCCGTCACCCGCATCGCCGACAAGTCCGACCCGGTGCCGGACGATGTCTGGGAAGAGGCTGTCAGCCACTATGACGAGAAGACGATTTCGGCGCTGCTTCTCTGCATCGCGGCGATCAACGTCTGGAACCGCCTCAATGCCGCGGTGCGGCAGGTCGCGGGCGCTGCCTGGAACTGACGGTTCACGTCGTGCGCTCCCTCATCCTGCGCCTGTCGAAGGGTGAGGGACAGGTACGCTAAACCACCGCGCGGCGATAAAGATGCCAGGTAGCATGGCCCAGCACCGGCAGCACCACCAGGAGGCCGAGAAAAAAGGGCAAGCAGGCTGCCAGCACCGCAACCGTCACCACCAAGCCCCAGCCGAGCATGACAAGCGGGCTCGCCAGCACCGCGCGGATCGATGTCAGCATGGCGGTGACGAAGTCGATTTCGCGGTCGAGCAGTATCGGGATTGAGATGACCGTGATGGAATACAGTACCAGCGCCAGTGCCGCACCCTCGATATGGCCGATACCGAGGAAGATCCAGCCCTGGTTGGTGGTCAACACAAGATCGGCGAAGCGGTCGAGCGTGGCGTAGGACATGCGGCCGAGAATCAGCGCCATCAGCAGCCTGATCTGGTACATCCAGACCCAGAACACGAACAGCATGACGAAAGCCATCCACGACACTTCGCGTCGGCGCTGGGCCCAGATCACGTTGAGGACCTGTCCAAGCGTTGGCTGGTGCCCGGCCTCCATTTGGCGGCTTGCCTCATAGAATCCGACGGCGGCGAAGGGCCCGACCAGCGGGAAGCCGATCGCGAACGGATAGATCAGCCATGGGGCGTGCAGCACCAGCAGGGACGTTGTAATTGCCAAGCCGATCACCACGAAGACCAGCGCAATGGCGAGCCCGATGCGCGGGCTCCGGGCGAAGTCGGCGGCGCCCTCCGCCAGGCTCTGCCTGATGTCGGCTACGGTCAGTGCGCGCACTTCCGGCGGCCTGGCCGGGCGCCTGGCGTGGGTGTCCATATCCGCCATTCGTCCTCCCTCGCCCCGCGCTGCATCCGACCCGCAGTGATCTATCTGCGTGGCAACGCGACTTCCCGCATTGATCGAGATCAATGCGGGAGTGTTTCCGCATTAGACGTCTCGTTCACGTGTCGAACACGCTGCACTCACGCCTGCATGGCAAGCTCGCCGGGTCATGTCAGTAGACGGGAGGCCGAGATGGCTTACTCAGTGCATTCCAGCCACGGACAGCGGACGGCGGATCTGACGATCCGGTTTCTCCAGGCAACTGCACGCCGTATCGCGGCAGCCGAGTTGTGGTATCGCCGTGCCCAGAGCCGGCGGATCATCGCGGCACTCAGCCCGGAGCAGATGAAGGACATCGGCTACCCTGCCGTTGATGCCATTCCCAGCCTCGACGTCGAGGCTGGTCTCATGACCAGACTGCAATCGATGCGATAACGAACCGTCGCGGGCAACACGTCGCGGGGTGGCGGTCGCCGGGCCGGCATGCCGCGACGGCGATGGCCGTCGCGTTAGGTCCCTGGCGCCTGCGTCAGGGCGATGGCCGTGCCGACGATCAGCATGGCTGCCAGACCTTGCAGCACGCTGACAACGACGCTGAGCAGCGCGCGGCCGAGATCGAGGTCGAGATTGCGGGCAAACCAGCGCGTTTCCACCGTCACGTACCAGACGACGGCAACGACCAGCAGCAGCAGCGCCGCGACGCTCGCGATGCTGTTGTGGACGCGCCACACCACGCCCGCCAGGCTGACGCCGAGGGCGAAGGGTGCGGCGACATAACACTGGCTGTAGAACGGCGGCTTCAAGGTTGCCCTGTCGATCCGGGCGCCGCGAAAGCGCAACAGCTTCACCGCCATCAGCAGCGGGAAGACGCTGAAGACGACGGCGCGAAAGATCAGAAGGTTGGAGTCGCTGGCGAGCATCGACGGCGCCACCCAGGAACGATCGCTGATGAAACCGAGCTCCAGGCCATGCACGATCAGCAGCGTCAGTAGCAGGAACATCGGCGGGCTCATCGTGTCCTGGTACTGCTCTTCCACGTCGTCGGACAGCTCGACATTGGCATAGCGCATCATCTTGTCGGGATCGCGCAATGCTCGCCACATCGTCAGCGGGTAAAACAGCAGCCACGACACGACCTCGTAGAGCAGTTCCTCGATCGATTTCAGCAGTCGCATGAAGTCCATGCGTCGCTCCTTCGCAGAGTGGTCCGCGCGGCATGATGACGGCGGGAATAGGTGAAGGGAAGGCCCGGGTGGCCGCTACAACCGCTTCAGGCGAAACCGCTGCCTGTATTGCGCCGGCGTAATGCCGGTATGGCGCCGGAACAGCCGGCGGAAGAACGCGGGATCCTCGTAGCCGACTGTCTCGGCGATTTCGTCCGTCGCGTCAGCGGTGGCCTCCAGCATCTGTTTGGCCTCCTCGATGCGCAGGCTTTGCACATAATCGACAGGCGTGTAGCCGGTCGCCGCCTTGAAGCGGCGCTTGAAGGTGCGTTCGGGCAGGCCGCTTTCGGCGACCATGCGCGTCACCGGATTGGCGCAGGCGTAGTTGTCGGCGATCCAGAGCTGGCAGCTGCCGATCGCCGCATCCTCGTGGCGCCTGGGCTTGGCCATCGCGGCGAAAGGCAACTGGCCGTCGCTGCGGTCGCCGAGCAGGAACACTTTTGCGATGCGCGCTGCTTCCTCCCTGCCGCTGTAGCGCGCGATGAGGTGCAGTGCGAGGTCTTCCCAGGACGACGCGCCGCCGGTGGTGATCAGCTGTCCCTCAGGGTCCATGTCGCAGACGATGCGCTCGGGCCGGAATCGCACCAATGGATAGTTGTCGCGGAAGATGTCGGCGGCGATCCAATGCGAGGCTGCGTCCTTGCCGTCGAGCAGCCCCGCCTCGGCGAGGAAGATCGAGCCTGTGCACACCGAGCAGATGGTGGCGCCGGCGGACAGCTGCGCCCGGACCCATTCCATCTCATCGCCCCATCCGAGCGCCGCGCCACCCTCGAGCGGCAGCGCCAGGTCGGTGACGATCACCACGTCTGTATTCTCTGTGTCGGCGAATGTCGCATGTGGCTGGATCGGTGTGCCGATGGCGCAGGTGAACGCCTCCTTGCTTCGTGCCACGATCTCGGCTGAGATGCGCCGTGCCCTGGTCTGCTGCCCGGTCAGCCTGTCCCAGATCGAGCCCACGGCCGACAGCACCTCGAACAGCCCGTATACCGCCGCCGGTGTCGTCTGCGGCAAGGCAAGCAGGCTGATGCGGAGGGGGTCGGCCTGGGTTTTCATGTGCCATCAGTGGCACGTATGCCTCGTTTTTGTCCAGTATCGCTCTCGCGATCCGACTTCGACGTCCCTAGTGTCCGTCCAAGCCGCCCAGCGGGCGCGAGGAGATCGAAATGCCAGATCAGATCAACACGACCAGCCGGCGCCGCTTCCTGCTCTCCGCAGCAGCGCTCGCCGTTTTCGGCGCAACCCCGGGGAGTAAGGCGATGGCCAGCGAAACCACCACAAAGACCGTCCGTGCCAATGGCGTCGAGATTGTCACCGAAGCCTTCGGCGATCCTTCGGCGCCGCCCGTGCTGCTGATCATGGGCGCCATGGCCTCGATGCTGTGGTGGCCGGAGGATTTCTGCCGCCAGATCGCTGCCAGCGGCCGCTATGTCATCCGCTACGACAACCGGGACACCGGGTTGTCGACCAAGTTCGCGCCTGGCAAGCCACCCTATTCGATGGACGACATGGCCCAAGACGCCATCGCTGTGCTCGACGCCTACGGCATCGAAAAGGCTCATGTCGTCGGCATGTCGCTCGGTGGCATGATCGCCCAGATCCTGGCGCTCTCGGCGCCTGGCCGCGTCGCCTCGCTGACGCTGGTGTCGACGACGCCCATCGGCCTCGATCTCGACTTGCCGCCGCCGAGCCCTGCATACATGGAGCATGCCGCGACGGGCGAAAGCGTCGACTGGTCGGACCGCGCCCAGGCGACCGGCTTCATTGCCGGCGAGGCCCGGGTGATCGCAAGCACTACCCATCCGCATGACGCGGTGAAGACTCTTTCCTTCATCGAACGTGACTACGATCGCTCCGGTGGCTACCTCTCGGCGACCAACCACTTCATGCTCGCCGGCGGCGAAGCGGTGAAGGGCAAGCTTCCCGGCCTGAACATGCCGCTTACCGTTATCCATGGCACTGCCGACCCGATCTTCCAGATCGTCCACGGCAAGGCGATCGCCGACGCGGTCAAGGGCTCGACATATGTCGTCGTCGAAGGCGGCGGCCATGAGCTTCATGAGGACGACTGGGGCATCGTCATCCCGGCCATCGCCAAGAACAGTGCTGCGCCGCGCTGAGGTGCAGGCACATCGCCCGGAAGCGTCCGGTGAAGCGCCCGGTTCCGCCGGGCGCGCCTTGGGCCAGACCACGCCGATCGCGCGGACAGCGGCCATAACAGGCGCGAAACCCGTTCACGGCATCCGCCCGGGCGGCTATAGCAGTGCATCGCCGATGCATTGGAGCCTGACATGACCGCCACCACCGACACCGTGCTCGACCGCTTCCTGCGCTACGTCGTCATCGACACCCAGTCCGATGCGAGCTCGCCGACCCAGCCCTCGACCGAGAAGCAGAAGAACCTCGGCCGCCTGCTCGTCGAAGAGCTTCTGGCGATCGGCCTCAGCGACGCCCATCTCGACGAGCATGGTTATGTTTACGCCACTGTGCCGGCCAACACCCAAAAGCAGGTTCCGGTCATCTGCTTCTGCTCGCATATGGACACCGCGCCCGATTTCACCGGCACCAACGTCAAGCCGCAGATCCTCCGCAACTATGCCGGCGGCGACATCCGGCTCACAGGCGACCCGCAGCAGGTCATCCGCGTGACCGAGCATCCCGAGCTGAAGAACCAGATCGGCAATGACATCGTCACCACAGACGGCACCACGCTGCTCGGCGCCGACGACAAGGCCGGCATCGCCGAGATCATCACGGCAGCACAGTTCCTCATCGCCAATCCCGATATCAAGCACGGCGCGGTCAAGCTTTTGTTCACCGCCGACGAGGAGATCGGCCGCGGTGTCGACAAGGTCGACTTCGCCAAGCTCGGCGCCACATTCGCCTACACCATGGACGGGGAGACCGCCGGCCATATCGAGGACGAGACCTTTTCCGCCGACGGCGTCGAGATCGCCATTTCAGGCGTCGCCATCCATCCCGGTTTCGCCAAGGGCCGCATGGAAAACGCCATCAAGATCGTTGGCGCCATTGTCGACCAGCTGCCGAAGGAGCTTTCGCCCGAAACCACCGAGGGCCGCGAAGGCTTCCTCCACCCCACCGCTTTGTCGGGCTCGATGGAAAAGGCCGCGCTCAGCCTGATCGTGCGCGACTTCACCGAAGCAGGCCTCGCCGCCAAGGAAAAACTGCTCGAAGACATCGTCAAGGACGTGCTGAAAGCCTATCCCGGCTCTTCCTACAGCTTCACCGTCAAGGAGCAGTACCGCAACATGAAGGTGGTGCTCGACCGCCATCCCGAGATCGTCGAAAACGCCCTCGAAGCCGTCCGCCGCGCCGGCATGGAGCCAGTGCGCGGCAGCATCCGCGGCGGCACCGACGGCTCGCGCCTGTCCTTCATGGGCCTGCCCTGCCCCAACATCTTCGCCGGCGGCCACGCCTTCCACTCCCCGCTGGAATGGGTCAGCCGCCAGGATATGGAAAAGGCGGTGAAGACGATCGTGGAATTGGCGAAGGTGTGGGAGGAGAGGGCGTAGGGGGGAGGCAGCGCCAGGCACGACTGTTGGGGTGTGGATCCCCTGACCTGCGCGGTTTCGCCGCTTCGAGCACGAGCAGGGCGTTGCCGCCGATCGGCACGACTCCGGTGCTTCCCTCTCCCGGTAAGGTAAGGGCCTATCGAAACAGAATCCCTAGATCACGTTCAGTTCGCGGAACGGTCGCCCCTCCGCGATGCGCTGATAGCCGAAGGCCGAGCAGTCGATGGAGTGGTAGGCGCCGTGGACCAGAAGCTCGGCCAGCGCCTTGCCGACCGCCGGCGCCTGCTGCAGGCCGTGGCCGGAAAAGCCGTTGGCGAAGATGAAGTTTGTGACCTCGGGATGCGGACCGATGACGGCGTTCTGGTCGAGCGCGTTGTAGTCGTAATGCCCGACCCAGGCTTGGGTTGCCTTGATTGCCTCGAAGGCCGGAACGCGGGAGGCCAGCACCGGCCAGATCACCTCCTCGAACAGGCCCCAGTCGGGGTTGAAATCGTTGACGTCGGCTGCCTGCTCGCCGTCCTCGCTCTCGGCGCCGCCCGTGATGTAGACCGAGCCCTCGGGGCGGACATAGACGCCGGAGGGGTCGACCATTAGCGGCATGTCGGCGAATTTTTCGCGCGCTTCGAAGACGAAGACGTTGCGCTTGCGCGGCTCGACCGGCAACACCAGCCCAGCCATGGCCGACACCCTGCCGGCATTCGGCCCGGCGGCGTTGAATAGCGTGCCGGCCTCCAGCCGCTCGCCATTGGCAAGCGTGACCGCCGCGACACGGTTGCCGACACGCTCGATGCCCGTCACCTCTGCGGTGATCAGGTCGATGTTTTTGGTCTTCAGCGCCTTGCGGAACAGGCCGAGCATGGCGTGGGCGTCGAACCAGCCTTCGCCTGACAGCCCATAGGCGCCGGCGGAAATGCCCTGGGTCGAGATCCAGGAGAAGCGTTTCTGCAGCTGCTCGGCGTCCTCGAGCACGATGTCGGCACCCTCGGCCATCTGGGCCTCGTGGTTCGCCCTGAGGATCGGCAGGCCGCTGTCGCCGGCGAGGATCAGGTAGCCGCCCTCACGGAAGCCGATATCGGCGTCTGAGCCGAACTCCTCCTTGAGCCGCCGGAACAGGCCAAGCGTGAACTGCGACAGGCGGATGTTCTCGGGGATCGAGAATTGCTGGCGGATCGAGGCGCAGGACAATGTGGTCGCGGCATGGGCGAATTGCGGGTCGCGCTCGACAAGCGCGATCGAGCCGGTGAAACCCTCCTCGCGCAGATAATAGGCGATCGAGCTGCCGACGATCGCGCCGCCTGTGATGACCACGTCGTAGCGTGCCATGGAGTGTTCCCGTCTGTCTGTGATGGAGGACAAAAGCAGTTACGCCGTCGTCCGGCAAGGACTTGCAAGGGCCAGCATTGCCGGGCAAGAAGACCAGATGCAACATTCCCTGCCCCGCCCGCGCCGCTCGGTGCTGTTCGTTCCCGCCACCAACGAAAAGGCGATCGCCAAGCTTGCGCAGCTTGCCTGCGACACCGTCATCTTCGACCTGGAAGATGCCGTGCTGCCCGAGCAGAAAGCCGCGGCGCGCGACAGGCTGGCAAAATTCTTCGCCGAACGGCCGGCAGGCGTGCGTGAATATGTCGTGCGCATCAATGGGCTGAAAAGTCCGTGGGGCGCGGACGATCTTGCTGCCGCCAGCGGCTGGGCCACCGATGGCGTTGTGCTGCCCAAGATCGAGACGCCGCGCGACCTGCTCGAAGCCAATGACGTGCTCGACGAGGCCGATGCGCCCGACACGCTCAAGCTCTGGGCGATGATCGAGACGCCGCGGGCGCTGGTCAATCTCGCGGCCATCTCCGAGCTTGGCCGTGATCCTTCGGCACGGCTGTCATGCCTGATCGCCGGGCTCAACGACCTTGCCAAGGACACCGGCGTCAAGCTCACGCCGGACCGCCGCTATATCCAGCCCTGGCTGATGCAGATGGTGCTTTGCGCGCGAGCCGGCGGGATCGACATGCTCGACAGCGTGTCCAACGATTTCCGCGATCTCGACGCCTTCGCCGCCGAATGCGGCGAGGCCGCCGCCATGGGATTCTCGGGCAAGACCGTCATCCACCCGGCCCAGATCGGCCCGGCCAATGCGGCGTTCTCGCCGTCGGTCGAGGCACTTGCCGAAGCGCGCGCCGTCGTCGATGCCTTCGCGCTTCCTGAGAATGCGTCCTCAGGTGTAATCTCGCTCGGCGGCAAGATGGTCGAAAGGCTGCACCTTGCGGAGGCCGAGCGGCTTCTGGCGCGGGCAGCGCAGCTCGAAAGCCTCAGGCACTGAAAGGGAGTTAGCCATGAAACTCTACCGCTTCCTGACCGGCCCTGACGACGCCACCTTCTGCCACAAGGTCACGGCTGCGGTGAACAAGGGCTGGCACCTGTTCGGCTCGCCGACCTATTCCTTCGACGCCGAAACCAGGACGATGCGCTGCGGCCAGGCGGTGGTGAAGGATGTCGAGGGCGCCGAATACACGCCTGACATCAAGCTCGGCGACTACTGATTTCAGGTTCTGCCGCTATTCGGCGGCTTCCTCCAGCCTTTCCATGTCCTCGTCGGACAGGCCGAAATGGTGGCCGATCTCATGGATCAGCACATGGGTGACGATGTCGCCCAGCGTCTCCTCGTTTTCGGCCCAGTAGTCGAGAATGGCGCGGCGGTAGAGTGTGACGCGGTTGGGGCCTTCGCCGGTCTGCGGGTTCCAGCGCTCGGCGATGCCGCGGCCCTCGAACAGGCCGAGCAGGTCGAACGGCGTTTCCAGCGACAGGTCGTCCATGATCTCGTCGGTCGGGAATTCGGCCAACTGAATGACGACCTCGCCGGTCAGCTGGCGAAACTCTTCCGGCAGATGCGCATAGGCTTCGAGCGCCAGAAGCTCCATCTCCTCGATCGAGGGCGAAAGCTGGTCGTGCCAGGCGCGGGTCTTGTAAATGCGGGCCATTCTTTGTCCTTTTGGGGGCATATAGCCCTTTGCCGCCGCGCTTACGAGGCCTTTGCCGCTCGGGCGCCAAATTAGCGGCGACAGCAGCAGGAGAGGAGAGGAATAAATTCTCCTTGAATCGGCTTGACTCTCCAGGGCGCCTCTGGAATCTATAGGAACATAACAGGAACAACAGGGAAGCAGATCGACATGGCGACCAGCGCCGTGGCGCGGGATGTCGTTTTTGCCTTGCGTCAGAAGATAGCCAAGATCGAGGGAACACTGGCTGAGAGGCTGGTCTCGCCTGCCGACGGCCAGCCGGTCGCGGGGCTGCTGGTCCGCCGCAACGGCCACGCCTCGGCGCGTGACTTCTTCCTGCCGACCGGTGTCGAGCGGCTCGACGAGGTGCTTGGCGGCGGCCTGCCGAAGGCGGCGCTGACCGAGATCCATGGCACCGAAACCCGCAATGCGGGGGCTGCCGCCGGGCTGGCGCTGGCGCTCGTCAGCGGCATGCTGAAGGAGCGGTCGCGGCCCAGCGACCTGGTGCTGTGGGTCGGTACCACAGAGATGTTCCGCGAGGCAGGGTTGCCCTACGCACCGGGCCTCGCCAGCTTCTTCGGCATACAGGCCGAAAGCCTGCTGCTTGCCGAGGCGCCGAAGGCCGCCGACGTGCTGTGGATCGCCGAAGAAGCAGCCCGCATCGAGGAGATAGCAGCCGTCGTCGTCGAATTGCGCGGCAACCCGCGCATTGTCGACCTCACGGCGACGCGGCGCCTGCACCGCCGGGCGCAGGACAGTGGCCGGCCCGTCCTCCTGCTGCGCCAGTCGGCCGAGCCGGAACCAACGGCAGCCCCCGTCCGGCTGGTCGTCTCGCCGGCGCCGGCCACCTTGCGGCAAACGCTTCTCGGACCGCTGGCCGGTTCGATCGCAGCTCCCGCCTTCGCTGTCGAGATTGGCAAGAGCCGCACGGCTCTTCCCGGCAGCTTCATTCTGGAATGGAACCTCGATGCACGCACCCTCGCAGAACGAAGCCCAGAGAATCGTATCGCTGTGGTTTCCCCATCTCGCGGCCGAACGCATCCTCCGGCGCAGGCTGGGGCGGTCCTGGCGTTCAAGCCCGCAGCCGTTGAAGCCGCTGGTAACAAGCCACCGCGAGAACAACACCCAGCGCATCGCCAGCCTCGACGCACGGGCTGAGGCGCTTCGCTTGAAGCCGGGCATGGGCATCGCCGAGGCGCGCGCCATGCACCCCGACATCGATGTCGTCGAAGCCGATCCCGAGGCCGACCGCCGGTTGCTCGAAGGACTTGCCGACTGGTGCGACCGCTACACGCCGCTTGTCGCGATCGACGGTGAAAACGGACTGTTCCTGGACATTTCAGGCTGCGCTCACCTCTTCGGCGGCGAAAAGGCGCTGCTTGCCGATCTGATGGCGCGGTTTTTCCACCAGGGTTTCGACGTGCGCGCCGGTCTTGCCTCGACGCCTGGTGCTGCATGGGCAACGGCACGTTTCGCCACGGGTCAAATCCTGGCCCCGGGCAACGAACGCAAATTTCTCGCGCGCCTGCCGCTGTCGGCGCTGAGGATCGATGCCAGGACGAAGGCGAGCCTCGAAAGCGTCGGGCTGCGCAGCGTCGGCGCGATCATGGACGGGCCGCGCGCGCCACTTGTTCGTCGCTTCGGGGCAGAGCTCATCGAGCGCCTCGACCAGGCGTTGGGTCGGCTCGATGAGGCGATCTCACCGCGCCTTCCTGTCGCCCCGCTTTCGGTCGAGCGCCATCTCGCCGACCCGCTGTCGCTCATCGACGACATCGAGCGGCTGATCGGCCTGCTTGCTGCCACCCTCAAGGTCGATCTCGAGCGCCGGGAAGAGGGCGCACGCGCGCTCGAACTGCTGCTGTTCAGGGTCGACGGCATGGTCAGCCGCATAACTGTCGGGGCCTCACGCCCCATCCGCGAGCCGGTACTGGTGCGCCGGCTGTTTCATGAGCGGCTGGCGGCACTCGGCGAGACAATCGATGCCGGTTACGGCTTCGACCTCGTGCGTCTCTCTGCCCTGTCGACGGCCCGCTTCGACGCGCGCCAGGCCGATCTTGCCGGCGAGGTGGTGGAAGATGGCGACGAAGAACTGGCGATCTTTGCCGATCGCATCAGTGCACGCCTTGGCGAAGCTGCGGTGCTCGAAGCGATCCCGGTCGAGAGCCATTTGCCGGAACGTGCCGCCCCCGCCCGGCCCTATGCCCAGGAAGAGGCCCGCAAGGGCGGAGCCGAGCGTCCTGCCAGAGCGGCGCAGCAAGCTACCAGGCGGCTCCGGTTGCCCGACCGCCCCATTCGCCTGTTCCGCCAGCCCGAACCCATCGATGTTCCAGCGACCGAGATTCCCGATGGTCCGCCGCTCAATTTCCGCTGGCGCCGGGCGTTGCATCGCGTGGCGCGGGCGGAAGGGCCCGAGCGCATCGCGCCCGAATGGTGGCGCGAGGCGGCCGATGCGCCGACGCGCGACTATTACCGCATCGAGGACGCCGAGGGGCGCCGCTACTGGCTCTACCGGCAGGGCCTCTACAATGCGCAGGTGGTGCCGCGCTGGTTCCTGCACGGGGTCTTTGCATGAACATGGTCGTCGCTGCCAGCTATGCCGAATTCGGCATCCAGTCGAATTTCTCCTTTCTGCGCGGGGCTTCCGCTCCGGAAGAGCTGGTGATCGCGGCGAAATTCCTGGGGCTTTCGGCCATCGGCCTTGCAGATTGCAATACGGTGGCTGGTGTCGTCCGCGCGTGGAAGATGGCGGAGACGGAAGGGCTGGCCTACCACCCGGGATGCCGCCTGGTTTTCGCCGACGGTACGCCCGACATGCTCGCCTACCCCAGGGATCGCAAAGGCTGGGGACATCTGTGCCGCATGCTTACCCAGGCCAATGCCCGGGATGAGAGCGAAAAGGGTGCGCCGCTTCTCTATCGGGAAGATCTTTTCGAGTGGGGCGACCTGCTGTCGCTTGCCATCCTGCCCGACGTCGCGGTCGCCAGGGAAGATGGCGTTGCGCTTCTGCGCAGTCTCAAGGAGCGCTTCGGCACCTCCTTGTGGCTGGCGGTCGCGCCGAGTTTTGACGGCAACGACCGCTTCAGGATCGAGCAGGCCGCGACCATGGCTGCCATGGCAGGCATACCGCTGATGGCGACCAATGATGCGCTCTACCATGCACCGGACCAGCGCCCGCTGCAGGATGTGCTGACGGCAATCCGCCTCAGCGTGCCTGTTGCCGAGGTCGGTTTCGAGCTCAAGGCGAATGCCGAACGCCACCTCAAGCCGCCTGTCGATATGGCAAGGCTTTTCCGCAACCACCCGGAGGCCCTGGCCGAGACGTTGCGCTTCGCCGAAAGCCTGCATTTCTCGCTGAGCGAGCTCAAATACAATTACCCCGACGAACCGACGGAATCCGGTCTCGAACCGCAGGCGGAATTGGAACGGCTGGCCTGGGAAGGTGCCAAAAAGCGCTACCCGGACGGCGTTTCGGAAGAGGTTCAGGGCATCATCCGGCATGAGCTCGACATCGTCGAAAAGCTCAATTACGCCCGCTATTTCCTCACCGTCCACGAGATCGTGAAGTTCGCCCGTTCGAGAGGCATCCTCTGCCAGGGGCGCGGCTCCGCGGCCAATTCTGTCATCTGCTTCTGCATCGGAATCACCGATGTCGGACCCGATATCGTCGATGTGCTGTTCGAGCGCTTCATTTCGGAGGAACGTGGCGAGCCGCCGGATATCGACGTCGACTTCGAGCACGAGCGGCGCAACGAGGTGATCGAATTCATCTACGAAAGATACAGCGCCAAGCGCACCGCGCTCGCGGCTTCCGTCGTCACCTATCGCGGTCGCTCGGCGCTGCGCGAAGTCGCCAAGGCGATGGGCCTGTCGGATGACGTCAGGGGCGCCATGTCCGGCTCGATCTGGGGTTGGTATTCGTCGGAACTGGGCGAGAAGGAAGCGACGGCCGGCGGCCTCGACAAGGCGGACCCGGTGACCCGGCATGTCATCGACCGCGCCAATGAGATCATGGGCTTTCCGCGCCATCTGTCCCAGCATGTCGGCGGTTTCGTCATCACCAGAGACCGGCTCGACGAGATCGTGCCGATCGTCAAGACGGCGATGGACGAGCGCAAGATGGTGGAGTGGGACAAGGACGACCTCGACGCCGTCGGCATCCTGAAGGTCGATGTGCTGGCGCTGGGCATGCTGACCTGCCTGCGCAAGGCCTTCAACCTGCTTGAGGCGCATTACGACGAGCGTGACCGACATGGCCGTCCGTTCGAGCTGGCGACGCTGCCGCCGGAGGACCCCAAGGTCTATGACATGATCTGCCGGGCCGACACGCTCGGCGTCTTCCAGATCGAGAGCCGGGCGCAGATGTCGATGCTGCCGCGGCTGAGGCCGCGCAAATTCTACGATCTTGTCATCGAAGTGGCGATCGTCCGTCCCGGCCCGATCCAGGGCGACATGGTGCATCCCTATCTCAGACGCCGACAGGGCAAGGAAGCGCACGGCTTTCCCAAACCGGAGCTTGAGGACATCCTGGGCAAGACCCTGGGCGTGCCGTTGTTCCAGGAGCAGGCAATGAAGATCGCTATCGTCGCCGGCGGCTTCACGCCCGGCGAGGCCGACCAGCTCAGGCGCGCGATGGCGACGTTCAAGCGCACCGGCACGATCGGCAATTACCGCGACCGCATGATTCAAGGAATGGTCGACAGGGGCTACCAGCGCGACTTCGCCGAGCGTTGCTTCAAGCAGATCGAGGGTTTTGGCGAGTACGGTTTTCCCGAGAGCCATGCCGCGGCCTTCGCATTGCTCGTCTACGCATCATGCTGGTTCAAGGCCTATTATCCAGACGTGTTCTGCGCGGCGATCCTGAACGCGCAGCCGATGGGCTTCTACCGGCCGGCACAGCTGGTGCGCGATGCACAGGATCACGGCGTCGAAATTCGCCAGATCGACGTCAACCATTCCGTCTGGGACTGTACGCTCGAGCGTTCGGGCTTCGACCCAAAACGCATCCAGCAACGTCACGCCGAAATGCGGGATGTCATCAGGACCAGCCACGCCGTCCGGCTCGGCTTCCGCCAGATCAAGGGACTGAGCAAAGCCAAGATGGAGCAGTTTGCCGCGCGGCGTGGCAAGGGCTACGTCTCGGTGCGCGATGTCTGGCTGCGCTCTGGGCTCGATGTCGGCGAGATCGAGCTTCTCGCCCAGGCGGACGCCTTCCGCTCCATCGGCGTCGACAGGCGGGCGGGGCTGTGGGCGGTGCGGGCGCTCGATGGCAAGAGTGCCGCCGAGATGCTGCCGCTGTTCGACCGTCCCGAAGTGCAACTGGGCGACAACGAACCAGAAACATACTTGCCGTCAATGCCGCTCGGCGAACATGTCATCCACGATTACCGTTCGCTCGGCCTGTCGCTGAAGGCGCATCCGGTGGCCTTCCTCAGACACCATCTCGACCGTGCCGGTATCACGCCCAATGCCCGGCTCGGCGACGTGCCCGACGGGCGGCGCGTCTCCGTCGCCGGGTTGGTGCTGGTTCGCCAACGACCGGGTAAAGGCAATGCCATCTTCCTCACGCTGGAAGACGAGCATTCGATCGCCAACATCGTCGTCTGGGCCCGTGTCTTCGAGCGCTTCCGGCCTGTCATCATGGGATCGAAGTTCATCCGCGTCACCGGCAAGCTGCAGAAGGAATCCGGTGTCATCCATATCGTTGCTGACAATATGGAAGACTGGACGCATTGGCTGGCGACGATGTCGGAGGAACTGCAGGCAACTGCCGACCAAGGCAACCAGCCGGTTGCGGAAGGACGGGCCAGCGCCGCCGACAAGGCCGCACGTGACCCGCGCATGCTGCAGAACTACGAAACGCTGGCCCGCAAGGCGAGCAGCGTCATGCCCAAGGGCCGCAACTTTCAATAGGAGGACGCCGCTGTTGCCCGAAGCGAAGGCCGCACAGCTCAGCGATTTGCGGGGCGCAACATCTTCGCCCTCCGGCGGGCAGGAAGGTTGCTGCTCAGGCGCCGGGGTTGGCCTCCTGATCTCCAATCTGCCGCGCCTCGGAGGGCAGCATGACGGGAATGCCGTCGCGCACGGGGTAGGCCAGCTTTGCCAGCCTGGAGACCAGTTCGCCGCGTTCGGCATCCCACTTCAGCGGGCCCTTGGTCAGCGGGCAAGCCAAAAGTTCGAGCAGCTTGACGTCGATGTCGCGTTTGTTGGTCTCGACCATTTCCGGCTCTCCGGCAGCGTTGCCTATTGCAGGCTCGATCCGAAATCCTCGTTTTCGCGAGCCAGCGCCATTTCGGTGATCGCAATCAGCGTCTCGGCGCGGGTCTTGAGATCGGGAGCCTCGAGCAGCGCCTGTTTCTCGGCAGCACCGTAAGGCGCCATCATCGACAACGCGTTGACCAGTATGGCGTTGTCGGCACGGCTGACGCTCTCCCAATCGGCCTCGAGTTCGTTGGCCTGGAGGTAGGTGCGAAAGGCCTTGAGCAGTGCCGGCCGGTCGACTTCCGCACCGGCCTTGTCCTCGCCGAGATCCGCCGCAAACGACGTGATCCTGCACTGCCGGAACGGCGTCTTGACGGCCAGCTCCTGGGCGACGCGGAAACGGCAGACGCCTTGCAGTGAAATCAGGTAGCGCCCGTCTCCCGTCTCGGCGAGCGAAGTGATACGGCCGATGCAGCCGACCGGGCAGAGCGCCGGTTCGCCGTCCGGCCGCAGATTGCCGTCGAGCGAGGGCTGGATCATGCCGATCAGCCGCGAACCGGCCATCGCATCGTCGATCATCTGGAGGTAGCGCGGCTCGAAGATGTTGAGCGGCATGCGCCCACCCGGCAACAACAAGGCAGCCGTCAGCGGGAACACCGCCAGCGTTGTCGGCAGATCGCTGTCGAGCCGGTAATGGGCGTTTCCTGCCTGCATCTTGTCCTCAGCTGCTACTCATCTGGGGTAGCGGCGGTCAAACGCAAGACCGCAACGATTGTACGGTCACGAAAACAACAGCGACGACAGCTTGCGTCTTGTGGCCAGCGTTACTTCGTCGGTGAAGCCCCAGGCTTCGAAGAGCTTGAGCAACTGCGCCCTGGCGCCGTCATCGTTCCAGGTCCGGTCCGCCTTGACGATGGCCAGCAGGTTGTCGGCCGCCTCGGTGCGCTGGCCCTTGGCGTTCTGGATCATGGCGAGATCGAAACGCGCCTGGTGATCACCTGGGTTCTGCGCCAGCCGGCGATCGAGCTCGGCGGAATCGCCAAGCGCTGCGGCTTCTTCGGCGAGTGCGATCTTGGCACGGACTGAAACCAGGGCAGCGGCTGCCTTCTTGTCGTCAGGCGCGCGTGTCAGAACCTCGTTTGCGCCTTCGACGTCGCCTGCTTCGAACAGGATGTCGGCAAGCGCTGCGATGGCGTCGATGTTGTCGGGCACCTGTTCGAGCACGGCATCATAGATCTGTACCGCAGTCTGCAGATCGCCAGCTTCGCGTGCTTCGGCAGCTGCCGCAAGCGCCTCGGCGATCTCAGGCTGGCCGCCATCCTTGCCGGCGATCTTGTCAATGAAGTCGCGGATCTGGCTCTCGGGCACCGCACCCATGAAGCCGTCGACCGGCTGGCCATTCTTGAAGGCGATGACGGCGGGAATCGACTGGATGCCGAGTTGGCCGGCAATCGCCGGATGGTCGTCGATGTTCATCTTGACCAGCTTGACCCGTCCGCCGGCAGCCTGGACGACGCGCTCGATAACAGGGGTCAGCTGTTTGCATGGGCCGCACCACGGCGCCCAGAAGTCGACCAGCACCGGCTGCTTGCGCGATTCCTGGATCACGTCGACGCTGAAGGCAGCGGTCGTCGTGTCCTTGACGAGATCGGCCGCGGGCGCAGCCGCATTGGCGGGTGCCGCGCCAAATTGCACGTTGGTGGCGTACTGGCTGCTCATGCCGCCGAAGGGATTGCTTTCGTTGCTCATCTTCACTCTTCCGGTATTCGCTATCTTCTGCCGGCGATCAGGCCCAGCCGCTGTCCGTCCACCATGTGGCGATCAGGCCCAGCCGCTGTCCGTCCACCATGTGGCGATCAGGCCGAGACTTTCAAGATAACAGCATCATGGCCGGTTGCCTCGACGAATCGCAGCAGGTCGGCATTGGCAATCGAGGTCGTGGCTTCGTTGGTCAGCGGGTGGGCGTTGATGACGGCGTTTTCCATCAGCGCGCTGTCGAGCACCAGCTTCACCCTGGCCGAGGTGTCGTTGATCAGCCCGAAGACGGTGACAGCACCAGGCACGACGCCAAGCAGCTCCATGAGCGCCTCCGGCTTGCCGAACGAAACCCGGCTCGAGGCACCGATCAACTGGTGGATCTGCTTGAGGTCGACGCTTGCTTCCTCATCGACAGTGACCAGAAAGAAGTTGTCCTTCTTGTCCTTGAGGAAAAGGTTCTTGGTGTGCCCGCCTGATATGGTGCCGCGCAGCGCCTGTGAATCGGCGACGGTGTAGAGCGGCGGATGGTCGTGGGTGGTCACTGAAATGCCGAGCCCGGACAGATAGGCGAGCAGTTCGGCGCGGGTCTTGGGTGTCATCGAGGCGGTCATCGCAGCTTCCGGGAATTGCCGTTGCGCGAGGTTTATGGGCAAAGCCGGCTTGCTGCACAAGTCCGGCATGGCGCTGACGCAGAGCTTCCCGAGGGGAATCATGGGATTTTCAGCCGCCGCGAAAAAAGTTCAAGACAGAGCGGTTTTTCCCTGTTGCATTCCCCGCGAGCTTCGGCCATATAGCAGCCGTTGCGGCGACGAGCCGCGGCGAGCGGGTGTAGCTCAGGGGTAGAGCACAACCTTGCCAAGGTTGGGGTCGAGCGTTCGAATCGCTTCACCCGCTCCAAATATCCCACGAAAAGGCCGCGGTTTACCGCGGCCTTCGTCGTTTCTGGAAGGCGGTAAGACCGCGACGCTTCAATGCAGCTTGTCCTCGAAGCACGGTCGAATGGCTTGGTCCGCGGCAAATGTCCGTATCGTCACCGCGGCCGCTAGATTCGCGTCAGGCGCTCGAAGCGCGACAGAATCATTAGCGCGGTTGCCGCGCGGCCGACCCGGAACCCAGCACAGCCTCTACAGGGCCGAACGGACAAGATAGCGTGCCGGCATGAGCCCTCGACAGACGCCAAGGCCAGTGGCGCCGAACGCCTTGCAGTCTGCTTGGCGAGGTTACGATCCCAGCTAGACGGCCGATGCCTTGGCGGCGCGTAGCAGCATGCCGAACAGGTCGCGTGGCTCGTCGGGATCGGCCAAAAGGTCGAGCTCCTCGAACAGGCCGGTGTCGATCAGCTTGTCCCTGACGTAACGCAAAGCGGAAAAATCTTCGATGGCAAAGCCGACACTGTCGAACAGCGTGACCTGCGCGCTGGAGTTGCGGCCCTGCGCCTTGCCTGCCATGACCTGCCACAGCTCGATGACGGGGTGATCGGCAGCCAATTGCTGGATCTCGCCCTCGATGCGGGTCTGCGGCGGGAACTCGACGAAGATGTCGGAGCGCAGCAAGATATCCTTGTGCAGCTCGGTCTTGCCGGGGCAGTCGCCGCCGACCGCGTTGATGTGAACGCCGGTGCCGACCATGTTGTCGGTCAGGATGGTCGCAAGCTGCTTGTCGGCGGTGACGGTTGTAATGATCTGGGCACCTTCCACCGCGTCCTGCGCGTTGTCTGCAATGACGATGTCGAAGCCCATGCCGGCAAGGTTCGCCTTGCATTTCTGCGAGGCGGAGGCGTCGATGTCGTAGAGCCTGAGCCTGTTGACGCCAAGCAGCGCCTTGAACGCCACGGCCTGGAATTCCGACTGGGCGCCATTGCCGATGATGGCCATGGTGTCGGCGCCCTTGGGCGCGAGATATTTGGCTGCCACCGCCGAGGTGGCCGCGGTGCGCAGCGCCGTCAGGATGGTCATCTCGGTCAACAGCATCGGATAGCCGTTGCCGACATCGGCGAGCACGCCGAATGCGGTTACCGTCTGGCGGCCGTCGCGGGTGTTCTTGGGGTGGCCGTTGACGTATTTGAAGCCGTAGAGGTGGCCGTCACTCGTCGGCATCAGCTCGATGACGCCGTCATGACTGTGCGAGGCGATGCGCGGGGTCTTGTCGAATTGCTCCCAGCGCAGGAAGTCCTCTTCGATGTAGGCCGACATCTCGGTCAGGAAACGCTCGACGCCGACCGCCAGCACAAGCTTCATCATGTGGTCGACGCTGACGAAGGGAACGACGTTCAGTTTTTCGGTCATGGTCAGTAACTCCTGGTCGGACGGTCCATGATGCGGCGGCCCATCAGGCTCGCCGTCAGGTCGACCATCAGCGTTGCGGTGCGGCCGCGTTCGTCGAGGAAGGGGTTCAGTTCGACAAGGTCGAGGCTGGTGACCAGGCCGCTGTCATGCAGCATTTCCATCACCAGATGTGCCTCGCGGAAGGTCGCTCCACCGGGCACTGTGGTGCCGACGGCGGGCGCGATCGCCGGATCGAGGAAGTCGACGTCGAAGCTGACATGCAGCATGCCGCCTTCGGCCGCCACACGCTCCAGGAAGGCGCGCAGCAATGGCGCGATGCCATGCTCGTCGATGGCGCGCATGTCGTGGACGGTGACGCCCGCCTCGGCAAGCGCGACACGCTCGGCCGGGTCGACGCTGCGAATGCCCAGCGCGCAGATGCGGTCGGGGCTGACATTGGCCTGAAGCTTGGGGAAATAGCCCTGGAAACCGGACTGGCCGCTGGCATAGGCAAGCGGCACGCCGTGCAAATTGCCGCTGGTGGTGGTGTCGAGCGTGTGGAAATCCGGATGGGCGTCGAGCCAGAGCACGAACAGCGGCTTGCCGAGTTCGTCGGCGCGCCGGGCAATGCCGCTGACCGTGCCTGCCGACATGCTGTGGTCGCCACCGAGGAAGATCGGCAGAGCGTCGGCACTCATCTGGTAGGCTGCCTCGGCCAGGGCGGCGGTCCAGGCTGCGATCGCGGGCAGGGCTTTCAGCGCCTTGTTCGGGTGTGCCGGTATTGGCCCCGGTGTCGGCACCACCTGTCCCATGTCGGCGACGGAATGGCCGAGCTCGACCAGCGCCTCGACAAGGCCAGCGGTCCTGAGCGAGCTTGGCCCCATGTCGCAGCCCCTGCGGTCGGTACCTTCCTGAATGGGTGCGCCAATGATCCGGCAATGCATCTCGATGTCTCCTCGCCGAGCCGTGGCCCGGTTTTGTTTGCAGTTCTCGCGCTGGCGGCCGTGTTCTGCCTCTGCGCTTTCGCCCTCGCTCTTGAGCCAGGCGACGAAGGCATCGGCGACGTTCGAGCGCGCATGCACCACGGCATAATATGCCCCGAGCGTGGCGTCCACGGGCACAGGTGCCTGATCGTGCCTGGCCGCAAGCGCTGCCGAAACAAAGGCGGTGTTGGCCTGCGCGACGTCAAGGCCGCTAAGGCAGGTGCCGATCGAGGCCGCGTCCGTGTCGAAAGTGATGCCCGCCACCTTGCGCCCTTAATCGCCGGCACGGAAAGGACGCCTTGGGGCGTCATCGTGTTTTCGCCGTCAGCGAGCAGTCCGGGGCGGCACGCCGGTGCGATCGACGAAGAAGATCTCGCGGTTGCCGTCGTCAGTTTGTGGCGCAGCCCTGTGTAGTTGATCTCGACGTCTGTTGGCTTGCCGGCAGCCCCGCTGATGTTTTGGGAACTCAGGTCGACACCGGGATGGCCGCGGCGGAAGTGGGCGATCCTTGGAATCAGCCAGCGTTGCGGAAGGCCCAGCGGCGCGCGGATGCTGAGCTTGGCGGCTTGCCCTGAGACGACGCGCTTGCCCGACCTGACCTGCGCAAGCGCCGCATTGCATGGGCGATACGCCCGGCAGCAGTGAGTTCGATGGCATTGTGGCTGTGCACGAACAACACCGCGTGGAATGACTCAATTCTGCTCGCGCAGGGCGGCGGAGATGGCTTCGAGCCCGCCCCTGAGTTGCGCTTCGGTCGGCCAGCCGAAACCGACGCGGAAATAGGTTTTCGGCATTTCGAACCAGTGGCCGGGGCCGACATAGGCACCGTGCCTTTCGAGCAGGCCGTCGTAGAATCGGTCGAGGTCGAAATCGGGACCGACATTGATCCGGGGGAAGCCGACGACGCCGCCTTGCGGCCGGACCCAGTCGACGAGCGGCTCACGGTCGATCCATTGCTGGACGATGTCGCGCCGCGCCTTCATCTCGGGCATCAGCGCGCCGAGGAACTCGTCGCGGCGTTCCAGCATGGCACGTGCGATCGCCTCGTCGATGACGCTGCCGCAAATGCCGATCTGCTCCTTGGCGGCGAGAAACCGTTCGTAGAGCCCGGCGTCCTGGGTAACCAGCCAGCCGATGCGGATGCCGGGGATGCCATAGGCCTTGGACAGCGACGAGACGCTGATGGCGCGCGGGCTGAGCGCGGCGGCTGCGGGCAGGCGTTGGCCGTAGCTCAGGTCGCGATAGGTCTCGTCGACCAGCAGGTAACAGCCGTGGCGTTCGGCAAGGGCGATCAGCCCGTCGAGGTCGGCGCGGCTCATGATGGTGCCGGTCGGGTTGTGCGGGCAGGTGACGCTGATGTAGCGCGTGTTGGGCCGCAGGGCAGCCGCCACTTCGGCAAGATCGACGGCGAAGCCGTTGTCGAAGTCGAGGTCGATGTAGCTGATGGCGCAGCCGATGGCGCGAGGCGTCTCGATGTTGGTGGCATAGTTCGGCCGCACCACCACGAGGTGATCCTTGTCCGACAGCAGGCTGGTGGCGATGATGAACAGCGCGCCGGCAGCACCGGCGGTGACCAGCACATGGTCGGGAGAGAGCCCGGCATCCTGGCCGGCGATCAACTCGCGCAAGGCCTTGTCGCCACGATGTTCGCCGTAGAACAGCGTCAGGTCGGGCAGAGACAGGCCGATCTCGGACAGTTTCTGGTCGGCAATGGAGCTTTCCGAGAGATTGTAGCGAATACGGTCGTAGCCATATTCCTCCGGCGCTTCCTTTTCGATTACCATCCTGGCGTAGTTCATCGTCGCGCGCTCCCGTCCCACGGCATGCCACAGTGTCGGCGAACAGCGTTAGTCAGGATCACCACGGCAAGCCATCCTCCCAAGGGAGGAGGTTGCCGTGCACAGGGAGACGCAGCAAGCACATGCCGCAGGAGGACTATCGCGACATGGCTGAGCTGGTCGGTGCCATCGGTGCACCGACGTTTCCGGCGATCCTGGCGGCCTGGATGCGCAGCCACGTCGCCTTCGACATGGTCGCCATCGTCGTCTACCGCGGCAGCCATCCGCCTTTGCACATCCATGACGACTTCAAGGGCGAGCAAGCGCGCAACGGGTTGAGGCAATATCTGGAACAGACCTACCTGCTCAACCCGTTCTACCAGAGCCATCTCAAAGGCATTGCCTCGGGCGTCTACCGCGTCCGCGATCTCGCACCAGACCATTATCTGCGGAGCGAGGTCTATCGCTCCTACGAGATCATCATCGCGGAGACGGAGGAGATCGGCTACGTCACCCGCGACTGGCCACGCGGGCTCGAGGAGATAGACATCGCGGTGACACTCGACGATGGCGAGACGACGGAGATCGGGATCTACAGCGCCGGGTCGGGGAACTTCGATGACGGGGCGCTCGAAAGGCTCAATGGCATGCTGCCGCTGATCGAGGCGGGCTTTCGCCAGCACTGGCAGCGCATCAAGGCGCCGCATGCTGCTGAGCGGCGTTCGGCGGATGCCGGGTGGGCGGAGGCAGCCTACGCAAGCTTCGGCGCCGACCTGTTGACCAACCGCGAGCGTGAGGTCGTGGTGCTGGTGCTGCGCGGGCACTCGTCGGATTCGATCGCAGCCCACCTCGACATCTCGCGCGCCACGGTCAAGACCCACCGCAAGCACGCTTATGACAGGCTCGGCATCTCGACCCAGGCCGAGTTGCTGTCGCTGTTCCTCCGGCATGTGCGCGAACATATGCCGGCAGCCTGAGGGCTAAAGCTCCTCGAGCGTGTCGCCGATGGTCTCGATGCCCCTGAGGCGGGTCCGGCCCGCGGCACCCGAACGCTCGATGGCACGGGTGGCGAGCAGGTGGCAGATCGCCATCGCCGAGACGTGGTTGAACAGCGGGCCCGGGGCGAGCGTCTGGCAACGGAAATGCCAGGCCGCACCCTGGCGGTGGGGCACCCCTTCGTCGGTGATGTAGAGCAGCTTCGCGCCGCTTTTCTCGATCGCCGACAGCACCATTTCCATGCGCGCGATGCGGCGGCGCAACCCGAATACCACTGCAACGTCGTCCTTACCGACGCTGACGAGATGTTCGCCCAGCGTCTGCCCGCCGCCCGGTATGGCGACGATGTTTTCCACCACCTGCGTCATCTGCCACTGGAAGTAGTCAGCGAAAGGGTGGCTGCTGCGGAAGCCGAGCACCCAGATCTTGCGGCTGGCCAGCATCGCTTCGACGGCGGCGTCGATCTGGCTGTCGGTGATGGTGGCGAAGGTGCCTTCGATGTTGGCGATGCCTTGAGCGATATGGGCGCCCAGCGATTGCACCCCGGCAGTATCCGTCGAGGTCGTCAGGAACAGGCGCGAGCCGGTCTGCCTTTCCTCGCGCGCATGGCGCCGGGCTTCTTCGTAGTTGTCATAACCCAGCCGTTTGACGAAGCGCGAGACGGTGGCGTTGGAGACGTTGGCCAGGGTGGCGAGCTCGGACGCGGAATAGCTCGCCAGCTCGCCGGGAAAGTCGCAGACGAAATCGCCGAGCCGCCGTTCGGCCGGGTGCAGCGTGTCGAGCGCCTCGCGTACACGGAAAAGAAATGGCCGATCCTTGGGATTTGTCATGCCGCCTGCCGATGGAATTCCAGTTGCGCACATTTGCGCCGTTCGGCCGCCGCCGCAAGGGCGGATGCCGTCAAAACCCCGCCTTGGCTGCCGCAATCACGAGGAATCACAACGACATAAGCTCCTTGCCGCGCCGCGCGAGCCGCCCTGTCTGCCTTGACGTAAGTTTAGGCTATAAAAACACCATTTCATATGTTAGATTGGTGAAAATCAGTTTTCATCTGGTTCAGCCAAGGGAGGAGAAACCATGGCAGCGGAAAGTATGGTGCAATCCGGCAAATCATCGCCGGTCATTCGACAACTCGAATCGTCGCTGAGCCGGATCGGTGTGACAGGCGCACACAAGCAGATCATCGCACTGGTCCTGATCGGCTGTCTCTTTGACAGCTTCGAACAAAATACGATCGGCGTCGCTGGCCCGATGCTCAAGGCGACCTGGGGCCTGACCGGCGCCGACATCGGCTTCCTCAACACAATCACCTTCGGCAGCGCCGCCATCGGTCGTCTGCTCTCGGGCATTCTCGGCGACCGCTACGGTCGTCGCGTCATGCTGACCTTCAATCTTCTGCTTTTCACCATCGGCTCGGCCGCCTGCGCGCTGGCGCCGAACTTCGCCACCTTGTGCTTTGCTCGCGCCATCGTCGGCTTCGGCGTCGGCGGGGAGATTTCGACCGCCGTCACCATGCTGTCGGAGTTTTGCTCGCCAAAGTTCCGCGGCACGGCTGCCGGCCTCGTCAATGTCGGCGCTGGCGGCTTCGGCAACTTCCTGGCGCCCGCCTTTGGCCTGATGATCTTCACCCTGTTCCCCGGCGACGACGCCTGGCGCTGGCTGTTCGCCTCGCTGGCGCTGCCGGCCCTTCTGGTGGTGTTCTATCGCCGTTTCGTACCCGAGACGCCGCGTTTCCTGGCGTCGCAGAACAGGATCGCCGAGGCCAACAAGGTGCTGTCGATCCTCGAATCCGGAACGCTCAGGCCACGTAACCTGGTTGTGCGCGAGCATCTGACGAGTGACCACGCCGAAGAGGCCGCGCCCAGCAAGCATGCATGGAAGGAACTCTTCCGCGCCCCCTTCATCGGCCGCACCATTCCGGTCGCCATCGCCATCCTGATGAGCTACGGCGCCCAGCTGTCGGTGCTGACGCTGATGCCGATCATCTTCGTGTCAATGGGCTACACGCTGCAGGGCAGCCTGCTCTACTCGATGATCATCCAGAGCGGCAGCGTGCTCGGCGCGATCGCTGCCTCGATGTTCGGCTACTACTTCCCGCGCAAGAAGGTGCTGACCGTCGGCGCCGTCTTCGCCTGCCTCGCCGCCGTGTCGATCGTCTATCTCGGCACCAATATCTACCTGGTGCTGCTGTTCGGCGCGATCTTCCAGTTCTTTGTGCTGCTGCTCAACACCTCGATCTGGATCTATGCGCCCGAACTGTTCCCGACCCGGATCCGCGCCTTCGGCGTGGCCTTCATCCTGGCGACGGGCTCGGCTGCCGGCTCCTTCATCCCCACCGTTGCCGGTGCATTGTTCGACAATTACGGCATGGTCGGCGTGTTCAGCCTGGCGGCGGCAATGTACGCGGTCTTTGCCTTCTGCATCCAGATGGGCCCCGAAACCTATGGCATGTCGATGGAAGACCTGACCCAGCCGGCCGAGGTCGAGACACCCGAAGTGTCGACCCGGCAGGCGCAAGCAAGAGCGTAACGATGAGCATGACGTCACATATCCTGTTGATCAATCCCAACAGCTCGCAGGCAACCAGCGACATGATGCATGCCATCGCGCGCAAGACTGCGGCAGGACGGGCGGCGGTGGCGATTGCCACGGCTACCCGCAACCCGCCGATGATCGTCAACGGCCCGCAGCTTGAAGCTGCGGCCGACCAGGTCATCGAGATCGGGTCCGGCCATGGCCAGGACTGCCGGGGCATCATCGTCAGCGCCTTTGGCGATCCTGGACTGGCGGCACTGAGGGAACGGGTCGACGTGCCAGTCGTCGGCATCTGCGAGGCCTCTATGATCGAGGCCGCGCGCGACGGGCGGCGGTTCGGCGTCGCGACGACGACGCCGGATCTTGTCGAGGCGATTGCCGGTCGTGCCCGCGACCTTGGCCTCGACCATCTCTATGCCGGTATCCGCTGCACGGCGGGTGATCCGATCGCGCTTGCCGGCAACGAAAAACTTCTCGGGCAGTCGTTGGCCGAGGCGGTACGCGAATGCATCGAGCTGGATGGAGCGGAGGCCGTCATCATCGGCGGCGGCCCGCTCGGCCAGGCGGCCGAACAACTGCAGCCGATGTTCGACACGCCGATCATCGCGCCGATCCCTTGCGCCATGGAACGCGTGCTTGGACTGTTGCCGACAGGTTCCGGGGCCTTGTCTCCGGTGCCCGCTTGAGATTGGCCGCCCCGCGTTTGCGGAACGGCGTCCTTACGGTCTTGGATTCCGCCGTGCAGCTTTGGCGCGACGCTTGCGCCTCAGCCTGGCTTCGAGCATCGACATCTCGATGCCGACCATGCGCGGTGCATAGGCAGCGGGGCTCAGGCCGGCGGCGCGGAGAATAGCCTTCAATGCGCTTCTCGACATCAGCTGCCGCAGCTTGCGCAAGGTGCCCCACTTGCCGAAGGTCGCGAACAGCGCAGGCAGGTTCTCAACGATGATGGCCTGGGCTTCGGGCGCTTCGAAGACCTGAACCGAAGTGACGCCGTCGCTGTCGAGAACCTGGGCAATCGCGGACCAGAAGCGCCATGACCCCATGCTCGCCGAAAGCGACGCCGCGTCTTCGACGAGAACACGCATCGCTTCGCGGCGGCGCGCGGGGAAAAATCTCCTGGCGGGGCCGGAGACGTCCACGGCCCCGTCCAGGGTCGGATTGCCGGCAAAGAAGTTGTTACCGTGCAGCCGATAGGCCGACAGCGGCATGGCGATCGTGGCCGATCCGGCAAATACGTGGGCGAGCCGGCAGAAATGGCCGTCGACCGAGAGCCCGAACATGACGTCTGGTTTGGCGCGCGGGCGGATGGTTTCGAGCAGGAAACGGCGGAACATGTTTGAGGTGCCCGGCGACCACAGCCACCCGTTTTCGGTGGGTGGATGGGCAACGACGCTGTCGTCGAGCTGGTCGAACTGCGGACCGGAAACCTCAGACAAACGGACGACCAGGAAGGAGCGCCGCAGACTGCCCTTACGCGTGTCGGGCTGCGATCCCCTGAGACCGGTTCCCAATGCCGCGCCAGTCGCATCGATCTCGATCACCGCGCTCGATGTGAAGGCGACGCTCCGTGGCAGCGCCAGATGCGCCTGGACATGCATGGCGGTAAAGTCGGCAAGCAGATAGTCGTCGGAATCGACGAAGGTGACGAAATCGCCGCGTGCGACATCCAGGCCTTTTAGTGCCCCTGCGAGTGCGCCGAGGTTTTCGTCGAGCCAGATCGTGCGAAACCGCGGGTCGTCGCCGATCGCCGCTTCTATCTCGCGTCGACTGTCATCGGTCGAGCCATTGTCGACGACGATGGCTTCGAAATTGGGATAGGTCTGATGGCGAACCGAGCGGATCGCCGATCCGACGAAGCGGGCGTAGTTCCAGTTTCGGATGATGAAGGAGACGAGCGGGTAGGTCACCGGCTCGGGTGCAAGCTCGCTGAGCGAAAGCCCGCGCAGCGTCAAATCAGATGCTGACGTCTCGACCGACAGCCCGTCGACCTTCTTGTGCACTGACAACTCCCCCGGGCAATTGGCTGAGCGGGGCAGGCGCTCTTGGCATTGCACATTGCACGGCATGAGTGCCTTGGCAACAAATTGCCTGCCGGTGTGCCCGGGCCTTCCGTCGGTCTCCCCGAGAGCAAGGGTTATGGCTCCCGCATCGAATTATCTGTTATCGGTTGAACATACTGTCTGGAGGGCCACCCCAAGCATGAGCGCGTCCGCCTATTTCGGTTGGGCCCTGGTCAACCTGACCATCTGTCTGCAGATCGTCTATCTCGTGCGGGCGCTGCTGCGCCCGCATCGCGAGCCGGCCTCGCGGCTGGCCTGGATCGTGGTCATCGTCGTTGCGCCGGTGGTCGGCGTTGTCGCCTACATCCTGTTCGGTGATACCAATGTCGGCAGCCGCCGTATTGCCCGGCTGCGCGACGCGCTCCAGCGCTTGCCCTCGCTTGCCACGATCAACACGACCGATCTCGACGGGCGCGAGCAGCCAAGCGTCCCGGAGCCCTACGCGCCGCTGTTTCGTGTCGGCGAATCGATCAGCAATTATGCTCCGGTCGGTGCAAACCGGGCTCACCTCATGCCCGGTTCCGATGCCGCCATCGATGCGATCATCGCCGACATCGATGCTGCCACCGATCATGTGCACCTGCTGTTCTACATCTGGTTGCCCGATAGCAACGGCGTGAAGATGGTCGAGGCGGTCAAGCGCGCGGCGATGCGCGGCGTGACGTGCCGGGTGATGGTCGACGACATCGGCTCGCGCCGGTTGATCCGGTCGCCGCACTGGCGCGAGATGGCTTCAGCCAAGGTCAGGCTGGCGCGCGCCCTGCCGGTAGGGATCGCGCTGCTGCGCCCGCTCAAGGGGCGGGTCGACATGCGCAACCACCGCAAGATCGTCGTCATCGACAACAAGACCACCTATTGCGGCAGCCAGAACTGCGCCGATCCGGCCTTTGCCATCAAGGCGAAGTACGCGCCCTGGGTTGACGTGATGATGCGTTTCGAGGGCCCGGTCGTGCTTCAGAACCAGCATCTGTTTGCCAGCGACTGGATGGCGCAGGTCAAGGAGGACCTGAGCCCGCTGATGCGCCAGCCGCTGCCGTCGGCGCAACCCGGCTTTACGGCGCAGGTCATCGGCACGGGTGCTGCCGTGCGCTATTCGGCGATGCCCGAAATGTTCATCGCGCTGATGAACGCCGCACGGCGCGAGCTCGTCATTTCGACACCCTATTACGTGCCGGACGAGCCGCTGCAGGCGGCGCTGTGCGCTTGCGGCCACCGCGGCGTCGAAACGACCATCGTCCTTCCCCGGCGCAACGATTCCTGGATCGTCGCGGCGGCAAGCCGCAGCTACTATCGCGAACTGCTCGATGCCGGCGTGAACATCCACGAATATGAAGGCGGCCTACTGCACGCGAAAACGCTGACGGTCGATGGCGAGGTGACGCTGATCGGTTCGGCCAATCTCGACCGGCGCAGCTTCGAGCTGAATTTCGAGAACAATATCCTGCTGCACGACGCACGCGTTACCGGCGAGGTGCGGAAGCGGCAGCAGAGCTATGTCGAGTCGTCCATCCCCATCAGCGACCGCATGGTCGCCAAGTGGAGCCGGCCGCGCCAGATCTGGAACAACGCCATCGCCATGCTCGGGCCGGTGCTTTAGCCGCGTTCAGTCCAATGCGCGGTCGAGATGGGTGTAGCCGCCGTCGACGAACAGCCACTGGCCGGTGGTGTGGCTGGCCTTGTCGGAGAGCAGGAAGATGATGGTGTCGGCGATCTCTTCCGACGTCGTCATGCGCTGCCCGAGCGGGATGCGTCGGGTGATTTCTTCCAGCCGTGCTTCCGGATCGTCGAATGTCTTCAGCCACTTTTCGTAGAGCGGCGTCATCACCTCGGCCGGGATGACCGCGTTGACGCGGATGCCATCGCCGCGCAGGGCGGCCGCCCATTCACGGGTGAGCGACAGCTGGGCGCCCTTGGCGGCGGTGTAGCCGCTGGTGCTGCCCTGGCCGGTGAGTGCGGTCTTGGACGAGACGTTGACGATCGCGCCGCGCGATTTTCTCAGCCACGGCAGGCAGTGATGGGCGGTGGTGTAGTAGTGGATCAGGTTGCGTTCGAGCGACTCGCGGAAAGCATCCGAACCGGCCTCGAGATCGATGCCGTCATTGATGCCGGCATTGTTGACCAGCCCGTCGATGCGGCCGAAGGTTTTTGCCACCTGCTCGACAGCTGCGCCGATCTCGGGATCGTGCATCAGCTCGACCTGGACGAACAGCGAGCGCAGCGAAACGGCCTTGAGCTTCGCGGCGAAATCGTCGGCCAGCGGGCTGCGGCCGAAGATGACCGGAATGGCGCCTTCGGCAGCGAGACCGAGCGTGACCGCGCCGCCTATGCCGGCACCGCCGCCGGTGACGATGACGATCTTGTCCTTCAGCCCGAGGTCCATTGTCGTTTCCCTCAACCGCGGAACTGGAAGTCTTCGAGCGTCGCCGGCTTCATCTCGATGGAGAAGCCGGGCGCGGTCGGGGGCATGTAAGCGGCGTGCTGCACCACGCAGGGTTCCTTGAAGTGCTCATGCAGGTGGTCGACATATTCGACGACACGGCCCTCGCGGGTTCCGGCGATTGAGACGTAGTCGATCATCGACAGGTGCTGGACATATTCGCACAGGCCGACACCGCCGGCGTGTGGGCAGACGAGCAGATTGTATTTCGCCGCCATCAACAGCACGGCGAGGATTTCGTTGACGCCGCCGAGGCGGCAGGAGTCGATCTGCACCACGTCGATGGCGCCGCGCATGATGAACTGCTTGAACATGATGCGGTTCTGGCACATCTCGCCGGTGGCGACCTGGACTGGGGCGACGCCCTCGCGGATCTTGCGATGGCCCTCGACGTCGTCGGGGTTGGTCGGCTCTTCGATGAACCACGGCTTGGCAAAGGCGAGGTCGCGTACCCAGTCGATGGCCTGGTCGACTTCCCAGACCTGGTTGGCGTCGATCATCAGCTGGCGGTCTGGGCCGAGCACCTCACGCGCGATGCGCAGGCGCCTGATATCGTCGGCCTTGTCGCGGCCGACCTTGAGCTTGACGTGGTTGAAGCCGGCGTCGACCGCTTCCTGGCACAGCCGGCGCAGCTTCTCGTCGCCATAACCGAGCCAGCCGGCCGAGGTGGTGTAGCAGGGATAGCCCTCGCGCTCGAGGGTCGCGATCCGCTCGGCCTTGCCCGGCTCTTTTTCGCGCAGCATGGCGAGCGCTTCCTCGGGCGTGATGCAGTCGGTGATGTAGCGGAAGTCGATGCAGCGGACGACTTCTTCCGGCGACATGTCGGCGACCAGCTTCCACACCGGCTTGCCAACCATCTTCGCCCAGATGTCCCAGACGGCGTTGACGACGGCGCCGGTGGCCAGGTGGATCGCGCCTTTGTCGGGGCCGATCCAGCGCAACTGGCTGTCCGACGTCACGTGCCGCCAGAAGGCGCCCATGTCAGCGGCCACCTTGTCCATCTCCAGGCCGACGACCAGATGGCGCATCGCCTCGATCGCCGCGCAGCAGATCTCGTTGCCGCGGCCGATGGTGAAGGTCAGACCATGACCCTCGATCCCTGCCGTGTCGGTCTTCAGGATGACATAGGCCGCCGAATAGTCGGGGTCCGGGTTCATCGCGTCGGAACCGTCGAGATGCTGCGACGTCGGGAAACGCAGGTCGAGCACCCGCATGTCGATGATTCTGGTCATGGTGTGGGTCCTCTGGGCACGATCCCGAAAGGCTGGGAACCTCGAGGGCAAGTTCGTGCGGCTGAAACGAGAGCGGAAGGATTGCCTGGGAGACGCCTCCCGCTCCAAAGGGGTCAGGCAGCGATAACGCGCTGCCTCTGGCTGCCCAGGCCTTCGATGCCAAGGGTCATCGTCTGGCCTGCTTTGAGATAGACGGGAGGTTTCTGGCCAAGGCCGACGCCGGGCGGGGTGCCGGTCGAGATGACGTCGCCGGACTGCAGGCTCATGAAGCGGCTGAGGTAGGATACGACCTGCTGCACCGAGAAGATCATCGTTTTGGTCGAGCCGTTCTGGAATCGCTTGTCATCGACATCGAGCCACATCTTGAGGTTCTGCGGGTCGGCGATCTCGTCAGCGGTCACCATCCAGGGGCCGGTCGGGCCGAAGGTGTCGCAACCCTTGCCCTTGTCCCAGGTGCCGCCGCGCTCGGTCTGGAATTCGCGTTCGGAAACGTCGTTGATGACGCAATAGCCGGCGACGTGGCTCATGGCGTCGGCCTCGTCGATGTAGCGGCCGGGCTTGCCGATGACGACGCCAAGCTCGACCTCCCAATCGGTCTTGACCGAATTGCGCGGGATTTCGACGTCGTCGTCGGGACCGACGATGGCCGAGGTCCACTTGTTGAAGACGATCGGTTCGGCGGGGATGGCAGCACCGGTTTCGGCGGCATGGTCGGCATAGTTGAGGCCGATGCAGATGAACTTGCCGATGCGGCCGACGCAGGCGCCGAGGCGCAGATCCTGCTGAGGCGTGCCTGTTACCAGCGGCAGCGTCTCGATGTCGAGGGCGCGCAGGCGGGCGAGGCCTTCGGGCGTCAGAACGTCGCCGGCGATGTCGTCGACGTGGCGCGAGAGATCGCGGACGCGGCCTGATCTGTCTAGGATGCCGGGCTTCTCGTTGCCCTTGGGGCCGTAGCGGAGCAGTTTCATCTGATGTCACCTTGATTGGAAAAAGCCGGAGGCGGCGGACCGCCTCCGGTAGAGTTGCACAGGATCAGTCGTACAGCACCGCTGCGATTTCGGGCTGATCGATGTTCGACTTGTCGTAGTAGTAGAAGCCGGTGTCGATGTTCTTTTCGACGGCTTCGCCCTTTGCCGCCTTCACGGCTGCCTCGACAGTCTTGTAGCCGATGCCGACCGGGTTCTGGGTGATGGCGCCGGCCATCTGGCCGTCGCGGATCGCCGCCTTCTGCTGGGCGCCCGAGTCGTAGCCAATGATCACCAGCTGGCGGCCGAGCTCCTTGGCGCCGTTGACGACGCCGATGGCCGAGCCTTCATTGGCACCGAACATGCCCTTGAGGTCGGGGTTGGCCTGCAGGATCGCCTTGGTGATTTCCGTCGACTTGAGATGATCGCCCTCGCCATATTCGATGGCGACGATCTCGACCTTCGGATGGGCTTCCTTCATGCGGTTGACGAACCCGTCGCGGCGGTCGACGCCGGTGCGGCTTGTCTGGTCGTGGACGACCAGGGCTACCTTGCCTTCACCGCCGATCAGATCGGCCATCTTGTCGGCTGCAAGGGCAGCAGCAGCGATGTTGTTGGTCGAGGCTGTGGCCACCGGGATGTCGCTGTCGACGCCCGAGTCGAAGGCGACGACCGGGATCTTGGCGTCCTTGGCCTGCTGCAGCAGCGGGATAGCCGCCTGACTGTCGAGGGCGGCGAAGCCGATCGCCGCCGGCTTTTTGGCAAGCGCTGCGGCCAGCATGTCGATCTGACGGTCGACCTGGGTTTCCGAGTCAGGGCCTTCGAAGGTGACTTCGACGCCGAGATCGGCGGCAGCTTTGTCGGCGCCGGCTTTCACCGCTTGCCAGAACTGGTGCTGAAAGCCCTTGGAGATCAGCGGGATGTACATCTTGTCCTGGGCCATTGCCATGGTCGAGCCATAGCCGAGGATCGTCATGGCGCTGAGAGCGCCAATCACTGTGCGTCTGGTGAACATGTTTCCTCCGATTGAACCTTGGTTGTTGAACTCTGCTGGTGGAGCGCTTTCGCTCTCTTCTTGATGTTGGCGCAGCACCCCGGCGCTGCGCGAAGCAAGCCTGCTCAAAGCCTGCGGCGCCGCAGAATGTCGGTGTAGACGGCGAGAATGATGATCGAGCCGGTGACCACGGTCTGCCATTCCTGGGCGACCGAGAGGATGCGCAGGCCGTTGGCGAGCACGGAGATGATGAGGGCGCCGATCAGCGTGCCGATGATGGTGCCGCGGCCGCCGGACAGCGAGGTGCCGCCGATGACAACCGCCGCAATCGCATCGAGCTCGTAGCCCTGGCCGAGCGCGGGCTGGGCCGAGTTGAGCCGCGAGGCGATCAGCAGGCCGGCGATGCCACAGATCGAGCCGGCCAGCGCATAGACCGCGATCTTCCAGCGGTCGGTGTTGACGCCCGACAGCCTGACCGCCTCTTCGTTGGAGCCGAGCGCAAAGGTGAAGCGGCCCAAAATGGTGCGCTCGAGGATGAAGCTGGTGGCGATGGCGACCAGGAACAGGATCAGCACGCCGTTGGGGATCGGAAGGCTCGGGATGACCGAGCCGATCAATGAGCCTTGCGAGATCTGGGTGAAGCCGGGCGTGCCGTTGAAGTAGATCGGGCGCGTGCCCGAGATCACCAGCGACAAACCCTTGAGGATCAGCATCATGCCAAGCGTGGCGATGAAGGGCGGGATCTTGAGCTTGGCGACGAACGTTCCGGACAGCGTGCCACTGGCAGCCCCCGCCAGGATCGCGGCCAGCACGCCGAGGCCGAGCGGCATGCCCAAGAAGGTCAGCACCACGCCGGCAATCACCGCGCAGAAGGTCATCAGCGTGCCGACCGACAGGTCGATGCCGCCTGTGATGATGACCAGCGTTGCTGCGATCGCCAGCACGCCGTTGACCGACGTCGCCTGCAGGATGGCGATGATGTTGGACGTCTGCATGAAATTCGGCGAGGCAAAGCTGAACACCGCGACAAGAATGATCAGGCTGGCGAAGGCGAGCAGCCGGTGTTGCGCGCCGGAAAATCGCGAAACGGCAGAGGTGTTCGCCGTGGATGCTGCAGCACTCATTTGGCCTCTCCCTTTGCCGTCTTTTGATTGTTCTGGTTGACGGCATCGCCGCGAAGCGTCGCCAGATGCATAATCTCCTCCTGGCTGGCGCCGCCGGGCAAGATGCCGGTCAGCCGCCCCTCGCACATCACCGCGATGCGATGGCTGAGCCGGAGCACCTCCGGCAGTTCGGAAGAGATGACGATGATGGCGCGGCCCTGCTGGGCCAGCGCATTCAAGAGCTTGTAGATCTCGTTCTTGGCGCCGACGTCGATGCCACGCGTCGGCTCGTCGAAGATCAGCACCTCGCAGTCGCGCAGCAGCCATTTGGCGATGACGATCTTCTGCTGGTTGCCGCCCGAGAGCAGGCGCACTTCCTGCCGGTCCGACGGGGTCTTGATCGCCAACTGGTCGATGTAGCGGGCGGCGACATCGTGCATGGCGCCTTCCCTGAGCAACCCGGCCGAGCCGGCGAAGCGCGCAAGGCTGGCCAAAACGACGTTGTTGCGTACGTCCATGCCGGTGGCGAGGCCGAAATGCTTGCGGTCCTCGGAGAGGTAGCCGATGCCTGCACGCACGGCGTCTTGCGGGATACGGATGTCGACCTTTTTGCCATGCATGAAGATGTCGCCGCTGTCACGGCGATCGGCGCCGAAGATGGCGCGCGCCACCTCGGTGCGGCCGGCGCCCATCAAGCCGGCGAAACCGAGGATTTCGCCCTTGCGGACAGAAAGGCTGACGCCGCGGATGACCGTACCGCGATTGAGGTTCTTGACCTCCAGCACGGTCTCGGACTTGCTGTGGTCGGGAATGTCCGGCCGTTCGTCGGTCAGCGCGCGGCCGACCATCATCGAGATGATCTTCTCGACCGGCGTCTCGGCAGCCGGCACCGTGCCGATATATTCGCTGTCGCGCATGACGGTGACGCGGTCGGCGATGCGCTTCAGCTCGTCCATCTTGTGCGAGATGTAGACGATGCCGACACCCTCGGCCTTCAGCCTGGCGATGATGGCGAAGAGCTCCGCGATCTCGGCCTCGTTGAGGGCCGCCGTCGGCTCGTCCATGATCAGCACGCGCGAGCGATAGGACAGCGCCTTGGCGATCTCGACCATCTGCTGGCGTGCGATGGTCAGCCCGCCGACCGGGGTGCGCGGGTCGAGCTTCAGATGCATCGAGGCAAAGATCTCGGCGGTATCAGCGTTGAGTTTCGCCTCGTCGAGCAGCAGGCCGCCGGCCTTGCGTGGCTCGCGGCCGATGAAGATGTTCTGCGCCGCAGTCAGATGCGGCATCAGATTGAGCTCCTGATGGATGATGCCGATGCCGAGATCCTGGGCCTGGCGCGGTGAGTTGATCTCGACCGGCTTGCCGTCTAGCAGGATTTCACCCGCATCGCGGCGGTAGATGCCGGCGAGGATCTTCATCAGCGTCGACTTGCCGGCGCCGTTTTCGCCCATCAAGGCTTGCACTTCGCCAGACAGCAGCTCGAGTTGGGCATTGTGCAGGGCGCGCACGCCGGGGAACGACTTGCCGATGTCCTTCATGACGACGAGGGCGGTCATGCGCGACCTCCTTTGATGCCGTAGAAGCGGGTCGCGGTGCCGCCCCGGATGGCCGTGCGCTCGCGTTGGCCAAGGCCGTCAAGCAGGCGGCCCGTGACCTCGTCCCAGAAGGCGAAGGGGTTGGCCAGTGTCAGCACCGGCCAGTCCGACCCCCAGATCAGGCGATCCGGCCCAAACCAGTCGAGCAGGCTGCAGATCGCCGGGCGCAGCGCTTCAGCCGCAGCCTTGGACGTCGCGCGGCGCTCCGCGGGCAATTCGGTGAGCAGGCCAGACAGCTTGCAATAGACCTGCGTGTGCCCCGACAGCTCGGCCATGCCGAACCGCCACAGGCCATGGCGCGGATCGTCGGCAGAAGCGGCGAAGGCGGGCTTGGCAGCATGGTCGATGACGACGGGGAGCTCGGGATGTGCCTCGACGAAACGCCCGAGCGCCTGAAGATGCTGCGGCATCACGAGCGCGTCGAAACGCAGGCCGAGCCGCTTGAGTGCTGCGATAGCGTCCAGGTGCGGGCGGGTGGCGATCCAGTCGGGATCGTCGAGATCCTGCAACATCGGCCGGACGCCCTTGAACAGGGGATCGGCAGCGAAGCGATCGAGCGTGGCAACGCTGTCGGTGGAGGACAGGTCGACCCAGCCGACGACGCCGGCAACAGCCTTGTCGTCGCGGCCCTGGTCGAGCAGGAACTGCGTCTCGGCTTCCGTCGGAGCTGCCTGGACCAGGATGCGTTTGGCAATGCCGGCGGCTTCCGCCAGCGGGCGCATCTCGGCCGCGCCGAAGTCGCGGTAGATCGGCTGGAGATCGGCGTCGTCTGACGTCAGCCAGCCATAGTCGCCGCGCTGGAGCGTCCAGTAGTGGCAGTGGCCGTCGATCCTTTCGATCATGGCCGCCGCTCCGCCTAGATAGTGACGCCGCCGTCGACCAGGACCGCCTGGCCGGTGACGAAGCGCGACTCGTCGGACAAGAGATAGACGACCAGCGGTGCTATGTCGTCGACCGTGGCGAGCCGGCCGATCGGCTGGCGGGCGATGAAGTCCTTTTCGGCCTGCACCGGGTCGGCGGCAGCCGCGATGCGGCCGCGCAGCGATGGCGTGTCGACAGTGCCTGGGCAGAGGGCATTGCAGCGCACGCCGCGCCGGACGTAGTCGGCAGCCATGCCCTTGGTGAAGCCGATGACCGCCGCCTTGGTGGCGCCGTAGAGCAGCCGGTTGGGGAAACCTTTGATCGACGAGGCCATCGAGGCCATGTTGAGGATCGATACGCCGCCGGTCTTTTCGGCGCGCTCCAGCATGCCGGGCAGGAACGCTTTCGTGGTCCGGTACATGCTCTTGACGTTCAAGTCGAAGCTGAAGTCCCAGTCTTCGTCGCTGCAGTCCATGATGGTGCCGTTGTGGACGAAGCCGGCGCAGTTGAAGAGCCCGTCGAGCGGCGCCTGGCCGGCGGCGAAGCTTGCCACGGCCTTGCCGTCGCGGACGTCGAGACGATGGGTCTCGATGTTCTTATGCTCGGCCGAAAGCGCTTTGAGCGCGTCGTCATTGATGTCGGTGGCGATGACATGGGCGCCCTCATTGGCACAGGCCAGCGCGCTGGCGCGGCCGATGCCCTGAGCGGCGGCGGAAATGAAAATGCGTTTCCCGCTTAGTCGCATAACCGTCGCTCCTCCCAGCAAACTGCTTGCGCTTCTGTCTATATACGAACATACTATTCATAAATAAACCGGCCTTGCAATGGGGAATCGTGGGGCCGGTCGACAGGGAGGATCTCGCGTCATGCCAAAAGGGCCGGCAAAGACCACCAACAGCGTCGACAAGGACGAGCGCTACCGCGCGCCGGCGCTGGACAAGGGGCTGGACATTCTGGAGCTGCTGTCCGAGCAGCCGGGCGGCCTGACCCGCGCCGAAATCGGCGAGGCGATGGGGCGTGGGCCGAGCGAGGTCTACCGGATGCTCGAACGGCTGGTGGCACGTGACTTCGTCAGCCGCTCGCCCGAGGGCGACCGTTACGCGCTGACGATGAAGCTGTTCATCCTCGCCCACCGCCATCCGCCGGTTCGGCGCCTTGTTGCACGGGCGCAGCCGTTGATGGACGCCTTCTCGATCGCTGCCGGCCAGTCATGCCACCTCGTGGCGCCCGACCGCGACGCGTCGATCGTGGTGGCGCATGCCAGCCCGCCCGGTAACTGGGAGTTCGGCATCCGCATTGGCGCTCATATCGACCTTTTGACCACCAGCTCCGGCCACATCCTGCTCGCCTTCCAGGACCCGCATTCGCAATCCGAGGCGGCTGCGCGTTGGGAAGGTACAAGGCAGGCAAGCGCGCGCGAAAAGCTGGAGCCGATCCTGACCGGCTATCGCGAGGCCGGCCACCGCGTCGGCCCGAGCCAGCAGATGCGCGCCATCGATGACATCTCGGTGCCGATCCTGTCGCCGGACGGCTATGCCATCGCCGTGTTGACCTGTCCCTACATCCTGCGGATCGACGACAGGCAGGCGGATATCGATCAGACGCTGGTGTTGCTCAAGGACGTGGCGGCGAAGCTGTCGCTGTCGTAGGCGCGGGTTGGACGTTGCTCGCTGCGTAGCGCAGAGCTCGATGCTACCGATCATCCTACACTTTCCCGTCATTGCGGGGAGACGTACCGGCATGCGGTTGAGGGGGCGGCTGCACCGCTTTCAGGGAAAGTTCTGGCTCTCCTAAACCTGCGCCGAAGACGCGGTTCATCCCCCCGGCGGCACGACGCCCTTGCGCACGGCGAAGTCGGCGTAGAAGCGGCGTTCCTGGGTCTGGATGACGGCATAGGCCTTCTTGGCACGCTCGTAGAAGGCGAAGCGCTCGATGCCGACCATCTTGGTGGCCGTGCCCTCGATCAGCTTACCGACCTCACGCTGCACCTCGGGGATTTCGTCCGGTTTGCCGACCACTTCCATGCGGCCGAAGGCGTCGTCGACGAAGGTGTCGACAGGCATCACCGACAGCACCGCCTTCATGACGCTGACGATGTCGCCGTCGATGCGCAGTGGCCGGCCGAACACCGTCTGCCTCGCCATCGCATCGGCTGGGAAATTGGCATCGGCGATAACAAGGTCGTCGCCATGGCCCATGGCGCGGAGCACGTAGAGCACGTCAGGGCCGAGCAGTGGATCGATGCCGAGGAGCATTTTGTCACCTGAGATGCGGGTTGCGGATGAGGGACGGCCGCCCCTGAACGCCATAGTTTCCAGTCCAGAATTGCAGGCAAGTGCTTGCGCGCGCAAGCTGTCCATCTGACATTTTCGCCTTTCGCGGAAATGCGGAAAACAGACTTCCGCATTTCCGTAACACCCCTAGGCGTCGCGGACGAAACCTTCGCTCGCAACCAGAAGGTTGCGCGTGTAGTCCTGCGCTACATTGCGCGTGGCAAGGTCGCCTGCGGCCAGCCGCTCGACCTCCTGGCCGTTCTGCATGACCATCAGCCGCTCGCACATATGTGTGATGACCCCGAGATCGTGGCTGACCATGATGAATGTGAGTTTGCGGTCGCGGCGCACCTGTTCGAGCAAGTTGAGCACTTCGGCCTGCACCGAAGCATCGAGGGCCGATGTCGGCTCGTCGAGCAGCAGGATCGATGGTTCGAGGATCAGCGCGCGGGCGATCGCCACGCGCTGGCGCTGGCCGCCCGAGAGCTGGTGCGAGTAGCGGAAGCGGAAGCCGAAGCCGAGGCCGACCTCGTCGAGCGCCCGCTGGATGCGTTTTTCCGTATCGCCGAAACCGTGGATGGCCAGCGGTTCCAGCAGCAGCCGGTCGACGGTCTGGCGCGGATGCAACGACCCGTACGGATCCTGGAACACCATCTGCACCTGGCGGTAGAATTCCTTGTCCCTGAGCTTGCCCAACCGCTTGCCGCTGACGTCGATGGTGCCGCCGGCGATGGGCGCGAGACCGGCGACGGCGCGCAGCAGCGTCGATTTGCCCGAGCCGGATTCGCCGACGAGGCCGAAGGATTCGCCTTGCGCCACGGTCACGCTGACGTCCTTCAGGGCGACGAAATCGTCGTAGACCACACGCAGCTTGTCGATCGAGAGAGCAGGGGTCACAGCAGCCACTCCGGCTTTCGGTCGAGCACGGGCAGCGGGTGCCGGTCGGCGCCGATCTTGGGCATGCAGTTGAGCAGGCCTTGTGTGTAGGGATGCTTCGCCTGCGACAGTTCCGAGGCCTTCAGTTCCTCGACGATCTTGCCGGCATACATGACGATGACGCGGTCGCAAAAGGTCGAGACCAGGCGCAGGTCGTGGGAAATGAAGATCAGGCCCATGCCGCGGTCGATCACCAGCCGGTCTAGAATGCGCAAGATGTCGAGCTGGACAGTGACGTCGAGCGCCGAGGTCGGTTCGTCGGCGATCAGCAGCTCCGGTCCGGCGATCAGCATCATGGCGATCATGGCGCGCTGGCCCATGCCGCCGGAAACCTCGTGTGGGTAGAGGTCGTAGACGCGCTTCGGATCGCGGATCTGGACGGCTGCCAGCATATCGAGCGCGCGCTCGCGGGCTGCCGACTTGCCGATCTTCTCATGCGTTCTCAGCGTCTCGACAATCTGGCGGCCGATGGTCATGACAGGATCGAGCGAATATTTCGGGTCCTGCAGGATCATGGCGATGCGGTTGCCGCGCAAAGCGCGGCGTTCCGTGACCGAGGCCTTGAGCAGGTCGGTGCCGCTGAATTCCAGCCGCCTGGCCTTGATCTCTGCCTGCTGCGGCGTCAGGCCCATGATGGCGCGACCGGTCTGCGACTTGCCCGAACCGCTCTCGCCGACGATGCCCAGCCGCTCCTGACCAAGCGAGAAGGAGACGCCGCGTACAGCCTCCACCACGCCGGTGCGGGTGGGGAAGGAGACCCTGAGGTCTTCGACATGCAACAACGTGTTCATTGGCCACCGCTGCGTGTGTCGAGTGCGTCGCGCAGGCCGTCACCGAGCAGGTTGAAGCCGAGGCTGACGATGAGGATCGCAGCACCCGGTGCTGCCGCCACCCACCATTGGTCGAGGATGAAACGGCGTCCCGAGGCGATCATGGCGCCCCATTCAGGCAGCGGCGGCTGGGCGCCGAGGCCGAGGAAGCCGAGGCCGGCGGCCGTCAGGATGATGCCTGCCATGTCGAGGGTGACACGGACGATCAGCGACGAGATGCACAGCGGCATGATGTGGCGCAGCACGATGCGCATCGGCGAGGCGCCCATCAGCTTGACGGCGGCGATGTAGTCGGAGTTGCGCACGGTCAGCGTTTCGGCACGAGCGATGCGGGCATAGGGCGGCCACGAGGTCAGCGCGATGGCGATGATGGCGTTCTCGATGCCGGGCCCGAGGGCTGCGACGAATGCCAGGGCCAGAACCAGCTTGGGGAAGGCGAGGAAGATGTCGGTGATGCGCATCAGCACCGCATCGATCCAGCCGCCAGCATAGCCGGCCGCCGTGCCGACCAGGAGGCCGATCGGCGCTGCGATGATCGCCACCAGCACGATGACCTGCAAGGTCAGACGCGAGCCGTAGATCAGGCGTGAAAGGATGTCGCGGCCCTGGTCGTCGGTGCCGAGCCAGTAGGTCGAGCTGGGCGGCAGCAGACGGGCGTTCTTGAGGTCGCCAATATAGGGCGAATGCGGCGCCAGGAGTGGCGCGAAGGCTGCAAGGAACAGCAGCAACAGGATGATGCCGAGGCCGATTGCGGCAAGCCGGTTGGCGGTGAAGCGGCGCCAGGTCACATAGGCGCGGCCGAGCCGGGCCTGCAGGCGCGATTGCGGTCGGTCGGTGAGCAGCCATTCGCGGCGGGTCATGGTCGTGTCGCTCATCGGATGCGCGTCCTTGGGTCGAGCAGACGATAAAGCAGGTCGGAGAGCAGGTTGAGCGCGATGAACACCGAACCGATGACGATCGTGCCGCCCAGCACCGCGTTCATGTCGGCGTTCTGCAGCGAGTTGGTGATGTAGAGGCCGAGGCCGGGCCAGGCGAAGACGGTCTCGGTCAGGACCGAGCCTTCGAGCAGGCCGGCATAAGAAAGGGCAATGACGGTGACCAGCGGCACGGCGGCGTTGCGCAGTGCGTGGCCCCAGATGATGCGGGTTTCCGACAGGCCCTTGGCGCGGGCGGCGACAATGTATTCCTGGCTCAGCTCGTTCAGCATGAAGGAGCGCGTCATGCGGCTGATATAGGCGAGCGAGAAATAGCCGAGCAGCGAAGCCGGCAGGATGATGTGGGAGAAGATGTCCTTGAAGGCGGCCCAGTCGCGATTGAGGACCGCGTCGAGCAGGTAGAAGCCGGTGATCGGCGTGAACGTGTATTCGAACACCACGTCGATGCGGCCGGGGCCGGCGGTCCAGCCGAGGCGGGCATAGAACACCAGAAGCGCCAAAAGACCGAGCCAGAAGATAGGCACCGAATAGCCGATCAGGCCGATGATGCGCACGACCTGGTCGGCGAGGCTGCCACGCTTGACGGCGGCGAGCACGCCAAGTGGGATGCCAAGGGCTGCGCCGATGATGGTGCCGACGGAGGCGAGTTCCATCGTTGCCGGAAAGACACGGCGGATGTCGGCCATGACGGGATTTGTGGTCAGCACCGAGGTGCCGAAATCGCCCGACAGCACGCCTTTCACATAGAGATAGAATTGCTGGTAATAGGGCAGGTTGAAGCCCATCTCCTCGCGCGTGCGCTCGACGACATGGGCCGGCGCGCGGTCGCCGACGATGGCGAGCACGGGGTCGATCGGAACGACTCGGCCGATGAAGAAGGTCACGGCCAGCAGGCCGAGATAGGTTGTAGCAACGATCACCACGAAACTGGCGATCGCCTTGAGAATGGCGGAGGCGCGCCTGTCGGCGCGCCTCGCGGGTGTCGGTGTGTCAGCGGTGCTCAATGGTCCGATCCTCTTGCGCGCGCCCCCGGCTTGCCGGAGGTCATGCGCAGACTCGCATGGTTACAGCGGTGCCTGGCGCGCCCCTGAGGACGCGCCGTTGCGAGAGATCATTCCTTGGTCACGGGGGCGACGAAGTTCGAATCGAAGTTCGGCCCGAGCTTGTAGTTCTTGACGTTGCCGCGCAGGCCGGCGACCTCGGTCTGCTGGAAGATCAGCACGAACGGGCTGGTGTCGAGGGCGGCCTGCTGCAACTCCTTGTACATGGTCGCGCGCTTGTCGTTGTCGCGCTCCAGGAGGGCAGCCTTGGTCTTCTCGGTCAGCTCCGGCACGTCCCAGGCGTTGCGCCAGGCCAGCGTCTTCACAGTGCCGTCGTCGGCATTGTTCGGGTTGGAGGTGAAGGTCTCGGCGTTGGAGTTCGGATCCCAGTAATCCATGCCCCACTGGCCGATATACATGTCGTGGTTGCGGGCACGGTACTTGGTCAGCGTCTGCTTGCCGTCGCCGGGGATGATCTCGACCTTCACGCCGGCCTGGCCGACGGTCTGCTGGAAGGATTCGGCAATGCCGGTGACCGGCTGGGTGTTGCGCACGTCCATGGTCACCGAGAAGCCGTCCTTCAGGCCTGCCTTTTCCAGCAGTTCCTTGGCCTTGGCGACGTCGAAGGTGAAGGGGTTGGAGTCGAGTGCGCCGAGCACGCCCTTGGCCTGGTAGGTCTGGCGGATCTCGCCGATGCCCTTGATCAGCGTCGAGCCGATGGCGTCGTAGTCGACCAGATACTTCAGCGCCTGGCGCACTTCGGGCTTGGCCAAGTTCGGGTTTTTCTGGTTGAGGCTGATATAGTAGACGGTGCCCTTCGGCGCGCTCGTGGTAGTCAGCTCGGCGTTCTTCGAAATGGCTTCCAGGTCGCCTGGCTCGAGGTTGCGGGCGACGTCGATGTCACCGGCTTCGAGCATCAGGCGCTGGGTGGCGCTTTCCTTGACGTGGCGGTAGATGACGCGGGCGAGTGCCGGCTTGTCGCCATAGTAGTTGTCGTTGCGCTCCAGCACGAGGATCTCGTTGGCGCGCCAGTCGCGGATCTTGAACGGACCCGAGCCGGCGTAACCGGTCTTCAGCCAGCCGTTGCCGAAGTCGTTGTCGAACTTGTAGTCGTCGGTCGGCGTGACAGGAGCGACGTGTTCGAGCACCAGCTTGCTGTCCATGACGGCGCCGACGGTGGCGGTCAGGCAGTTGAGCACGAAGGACGGCGCGTAGGACTTGTCGACGGTGAAGACGAAGGTGCTGTCGTCGGCAGCCTTGGCCTTCTCGGTGACGTTGTCCTTGGTCAGACCGAACTGGGTGAGGATGAAGGCCGGGCTCTTGTCGAGCTTGACGATGCGCTCGAACGACCAGGCGACGTCCTTGGCGGTGATCGGGTTGCCCGAGGCGAATTTGAGGCCGGACTTGAGCTTGAAGGTGTAGGTCAGGCCGTCGTCGGAGACGGTCCAGCTTTCGGCGACGCCGGGACGCACCTTGGTGGTGTCATTGATGTCGAGACGCACCAGCATGTCATAGGCGTTGCCGAGGAATTCGGCCGGGCTGAGCTCGAAGGACTCTGCCGGGTCGAGCGTGATGGTGTCGTCGATGGCCCAGGCCTGGACCAGCGTGTCGGCCGGCGTGGCGGCGAGGGCCGGTGCTGAAAGTGCCATCACCGACAAAGCGGCGCCGGCAAGCATCATGCGAAAATGTCCGTTCAGTTTTCCGATAAACATGTCTTCAGTTCCCCAAGTTGACGAATGTTATTGTTAAACAGCGGTTTCGTGCCAAGCCGAGCGCAGAACCCTCAGCCAGTTGTCGCGGCAGATCTTATTCAGCTCCGCCTCACCGTAGCCGGCACCGGAGAGTGCGGCGACGAGCTTCTGAAGGCCGGCGGCATCGCCGATCTCGGCCGGAACGGTGGCGCCGTCGAAGTCGGAGCCCAGCGCCACGCAGTCGATGCCCATGCGCTCGACCATGTAGTCGATGTGGCGGATCATGTCGGACAGCGGTGTGTCTGTGCTCTTGGCGCCATCCTCGCGCAGCATGGTGACGGCGAAGTTCAGGCCGACGACGCCCTTGCTCTCCTTGACCGCGTCGAATTGCTTGTCGGTCAGGTTGCGGCTGATCGGCGTAATCGCATGAACGTTGGAGTGGCTGACGATCAGCGGCTTCTCAGACAGTCTGGCGACGTCCCAGAAGCCTTTCTCGGTGATGTGGGCAAGGTCGATGGCGACGCCGATGCGATTGCATTCCTTGACCAGCCGCTTGCCGGCGTCGGTCAGACCGGGGCCGGTGTCGGGGCTCGACGGGAAGGCGAAGGGCACGCCATGGCCGAAGACGGTGTTGCGGCTCCACACCGGGCCGAGCGAGCGCAGGCCGGCGGCATAGAACACGTCGAGTGCGGCGAGATCGGCGTCGATCGCCTCGCAGCCTTCCATGTGCAGGACGGCGGCAAACTTGCCTTCGGCACGCGCAGCGTCGATGTCGGCGCCTGTGCGGCAGATCTTCCAGCCTCCGGCGCGCTCGATCCTGAAAGCGATCGACGCCATGTCGAGGGCGATGTCGAGCGACGGCGCGCGTTCGAGCGGCTTGCACAGCGGAATGGCGTAGTGGCCGTTCTCGTCGCGCTGCTCGTCGGGCATGCTGGCCGAGGTGATGTAAATGGCGCAGAGGCCGCCGGCGAGGCCGCCCTTTGCGGCACGTGGCATGTCGATATGGCCCAGGCGGGTGCCCTCGATGAACTCGGCCACCGGATCGGCGCCCTTGGCGGCGTTCTGCCACAACCGGAAAAGCACGTCGTTGTGACCGTCGAATACTGCCTGCATTACCCGCTCCTGTAAGTGGATGGCAGTTGAAGGATGACAGGCGGGGGGAGTCAACCTGCCGGAACGACCGTTGAAGGGACAGAGGCCGCGGTTCCGCTGGGTAAGCCATATCCAGGACCAACACTAACCCATGCCTGGACCACTCACGCCTGAAACGGTCGATACGGACCTCAAACAGGCGCGATATGAGGGGTTGGCGGCAATTGGCAGCCTCCAGGGCTGACGCTGCGGCAGTGGTTGGGGGTGGTTGGGGGTGGCTGGACGTTGTGCGCTGGCGCTTTTTTGTGCAGGCGGGGCAGGCGCGGTTGATTAGCCGTGCATCACATTGCCAATCCATTCATCACGACAGGACATACCCATTATGACAGAAGTCAGTCTTCTTGATCATGCACTCGTGCGCCTCGACGAGGCGGCAAAACACCTGAACGTCGACGCCGACGTGATCGAGAAACTGAAATTCGCCCGCGAGACGACCAAGGCACGGCTGATGATCCGCATGGACGACGGCTCGCGAAAATCGTTCCTCTCGTGGCGCTGCCGTTATGACGACACCCGCGGCCCGACCAAGGGCGGCATCCGTTTCCATCCGGAATCGACCGCCGACGAGGTCGAGATGCTGGCGTTCTGGATGACCTTCAAATGCGCCGTGATGAACCTGCCCTATGGCGGCGGCAAGGGTGCCGTGCAGGTCGACCCGCGCAAGCTGTCCAAAGCCGAGTTGGAGCGCCTGTCGCGTGCCTACATGCAGGCCTTCGCCCGCATCATCGGGCCCGACCGCGACATCCCGGCGCCCGACGTCTACACCAACTCGATGATCATGGGCTGGATGGCCGACGAGTATGCCCAGATCGTCGGGCAGGCCTCGCCCGCCGTCATCACCGGCAAGCCGCTGGCGCTGGGCGGCTCGCTCGGCCGTGGTGACGCCACCGCGCGCGGCGGCTTCTACCTCGTGCGCCATCTCGCCGACGAGCTCGGCCTGAAAGGCAGCCTGCGCATCGCCGTGCAGGGTTTTGGCAATGCCGGCCAGCACATCGCCCGGCTGCTTGCCTCTGACGGCCACAAGATCGTCGCCGTATCGGATTCGGAAGGTGCGGTGCAGGCCGCCGACGGGCTCGACCTCGACCGCCTGTTCGTTGCCAAGGAGAGCGGCCGTTCGGTCGTGACCACAGCCGGCCACGCCGGCCATCAACTGCTCGATGGCGACGCGCTTGTCGGCGTCGCATGCGACATCCTTGTGCCGTCGGCGCTGGAAAACATGATCCGCGTCGACAACGCCGACAGCGTCAAGGCGCGCATCGTGCTCGAACTCGCCAACGGTCCGGTGACTTCGGAGGCCGACGCGGTGCTGGAAAAGAAGGGCATCGTCGTCCTGCCCGACATCCTTGCCAATGCCGGCGGCGTCACCGTCTCCTATTTCGAGTGGGTGCAGAACCGACAGGGCTACTACTGGCCGGTCGAGGAGATCCACGAGCGCCTACGCACCATCATGGAACGTGAGGGCCGCGCCATCTGGGATGTCGCCAAAGCGAAAGACGTTTCGGTGCGCACGGCGGCTTACGTCCATGCGCTCGCGCGGCTGGCCGAGGCGATCGAAGCGCACGGCACCCAGAACTACTTCGCGAGCTGATCCAGGCTACATGCCGCCGGGTCGTTCGGTCCGGCGGCTTTGCCGCATCCGTCACGGGTCCACAAGGACGTGGATGCCCTGGCCTGCTATTTTCCTGTTGAAGCGCCGATGGGGTGCGGATAGGGCTTTGGGCTGAAATCCCCACAACCCTTGCCTTCCAGGCAGATCCGGCGGCCCGATTATGTCCTTCATTCCCGATTGGTCGACCATCATCCAGTTCGCGATCGCAACCTTCATCATCGCGATCACGCCCGGACCCGACATGACCCTGTTCGTCGGCCGCGCGCTGTCGGAAGGCCGCAAGGCGGGTTTTGCCTGCATGGCAGGCGCCATGACCGGCATCGTCTTCCACACCACGCTGGTGGCGCTTGGCCTATCGGCCCTGATCGTCGCTTCGCCGCAAGCCTTCATGGCGCTCAAGGTCGTCGGTGCCGGCTACCTGGTCTGGCTCGCCTTCCAGGCGATCACCAAGGGGTCGGCGTTTTCGCCGGATACCACCAAGCGGGCACCGCGTTCGGTGTTCCAGAACTGGGCAACCGGGCTCGGCATCAATCTGCTCAACCCGAAGATCATCCTGTTCTTCATGACGTTCCTGCCGCAATTCGTCTCGGCCCATGACACCAATGCGCCGGGCAAGCTGTTCTTCCTCGGCGCGATGTTCATCATCCTGTCGTTGCCGGTGACGGCACCGATGGTGATTGCCGCCGACAAATTCGCCGGGCTGCTCAAGAAGAGCCCGCGCGTGACGCGCATCGTCGACTATCTGTTTGCAGGGGTGTTCTCGGCCTTCGCGCTGAAGATCCTCACGGCGCAGGCGAAGTAGGGGTATTGCTGAGCGCGCCGGCGAAGCGGCCGGTGACGAACCAGTAGGCGATGCCGCCGACCAAACCGCTGCCGATGATCGACACCGGCCAGAGCGGATCGCGATAGGCGAAGCCGCCGTCGCCGCTCTGGTAGGCCACGCCGATGAAGACCAGCGCCACGAAGCCGCCGGCAAGGGCGTAGAACAGCCAGTCGCGCTTGCCGAGCAATTCGGCGAGCAGCATGACGACGACTGCCGGCACGAAGCCGAAATAGGCGACGAACAGGGCGATGAAGGGAATGGTGAAGACCATCGAGCCGCTGGCTACTTCGGGCGGGATGTCGGTGGTTATCAGGCCCGCAACGCCAAGGAACAAAACGTTGAGGAAGGCGCTGGCGGCAATGGACGCCGCGGCATAGCCCAGCACCATGTGGGCGAACTTGCCGAGATAGAGAAGGACGCGGCTCACGCCTCGCCGTGTCCGGCGATCATCATCGCCTCGAGCGCCAGGCGCTCGCTCTTCTTCATGCGCTCGGATTCCGACTTCAGCTGGCCGCAGGCAGCGAGGATGTCACGGCCGCGCGGGGTGCGGATCGGCGAGGCATAGCCGGCATTGTTGATGTAGTCGGCGAACTTCTCGATCGTTTCCCAGTCCGAGCATTGGTAGTTGGTGCCGGGCCATGGATTGAACGGGATCAGATTGATCTTGGCCGGCACGCCCTTGAGCAGCTTGACCAGCGCCTTGGCATCTTCGAGGCTGTCGTTGACGTCCTTCAGCATCACATATTCGAAGGTGATGCGGCGGGCGTTCGACAGGCCGGGATAGTTGCGGCAGGCGTCTACCAGGTCCTTGAGCGGGTACTTCTTGTTGATCGGCACCAGCAGGTCGCGCAGGTCGTCATTGGTGGCGTGCAGCGAGATCGCCAGCATGACGCCGATTTCCTCGCCGGTGCGGAAGATTTCCGGCACGACACCCGAGGTCGACAGCGTGATGCGGCGCTTGGACAGCGCCAGGCCGTCGCCGTCGGAGGCAATCAGCAGCGCCTTCTTGACCGCCTCGAAATTGTACAGCGGCTCGCCCATGCCCATCATGACGATGTTGGAGACCTTGCGGCCCTCGGCCGGAACAATGGCGCCGGCGGGCGTGTCGCGGTCGGGGAAATCGCCGAGCCGATCGCGTGCCGTCATCAGCTGCGCCAGGATTTCTTCCGCCGTCAGGTTGCGCACCAGCTTCTGGGTTCCGGTGTGGCAGAACGAGCAGGTCAGCGTGCAGCCGACCTGCGACGAGATGCACAGCGTGCCGCGGCCTTCCTCGGGGATGTAGACGGTCTCGATTTCGACCGGGCGACCGGCGCCTCGCGGCGGGAAACGGAACAGCCACTTGCGCGTGCCGTCCGAGGAAATCTGTTCCTCGACGATCTCCGGCCGCGCGATGGTGAAGTGCTTGGCGAGCTCGGCGCGCAGGTCCTTGGAGATGTTGAACATGTCGGCGAAGTCGGAGACGCCGCGGACATAAAGCCAGTGCCAGAGCTGCTGGACACGCATCTTGGCCTGGCGTTCGGGGACGACGCCAGACGTAACGAGCGCTTCGGCAAGCTCCTCGCGGGTGAGGCCGATCAGCTCGCCCTTGACGGGCGCGGCCGCACGGGCGCGCAACGCGTCACGGGTAGCATCGGTGGTAAGGTCGAGCGAAAGGGTCATTCGGGCTCAGCTAGCTGTAGATATCGGCATATGTAGGATTTTGGCGCGACATATCACAGGTCTGGCGCTGCGTCACGTTTTGGCGGCCATGCATTTGTGCCGCAGCTTTGCAGTCTGTTAGGCAATGGCTGGGATGCTGGCCCGATGAGCGACATCTTTAACGTTGTCCTGGTGGTGCTCGTCGTCAATCTTGCGGCGTTCGCTGCCTTCTGGCGCGACAAGAATCTGGCCCGCGCCGGCGGCCGGCGCATCCCCGAGAAAACCCTGCTCTGGCTCGCCTTCGCCGGTGGCAGCCTGGGTGCCTTGTCGGCCCAGCACCTGTTCCGACACAAGACCCGCAAGGAGCCGTTCCGATCGCGGCTCTACACAATTGTCATCGTGCATGCGGTCGCCATTGCCGTACTGGCGATCTGGCTGATCGCGCCGCAATGGGCCTCGGGGTTGCTTGATGCGCTGAGCCGACCGGCCGTGTCTTAGGCCGAAGATGTTTCAGGCGGTTGGGCGGAGCACCAGCCGGTAGCGCTGCTCTGGCCGGCCGCTGCGTTGGTGTGGCACCGGTTCGCCCAGGCGCCGCCAGCCGAGACGTTCGTAAAGCCGGACGGCGCGCTCATTGTCCGAATAGACCGCGAGTTCGGCCGCATCGAAACCGCGCTCGCGCAGCAGCGCTGCGATGCCGGCCAGCAATTCGACTGCCGCGCCCTTGCCCCAATGGTTCGGGTCGACGCCGAAATAGTGCAGTTCCGCCACGTTGCCATCTTCCGGCATCGGCGCAATGGCACCGAAGGAAACAGCGGTCCCATCGGTGGCCTCGGCGATGGCGAGCAGAGCCCGGTCCGAGCTGGCGAGCACCCGCGAAATGATCGGGCGCGCCTCGTCGAGCGTCGCCACATCAGGATCGTTGTCGCGCACCGCCGTCGCCCGCGCCCAGATGATCGCGGCGCGGTCGACATGGCTTCTGGTCCCGTCGATGATCCTGTGCATCTCCAGACCCCGGCTCCCGTCGCAAGAAAGCCGGGCGATCGGGCCGCCCGGCTTTCGAAAACCTGCCTTGCGTCTGCGCTTACTTGCAGGTGGTGATCGACGTCAGCGCCGCCGAAATGCCCTTGAGCGAGAAGACGTAATTGGTCGGGTTGCCACGGCCGGATTTGGCCGAGACCTTCATGTCCGAGCCGCCCTTCATGGCGTTAATCAGGGCAGGTTCCTCGGCTGCGTTCTCGACCCAGGCCGACTTTCCCTTGGTGAACATCGAGAACGACTTGTCGCCGATGGTGACGGTGACCTTGGAGTTTTCCTGGAAATTGTAGCCGGCGATGAACTGCGGCTCGAAGGAAACCTTCTGGCCGGGGCGCTGGCTGACGAAGAAGAACATGTCGCCATGGTCGAGCGTCGGCGGCTGCTTGTCGGTCGGCACCGTCAGCACGTAGCAGACCTTGCCGTTCTGCGCCTGGTAGCTGTAGGTGCCCCATGCGTTGTGCTGGCCGATCTTGGTCGCCGACTGGGCGAGCGCCGGCATTGCCGACACTGCAAGCACCAGACCCGAAATTGTAGCTATCAAACCGCGCATCGTTTTTCCTGTAGTTCAAATGGAGCGGGGCAGGCCGACTGCGCGCCCGCCCGTTCGCTTCATTTTGATTTAATCTGGGTTACCAAAGGGTGAATGCTTTTCAGAAAGGACATTCATCGCATGGAACCCCGCCGAACTGCCCATCGTGGACGGGCACCTTGTCCCTGACGTGGTTGAAAACCACGAAAACGGCAAGAGTTTGACTTTTCGTTTCAGGATGAAACAAGCGGGGCAGCGCTGTCATTGGTCCTGTGACAGCGCTTCCTTCGCGGCAAGGCGGTGGGCCGGTGTCATGTGCGCCCGGACCGCCGTGATCGCAGCGGTCAGCACGGCGATGTCGTCGGTGAAGCCGAGGCCCAGTATGACGTCGGGGATGGTGTCGACCGGCAGGATGAAATAGCCGAGCGCCGCCAATAGGATACCTTTGGCTCGCAGCGGCGTGTCCTTGTCCAGCGCGCAATAATAGGCCGCCACCACCTCTTCCATGAAAGGCACGTGGCGGGCGGCGCGCTTGGCGGTGCGCCAGAACTTCTCGCGCACCTCGGCTTCGCTTGCCGGAGCGCCGTTCATGCCGCCGCGAAAGCTGTCAAAGCCGGGGAACTTCACCATCCAGACAATCTCCTTTGCCCGAACTCTATCTTCTCACGCCTGCCGGAAACCGGTTCCGGTTTCGGTGCCAATGCGCGATCAAAGATGTGGGAAGGTTCGGTCCCCTCTGCAAGATGCCGGCCTCAGGAACCGAAATAGCCGTTCATGCGCTTGGCCAGCTTGAAATCCAGCTCGGTCAGCCCGCCGGCATCGTGGGTGTTCAGCGTGACGTCGACCGTCTTGTAGACATTCGACCAGTCGGGGTGGTGGTCGAGCTGTTCTGCCGCCATTGCGACTCGGGTCATGAAGGCGAAGGCCTCACTGAAGTTCTTGAACACGAAGCTGCGCGACATCGACAACCCGTCGGCGGCAAGTGTCCAGCCGCCGAGCGCGTCGAGCGCTGCCTTCAGCTCCTGCTGTCCAAGTTTCTCTCTGGCCATTTCATGCTCCCGTGATATGCGAAGTGTTCACCAGCATAGCGCGGGATCGATGAGCGAGAAGCCGGTAAAATCAATTCTGTTCGTTTGCCTCGGCAACATTTGCCGTTCGCCGCTTGCCGAAGGTGTGTTTCGGGCCGTGCTCACCGAGCGCGGGCTGGATGGCGAATACACAATCGACTCGGCTGGCACGGGCGGCTGGCACGCGGGTTCGGCCCCGGATCCGCGTTCGATCGCGGTTGCGGCCGAGCATGGCATCGACATCACCGCCCAGCAGGCCCGCAAGGTTGTGGCGCGCGATTTCGAGCGCTTCGACCTGATCCTCGGCATGGATCGCTCCAATGTCGACGATCTCCGGGCGCTTGCGCCGGCGAGCTTGGCCGAGCGTGTCGAGCTTTTCATCGGCCAGGCCGTGGGTGGACCACGCGACGTGCCCGATCCCTATTACGGCGGGGAAGACGGCTTCGCTGCGGTCTACCGCATGATCCGCGACGCTTCGGAGGCGCTTGCCGACCGGCTGGCAGCGCGGGCGTCGACGCCATTCAGCGGCCAGGCTTCCTCGACGATGTAGGGGCCGCCGCCGACCGAGTCGCGCGACGACATCAAGACGAAGCGGCCGACACGGAAGGGCACGGTGGCGAAGTTGCCGCGCGCTGACAGATAGTGTGCGACATCGAGCGGGCTGGTGTTCCTGAGCCGCGCCAGCGTGACATGCGGGGTGAACTTGCGCGGATCCGACGGCAGGCCGAGGCGCTTGCTGATGCGCTCGATTTCGGCCTGAAGTGCATTCATCTCGGGCGACGGCGTGACGCCGGCCCAGACGGCATGCGGCTTCTTCTGCCCGAAGGCGCCGACGCCTGAAAGCGTGAGCTCGAAGCTCGGGCGGTCGACTCGGTCGAGCGCCTCGACGATCTCGTCGGCGACATGACCCTCGATATCGCCGAAGAAGCGCAAGGTGAGGTGATAGTTCTCGACGTCGATCCACCGGGCGCCCGACAGGCCGCCCCTGAGCAGAGACAACGATAAGGCTGCATCACGCGGAATTTCGAGGGCGGTGAAAAGTCGCGGCATGGCCAGGCTCCCTTCCTCGAATCGCAGTTCGTAGGCTCAGCGAATCATCGATCGCCTTGCCGGGCAAGCGCTTTGTTCAGCCCCTGCTGTTTCGACAACGCAACGAAAGCGGATGTGTTGCAACGATGCATGAGGCCGTTCATTTGCCGGCAATTGCCTTTTCAACCGTCGGTAGCGCCTTTGCGACCATGCGGTCGATACCCTCGGCCGTGGGGTGCATGCCGTCCTCCAGAAGCAACTTCGAATCGCCGGCAACGCCGTCGAGGAAGAAGGGGTAGAGCGGCACGCTGTATTTTTCGGCCAGCCTGGGATAGATCGTGCCGAACTGTTCGCCATAGGCGTGACCGAGATTTGGCGCCGCCACCATGCCGGCGAGCAGCACCTCGATCTTCCGCTCCTTGAGCCGGGCCAGCATCTTGTCGAGGTTCTGCTCGACGAGCGCCGGGTCGATGCCGCGGAGCATGTCGTTGGCGCCGAGCTCCAGTATGACCAGCTGCGTTCCGTCGGGGACGGACCAGTCGAGCCGCGACAGGCCGCCGCTTGACGTGTCGCCGGAGACGCCTGCGTTGGTTATCACGACATCGTGACCATTGTTGCGTAGCGCCTTTTCGAGCTTTTCGGGAAAGCTCTCGCCGGGATTGAGGCCATATCCGGCCATCAGGCTGTCGCCGAAGCCGACGATCTTGAACGGTTCGGCCCAAACCGGTGTGGCGGTCGTGAAAAAGGCAAGACAAACGGCAAGGAATGCAAACGTCAGATGTTTCAATGCCATGTCTTAAAACCCATATGACGGAAAATTTCACGCCTCTTAGATTTTCATATAGGACAGATTTGCCGTGACAGAAGCAGTCATCGAACTGAGAGACGTGTCGTTGACGCTTGGGGCGGGGGCTTCTTCAGTGCATGTGCTGAAGGGCGTGAGCCTCGATGTCGCTGCCGGCGAGGCGACCGGCATCGTCGGCCCTTCCGGTTCCGGCAAATCGACGCTGCTGATGGTCCTGGCCGGACTCGAACGTGTCGATGGCGGCACGGTCAAGATCGCCGGCGAGCTGCTCAACGGCCGCAGCGAGGACCAGATCGCGGCGTTTCGCGGCCGCAACATCGGCATCGTCTTCCAGTCGTTCCACCTGATCCCCAACATGACCGCGCTGGAAAACGTCGCCGTGCCGCTCGAACTGGCCGGCAAGCGCGACGCCTTTGCCATCGCTGAACGCGAGCTTGCGGCCGTCGGCCTCGCCGACCGCGTCACGCACTATCCAGGCGAGCTTTCGGGCGGCGAACAGCAGCGCGTGGCGATTGCGCGTGCGCTGGCGCCGGAGCCTGCCATCCTCATCGCCGACGAGCCGACAGGCAATCTCGACCAGGCGACAGGGCGGCAGATCGCCGACCTCCTGTTCGCCAAGGCCGCCGAACGCGCCATGACGCTGGTGCTGGTGACGCACGATCCAGCACTCGCCGCGCGCTGCGACCGGCAGGTGGCGATGCGCTCCGGGCAGATCGAGACGGCGACAGTTGCGCCTCTGGCCGAGAAGGTCCGGGCATGATTTTCGCTTCTGCGCACCCCCCTCTGGCCTGCCGGGCATCTCCCCCGCAAGGGGGGAGATCAGCCTTCGCCGTCGTCTCAGCCAATATTCGAGGCCGCAAGAACGGCGGCAAGGGCGCCGCCTCCAATCTCCCCCCCTGTGGGGGAGATGCCCGGCAGGGCAGAGGGGGGCAACGTAGAGCGCCAGCGTTGCGGAATGAGGCATTCGGATCGCAGGTCTTCCCATGCTGAAGGACCTGCCTCTCGCCGTCCGCTTTGCCGCGCGTGAAATGCGTGGCGGCCTGCGCGGCTTCCTGATCTTCCTGACCTGCATCGCGCTCGGCGTGGCGGCAATCGGCGGCGTCAATTCGGTGGCGCGGGCGATTACCGCCGGCGTCGCCAGCGAGGGCCAGGCGTTGCTCGGCGGCGACATCCGTTTCCAGCTGATCCAGCGCGAGGCGACCGACAAGGAAAAGACCTTCCTCGAAGGCGTGGGCACCGTCTCGCACAATGCCGGCATGCGCTCGATGGCGCGGCTGGAAGACGGTTCCGACCAGTCGCTTGTCGAAGCCAAGGCGGTCGACGACGCCTATCCGCTTTACGGCCAACTGGTGACGGAGCCGGCGCTGCCCCGCGCCGAACTCTTTGCCGAGCGTTCGGGCGTCTTTGGCGCGGCGGCCCCCGATCTGTTGTTCGAACGGCTCAACCTCAAGCTTGGCGACCGCATCAAGCTCGGCAGCGCGACCTTCGAACTCCGGGCAAAGCTGGTCACCGAGCCCGACGCGGTCTCCGACGGCTTCGGCTTTGCGCCGCGCCTGTTGGTGTCGATGGAAGGGTTGAGCACTTCCGGACTGATCCAGCCCGGCAGTCTGGTCGAACACGCCTACAAGCTGCGCATGCCGGTCGGTACCAGCGAAGCCGAAGTGGCTGATGTGCGCGAGCGGGCGAATGCCGAGTACCCCGAGGCTGGCTGGAGCGTGCGGACAAGGACCAATGCCGCGCCCGCATTGTCGGCCAACATCGAACGCTTCACCCAGTTCCTGACGCTGGTCGGCTTGACCTCGCTGGTCGTCGGCGGTGTTGGCGTGGCAAATGCCGTGCGCGCCTATCTCGACGGCAAGCGTGGCGTCATTGCCACCTTCAAGAGCCTGGGCGCCTCGGGCGGCTTCGTACTGACAGTTTATCTCATCCAGATCCTGCTTATTGCAGGTCTCGGCATCGCCATCGGCCTGGCGCTCGGCGCGCTGATGCCGTTTGCGGCGAGCGCAGCACTCCAGTCGGTCATCCCGGTCCCGGCCGAAGCAGGTGTCTACCCGGCTGCACTTGCCATGGCCGCTCTGTTCGGCGTCCTGGTGACGCTTGCTTTCGCCATCCTGCCGCTCGGCCGTGCCCGCGACGTGCCGGCCACCGCCCTGTTCCGCGAGATGGGTTTTGAAGGTCGGGGCCTGCCGCGGCTGGTCTACATCGCGACCGCTTTGGGCATCGCCGCCATACTCGCGGCGCTCGCGATCTGGTTCGCCGGCGACCGCCGCATCGCCACCATTTTTGTCGGCGCGACGATCTTTTCGTTTCTGGTGCTGCGCGCCGTGGCCGTTGCGGTGCAGTGGCTGGCGCGGAAAAGCCCGCGTGTTCGCTCGACCGCGCTCAGGCTCGCCGTCGGCAACATCCACCGCCCCGGAGCTTTGACGCCGTCCGTGGTGCTGTCGCTCGGCCTCGGTCTGACGCTTCTCGTCACGCTGGCGCTGATCGACGGCAATCTGCGCCGCCAGATATCAGGCAGCCTGCCGGAGCGGGCGCCGAACTTCTTCTTCGTCGACATCCAGCCTGACCAGGTCGACGACTTTGCCAGGCTGGTCGAGGCGGAGGCGCCCGGCGGCAAGCTGGTGCGGGTGCCGATGCTGCGCGGCCGTGTCATGGCGCTCAACGGCACCGACGTGCAGAAACTCAACGTACCGCCGGAAGGCGCCTGGGTGCTGCGCGGCGATCGTGGCCTGACCTATGCCAGGAACCTGCCGGAGAATTCGACGCTGTCGCAAGGCACGTGGTGGCCGGCTGACTATTCGGGCGAGCCGCTGGTGTCATTCTCGGCACAAGAGGCGGGCGAACTCGGCCTCAAGCTTGGCGACATGGTCACCGTCAACGTGCTGGGCCGCAACGTCACGGCCAAGATCGCCAATTTCCGCGAAGTGCAGTGGGAATCGATGGGCATCAACTTCGTCATGGTGTTTTCACCCAACACCTTCGCCGGTGCGCCGCACAGCTGGCTGGCGACGCTGACCGAAGACAAGGCTGTCCCTGCCGACGAGATCAAGATCCTGAACGCGGTGACGCGCAGCTATCCGGCAATCACCACCGTGCGGGTGAAGGACGCGCTCGACGTCGTCAACCGGCTGGTCGCCCAGCTCGGCACGGCGATCCGTGCCGCTGCCGGCGTGGCGCTGATCGCCTCGGTGCTGGTGCTGGCCGGCGCACTTGCCGCCGGCAACCGTGCCCGGGTTCATGACGCGGTCATCCTGAAGACGCTCGGTGCGACGCGGCGGACGTTGATATCGGCGTTTTCGCTGGAATACATGCTGATCGGCCTCGCCACCGCCATCTTCGCGCTCGCCGCCGGCGGGGTAGCGGCCTGGTTCGTCGTTGCGCGAATCATGACGCTGCCATCGTCCTTCCTGCCGGAGGTGGCGGTTGCGACGATCGTCTTTGCCCTGGTGCTGACCGTCGGCTTCGGTCTGGTCGGCACTTGGCGGGTGCTCGGCCACAAGGCGGCGCCGGTGCTGCGCAGCGAATGACGAAATGCCGTTGCGCGGGCTGGACTTCAACGACATTTGTATGAGATTGTGCGCTCACAGCCGGTTTCAAGGCGTTACAGGCCTTGTTTAGGTCTGAAAGAAACATCATATTTCGGCGGAGGCATGCTGGAGTCCCGCCAGCGGCGCCTGGGTCTCGGCCTGACACCCGACGGGGCAGAAGCAACAGAGGAAACCATGTCCGACTTTAGAAACTACCAGACGCGCATGGCGACGGCAGGCAGCCGCACCGACGCGTCGATCGACGAAGGCCTGCGCGCCTACATGCTCAAGGTTTACAACCTTATGGCGCTCGGCCTGGTCATCACCGGTCTTGCAGCGCTGGGCACCATGATGCTGGCGACCACCAACGATCCAGCCACCGCTGTCGCCACGATGGGCAACGGCAAGATGCTGACCAGCCTTGGCGTTGCGCTCTATGGTTCGCCGCTGAAGTGGGTCGTCATGCTGGCTCCGCTCGGCATGGTGTTCTTCCTGAGCGCCCGCATCCAGTCGATGAGCGTTTCCGGCGCGCAGACCGCGTTCTGGGTGTTCGCCGGCCTGATGGGCCTGTCGCTGTCGTCGATCTTCCTGGTCTACACCAGCGCCAGCATCGTCCAGACCTTCTTCATCACCGCGACCGCCTTCGGTGCGCTCTCGCTGGTCGGCTACACGACCAAGCGTGACCTGACCGCGATGGGCACGTTCCTCACCATGGGCGTGATCGGCCTGCTGATTGCGATGGTGGTCAATATCTTCCTGCAGTCGCCGGCCCTGCAGTTCGCCATCTCGGCGATCGGCGTGCTGGTGTTCGCTGGCCTGACTGCCTACGACACGCAGAAGATCAAGGAGATGTATTTCGAGGGTGACGACGTGCTCGTCTCCGGCCGCAAGGCGATCATGGGCGCGCTCACGCTCTACCTCGACTTCATCAACCTGTTCTCGTTCCTGCTGTCGTTCCTGGGCAACCGCGAATAGCAGAGGTATGGAGCGTCCTTTGCGTGTCCTGGCGGACACGCGGCGCTCCAGGCCTGGACCATCAGACTTTCGAAGGGCGGCCAATGGCCGCCCTTTTCATTTGTGCCGGGCTTTGCTCTAATGGAGGCAGAATAATGGACTGCCTAAAAAATGAGCATGAAGATTCGGCACGCGCTGCCTGACGACCTCGACCGGATCACCGAAATCTATGCCGACGCGGTGCTCAACGGCACGGCGAGCTACGAGCTAGATCCGCCCTCGCGCGCCGAGATGGGTGAGCGCTACAACAGCCTGACGGATGCCGGTTATCCCTACCTTGTCGCCGAGCGCGATGCTGTCATCATCGGTTATGCCTATGCCGGCCCGTTCCGTGCGCGCCCTGCCTATCGCTTCATCGTCGAGGATTCAATCTATGTTGCGCCGGAAGCCAAGGGCGCCGGCATCGGCAAGGCGCTGATGCAGGCGCTGATCGACGAATCAACTGTTCTCGGCTTTCGACAGATCATCGCCGTCATCGGCGACGGCCATGCCGACAGCGCCTCGGTGCGGCTGCATGAAAGGCTCGGTTTCCATCACACCGGCCGCATGGAAGGCTCCGGCTACAAGCATGGCCGCTGGCTCGACACCGTGTTTATGCAATTGGCGCTGAATGGCGGCGCGACACTGCCGCCGGATCCGGGCTCGATGCCGGAACGGCGCTTCGTCGCCAAAGGCGGCAAGGGCTGAGCGGTCAGCCCGTGCCGCCGAGAAGCGGCACGAAACGCACGGCCACGAGCGTCTTGCGCGCATAGTCGTTTTCGCCGTTGCGCACGATCTTGACCAATTGCTGGTCGCCGAACGGGCCCAAGGGCATGATCAGCCGTCCGCCTATCGCAAGCTGTTCCTTCCACGCCGACGGCACGGTGCGTGAACCCGCTGCCGACAGAATGGCGTCGAACGGCGCATCGGCCTCGCAGCCGGCCGAGCCGTCTCCCGCGATGACTTGCACATTCGCAAGGCCGAGCTTGTTCAGCCGAGCCCTGGCGCTGTCGGCCAGCGAAGCGATACGCTCGATGGTGACGACGCGACCGGCTAGCCTGGCCATGACGGCCGCCGCATAGCCCGAGCCGGTGCCGATCTCCAGAACCTTGTCGGCACGCACGAGTTCCGCCGCCCAGGCCATCAGCGCGACGATGTAAGGTTGCGATATTGTCTGGTCGTGGGCGATGGGCAGGGCGGTATCGTCGTAGGCGCGGTCGCGCAGGGCCGTGGGTACGAATTTCTCGCGCGGCACCGCGGCCATGGCCTCCAGCACCGCCAGCTCGGTCAATCCACGCCGGGCGATCTGGTACTCCACCATGTTGAGGCGCGCTGCCCGATAGTCGACCATGGCCTTCCTGCCGTCGCCCCTTTAACCGTCGCGGTTGCGCAAGGTTCCCTTATCAGGGCTGCTTACGCAGCGTCCGCAAGATGGTGCAGCGCGGCGCCTCTTGCTGCATTGCACAAAATGCAAAGCTCCTATGCAATATCAACACTTTAAATCGATACGCAGCGGAGCTAGATATCAGTCATCGAATTTGTCGGGCCTACCTCCTCCCAGGTTTCCGACGAATAGGTCAGCGCCTACCTCCTCCCAGACGCTGGCCACAAATACGACACCCGCCGGACCTCCTCCCCCGGCGGGTGTTGTTTTTTCAGTCTCCCTCACATCGATGTCAGCTTCGCCGCCCGTACCGCGTGGCGGTGGACCATGTCTGGCCAATTCGCCGGACAGCACGCTCACCGCGATCGCCGATGTGGCGCTGAGGTGGTCGATCAGGCTATAGCCATTGCCGAGCGTCTTGCGGCCAAGGTCGTCGACAACGAAGCGATAATGCCCCGACCGGCGACGCGAACACACGCACAAACGGCCCCGGGGCGGGTGAGGAACGAGGAAAGGAATTCAGCATGAACATGACCAGCGAAACCGCCGCCCTTCTGGAGCGGCTTGGCGTTGCGGCAGCTGCCTTCACCGGCGGCGACCTGATCGTGCGCAGCCCGGTGACGGGCGACCAGATCGGCGCGCTCAGGTCGATCTCATCGGCCGAGGCGGAAGCCGCAATCGCCCGCGCCGATGCCGCCTTCAAAGCCTGGCGCAACGTGCCGGCGCCGAAGCGCGGCGAGCTTGTCCGCCTGCTCGGCGAGGAGCTGCGCGCCTCAAAGGCCGATCTCGGCCGCCTGGTCTCGATCGAGGTCGGAAAGATCACCTCCGAGGGCCTCGGCGAAGTCCAGGAGATGATCGACATCTGCGACTTCGCCGTCGGCCTGTCGCGCCAGCTCTATGGCCTGACCATCGCCACCGAGCGTCCCGGCCATCGCATGATGGAAACCTGGCATCCGCTCGGCGTCACAGGCGTCATCTCGGCCTTCAACTTCCCCGTTGCGGTGTGGTCGTGGAACGCAGCCCTTGCCTTTGTCTGCGGCAATTCGGTGGTCTGGAAGCCGTCGGAAAAGACGCCGCTGACCGCCCTTGCCTGCCAGGCGATCTTCGAGCGTGCGGCAAAACGTTTTGGCGCTGATGCGCCCGCAGGCCTGTCGCAGCTTTTGATCGGCGACCGCGCCATCGGCGAGGTGCTTGTCGACCACCCCAAGGTGCCGCTGGTCTCGGCCACCGGCTCGACCCGCATGGGCCGTGACGTCGGCCCGCGTCTGGCCAAACGTTTCGCCCGCGCCATCCTCGAGCTCGGCGGCAACAATGCCGGCATCGTCTGTCCTTCGGCCAATCTCGACATGGCGCTGCGCGCCATCGCCTTCGGCGCCATGGGCACCGCCGGCCAGCGCTGCACCACCATGCGCCGCCTGTTCGTCCATGACAGCGTCTACGACCAACTCGTGCCGCGGCTGAAGAAGGCCTATCAGAGCGTCTCGGTCGGCAGCCCACTGGAAAGCTCGGCGCTCGTCGGCCCGCTGATCGACAAGGCGGCCTTTGACGGCATGCAGAAGGCGCTGAAGCACGCGACTGAGGCCGGCGGCGAAATCACCGGCGGCATGCGCGTCGACCAGGGCCATGACGGCGCCTATTACGTCAAGCCGGCTTTGGTCGAGATGCCTGATCAGACAGGTCCGGTGCTGGAAGAGACTTTTGCGCCGATCCTCTATGTCATGAAGTACTCCGACTTCGATGCTGTGCTCGACCTGCACAATGCGGTCGGCGCCGGCCTGTCGTCGTCGATCTTCACGCTCGACCTGCAGGAAGCCGAGCGCTTCCTCTCGGTCGAGGGTTCGGACTGCGGCATCGCCAATGTCAACATCGGCACCTCGGGTGCGGAGATCGGCGGCGCGTTCGGCGGCGAGAAGGAGACCGGCGGCGGCCGCGAGTCAGGCTCCGACGCCTGGAAGGCCTATATGCGCCGCGCCACCAACACGGTGAACTACTCCAAGGCGCTGCCGCTGGCCCAGGGCGTCAGCTTCGACATCGACTGAGCAAGCCGACACCGGTTGCGGCGCTGGCATCGGCCACGCCACAGCCACGTGATTTCAAGCGCCGTCCGCAGAAGCGGGCGGCGTTTCCGCTTGCGGTTCAGAGTGTCAGGTCGGGGATTGTCCATCCCGCCAACTCCGCTTGTGCTGCCGGCGCGATGGGCAGAAGCTTGCGCGTTTCCAGGTCGAAGCAGATGGCCACAACCTCCATCGAGCCGAACGGCCTTCCGGAGAACGGGTCGAGCATCCAGTTGACGATGTTCATGGTCCGCCCGTCGATGCGGGCGAGGCCGGAGCGCACCTCCCAGCAGTCGCCGCTTGCGGGCAGGCCGTCCACGCGGATCAGGAACTCGAGTGCTGCGGCACCGAAATGTGGTCCCGCCCTATCGCTGTGACGGGCGCAGGTCTCGCGCAGCGGCGTGATGATGTTGCGGACGCTGTCGGCCATGGCGCCGACGAAGGCGTAAGGCAGCATCCTGCCCCAGGGATCACAGGCCTGATGCGGCACGGCGCCTTGGCCGAGCCGATGCAGGCCGAGTTGTTCGGCCCGCGCGCCCGATGCGGATATCATCGTGGGAAGATCGCCTGTGCCACGCGGCATTGCCAGCCTCGGCGTCTCGGTGAGCTCGGTCGCAACATGATTGGCGAAGGTCTCAGGCCATGGCCGCCCGCTGCCGTCCGTCGATGCGACATGATGGAGGCGGATGCGAAAGGTCGCGGCGCAATCATTCGAGGCTGTGTCGAACATCATGGCAACGATGTCGGCCGTGCCGTTGCCTATGGCGGCGAACCCGGCCGAGATGTGCATCGAGCTTCCGGCCCGCGCCTCGCGCAGGAAGCGGATATGCATGGTCCTGACGGCCAATGTCGTCTCCGAGCCGACCGCCGACAGGCGGGGCAGGCCAGACCGGCCGAACAGCATGGTGATGGCCTCCATGCAGCGCGCGACGTAGAAGCGCGTGTTCATATGGCCCATTTCGTCGCATTCCCAGGTGGCGACGCCGCCGCGCCAGACGTCGCGCAACCCCGATATGCCAGCCTTCATGCGTATTCTCCCGTGCTCGACTGCAAGTCGTACCGGTGATGGCAATGAAGGCCATCGTCCGATGCGACGATGGCCGACGGGAGAGACGGGCGTTCGCTCGAACAAAGAATTTGTCGCAGCGTGGTCCATTTTCGCTTTCGTGCCATCGATGCTATCAGTGGCCCCGAAAAGAAAAGGTCGCGACGCTTGGTCGGATTTCGCCGCAAGGGATTTGGGTTCGGGGTCGCGCTTGTCGCGGCGCTGATGCTCGTCCTGCAGACGGTGGCGGGTGCCGTGGCGCTCGGCCAGGGCACGCCGCCGCTCGACATTTTCGGCAACCCGCTCTGCATCACCTCGGCAAGCGGCCACACCGCACCGGCCAAGAGCGAGCATCCTGCCTTGACCGCGTGCTGCACGCTTGGCTGCAACATGGTCTCGGCGCTCGCGGTGATGCCGCCCGATGGCGCTTGTCTTCTGCTCGGGCGCCAGATCGAGACAAAGACCGTCTTCCTGGCGCTCAGACCCGATGCGGCGACAGCGCCGGAGCACGACCCCGGAAATCCGCGCGCGCCGCCACCACTGGTCTGAGACGGCTGCCGCATAGCTGCAGCCGGACGAATTCGCTTATCTCGACAGACCCTGCGCCGCATGTGCCGGCGCCTTAGACATCCGGAGTTTTCCATGACCCGTTCCGCTCGCGCCTTTTCGCGCCCGCTTTTCCGCAGCTTCGAGGAGCGTATCGGCATCGCCGTCTTTGCGCTGCTGCTGCTCTTCGCTTCGACCCAGCAGATGCTCGCCCATGGCTTCAAGGCGGGCGATCTCGAGATCGGCCACCCCTGGTCGCGCGCCACGCCGGCCGGCGCCAAGGTCGCTGCCGGTTATTTGACCATCACGAACAACGGCAGCCAGGCCGACCGCCTGGTTTCGATTCAGTCCGACGTTTCCGAAAAGGCCGAGATTCACGAGATGGCGGTCGACGCCAAGGGTGTGATGACCATGCGCCAGATCTCCGGCGGCCTCGAAATCCCGGCCGGCGGCGAGGTCGCGCTCAAGCCGGGCGCCTACCACATCATGTTCATCGGCCTGAAGGCGCCGGTCAAGGAAGGCGACAAGTTCTCCGGCACGTTGACCTTCGAAAAGGCAGGTACTGTGACCGTCGAGTTCCAGGCCGACAAGATCGGCGGCCAGACCCAGGACCACTCGGGCCACTGACATCATGGGCGCGCGCTTTCCTTGCCTGACCGGGGGCGGCATCGTCGGCGACAGCGCGCGCCTGCTCGTTTTCCTGTGCGGCCTGATCATGGCCGCCAGTGCCTTTCTGGGCACGACGTCGGTCGCAGGTGCTCATGCCTCGTTGCTGCGCTCGACGCCTGTCGAAGGTGCGGTGGTGCAGGCAGCCCCCGCCGAGCTCTTGCTCGGTTTCAGCGAGACTGTGACGCCGCTGGTCACCGAGCTGATTGGGCCCGACGGCACCAAAACGCGCCTGACAGCCAAGGCAAATGGCGCCGACCTGGCGATTGCCTGGCCGGACTGGAAGGCTGAAGGCACCTACCTTTTGTCCTGGCGCGTCGTCTCTTCCGACGGGCACCCTGTGGCGGGCGTGTTGTCCATTTCGGTCGGCAATCCGAGTGTAACGCCTCCCGCTGCACCTGAGCTGAACGACACGTCGCTGCGACTTGCCATCTGGAGCGCCAAGCTGGTGCTCTATCTCGGCCTGTTCCTTGGCGTCGGTGGCGCATTCGCGCTCGCCTGGCTCATGCCCGGCAAGCACTTCGGTGTCGGTGTCGTCGGCGCGCTGCTCGTTGCGGGCCTTGTCGCAGCACCCGTTTCGTTCGGGCTGCAAGGGCTCGATGCGCTCGGCGCGCCGCTCGCATTGTTCGGTCAGGGCATGGGCTGGCAGGCGGCGGCTGCGACCAGCTATGCCTTCACGGCGGCGATCGCCTTCATCGCCCTGTCGCTGGCGCTGCTGGCACTCGCCAGCGATGCCAGCCTGGCCCGTTGGCTGGCGCTTGCCGGCCTCGTCGGGGTCGGCACCGCCTTGGCCGCGAGCGGCCATGCCAGTGCCGCAGCCCCGCAATGGCTGACGCGTCCGATGGTGTTTGTCCATGGGACCGGCATCGCCTTCTGGGCCGGGGCGTTGCTGCCGCTGGCCTTTTGCTGGCGCGAAGGTGGAGAAAGCGCCGAGCTGGCGCTGCGACGGTTTTCGGTGGCCATTCCCTATGTGGTTGCGGCGTTGGTCGCCGCCGGTCTCGTGCTGACAGTCATCCAGGTCGAGGCAGTTCCCGCGCTCTGGCATACCGGATACGGGCTGCTGCTGTCGGCGAAGCTGGTACTGGCTTTCGCCCTGTTTGCGCTCGCCGGTTTCAACCGTTGGCAACTGACGAAACCGGCCTTGGCCGAGCAGCGTGGGGCACAGCGCCTGCTGGTGCGCAGCATCCTGGTCGAGACGCTGCTGATGGTCGCGATCCTCGGTCTCGTCGCCGGCTTCCGCTTCACGCCGCCACCGCGCGTTCTGGCCATCGAGGCGGCGGAGCCTGCAGCAATTCACATCCATACGCCGGAGGCCATGGCCGACTTTGCCCTCAGCCCCGGCCATGCCGGTGCTGTCAGCGCCTCGATCATGGTGATGACTGGCGATTTTGGCCCGCTCGATGCGCGCGGCGTCGTGCTGCGGCTGAGCCGGTCCGGCTCGACCGAAATCGAGGCCAACGCCTACAAGCCCGGCGACGGCACCTGGCGAATCGACAGCCTCGACCTGCCCGCGCCGGGCACATGGGCCGTCGCCATCGACATCGACATGGCGGAAGGGCAGGTGGTCATTCTGGACGGCGAGGTCGCCATTCGTCCTGCTACCGGCTGGTAGTCGATACGGACGATGCCGCACCCGTAACGCTGCCTATCGTCCGGGCATCTTTTTTGCAGATGCCCGGGAGCGCGCGCATGAAAATCCTCATCATTGGCGGAACGGGCATGATCGGCGGCCACACCGCCGCCTACCTCAAGGCTCAAGGCAACGAAGTGGTGCTGGCGGCACGCAAGCCGGCACCCGAGACGACCCCGATGGCGGCCTATCCGACCATCTATGGCGACTACACCAAGGGTGATTTCTCGGCTGCCGACCTCGCGCCATTCGACGGCATCCTGTTTGCCGCCGGCAACGACATCCGCCACCTGCCCAAGGGCGTCGACGAGAACGAGTTCTGGACCAAGATGCAGATCGAGGGCGTGCCGACCTTCGTCGAACTGGCGCGCAAGGCCGGCGTCCGTCGCGTCGTCCACATCGGCAGCTACTATCACCAGGTCATGCCGGATCTGGTGGAGACAAACGCCTATGTGCGTGGCCGCAGCCTTGCCGACGAAGGCGTGCGTGCGCTTGCGACCGCTGACTTCAACGTCTCGACGCTCAACCCGCCGTCGATCGTCGGCTATGTCCAGGGTCTGCCGACCAAGCGCTACGAGACGCTGATGGCTTATGCGCGCGGCGAGACGCAGATGCCGATCTTCGCGCCGCCCGGCGGCACCAACTACATGTCGGTGCAGTCGCTGGCGGAAGCCATCTGGGGAGCTTTCCAGCGCGCCGAGAGCGGCAAGGCCTATCTGGTCGGCGACGAGAACCTGACGTTCCAGCAATATTTCCAGTCGCTGTTCGATGCCGTCGGCAATCCGCACCGGGTCGAGGAGCGCAATGAGGAGCACCCGCTTTTGCCCGACATGTTCATCGTTCCGGGCCGTGGCAATATCCTCGCCTACGAGCCTGAGGCCGAGGAGACCAAGCTGCTCGGCTATCGCCGCAACGACGTGCAGCGGGCGCTGCGCGAGGTCTTCGCGCAGGTCTCGGGCCGGTAGCGCTGCTCCGGGGAGGACGTCATGGCCGACAATCAGGCGGATCTGCTGATGGAAGTGGCGCTGCGGCGGGTGTCGGAGCGCTATGCCTATGCCGTCGACACCGGCGATGGCGACCTGCTCGCCGCGCAGTTCACCGCCGATGGCGTGGTCATCGCGCCGCGTGGGACCTTCGAGGGTCTCGCCCAGCTGCGCGGCATTCCAGCGATGGTCGCCGGCCGCTATCTCAAGACCTTCCATGCCGTGCTCAATCAGGCGGTCAGGCCGGTCGAGGGCGGTGCCGAAGGCGAGACATACTGCATCGCACGACACTATTTCCGCGATCCGGCCGGCCGCTACCTCTGCTACGAGATGACCATCCGCTACCAGGATCGCTTCGTCCGCACCCCTGACGGATGGCGCCTTGCGCGCCGCGAGCTGGTGGTGGTCGGCACCCACACATATGAGGCGCAGGACGCGGCGAGCTGAGCTGCCGGTGCCGGAACCATCGACTGCGGAGACCAAGATGCCCGACGAAATCTCCATCCTTGGCCTCGCCGGCAAAGTCGCGCTGGTAACCGGCGGCGGCGCTGGCATCGGCCGCGCCACGGCCGAACTCTTTGCGCGCGCCGGCATGAAGGTTGCTGTCGCCGAGATCGACCCCGCTCGGGTGACATCGATTCGCGAGACGCTGGGCCCCGATCACCTCGTCGTCGAAGCCGACGTACGCAAGGCGGATGACGTGGCGCGCCTTGTCGAGGCGGTGCGCGGCCGCTTCGGCCGGCTCGATGTGGTGGTCAACAATGTCGGCGACTATCTCGGCTTCAAGACGCCGTTCGAGCAGTCGACCGAGGTCGAATGGAACGCGCTCTACCACGTCAATCTGCTGCATATGTTCCATGTCAGTAAGGCGGCGATCCCGCTGATGCGGGCAAGTGGGCAAGGCGGCAGCATCATCAACGTTTCGACCATCGAGGCCTTCCGCGGCATCCCGATGACGGTTGTCTATTCGGCCTTCAAGGCAGCGGTCACCGGCTTCACCCAGAGCCTCGCCGTCGAGCTTGGCCAGCATGGCATCCGCGTCAACGCCATTGCGCCCGAGACCACCAATTCGGCGCAGATCGTGGCGACGCCGCGCGTGCCCAAGGAAAACCTCGAGCACCTCAAGCGCTGGTTCCCCATCGGCCGCTTTGGCGAGGGTTCGGATTCGGCGGGTGCCGCGCTGTTCTTGGCGTCGGACACGCTGTCAGGCTGGGTGTCGGGCACGACGATCCTTGTCGATGGCGGCGCGCTTGCCGCCGGTGCCTGGATGCGCATGACCAACGACGCCTGGACGCACCTGCCTGTCATCCAGTCCGACGGCTACGCGCCACGGCCGGAAGCGCGCTGAGGCCTGACAGGCTTCAGGCAGCGCTCGACCGCTGGAGTTCCGAGCGCATGTTGCCGGGAGCTTCGTTGCGACCGACGAGGCTTGCAATCTCCGACAGCGGCAATGGCCGGCCGAACAGGAAGCCCTGCATCTCGGTGCAGCCTTCGGCGCGCAGGAACTCGAAGCTTTCCCGCTTTTCCACGCCTTCGGCCAGAACCGGGATGCGCAGGTCGTTGGCGAGCAGGATCGTTGCCCGCACGATCGCCGCGGCTGCGCTGTCATTGCTGACGTCCTCGACGAAGGAGCGGTCGATCTTGACCCTGTCGAAGGGGAAGATCTGCAGCGTCGACAGCGAGGAATAGCCGACGCCGTAATCATCCATGGCGATGGTCACGCCGAGCGCCTTGAGCTGGCGCACCACGTGCAGGGCGCGGTCGCGGTCCTCGATGATGCTGGCCTCGGTGATCTCGAGCTCCAGCCGCGAGGCCGCAAGGCCGGTCGAAAGCAGCGTCTCATGCACAACCTTGGTCAGGTCGGCCTGCACCAGCTGAGCGGCGGCGATGTTGACGGCGATCTTGTAGGGCTTGCGCCAGCCGGCAACCTCGGCGCAGGCGGTCTTCAGCACCCATTCGCCGATCGGGATGATCAAGCCATTCTCCTCGGCGATGGGGATGAATTCTTCCGGCGCCACGATGCCCCGTTCGCGATGATGCCAGCGCAGCAGCGCCTCATAGGCGGTGACCTCGCCGGTCTTCATGTCGAGCTGCGGCTGGTAATAGAGTTCGAACTCGTCGCGCTCCAGCGCGTGACGCAGTTCCATGGCGAGCGCGCTGCGCTCGCGCCGGCCCTCGTCCATCGAGCGGTCGTAGTAGCAGACCTTGTCTGTTACGGCGCGTTTGGCGCGGTACATGGCAAGGTCGGCCGCGCCGATCAGCTCGTCGGCGTCGCTGGCGTGGTGCGGGAACAGGCTGATGCCGATGCTGGCGCCGACGGACAACGTCTTGGACTTGTTCTGGATCGGGTCGAGCACACCGGAAATCAGCCTGATGACGAAGCGATCGACCTCTTCCTTGCTCGAAATGTCCTGCTTGACGGCGATGAACTCGTCGCCGCCGACGCGCGCCACCAGTTCACCGGGGCCGGTCAGGATCTTCAGCCGGTTGGCGACCGTCTGCAACAGCAGGTCGCCGGCGTGGTGGCCGTGGACGTCGTTGATCTCCTTGAAGCGGTCGAGGTCGACCACGATGACAGCGGCTTCCTTGCCGGCGGCAGCACTGCGCTTGAGCATGCCGGGCAGGTTGTCGGACAGGAAGGCGCGATTGGGCAGGCCGGTCAGCGGGTCGTGCTGGGCGGCATGGCGGAAGCTGTCGACCAGTTCGCGCTGCGACTTGGCGTCCATCACGTAAAGCGTCAGCCCGGCGATGATTGCCATGGTGGCGAGCACCAGAACGGCGAGGAATTCGCTCGAGAACACCTTTGTCGGCACCGGAACCGACGGATCGGGCACAATGGTGGCAGCGCCCATGGCAGTGAAATGCATGGCGCAGATGGCAAGCACGAGAGCCAGCACCGAGAGCGGCTTGGCGTAGCGAATGCGCTGCCGCGCCGCCAGATGCATGGCGAGTGCGCCGAAGGCTACGGCAAACAGGATCGAGGCCTCGACGAGACCGGCATCCCACTCGATGCGGCCGGCGATCTCGAAACCGCGCATGCCGGTGAAATGCATGGCAACCACACCGGCGCCGATCACCGCGCCGCCCGTCTCGACCGGCAGTCCATTGGGCGGGCTCGCTGAAAGATGCAGTCCGGCGGCGGTGAAGGCGATGGCGATGAGCAGCGAGGCGATGGTCAGAAGCGGGTCGAAGGCTGCCTCGAATGGCAGTTGGAAGCCAAGCATGGCAACGAAATGTGTGGTCCAGATCGCGGCACCGCAGGCGATGCCGGAAAGCATGATCCAAGAGGAGCGGGCGCTGGCCGAGAGACGAGAGGCACGCTCGAAAAGCCGAATAGTCATGGCCGCGCCGGCAATACAGACGATCGCGGCAACCACGACGAACGAATAGTCATGCTCGTAAGCAAGACAGGAAATGACCTTGAACATTGCCACGCCCCCATGCCCGCCAAGACTGTCTGGTCAGGCCGTGGCTAAGTCTCCTCCCGAAAGATGAAAGAAATTCCTAATCTAAGCAGGCTTTTGTTCACGCGGTACGCGCATCTGGTCGCGGTGTGCGCGCTGCCCGCGAGCTGTCCGCCGCAGGAAGGTTCTCACAGCATCACGGTTGCGAACCGCGCGCATTTCTTCGACAAATGGTTGTCTCAGTCTTAGGAGCAGGGCATGGCCGACGGCAAGACCAAGCGGTTCGACGCGACGCTGACGGCGTTGCGGGGAGTTCTGATTGCGGCGGCGGCGCTGGTCGCCTTCTTCTATCCGTCCCAGGCGGTGCAGTTGCTGGTGCTGGTCGGTGGCGGGCTGCTGCTCGTCGACGGCATTTTGGGCCTGGTGACGCTCGACCGCTCGCCGCCACGCACGACCGGCCAGACGCTCGGTCTGGTCCGCAACCTGTTGTCGATTGCCGCGGGCGCGATCGTTATCGCCAGTGGCCTGTTGACCAGCATCTTCACCTTGTCGGCGCTGACATGGATCGTCGGCCTTTTGGCGCTGCTCGTCGGCCTGATCGAGATGGCGTCGAGCTTTCTCGACAGCGAGTGGCAGACGCGGCTGTGGCCGACACTTGTCGGCGGCGCGGTCTATGCCGCCTTTGGCCTGGCGCTGATGTTCGTGCCGCTTTCAAGCGCTGAAACGCTGCTGCGCATCGCCATGATCCTGATGCTCGCCTATGCGCTGCTGTTGTTCTATCGCGCCTGGGGCATTCGCGCGGCGCGCTAACTAGTTCGGGCCGGAAAAACCGGTGAGGAAGGCGGTCAGGTTGTCGCCAAGCGCGTCACAGAGATAGCCGCCCTCCTGGACGATGACAGTCGGCAGGCGGAGCCGGGCTATCGCCTCGGCGATGCGCGCGAAACCCGGCGTCGTCACCGACAGGCCGCCGAACGGATCGCCTTCGAAAGCATCGAGCCCGAGCGCCACGACGAGCGCGTCGGGTGCGAAGGCCCGGATGCGGCTGACGGCGAGGTCGAGTGCCTCCAGGAATTCGGCATCGCCAGACTTGCGCGGCAAGGGCAGGTTGAGGTTGTAGCCGAGACCCGCAGCCTCGCCGCGCTCGTCGGCATGGCCCCAGAAGAACGGGTAGAAGCGGCTCGGATCGGCATGCAGCGACACCGTCAGCACGTCGGATCTGGCGTAGAAGATGCCTTGTGTGCCATTGCCGTGATGCAGGTCGACGTCGAGGATGGCGACGCGCGAGGCCGTTGCCCGCAGCCTCTGCGCGGCGATGGCCGAATTGTTGAAGAAGCAGAAGCCGCCGGCGACGTCTGCAAAGGCATGATGGCCGGGCGGGCGGCACAGCGCGTATGCCGCCGGTTCACCCGACATCACCGCCTCTGTGGCGGCGACGGCACTCCAGGCGCTCCAGCAGGCGCTGTCGAAGGTCTCTGCCGAGATCGGGCAGGCGGTGTCGGCCATGTGGTAACCGGCCTGGCCGGCCGCACCCGCCGGGTAGCTGCCGTTGCGGGCAAAAGGATGGATGTTGGGAATGACCTCGGCGGAAGCGCCCTCCATGCGCTGCCAGCGCTCGAAGATGCGGGTGAGGAACTCGATGTATTCGGGCGTGTGGACCGCAGCGATCGGGGTGAGGCCGTAGCTGGCCGGGCGATGGATCGTCGAGCCGGCCGCCCGGGAGCCCGCCAGCAGGCGCTCGACGCGTTCGGGCTGTTCCGGATTGGGCTTTTGCATTCCCATCGACAGGAACGCCCTGGGGTCGTGCCGCTTCTGCTCCTCGGCATAGAAGGTCTTCATTCCGGCTCCCCCGTTGTTTGGCTCAGCGCCTGGAATGTCGGTCCGCTGGCAATGTAGGACCTCTGGTCCTTCGTCCAGGCAAAGCCGAGCCTGGTGTAGAAGGGATGGGCCCGCGCATTGTCCTCATCGACCGCGAGCCTGACGTAGACGCCGCCTCTGTCACGGCAAAGCCGGGCGACATGGCGCAATAGCCGCTCGCCGATGCCGAAGCTGCGGAACTGCTGGTCGACGAACAGGTCCTGCACGAAGACGCCCGGACGACAATACCAGGTCGAGAAGATCGGAAAGAACAGGCACATGCCGGCGAAAGCGCCGTCGATCTCGGCGATGACCGCTTCAAAGGCCGGCTTTTCGCCAAAGCCGAAACGCCGGATGTCGTCTTCCGTGCAGGCGATGCCGTCAGCCTCACCGACATGCGCGGCAAGGCCGATGATCGCCTTCATCAGCAACGGCGAATCGTCAATGGTTGCCGGCCGGATGAAAATGGCGGCTGGTTCTGTCTTCTTGGTGCCCATCGGCTTGTTCCGCATTCAGTCGCGGAATTGATAGCATCGAGGAAAGGGCGGGGGAGCGGGATTCGGTCTCTGGCGCAAGCATCGCGGCATCATGGCCCGATGCGCTGCAAATAGCAGAAACTCGCGCTTGGCGCGCCGGTCGAGACGACTTTAGGCTTCGACCACCTTCAGGCGCTTGTCGAAGACGCCGAGCACACGGGCCAATTCGTGGCCGCGCTTGAGGATCAGGCCGCCGGCGGCGATGACCGAGAAGGCGCCCTGCTTGCGGGCGAGCCTGGGATCCTTGACGATCTGGAACAGCGGCGTTTCGCTGGTGCGGCGAAATACCGAAAATACGGCGCGGTCGCTGAGATGGTCGATGGCGTAGTCGCGCCACTCGTTGGCGGCAACCATGCGTCCATAGAGCCTGAGAATCTGGTCGAGTTCCCGTCTCTCGAATGCCACCGGGAGTTCTTGTCGCTCCCGACGGGCCTCATGGAGCGGGATCAAAACCGCGGATGGCTCGCCATCCTCCACCCCAGCACCGCGATCAGTCATCAATCGTTCCCTTGCAGAACATGACCTCGGCTAAAGAATCGCGCATTCGCACCCGAAATGCAACAAGTAACACCTGTATGAAGAGTGTAAGGTAGCTTGCCGTAGCGGTAACGTTTGCGAAACAGACTGTCGGAATTGGTGATGACTCGCCACATTCCTGCCGTTTTTTATCCGCGCTGACGCCCCATTGTCCGACGAATTTACCCGTGTTGCCTGAGACGGTTCGGTCCGGCACCGGCTCGTAAACCCCAAGCCCCCCGCCCACGGGCTAGAGTCGGATCGAACCAACCTCGGTTCCTTTTCAGGACGAGGGCGACGATCCCAAAATCTGAAGCCGACGTCTGGCCACAAGCCTGCGTCGGCTTTTTTGCGTCTACAGCGCCGTCTTCGACGGCTTGCGCACGACAGCCGCGCCGAGAATCGGGCCCGGCACGCCATCCTTGCCGACAGCCTGCAACAGCACGGCGCAGCCGCCCTTCTTTTCCACTTCGCTCTTCGGCAGCTCGAACCGTTGCGTCTGGCCGTGCCACATGCCGGCGGTGTGCAGGTCGGTGACGGCATTCCAGTACGTGACGCTGCGGCCCTTGTTTTCGCCCTTCTGCAGGTCGACGACCTGCGGCGGCTGATAATGCACGATCACCACATGGGCCGGGCTGGCCGGGCCGGTGGCGGCGCCGACCTCGATGGTGAAGGTGTCGCCATTGTCGGTCACCTTGAGGTCGACATTCATGCCCTGGCCGGTCTCGGCGAGGTTGGCGAGTGCGCCGTTCACATCCTCGCTCTTGGCGCCATTTACATGGGTGCGGCCATTGATGACGGCCTGGGGTGTGTAGACCGAGCGCGCGCCGAAGGCACGCATATAGGCATATTGGCGTTCGGTGTTGTCCTTGCTGCCGAGTTCGTCCTGCCAGCCGAGATAATCCCAGTAGGTGACGTGATAGGCGAGCGCGACCATGTCGTCCTGGGCGGCGAATTTGGCAAACAGTTCGTCGGCCGGCGGGCAGGAGTTGCAGCCCTGGCTGGTGAAGAGTTCGATGACGCCGAGCGGGCGCACGGGTGCCTTGGTTGTCGAGTCGGCATGCGTTGCGCCGGTAAACCCGGCAAAGGCCAGCGCCACGGCCGCCAGCCGAAAATATCTGCGAAACTCCATGACCGATCCAGATCCTCAGCCAGCGAAGCCGGCCTTTTTGTAGTTGCTGAAATATGTGGCAGAAGCGCCATTCAACGGGAAGTCACGTTGCGGTGAAATTTTCAACAAGTGAAGTTTCCGCTGCGTCAGGCTGTTGGGACAAATTACCATTATGAAATCGGGCGGCTGGCGCTAGAATTGGGCCGTGACGAGGCAAGGTGATGCTGCAACAGTTCAGCCAACATCTCGATCTCTATTGCGAACGGACTGACATCGGTCTGTGGGCAGAGCCGTTCAATGCCGTCAGCAATCTCGCCTTTTTCCTCGCCGGCCTGTGGGGCGTCTATGAGGCACGGCGGCGCGATGCCGGTACGTTCGCCGAGGTGCTGGGCTGGTGGGTGGTGGCGATCGGCATCGGCTCGACGCTGTTCCATACCTTTGCCAACCAGGCGACCAAATGGGGCGACATCGTCCCGATCGCCGGTTTCACGCTGGTCTATTCGCTGTTCAACCTGCGCCGCTTTGCCGGCATGGGATGGCCCAAAGCGCTGACGATTTTCTTCGGCTTCTACGTCGCTGTCGGTTTCATCACCTATATGGTGCCGGACTGGCTGCGGGTCGCCTCCAACGGCACCACCGGCTATCTGCCGCCGTTCCTGGCGCTGATCTTCTTCGGCTGCGTGGTCATCGCCAGCGGTAGTCGCGCCGGTTGGTACAACATCGCCGCTGCTGTCATCTTCCTCGGCGCCGTCATCTGCCGGGTCATGGACCCGCTGGTCTGCGACGCCATGCCGATCGGCACGCATTTCATGTGGCATATGCTCGATGGGCTGATGCTCGGCGTGCTGCTTGCCGCGACGACACGCTACGGCAGGCCACGTACAGAGCGGGCAGGTCATGAAAATCCAGCACGTTTGACGGCGGACGGTGCCTTACCCGGCCAGTGAAGCTGCCGGCTCGGCGTGCCTTTCGGCCCAGCCGTCGAGCCATTCGGCGCCTTGCATTTCGATAAGCCGCGACGACGTCCGGTCGAACTCGAAGGCCTCGTGTCCACGCTTTCCGACATAAAGCTTGTCGGGCGTGGCGGCGGCACTGATCACCAGCCTGATCTGCTGGTCATAGAGCGTGTCGACCAAGAGGATGAAGCGCTTGGCCTCGTTGCGATTGGCTTCTGCCAGAACCGGCACATGGTCGACGAAAATGGTCTTGTAGTGCACGGTGATCGCCAGATAGTCGCGCGCCGCAAGCGGCTTTTCGCACAGATCGGCGAAACCGAAGCGCGCACAGCCGGGAACGGCCGCCGGCACGGCGACCTTGCGGCCCTTGACCGCGACGGTGGCCGCTTCGGCAGCGGCCCCATGGGTCATCCTGGCCCAGGCCTTGTCCATCGCCTTGTCGGCAGCCTCGCCGAGCGGGCTGATATAGACAGGCACGCGGTCGAGCTTCTCCAGCCGGTAATCGGTGTCGGCATCGAGGTTGAGCACGTTGGTGTTCTGCTCGAGCATACCGATGAAGGGCAGGAACAGTTGGCGGTTGAGCCCGTCGCGATAAAGATCGCGCGGCGCGACGTTGGAGGTAGCGACCAGCACCACGCCTAGGGCAAACAGCGCCGAAAACAGCCTCGACAGGATCATCGCGTCGGCGATGTCGGTGACCGAGAACTCGTCGAAGCACAGCACCCAGGCCTCTTCGGCCAGTGCCGCCGCCACCGGCGGGATCGGGTCGTCATCGCGCGAGGTGCCGTTCTTGCGCGCCGCCCGCTGCCTCTGGATGCGGTCGTGCACGTCGGCCATGAAGTCGTTGAAATGGACGCGACGCTTGTGCTTGACCGGCACCAGCTCGAAGAACATGTCCATCAGCATGGTCTTGCCGCGGCCGACGCCGCCATGGACGTAGAGACCCTTGACGTGTTCGTGCTGCGGCTTGCGCCGGGCAAACAGCCAACCCAGCGCGCTCGACTTGCGCGCCAGCCTCTTCTCGGAAATCTCGTCGATCAGCCGGTCCAGTGCGGCGACGATCGGAAGCTGGGCCTGGTCGCTGCGGATGCTGCCGCTCTCGACCAGGTGGTCATAACGCTGCCTGACGGTCACATGGGTCTGCAGGCCGTCACGAACGTGCATGATTTACTCTGGCTGCCGAGATGTCAGCGGTTCAGCGAAATCGGCAGGCCGTTCGAGGTCTGGCCGTCGAAGCGGCCTTCGCCCGATTGATAGAGCCTGGCCAGCGGCGAGCCGCTTTCATCGAACAGCGTCAGCTGCTTGCCGGCGACGTTCCACGACTTGACGCCGTCGATGGGTGCCGGGCAGCGCAGCGGGCCGGCGCGGAAGCCCTGGCCGAACTTGGTCTGCGGCGTCGCCACCTTGCAGCTCTGGCCGGAAACCGACGCGCTCCACACCCCAGCCACGCTGGTTGCGGTGATGTCGGGTGCGTTGGCGGCGGCAGCGCCACCGTCGGCGGGCAGGGCCGCGACCTGGGTCTGTGCCGGCGCGGCCGGGAATTGCGAAGCACCTGCGGCGGCACCTGGTGCCGAGGGCGGCGGCAGCTGGCCGCTGGTGACAGTGCCTGCGGGCGCTGCGGGCAGCGGGGCCGGCTGGGTGTCCATCGAGGAAAGGCGCGTGCTGTTGCAGCCAGCTGCAGCCAGAAGCGCCACCAGCGATGCGGCCAGCAGGCCGGTTTTCGAAAAAGCCATTGCATTCCCTCCGTGGGGCAGTTCTGGGGGCGCCCCCGCGCGATCGACAATTCGCCTCTAAAGCGGCGAAGTTGGCAGAATTTCAACCTGATATGGTTAAAATAGGGTTTGCGTATGAAATTGTTGCAAAATTGTCTCAATAGGCCAACGTGCCGCGAGACTGGTAATTCGGTGATGTTTCCGCCATATAGGCCCCGAACAGCCGCGAGACTTACCGACCATGGCCATTGAGGCCCCTTTCGCCAAGATGAACGGGCTCGGCAACGACATTATCGTTGCCGACATGCGCGGTCGCGCGGACCGCGTTGCGCCTGCCGCGGCGATTGCGCTTGCCGCCGATCCGGCGACCAAGTTCGACCAGATCATGGCGATCCACGACCCGCGCACCCCGGGCACCGTGAACTACATCGAGATCATCAACTCCGACGGCACCCATGCCCAGGCTTGCGGCAACGGCACGCGCTGCGTCGTCCAGGCGCTGGCCGCCGAGACCGGACAGAAGGTGTTCACCTTCGAGACTGTCGCCGGCATCCTCAATGCCGAAGAGCATGAGGACGGCTCGATCTCGGTCGACATGGGCATTCCCCGCTTCGGCTGGCAGGACATCCCGCTGGCGGAAGAATTCCGCGACACCCGCGCCATCGAGTTGCAGATCGGGCCGATTGACCAGCCTGTACTGCATTCGCCCTCGGTCGCCTCGATGGGCAATCCGCACGCCATTTTCTGGGTCGACAACGACGTCTGGTCCTACGATCTCGACCGTTTCGGCCCGCTGCTCGAAAACCATCCGATCTTTCCCGAGCGTGCCAACATCTCGATCGCCCAGGTGACCTCGCCCGGGACGCTCAACCTGCGCACCTGGGAGCGTGGCGCCGGCCTGACGCTGGCCTGCGGTTCGGCCACCTGTGCTGCTGCCGTCTCCGCTGCGCGCACCGGCCGTACCGGCCGTAGCGTGACCGTCACCGTGCCGAGCGGCGGTACGCTTCAGATCGACTGGCGCAACGACGACCATGTCGTCATGACCGGTCCCGCCGAGTGGGAATTCTCCGGCCGCTTCAATCCGGCGACCGGCGCCTGGCGTCGCGATCAGCAGGACGTCGCTTGATGGCGGTGGACGTCGTAACTTTCGGCTGCCGCCTCAACACCTACGAATCCGAGGTGATGAAGCGCGAGGCCAAGGCCGCAGGCCTTGAAGAACTCAAGGGCGGCGCGGTCATATTCAACACCTGCGCAGTGACGAGCGAAGCGGTGCGCCAGGCCAAGCAGTCGATCCGCAAGGCGCGCCGCGAGAACCCTGACGCGCGCATCATCGTCACCGGCTGTGCCGCCCAGACCGACCCGGCGGCTTTTGCCGACATGGCCGAGGTCGACCTCGTGCTCGGCAACGAGGAAAAGCTCAAGGCGCACAATTACCGGGCGCTGCCGGACTTCGGCGTCAACGATTTCGAGAAGGCCCGCGTCAACGACATCTTTTCCGTGCGCGAGACGGCTGGCCACATGGTCGATGCCATCGAAGGCCGCGCACGCGCCTTCGTCCAGGTGCAGAACGGCTGCGACCATCGCTGCACCTTCTGCATCATTCCCTATGGCCGCGGCAATTCGCGCTCGGTGCCGATGGGCGCGGTGGTCGAGCAGATAAAGCGCCTTGCCGGTAACGGTTATGCCGAGGTGGTGCTGTCGGGCGTCGACATGACGAGCTACGGCGCCGACCTGCCGGGCGCGCCGCGACTGGGTAAACTGGTCAAGACCATTCTGCGCCAGGTGCCTGATGTGCAGCGTTTGCGTCTCTCCTCGATCGATTCGATCGAGGCTGACGAGGACCTGCTCGAGGCGGTTGCCACCGAGACCCGCCTGATGCCGCATCTGCATCTGTCGCTGCAGTCGGGCGACGACATGATCCTGAAGCGCATGAAGCGCCGCCACCTGCGCGACCAGTCGATCCAGTTTTGCGCCGATGTGCGCAAGCTTCGCCCCGACATTGTCTTCGGCGCCGACATCATTGCCGGTTTTCCGACCGAGACCGACGAGATGTTCGAGAATTCGATCCGCATCGTCGAGGAGTGTGGGTTGACCCATCTCCACGTTTTCCCGTTCAGCCCGCGCGAGGGCACGCCCGCCGCGCGTATGCCGCAGGTTCGTCGCGACATCGTCAAGCAGCGCGCTGCCCGCCTGCGCGCTGCCGGAGACGTCGCCTATACGCACCATCTCGAAAGCCTCAAGGGCTCGCGCCAGAAGGTGCTTGTCGAGCGCGAGGGGCTCGGCCGGACGGAAGGTTTTACGCTCGTTGCGATCGACAGGGGCACGGCGGGTGAAATCATGGAAGTCGACATCGCCGGACATGACGGCGAGCGGCTGACAGCGGCACCGGCCGCCGCGCGTGCGGCCTGACGAAAGCGACCGCATGGCATTCGGGTTCATCAAGAAAGTTTTCTCCTTCGGCAAGAAGGAGACGGTCGAGCAGCCGGCCGAGAACGAGGTTCTGCCGCCGCTGAATTTTGACGCTCTGGAAGCGTTGAAGCCGGCGGAAGAGGTGCCGGCCGCAGCGGAAACGCCTGTTGCCGGGGAGACACCGGCCGTTCCGATCGAAGAACCGACGCCGGAGCCGGCTCCAGAAACGCCGCCGACGCCGCCAGTGGTGCCGGAGCCAAAGCCGGCCGAACAGCCGGTACCGGTCGAGCCCGGGCCGCAGCCCGTTCCGCAGGAAGAACCTGCCGTCGAGCCGGAAAAGCCAGCCGAGCAGCCCGTGCCTGCGCCGAGCCCGGTCGAGCCGGAGCCAGCGCCGGCGGAGGTTCCGCTGCCGCCGGTTGAGCCGGCAGCGCCGGAGTTGCCCGAAGAAGTTCCGGCCCAGCCGGTGCCCTCTGCGCCCGAGCCGACAATGCGTGCCCCTGAAACGGAGCCGGTTGTCGAAGAGCCCGTCGTCGAGGCGCCTGCCTCTGTACCGCCGGAACCTGTGGCTGAACCACGTCCCGTCGAGCCAGTCGACGAGGAGCCTGCGCCGATCGCAGTCGAAGCGCCCGAGCCGGTGGCGATGGCGGTCGAGGAAGCGCAGCCGGTAGCCGCGCTGCGCGATGCTGTTTCCAAGCCTGCGCCTGTTGTCGTTCCCGCTCCCACTGAACCGGTACAGGCTTCCCCTGCGCCTGAGCCGAAACCCTCGGCCGGCAAGGTCACCGTCCAGAAGAAGGTCGAGCAGAAGGCCGAAATCGTCGAAGTGGCGGCGCCCGCGCCACGCCAGAGCTGGTTCCAGCGCCTGCGCCAGGGCCTGTCGCGCTCGTCCAAGGAACTATCGGGCAACATTGCCGGCATCTTCACCAAGCGAAAGCTGGACGAAGACACGCTGCAGGATCTCGAAGACGTGCTGATCCGCGCCGATCTCGGCGTCGAGACGGCGCTTCGGGTCACCGACGCTCTGGCGGCGAGCCGCTATGGCAAGGACGTTTCCGACCACGAGGTCCGCTCCATCATGGCGGTCGAGGTCGAGAAGGTGCTGAAGCCGGTGGCGCTGCCGCTGGAGCTCGACCTGTCGCACAAGCCGCATGTCATCCTTGTCGTCGGCGTCAATGGCACCGGCAAGACCACGACCATCGGCAAGCTTGCCGCCAAGCTGACCGAAGGCGGGCTGTCTGTCATGCTCGCCGCCGGCGACACCTTCCGTGCCGCAGCCATCGAGCAACTGAAGATCTGGGGCGAGCGGACGAAGTCGCCCGTCATCGCCACCAAGCTCGGTGCGGATGCAGCGGGCCTTGCCTATGATGCCTTCGAACAAGCCAAGGCTGCGGGTTCCGACGTCCTGATCATCGACACGGCCGGCCGCCTGCAGAACAAGACCGAACTGATGGCCGAGCTCGAAAAGATCGTGCGCGTGCTCGGCAAGCTCGATCCCGAAGCGCCGCACACGGTGCTACAGACCGTCGACGCCACCACCGGCCAGAATGCGCTCAACCAGGTCGAGATCTTCCGCAATGTCGCAGGTGTGAACGGTTTGGTCATGACCAAGCTCGATGGCACGGCGCGCGGCGGTATTTTGGTCGCAATCGCCGCCAAACATAAGCTGCCGGTCTATTTCATCGGCGTCGGCGAGCAGGTCGACGATCTCGAACCCTTTTCGGCAAGCGATTTCGCCAAGGCGATCGCAGGAGTCGCCTGATCCATGAACGCACCCATCCTCGAACGCGATCCTTCCGACCCGAAAACCAAGAAGGAAGAGGTCAGCCCGCTGCTCAAGCTGGTGCTGGAACTTGGGCCGCTGGTGGTGTTCTTCTTTGCCAATGCGCGCGGCGAATGGCTTGCGTCGCGCTTCCCGACGCTTGCCGAGCTCGGCGGACCGATCTTCATCGCCACCGGCCTGTTCATGGCGGCAACGGCGATTGCGTTGGCCGCCTCGTGGCTGCTGACACGCTCGCTGCCGATCATGCCGCTGATTTCCGGCATCGTCGTCTTCGTCTTCGGCGCGCTGACCCTGTATCTGCAGGACGACGTCTTTATCAAGATGAAGCCGACAATCGTCAACACGCTGTTCGGCGCCATCCTGCTGGGCGGCCTGTGGTTCGGCAAGTCGCTGCTCGGCTACGTCTTTGCATCCGCCTTCCGCCTCGATGCCGAAGGCTGGCGCAAGCTGACCTTTCGCTGGGGCCTGTTCTTCCTGTTTCTTGCCGTGGTCAACGAGGTTGTTTGGCGGTCTTTTTCGACCGACACCTGGGTGGCATTCAAGGTCTGGGGCATCATGCCGATAACCTTGCTCTTCACTTTCAGCCAGATGCCGCTCATCATGCGCCATTCGCTGGAAGACCATAAGTAAGAGGGCATCATGGAGTTCATCACCGACCGCCAGGCGTTGCGTCAACATTATCGCGCGCCGGGTGATGGCGCCGTGCGCAAGGAGCTCCGCCGCCTCGACCATCACGCCAAGGGCTTCCTGGCGCGCAGCCCGTTCGTGCTGATCGGTTCGTCCGACGACAGGGGCAACGCCGACGTCACGCCCAAGGGCGACAAGCCGGGATTCGTCGCCATCCTCGACGATGCCACCATCGCCATTCCCGACCGGCCGGGCAACAATCGGCTCGACACGCTCGAAAACGTCCTCGTCAACCCGGCTGTCGGCCTGCTGTTCCTGATCCCGGGCATGAACGAGACGCTGCGTATCAATGGCGATGCGCGCCTGACCGCCGATCCGGCGTTGCGCGAGCGGCTCGCCGCCGAGGGCAAGCTGCCTGTTACCGTCATGGTCGTCGCCATCAAGGCGGTCTACATGCATTGCGCCAAGGCGTTCATGCGTTCCGAGCTGTGGGCATCCGGCACATGGCCCGAGCGCGCCAGCCTGCCGACACTGGGGCAGATTCTGCGCGACCAGCTGGCGCTTGCCGACAATGCCGAAACGCTCGACCGCTCACTGGACGAATCCTATCGCAAGAGCATGTGGTAGCTTTCGCCGGACACGATTCGTCCGACGTTTGGCGGCCTTGCCTTGATCAATATCCTCGCCATTTCCGGTAGCCTGCGGGCAGCCTCCACCAACACTGCGCTTGTTGTCGCCTTGGCGCGCAATGCGCCACCGGGCTGCCATGTCAGCGTCTATGACGGTCTTGGCCGCCTGCCGATTTTCAATCCCGATGACGAGGGTGAACGCACGCCGAAGGAGGTGACTGCGCTCATCGATGCCGTTACGCGAGCCGACGCCGTGATCGTCTCTTGTCCTGAATACGCCCATGGGGTGTCTGGCGGATTGAAGAACGCGCTGGACTGGCTGGTTTCACGTGACGCCGCCGTCGGCAAGCCGGCGATGCAGGTGCATGCTTCGCCGCGGTCGCAATTTGCCCGCGCTGCCCTTGCCGAGATCATGAAAACAATGTCCTTCGACCTTTTTGACGGGCAAGACCTGACCATTACGCTGCTCGGCAAGAGACCGCAGGAGATGGACGAGATCCTTGCTGACGCGGCCAGCATTGCATTGATGCGGGACAGGTTGGCGGCGTTTTCCAGTTTTGTTTGCACTCGTTAACTCGTTATGCGCGTCGTGCATTGCTGCGTTGCAGCATCTTATTTTGCAGCGCAACAGTTCCTATGTCATGTTCGGATCGATCAGGGAGGTCGGTTCAAGCCGCATTGGGCGGCAGACGAAAGGAACGCAAGATGATGTTCGACAACCTTCTGACCCGCGCGCGCCAGAGCGCCGCCAAGCGCAAGCAGTACAAGCGCCTCGTTGCCGAAATCGACGGCTTCTCGAGCCGCGACTTGGCCGATATGCGCGCCGACCGCAGCGAGATGCTGTTCCAGGCCTACAAGCAGGTCTACGGCTAATTCCTAGCCAGAAATGTCCGGCCGGTTTTTGACCGGCCGTTGCGACAAGGCGCCAGGGGCACCCTCAAGGGATGCCGCAAGCGCCTTTTTCGTTTGCAGCATCGTGGGCCCCGCAGTGGCCTCAGTGCACCGGCATCGTCGCTGTGGCGCTTCCATGAGCCCGCTTCAGCCAGTAGCCGAAGATTGCCGCCGTGATGAAGGCGATCAGCCCGTAGATCGCTGCCGGAACCGCCATTGTCGCATTGTTGAGCAGCAGCGGGCTCAGCGCGATGGCGATTGCCAGCGTGCCGTTGTGGATGCCGATCTCCATGCCGATCGCGGTGGCCTGCCGTTTTTCGACGCCGGCGGCGCGGGGCACAAAATAGCCGACGCCGAGGCTGACGAGGTTGAAGGCAAGTGCGGCCAGGCCGACGATCGGTCCCCAGGCCTTGAGCGTTTCCCACTCCTGCACGAGCGCCACGGCAACCACGGCGAACAGGAACAGCATCGAGAAGATCTTCACCGGCCGCGCCATGCGCTCGGCGAAATCAGGGAAGCGGCTGCGCAGCCACATGCCGATAAGCACGGGGCCGAGCACGATGACGAACACCTGCATCACCTTGGCGAATTGCAGCGGGATCGCCTGGTCGCCCGACATGAAATGCATCAGCGACCAGTTGACGATCAGCGGCAGCGTCACGATCGACAGCGCCGAATTGATCGCCGTCAGCGTGATGTTGAGCGCCACGTCGCCGTCGGCCAGGTGGCTGTAGAGATTGGCTGAGGTGCCGCCGGGGCTTGCCGCCAAAAGCATCATGCCCACAGCCAATGCCGGTTCGAGGCCGAAGACGTAGACCAGCCCGAGACACGCAAGCGGCAGGATGACGGTCTGGCAGAGCAGCGCCACGATCACCGCCTTGGGCTTTTGCAGGACGTTGCGAAAATCCTCCGTCGTCAGCGACAGGCCGAGGCCGAGCATGATGACGCCGAGCGCCAACGGCAGAAAAATGATGAGCGCGGAACTGTCTTGCATTGACGTCTCCCCCAACAGCCACCGGTCGCGCCGTCACGGCGCGCCTCTCCCCAGCGGTTGTATGAAAACGTAGTTGAAATCTTGATGATTCGCACGTGGTGCGCGAGCCGGCCACGATCCGGTCTATTGCGCCGCCAGTGCCTTCTCGATTTCGGGCATGAGTGTCGTGCTCACCGCCTCCGGCGACAGCGGTCCGACATGCTTGAAGGCAACCTTGCCGTCCTTGCCCAGAAGGAAGGTTTCCGGCACGCCATAGACACCCCAGTCGATTGCGGTGCGGCCGTTCTGGTCAACGCCGATCGCCTTGTAGGGGCTGCCGAGGTCGCCGAGAAAACGGCGGGCGTTCTCGGGCTTGTCCTTGTAGTTCAAGCCGGCGATGGAAAAACGCTGGTCCTTCGACAGTTCGAGCAGCACCGGGTGTTCCTCGCGGCATGGCGCGCACCACGACGCCCAGACATTGACCAGCGTGACCTTGCCGGCGAAGTCGGCTGAGTTCAGCCCGGGAACCTGCATGCCTTCGAGCGGCGGCAGGTCGGTCTCTGGCGCCATCTGGCCGATCAGCGCCGAGGGCACCGCGGTGAGGTCGCGGCCGGACAGCAGCTGCGCCAGGAACAGGCCGGCGAGGCCCATGAAAATCAGCAGCGGCAGCAGAACCATGAGCCTGCGCGGACGCGCCGCCTGCTTCGGGCTGTCGATGCTCATGCCTTGGCCTTGTCCGAACGACGGCGGTGGCCGGCGGCCTCAAGTTCGGCCATCTCGCGCTTGCGTGCGCGCTGGTCGGCCAGGATCCACAATACCAGCCCTGTGATGGCGATCGCCGAGACGGCGTAAGCCGCCGTGACATAGAGGGCGTGGGCGCTCATCGGGCACCCTGGCAAGGCTTGGTCGTGTCGCTGTTTCCGAGCATGTCATTCACTTAGCGGCGAGCGTGCCGCTGCGCAATCTGACGCCGCGCCGCACCGCTGTGGTTGAAGGAAACGTGATCAGTTGGTGCCCGAGCGAAGTGCTACCGCCGCCGCCAACGGGCCGATGACGGCCAGAAACATCGTCAGCGCGCAGAGAATCAGGAACGGAGGGGTGAACGGGTCGGGGTCGTTGACAGCGCCATAACTTGCCGTGACGCCGAAGATCAGCACCGGGATGACCAGCGGCAGCACCAGCACCGAGATCAAGAGCCCGCCGCGCGGCAGGGCGACGGTGACGGCTGCACCCGTCGCACCGATGAAAACGATGGCCGGCGTACCGACGAGCAACGTCAGCGCCGCAGCACCGATGCCGATGGGCTCCATGTTCATGAACAGGCCGAGCAGGGGGGCTGCGATGACCAGCGGCAAAACGCTTGCTGTCCAGTGCGCCAGGCATTTGACCAGCACCGTCAGCGCCAGCATGTGGCGGTCTGCGTTGAGCACCAGAAGATCGAGCGAGCCGTCCTCGCGGTCGGCCTGGAACAGCCGGTCGAGGCCGAGCAGGCTGGCCAGCAGCGCGCCGATCCAGAGAATTGCCGGGCCGATGCGGGCAAGCAGGTTGAGATCGGGCCCGACGCCGAAGGGGATGGTGACGATGACGGCGAGGAAAAACAGCACGCCCGTCAAGGCGCCACCGCCGGCGCGGACGCCCATGCGGAGATCGCGGAGGTAGAGGGCTAGCATGGGAGCTGCCTTCCGTCGATCTGTTCGGAGAGGTGGCGTTCCTTCCCACCCCCCTCTGTCCTGCCGGACATCTCCCCCGCAAGGAGGGAGATCACGCAGTGGGCTGGCCATTGCCAATCGCCGATGTTGCAGAAGGGGCGTCGGGGTCGGAGCCGCCAATCTCCCCCCTTGCGGGGGAGATGGCCGGCAGGCCAGAGGGAGGTGCTAAGAAGGGCAGCGTTTTCAGACATGCACCCGCCCCATCTCCAGCGCCTTCACCCCCTCCAGCCCAAGCGGCAGATGGGTCGCGGCGACGACGATTCCGCCCGCCGCGCAATGATCCCGCATCAGCCCTGCCAAGCGCGCGTCCGACGCCTTGTCGAGACCCGCTGTCGGCTCGTCGAGCAGCCAGACCGGGCGGTGGCTGATGAGCAGCTTGGCGATCGCGGCGCGGCGCTTCTGGCCGGTGGAGAGGTAGCCGAAGGGCAGGTGGCCGAGGCCGCCGAGGCCGACATCGTCCAGGGCGTCAGCAATGCCCAGCTTTCCACTGCCCGCAAAGCTCCGCCAGAATTCGAGATTCTCGCGAACCGTCAATGCGGCCTTCATTGCGTTCTGATGACCGAGATAGTGGCAGGCTGCGGCAACGGCCGGAAACTCCTCGCCGCCGTCCTCGATGCTGATTCGTCCCGATGCATGCGGCAAAAGCCCGGCGATGACGCACAGCAGGGTCGACTTGCCCGAACCGTTGGGGCCGGTGACGATCAGCGCCTCGCCGTTCTCCAGCGTGAAGCCGATGTCTTCGAAAACCGGCTCGCCACCTCGTTCACCGCTGAGTTTTTCGGCGATAAGCCGCATTCTTCCCCCGTCGCCGAGACCATCTCGCTGCCGCATTGCGTCGCAGCAAAATAGGCGAATCTCCGTCTAGAACTATTCCAATAAATTCTCTATATGCCACTCGACCATGCCAGCGGTCGGCATGGAAACAGAATTTGCGCCGAACCAGCGCACGCGCCGCCTTGAACGGCTCGGGTTGCTTGGGACCGGACAGCGGAAATGGCCGTACCCGCACCTTTGCGCGTGATTGCATGCCCATCGGAGTCCGTTCCCTTTCAGGCTGAACAGACAAGGATGGATCGCACGTGTCCAAATCACTCGACAGTTTCAATTGCCGCCGCACGCTCACCGCTGCAGGCACGGACTATGTCTATTACAGCCTCATCGAGGCCGAGAAGAACGGCCTGACCGGCATCTCCCAGCTGCCCTATTCGATGAAGGTGCTGCTGGAAAACCTGCTGCGCAACGAAGACGGCCGCACCGTCACCAAGGACGCCATCCAGGCGGTTGCAGGCTGGCTTGTCGACAAGGGCACCGCCGGCGTCGAGATCGCCTACCGCCCGGCCCGCGTTCTGATGCAGGACTTCACCGGTGTTCCGGCCGTCGTCGACCTTGCGGCCATGCGTGATGGCCTTGCCTCGCTGGGTGGCGATCCGCAGAAGATCAACCCGCTGGTTCCGGTCGACCTGGTCATCGACCACTCGGTCATCGTCGACGAATTCGGCACTCCGCTGGCCTTTGCCCGCAATGTCGAGCTCGAATATGAGCGCAACGAAGAACGCTACAAGTTCTTGAAGTGGGGCCAGCAGGCGTTCCGCAACTTCCGCGTCGTGCCGCCCGGCACCGGCATCTGCCATCAGGTCAACCTCGAATACCTCGCCCAGACGGTCTGGACCAACACCGAGGATGGCGTGACGACCGCCTATCCCGACACCTGCGTCGGCACCGATTCGCACACCACCATGGTCAACGGCCTGGGCGTGCTCGGCTGGGGCGTCGGCGGTATCGAGGCTGAGGCCGCGATGCTCGGCCAGCCGGTCTCGATGCTTCTGCCCGAGGTCATCGGCTTCCGCCTGACCGGCAAGCTCAAGGAAGGCGTCACCGCCACCGACCTGGTGCTGACCGTCACCCAGATGCTGCGCAAGAAGGGCGTCGTCGGCAAGTTCGTCGAGTTCTTCGGCCCCGGTCTCAGCAACATGACGCTGGCAGACCGCGCCACCATCGGCAACATGGCGCCGGAATATGGTGCGACCTGCGGCTTCTTCCCGGTCGATTCCGAGACCATCCGCTATCTCAACATGTCGGGCCGCGCCGAAAACCGCATTGCGCTGGTCGAGGAGTTCTCCAAGGCGCAGGGCATGTGGCGCGACGCTTCGTCGGCCGATCCTGTCTTCACCGACCTGCTCGAGCTCGACATGGCGTCAGTCGTTCCATCGATGGCCGGCCCGAAGCGTCCCGAAGGCCGCATCCCGCTCGAAGGCATCGCCTCGGGCTTCGCGACCGCGCTCGAAGCCGAGTACAAGAAGACCGTCGACACCGCCAAGCGTTATGCGGTCGAGGGTGAAAAATTCGACCTCGGCCATGGCGACGTGGTGATCGCTGCGATCACCTCCTGCACCAACACCTCGAACCCGAGCGTGCTGATCGGCGCTGGCCTTCTGGCCCGCAATGCCAACCGCATCGGCCTCAAGCAGAAGCCGTGGGTGAAGACCTCGCTGGCTCCCGGTTCGCAGGTGGTTGCCGAGTATCTCGAGAAGTCGGGCCTGCAGAAGGAGCTCGACCAGATCGGCTTCAACCTCGTCGGCTTCGGCTGCACGACCTGCATCGGCAACTCCGGCCCGCTGCCGGCGCCGATCTCCAAGACCATCAACGACAAGGGCCTGATCGGTGCGGCCGTGCTCTCGGGCAACCGCAACTTCGAAGGCCGCGTGTCGCCCGACGTGCAGGCCAACTACCTGGCCTCGCCGCCGTTGGTGGTCGCTTACGCGCTCGCCGGCACTGTGACCCTGGACCTGACCTCCGAGCCGATCGGCGAGGACCGTGACGGCAAGCCGGTGTTCCTGAAGGACATCTGGCCGACCAATGTCGAGATCGAGCAGTTCATCGCCGAAAACGTCACCCGCGAGCTGTTTGCCCGCAAATATGCCGACGTCTTCAAGGGCGACGAGAACTGGCAGAACGTCAAGGCGCCGGAAGGCCAGACCTATGCCTGGGACGACAAGTCGACCTATGTGCAGAACCCGCCTTACTTCGTCGGCATGGGCTCGAAGCCGGGCCAGATCGGCAAGATCCAGGGCGCGCGCGTGCTCGGCCTGTTCGGCGACAAGATCACCACCGACCACATCTCGCCGGCTGGTTCCATCAAGGCGGCTTCACCTGCCGGCAAGTACCTGACCGACAACGGCGTCGGCGTTGCCGACTTCAACCAGTACGGCACGCGTCGTGGCAACCACGAAGTGATGATGCGCGGCACGTTTGCCAACATCCGTATCCGCAACCACATGCTGGGCGAGAACGGTCGCGAGGGTGGCTACACCTTCCACTATCCGTCCAAGGAAGAGATGCCGATCTACGATGCCGCCATGCAGTATCGTAGCGAAGGTACGCCGCTGGTGATTTTCGCCGGCGTCGAGTACGGCAACGGCTCGTCGCGCGACTGGGCTGCCAAGGGCACCAACCTGCTCGGCGTTCGCGCCGTCATCGCCCAGTCCTTCGAGCGTATCCATCGCTCGAACCTGGTCGGCATGGGCGTGATCCCCTTCACCTTCGAAGAGGGCACCAGCTGGAAGACGCTCGGCCTCAAGGGCGACGAGCAGGTGACGATCGACGGCCTCGAGACGATCAAGCCGCGCCAGAAGATGGTGGCCAAGATCACCTTCGCCGACGGTTCGGTGAAGGACGTTCCGATCCTCTGCCGCATCGATACCCTTGATGAGCTCGACTACTTCAAGAATGGCGGCATTCTGCAGTACGTTCTGCGCGACCTCGCCGCGTAAGTTTTCGCAGCGATTCATGTGAAACACACCGCCGGGGCGAAAGCTCCGGCGGTTTTGTTTTGAGAAGGCGCGTTACCCCCGGCTCTCGCTTCGCTCAGGCGGGATGTCCGCGGCGGCGGCAGTTGCCAAATCTCCTCACTGCCACGCTCGCTTTCGGGCGTCGAGAAGGGAGGGCTGTCCACGCGGGATGGTGATCGAGATGCTGACAATGAGCGCGTGCGCGGTTGTGCTTTGCGAAGCAAACCTTTGGCGCCGTGATCCACCGCACCTCCCCTCTGGCCTGCCGGCCATCTCCCCCCACAAGGAGGGAGATCACGCCTTCATCGGCGCCCCGGCCAATCGCGAATGCCGCAAAGCGCCTTGGAGAGCGCTGTTTATGGCGGTGCAGGATGAGCGACGCCGGCAACGCGACTAATCTCCCTCCTTGGGGGGAGATGGCCTGCAGGCCAGAGGGGGGTGTGAAGGATCGCGACGGTGAAACGCAATTCTGCGGAGTCCGTGCCCAGGTGGCCGACGCAGAAGCAGGTGGGGTTGGCAAAGCTACTGACGACATCAACGACACGTCGAAATACGCCATATGCCGTATTGTCCAGACGGCTGCTGCCGGGACATCTGCCCACCTGACGGACCCGTCTTCGCGGGTCGAGATTGAGGAGCGGGTCTGATGAGGTTGATGACGCTTGGGGCGGCCTGGTTGCTTGTCCTGTCCGGCGGTGCGGCATTGGCCGCGGATGCAACGTCGCCGCAGCCGGCAGCCGGCTTCGACTGGTCGGGCGGTTATGTCGGCGTGCAGGCCGGTCATCTCTGGGGCACCGGGCGGACGACGTCCGAACCCGGCTTGAGTTCCGAGCCCGATGTCGACGGCTGGCTTGGCGGCGTCTATGCCGGCTACAATCATCAGCTGGCCAACCAGATCGTCATCGGTGTCGAAGCCGACCTCGCCGTCAGCAATGCCGATGGTTTCGGGGAGGCGTATGTCTGGGGAGTCCCGTTTCCGCCGCCCGCGATCGGCGACGTGTATGCGCTCAACTGGTCCGGCGCGGCGCGCGTGAAGGCCGGTTACGCAATCGACCGGCTGCTGCCTTATGTTGCCGGCGGCGTGGCGTTCGCCGACGTCAACGTTCATGCGATCGAAGACGGCGTCCGGATCAGCCCGATCGTTGGCGATACGATGGTCGGATGGACTGTCGGCGCCGGTGTCGAATACGCCTTCACCGACGATCTCATCGGTCGCGTGGAGTATCGCTATGCGGATTTTGGCAGCTTCGAGCTTTCGCCGATCGCGACGGCCGAGGTCAAGACGCACGATGTGCGGATCGGTGTCGCTTACAGGTTCTGAGGGCGGCCCGGCTGCCAATTTGAACCCCGGCCTCGCGCCGGGGTTTTGTCTTTTTAGACGGTCCGTGCCGGTTGCCAATGGTGATGCCGTGACTGAGCAGCTTGGCTGGAGGTCAAGAAAAATGGCAGCGGTCGCGATCCTTCGCACCCCCCTCTGCCCTGCCGGGCATCTCCCCCACAAGGAGGGAGATTAGTCTCGCCGGCGGCGGCGCCCGTTCTGTGCTGGGAAGACTCTTGCATCGACTGTGGTTGGCCGAGACGCGCATTAAGGCGTGATCTCCCTCCTTGTGGGGGAGATGGCCGGCAGGCCAGAGGGGGGTGCGAAGGATCACGGCGGTGGAAGCCGAAATGCGCGAACGAGTGGAAATGCCATCCTCGCGCCCGCAATTGGATCAGGTCGCCTTCCCCGCCGTTCCTTCCTTCAGATTGTAGAGATACATCACAAACGTCTCCACCGGCTCGGCCGGCTCCTTGCGCCCGTCATAGAGGGCGCGGGCGGGGAGGTTGTCGGGTTCGGTGCCGAGCCAGGCTTCCGCGCAGCCCGCCTCGCGACCGGCGGCGAAGAGGGCGTCCATCAGGAGGTTGGCAATGCCGCGGCGTTGCCAGGCCGGCGAGACGCCGACCTCGTCGACATAGAGCTCCGACGGCTTGTCGACATGGTGGTGGATCATGCCGGCTGCCTGCGCCACAACCTGGCCATCATCGAGGGCGACGAAGAGCAGATGGCCCGGGGAGGCGAGGCAGGCCTTCAGGCGGAGCGGGTCGACCGGCTCGTCGAAGACGTCTGCGGCGACGATATCGAACAAGCGTTCGTCGCCAGGACCCAGTCTGCGGATCTCGAGGGGAGGCATCGTTCTCTTCACCATTTCTTCGTAAAGTCGTCACAAAACTTTGACGTTTACGTAAATCCCGTTGTTTCTAACCGATTGAAAAAGTTGAGGTCAAAATAATCGGTTGAATTTTTTTGGCCATGGAGCTATTGCGAGCCGCTATTTCTGGCTGCATTTCCGCGGCCTCTCTGGCCCAAACCTACTCCACCCCGCCGCCACGGCGTCGTTACAGGCAAAGGGAAATTCCTTCATGGCACGCAACAAGATAGCCCTCATCGGCTCCGGCATGATTGGCGGCACGCTCGCCCATATGGTTGGCCTCAAGGACCTCGGCGACGTGGTCATGTTCGATATTGCCGAAGGCATCCCGCAGGGTAAAGGTCTCGATATCGCCCAGTCTTCGACGGTCGATGGCTTCGACTCGCGCTACACCGGCGTCAACGACTATGCCGGCATCGAGGGTGCCGATGTCTGCATCGTCACCGCCGGCGTGCCGCGCAAGCCCGGCATGAGCCGCGACGACCTGCTCGGCATCAACCTCAAGGTCATGGAACAGGTCGGCGCCGGCATCAAGAAGTATGCCCCGAAGGCCTTCGTCATCTGCATCACCAACCCGCTCGACGCCATGGTGTGGGCGCTGCAGAAGTTCTCGGGCCTGCCCAAGAGCCACGTCGTCGGCATGGCCGGCGTGCTCGACTCGGCGCGTTTCCGCTACTTCCTGTCGGAAGAGTTCAAGGTTTCGGTCGAAGACGTATCGGCGATGACCCTGGGCGGCCACGGCGACGATATGGTGCCGATGGTGCGCTATTCGACCGTTGCCGGCATCCCACTGCCTGATCTCGTCAAGATGGGCTGGACCAGCCAGGACAAGCTCGACGCCATCGTTGAGCGCACCCGCAAGGGCGGCGGCGAGATCGTCGGCCTGCTCAAGACCGGCTCGGCCTACTACGCGCCGGCCTCGTCGGCGATCCAGATGGCCGAAGCCTATCTCAAGGACAAGAAGCGCGTGCTGCCCTGCGCGACGCACCTGTCGGGCCAGTATGGCGTCAAGGACATGTATGTCGGCGTTCCCGTGGTGATCGGCGCCGGTGGCGTCGAGCGCATCATCGAGCTCGACTTCAACAAGGCCGAGCAGAAGATGTTTGAGAAGTCGGTCGAAGCGGTGAAGGGCCTGTGCGAGGCCTGCGTCGCCATCGCACCGAACCTCGCCAAGAAGTAAGGGACAACGGGCATGAACATCCACGAGTATCAGGGCAAGCAATTGCTCAAGGGTTTCGGTGCTCCCGTCGCTGACGGCGTGCCGGTGTTCAAGATCGAGGAAGCGGAAGCTGCCGCCAAGGCGCTGCCGGGCCCGCTCTACGTCGTGAAGAGCCAGATCCACGCCGGCGGCCGCGGCAAGGGCAAGTTCAAGGAACTGCCGGCCGATGCCAAGGGCGGCGTGCGCCTCGCCAAGTCGGTCGACGAGGTCGTGGCGTTTGCCAAGGAAATGCTCGGCAACACGCTGGTGACCAAGCAGACCGGCCCGGCGGGCAAGCAGGTCAACCGCCTCTACATCGAGGACGGCGCCGACATCGACCGCGAGCTGTATCTGTCGATCCTCGTCGACCGTTCGGTCGGCCGCATCGCCTTCGTCGTTTCGACCGAGGGCGGCATGGACATCGAGGCTGTCGCCCATGACACGCCGGAGAAGATCATCACCGTTGCGATCGACCCGGAAAAGGGCGTGACGGCTGAAGACCTCAAGGCGCTGAATTCGGCGCTGAAGCTTTCGGGCGAGGCGGCCAAGGACGGCGAGAGCCTGTTCCCGATCCTCTACAAGGCGTTTGTCGAGAAGGACATGAGCCTGCTCGAGGTCAACCCGCTGATCGTCATGAAGAACGGCCGCCTGCGCGTGCTCGACGCCAAGGTGTCGTTCGACAACAATGCGCTGTTCCGCCACGCCGACGTGCTGGAGTTGCGCGACACCACCGAAGAGGACGCCAAGGAGATCGAGGCGTCGAAATACGACCTCGCTTATGTCGCGCTTGACGGCAACATCGGCTGCATGGTCAACGGCGCCGGCCTGGCGATGGCGACGATGGACATCATCAAGCTCTACGGTGCCGAGCCTGCCAACTTCCTCGACGTCGGCGGCGGCGCTTCCAAGGAGAAGGTGACGGCGGCGTTCAAGATCATCACCGCCGACCCGGCCGTCGAAGGCATCCTGGTCAACATCTTCGGCGGCATCATGAAGTGCGACGTCATTGCCGAGGGCGTTATCGCCGCGGTCAAGGAAGTCGGCCTCAAGGTTCCGCTGGTTGTGCGCCTCGAAGGCACCAATGTCGAGCTGGGCAAGAAGATCATCAACGAGAGCGGGCTGAACGTCATCTCGGCCGACGACCTCGACGACGCGGCGAAGAAGATCGTCGCTGCGGTGAAGGGAAACTGAGCCAATGTCCATTCTCATCGACAAGAACACCAAGATCCTGGTGCAGGGCCTGACCGGCAACACCGGTTCGTTCCACACCGAACAGGCGCTGGCCTATCACGGCACCAAGATGGTCGGCGGCATCCACCCCAAGAAGGGCGGCGAGAAGTGGGACGGTTCCGTGCCGCTGCCGATCTTCTCGACAGTTGCCGAAGGCAAGGAAAAGACCGGCGCGAATGCGTCCGTCGTCTACGTGCCGCCGGCAGGTGCCGCTGCTGCGATCATCGAGGCGATCGACGCCGAGATCCCGCTGATCGTGTGCATCACCGAAGGCATCCCGGTCACCGACATGATCAAGGTCAAGGCGCGCCTCGACCGCTCCAAGTCGCGCCTGATCGGCCCAAACTGCCCGGGCATCGTCACGCCCGACGAATGCAAGATCGGCATCATGCCGGGCAACATCTTCCGCAAGGGTTCGGTCGGCGTTGTTTCGCGCTCGGGAACGCTTACCTATGAGGCGGTGTTCCAGACCACCAATGCCGGTCTCGGCCAGTCGACGGCAGTCGGCATCGGCGGCGACCCGGTCAAGGGCACGGAATTCATCGACATGCTCGAGATGTTCCTGGCCGACGACGAAACCAAGTCGATCATCATGATCGGCGAAATCGGCGGCTCGGCCGAAGAGGATGCAGCGCAGTTCCTCATCGACGAAGCCAAGCGCGGCCGCAAGAAGCCGATGGCCGGCTTCATCGCCGGACGCACCGCACCGGAAGGCCGTACCATGGGCCATGCCGGTGCAGTGATCTCCGGCGGCAAGGGCGGCGCGGAAGACAAGATCGCGGCCATGGAGGCAGCGGGCATCCGCGTGTCGCCGTCGCCGGCACGTCTCGGCACCACGCTGGTCGAGGCGATCAAGGGCTAAGGCCAAGTGAATAGGGGAGTAGGGCAGTACAGGCAGTAGGAATTCCAGATCATTGCCCTACTGCCTTACTGCGCTACTCCCTTCAAAACAGGAGAGGAGCCAGAGGCTCCGCAGGACAAAGATGGCACGATCCGATCAGGCCAACGACCAATTTTCCCTCACCTCGTTCCTCTATGGCGGCAATGCCGACTATATCGAGGCGCTGCACGCCGCCTATCTCGACGACCCTGAAGCGGTCGACCAGGAGTGGCGCGACTTCTTCGGCGCGCTGAAGGACGACGCCGGCGACATCCGCAAGAACGCCAAGGGCGCCTCGTGGTCGACGCCGAGCTGGCCGCTGCAGGCCAATGGCGAACTGGTTTCCGCGCTCGACGGCAACTGGGGCATGGTCGAGAAGCTGATCGAGAAGAAGGTCAAGGACAGGGCTGTCGCCACAACCGGCACCGAGCCGTCCAAGGCCGATGTGCTGCAGGCGACGCGCGACTCGGTGCGCGCCATCATGATGATCCGCGCCTACCGCATGCGCGGCCACCTGCATGCCAATCTCGACCCGCTCGGCATCGCCAAGCCGCTCGAGGATTATAACGAGCTGTCGCCTGAGGCCTATGGCTTCACCTCCGCCGACTACGACCGGCCGATCTTTATCGATCATGTGCTGGGCCTCGAATACGCGACCATCCGCGAGATGCTCGAGATCCTGAAGCGCACCTATTGCTCGACGCTCGGCGTCGAGTTCATGCATATCTCCGATCCCGAGGAAAAGGCCTGGATCCAGGCCCGCATCGAAGGTCCGGACAAGGCGATCGAGTTCACGCCCGAGGGCAAGAAGGCGATCCTGTCGAAGCTGATCGAGGCCGAGGGCTTCGAGCAGTTCATCGACGTCAAGTACAAGGGCACCAAGCGCTTCGGCCTCGACGGCGGCGAGTCGCTGATCCCCGCACTTGAGCAGATCGTCAAGCGCGGCGGTTCGCTCGGCCTCAAGGAGGTCGTGCTCGGCATGGCCCACCGCGGCCGCCTCAATGTCTTGACCAACGTCATGGCCAAGCCGCATCGCGCGGTGTTCCACGAGTTCAAGGGCGGCTCCTACGCGCCTGACGACGTCGAGGGTTCGGGCGACGTGAAGTACCACCTTGGTGCCTCGTCGGACCGCGAGTTCGACGGCAACAAGGTCCATCTGTCCTTGACCGCCAACCCCTCGCATCTCGAGATCGTCGATCCGGTGGTGATGGGCAAGGCACGCGCCAAGCAGGACCAGCTGTTCGGCCGCGCCCGCGGCGAGATCGTGCCGCAGGAAGAGCGCGCCAAGGTGATGCCGCTTCTGCTGCACGGCGATGCGGCATTCGCCGGTCAGGGCGTGATCGCCGAAATCCTCGGCCTGTCGGGCCTGCGTGGCCATCGCGTCGCCGGCACGCTGCACTTCATCATCAACAACCAGATCGGCTTCACGACGAACCCGCGCTTCTCGCGTTCGTCGCCCTATCCGTCCGACGTTGCCAAGATGATCGAGGCGCCGATCTTCCACGTCAACGGCGACGATCCGGAAGCTGTGGTGTTCGCGGCCAAGGTCGCGACCGAGTTCCGCATGAAGTTCCACAAGCCGGTTGTCGTGGACATGTTCTGCTACCGCCGCTTCGGCCACAACGAAGGCGATGAGCCTGCCTTCACGCAGCCGATCATGTACCGCAACATCCGCACCCATAAGACCACGGTGCAGACCTATGCCGAGAAGCTGATGGCCGAAGGCCTGATGAACCAGGCCGAGGTCGACAAGATGCGCGCCGACTGGCGCGGCTTCCTTGAAGCCGAGTTCGAGGCGGGCCAGGCCTACAAGCCGAACAAGGCGGACTGGCTTGATGGCGCGTGGTCGGGCATGCGCACGGCCGACAACCAGGACGAACAGCGCCGCGGCAAGACCGCGGTGCCGGTAAAGACGCTGAAGGAAATCGGCAAGAAGCTGACCGAGGTGCCGAAGGACTTCGAAGTCCACCGCACCATCGGCCGCTTCCTCGAAAACCGCCGCCAGGCGATCGAATCGGGCGAAGGCATCGACTGGGCAACGGCGGAATCGCTGGCGTTCGGCTCGATCCTGCTCGACGGCAATCCGATCCGCCTGTCGGGCCAGGATTCCGAGCGCGGCACCTTCTCGCAGCGCCACACCGTGCTCTACGATCAGCGTGACGAAAACCGCTACATCCCGCTCAACAATTTGTCGGCGGCGCAGGCCGGTTACGAGGTCATCAACTCGATGCTCTCGGAAGAAGCCGTGCTTGGCTTCGAATATGGCTACTCGCTCGCCGAGCCCAAAGCGCTGACGCTGTGGGAAGCGCAGTTCGGCGACTTCGCCAACGGCGCCCAGGTGGTGTTCGACCAGTTCATCTCGTCTGGCGAACGCAAGTGGCTGCGCATGTCGGGTCTCGTCTGCCTCTTGCCGCACGGCTATGAAGGCCAGGGTCCCGAGCACTCGTCGGCGCGCCTCGAGCGCTTCCTGCAGCTCTGCGCCGAAGACAACATGCAGGTGGCCAATGTCACCACGCCGGCCAACTACTTCCACATCCTGCGCCGGCAGCTGAAGCGCGACTTCCGCAAGCCGCTGATCCTGATGACGCCGAAGTCGCTGCTGCGCCACAAGCGTGCCGTGTCGTCGCTGTCGGAGATCTCGGGCGAGAGCTCGTTCCACCGTCTCTTGTGGGACGACGCCCAGTATCTCGGCGATCAGCCGATCAAGCTGGTCAAGGACTCGAAGATCCGCCGCGTCGTGCTGTGCACCGGCAAGGTCTATTACGACCTCTACGAGGAGCGCGAAAAGCGCGGTATCGACGACATCTATTTGTTGCGCGTCGAGCAGCTCTATCCGTTCCCGGCCAAGGCGCTGATCACCGAGCTCAGCCGCTTCCGCAACGCCGAAATGGTGTGGTGCCAGGAAGAGCCCAAGAACATGGGCGCTTGGTCGTTCATCGACCCGTATCTGGAATGGGTGCTCGCCCATATCGACGCCAAGCACCAGCGCGTGCGCTACACCGGCCGTCCGGCTGCCGCCTCCCCGGCGACGGGCCTGATGTCCAAGCACCTGGCGCAGCTCCAGGCATTCCTCGACGACGCCCTCGGCGAATAAACAAAGAACGGACAGGCAAAAAATGGCTACCGAAATCCGTGTCCCTACCCTCGGCGAATCCGTTTCCGAGGCAACCATCGGCAAGTGGTTCAAGAAGGCCGGCGACGTGATCGCCGCCGATGAGCCTTTGGTCGAGCTCGAGACCGACAAGGTCACCATCGAAGTGCCGGCGCCTGCCGCCGGCGTGCTGGTCGAGCTGACCGTCAAGGAAGGCGAAACCGTCGGCGTCGGCGCGCTGCTCGGCACCATCGGTGCCGGAGATGGCGCCGTGCCCGCTGCCAAGCCCGCAGCTGTCGCCCAGGCGTCGGCGCCGAACGCGGCATCGACCGTCAAGGAAGCTGTCGCGCAGACCGCATCGGTTGCCGGCTCGCCGCCCATCGAAGAACGCAAGATGCCGCCGGCACCGGCAGCTGCCAAGATTCTGGCCGAGACCAACCTGTCGGTCGACCAGGTCGCCGGCTCCGGCAAGCGCGGCCAGGTGCTGAAGGGCGACGTGCTTGAAGCCATTGCCAAGGGCGTTTCGGCGCCCGCCGCTGCACCGGCCGCTGCCGCCGCACCGGTTGCGGCACGCGTTCCCTCGTCAACCGAAGACGCTCCGCGCGAAGAGCGCGTGCGCATGACCAAGCTGCGCCAGACGATCGCGCGCCGCCTCAAGGAAGCGCAGTCGACGGCTGCCATGCTGACCACCTTCAACGAGGTCGACATGAGCGCGGTGATGGCGCTGCGCACCAAGTACAAGGACATCTTCGAGAAGAAGCATGGCGTGAAGCTCGGCTTCATGGGCTTCTTCACCAAGGCGGTGACCCATGCGCTGAAGGAAATCCCGGCCGTCAACGCCGAGATCGACGGCACCGATATCATCTACAAGAACTTCGCCCATGTCGGCGTTGCCGTCGGCACCGAAAAGGGCCTGGTGGTTCCGGTCGTGCGCGATGCCGACCAGATGTCGATCGCCGAGATCGAGAAGGAAATCGGCCGCCTCGGTCTCGCCGCGCGCGATGGCAAGCTGTCGGTCGCCGACATGCAGGGCGGCACCTTCACCATCTCCAACGGCGGCGTCTACGGCTCGCTGATGTCGACGCCGATCCTGAACGCACCGCAGTCGGGCATCCTCGGCATGCACAAGATCCAGGACCGTCCGGTCGTTGTCGGCGGCCAGATCGTCATCCGCCCGATGATGTATCTTGCACTGTCCTACGATCACCGCATCGTCGACGGCAAGGAAGCCGTGACCTTCCTGGTCCGCGTCAAGGACAGCCTGGAAGATCCGGAGCGTCTGGTTCTCGACCTCTGATCGAAAAAGGCTTCAAGGGGCCCGGCTGACCTGGCCCCTTTGCTTTCCTGAGCTAATGCCGGACTTGCCAGCGGCCGGAGACGCCGTACTGATCAGCTATCTTGCGCTTCGAGGGCGGTAGTGGTGATGGAAGCCGCAGCAGCATCGACTGAAATCTGGGTTCTGGGCTGGAGTGTCGTGCTGCTGATCGCGCACATACTGGTGCAGGCGCTTTCGCTCGACCTGTCGGGCGATTTCAGCATCAAGTATCTGCTCAGTTCGCGTGACGACGGCCGCGTGCCTAAGAGCATCGTTTCGGGGCGTCTGATCCGGTCGCTCAACAACATGCTGGAGACCTATCCCGCCTTCATCGCGCTGGCGTTGGCGCTGGCGGTGACAGGCAAGACAGGCGAACTGGGTGCCCTGGGCGCCGTGATCTGGATCGTCGCCCGCCTTGTCTATGCCTTGCTGTACGTGGCCGGAATTCCGGTGCTGCGTACGCTCGTCTGGTTCGTTTCGATCGCCGGGCTGGTCCTGATGGTCGTGCGCCTGATGACGTAACATCGCTGCCTGAAGAAACCGAAAGAGACGGTCGCATGGCTTTCGAACCCGACATTCCCCCGATCCAAGTCCATCTCTGCGTCAAGCAGGGCAAGGAGGCGATCGCCTTCTACGAAAAGGCGTTCGACGCGGTCGAGACCTTCGAGCAGATGGCCGATGACGGCGTGCGCGTGCTGCATGCCAACCTCGCCATGTTCGGCAGCGAGGTGATGCTGCATGACGAGTTTCCCGAATTCGGCGGCGATGTGTTGTCGCCGCTCTCCCGCGGCGGCGCCAGCATGACCGTCAACATCAATTTGAAGCTGCCCGGCGAGGTCGACCAGGCGGTCGAGCGCGCGGTGGCGGCTGGTGCGAAGACTGTGATGGAGCCAGACGACATGTTCTGGGGCGCACGCTACGCCAAGATTCAGGATCCGTTCGGTCATGTCTGGGCGTTCAATGCGCCCTTGGGCAATGCATCACTGGGCGCGCAGTCGGGGAGTGACAAGGCATGACGCAATATGCGTTCGAATTTGCCGGCCTGCTGGCCGTGTTCTCGGTGCTGATGGTGGTGCCGGGTGCCGATTTCGTCATGGTGGTGCGCCAGAGCATCGTGCATGGCCGCCGCGCCGCCATCATCACCAGCTTCGGCATCGGCGTGTCGCTGCTGTTTCATGTCAGCTACACCATCCTCGGCATCGGGCTGATCGTGTCGAAGTCGCTGCTGCTGTTTTCGCTGATCAAGTGGGCCGGTGCCGCATACCTGCTCTATCTCGGCATCAAGGCGCTACGTGCCGGGCCGATGGAGATGGCGTCAGTCGAGGTGCAGGCGGGCGCAAGTGAGACCCGGGAAATTTCTGCTGTGCGCTGCTTCCTGACGGGCTTCGTCACCAATGCGCTCAACCCCAAGGCGGTGCTGTTCTTCCTGCCGCTGTTCACGGCGATGGTCAGCCACGAGACGCCCGCCGCGGTGAAGGGCGTCTACGGGCTGCTGATGGCCGTGGTGCTGATTACATGGTTTGTCGGCGTGTCGATGTTCTTCACCATGGCCTCGGTGCGCGAGGGCTTCGTCGCCTGGGGCCGCTGGTTCAACAAGGTAACCGGCATGATCTTCATCGGGCTTGGCGTGAAGCTCGCGACCGTGCAGGCCGGCTGATGCGGCTTCAGGCACTTATCGCGGCTGTTGCGGTGCTGTCGGCGACGGTGGCGCAAGCGGCATGCCCGATCGAGCTTGCCGTCTATGGCGACCGCGACGGTGCCGCCGAGATCGACTTCCGGCCGACGCTGGAATCGGCAACAGTGACCAACAGCTTCAAGATGGTGATGGACAATTCCATCGTGCTCGACGGCGTGGTGATGTGGTCGCAGGACGTGGCGCGGCCGAACGGCATGCTGATGCACCAGTGCCCGGAAGGCGACGTGACCGGCGAGGAGATCGAAGCCTGCACGGTATGGCAGGGGGTGATCTACAGCGTCGATGAGCAGGGCAATGTCGGGCTTTTGCCACGCGAGCGCATCGCGGCGGCAGCGCCGAAGAAACTGATCTTTTCCGATCTCGGCCATGGGCTCAGGACATCTGCGGCCTATGGTCCGGATGGCTTTTCCAAAGTGCCGTGGGACGTGTTCGAGCTGAAGGGGTGCCAGGAATGAGCGCTCAGGGAAAAGTGTTGCTGGTGACTGGCGGCAGCCGTGGCATCGGCGCTGCGATCTGCAGGCTGGCGGCCAGCGCCGGCTACCGCGTGGCGTTCAGCTACGTCTCGAACGATGCCGCTGCAAACGCCCTGGTGGCCGAACTGAAACTCTCAGGCGCCGAAGCCCTTGCCATCAAGGGCGATGTCGGCAACGAGGCCGACGTGCTCGCCATGTTTGCCGAGGTTGACCGCGCCTATGGCCGGCTCGACGCCTTCGTCAACAATGCCGGCGTGGTCGACATGAAGGCGCGCGTCGACGAGATGAGCGCCTTCAGACTCGAGCGCATGATGCGCATCAACGTCGTCGGCTCGATCCTGTGCGCCCGCGAGGCGGTGAAGCGCATGTCGAGCCTGCATGGTGGCGCGGGTGGCGCCATCGTCAACATCTCGTCGGCGGCCGCCTCGCTCGGCTCGCCCGGCGAATATGTCGACTATGCCGCCTCCAAGGGCGCGATCGACACCTTGACCATCGGGCTTGCCAAGGAAGTGGCAACGGAGGGTGTGCGCGTCAACGCGGTGCGTCCCGGCATCATCGACACTGAAATCCACGCGTCGGGCGGACAGCCGGACCGGATCTCCGTCATTCGCGGCCTCGTGCCGATGAAACGCGAAGGCAAGGCTGAAGAAGTTGCCCATGCCGTCATCTGGCTTTTGTCGGATGAGGCATCATATACGACGGGCTCGATTTTGAACGTGAGCGGCGGCCGCTGACCGCCCCAGGCAAGAAGGAAAGAACAATGGCATATGACGTCGTCGTAATCGGCTCGGGCCCAGGCGGATATGTGTGCGCCATCAAGGCGGCGCAGCTCGGATTGAAGGTCGCCGTGGTCGAGAAGAACGCGACCTTCGGCGGCACCTGCCTCAACATCGGCTGCATTCCCTCCAAGGCGCTGCTGCATGCGTCGGAAATGCTGGCCGAGGCGCAGCATTCCTTCGACGCGCTCGGCGTCGAGGTCGGCACGCCGAAGATGAACCTGAAGAAGATGATGGCGCACAAGGATGCGACCGTCGCGGCCAACGTCAACGGCGTGTCGTTCCTGTTCAAGAAGAACAAGATCGAAAGCTTCCAGGGCATCGGCAAGGTGTTGGGCGCCGGCAAGGTTGCCGTGACCGGGGCCGACGGCAAGACCCAGGAACTGGAGACCAAGAACATCGTCATCGCCACTGGCTCCGACGTCGCCGGCATTCCGGGCGTCAATGTCGAGTTCGACGAGAAGGTGATCATCTCGTCCACCGGCGGCCTGTTGCTGGAAAAGGTGCCTGCTCATCTGGTGGTTGTCGGCGGCGGCGTCATCGGCCTCGAGCTCGGCTCGGTCTGGGCGCGCCTCGGCGCCAAGGTGACCGTGGTCGAATATCTCGACACCATCCTGGGTGGCATGGACGGCGACGTTGCCAAGCAGTTCCAGCGCATGCTGGCCAAGCAGGGCTTCGAGTTCAAGCTCGGCTCCAAGGTGACGGGTGTCGCCAAGGCCAAGAAGGGCGCGACCGTGACCTTCGAGCCGGTGAAAGGTGGCGCCGCCGAGACCATCGAAGCCGATGTCGTGCTGGTCGCCACCGGCCGCCGCCCCTACACCGATGGCCTCGGCCTGAAGGAAGCCGGCGTCGAGATGGACGAGCGCGGTCGGGTCAAGACTGATGGCCACCTGCGCACCAACGTCGCCGGCATCTATGCCATCGGCGACGTCGTCGTCGGCCCGATGCTGGCACACAAGGCAGAGGACGAGGGCGTGGCGGTTGCCGAGATCATCGCCGGCCAGGCCGGCCATGTGAATTACGACGTCATACCCGGTGTGGTCTACACCAGCCCCGAAGTGGCTTCGGTCGGCAAGACCGAGGAAGAGCTCAAGAAAGCGGGCGTAGCCTACAAGGTCGGCAAATTCCCGTTCACGGCCAACGGCCGTGCCCGCGCGATGCTGCACACCGACGGCTTCGTGAAGGTGCTGGCCGACAAGGACAGCGACAAGGTGCTGGGGGTGCATATCGTCGGCTTCGGCGCCGGCGAAATGATCCACGAAGCGGCGGTGCTGATGGAATTCGGCGGCTCGTCGGAAGATCTCGGCCGCACCTGCCATGCCCACCCGACGATGTCGGAAGCGGTGAAGGAAGCGGCACTCGCCACCTTCTTCAAGCCGATCCACATGTGATAGTCCGCAGTTCGTTTCGAAGCGATGTGAAAACGGCCCGCTCGATGAGCGGGCCGTTTTCATGTCAGCTTTGGCCGTCAGCCGCCGGAAGGTGCCGGGGCCGGAGCCGTTGTGCCGCCGCCCGAAGGCGCTGGCTCGGCCGGAGCCGGAGTGGCCGGTGCGGGCGCAGGCTCGGCAGGTGCCGGCGCGGGGGCCGGTTCAGCAGGCGCGGGCGCCATCGTGCCCGACGGTGCCGGAGCAGCAGGTTCGGCCGGAGCTGGTGCCGGGGCCGTCGCTGCCGGTGGCTCGGCGGGTGCCGGAGCTTCGGCGGTCTTGGGACCGAATATGTAGTAGGCCACCGCTGCGAGCAGCACGACGATGATGGCTATCAGCCACGTGCTGCCCATGCTCGACTGGCCGGCCGGGCGTCCTGGATCTGGATTGTTCACCATTGAGATCTCCCTCAGCTGCGCTCCGCAATCGTTGCGTGAACATCGCAATCAACGCGCGAGGCGCCTTTCGGTTTCACTTCGACGTGAAAATTTCAAAACGAACGTTCCAGCGGCGGCGTTTCGCCACGCTTCAAAGGCGGTGAATCAGGAATAAGCTCGGCCAGGTTGCAGTGAGCAGAGGCCAAGACCATGCCCGTGATGCCAAGCCTTGCCAACACAGATGACCTGTTGCCCGGCGCGAGTTTCTCCGACCGTTTCGTCATTATCGTGACAGGGCAATCCCTCGACGCGGCGACGTCCGCCAGTCGGGCCTTCGGCAGGAAGCCGGCCTGGATCGGCGCGCTGATGGCGCTGCGCCACGTTCTCGTCCGGCCGTTCGGCCTGAAGACGCGCGAGGAGGACATATCGACCGCTGAGCGAAAGGGGATGTTCCCCGTCATCGATCAGTCCGCTTCGCAGATCGTCCTTGGACTGGACGATCGGCATCTCGACTTCCGGCTGCTGGTCGAGGTCAGGGAGATGGGCGAAGGACGCCAGGAAGTCAGCGCCCTGACGCTGGTCAAGCCGCACAACATGTTCGGGCGGGTCTACCTGGCCATCGTCACGCCGTTCCACAAGATCATCGTGCCGGCGATGCTGGCGCAGGTGGCGAAGGTTTAGCGGTCGGCGACGGTGACCGTGTAGCCGGCCTTGCGGAACAATTCGACCAGCCCGGCGGGGCCGGGCAGGTGCAGCGCGCCGACGGCCATGAAGGCGTCGCCCGGACCGACGAGCGGCCCGGCGCGCTCGACCATGGTCTTGTTGCGCGTCGTCACCATCGCTTCCTCGAAGGCGGCATAGCTGGTTTCGTCGCCGGCTGAACTCGGCAGCGCATTGCGGAACAGCGGCCAGAACATGCCGGTGTCGCCGCGCTGGTAGAGCACGACCATCGTTTCGATGACGTCGTTCATTCGGTTGCCGAGCTTGAGGGTTTCGACGAGGCCCTTGATATGGAATTCGATCGGCAGCGACGCCATCGCCGAGAGCTGGTCGGCCGCACTTTCGAGGCCCTTGACCTGCTTGCCGGCCGCCTTGGCCTGCTGGGCCAAGAGGATGTCGAGCACCGGCGCGCCGCCGGACTTGCGGGCGAGCTCGCAGGCTGGAAGGGCGACCATCGCCGACAGCATCCACGGCTTCATCTTGGTCACGCTTGCCGGCGGGATGCCGCGCGCTTCCAGCGCCGCATTGACGATCTTTGCTTCCTCTGCCGACAGCAACGACGGCAATGTCGTCGCATCGGTGAACATCATCAATTCGGGCTGTTTCATCAGGCCGGCGACCATCGCCTGCTGGTCGAGCACATCAGTGGTTTCGATGACCAGCGTGTGCGATCCGTCGAAGGCCTTTTGCGCCGCCGGCTCAAGCACGGTGACGCGCGGATCGGTGACATGCATGGTGCCGTAGAGCCAGGACGGCTTCTGCCCGGGCTTTTCCAGCTTCCACAACAGGCCCTGGCCGTTGAGCGTGTCCCTGGCCTCGGTTTCGATCCTGGCGAGCGCTGCCGGGTCGCTCTTCTGCAACTCGGCCAGCATGTCGGAGCCAGTGCAAACAGGCGCCTCGGCATGTGCCTTGTCGGCGAGCAGGAAGGCGATGGCGAAGAACAGGATGAAGAACAGCATGTTGAGCGCTGCAAGCAGCTTCAACGACAACAGCGAGGTGCGATCGGCAATGGCAGCGAGACGTGTCATGCTGCTGGTGTAACGGTCAAAAACGGCAAAACGGTTAATGCGGTGGTGACAATTGTCGAGCTGCAAGAGCTGTTGCAGGCGAAATATGCTCCGGAAATCGGGGGCGACTTTCGGACGAGGCGTCAGGCACGCGGGTGGGCGGCTTCGTAGATTTCCAGCAGCCGCGCCGTGTCGACGCCGGTGTAGATCTGGGTCGTCGACAGGCTGGCGTGGCCGAGCAGTTCCTGGATGGTGCGCAAGTCGCCGCCGCGGCCGAGCAGGTGGGTGGCAAAGGAATGGCGCAAAGCATGCGGGGTTGCCGTGTCGGGCAGATTGAGCGCCGAACGCATCTTGCGCATTTCGCGCTGGATGATCGCCGGATCGAGCTGACCGCCGCGCGCGCCACGGAACAGGGCACTGTCGGGACCAAGATGGTAGGGACAGAGCTTGCGGTATTCGGCGACTGCCTGGAGTGCGACTGATAGAACCGGCACGAGACGGGTCTTGCCGCCCTTGCCCGAAACGCGCAGCACGGTGTCGGCAGGCGAGGCCAGTTCCGCGCCGGACAGGTTGAGTGCTTCGGAAATACGCAGGCCTGAGCCATAGAGCAGGGTCAGCACGGCGGCATTGCGCGCGGCGATCCATGGCTCTTCGGCGAGCTGTTCGCCTGCCGAGACGACACGCTTGGCATCGACTGCGGTGAGGGGCTTGGGCAGCGATTTCGGTTGCTTCGGCGCCCTGAGTGCCGACGAACCGGCTGCATTGACCAGGCCCTGGCGTTCGAGGAAGCGCAGCAGCGAGCGGACGCCGGCAAGGCCGCGCCCGAGCGTGCGGGCACCGGCGCCGTCGGCGCGGCGCGAGGCAAGGAAGCCGCGCAGGTCGGCCGGGCGCAGGTCGCTGATGTCGGAAATGCCGGGTGGGCCACCATTGTGGCCGGTCAGGAACTGCAGGAACTGGCGTGTGTCGCGCTCATAGGCATCGACCGTTGCTGCCGAGAGGCGACGTTCTCCGGCAAGCGCCTTCAGCCAGCCTTCGCGGGCGGCCTGCAGGTCGGGTTTTGCGGCGATGAGGAATTCCTGCATTGGCAGCGGGCGTCCGATTGGAATATGGCAGTGTTGAACGCGTGAAGTTGACAAGCAGTGAAGCAGGCGATGGCCAAACCCCAAAATCCTATCCAGATGGCCGTGATCGGCGCCGCCCATGGCATCAAGGGCGAGTTGCGGGTCAAGACCTTTACCGGCGACCCGCTGGCTTTGGCCGACTACGGCCCGCTCTATGCCAGGGACGGGCGCGCTTTCGAGATCGCCGCGATCCGGCCTGCCAACGAGGTGGTGGTGGTGCGTTTCAAGGGCGTGGCCGACCGCAATGCGGCCGAGGCGCTGACGGGCACGGAGCTGTTCGTCGACCGTTCGGCGCTGCCCGACGATGGTGACGAGGGCGAGTTCTATCACGCCGACCTGGTCGGCCTTCAGGTGCGCGATGAAACCGGCGCACCGGTGGGCAAGGTGTTTGCCGTGCAGAATTATGGCGGCGGCGACATTCTGGAAATCCAGTACCAGGGCCGCAAGGGTGTGCTGATCCCGTTCACCCAGGCCGCGGTGCCGGTCGTCGATGTATCAGGCGGCTTCGTGGCCATCGACACTGTGGCGGCCGGACTTGTCGATGACGAGGACGACGAAGACGCACCCTCCGATGGCGAGTTCGACAAACGGCCGCGCGGCCCGAAGGACGCCGGGGGCAATCGCTGATGTTCCGAGCAACCGTGCTCACGCTTTATCCGGAAATGTTTCCGGGCGCGCTGGGGCTGTCCCTGGCCGGGCGGGCGATGGAACGCGGCGACTGGGCGCTGGAGGCGGTGCAGATCCGCGACTTCGCCACCGACAAGCACCGGACCGTGGACGATTCTCCGGCCGGCGGCGGCGCCGGCATGGTGCTGCGTGCCGACATCATCGCCAAGGCCGTCGACCACGCTTCGCCCGAGGGTGACGAACGTCCGCGCATCCTGATGAGCCCGCGCGGCAAGCCGCTGACCCAGGAGCGGGTGCGCGAGCTGGCGGCGGGGCCTGGTGCTGTGATCCTGTGCGGGCGCTTTGAAGGCGTCGACCAGCGCGTGATCGATGCACGCGAGCTGGAAGAGATTTCAGTTGGCGACTTCATCCTCTCCGGCGGCGAGCCGGCAGCACTGGTGCTGCTCGACGCGGTGGTGCGGCTTCTGCCCGGCGTGATGGGCAACGACGTCTCGGGTGACGAAGAGAGCTTTGAGGGTGGGCTGCTCGAGCACCCGCATTACACCCGGCCACAGGAGTTCGAGGGCCGCGCCATCCCCGAGGTGCTGACCTCGGGCAATCACGGAAAGATCGCCAAATGGCGGCGGGCGGAGGCCGAGAAGCTGACGCAGGCACGACGACCGGATTTGTGGGCCGGGCGTGCGGGGAAGAAGGGCTAGGCGTTAGCCCCGCCCCTCATCTGCCTGTGAGCACCCTCTCCCCGTGAACGGGGAGAGCTGAGAAGCGACGGCGCTTCAGCCTTTTGTGAAGTAATAGCCCGCAAGAAACAGCCCGACCGCGACGACGAAGATGCGTACGAGCGCTTGGGGGACGCGGCGGGCGGTCCAGACGCCGGCGTAGCCGCCGAGCGCGACGCCCGGCACCATGATCGCGGCATGGGTCCAGGCGACGACACCGCCCGAGGCGAAGATGATGATGGCAACCGCGGCGATGACGATTGAGAGCATGTTCTTCAACGCGTTGAGGCGGTGGTAGTCGCCGCCTTCGGTGAGGCCGAGGGTGGCCAGCATCATCACGCCCATGCCGGCGCCGAAGAAGCCGCCATAGATCGAGGTGAAGAACTGAACGATGCGGCCGGCGAGCGAGGCCGGTGCATCAGCGGCGCGCGCGGCGAGCTTCTTCGGGCGCAGCCACGGGCCGGCGGCAAAGAGGGCGGTGGCGGCGAGCAGAAGCCACGGCACGAGCGCACCGAAGGCGACGTTGTCGAGCGAGAGCAGGATGAGCGCTCCGGCCAGCGCGCCAACGGCCGAAATGATGGCAAAGGCGACGGCGCCGCGCCACATCTGCCTGATGTCGGCCAGGTAGGCCCAGGTCGACGTGATGTAGCCGGGGAACTGGGCGATCGACGAGGTGGCGTTGGCCGAGATCGGCGGGACGCCGAGCATGGTCATGGCGCCGAAAGTCAGGAAGGTGCCGCCGCCGGCGATGGCATTGACGACTCCCGATAGGAAGCCGGCGAGGAAGAGGATGCCAATTGTGACGAGGGACACGGGCTGCCTGAGAGGTGGTTTGCGTTCGTTGCTCTCTAGGAAGCTGACGCAGGGAAGGCAAGGCATGTTGTCCCATACCTCGGCGAAACTGGCTTTGTGGCCGCCGGCCGCCATCCTTCGCTGGACCGCTGCACGCAAGGCGCGTAAAAAAGAAGCGGCAAAGGCGTGACAAATGGCCGAAATAGCGCTATGTGCCCGCCCGAACCGGACGAATAATCGACCGGACCCGTCAACAGTGACGGTGTAGTCGCCCCTGCCAGAAGGCCCGCAAGGGAAGAAGGCATACCCAAGCGGTCATTTGGAACTGCAAGGCGAGCGTTGGGCGCTCTGGCTGTCGGAAGAACAAGAAGTGGATTTTTGAGATGGATATCATCCGCCAGCTCGAGGCCGAACAGGCCGCCAAGATCGAAGCCAAGCGCACCCTGCCGGAATTCCAGCCGGGCGACACCGTGCGCGTCCAGGTGCGCGTCACCGAAGGCTCGCGTACCCGCGTCCAGGCCTATGAAGGCGTCGTCATCGCGCGCGCCGGCTCGGGCTTCCAGGAAAACTTCACCGTCCGCAAGATCTCCTATGGCGAAGGCGTGGAACGCGTGTTCCCGGTCTATTCGCCGATGATCGAGGGCGTCGAGATCGTCCGTCGCGGCAAGGTGCGTCGCGCCAAGCTTTACTACCTGCGCGATCGTCGCGGTAAGTCGGCTCGTATCACCGAGAACACCGGCGTCCGCGCCCGCAAGCTGAACGACGCCGAGCGTGCCGCGCTGGTCGCCGAGAAGGCCCGTATCGAAGCCGAGAAGGTTGCCGCAGCCCAGGCGCTGGCCGCCGAGAAGGCCGCTCAGGAAGCCGCCGAGAAGAAGGCAGCAGCCGAGGCCGCCAAGGCAGCTGAAGCCGCCGCCGAGTAATCGCTGTCGCTACCAGATTTCGAAAGGGCGGCCTCGTGCCGCCCTTTTTCGTTTCGGAGAGGATTTGATGGCGAGCACGCGGGATTTCATTGTTCGGCGGCTGGTGCCGGGCGAGGGCGCTGCCTTTCGTGAGCTGAGGCGCGCAGCACTTGTGAATGCGCCGCTCGCCTTCAGCTCGAGCCCGGAAGACGAGGCGCACCTGACCGACGCCGATTTCGAGGCGCGGATCAGCCTTGCCGAACCCGATGCAGTGTATGGCGTGTTTGGCGATGGCGAGCTCGTCGGCGTCGCGACCTTCATCGGCGACAAGCGGCGCAAGACACGGCACAAGGGCGCGATGTTCGGCGTTTATGTCGATCCGGCCTGGCGCGGCACGGGTTCCGCCCGGGCGCTGGTGCGGCAGGTGATCGACCATGCGACCGAACGCGGCCTTGCACTGCATGCCCATGTGATCGCCGACAATCTGCCGGCACTCAGGCTCTATCTCGGTCTTGGATTCGTCAGCTACGGCGTCGAGCCGAGGGCACTTCTCGTCGACGGCATGTTTCATGACGAGCATCTGCTGATCTACCAGCCGGGTGGCTGAGGCCGGGGTTTGTTTCGCAAACGGGCCAAAAGCGAAACAGATACAGTGCATTCGGCTGTGCCAGCGCATCGTCCATGCTTGCAAGCACGCTTGGGACGGCTAAAGTCTGGCGCAAATCGACCGGCGCCGCCGGTCCTGTGTTTTCGGGGAACGCATCATGTCCAATTTCAAACTGTCGCTGGCCGGCGCGCTGGCTGTCGTGCTTCTGCCCTTGGCCGCCATGGCCCAGAGCCTGCCGGATCTTGGCGGCAAGTCGGTCGTCGTGGTGACCGAAAATGCCTATCCGCCGCTGCAGTTCATCGACCCCAAGACCGGCAAGCAGATCGGCTGGGAGTACGACGCGATGGACGAGATCGCCAAGCGTCTGAACTTCAAGATCGAGTACCAGAACACCTCGTGGGACGCGATGATCCAGGCGGTGTCGGACGGCCAGTACCAGATCGGCATGACCGGTATCACCATCAAGGACGAGCGCAAGGAGAAGGTCGACTTCTCCGATCCTTACATGCGCTCTCAGCAGTTCATGCTGGTGCGCGCCGACGAAAGCCGCTTCACCGATGCCAAAAGTTTCGGCGCGCTCAAGGACGGCCTGATCGCGGCACAGCCGGGCACCTCGCCTTTCTACACCGCCGTCTACGAAATTCTCGACGGCAACGAGCAGAACCCGCGCATCAAGCTGTTCGAGACCTTCGGCGCCACCGTGCAGGCGCTCAAGGCCGGAGACGTCGACCTCGTGCTGACCGACAGCGTCGCCGCCCAGGGTTATGTCGACGCCTCGGAAGGCAAGCTCAAGGTGGTGGGCGAGCCGCTGGGCAGCGAGGATTTCGGCTTCATCTTCAAGAAGGGTTCGGACCTCGTCGCTCCGATCAACCAGGCGATCGCGGCGCTGAAGGCTGACGGCACCTTCGACAAGCTGAACAAGAAGTGGTTCCTCGACTACAAGATGGGCCAGTGATTGCGCTGCCGTCTCCTCCACCTGGCGGAGACGGCAAACTGTTGGTCGAGCCTAGGCTCGGTAGCGGCTGGCGCCGGCATGGTCGACGACATAGAGCCACGTGCCGTCGGCCTGCCTGCGCACGATCTCGGCAGTGAAGCCGGAATAGAGGGTGCCTTCCTCATCGACGATCGCGAAATCGGCGCGCAGCAGCGCCAGGTCGCCATGCTCGACGCAGAAGGTGTTTTGCGACCCATCGTGCCGGGCATGCGCACGAGCCGCCCAAGTTCTTCGGCGATGCCGGCCTTGCCGGCAAGGCCCTCGCCGCCGGCATCGACCAGCAGGCGGGCATCTTCCTCGTAGAGCCCAAGCAGAGCCTCGACATCGCCGCTGTTGCGGATGGCGGCAAAAGTTTCGTTCATGTCGGCCGGCCGGTAGACTTTTGATGACATTGGCTTTCTCCTGTTTCGGCGACCAGAACATGCCGTTGCAGAACTATCCAAATGGGTACCCCGAATGAGTGCAGAGATGACCGCGACCAGCGAGCGCGAGGTGCCGATGCCGCGACGGCCGGAGCTATGTCCGGTTGAAGACTGGCTCTCTTTTCTCGGCCATCGCTGGAACGCGCTGGTGTTGTGGCGGCTGTCGGTGGGCGCGAAGCGGCATGGCGACCTGATGGCACGGCTGCCCGGGGTCACCGCCAAGGTGCTGTCGGAGCGGTTGGACGGCCTGTTGAGACGCGGCCTTGTCGAGCGCGACGCAGTTTCAGCTTTCCCGCGCGGCGTCGTCTATTCGTTGACGGCGGGCGGTCGCCGGGTGGTCGCCCTGCTCGACCAGTTCGAGACGCTGCCGCATTCTTTTGCCGGGCTGCGGCAGGACGCAGCATGAGCCAGTACCGGGTCAAGAAGGACGATTTCCCGTGGTGGCTGGTGGCTGCCGTGGCGATCGGTGTGGTTTCGGCGGTGACCATCGCGGCCAGCGACGTCTACGGCCAGATCCTGTCGACCCTCGTCAAAGGGCTTTGGGTAACACTTTTCGTCACCATCGTCGCCTTCGCCATGGCCTCGGCGCTCGGGCTGCTCATCGCCCTGCTCGGGCTGTCGAATTCCAAGCTGCTGCGCCAGGTTTCGCGTTTCTATGTCGAGATCATTCGCGGCCTGCCGATCCTGGTGCTGCTGTTCTGGATCGCTTTCGTCGGTGCGCCGGCCTTCGTCGTGGCGTGGAACTGGGTGACGCTACCGCTGCAATCGGCGGGGCTGGTCGAGCCGATGCAGGTGCGCGACTTCTCGCTACTGTGGCGGGCGATCATCGCGCTCACGATCGCCTATTCGTCCTTCATCGCCGAAATCTTCCGCGCGGGCATCCAGGCCGTCGATGTCGGCCAGATCGAGGCGGCGAAGGCGCTGGGATTGTCGCGCACCCAGCGCTTTCGGCTGATTGTCTGGCCGCAGGCATTCAGGACCATCCTGCCGCCCTATGGCAACGACTTTATCGCCATGGTGAAGGATTCCTCGCTGGTGTCGGTGCTTGGCGTCGCCGACATCACCCAGATGGCCAAGGTCTATGCCTCGGGCTCATTCCGCTTCTTCGAGACCTACTCCATCGTAGCCTATGTCTACCTGCTCCTGACCGTCGGGCTGTCGCTCAGCCTGCGGGCGCTGGAGCGGCGGATGCGCAGGGATTTCACGCCATGACCGGAGGTGCCGACAAGACTGCGCTCGACATGGTCTATGCGGCAGAGACAGAAATGCAGCTGGCGGCGGCCTATGCGGCCTGGGCGAACGGCTACGACACCGAGACAGCGGCGCTGGGATACTGCTTGCCCTTCGTGATCGCGGCGTGGGTGGCGCGGCACGTGCCCAAGGGCGAAGGACCGCTGCTCGATGCCGGTTGCGGCACCGGACTGTCGGGGCCGTATCTCCAGGCGCTTGGATATGACGACATCGAAGGGCTCGACTTCTCCGAGAAAATGCTCGAACTGGCGCGGGCACGCGGCGGCTACAGCGCGCTGACGCAGGCCGCACTCGGCGGTCCGTTGCCTTGGGCCGACCGGCATTTCGCCGCCGTCTTCTCGACCGGCGTGTTCACGGCGGGCCATGCGCCGGCATCGAGCCTGGACGAGTTGGTCCGGATCACGCGGCCGGGTGGCTTCGTCATCTTCACTGTCCGCGACGTGGTCCTGGAAGCGGGCGGTTTCCAGGATAAGTTCACTGAACTTGTGGCGACCGGAAGATGGCAGGCGGTCGAGGAGAGCCCTGCTTTCCGGGCCTTTGCCGTGGCCGAACCGGATGTGCTGGTCAAGGCGTATATATTCAGGGTTGTCTGAAATGTCGCGCGTCATTCGGTCTCTGCGACCGGATGGACGGTTGCGAGCGGCACGGCCGCGGACAAATCTCGCGGCATGGAAACCATCCGCAAGATCCTCTCCAATCCACTCTCCCGCTTGCGCTTCGCGGGCCTGTTCGAGGGAAGCACGCTGCTTTTCCTCGTGCTGTTTGCTGTCCCGATGAAACATCTGGCCCGCTATCCCGCAATCGTCAGCGCGGCCGGGCCGGTCCACGGCCTCGCCTTCGTCTTCTACGTCGTGTGCCTGGTCGACAATTTCTCCGGCGGCGGTTGGTCGCCCAGGGAGATGCTGCGCACCGGCCTCGCCTGCCTCGTGCCCTTCGGCACCTTCATCAATGATCGCTTCCTCGCCGCCAGGGCGGCCAACCAGACGGCAGGGCAATGAGCTATCTCGTCATCAAGTCCTTGCATGTCGTGGCGATGGTGGTCTGGCTGTCAGGCATGATATCAGTGCCGCTGGCATTGTCGCACATGGCCCGGAATGGCGGCATCGATTCACGGCAGGCGGCGCAGCTGCGCGCCGGCTTCTCGATGCTGTCGACGCCGGCGATGATGATCGTCTGGGCGCTGGGGCTCTATCTCGCTTATGACCTCGGCTCTTTCGGCGACGCCTGGCTGCACGCCAAGCTGGCGCTTGTCGTGGCGATGTCGGGCCTGCATGGCGTGCTGTCGGGCCAGTTGCGGCAGCTCGCAGGCGCCAGGCTGGCGAAGCCTGCCGGCATCGTGCTGAAGCTGCACTGGCTGGTTGGCCTGCTGTTGCTCGGCATTGTCGGGCTGGTGATCATCAAGCCGTTCTGAGCGAAGCGGGCTGTTCAGGGCGGGGAACCACCCTTGCCATGGCGCGTTGGGAGCCGAACCAATCATGAGGCCCCCATGGAACAGCTCGTCGAAGAATTCGGCCATCCGACCTACACCTCGTTTCCAGTCATCGTCGCGCGCATGCTGCTGGCTGCCGTCTTCGGCGCGGCCATCGGTTTCGAGCGCGAATGGCGCAACCGGCCGGCGGGTCTGAGGACACATATCCTCGTCTGTGTGGCGGCGGCGACCTTCGCGCTTTTGACCATCGAGATCGTGCATGCGCCGATGTTCGGACCGGAGGTACTGAAGGACGGCGCCAAGGTCGATCCGATCCGCGTCGTCGAGGCGGTGACCGCCGGCGTCGCCTTCCTTGCCGCGGGCGTGGTGTTTTTCAGCAGGGGCGAGGTGCAGGGGCTGACGACGGGTGCCGGTATGTGGCTGGCGGGCGCCATCGGCCTCGCCGCAGGCCTTGGGCTCTGGCAGATCGCGGCCTTCGTCACCCTGCTCGCACTGTGCGTTCTCGGCTTGCTGCACCGCTTCGAAGTCAAGTTCGACCTCAGCGAGGACAAACGCGACGCAAAGCCGGGTGCGCGCAGCCCGGCCAAGGGCAAGGCCGGCTAGTCAGCCTTCGTCTCATCGCCTGGGCGGGTCGTCACGTCGTCGCGCACCTTTTCGAACAGCAGCCGCAGCGCCTGCCGCAACGCCTCCATCTCTTGCGGGCTGGTCAGTTCGGCCCAGCGCTCGTCAACCTTGCGCCCGGTGGCGGCGGCGACAGGGCGCACGGCCTTGCCGCGTTCCGTGAGGAAGACCAGCCGGCCGCGGCCGTCGTTGGGATCGGGTCGGCGCTCGACATAACCAAGCTTCTCCAGCTCCTCCACCGCCTGGGCCATCGTCTGCTTGCGGACATGGGCGAGCTTGGTCAGTTCGCTGACCTGGATGCCTTGCGATGGGGTGAAGGTGAAGACGTTGGCGTGCGGCGGACGAATGTCGCCGAATCCGGCGGCGTCGAGGGCGGTGTCGACGGCCTGGGTCCAATGCTGGTGGACCAGGCGCAGCAACAGGCCGAGCGGCGGATTTTCCGGGATCGTCTCTTTCAAGATAGACAGGTGCCTGACTAATTGATATTAGACAGGCACCTTACTACTTGAGCGACGGGAAGGAAAGCCAGATGCCTACAGTCAGCGTACTCGACTCGACAATCTCCTATGTGGATGTGGGACACGGCGCGCCGTTCGTGTTCCTGCACGGCAACCCGACATCGTCCTATCTGTGGCGCAACGTACTGCCCGGCATGGGCGATGGCGTGCGCCGGCTTGCGCCCGACCTGATCGGCATGGGCGGTTCGGGCAAACCTGACATTGCCTACAGCTTCGACGATCACGCCTGCTATCTCGACGCCTGGTTCGAGGCGATGGGGCTGGAGGAGGTGGTGCTTGTCGGTCACGACTGGGGCGGGGCGCTGGCCTTCGACTGGGCGGCGCGCCATCCCGGGCGGGTGCGCGGCATTGCCGTGATGGAGACGATCGTGCGGCCCATGACATGGGCCGATTTCCCTGAAAGCGCCAGGCCACGCTATGAGGCACTGCGCGGCGCGGGCACCGGCGAGGCCAAGGTGCTGGACGAGAACTTCTTCATAGAGTTCGCCCTGCGCGCCACCGTGCTCAATGGGCTGAGCGACGGGGATCTCGACGTCTATCGCAAGCCCTATCCGACCCGCGAAAGCCGGCGGCCACTGCTCGCCTGGCCACGCGCCATGCCGATCGACGGCGAGCCAGCCGATGTGATTGCCCGCATCGAGGCCTATGACCGCTGGCTGGCGGCGAGCGGCGGCGTGCCCAAGCTGCTTTTAACCTTCGAAGGTTCGGTGGAGACGTTGATGATCGGGGAGGAGATGATCCGGTGGTGCGCCGACAACATTGCCAGCCTCGAGATCGAGAACTGCGGTCCAGCCCGGCATGCGGCGCCGGAAGACCAGCCGGAAGCGATTGCTGCCGCTGTTTCAGGCTGGGCCGACCGGCATGGGCTGCGCCGCGGCGAGGCTGCGCTGGCGCGCATCGTATAGCTGCTTGCGGGCATCCGTGGACGCTCCGCCATCTTGCCGCTTGGACCAGGCGGAGCTTGCGATTGCCGGAACGTCAAAAGATTGGTATTGAGCCGCTTATGGAAGCACTCTTTGGAGATCCGGCCTACAAGGGTTTCGTGCTGCAGGACCACAAGCGCCTGCCGTCTCGATTCTTTGCCCGGATTTCAGGCGCGTTGACCAGCCGACTTATCTAGTCGCTTGCGCCGAGCCGACGGGCCTTTGGCGCGCCCTTTAGCCTTCCCAAGTTTCATATCGACGGATCCAAAGCCATGAGCGCACCGCGTACCCTCTACGACAAGATCTTTGACGACCACGTCGTCGACCGCCAGGAAGACGGCACCTGCCTGCTCTACATCGACCGCCACCTCGTGCACGAAGTGACGAGCCCGCAGGCCTTCGAAGGCCTGCGCATGACTGGCCGCAAGGTCCGTCATCCCGAAAGGACGCTTGCCGTCGTCGACCACAACGTGCCGACCTCGCCGGATCGCAAGAACGGCATCAAGAACGAGGAAAGCCGTATCCAGGTCGAGGCGCTGGCCAAGAACTCGGCCGATTTCGGCGTCGAGTACTATTCCGAGAACGACAAGCGCCAGGGCATCGTCCATATCGTCGGCCCCGAGCAGGGCTTCACCTTGCCCGGCATGACGATCGTCTGCGGCGACAGCCACACCTCGACGCATGGTGCTTTTGGTGCATTGGCGCATGGCATCGGCACTTCCGAGGTGGAACATGTGCTGGCCACCCAGACGCTGATCCAGAAGAAGGCCAAGAACATGCTGGTGCGTGTCGATGGCCAGCTGCCGGAGGGCGTCACCGCCAAGGACATCGTGCTTGCCATCATCGGCGAGATCGGCACCGCCGGCGGCACCGGCTACGTCATCGAATATGCCGGCGAGGCGATCCGCGCGCTGTCGATGGAAGGCCGAATGACCATCTGCAACATGTCGATCGAAGGCGGCGCCCGCGCTGGCCTGATTGCGCCCGACGAAAAGACCTACGCCTACGTCAAGGACAAGCCGCGCGCGCCGAAAGGCAAGGCCTTCGACATGGCGCTTGAATACTGGAAAACGCTGCATTCGGACGAAGGCGCGCATTTCGACAAGGTCATCGTGCTCGACGCAGCCAAGCTGCCGCCGATCGTCACCTGGGGCTCGTCGCCCGAGGACGTCGTCGCCGTCACCGGCGTGGTGCCGGATGCCGAAGTGATCGAGGACGAGAACAAGCGCAACTCCAAAAAGCGTGCGCTTGACTATATGGGCCTGACTGCCGGCACCAAGATAACCGATATTTCAGTCGACCGCGTCTTCATCGGCTCGTGCACCAATGGCCGCATCGAGGATCTGCGCGCCGTCGCCAAGGTCGTCGAAGGCAAGAAGGTCGCCTCGACGGTCAGCGCGATGATCGTGCCGGGCTCCGGCCTGGTCAAGGAACAGGCGGAAGCCGAAGGCCTCGACAAGATTTTCGTGGCGGCTGGCTTCGACTGGCGCGAGCCGGGCTGCTCGATGTGCCTCGCCATGAACGACGACCGTCTCAAGCCGCATGAGCGCTGCGCCTCGACCTCGAACCGGAATTTCGAGGGCCGCCAGGGCTTCAAGGGCCGCACCCATCTGGTGTCGCCGGCCATGGCTGCGGCCGCTGCCATCGCCGGCCACTTCGTCGACATCCGCGACTGGCACTGACGACGGCGGCCTCAGGGCCGCAGCAGAAATCGCCGAGGCGGCGGAGCACCTGCTCCGCCGCCTCTGTCGTTTCAAGCCTCTGGGATGACCGGTATTTCGTCCCTTGCGTTAACGTCTTTTTCGCCGGGCTGTGGTCTTATCCGCGCGAAGGAGACTGCAGTCGACGATGACCGGGGCCGAGTTCATTCTTGCGATCAACGTGTTCGTTGCCGGCCTCCTGGCCGGCGCTTTCATGTCGATCGCCATCTATGACGGGCGACGCAATTCGGCGCGCTGGTTCGCGCTCTGCTATCTCACAGGCGTCGTCTATATCGGCACCGAATTCGCGATCCCGATGTTTGCGGACACGCGGTTCATCGTCACCGCCAATTTCGTCGCCTTCCTCGCAACGCTGATGTTCATGAATGTTGGGCTAGCGACCCGCTACGAGTCGCAGCCTGCATGGGGCCTGATGGCGGCGTTCCTCGTCGTGACGACCTTGGCGGTGTTTGCCACGCAGGGCTTCGCCCGCGATTCGCTGCTGCGCATGATGACTTACCAGACGCCTTATGCGATCGCGCAGGCGGTGGGTGCGGCGACCGTGCTGCGCTCGCGCCGGCAGCTCAGCCAGTTCGACTACGTCCTGGCGGGGGTGCTCTTGGCCAGCGCGCTGCAGTTCTTCTCCAAGCCCTATCTAGCGCTCGCCGTCGGCGGGCCGGGCGCCGATCCGCATCATTATCTGCAGAGCACCTATGCGATGATCTCGCAGGCGCTGGGCACGGTTTTCGCGCTGTCGATCGCACTGATGCTGCTGGTGATCCTGGTGCGCGACATACTGCTCGACGCCACGCAGAAGTCGGAAACCGATGCGCTGTCAGGCCTGCTCAACCGCGGCGGCTTCCAGCGCCGGGCGGCTAGCGCGATGCGCGATGCGGTTCGCCAGGGCCTGCCGATCACGCTCGTCATCTCCGACCTCGACCATTTCAAGTCGATCAACGACAGCTACGGCCACGCTTCGGGCGATCGCGTCATCGAAGCGTTCGCGCAGTTCATCCGCGAATCGATGGCCGGGCATCACGTTGCCGGCCGAATCGGCGGCGAGGAGTTCGCGATCATCCTGCCCGGCGCGCATCTGGCCTCGGCGCGGCTGTTCGCCGAAGGCGCGCGCTCGGCATTCTCCGGCATGCCGATCGACGGCCTGCCGGCCGATTGCCGCTTCACCGCGAGCTTCGGTGTTGCCGAGCTGGTTGCCGGCGAAAGCGTCGACCAGTTGATGGTGCGGGCCGACTCAGCGCTTTACGAGGCCAAGAAAGACGGGCGCGACTGCGTCCGGGTGTGGGGCGCGGTGCAGCTGTTTTCCGACTCTACAGTGGTGCCGTTCGGCATGAAGCCGCAAGGTAGGTAGCCCGGCGCCGCGCAGTTTCAGCGGCACACCAGGCCGGGCTGCGGGATTTCACCTTCGGAGAAACCATACATGTGGCTGCGGCCCTTGAGCAGCATGGGCGGGCGGTAGCAGTGGCGCTGCGCGCTGGAGCCGTCGAGATAGACGACCTTCGGTCCGGTCGAACCGGTGTAGGCTGCGAGCTTGCGGGCCGAAGCGCCCTCGCCGACGATGATGCGCTTGTAGCCGGTGGTGCTCTCGACGATCAGGTTGCCGAACGAATCGGCATAGACGCGGTCATGGCTGCCTCCTGCGGCGGCCGGAGAGGTCAGCGCGACGCCGGCGGCAAGCATGAAAGACGCAAATGCGGTCAAAGCCAGTGCGGGACGCATCGGGCAAATCTCCCTGTTCGATCGAACCGGAGATTAACCGTTTCTTAATCATTGTTAAGGCTTGGCGTCTGCCTGGACGGAAAAGATTAACAAACATGGTTAATTTTCTGTTCCGCTGATATGCCTGCAGCCTGTCCAAGCCAACGAACGGGTAGCCTGATATCGTCCCGATGGGGGATGCCGTCATTGCCTGTTTCGTCGGCACATCTGGTGACGACTCACCCACTGGGGTAGTGGCGGCATTTGTTCAATCGATTGAAGCCGTGATGCGACTAAATAGGTGCGCCAGAACGGTTTTCTGACTTTGACGCGGTGCAAAAAGAGCTTTAGAAAGCGCGCAGTCCGACGTCGCAAAACGGTGCGACGTCGCCGTATTCAAACATAGCCACGCTCGGATGCAGACCGGGGGAGCCATGAGCAAATCACAAGCAACCCAAGCCACATCGCGTGCGCGGCCTTTGTCGCCGCACCTGAGCATCTATCGTCCGCCGGTGACGATGACGACCTCGATCCTGCACCGCATCACCGGCTGCGCGCTGTATTTCGGCACGCTGCTGGTCGCCTGGTGGCTGATCGCGGCGGCGACGTCGCAGGAATATTTCGACTTCGTCAGCTGGGTCTATGGCAGCTGGATCGGCCAGCTGGTGCTGCTCGGCTACACCTGGGCCTTGATGCTGCACATGCTGGGCGGCATCCGCCACCTGGTCTGGGACACCGGTGCTGCGCTCGAAAAGGAAACCGCCTCCAGGTTCGCCTGGGCGACGCTCGTCGGTTCGGTAGTGCTGACCGCGGCGGTCTGGATCGTCGGCTACATGGTGCGGGGAGCATAAGATGAGCGGCTCGAACAACGACATGCGCACCGCGCTCGGCAAGGTCCGCGGCCTGGGTTCGGCCCGCGAGGGTACCGAACATTTCTGGCGCCAGCGCCTGACGGCGGTCGCCAACATTCCGCTGATGCTGTTCTTCGTCGGCCTCTTGATCGCGCTCAACGGTGCCGATTTCGCCACCGTGCGCGCCTCGTTCGCCAATCCGCTGGTGTCGCTTGTTCTGGCGCTGATGCTGGTCTCTGGCCTCTACCACATGCGCCTCGGCATGCAGGTGGTGATCGAAGACTACGTTCATGGCGAGCTGCTCAAGGTGACGCTCATCATGCTCAACACTTTCTTTACCGTAGCTGTCGGCGTCGCTTCGCTCTTCGCCCTGCTCAAACTTGCATTTGGAGGCTGAAACGGTGGCCAAGGACGGCAAGACCAGCGGAGCTTCCGCCTATACCTATGTCGATCACAAGTTCGACGTCGTCGTCGTCGGTGCCGGCGGTGCCGGCCTGCGTGCCACGCTCGGCATGGCCGAGCAGGGGCTGAAGACCGCCTGCATCACCAAGGTGTTCCCGACCCGCTCGCACACGGTTGCGGCTCAGGGCGGTATCGCCGCCTCGCTGCAGAACATGGGCCCCGACTCCTGGCAGTGGCACATGTACGACACCGTCAAGGGTTCCGACTGGCTCGGCGATGTCGACGCGATGGAGTATCTGGTGCGCGAAGCGCCGGCTGCGGTCTATGAGCTCGAGCACTATGGCGTGCCGTTCTCGCGTACTGAAGAGGGCAAGATCTACCAGCGGCCGTTCGGCGGCCACATGATGAATTATGGCGACGGCCCGCCCGTGCAGCGCACCTGCGCTGCCGCCGACCGCACCGGCCACGCCATCCTGCACACGCTCTACGGCCAGTCGCTGAAGAACAACGCGCAGTTCTTCATCGAGTATTTCGCCCTTGACCTGATCATGGAGCCGGATGGCACCTGCACCGGCGTCGTGGCCTGGAACCTCGACGACGGCACCATCCATCGCTTCTCGGCGAAGATGGTGGTGCTGGCGACCGGTGGCTATGGCCGCGCTTATTTCTCGGCGACCTCGGCCCACACCTGCACCGGTGACGGCGGCGGCATGGCCTCGCGCGCCGGCCTGCCTTTGCAGGACATGGAGTTCGTTCAGTTCCACCCGACCGGCATTTACGGCTCGGGCTGCCTGATCACCGAAGGGGCACGCGGCGAAGGCGGCTATCTCGTCAACTCCGAAGGCGAGCGCTTCATGGAGCGCTACGCCCCGTCGGCCAAGGACCTGGCGTCGCGCGACGTGGTTTCGCGCTGCATGACGCTGGAGATCCGCGACGGTCGCGGCGTCGGCAAGAACAAGGACCACATCTTCCTGCATCTCGACCACCTCGATCCGGCGGTCCTGCATGAACGCCTGCCCGGCATCTCGGAATCGGCGAAGATCTTCGCCGGTGTCGACGTGACCCGCGAGCCGATCCCGGTGCTGCCGACGGTGCACTACAACATGGGCGGCATCCCGACCAACTATTGGGGCGAGGTGCTGAACCCGACCAAGGCGAACCCGGACCGCGTGTCGCCCGGCCTGATGGCCGTCGGCGAGGCCGGTTGTGCTTCGGTGCATGGCGCCAACCGTCTCGGCTCCAACTCGCTGATCGACCTCGTGGTGTTCGGTCGCGCCGCCGCCATCCGCGCCGGCCAGGTCGTCGACCGCAACGCGCCGATCCCGTCGCCCAACGCCGCTTCGGTCGAGAAGATCATGGATCGTTTCGACCGCCTGCGCCACGCCAATGGCGGCACGCCGACGGCAGTGCTGCGCGAGAAGATGCAGAAGGCGATGCAGGAGGACGCTGCCGTGTTCCGCACCCAGGAATCGCTGGAGCAGGGCTGCAAGCGCATCTCCAAGATCTGGGGCGAGATGAAGGACATCAAGGTCTTCGACCGCTCGATGATCTGGAACTCGGACCTGGTGGAGACGCTGGAGCTCGAAAACCTGATGTCGAACGCCATCGCCACCGTCTATGGCGCGGAAGCACGCAAGGAAAGCCGTGGCGCGCATGCCCGCGAGGACTTCTCGGCCCGTGACGACGAGAACTGGCGCCAGCACACGCTGGCCCACGTCGCCGAGGACGGCAAGGTGACGCTGACCTACCGGCCGGTGCACACCGAGCCGCTGCTCAAGGAAGAAGACGGCGGCATCAGCCTGGCCAAGATCGCACCCAAGGCGCGGGTGTACTGAGCCATGGTCGAGACGCGGCGCAGCGCAAGACAAGCTGGAGGGCCTGACACGGCCGTCCTCGCTTGCGCGCGCGCCAACCAGCGCCTGAAGAATTGGCGCCGGGAGTGCCGGCGATGAGCGAACTGGCTTTCTTCGCCATCAATCTCGACCGCTCGCCGCATCGCTGGGCCGAAATCCAGCGGCTGTTCGGCGCGATGCCGTGGCCACTCGAACGTGTTGCCGCAGTCGATGTGCGCAACCCCGACGAGGTGCTGGCGGTGCGCGGCCAGAAGCTTGATATGCCGCCCAACGGCATCGGCTGGAACCCGCTGCGCAACCGCATGTTTGCGTTGGTCGAGGAGGCATGTTTTGCCAGCCACATGCTGGCGCTGAAGGCGTTCCTGGCATCCGGCCACGATCATGCAGTGATCCTGGAGGACGACGCGGTCCCGCTCGACGGTTTCGCCGAAACGATGCGCCGGCTCCTTGCCAGCGGCATCGCCTTCGACATCGTCAAGATGGAAGGCATCGTCCGCAGCGGCGGCAGGCTGTCCTTACCGGTCGCCGACCTGGGGGCTGCGAAGCTGGTGCGTTCGCTGCGCCCGTCTTCGGGTGGCGCCGGTTATCTGGTGACGCGCAAGGCTGCCGGGCAACTGCTCGCCAGGGCCGGCAAGCTGGCCGTGCCAGTCGACGATTTCATTTCCAACGCCGGCCTCCACGGCTGCGACGTGATGCACACTTCGCCCTGGCTGATCGCGCAGGCCGGTGCCGACACGACGATGGGCGATCTCAGGACGCCGCACCGCCACGTCAAACGGCGTGACCCGTTCCATTTCCTTCAGCAGGGGCTGGTGCGCGGCAGGCTCAGGATCCAGCTCTGGCTCAACGCCATGCACTCGCCGATGTCGCTGTTCGGGCTCTATAGGGCGCCATGGTCGCCTGTCGATGTCGGCCAGCAGATGCGTCGGCTGGCGGTGCGGGCATGATGGCCGCGACCTTGCCCGATGCAGGATATTCGGCTGTGCCGCTTGCGGCCAAGCTCGGCCTCAAGGACGGCCAGAGCGTGGTCTTCGTGAACCTGCCTGGCGATCTCCAGGGGCTGGTAACTGCCCGCGACTTCGCGGCTGTGGCGCAAACCGACTGGGCGGTACTCGGCGAGGCGGGAGGGCGGCATGACATCGTTCATGCCTTCACCGGCAAGCGCGCCGATCTCGAAGGTCATGTCGAGACATTCAAGAAGATGATCGCGCCCGACGGCGCTGTCTGGATCTCCTGGCCCAAGAAGGCAGCGAAGATCGCCACCGACATCACCGAGGATGTCATTCGCGACGTCGTGCTGCCCGCCGGGCTGGTGGACGTAAAGGTCTGTGCCGTGGATGCCGTGTGGAGCGGGCTCAAGCTCGTCATCCGCAAAGAACTGCGCGCCAAGCTGTGAGGAACCGATCGTGGTCGAACTAACACTCCCCAAGAACTCGCAGATCAAGCAGGGCAAGACCTGGCCGAAGCCGGAGGGTGCGACCAATCTGCGCGAGTACCGGATCTACCGCTGGTCGCCCGACGACGGCGAGAACCCGAGCATCGATACCTATTTCGTCGACGTCGACGATTGCGGCCCGATGGTGCTGGACGCGCTGCTTTACATCAAGAACAAGATCGACCCGACGCTGACTTTGCGCCGCTCCTGCCGCGAAGGCATCTGCGGCTCCTGCGCGATGAACATCGACGGCTCGAACACGCTCGCCTGCACCAAGGGCTGCGACGACATTTCCGGCGCGGTGAAGATCTACCCGCTGCCGCACATGCCCGTGGTCAAGGACCTGGTTCCCGACCTCACCAATTTCTACGCCCAGCACCGCTCGATCGAGCCGTGGCTGAAGACGGTGTCGCCGGAGCCGGCGAAGGAATGGCTGCAGAGCCATGAGGACCGCCAGAAGCTCGACGGCCTCTACGAATGCATCCTGTGCGCCTGCTGCTCGACCTCGTGCCCGAGCTACTGGTGGAACGGCGACCGCTATCTCGGCCCGGCTGTGCTGCTCCAGGCCTATCGCTGGCTGATCGACTCCAGAGATGAAGCCAAGGGTGAGCGCCTCGACAATCTCGAGGATCCGTTCCGGCTCTATCGCTGCCACACGATCATGAACTGTGCCCAGACTTGCCCCAAGGGTCTGAACCCGGCCAAGGCGATCGCGGAGATCAAGAAAATGATGGTGGAGCGGCGGGTCTAAGTCGTGACGGATACGGAGCTTCCTCATCTCACACCGGTCGAAGCACGTGTGCTCGGCTGCCTGATCGAGAAGAAGGAACTGACGCCCGACGTCTATCCGATGACGTCGAATGCGCTGGTCGCCGCCGCGAACCAGAAAACGTCGCGCGAGCCGGTGATGGCACTGGAGATGATGGACATCACGCGGGCGCTTGCTTCGCTGCAGTCGAAGGGGCTGGCGAAGCAGCAATTCGCCTCGCGCGTCGAGCGCTACGAACACCAGATGGCGCAGAAATTCTCGCTGACGCGCAACCAGAGCGCGCTGATCGGTTTGCTCCTGCTGCGCGGACCGCAGACCATCTATGAATTGCAGGCACGCGCGGAACGCATGGCGAATTTCGCCGATGCCGATGCCGTGCGCAGCGAACTCGACATGCTGATCGGCCGTCGGCCGGCGCTGGTCAAGGAAATCGGCCGCGCCCCCGGCCAGTGCGAGGATCGCTTCGCGCATCTTTTGTCAGGCGATGTCGAGGCAGCAGCGATCGTCGCGACGAGCCGGGCACCGAGCGCGTCCTCGCCCGTTGTCTCGGAACTCGAGGAACGCGTCCGGCTGCTGGAAGAGGAAGTGGCGGCACTCAAGGCGCGGCTCGATGCGGTTGGCGGATAGGCGATCGAAGAACAATTGAAAACGGCCCGGTTGCGAAAGCAACCGGGCCGTTTTGCTTTTTGGGAGAGAGCGCGACTTGCCTTCTTTTGCCGCAAGGGAGAAGGGGAAGAGCTGGCCTTACTTCCTCGCCGCTTCAACGATCTCGCCGGCCATCGCTTCTGCGACGGCGTCGGTGGTGCGGCCTTCGCGGTCGGCGCGCTGGAAGATGGCCGACAGCGTGTCGGCGATGCGGGCGACGCGCGGGGTGACGGTTGCGACGTCGTAGCCGCCATCGGCCATCTCGGCGGCGACGTTGATGACGCCGCCGGCATTGATGACGTAGTCGGGGGCGTAGAGGATGCCGCGGTCGACGAGGCGCTGTCCGTCTTCGGCGTTGGCCAACTGGTTGTTGGCGGCGCCGGCAACGATCTTCGCCTTGAGCAGCGGAATGGTGTCGGCAGACAGGATGCCGCCCAGCGCGCAGGGCGCGAAGATGTCGACGTCGGCTGCGACGATCGCTTCGCCTGACACGACGGTTGCGCCGAAGGTCTCGGCGGCGCGGGCGGTTCTGACCGCATCGAGATCGCAGACTGTCAGGACGGCACCTTCGGCGTGGAGCTTCTGGCACAGCGACCAGCCGACCGAGCCAAGGCCCTGGACGGCGACGCGGACGCCAGCAAGATCGTCGCTGCCGGTGCGGTGGCGCAGGGCCGCCTTGAGCCCGATGAAAGTGCCTTCGGCGGTGAAGGGCGAGGGGTTGCCGCTGCCGCCCTTGGTGGTGCCGCTGACATTGGGCGCGCGCTCGGCGAGGAAGTCGGCGTCGGCGAGCGTCATACCGACGTCCTCGGCGGTGATGTACTGGCCTTGAAGCGTGTTGAGCATCTCGGCATAGGCCTCGAGAATGGCCGGCGTCTTTTCGGTTTTGGCGTCGGCGATGATGACCGCCTTGCCGCCGCCGAGCGGCAGGCCGGCGATGGCCGACTTGAAGGTCATGCCGCGCGACAGGCGCAGCGCGTCGACGACGCCGGCTTCGAAGCTTGTGTGCGGCCAGATGCGCGTGCCGCCGAGGGCTGGCCCGAGAACGGTGGTGTGGACTGCAACGATGGCGGTCAGCCCGCGTGCCGTGTCGCGGCCGAGCCAGACCTGCTCGTGATGGTCGAAGCCTTGGAGATGACGAACGTCTGCGGTGATGTCGGTGATTTCGAGCGTCGTCGCGACCGACGGCTGCGGATGACGCGGTTCAAGGACGTTGAGCATGAGGGTTCCTCCCGGGTGCGCTGGTCCCCACGCAAGCTAAACATTTTCGGCGATTTTTGGTTTCGAAGACGGGGCGCGGCGCGACCGCGCATTGCGCGCTGCCGCTTTGCCGCGCAACAAACGCAAAGTGGGTGATCTAGGTGTCGAAGCTATGAAGGTTGTTCATTCGAGGAGGGACTGAGAAGCTGGGGTTGCGAAGCCAACCAACCTTCAGTGGACCTCCCCGAATGAACGTTCATAAGAATGCGCTTTTGACGCCTTCAGGTCGAGTGCTTTTGGTTCAACGCATTGAACAGGGCTGGAGCGTGCGGCGTGCTGCCGGTTCGGCCGGGGTTTCGGAACGGACGGCCTATCGCTGGCTCGGCCGCTACCGGGCCGGCGACCGGGTTCTGCACGATCGCAGTTCAGCGCCGCACCGCTGCCGGCATCGGCTGGCAGCCATGCAGGTGTCTCGGATCGAGCAGTTGCGCCGCCAGCGTATGACGGGGCCGGCGATTGCCCGGTCCTTGGGCCTGGCGCGCTCGACGGTGGGCCTGGTGCTGCGCCGGCTGGGACTGAACCGGCTGGCCTGGCTTGATCCCCGGCCGCCGGTGCTGCGCTACGAACGGCAGCGGCCGGGCGAACTGGTCCACATCGACATCAAGACCCTGGGCCGCATCGACGGCGTTGGCCACCGGATCACGGGCCAGCACCAGGGCCATCATCGCGCCCGCGGCATCGGCTACGAACACCTGCATGTCGCCATCGACGATGCCTCGCGCCTCGCCTATGTCGAACTGCTGCCAAGCCTGGGCCGGGAAGATGCCACCGGTTTCCTCAACCGGGCACTGGCCTGGTATGCCAGGCTGGGCGCCAGGGTTGAGCGGGTGATGACCGACAACGGCTCGGCTTATCGCTCCAAACTGTTCGCCCAGGCGCTCCAAGGTGCCGGTGCCCGACACATCCGCACCAGGCCCTATACTCCGCGCACCAACGGAAAGGCCGAGCGCTTCATCCAGACTTCGCTGCGCGAATGGGCCTATGCAAGGCCATACGCCTCATCGAATGAACGCGCCAAAGCCATCCACCACTGGGCAGCCAACTACAACCTGGAACGCCCACATTCCGCCCTTGGCGGCATCAGCCCGTTCCAAAGACTGAACAACCTCTTGGAAACGACAGCTAGGGGTGGCCGGACGCGGGTCTGCCCCCCACGCGCCCGGCCTGCCGGCTGGTCGGAATGCCACTGCCCTGGCAGTCCTTGCAGCCAGACTCCGCCGTCGCCGGCGCAAGGCGCCGGCGCTTCAAGCCTGTCCGTGCGGTCAGGCTTTCGGTTCGTTGTGCTCCTTCGGCTGCCGCTTCTCAGCCGGATCGGGGAGCTTGCCGCCGAGCGCCATGGGGGCGAGGAAAGCGCGCGGGTTGAAGCCGGCCGCGGCAAGAGCCGCGAGCGTCTTCCAGAATTGCAGGCGGTACATGTCCGTTACCTCGTTCGCTGGACTGACCACTTCGATTCGCGAGCGCAAACTAGACGGGCGAGCAGTGCCGTTCTTGGACTGCGCGGCCCATTCTCAGGGTTTCGGCGGTACGGGCTTGACCTATTCATCCGCGCGAAATAGAAAGAGCGTCTGCCCGCCTTGGTTGTGTATCGTTGAGTAGACCAATGACGAATCCTGACGGGCAGAATGCCTCCTTTCGCGTGCTGACAGACGACCTCCCGGCGCAGGAGCGGCTTGCCGTTCTGCGCGAGGTCTATGGCCGCACCATCCTCAATGCCGATCTCGAGCCGTTGGAAGGTGCGCCCGTCCACATGGACATGCGGGTGCGACTGCTGCCGGGCGTCGGCATCGCCACCGGCTCGGCGTCGCCGATCAAGGTCGGCATCGGCAAGGAGATGATCGACAATGACGATGTGATCCTGCTCGCCGCTCTGTCGGGCGGCAGCCACATGCAGGTCGGCGGCCAGGACGAAAGCATCCGTCCGGGTTGCGCGATGTTCGTGCCCGGTGGACGGGTCGGCGCCAATATCACGCGGCCGGGCTTTACCTATGTCAACCTGCGCTTCGACAGGAAGGCACTGCAGCCGCTGCTCGGCGACGTCTCCGCAATGATGATGCGGCCAATTCCGATCAGCCAAGGGCCGATGCAGTTGTTGATCACCTATGCCACGGCGCTGCAGAAGCTGGACGAGCCGCTGCCGGGCAACATGGCGCGCATGGTGGCGAGCCATCTGCTCGACCTGACCGCGCTGACGCTTGGGGCCGAGCGCGACGCCGAACAGGTGGCGCTGGGGCGTGGGCTGCGAGCCGCCAGGTTGGCGGCAATCAAGTCGGACATTTCGGCGCGCAGCGACCTGCGCGGACTGTCGGCCGAGGCGATCGCGGCCGAGCACAAGCTGTCGCCGCGCTATGTCAGGAAGCTGTTCGAGAGCGAGGGGCTGTCCTTCACCGAATTCGCGCTCGGCCAGAAGCTGAAGCGAGCACACCGCATGCTGGCCGACCCGCTGTGGGCGCAGCGCAGCATCACCGACATCGCCTATGAGGCGGGCTTCAACGATTTGTCGTACTTCAACCGGGTGTTTCGCCGCCGCTTCGACGCGACACCGTCCGAGGTGCGGGCGGACGGGCTGGCCGCCTGAGGCGGCGAGGGCGCCGATGCCTGACCGGCGCCCAGAGTGCCGTTCAGGCGAGGCTGGCGGTCAGCGAAACCTTGATCGCACCGAGCGCCTTGGAAACCGGGCAGTTCTCCTTGGCCTTGGTGGCGAGTTCCTGGAACTTGGCATTGTCGATGCCGGGCACGGTGCCGACAAGCGTCAACGCGCTCTCGGTGATGCCGGTGCCGGGGATCAGCGTCACCACCGCCTTGGCGTCGAGCTTGTCGGCGGGCGTGCCGTTTTCGGCCAAGAAGTGCGACAGCTGCATGGCGAAGCAACCGGCGTGGGCGGCGGCGATCAGCTCCTCGGGATTGGTGCCGGACTTGCCGGTTTCGTCCTCGAAGCGGGCCTTGAACGAATAGGGTTGGCCCTTGATCGCGCCGCTCTGGGTGTCGAGCGTTCCCGAGCCTTCCTTCAGATTGCCTTTCCAGACGGCGTTGGCGCTGTGGTTCATGACGTTCTCCATGATTTCTGACGGGGCCAGGTGCGGCAACCGGGTGAGACTATAGCGCCGCCTCGCGTGCCCGCCAGCGTTCCGTCGTCGGGAAAGCAAACATCGCGCGAAAAAAGTCTTGCGCCGAAATGTCTGCTTGTCTTCGCCAGCTGCGTCCTTGTGGCGTCAGGTCAACCCAAGGAGATCAACCGTGAAATATGCCTGCCTGGTCTATCTCGAAGATGGCCTGTTCGGGACGCTGTCGCCTGAACAGAAAGAGAAGCTCGACACAGAATCTCTGGCCTATGACAGGCAGCTGGAAGCCAAGGGCAAGCTGATCGCGGCCGAGGCGCTGCAGTCGGTGAGGGCAGCGAAGACGGTCATGCGACGCGCCGGCAAGCGGCTGGTGACCGACGGGCCGTTCGCAGAGACCAAGGAACAGCTGATCGGCTTCGTGATGATCGAGGCGGCCGACCAGGACGAGGCCCTGGAGATCGCCTCGAACATCCCGCTGGCGGCGATGGGCAAGGTCGAGGTCAGGCCGATCTACGACATTCCCGGTGCTTGATGCTGTAGCTGCCTGGATGGCGAACTGCCGCGGTCAGATCGCCTCGCCCTTGAGCAGGCGCGGGGTTTCGCCTGTCAGGCCTGAGGCCTGGCGGATGAAATAGTCCTTGAGCCGGGGCACGCGGTCGACGAGGCCGAGGCCGATGTCGCGGATGGCACGGACGGGCGCGATGTCATTGGAGAACAGCCGGTTGAGCACGTCGGTGGTGATGCCCATGCGCACGGTGTCGAAGCGGCGCCATTGCTCGTAGCGCTCGAGCACGTCGATGGCGCCGATGTCCTGTCCCAGGCGATCGGCCTCGACGATGGTTTCGGCAAGCGCTGCGGCATCCTTGAAGCCGAGATTGAGGCCCTGGCCGGCGATCGGGTGGATTCCGTGGGCGGCGTCGCCGGCTAGCGCGAAGCGGGAAGCGACGAAGGCGCGCGCCAGGGTCAGGCCGAGCGGCCAGGCACGCGGCTTGCCTTCGACGCGGATCTCGCCGAGCTTCAGGCCGAAACGCTGTTCGAGCTCTATCTCGAAGACGAACGGGTCGCCCGCAACCAGCTTGTCGGCGTCCTCGGTGCGTTCGGTCCAGACGATGGAGGAGCGGTTGGTGCCGTCCTTGGTCGGCTTGAGCGGCAGCGTGGCGAAGGGGCCGGCCGGCAGGAAATGCTCCTCGGCGCGGCCGCCATGCGGGCGCTCGTGGATTACGGTGCAGACGATGCCGGACTGGCCGTATTCCCAGCGCACGGTCTTGATGCCGGCCATGTCGCGCAGCCTGGAGTTGACGCCGTCGGCAGCGATGAGAAGGCGCGTGTCGATGCTGATACCGTCGGCGAGATGGACCTTGGCCCCGGCGTTGCCGGCCTCGAAGGCCTGGACGGCGACGCCTTCGATGATGTCGATACCGAGCTCGCCGGCGCGGCGGCGCAGGGCGCCGTTGAGCAGCCGGTTCTCGATCATGTGGGCGAAGGGCTCGCCGGCGCCGATCTCGCCGTCGAAGGTGAGGAACACCGGACGGACCGGATCGGCACTCTTCGAATCGGTGATGATCATGTCGGTGATCGCCTGCGCCTCGGGTGCGATCTCCTCCCAGCAGCCGAGCTGGTCGAGCATGCGGCAGGCAGCAGCCGCGATGGCCGAGGCGCGGCCGTCCTTGCGCCAGACCTCGGCGGGAGCCGCGTCGACGATGGCGATGTGCAGATTGGGTCGTGCCTGCTTGATCGAAACGGCGGTGGCGAGGCCGACATAACCGGCGCCGGCGACGAGCACGTCGAGCTGTGTCGATTTCTTGTCGTCAGATTCGCGCGTGACCATGGCGGCGTCCTTTACGGCTAGGCTTCCCGCCTTGACTCGACGGGGGCTTCCTGCTGGAAACCGGATATACTTCGTCCCGAAAAGGGGAAAAGCATGCCGGCCGGAATACAAGAGCTTCTCAGCATTCTCAATCTCGAGAAGCTGGAACACAACCTGTTCCGTGGTCGCAGCCCGCAGGTTCAGTGGCAGCGCGTGTTTGGCGGCCAGACCATCGCCCAGGCGCTGGTGGCGGCACAGCGCACCGTCGAGCCGGACCGGCACGTGCATTCGCTGCACGGCTACTTCATGCGGCCCGGCGATATCACCGTGCCGATCATCTACGAGGTCGACCGCATCCGCGACGGCGGCAGCTTCACCACGCGGCGCGTGGTGGCGATCCAGCATGGCCACGCGATCTTTTCGCTCGAAGCGTCGTTCCAGGTCGAGGAGCAGGGCCTGGAGTACCAGATGCCGATGCCGCTCGACGTGCCGCCGCCGGAAGAGCTCAAGTCGCAGCGCGAGCTGCTGGCTGAGGCCACCCATGTGCCCGAGCAGATCAGGCTGTTCTGGGCCAAGGAACGGCCGCTGGAGCTGAGGCCGGTCTATGCCGAGCATTATTCGAGCCGCGACAAGCTGCCGCCGCTGCAGAAGGTGTGGATCCGCCTGACCGGCCCGGTGCCGAACGACCGGGCACTGCGCTGTGCGGTGCTTGCCTATCTTTCCGACATGACGCTGCTCGATACGGCAACCTTTGCCCATGGCCGTGGCATCTTCGATCCCGACATCCAGGCGGCGAGTATCGACCACGCGATGTGGTTCCATCGTGAGCATGCGCTCGACGGCTGGCTGCTTTACACCCAAGACAGCCCTTCGACTTCGGGTTCGCGCGGCTTCACGCGCGGCGCGCTCTATGCCCAGGACGGCACGCTGGTCGCTTCGGTGGCACAGGAGGGGCTGATCCGCCTGCGGACCAAGCCTACGAAATAGGCATTTTAGATATTTTGCACATTCTGTGAGCAGGTGCTTTGCTGCACCTGCGAAGGATGTCGCCTGCGCGCAGCGCATTTTCATTAAATTTCAAATGGTTGGCTTGCGCTGGGGCAAACTGGCACGGAGCTTGAATAGCCTTGGTCACTCACCGGTGGTCTTCGGGTCCGCTGGCGACGTCTGCAACGCGGGGGACCCGCATCAGAAAGGGGTGAAACCTGATGAAAATCGTGATGGCCATCATCAAGCCGTTCAAGCTCGACGAGGTGCGCGAAGCGCTCACCAATGTCGGCATCCAGGGCCTGACCGTCACCGAAGTCAAAGGCTACGGACGGCAAAAGGGACATACCGAGATCTACCGCGGCGCCGAATATGCCGTGAGCTTCCTGCCCAAGATCAAGATCGAAGTCGCCGTCTCGACCGACCTCGTCGACAAGGCCGTGGAGGCGATCACCGGGGCCGCCAAGACCGGCCAGATCGGCGACGGCAAGATTTTCGTCTTCGGCATCGACCAGGCCGTGCGCATCCGTACCGGCGAAACCGACACCGACGCGCTCTGAGCAGGCCAACCAATTCTCATGGAGACCTCAATGCAAATTCCAACCTCATTGAAGACGGCGGCGCGGACGGCCCTTGTCGGCACGCTCGCACTGACTGCCCTGGGAACGGTCGCGGCCTTCGCCCAGGAAGCCGCACCCGCAGCAGCAGATGCCGCTGCAGCCGCGCCGGCGCCTGCCGACGTCATGGAAAAGGGCGACGTCGCCTGGATGCTGACCTCGTCGCTGCTTGTGCTGTTCATGGCACTGCCGGGCCTGGCGCTGTTCTATGGCGGCCTGGTGCGCGCCAAGAACATGCTGTCGGTGCTGATGCAGTGCACGATGATCGTGGCGCTGGTGATCGTGATCTGGACGTTCTGGGGCTACTCGATGGCCTTCGGCGACGCGCCGAGCCCGTATTGGGGCGGCCTCGGCAAGGCATTTTTGGCCGGCGTGACGCCCGAGAGCATGGCGGCGACCTTCACCAAGGGCATCGTCATCCCCGAATACGTCTTCATCGTCTTCCAGATGACCTTTGCCTGCATCACGCCGGCGCTGATCGTCGGCGCCTTTGCCGAACGCATCAAGTTCTCGGCGGTGCTGCTGTTCGTCGCGCTGTGGGTGACGGTCGTCTATTTCCCGATCGCCCACATGGTCTGGGATTCGGATGGCCTGATCTATGGCTGGGGCGCGCTTGATTTCGCCGGCGGTACCGTCGTGCACATCAATGCCGGCATCGCCGCCCTGGTCGGCGCCCTGGTGATCGGCAAGCGCACGGGCTACGGCAAGGACAACATGGCCCCGCACTCGATGACGCTGACCATGGTCGGCGCCTCGATCCTGTGGGTCGGCTGGTTCGGCTTCAATGCCGGCTCGAACCTCGAAGCCAATGGCGGTGCGGCACTTGCGATGATCAACACCTTCACCGCCACTGCCGGCGCGATCCTCGCCTGGGTGATCATCGAAGTGGTTGCCCGCGGCAAGGCGTCGATGCTGGGTGCGGCTTCCGGCATGGTCGCCGGCCTCGTCGCGGTGACGCCTGCCGCCGGCTTCGTCGGTCCGGTCGGCGCCATCGCGCTCGGCGCCATCGCCTCGGTGATCTGCTACTTCTTCGTGGCGGTGGTGAAGATCAAGCTCGGCTATGACGACTCGCTCGACGTGTTCGGCATCCACGGCGTCGGTGGCATCGTCGGCGCCATCGGCACCGGCGTGTTCAACGCCAAGGCGCTCGGCGGCATCGGCTACGGCGAAATGTCGATCGGCGGCCAGGTCTGGACGCAGTTCCTCGCTGTCTCGGTGACCGTCATCTGGTGCGGCATCGGCTCGCTGGTACTCTACAAGCTGGTCGACCTGCTCGTCGGCCTGCGCCCGACCGTCGAAGCCGAACGCCAGGGCCTCGACCTGACCTCGCATGGTGAAGTGGCCTACCACTCCTGATGCCTGTTGGAGCGCGGTCCTCCCCCTAGGGATCGTGCTCCGGCGCCGCGCGGCCGACGGCCCTGGCCGCGCAACATCCTCCCTAATCCCGTCGTGGCCGCCCTCAAGGCAGCTGCGCTTTGAGGCCCGGAGCAATCCGGGCCTCCTTTTTTGTCTGGAGTTGTTAGTCGGCCTTGGGCAATGCCGGATCGAGCGGACGCTTGCTCAGGAAATTGCGCAGGTTGCGCGGCGTGCGGGGATAGCTGTCGCCCTCATATTTCGCCGGGTCGCGATAGACGCTCAGTGTCGATGGATCGCGGCGCGTGCCGCGCGGAATGGTGCCCCAGCGGCCGGCGTCGTAGAGGTCGACGAGGAAGGCGTAATCGTAGCGGCAGAAGCGCAGCGCCTTGGCGAGTGCTGCCGGCGACAGGTCGGACGGGCTGGCCTGGCCGCTCGAGACGTGGATGTGCGGCATCGACACATCCTGGCCGACGATCTCGCTGATATAGGCCGCGACCTGGTCGATCTTCTCGAGTTTGAACACCCGGTCGAAGAGGAAAAGGTTGCTGCCGAGAAAGTAGCGCGGCGAGGCGACGTGAAAGCGGACGTCGGCGCAGATGCGGCAATAGTCCTCGACCCTGAGGATGAACGTCTCGAGGTCCGGTTCGAGCGACAGGCCGAGCTCGCGGGCCAGCGGGCTGTCGGCTTCATCTGACGTCAGCAGGCCGGCTTTGACGACACGGTCGGAATAGGCCGACAGCAGCCGCTCGACCGGGTCCCTGACGATGGTAAAGGGCTTGGCGTCGGCATTGTGCATCGGGCGAAACGGATCGACCAGATTGGTGCCGAGGTGGTGGTGGACGTCGTCGTCGGGATTGTTGAGGGCCTGGCCGGCGCCTGCTACCTGCATGAGCAGGTACTTGACGCTGCTGCTGCCGCTCTTAGGCACGGGATAATAAGTGGCGTCGAAGAATCTCAATCCTGTCGGCATCTGGCTCCTGGCTTGATTCCAAGGGGGCAAAGCGACGGAGGTACGTCGCGCGATCCGGGTCGTTACCCGGTCAGTCGATTATATGTGTACATCCTAATGTGTCTACCCGATGGCAGCAGGCGCAGCGTCCACCGGGGCCCGAGCCAGCCGGGCCCTTAGCTGGATTCTGGAGTGCCTTGCGCGCCTTCAGGCGAAGAACGCCCGGATGCGCGTCCACATGCTGATCGCTGCCCGGACACGGCGGGCAGCACTCGCGCCCCTGACCGCGTCGCCGAAATGGCAGTAGCAGACGATGTTGTGCAGCTGCCGGTCGGATAGGTCGAAGAAGCGCTTGGCAGCCCCATAGCTGTCGTCTTCGAGGCCGGCTGCCCGGAAGGCGGGATCCTCGAATGCCACGGTGATGGGCGAGCCCGGCACGCGCATGGCGAGCCGTTCGGCGCGCGGCGCGTATTCGGTGCCGGAAAGTGTGCCGAGGCGCCGTTCCGGCTGATCTTCCAGCAGTTGCGCCCAGCGCTCGAGACGCTCGGTACGCGTCAGCGGCAGATAGGGGCTGAGCGGCTGGATGTCTGCGAAGGCCTGCAGTTGCTCGATGCTATGGTGCTTCATCGCTGCCTCCATTAGATTTTCCTAATATGGAAAACTATGGCGCTGCGGTCTCTGCGGCAAGCCTGTTTTGAACCCGGACATGCAAAAACCCCGCCCTGTCGGGACGGGGTTTCTGCGAGCCCCGTCGGGGGGCGTTACATCGCCGACGTCATGACGGCGGTCACCTTGGTGGCGTCGTCATCAGCAACGGTGATCGACACCTTCATGCCTGCCGCAAGATCTGCGGGAAGCGCCACGTCAGCCGGGACGGTATAGCTCTTGCCGTCCTCGAGCGTAATCACGCGGGTGTCCTTATTGAACTCCTTGATCACGCCGTCGGCCGAAGCTGCCCAGGCGGCGCCAGCCATCAAGGCTGCGGCACCCAACGCCAAAATGAGCTTTCTCATTTTATTCTCCTCGTTTCTGATCCCTTCCGGCAGACCCAACGCCACGGAGACAGGATGGTTGCATCAAAAATGCCTATGCCGGGGAGGAGTGACGCGGTGTTTGCCGCCGCTCGCGGAAGCGTCCAAGGGGCTGTTGCGTGAACAATGGCTTAACCTTAATGCCGCCTTAACCTTCGCTTCGATAGTCTGACAAACGAATCTGCCCGCCATGCGTCCGCATGCGGGCCACGGCATCAATGGACGGGGACGAGGCATGCGTTCTGGGGTTTCCTCACCGCTCGCGCTGACCGAGACGGGGCACGGCATTCAGGCATTCGCGCGACGGCAGGCAGGCCGCGCGGCGGGTCTGGGCCTGTTTGCCTTCGTGGCCTTCGGGCTGGCGGCGCTCGGCACCTGGAATGTCGCCGACCCGAGCTTCAGCCATGCCACCGACAATCCCGTCACCAACGCCATGGGGTATCCGGGTGCGGTGTTCGCCGATCTCGCCATGCAGTTCTTCGGCCTTGCCTCGGTCGCTGCCCTGATGCCGGCGGTGATCTGGGGCGTGCTGTTCGTCACCGCGCGCGGCGTCGACCGCATGCCCAAGCGCGGTCTGGTCTGGTTCGGCTCGGCACTTCTTGGCGCGGCCATTGCCGGCTGTGTCGGCGCACCGCCGACCTGGCCGCTGCCGACCGGTCTCGGTGGCGTGTTCGGCGACATGGTGCTCAAGGTGCCGGGGCTGTTCATCGGCGGCTATCCAACCGGGCTGATCGCCACCGTCATTGGCGTGTTGCTGATTGCGCCGGCGATCTGGCTGTTTGCGTTCGGCGCCGGCCTGCTCAACCGCGAGAACGGCTTTGCAGTGGTCAATCCCAAGCCCAAGCCCGACATGCGCGAGCAGGATTTCGCCAGCTTCGACGACGAGGACGAGGACGAAAACGAGGGCGTGCTGGCGCTGGGCGCCATCACCCACTGGTGGCTGTCGGCCAGGGCCTGGATGCGCCGCCGCGCCGCCAAGCGGCGCGAGCTGGAAGGCTACGACCTGCCGCCGGTCAAGCGCGAGAGCGCCTGGCGGCAGGCGGCCGAGCGCGTCGAATCGGCCGAGCGCGCCGAGCAGCGCGTTACGACAGGCGGCCGCGCCCGCGTCGAACCCGAATTCTTTGCCCAGATGGTGTCGGAACGCTCGGTTTCGGTCGACCCCAACGACCAGGATGTCTTCGGTGACGACGACGACATGGACATGCCGCCGGTGTCGTCCGAGCGCCGGGGCGCCAATGCCCAGGTGCAGAATTTCCGCTCGCCGGAGGCTGGATCTCCCGCCGCGCGTGTCGCCGCACCGGCCCCGCGGCCGGCACCAGGAGCCCGTGTCCAGCGCGAGGCCCAGACCACGCTGATCGGCACCGAGACATTCGAGATGCCGTCGCTGCATTTCCTGGCCGAGCCCAAGAACGTCGTGCGTGACGCCTCGCTTTCCAAGGATGCGCTGGAACAGAATGCGCGCCTGCTGGAAGGCGTGCTCGAAGATTTCGGCGTCAAGGGCGAGATCATCCATGTCCGTCCCGGCCCCGTCGTCACGCTCTACGAACTGGAGCCGGCGCCCGGTATCAAGTCGAGTCGCGTCATCGGCCTCGCCGACGACATCGCCCGCTCGATGAGCGCGATTGCCGCCCGCGTCGCGGTGGTGCCGGGGCGCAATGCGATCGGCATCGAACTGCCGAACGCCAAGCGCGAAACCGTCTATCTCCGCGAGATTCTGGCGAGCCGCGACTTCGAGACGACCAAGTCGAAGCTGGCGCTGGCACTTGGCAAGACGATCAATGGCGAGGCCGTCATCGTCGACATCGCCAAGATGCCGCACGTGCTGGTCGCCGGTACCACCGGCTCGGGCAAGTCGGTCGCCATCAACACCATGATCCTGTCCTTGCTCTATCGGATGACGCCGCAGGAATGCCGCCTGATCATGATCGATCCGAAGATGCTGGAACTGTCGGTCTATGACGGCATCCCGCATCTTCTGACCCCTGTCGTCACCGATCCAAAGAAGGCCGTGGTGGCGCTGAAATGGACGGTGCGGGAGATGGAAGACCGCTACCGCAAGATGTCCAAGGTCGGCGTGCGCAACATCGACGGCTTCAACGCGCGCGTCAGCCAGGCGGAAAAGAAGGGCGAGCAGATCTCGCGCACGGTGCAGACCGGCTTCGACCGTCAGACCGGCGAGGCGATCTACGAAACCGAAAATCTCGATTTGGCGCCGCTGCCCTACATCGTCGTCATCATCGACGAGATGGCCGACCTGATGATGGTCGCCGGCAAGGACATCGAAGGTGCCGTCCAGCGCCTGGCGCAGATGGCGCGCGCGGCCGGCATCCACGTCATCATGGCGACCCAGCGTCCGTCGGTCGACGTCATCACCGGCACCATCAAGGCCAATTTCCCGACCCGCATCTCGTTCCAGGTGACGTCCAAGATCGACAGCCGCACCATTCTCGGCGAGCAGGGCGCCGAGCAGCTGCTCGGCATGGGCGACATGCTCTACATGGCTGGCGGCGGCCGCATCCAGCGCGTCCATGGCCCGTTCGTCGCCGACGACGAGGTCGAGAAGGTCGTCGCCCATCTCAAGCTGCAGGGCGTGCCGGAATATCTCGACGCCATCACCGAGGATGACGGCGAGGACGAGGACGAGCCGTCGGGCAAGGGCGGCGGCAATGGCGGCGGCAACTTCGAGGATTCGGACGACCCCTACGACCAGGCGGTCTCGGTGGTGCTGCGCGACGGCAAGGCGTCGACAAGCTACATCCAGCGCCGCCTCGGCATCGGCTACAACCGCGCCGCGTCGATCATCGAGCGAATGGAGCAGGAGGGCATCGTCGGTCCGGCAAATCATGCCGGCAAGCGCGAGATTCTGGTGCCGACGGAAGACGACAAGATGTAGGATCGGGGAACCGGCGATCACGTTTTCGCGTTCAGTGCGCGAGGCCGTGAACCATGTCAAACTTCAGCCCTACTAAGTGCCGATACAACCGTCGAACTTGAATGAGAGAGTAACCGGCATGAACGATATCCGCACTCCGACCCGCCGACGCCTGCTCGGCTTCGCGGCCGCGATCGCGCTGACCGCGACGCCGCTGGTGGCCTTCAACGGCCCGGTACAGGCACAAGGCTCCGATGCAGCCCAGCGCATCGCCGATCATTTCTCGAGCGTGCGCTCGATGTCGGGCGAGTTCGTGCAGTTTGGTCCGCGCGGCGAACAGACCGGCGGCAAGTTCTTCCTGCAGCGTCCGGGAAAGATCCGCTTCAACTACGAGGCACCGTCGAACTTCAAGGTGATTTCCGACGGCCAGTCGGTGGTCATCCTCAACTCGAAGATGCGCACCTCCGACCTCTATCCGCTGTCGAAAACGCCGCTGAAGCTTTTGCTCGACGAGCGCATCGACCTCAGCGGCAACAAGGTCAAGAGCGTCACCGAAGAGGATGACCTGACCACCATCAAGCTGTCGGACAAGCAGGTCTTCGGCAATTCGACCATCACCATGATGTTCGACCCCAAGACCTACGAACTGCGCCAGTGGACGATCACCGACGCGCAGGGCAAGGACACCACCGTCATGGTGTTCAACGTCAAGCAGGGCGGTTCCTTCCCGGGCGATACGTTCAAGATCGACTACAAGCTCAATCGTGAGCTGAACGCGCAGAAGAAGAGCGACTAACAGGCTGCCAGCCAACTCTACCTTGCCGGCCATCTGGCGGGGCAAGCTATGTGCGCGGCCTCATTCGCTGGACTGCCCGGCTTAGTTGTGGACATCGGCGGCTCGGGCGCCGCATCGGGCATCGTGCCTTGTCATCTCAAGTCGGTGCTGGCAGGTTCCGCCGCAACCTGTTGCCGGAACCTGCCATGCCCTTTTCCATCGCCACCTGGAACATCAACTCCGTGCGCCTGCGCATGCCGCTGGTCGAGCGGCTGCTGAGCGAGCAGGCGCCTGACGTTTTGTGCCTGCAGGAAACCAAGTGTCCCGACGACCAGTTTCCCTCGGCGGCGTTCCGCAAGGCAGGCTACGAGCACATCGCCTTCCATGGCCAGAAGGGCTACCACGGCGTCGCCACTGTGGCGCGGCGGCCGCTGGAGATCGTGGAGAAGCGGCGGTTCTGCGAGATCGACGACAGTCGGCATTTGTCGGTGCGCTTCGAGGCCGGCGGCAAGAAGGTGACGCTGCACAATTTCTACGTTCCGGCCGGCGGTGACGAGCCGGATGTCGAGATCAATCTGAAGTTCCGCCACAAGCTCGGCTTCGTTTCGGAGATGAACGCCATCCGCGCCGACCATGACGAAGGTTCGGCTTCGGTGCTGGTCGGCGACCTCAACATTGCGCCATTGGAGCACGACGTCTGGTCGCACAAGCAACTGCTCAACGTCGTCAGCCACACGCCGGTCGAGACCGAGAGTTTCGAGGCGATGCGCAAGGCCGGCGAATGGGTCGATCTGATGCGGCTCAACGTGCCTGACGACCAGAAGATCTACACTTGGTGGAGCTATCGGGCGAAGGACTGGGAGACCTCCAACCGCGGCCGACGGCTCGATCACGTCTGGTCCTCGGCCAATCTCGCGCCCAAGCTTGCCGGCATCGACATCCTGAGCGCCGCCCGCGGCTGGGAACGGCCGTCGGATCATGTGCCAGTCATAGCGCGCTTCGACCTGGACTGAGGGATTCTGGCGAGGCCGGCCTGCAAATGGCGGCTTTCTGCGCTTCCGGTGCTTACGGACCTGAATGTCCGCTCCGCTCCGGTTCTCGAAATCCATCATTTTCGGCTCGGCTCGGCCTGGCCTGATCCGGCCGCGCCCAGCTGGCCGAATTGAATTGACGGCTGGCCGACTACTTCCCGAATCGCGGCGCCATGCTTTCGATGCGGGCGATCATGTCCTGGAGGTCTTCGAGGATGTGCTGGTGCAGCCGCTCTGCGAGTTCGGGGTATTCCTCTAGGATGCGGTGGAACATCTTGCGGTTGAGCCGGATGATTTCCGAATCAATGGCGGCAGCGGCACTGGTCAGGCGCCTGGTGTCGGCGATGAGGGCGAGCTCGCCGAGCATCGAGCCGGGCCCGGCGGAGCCAAGATCGGCGCGCACGCCGTCGATCTCGCGGTAAAGCGCAATACGTCCCGATATCACGACATAGGCCGAATCGGCCTCGTCGTCCTCGCGGTAGAGCTTGCGATCGGCGGGGAGGTTCACATTCTCCGCACCGAAGGCCAGCAAACGCAGCTGTTCTTGTGTGAAGCCCTCAAACAGCCTCACGCCGGACAGGATGCGGATGTCGTCATCCAGCGCCATTATGTCCCCGACTTCTCAGACTGGCTCCCCTCCCGTTGTTAGCCGGTTCCCCGTTCCAAACTAACAACATATTCCGCTTATCCCCCCGAAAACCAAAGCTGATTTTGGGGCGATTCAGCAAACCAGTCAGGGGACCAGCTTGTATCCGCCGCTTTCTGTCACAAGAATTTCAGCATTGGAAGGATCGCGCTCGATCTTCTGGCGCAGCCGGTAGACATGGGTTTCCAGCGTGTGGGTCGTGACCCCCGAATTATAACCCCAGACTTCCTCGAGAAGGACGTCGCGGGTGACCACTTTCTGGTCGGCGCGGTAGAGATATTTGATGATCGAGGCTTCCTTTTCGGTCAGCCTGACCTTGCCGCCGCGGGCGTCGATGAGAAGCTTCTGGCTCGGCTTGAACGTGTAGGGGCCGACCGAGAAGGTGGCGTCCTCACTCTGCTCGTGCTGGCGCAGCTGGGCGCGGATGCGGGCGAGCAGGACGGCGAAGCGGAACGGCTTGGTGACATAGTCGTTGGCGCCGGCTTCGAGGCCGAGGATGGTGTCGGAATCGGTGTCGTGGCCGGTCAGCATGATGATCGGCGCCTTGTAGCCGCCCTTGCGCAGGATCTTGACCGCCTCGCGTCCATCCATGTCGGGCAGGCCGACATCCATGATCAGCAGGTCTATGAGGCCGGCGCGCGCCGCGTTGACGCCCTTGGCTGCCGTCGCTTCCTCAAGGACTTCGAACTCCTCGTAGAGCGCCAGCTGTTCGACCAATGTGCTGCGCAGATCGTCGTCATCGTCGACGATGAGGATGGTGCGTGAGGTCATGGATCAATCCGTTGTTTCAAAATCAGTATTCAGTTGACCGCGGCAATCGAATGCGGAAGCTGATCGCCACAACTTTCAGCGGTAGTGATTTGTTCCGCAAGGCGATCATACAAGAAAAATCAAAGGCGTAATTGGGGCGGGTGCATTTTTGCGCAATGGCATTTCGACAATCGTCGTGCGGGCCAAGCCCGGCGACCCGACCAAGGGGCTGATGCAGGTCGGCGGGCTGGTGTTTCCCTGCGCGCTGGGGCGCGGAGGCATCACCGCGAGCAAGCGCGAGGGCGACGGCGGCACGCCGCTGGCGTCGATGCGGCTGTTGTCGGGCTATGTCCGCCGCGACCAGTTCGTGGCGGGGCAGAGCCGCCTGCCGATGAGCCCGATCAGCGCCGATCTCGGCTGGTGCGAGGTGCCGGACGACCGCAACTACAACAGGCCGGTAAAGATACCTTACGGCGCCAGCCATGAGCGGTTGAAGCGCGACGACAACCTCTACGACGCCTGCCTGGTGCTCGACTGGAATATCAGGCCAAGGCGGCGCGGGCGCGGCAGTGCGATCTTCTTCCACCTGGCGCGGCCTGGCTTCCCGCCGACGCAAGGCTGCGTCGCGGTGACGGCGCAGGTGATGGCGCGGCTTCTGCCGCAACTGTCGCGCCGGACCGTGCTGAAGGTGGTGCGCTAGGATGGAAAGAAAGCGGCCCGAAGATCGGGAGACATGATCCTCGGGCCGAGCGTGCTCCCAGAGTGAGCTTGGGAGATGGGAATCAGTGACGGTTCTGGCGGCGGGGCTGCTGCCAGCCGATGTCGAGCAGGCCGAGACGGCCGAGATCCGCATCGACGGCCCTGGCGATATCCTTTTGGGCGATGCCGGTGTCGCGGCGATAATGCTCCGACAGCTCGGCCGCATCCTGCGGCGCAGGCACGTTGAGTGCTGCCCGCATCTGGCGAAGCCAGTCGAAAACCGGCTGCAGCCGCGACGGCTGGACAAAGGTGGTTCTCAAGACAGCGGTGGACATGGTCATTTCCGTTTCGTCCGGACATCAAATCCGGTTTGACATTGGTTGAACTGGGCTCATGATGCAGTGCTGAAAGGCAAAAGAGAAACGAGTAGTTCTTTCTCGACCATCAAACCAAATTTGAAGATCCGGCAATGCGCTTCGTACCTGGGACACGTGCTTTGCGAACGCTGGCGGCCGCCGGCAAGCATCTGAATTTCACCCGCGCCGCCGACGAGCTCGGCCTGACGCCGGCTGCGGTCAGCCACCAGATCAAGGAAATCGAGGACCAGCTCGGCGTCACCCTGTTCATCCGCACCAGTCGGAGCATCAGGCTGACCGAGGCAGGATCGGCGCTGGTCGACGCTTCGGTCGATGCGCTCGACGTGCTCAACCGCGCGGTGTCTCGTGCGCGCAAGCTCAGCCGCGGCACGGCGCTGCTCAAGGTGACGCTCGACGCGCAGTTCGCCTCGAAATGGCTGATGCGGCGCATCGACGGGTTCCGCAAGCTGCATCCCGACATCGAACTGCGTTTCGACATCAGCTACGAGGTACGCGACTTCGACCTCGACGATGTCGATGTGGCGATCCGCTTCGGCATGGGCAAGTATCCCGGCCTGCGCGCCGACCGGCTGTTCGACAACATGATCATCCCGGTGTGCAGCCCACGGCTCCTGGTATCCGGGCCGCCGCTCAAGGTGCCGCGCGACCTGTTCCACCACACACTGGTGCATATCGAGTGGTCGCAGCAGGGCGTGACCTGGCCGAACTGGCGGATGTGGATGGCAGCTGCCGGCGTCGACGATTTCGACGACAGCCGCGCCATCGTCTTCACCACCTCGTCGGACGCGGTACAGGCGGCGATCGACGGCAGCGTCGTGGCGCTTGCCGATTTCGCCATGGTCGCCAACGACCTGTCGGAGGGGCGGCTGGTCCGGCCATTCGACCTGGGCATCCGGGTGTCGCGCGAGTTCGCCTATTTCCTGGTCTATCCCAAGACCTCGGAGGGCGACCCGCGCATCGGAGCATTCCGAGACTGGATCATCGAGGAGGCGGCGAAGACGGAGATTTGAGTGCGTCGATGCACGTCATCCCGGTAACCGGAGCGCAGCGCAGCTTATCCCGACCCAACCGCCCGGGATGACGATCGCGGGGAGCTCGGTTCAGGCAAATCGCCAGACGGTGGTGCGCTTGACCTCGGCGTCCTCGAGGGCGCGGGTGACCGGCACCTCGTAGGTGGCGAGCTCTTGCAGCCGGTCCTTGGGCAGGTAGGAGCGGCCGGGGTCGCCGACGAGCACGTCGGCACCGCGGGTCCGAAGCGCTTCGAACCAGGGCACCAGCCGGTCGGCGAAGGGCTTTTCGTAGAACACGTCGCCAGCGAGCACGACATCCCAGCCGTCGTCGCGCCCGACCTGGTCGGCACCGACGAAGCCGACTTCGACGGCATTGGCCTCGGCGTTGAGGCGGATCGCCGCCTCGCAGAACGGGTCGATGTCGGCGCCGGTGAGACGTGCTGCACCTGCCTTCATCGCAGCAATGGCGACGAGACCCGAGCCGGAGGCAAAGTCGAGCACGCGCTTGCCGGCCACGGTTTCGGGATGATCGAGCACGTAGCGGGCCAGACCCTGGCCGCCGGCCCAGGCGAAGGCCCAGAAGGGCGGCGGCAGGCCGATCTCGGACAGCTCTTCCTCGGTGCGATGCCAGAGGTCGTGGGCTTCGTCGGCGAGATGGAGCGCGACCTCGGGCACATGCGGCGGCCGCATCAGCGCCGTGTTGGCGCGGATGAAGCTTGCCGCCCCCTCTGATGTCAGCCGTGTCGGGGAAACCGTGGTCACGGCGCCTTGTCGAGGCCCGCCATGCGGCAGACCTCCTGCCATTCGTCAGGCGTCACCGGCTGGACGGACAGGCGCATCGAGGTGACGAGCGCCATCTTTTCGAGCTTCGGATTGGCCTTGACGTCGGCAAGGGTCACCGGCTTGGGGACAGGGCTGTGGTAGCGGATGTCGACGCACTCCCAACGCGGGTCTTCAGTCGTTGTGTCATGATGGGCGAGCGCGCAGACCTCGGCGATGCCGACGACTTCGAGCCCCTCATTGGAGTGGTAGAAAAAGCCGAGGTCGCCGATCTGCATGGCGCGCATGTTGTTGCGGGCGAGGTAGTTGCGCACGCCGTCCCACTGCGTGCCTTCCTTGCCCTTGGCCTTCAGCATCTCGAAGGAGAATTTGAACGGCTCGGATTTGAACAGCCAGTATTTCTTCTCGCTCATCTCGTCCCCTCTTGGCTTGTGGTCAGGCGCCGGCCGGGTTGTTGAAGACCCAGTTCCACGGCCGGATCTGGACGCTCTCGAACAGGCCGGCCTTGGCGTAGGGGTCGGTGCCGGCGATTGCCTGGGCAGCCTCCGCGTCAGCGGCTTCGATGACGACGAGCGAACCATCCGGCTTGCCGTCGGCATCAAGGAAGGGGCCGGCGAATTTCAGCGCGCCCTTGGCGTTGAGGTCGTTGAGGAAGGCGACATGGTCGGGCCGTGCGTCGAGGCGGACCTGGAGATGGTTCGGCTTGTCCTTGCAGATCAGTGCGAAAAGCATGTTGTCCCTCTCGATTTGGACGTTCAGTCGGCTTCGGCGCGCAGCGGGCGGGTCATCAGCCCGGCGACGGCCTCGTTGATGGTAATGGCATTGTCGAGCAGGGCAGCGACCGCCTCGATAATCGGCGCGTCGAGGCCACGTTCACGGGCGATGCGGGCGGCGATGTGGGCAGTGGCGACACCTTCGGCGAGCGGGCGGCCGGCAAGCTCTTCGCCTTTGCCTAGTGCCACGCCATAAGCGAAATTGCGCGATTGCACCGACGAGCAGGTCAGCATCAGGTCGCCGAGGCCGGACAGGCCCATCAGCGTTTCGGGGCGGGCGCCGAAGGCGGCGCCGATGCGGCGCAGTTCGACGAAGCCACGGGTGACCAGCGCTGCCTGGGCCGAGGCGCCGAGACCGGCCCCGGTGACGGCACCGGCGGCGATGGCAAAGACGTTTTTCAGCGCACCGCCGATTTCGACACCGATCAGGTCGTCGCTGGAATAGCAGCGCAGGTTGGCTGCCGAGAAGCGCACCGCCAGAGCCGAGGCCAGCGCCTCGTCTTCGGCAGCGACGACGACGGCGGTGGGGAGTCCGCGCGAGACGTCGGTGGCGAAACTCGGGCCGGACAGTGCCGCCACGGGGTTGTCGGGCAAGATTGCGCTGGAGATGTCGGACAGCAGGCGGCCGGTGTCGCGCTCGATACCCTTGGCGCAGAGCACCAGCGGAACATCGTCGGAGATATGCGGCTTGACCTCGGTCAGCACGCTGCGCAGGGCCTGTGCCGGGGTGACGACCAGCACGCAATCGGTGCCGGCAAGCGCCTGGGCAAGGTCGGTTGTGGCGGCGATTCCTGTCTCGAAGACGATGCCGGCGAGATAGCGTGGGTTGGTGCCCGTGGCGATCGCCGTGACGCTGTCTGTGTCGCGGGCCCAGAGCGTGACGGCATGGCCGGCGCGCAGCATGGCGAGCGCAAGTGCCGTGCCCCAGGCGCCGCCACCGAGAACCGTGACCTTGTATGCGCTCATGCCTTGGCTCCCCGCCTGCCGGAACCGACGACCGGGGCTGACACGCTGTCCAGCGGCCAGCGCGAGCGCGGTACAAAATCGAATGCGTTGGGTTCGACGAGATCGGCGCGCAGGCGCTCGATGCCGGCCCAGGCGATCATTGCGGCATTGTCGGTGCACAGCGCCATCGGTGGCGCGATGAAGGCAAAACCGTTTTTGGCGCAGAGCTTTTCCAGCATGGCGCGGATCTGTTTGTTGGCGGCGACCCCGCCGGCGACGACGAGGGCCGGAGCTGCGGTGTCGGGGAACTCGTCACGGAAGCGGGCCAGCGCGCGCTTGACGCGGTCGCCGAGTGTATCAGTGACGGCTGCCTGAAAGGAGGCGCAGATGTCGGCGACGTCCTGGTCGCTGAGGGGTGCCACCGATGTTGCTGCCTGGCGCACCGAGGTCTTGAGGCCGGAGAAGGAGAAATCAGGCTGGGCTGAACCCTTCATCGGGCGCGGGAAGACAAAGCGTGAAGCGTCGCCCGACTGGGCTGCCTTTTCGACATTGGGGCCACCTGGATAAGGCAGGGCCAGCATCTTGGCGGTCTTGTCGAAGGCTTCGCCGAGCGCGTCGTCGATGGTGGTCGCCCAGCGCTGATAGTCGCCGACGCCCTTGACCAGGACGATCTGGGTGTGGCCGCCGGAGACGAGCAGCAAGAGGTAGGGAAATGCGAGGCCGTCGGTGAGCCGCGCCGTCAGCGCGTGGCCTTCGAGATGGTTGATGGCGATCAGCGGCTTGCCCACTGAAGCGGCAATCGCCTTGGCCGTCATCAGCCCGACGATCAGCCCGCCGACGAGGCCGGGACCGGCCGTGGCGGCAATGGCGTCGATGTCTTCAAGGGCAACGCCGGAATCCTTGAGCGCCGCCTCGACGATGCCGTCGAGAGCCTCGACATGGGCGCGCGCGGCGATCTCCGGCACGACGCCGCCAAAGGCCGCGTGCTCGTCGATCTGGCTGAATACCGTGTTCGACAGGATGCGCGGCGGCTGCCCGGATTTGAGCGCAACGACGCTGGCCGCGGTTTCGTCGCAGCTTGTCTCGATGCCAAGAACACGGATCAATTGGTCGCTACCCTGCATGATTGCCCGGTGGTAATTTCCTAGATAGGAGGTACGGGACCGCCCCGCCAGCGCGGGGTTATCACGGACCAAGCGCTATGCAAACTAGAGCCTTGAGAATCGGAACCCGCGGCAGCCTGCTGGCGCTCGCCCAGGCGCACGAGACGCGTGCGCGGCTGATGGCAGCGCACGGCCTGCCGGAAGAGGCATTCGAGATCGTGACGATTTCGACCAGCGGCGACCGCATCCAGGACCGGCCACTGTCGCTCGCCGGCGGCAAGGGGCTGTTCACCAAGGAACTGGAAGAGGCGATGTATGCCGGCGAGATCGACATCGCCGTGCATTCGTCCAAGGACATGCCGACGCAGCTGCCCGACGGGCTCGAATTGTCGGCGTTCCTGCCGCGCGAGGACCCAAGGGATGCGTTCATCGGCCGCGCGGCACCCAGCATCATGGAACTGCCGCAAGGTGCCGTCGTCGGCTCCTCGTCGCTCAGGCGACAGGCGCTGATCCGACGCATGCGGCCCGACCTCGACGTGGTGATGTTCCGCGGCAACGTGCAGACCCGCCTGAGGAAGCTTGACGAGGGGGTGGCCGAGGGCACGATCCTCGCCAATGCCGGTCTGCGCCGGCTTGGGCTCGAAGAGGTCATCACCGATCTGATGGCGCTCGACGCCTTCCCGCCGGCCCCCGGGCAGGGTGCGATCTGCATCGAGAGCCGCATTGGCGATACTGCTGTCACCAACATGCTCCAGGCGATTGATCACAAGCCGACCGGGCAGGCTCTGGCCTGCGAAAGGGCGTTTCTGGCCGCACTCGACGGCTCTTGCCGCACGCCGATCGCCGGATATGCCGAGATCGACGGCGACAGGCTGTCTTTTGCCGGGCTTATCCTGACCCCGGATGGTACGCTGTGGCACGAAGCCAAGGCCGACGGCCGGGCGGCGGATGCCGCTGAGATCGGCCGGAATGCCGGCGACGAGGTGCGGGCACGGGCCGGCACCACATTCTTCGAGGGATGGAGCTAGATGGCACAGCGGGTGCTGGTGACGAGGCCGGAACCCGGCGCAACCCGCACCGCGCGGCGCCTCGAGGCGCTCGGCTTCGAGCCTGTGCTTTTGCCACTTTCCGAAACGCGACCGCTGCCGGTGGCGCGTGAAAGCGTCCCGTCCGGCGCGACGGCGATCGCGGTGACAAGCGCTAACGCATTGCGACACGCGCCGAGCGGGCTTGTCGAGCGACTGCGGGGCCTGCCCTGTCACGCCGTTGGCGCAAAGACCGCGGAAAGCGCGCGCAAAGCCGGCTTCTACTCCGTCAACGAAGGTCCTGGCGACGCTGCCGCGCTCGCCGACATGATAGCAATCGAACTCGGCAAGGCGACGGTTGCCTATCTGTGCGGCCGGGTACGGATGCCGGACTTCGAACGTCGCCTCGGCGTCAACGGGGTGCGGGTGGTGCCGATCGAAACTTATGACACTGTCGCGCTCACTCCGGCCCCTTCCTTCGTGCGCCAGCAGCTTGGCGGGCAACCAATCGACGCCGTGCTCGTTTACTCGGCGCGTGCCGCAGCCGCCTTCGGTTCGCTGATGGAAATGCACGCCGAGGCGGATTTCCTGATGCGCAACGCGCGTTGCCTTTGCCTGTCCGGCCGCATCGCTTCGGCGCTGGTCGGCGGTATCAGGGTCGAGGTCGCGCGCGATCCCAATGAGGATGCGCTGCTGGCGCTTCTCGGCGATCCCGACTGACGGAAAGGCTACTTGCCATCAACCGGCCTTTTTTCGCGGGACGGTGGGTGTTACTGGTTTTTGATCTTCGAACCCGCATCTGCCGCGGGATTTATGCCAACGAAATCGCGGAGCCCCCAGCATGGTCAAGACGCCGAAGACGCGCCATTCGAAGACGCATCGCGATCCGGTGACGATCGAACTGGAGCCGGGCGCGGTGTCGCGCGTCGAAGAGGCCGCCAAGCCTGACGCTGAGACGGAGGCGGTCGCGGCGACGGCCGGCGAAGAAGCCCTAACCTCGGCAGAGACGCCGCCAGAGGAGACGGCGGCGAAGGCAGACAGCGCCTATGCCTCCTATGACTACAGCTTCGAAAACGACAAGCCGGCCGAAAAGCCCAAGGCCGAGGCGTTGTCGCGTGCTGCTTCGTCGAGTTCGGCTGGGTCGCGGGCAACAAGTGCTGCAGCCTCGGCTGCATCATCGAATCGTCAATCAGCATCCGGACTGCTGCCGGGCCTGGCCGGCGGCGTGATCGCGCTGTTGGTGGCCGGTGGGCTGCAATATGCCGGCGTGCTGGGTGCCCCCGGTCCCGGAACCGGGGACAATGGACAGATGCAGGCCGAAATCGCCTCGTTGAAGTCGCAGCTGGCCGATCTCGGTGCTGCCGCCAATGGCGGTGCGGCGCTGAAGGGTGACGTCGACGGCCTCGCCGCTGCCGTCCAGCAGGTGAAGTCGGACATCGAGGCGCTGAAAGCAACGGCCGGCCAGGCCGGGTCGAATGAGGCCCTTGCCACGCTCGACGGCCGCATCGCGCAGGTTGAAACGGCCGTGACCTCGCTCAGCCAGAACAACGGCGCTTCGAGCGAGATCGCAGCACTCACCGAGCGCGTCAGCGGCCTTGACGCGGCGCTGAAGTCGGCGGGCGAGGCAGCGACGGTCGATGACGGCAAGATCGCGACGCTGGAGCAGTCCATCTCCGCGCTCACCTCGAAGGTCGACGCACAGGCGTCGCAGCCCAAGATCGCGCTGGCGATCGCCGCTTCGGCGTTGAAGGCGGCTGTCGACCGGGGTGCGGGCTTCGGCGCCGAGCTCGAAACTTTCGCCGCGATTTCCCCGGAGGCGCCGGAACTGGCGGCCCTCAGGGCTCATGCCGAAAAGGGCGTGCCGACACGCGCCGATATCGTGACCGAAACCGATGCGGCGGCGAATGCGATGATCGCTGCAGCCAAGCCGGTCAACGAGGATGCCGGCATCCTCGAACGGCTGGTGTCGAGCGCCGAGCAGCTGGTTCAGGTGCGGCCGATCGGGGCGGTCGAGGGCACCGGCGTTCCGGAGACGGTGGCGCGCATGGAGGTGGCGGTCAACCAAGGCGATTTCGCCAAGGCGCTGGCCGAATATGACACGCTGCCCGAGACGGCGAAGGCTGCGGGCGCCGACTTCGTTGCCAAGCTCAAGGCGCGGCTCGATGTCGAAACGCTGGTCGACAAGCTTGTCGCCGGCGCGATGAAGGCATGAGGGACGCCAGATGATCCGTATCCTGTTCTATCTGGCCATCGTTTTTGCGCTCGGGCTGGGCTTTGCCTGGCTGGCGGACCGTCCCGGCGACATGGTCGTGACCTTCAGCGGCTACCAGTACAAGGTCAGCCTGATGGTGGCAGCGGTGGCGATCACCGCGATCGTTGCGGCAACGATGTTGACTTGGTGGCTCACCAAAGCGGTTTGGAATAGCCCTTTCACCATCGCCCGGCATTTTCGCGCTCGCCGGCGCGACCGCGGCTATCAGGCGCTGTCGACCGGCATGATCGCCGCCGGAGCGGGCGACGCCGCACTTGCGCGCAAGAAGAACAAGGAAGCCGCCAAGCTGATCAACTCCGACCAGGAGCCGCTGATCCTGCTGCTCGATGCCCAGGCATCGCTGCTGGAGGGCGACCACGACACGGCGCGGCAGAAGTTCGAGGCGATGCTGGACGATCCCGAGATGCGGCTGCTCGGCCTGCGCGGGCTCTATCTCGAAGCCGAACGGCTCGGCGACCGGGCCGCTGCACGCCACTATGCCGGCCGCGCCGCCGGCCTTGCGCCGCAGCTCGGCTGGGCGGCGGATTCGACGCTCGAGGAAAAGTGCGAACGCGGCGATTGGGACGGCGCGCTGGCGCTGATCAACGCGCAGAAGTCGACGCGCCAGATCGAGCGCGACGTTGCCAACAACAAGCGCGCGGTGCTTTTGACCGCCAAGGCGATGTCGCTGTTCGAAGGCGATTTCAATGCGGCGCGGACCGCAGCGCTTGAGGCCAATCGGCTGCGGCCCGGTTTCGGTCCGGCGGCTGCAATTGCCGCAAAGGCGCTGTTCCGCCAGAACGACGTGCGCAAGGGCTCGAAGGTGCTGGAGACGGCGTGGAAGGCGGAACCGCTGCCCGACATCGCCGAGCTCTACGTCCATGGTCGCCCAGGCGATGCCGTGCTCGACCGGCTGGCGCGGGCAAAGAAATTGCAATCGCTGAAGCAGAACCATCCGGAATCCTCGCTCGCCGTGGCGCGGGCGGCACTGGAAGCACAGGATTACAAGCTGGCGCGCTCCGAGGCCGAGGCCGCCGCACGGATGCAGCCGCGCGAGGGTGCTTATCTCCTGCTCGCCGACATCGAGGAAGCCCAGGGTGGCGACCAGGGCAAGGTGCGACAGTGGCTGTCGCGGGCCGTGCGCGCGCCGCGCGACCCGGCCTGGGTGGCGGACGGCGTGGTCTCCGAACGCTGGGCGCCGTTCTCACCCGTCACCGGCCGGCTCGACGCTTTCGAATGGAAGGCGCCGGAAGAGCGGCTCGGCCACCTGATCGAGCAGGACGACGCGCCGAAAGAGCGGGTGTCGATCCCCAGCATTCCGGCAGCGCAGCCCGCCGGCGACGACATCGTCGACGTGATCGTCGAGGACGAGGTGGTGCCGGAGACTGCGGCAGTGCAGCCCGTGCCCCCGCGCGCGGTGCCGCCGGCGACCGACGGCGCGACCCTGACCGACGAGGATGACATGGCCGAACCGATCCGCTTGCCCGACGACCCCGGCGTCGATCCGGAAGTGGAGCGGGAAAACGCCCAGAAGCGGTTCCGTTTGTTTTGATGTCAGCTCGACCCTAGATCTAGGCTTGGCCCAAACAGGAACCGACGATGTTCGAACGCATGATTTCGTTTCTGAAGGACCTGCCGGCGGCAGGGTCCAAGGCGAGCCGCGAGGACGATCCGCGCGTTGCCGCGGCGGCGCTGATGTACCATGTCATGGACGCCGACGGCGACCGGCAGGACGTCGAATGGGAGCGGGTCAAGCAGTTGCTGAGCCAGAGCTACGGCATTTCGGGTGCCGAGCTCGACCGGCTGGTCAAGGCGGGCGAACAGGCCGACAACGAAGCGATCGATCTCTATGCCTTCACCAGCGTGCTCAAGCGCAGCCTCGACGACCAGGCGCGCAAGGACTTCATCGGCATGATGTGGGAAATCGTCTATGCCGACGGCGAGCTGCACGAGATGGAGGACAACACCATCTGGCGCATCGCCGAACTGATCGGCGTGGAAAGCCGCGACCGCGTCGAGGCCAAGCGCAAGGCGGCTCAGAAGGCGCAGCGCCAGATCGGACCCGAAGCGGACGAGTAGCCGTAAATGCCGGGCAAGGCGCGACCCAAGATCCTGGCGGTGCTGCATCAGGAGCATTCGAGTGCCGGCCGCGTCGGCCATGTGCTTATCGAGAGTGGCTTCGATCTCGACATCCGCCGGCCGCCGCTCGGCGATCCCTTGCCCGACACGCTCGACGGGCATGCCGGCGCCGTGGTCTTCGGCGGCCCGATGAGCGCCAACGACCAGGATGAGTTCGTTCGACGCGAGACCGACTGGCTGGCGGTGCCGCTCAAGGAAAACCGTCCGTTCCTCGGCATCTGCCTTGGCGCCCAGATGCTGGTCAATCACCTCGGCGGCAAGGTCGAAGGGCATGGCGAGGGGCTTGTCGAGATCGGCTGGTATCCGATCAAGGCGACCGAGGAAGGCCGCAAGCTGATGCACTGGCCCGAGATGGTCTACCAGTTCCACCGCGAGGGCTTTTCGCTGCCTGGGGATGCCGTGCTGCTGGCGTCGTCGGAGAGTTATCCCAATCAGGCCTTCCGTTATGGCGACAACGCCTGGGGCATCCAGTTCCATGCCGAACTGACGCGCGTGATGATGCAGCGCTGGGTGGTGCGCGGGGCCGAACGCTTCGTTTTGCCAGGCGCCCAGCCCGGCCGCGACCATCTCGGCGGCCGGCTGATCTGGGACATGCACCTCAAGCGCTGGCTCGACGAATTCCTGGTCAGGATCTTCGGCGAACCGGCCAAGGGCTGAGGCTTACTTCTTGCCCTCGCGGGCGTCGATTTCGCTCTGCTGGGTGTCGATTGCCGCTGTCTGCACCTTGGTGTTCTGGCCGGCGCCGACCATCCAGCGTCCGTTCTCCTTGACCAGCACATAGAGCGGCGAACCTTCGAGCTCGCCTTCGATAGGCGTGCCGTCCTTGTGGATCGGGCGCTGGCGGACATTCACCGCGGCCACGTCGGGGCTCAGCATCGTGACATGAGCGACGTCGTAGCGGGCATACTGGTCGCCCAGGTCAGGCGTCAACACCTTGCGGGCGAAGTCGGAAATCTCGGCCTTGCTGCTGAACCGCCGACCAAAGGCGGTGACCCAGACGGCGTCGGGACGGAACAGGGCGAGGAAATCGTCCGCCGAGCGTTCGTTCTGCGAGCGCTCGACTTCGGTGATCAGCTTGTTGATCAAGGCGAGGTCGTTGTCATCCACATTGGCCATGGTCATTCCGAACTATTCTGAGGCTCGCGCAGTGTTCTTCTTGCGGTGATCAGGCCGGGCAAGCATCGCGATCCCCTGACCGATGTAGAAGAATGTATGAACACGTTGCGACATTTGCAACGCCGGCAAAGCAACCGGGCAATGGAAAGTTCAGACGTGCCGGTCGAGGTGCCTGACCTCGCGCAAGGCAGGGAACGTCCAGGCCCAGATGCCGGCAACGGCAATGGCGCCGATGCCGCCGAAGACCACGGCGGGCGCGGTGCCGATCAGAGCGGCCATGGTGCCGGCGCGGAATTCGCCGAGTTCGTTGGAGGCGCCGACGAAGACGCCGTTGACCGCGTTGACGCGACCACGGACATGGTCGGGCGTCCACAACTGGATCAGCGTTTCCCTGATGTAGACGCTGACCATGTCGGTGGCGCCGAGCAGCGCAAGTGCCGATATGGAGACCCAGGGGATCGTCGAGATGCCGAAGATCGCCGTGGCGACGCCGAACAGCGCCACGAAGACGAACATGACCTTGCCGGCATGGTCGCGGATCGGGTGCCCGGCGAGCCAGACGGCGACAATGATGGCGCCGACGCCGGGGGCGGCGCGCAGCAGGCCGAGACCCCACGGCCCGAGGTCGAGAATGTCGCGCGCATAGACCGGCAGCAACGCCACGGCGCCGGACAGGAGCACGGCGAAGAGGTCGAGCGAGATGGCGCCGAGCACGACCTTTTCGCCCCAGATATAGCGGAAGCCGGCGAACAGCGTCTCGACCGACGGCTTGTCGGTCTCGCTGCGCTGGACCGGCCTGGGGATGGAGAAGATCAACGCCGTCGATGCCAGCATCAGGACGGCGGCCGCACCATAGGCGATCTCGGGCGACAGGCCGTAGAGCAGGCCGCCGGCGACCGGGCCGACGATCGTCGCGGTCTGCCAGGCCGACGAGTTCCAGGCGACCGCGTTGGCGAAGTCCTCTGATGGCACGAGGTTGGCGACCAACGACGCCGAGGCCGGACCGAAGAAGGCACGCGCAATGCCGAAAACGACCAGCACGGCGAAGATCGGCAACGGGCTAGCAAGGCCGTGGTAGGTCAGCGCCAGCAGTGCCGCCGCACAGGCGGCCTCGACCAGGGCGGACAGGCCCATGATCAGCCTGCGGCCGAAACGGTCGGCCACGACGCCGGTGACAAGGACGAGAAGCAGCGCCGGGGCAAACTGGATGACGCCGACGAGGCCGAGATCGAAGGGATCACGGGTCAGGTCATAGACCTGCCAGCCGACGCCGACCGAAATGATCTGGGTCGAGAACGTGCCCAGGAAGCGCGCCACCCAGTAGCGCGAGAACGCGCCATGGCGGAAGGCGGCGAAACGCTGATCGGGTGCCGTGGCGGTCTGGGATGTCATCGGGGCGGGCGAATGCACCTGTTGCGGCGCCGGTCCGGATCGCGCCAGCCGACACGCGCTGCATAGCGCAGTTTGCGGACGGGCGGGCGGACAAAATCGGCTGGATCAAGTTTTTCCGGGTCGGCTGGCCAGCGTGGCCCGGCACATCACGCCACCGGGCCAACGCCGCATGGTCCCGGCCAGCTTTGCTACCTGACGAAGACTGTCACCGCGCCATCTTCGGCGATTCTGGCGGCCACGATGGCCGAGGTGTCGACCGTGTTGGCGTCGATCTGCCTTTTCAAAGCGCTGTTGGCCATGATCGCGGCCTGCACGCCGGTGATATCGGCCTCGTTGTCCGACACGGCCTTGTCCAGTACCTGCTTGTCGCTGGGGCTGACGATGTCGGAAACCTTGACGACACGGACGCTGCCGACGGTCGTCATGGCCTGGATCGCCGTTGCAGTGCTCCGGCTGGCTTCGATGGCCGACATGACGGTGGCGAGATCGGCCATTGCGCCGGTACTGGCCGTCGTGGACCTATCCAGCTGCGCAGCCGGCTTGGCGGCGTCCTCGGCGGCGGCGGGTACCGCCAGCGTTGCCGACGCGATCAGGATCGCGATAGCCTGTGCATGTTTCATCTCTTTCCTCTCAAATTTCCGGCCTCTCAAATTTCTGGCTGCCGCCCAGGTGACTAACCGACCGGGCCGGTTTCCGTTCCGCGAAAATGCCGTTTCGGGTGACGTCGGACGAAAGGTGCGGGCAGAGAGTAAAGCCGGGTGTCGCCGATCAGGCGCCCATCATCCACAGCACCGCGCTCGACGCCCCGAACACCACGGCAAGATAGAACCAGTCTGTCCAATCCATCGATGACTCCTGAGATAGGGCGTGCCACGCAACGACCGCGTCCGCCGATACTGCGTGTTCGGCGGTAGTTGCATTGCAAGGCCGGTTCGGTGCCCGGACGCCGACAACTGGCGACGCTGGTCACTGCAAGAGATGCAGCACCAGGACAAAAGCAGTGGCGTTGGTGTGGAGCATCGTTGTTGCCATCGCCAGCATCGTGGCCGCGACGAAATAGAGTTCTATGCGCTGTTCGCCTTTTTCGGGGCGTTGCGGTTGAAGTGGCGTCGGCATGGTGTCGGCTCCAGCGATGTCAGCTGATTCAATTCCCGAAACGACCGACAGTTCCATGACGTCGACCAGGATTTGACAGAAGGCTGGTGCAGGCAGGCTGCGTTACGCCTGGATGCCTGGACCGATGCCGTTCGACGGTATCGAAGGCGACGGCGGGCGCCAGTCCGCTGCCGAACTGGGCCGTCGCAGCGCCGCCGGTTCCTTGGCGCGGGCCCAGCAGTAGTAGAGCAGGAACGAGCCGATGACGTAGGGCTGGAGGATATCCACCTCGAAGAACGAGCGAATGACCAAGAGCGCGAGCAGGCCGGTCTGCAGCAGGGCTTCGGTCCAGTCGCCGTCGGACAAAAGGCGCGCGATGCAGAGCCTGAGGATGGCGAGCAGCGGCAGCACGATCATGACCGCGCCTACATAGCCTGTTTCTACCAGCGCCTCGATATAGGTGTTGTGGAAGTGGAAGCCGGTGCGGGCGGGGATGTAGAACTCGTTCCACAGCCGCTCGGCCTCGGAAAAGCCCTGCACCCAGTAGGCGGCGTAGCCGACGCCGAGCAGTGGCGTGTTGGCCGCCGCATCGATGCCCTGCTGCCAGAGATAGGTGCGGCCCGTCAGTGTCGAATCCTTGCCGAAGGCGCCGAGCACCATGTCGACGGCGCCGACATTGAGGGCGGCCAGCACTGCCGTGCCGGCAAGCGCGAGGCCGGCGGCGAAGAAGATCCGGCGATGTGTCGGCGAGAATGCCTCCAGTCCGGCGATGGCGATGACCATGGCGATGGCCGCGGGCGTGGCGAGCATCGATGTCGCCGATTGCGACAGCACCAGCGACGCGGCCGAAAGGGCGACGACGCCGAGCGCAAGGAGGCGAGCGATGCGGCTGCGGGTCAGGAACAGCGCGAAATAGCAGCCCAGCAGCACGCCCAGCGAGGCGTAGAAGCCGAGCTGGTTCTTGGAACCGAAGGCGCCGACGAAGCTGTAGCTGCCGTCGAGCGCGTCGTAGACATAGCCGCCCTGCAGCATCGAATAACCGAGAATGACAGCGATGCCTGCGATGGCGCCGATGCACAAGGTGCGCGCATCGATGACACGGGCGGCGATAACGGCGCAGACGACATGTGTGAGGTACTGGAGGGCTGCGCGCAACGTGACGTCAGGCGCGTCTGACCAAAAATAGGACAGGCATGCCAAGAACGCGAAGGCCAGGAGCTGGGGCGACCGGGCAAGGCGGCCGAGCGTGAAACGGTAGTCGACCAGCACCAGCGGCAGCCACACCGCGTAATACATCAGGATCGAGATCTGGCCGATGCGGAAGGAATAGGCGAAGACGAAGAACGAGACGGCGACCGCGAACGCGCCGTAGAGCGTGTTGCTGCCGGGTTCGACCAGTGACGACTTCCTGATCCGCATCGTGCCTGACCCGATCAGCTACTGGACGAGCGGGCTACCCGACCGCACGACCTTGATCACGTCGCCGGGCAGGATGGACGTGTCTTCGGCAGCCGTGATTTCCTTGCTCTTGCCATCGCTGCCCTTGCGGACGAGGACAAAGGACGTCGGCTGCTCGATGCCGGCTGCCGCAGACGCCGTGCCGCCGGCTTCAGCGATCAGGCCCTTCTGCATGCCGAGCTTGAGCGTCACCGCATTGAGCTCACCGACAGTCTTCTGGCGCTCGACGGCGAGTTCGGATTCGGCGTCGTTCCTGAGATCGATCGCTTCCTGCTCGGCCTTGCTGACGTCCTGCTTGGCGCGCAGCGTGGCGGTCTCGAGGTCGAGAATCTTGCCTTCCATCTCGGCGATCGAACGTTCGGTCGACAGCACGCGTGTGTTCACGACGAGCCCCTTCTGCGCCAGCGTGTCGATGCCGCTGAGTTCCTTTCTGGCGAGTTCGACCTGGCGTTTCTGCGTCTCGGCCTTCTGGCCGAGCGAGACGATCTCGCTTTCGAGCAGGCCCTTGAGGTTGTCGAGCGCCTGCAGCCGGAGCGTGAGCTTGTTCTGGCGCGAGGCCATGATGGCGGTCTCGTTGGCGACCATGCCGTCCACCCGAGGCAAGGAGGCGATGTCCTTTGGGGCGGCGAATTCGGTCTTGCCGGTGAGTTCGGCGTCGATGCGCGCCTGCGTCACCATCAGGCGGAGCTGCTCGTCGGACAGCACGGCGTGGCTGCCTTCGGCGTTGATGAGGTCGCGCTCGGTGCGGGCGCCGTCGGCGCCGCGACGCATGCCGCCGGCGATGCTGACCGCCTTGAGCACGGTGAGGTCGGGCGCATAGGCATATTGACCGGGGCTCTGGATGTCGCCGGAGATGTAGAACGGGCGGAACTGCGCGACCTCGACCGAAGCCTCGGGGCGATCGGACAGGCCGAACTTGTCCTGCAGGGTCTTGCCGATGGTCTCGGCGATCTCGGCCGTCGTCTTGCCCGCGGCTTCGGTCTCACCGACGAACGGCAGCGACAGCTTGCCGGAGGGGCCGACCGTGTAGTCGCCGCTGACCGAGGACCAGTCGCGGAAGGCGCCTTCGACGGTCTGCCATTCGACGACGCGGATTGTCAGCTTGTCCTGGGTGCCGAGCTTGTAGTCCTCGGCCGCGGCCAGGGTTGTCGCGAAAGCGAGGGCAAGACAGAGCGCGCCGCCCATGCCGAGCAGGCGCTTTGCGCGCTTGGGAGTGCTGATGGTGTTCAACGGTATCGTCCATTCCTGTGCCGCGAAATCTCCGGGGATGCGCGGCTGGGAGTGGCCGCGCGCGCCGGCGCAGCCCGATTGCGGCAGGATCAGTAGCTGCCGCGCGACATGCAGACGGCCGGAACCGTCTTCAGGATGATGCGGATATCTTCGACGAGCGACCAGTTCTCGACATAGTGACGATCGAAGGCCACGCGGCTGTCGTAAGAGACGTCGTTGCGGCCGCTGACCTGCCACAGTCCTGTGAGACCCGGCCGCGACTTGAGGTAGAAGACGACGGCCTTGCCGTAATATTCGAGCTCGTCGCGGACCACCGGGCGCGGGCCGACGATGCTCATGTCGCCGAGCAGGATGTTGATGATCTGCGGCAGCTCGTCGAGGCTGAGCTTGCGCAGCACGGTGCCGACGCGGGTCACGCGCGGGTCGTCCTTGAGTTTGCGCGTTGCCTCCCACTCGGCCCGCGCCTCAGGATCGTTGCGCAGATGAGCGGCCAGAACTGCATCGCCGTCTCGAACCATGGTGCGAAACTTGAGGCACTGGAAGATACGGCCGCCGCGGCCGATGCGGCGATGGCCGTAGAAGACCGAGCCGCCGTCGGAGACTTTCACCAGTAGTGCGATGAGCAGGAACAACGGGCTCAGCGCGACGATGCCGAGACCGGCACCGGCGATGTCGAATCCGCGCTTGGCCACGCCACCGAGCGGAGGAAGGTCGGCGGCCATATGTGGAAACTCCAAGCTGCTCGACTTGGCTAGATCCCTCATGCTGCAACTCCAATTGGTCGATAAATCGCCCCAGAATCGCCCCGTGCCAGGATAGGATTGCTATGCTGCGCCGCAACACACGTTTTTTTGACGCGTGAAATATTTGCGCCAGTAGATGTCCAAGAACCGTGCATGGCGTGCACAAAAAGAGTCCATTGCGACAGTTTTGTGTCCTCAAGATTAATGCGTATGCAGAATCAATTCGGTCCATCAGGTGGAAATGCCTGAAATTATATCTTCGTCGTGCTGCTGTTTAGTCGAACAAAGTGCGTCGCGAGATACGAGCATATTGTTTCAGGCGGCTGATATCGCCAAAATTTCTGAAATAACGCCATCAAAGGCAAAAATCGTTTCGACTTGGGGCATCGCCGGACGGTGCAATGCAGCATTCATCTTTGCCGTCTAGACTCGCTCTCCAAGAGGCTCCGCTTGCTGACAGTTGGGCGGGCCAATATAGTGGAATGACGTTCTTCGGGCCGACCGGCTGGGGCCGCGCAGGCATCAAAATAAAACGAAGGAACGGACAAGGGCGGAAGCTTTCAGGGCAAGGGGAGTTGCAAGCAACATGGCGACGAAATCAGTGCCGATGCCTCCGGCCTGACGATCAGCTGACATGACTTTACCCAAATTCGTGTTCGGCATGGCGATGGTCATCGCTGTCGTGGCGCTGTGGTCCTACATGGATGCTGCCGGCTGGGGCACGATCTTGCTGCGCGCGGTGATATGCGCGGTTGTTCTTCAGGTCGGATACTTTCTCGTCGTGCTGGCAATGGTGGCGCGCGCCGGGCCGAAACCGGTGGAAACCGGCAAGTCGAAGACCGCGCCTGATGGTACCGCCACTGTTCCAGCCGACGACCTGACCCCGAAAGGCAGCGCGCACTAGACCGACAAGATCGGCGTGCGCTGCCGCCTGTTCCGGCAGAATCGTTGCCGTCCAGCCCGTATATGTAAGCAAGACGCGACGCTGCCAATCCGAAGGCGGCCCTGGCGGCCTCGGTGTGATGAAACCGTCATATGTGATCGGACGAAGCGGCCTGCAGCCCTTGGAAAGCCGGGGCTTGCCGATGGCAGCTGCCGGTGCCCGTAGCGCCTCCCGTGAACCGCCGTAATAAAAGTTGGGGTTCCCTTGTTAGCAGGTGCAATATAGCTCTTGCGTCGGCGGGCTATGACGAAAGGCAACCGACGTGAGCGGAACCGACGTCTGTGTCATCATTGCTGCGCGCAACGCAGCCGAAACGATCACGACGGCCATTGCCTCCGCTCTGCTGGAGCCGGAGGTGGCCGAGGTGGTCGTCGTGGACGACGCTTCGACCGATGCGACCGAGGCGGTGGCGCGCGCCGCCGATGACGGCAGCGGCAGGCTGCTGGTGCTGCGGCTCGACGTCAATCGCGGCCCGTCCTTTGCCCGTAACATGGCAATACGCCACTCCAGGGCGCCGCTGATCAGCATCCTCGACGCCGACGATTTTTTCCTGCCGGGCCGGTTCGCGAAACTCGTGGCCGGCGATGACTGGGATCTCGTCGCCGACAACATCGTCTTTGCCGAACACGCCTCGGTGCGCGACGTGCTGTCGGGCAGCATCGAGCAGTTCGCAGCCGATCCGACCGAGCTCGACCTTGTCGGCTTCGTCGCCGGCAACATTTCCCAGCGCGGCGCCCGGCGCGGCGAGCTGGGTTTTCTCAAGCCGGTGATGCGGCGCGCCATGCTCACAGAGCACGGCCTGCATTATGACGAGCAGCTGCGCCTCGGCGAGGATTATGCGCTCTATGCCCGGGCCCTGGCTTTCGGTGCCTGCTTCAAACTGATCCGCTCCTGCGGCTATTGCGCGGTGGTCCGGTCCAATTCGCTGAGCGGCCAGCATCGTACCGAGGACCTGAGGCGGCTGGCCGATGCCGATCTCGATCTTCTGGCGCTTGCCGGTCTGACAGCCGGACAGCGACGTGTCCTGCGCCGCCATGAGCGGCATGTGCGCGACAAATATCGGCTGCGACATTTCCTCGATCTCAAGGCCAGTGCCGGGCTTTCCGGTGCCATGGGCTTTGCCTTCGCCTCGCCGACGAACCTGTCGGCCGTGACCAAAGGGGTGGCATCCGACAAGCTCGAGCTGCTGCGCCGTCGCAATCCGTCGGCGATGGAAAGTGGCGCTGCACGTCCACGTTACCTGATGGCCGGTTCGGCCGCGAAGGCGGGGTAGGGCGCATGGCATCGATCTTTGCATTCCGCACCCGCAGCCCCGACCGCGACCGGCAGACCGACGAGGCGCGCTTCGGCCAGCTGTCGCGGGCTCTGGACGAACTCGCCGCCGGCATCGAGGCGGAACGAACCGGCATCCGCAACCGCTACGAGGCGGTCTCGGCCAATGCTGCTTTCCTTGTCGAAGCCATGGAAAATTCAGCGGTTTCCGTGCTGCGGGCGCGTGAGATGGACCAGATGACAGAATCGCTCAAGGCCTGTCTGAGACGGATCGAGGCGCTCGGACGGCAAAAGGACTTCGTCGCTGGGCTTCGTCATTCGCTGGACATTTTTGCCGATGAAGGTCGCGAGACCGACGAGGAATCATCGGCACGTTTGGCGCAAGGGGAGGCCCTGCGCCAGTTCTAGGCCCGAGGCGACAGGGCCTGACATCAGGGAGGATGGGAGGATTTCGTCCGGCTGGAGGCATCTCCGGCCGGTGTGGCAATGCGGTTTCCGGGCGGGAGGCGCGAAGACACAAGGATGACCTATGAACGCGAACGTTAGGGATTACAGCGCGTGCCGACCTCTCGGCAGTGCCGCTGCGTTGGCAATGTCGGTCACACTTGCCGGCCTGCTGGGTATGTCGGGCGGTGCCGTGGCGCAGGAGGCCACCGGCAAGTCCTTCGTCGAGACCTTCGACACGCTGAGCGCTTCGCGCTGGTTCATCTCGGACGGCTGGGACAACGGCAAGCACCAGAACTGCACCTGGTCGAAGGACCAGGTCAAGGTTGCCAACGGCAATCTGGTCCTGGGCTTCGAGAAGAAGCCGTTGAAGAACCGCGACTATTCCTGCGGCGAGGTGCAGACCAAGGAACGTTTCGGCTACGGCACCTATGAGGCACGGATGAAGACAGGTACCGGCTCGGGCCTGAATGCCGCCTTTTTCACCTATATCGGTCCGGTGCACAAAAAGCCGCATGACGAGATTGACTTCGAGGTCCTGACCAAGGATCCCTCGAAGGTGCAGGTCAACGCCTATGTCGGCGGCAAGTCCAATGACGAGAAGCTTGTCGACGTGCCCGGCGGCGCCGACCAGAGTTTCAACGACTATGCCTTCGTCTGGGAGAAGGAGCGGCTGCGCTGGTATGTCAACGGCCAGCTGGTGCATGAGGTGACCGATCCCACCCAGCTGCCGAGCAACCCGCAGAAGATATTCTTCAGCTTGTGGGGCACCGGCACGCTGCGCGAATGGATGGGCGAGTTCACCGATCCCGGCAAGCCGGTGAGCATGGCGGTCGATCGCGTCGCCTTCACCGCCCCGGGCGAACCTTGTCAGTTCGAGGGCTCGGTCGCGTGCACCCTGAAATGACGGGCAGATCCCCAGGCGCGGTTCAGCCGCGCTTCGACATCATCAACAGACAGGAACGGACTGGATGAACCTCACGGTATTTGGGATTGGCTATGTCGGTCTTGTTCAGGCGGCTGTTCTGGCCGAGGTCGGTCATGACGTCGTCTGCGTCGACGTCGATGCGGCCAAGGTCGAGCGGCTGAACCAGGGTTTCATCCCGATCTTCGAGCCGGGGCTGGAGGCGCTGGTGCGCGAGAACCACGCGGCGGGGCGTATCGTCTTCACGACCGATGCTTCGATGGCCGTGCGCCATGGCGAGATCCAGATGATCGCCGTCGGCACGCCGCAGGGCGAGGACGGCTCGGCCGACCTCAAATATGTGCTGTCGGTGGCCGATGCCATCGGCCGCGAGATGGCGGGTGCGAAGATCGTGGTGACCAAGTCGACGGTGCCGGTCGGCACCGCCGACAAGGTGCGCGAGACGATTGCGGCTGCCTTGAAACAGAGAGGCCGGGAGGAGCTAAGCTTCGACGTCGTCTCCAACCCGGAGTTTTTGAAGGAAGGTTCGGCGGTTGCCGACTGCATGAAGCCCGACCGCATCATCGTCGGCACCGACAGCGAAGCGGCCGAGGAGGTGATGCGCGAGCTCTATGCACCGTTCAACCGCAACCACGAGAAGATGATCGTGATGGACGTGCGCTCGGCCGAGTTCACCAAATACGCCGCCAACTGCATGCTGGCGACCAAGATCAGCTTCATGAACGAGATGGCGAACCTGGCCGAACTGCTCGGCGCCGACATCGAGGAGGTGCGCAAGGGCATCGGCTCGGACCCGCGCATCGGTTACCACTTCATCTATCCCGGGCTCGGTTATGGCGGCTCGTGTTTTCCCAAGGATGTGCGGGCCCTGATCCGCACCGCCGGCGATGTCGGTTTCGAGCCGGTGCTGCTGCACTCGGTCGAGGCACGCAACAATGCCCAGAAAGTGGTGCTGTTCGACAAGCTGAAGGCGCATTTCAACGGCGACCTCGCCGGCAAGACCTTTGCGCTGTGGGGTCTGGCCTTCAAGCCCAACACCGACGACATGCGCGAGGCACCATCGAGGGTGCTGATGGAGGCGCTGTGGCAAGCCGGCGCCAGGGTGCAGGCCTATGATCCCGAGGCGATGAACGAGGCGCAGCAGATCTATGGCCAGCGCGACGACCTCACCTTGTGCGGCACCAAGGAGGCGGCGTTGCGCGGCGCCGATGCACTCTTGATCGCCACCGAGTGGAAGAACTTTAGGGCGCCATCCTTCGAGCTGATCCGCGACCAGCTCAAGACCGCCGTCATCTTCGACGGCCGCAACCTCTATGACCCGGCGGTCGTCGCCCGCCACGGCATCCAATACGTCTCCATCGGCCGCAGGGCCGGGTGAGGCGCGAGGCCGTCAACCAACTCGATATCGGAGCAGGGACATGAAGGTTCTGTTTGCAGGCGGCAACGGCTACACGCCCGAGTTCAGCGGCGGCGTTCAGTCGTCGACGCATCACCTGGTCGAGCAATTGCGCGCCCATGGCCACGAGGCCTCGGTGCTGGCCGCGCTGTTCGGCGACGGCATGTTCGGCTTCAAGGCGAGAGCCAAGATGAAGCTGACCGGACAACGCGCCGTCATCGACAGCTTCCCTGGCTATCCCGTGGTGCGGGCCTGGTTTCCATGGGAGGCCGCAGGCTTCGCCGTGGAGAAGCTGAAGCCCGACGTCGCCGTGGTCCAGTGCCACAAGTCGGTGCCGATCGGGAAAGCGCTGGAGGCCCAGGGCATTCCGCTGGTCGTCTATCTCCGGAATGTCGAATTCCACGAGCTTGGCGGCGATCTCAGCGAGTTGCGACAGGCGCGCTACATCGCCAATTCGGAATTCACCGCGCGCACCTATGGCCAGCGCTTCGGCATCGAATCGACGGTCATTCCGCCGACGATCAACCCTGCCCACTACGCCACGGAAACGTCAGGCGACTTCGTCACGCTGATCAATCCTTACGAGGAAAAGGGTTTTGAGCTTGCGGTGCGCATCGCCGGGCGCTGCCCCGACATTCCGTTCCTGTTCGTCGAAAGCTGGAAGCTGGCCGACGATCACCGCGTCCGTATCGAGCAGACGATTGCGCCGCTCGGCAATGTCCGGCTCGAAAGCCGAACCAGCAACATGAAGACGGTCTATGGCCGGACGAAGATCCTGCTCGCGCCGAGCAAATGGGAGGAGGCCTGGGGCCGTGTCGCTTCAGAGGCGCATTGCAGCGGCATTCCGGTCATCGGCTCGCGCCGCGGCGGCCTGCCGGAGGCGGTTGGCGAGGGCGGCGTGGTGCTCGACTACGATGCGCCGCTCGACGACTGGGTCGAAACCGTGCGTCGGCTCTGGCAGGACAAGGCCTGGTATGACCGTCAGTCAGCGGCCGCGCGCGCCTTTGCCGGACGCGCGCAACTCGACCCCGACGCGCAGTTCGCCACCTTCATGGGCGTGCTCGAGCAGGCCGTGACGCAGGGCCTGAACAAGGCTGCCTGAGGTGATGCCGTCAGGGTTCTGGAGAGCCGTTCGATGAGGGTCTGTTTCGTCGTCGACAAGTTCCCGTCGCTGTCCGAGACCTTCGTGCTCGACCAGATCGAGGGCTGCCTTGCGCGCGGCATCGAAGTCGGCGTCATCTGCAATGAGACGACCTTCGGCAAGGAGCGCAACATCGACGATCCGCGCTGGCGCAACCTGCCCGGTGGCGTCGCGCAATGGTGGGGTGCGCTCGGCCCGCTGCGCCCGTCGCTGCGCCGCTGGTCGGGCAAGCTTTGGGACAAGGCGTCGACGGCGCTCGACATTGCCTTTGCCGGCAAGCTCGAAAAATACGATGTCGTCGTAGCGCATTTCGGCAACAACGGCTTGCGGGTCGCAAGGGCGATGAAGCAGCGGCGGATATCGGCTCCCCTGGTGACGATCTTCCATGGCCATGATGTCGGCGCGCCGATGCATGACGGCTCGCTGTCGCGCTACGAGGTGGTGTTCCGCCAAGGCGCGCTGCAGCTGCCGGTCAACGGCTTCTTTCGCGATGCGCTGATCGAGGCCGGCGCGCGCGCCGACCGGGTTGCCGTGCACCATATGGGCGTCGATACCGAGGCGATCGGTTTTCGGGCCGGCGAGCGCCGGGATAGCAGGGTGGAGATGATCTCGGTCTGCCGGCTGACCGAGAAGAAGGGCATCGAGTTCGCGCTTCGCGCGCTCGGCGAGGTGCAGTCCGTCAGGCCCGATATCGACTGGTCCTACACGATCATCGGCGGCGGTGAATTGCTCGATCCCATGAAACAACTGGCTGCAAGTCTCGGCATTGCCGGGCGCGTCGCCTTTCGCGGGCCGTGTCCGCACAGCGAGGTCAAACAGCGGCTGGCCGAGGCGCATGTCTTCGTGCTGCCCAGCGTCAAAGCGGGCGACGGCGACCTCGAAGGTATCCCGGTGGCGCTGATGGAGGCTATGGCTGCGGGGTTGACCGTGGTCAGCACCTATCATTCCGGCATTCCCGAGCTGATCGAGGACGGCAGGACCGGGCTTCTGGCGCCCGAACGGGACGTCGGCGCGCTGGCGCAGAAGCTGATCTGGATCGCCGACAATCCCGGCTCCTGTGAACAGCTGGCACGCGCGGCGCGGCGCAAGGTCGAGGAGGATTTCGATTCCGGCCGGCTCAACGACGCTTTCGCCAATACGCTGTTCCGTCTTGCCGCCACGAAGGTTGCCGCATGACGGCGGAAACGCAGCAACTCGGGCGCATAGCGCTGCGCGGCGGCGCGCTGACGGCAGCGGCGCAGGCGATCAAGATCGGCATCCAGTTCGTCTCGGTGGTGGTGTTGGCCAGGATGCTGGCGCCGGAGGATTTCGGCCTCGTCGCCTCGGTAGGCCCGATCATCGCCTTTGTCGGGCTGTTCCAGAATCTCGGCCTGCAGCAGGCGGTTATCCAGCGCCCGGAAATCAGCCGTCAGCAGCTCAACCAGGTGTTCTGGATCAGCGCGCTGGCCGGGCTGATCTGCACCATCGTGATTGCCGCGCTGTCGCCGGCGGTGTCGGCATTTTATGCCGATGGCAGGATGACCGGCATCACGCTTGCCGCCGCCATGCCCTTGCTGCTCGGCAGTCTTGCCGCGCTGCCGCTGGCCTTGATGAACCGCAACCTGCAATTCGGCCAGCTGGCGATCAACGACGTTGCGACCGCCCTTGCCGGCCTGGGCGCGGCGATCGCTGCGGCCTATGCCGGGCTCGGCTACTGGTCGCTGGTGATCGGACCTGCGGCCGGTGCCGTGGTGACGCTTGCCGGTGCATGGTTGGCGACGCGCTGGAAACCGGGCAGGCCGAGCATCAAGGTGGAGCGCGAGATCCTGTCCTTCGGCGCCAATCTCACCGGCTTCAACCTCGTCAACTTCTTCTCGCGCAACCTCGACAACATCCTGATCGGCAAGTTTTCCGGTCCGGTCGAGCTCGGCTATTACGACCGCGCCTACAAGCTGCTTTTGTTTCCGCTGCAGAACATCAACCAGCCGCTGTCGCGGCTGATGGTGCCGCTGCTCAGCCGCGTCCAGGACGACAAGCCACGCTTTCGCGAGCTCTATCTGCGCACCAACTGGTTGCTTGCGTTCATCACCGTTCCCGGCATCGCCGCCCTGACGATTGCCGCCGAGCCGGTCGTTTCCATCCTGTTCGGCGAACGCTGGCTCGGCGTAGCGCCGATCTTCGCCTGGCTCGGCATTGCCGGCCTGATGCAGCCGGTGTCGAGCACGACGGGCTGGATCTTCATCTGCCAGGGCAAGACCGGCACGATGTTCCGCTGGGGCGTCTATTCGGCGCTGACGACGGTATTGTCATTCGCTGCCGGGCTGAAATGGGGTGCAGTCGGTGTCGCCGCTGCCTATGCCATCTCAGGCTACGCGCTCAGACTGCCAGTGCTGGCGGTGATGATCGGGCGAACCGGCCCGGTCACGGCGCTCGACTTCCTGATGGTGCAGGGGCTGTTGATCATCGCAGCGGCCATGACCTGGCTGACCTACGACTACCTGCCGGCTGCGCTGATCGCACAGTCCAACATCGTGGCGGCGATCACCGCGGCAGCCCTAAGCTACGCGGTGGCGCTCGCCTTCATGGTCGCCGTTCCGCAGTCGCGCCGCGCCCTCGTCGCGACGTGGAAGACCATCGCCCGTAACATCCGCTGACGCGTCCGCTAGCGCTGACGCATCCGCTAGCAGCGGCCGGACCAGATCGGCGGCCGACATGGCAGAGGCGTGTTCTTCCAGCACCGCTGCAAGGGTCGTTTCCCTGAGGCGGTCGAGATCGCCTGTGAAGGCCGCGAGCTTGTGGGCGGCCTCTTCAGGGGTCACGGAGTCGATGTCGAGCAGCAGCTCGGCGAGGCCGACGCGCTTGGCAAGTTCTCGGGTCTTGAATTCGTAGGCGATGGGCAGAACCGGCACGCCGACGCAGAGCGACATGATCATCATGTGCATGCGGGTGGCGACGACGAAGTCGAAGCCCTTGACCAGTTCCATCAACTGCTCGGGCGTGTGGAAGCCGGCGTCGACGTCGACATGGGCGGCGACATCGGCATCGAGTTCGGCAACGATCGCCCGTGCGGTTTTCGAATCGTCGTGTGCGTATTCCGGCACGCCCTGGCAGGTCGAGACGAAGGTCACCTGCTTGCCGTGGTTGCGTACCAGGGTGGTGGCGATATCACGGATCGAGGCCATATAGCGGTGCATGCCGTCGGCTCCGTCATTGACGTAGTTCCAGTGGCGTACCGAAATGCCGACCCGGCCGGTCTGCGCCGGCGGCGTGCCGGCCGAGAGCAGCGTTTCGATGCGCTTCTTGTCGGCGAGCGCAAACACCGAATCGGCGACGACATGGCATTTGCCGGGATCGTCGACGAGCCCGTCGAGATGGCCGTGCGAGCGTTTGTCGCGCAACAGGATCAACGGGCTGCGGTCGAAGGCCGGCTTCAGTTCACGGCGGTTGTAGTCCTTGTTGAAGGGGCCCAGCGACTGGGTGAAGAACACCGGGTCCTTGCCGAAGATCGCGTCGATGCGGAACTGGTTGAGACGGCGTTCGAGATTGTAGTTCTCGACCAGATAGGTGCCGCCTGTGGTGACCACGAGATCGGCCTGTCGGTACATGTCGAGGCTGTGACGGTCCCCGGCGCTGAACATCGTCTCGTCCAGGGCGCGGCTCTTGCCGTAGTGGCGCAGCGCACTCAGGGCGAGGCGGTTGTAGATCGGCTTGGCCAGGTTCTTCAGGCGGTTGTCATCATAGGGGTATTTGAAGATCGATTCCGACAGCAGCTTGCGGATCTCGATGTCGGGGTAGGCCTGACTCGGATAAAGCCGCGACGCGACCTCGGGCTGGCTGTCGAACACCTGGAAGCGCAACTCGCCGGGATAGGCCGCCTTGAGGATATGCCTGATGGCCAGCAGGATCGCCGCATCGCCGGTGTTCAGGCAGACGGTGTTTTCGACGATGACGGTCTTCATGGGCGCTGGCCTCCTAGGATTGGTCGCGTCGGGAAGATAAGTACAGGCTAACCGGGCCATTTTGCGGCGCAACAATAATTGAGGTGCGAGCAGTCAATAATTGTTGCGGCGCAGCAATGAGTGCACTAGCTTCGTCGTCGGTGGGCCAAACTGCGAGCGTGAATTCATGCTGCATGTTCTGTACCTGGTGCACGATGTTTCCGACCCGGCAGTCCGTCGACGGATCATCATGCTCAAGGCTGGTGGCGCGCGCGTTACGCTCGCTGGTTTCCGCCGGACGCAAGAACGCGAAGACGTCGAGGGCCTGACGCCGATCGACCTGGGTCACACCCGCGACGGGCGCTTTGCGCAGCGTCTGGGGGCGGTGGCGGTTGCTGCGACGCGCATCGGCGCTGCGCTGAGGGCGGTGGCTGCGCCCGACGTGATCGTTGCCCGCAATCTCGAAATGCTGGCGTTGGCGCAACGTGCCCGTTCGGCCCTCGGCGCCTCGATGCCTGTTGTCTACGAGTGCCTCGACATCCACCGGCTGGTGCTGCGCGAGGATTTTCTGGGCAAGGGCCTGCGCGGGGCCGAGCGCCTCTTCGGGCGCAATGTCGGCCTGCTGCTGACAAGCTCGCCGGCTTTCGTCAGGCATTATTTCGAACGGTACGGCCAGATCGATGCCCCCATCGAACTGGTCGAGAACAAGCTCCTCGAGCTGGAGCCGCGTATTGATTCGATGCCGTCGGCACTGGCTGATGAGCCCTGGACGATCGGCTGGTTCGGGGCGCTGCGCTGTCGCAAGTCGATCGAGCTTCTGGCCGCTTTCACCCGCAAGGCGGAGGGGCGGTTCGAGATCGTGCTGCGCGGCCGGCCGGCGCTTTCGGAGTTTCCTGATTTTCACGGTTTCGTCGAATCCGAGCCCCATTTGACGTTTAAAGGTGCTTACAGAAATCCCGAGGACATGGCCGACATCTATGCGCAGGTGCACTTTGCCTGGGCGATCGACTTCTTCGAGGAAGGTCAGAACTCGACATGGCTGTTGCCCAACCGGCTCTATGAAAGCTGCCGGTTCGGTAAGGTGCCGATCGCCATGGCCGGCACCGAGACGGCGCGCTTCCTCGAGCGCCTCGATATCGGGCTGATGCTGCCCGAGCCGTCGGCATCAGCTCTGGCGGAAGCGCTCTCGGGCATGACGAGCGAACGTTACGCCGCCTTGCGCGGTGAAGTGCTTGCCCGTGATCCGCGAAACTGGATCTGCGACCTGGCCGATTGCCGGGCGCTGGTGGCGAAGCTCGAACGGGTCGCCGCCCAAAACGGCGAAAGCCCCGGCGCCGTCGCCGCCTGACCTTCAACGCAATCAACACAAGCAGACGCATGACCGAAACGTCCTCCGCCATCATCATCATTCCGTGCCTCGACGAGGAGCGCCATATCGGCGGCCTTCTGGCCCAGCTGCGGCCCTCTGCCCGGCGGCTCGGCGCACTGATCATCGTCGCCGATGGCGGCAGCCGCGATGCGACCCGGACCATCGTTGCCGGCATTGCCGCCGAAGACGACAATGTCGTGCTGATCGACAATCCGGCGCGCATCCAGAGTGCGGCAGTGAACCTGGCCGTCGAACGCTTCGGTCGTGGCGTCGACTATCTGATCCGCATCGATGCTCATGGCGGCTATCCCGACGATTATTGCGACCGGCTGCTTGAGGAAGCGCTGGCGACGGGCGCCGATTCCCTCGTCGTTTCGATGCTGACCGAAGGCCGCGGCACCGTGCAGCAGGCGGCCGCGGCTGCGCAGAACTCGAAGCTCGGTACAGGTGGGTCGAAGCACAGGCATGGCTCGGCTGGGGAATGGGTCGATCACGGCCATCACGCCCTGATGCGCATCGCAGCGTTCAGCGATGTCGGCGGCTATGACGAGAGCTTCAGTCACAATGAGGATGCCGAGCTCGACCATCGTCTGCGCCAGGCCGGCTACCGCATCTGGATGAGCGGGCGCACCCGCATGACCTATTTTCCGCGTGCTTCACTTGGCGGCCTGTTCCACCAGTATCTCGGTTATGGCAGGGGGCGGGCGCGGAACGTGCTGAAACACCGCGTCATCCCCAGGCTCCGCCAGATGGTGCCGCTGATGGTGGCGCCGACGGCGCTGCTCGCAAGCCTCGCCGTCGTTCACTGGATCTTCGCCGTGCCTGTCCTCGTCTGGGCGGCGATCTGCCTGAGCTATGGCGCTGCCCTTGCCTTGCGGGCCGGCAAGCCGGGGCTAGCGCTCGCCGGCGTGTCGGCGATGGTGATGCATTTCGCCTGGTCGCTCGGCTTCTGGCTCCAACTCGTTGCCTTGCCGGCAAGAGGGCGCCCAGCATGACCGAAATGCCCAGCATCGACATCTGCGTCTGCACCTTCCGGCGGCGCGAACTGGCCGACACGTTGCAGTCGCTTGCGGCGATGGACCTACCCGCGGGGTATCGCATCGGCATCGTCGTCGCCGACAATGACGAGGTGCCCAGTGCTGCGGAACTGGTCTCCGTTCTGGCCGACGAGCTTTCCCTCGAGGTTCGCTACGTCCATTGCCCGGCGCGCAACATCTCGCTTGCCCGCAATGCTTGCCTGGATGCCAGCTCGGCCGATTTCGTCGCCTTCATCGACGATGACGAGAAGGCGACAGGCATGTGGCTGAAGCGGCTCGTCGAGACCGCGCAGGCGACCGGTGCCGAGGTGGTGCTCGGGCCGGTCAAGGCGCGTTATGGGACGGGAGCCCCGGGCTGGATGCAGGTCGGCGACTTTCACTCGACCTATCCGGTGTTCGTTCGGGGCGAGATCCGCACCGGCTACACCTGTAATGCCTTGCTCCGGATCGCTTCTCCCAGCATCGCCGGCCGCCGCTTCAGCCTGGAGCGCGGCCAGTCGGGCGGCGAGGACACCGAATTCTTCGACCAGGTGTTCGGTGCCGGTGGTCGCATAAGCTATGCCGCGGAGGCCTGGGTGGAGGAGCCGGTTCCGGCATCTCGCGCCTCGTTCGGCTGGCTGACGACGCGGCGTTTCCGTGTCGGGCAGACGCATGGTCGCCTGCTTGGCGCCAAGCGGAGTGGCGTTGGTCGCTTCGGTGAGCTCGTACGGGCCTCGGCCAAGGCCGGCTACTGCTTTGCTGCGGCGGGGCTGACCGCGCTGCAGCCGGTCAGCCGCAACCGCAGCCTGCTTCGTGGCGTGATGCATTTGGGCGTGCTGAGCGGGCTGGCCGGCGCACGTGAACTACGCCTCTACGGCAATGAGGGAGGCCAGGATGCAGCCTGACGTCAGCTTCGTCATCGCCGCCTACAATGCCGAGGCAACGCTCGGCCGCGCCATTGACAGCGCGCTGGCACAGCAAGGCGTCACCGTCGAGGTGATCGTCGTCGACGACTGCTCATCCGATGCGACGATTGCGCTTGCACGGGCCTATGCCGATCCGCGTGTGCGGGTCGTGGCGCTGGAGAAAAATCGCGGCCCAGGTGGAGCGCGCAACGCTGGCCTCGATGCGGCGCTGGGGCGCTGGGTCGCCGTGCTCGATTCGGACGATGCCGTCCTGCCCGACAGGCTTTCGGCAATGATCGGCAGGGCTGATGCTGGCTCTGCGGCGATAGCGGTCGACAACATCGTGGTTGTCCACGACGACGGCAGGCCAAGCGAAGTAATGTTCGCCGAAAGCTATCTCGAAAAACTCGGTAATCTGACGCTGGCGGACTTCATCGGCAGCAATGTCGTCTTCGAGGCGACGTTCAATTTTGGTTACATGAAGCCGATATTCTTGCGTGAATATCTCGAGACAAATGAGCTCCGTTACGACGAGAATTTGCGCATCGGAGAGGACTATATCCTGCTCGCCAGCGCGCTCGCGCGGGGCGGCGGCTGCATCGTCGAACCCGCTGTAGGCTATGCCTATCACGTCCGAAACGGCTCCATTTCAAGGGTTCTGGAGCTTCATCACGTCGAGGCGATGCAGCGGGCGGATGCCACGTTCGAGGCGGCTTACTGGCTCGACGGAGAGGCGAAAAAGGCGTTCACGCGCCGTGCCCGGAGCCTCTCCCGGGCTGCCTCATTCCTGTCACTGGTTACGCACATCAAGCAGCGGTCGCCGCTCAAGGCGGTACGGACCGCACTGGGGGACCCGGCGGCGGTTCGACATTTGCGGATGCCTATAGAGGTCCGGCTGCGCCGGCTTGCCAGGCAGTTCGCATACCGGTCCGGCACATGATGCGCGTGCCCGGAGCGGCCAAGAACAAGACGAGGAGAGTTACATGAGCGAGAGGATTGGCACGATGAAGAAAGTCAGGAAAGCGGTGATCCCGGTGGCGGGTCTCGGCACGCGGTTCCTTCCCGCGACCAAGTCGATGCCCAAGGAGATGCTGCCCGTGGTCGACAGGCCGGTGGTGCAGTATGCCGTCGACGAGGCGCTGGAGGCCGGCATCGAGCATATCGTCTTTGTCACCGGCCGCAACAAGGCTGTCATCGAGGACTATTTCGACCTTCACCCCGAACTCGTCGGCACGCTCGAACAGGCCGGCAAGGTCGACCAGATCAGGTCGCTGGAGAGCCTGCTGCCTGTGCCCGGCGCCACCAGCTTCACCCGCCAGCAGGCGCCGCACGGCCTCGGTCACGCCGTCTGGTGCGCCCGCGACATCATCGGCGACGAGCCCTTCGCGCTGTTGCTGCCCGACATGGTGTCGTTCGGCAAGCGCGGCTGCTTGGCCGAGATCATGGATCTGCATGCCGTGTCAGGCGGCAACGTCATTGCCGTCGAGCAGTGCGATCCGAGTGAAACGAACAAGTATGGCATCGTCGGCAAAGGCCCCGATGTCGGTTCGGGCTTCGAGGTGACGGCGATGGTCGAAAAGCCGGCACCGGCCCAGGCGCCGTCGAATTTCTACATCAACGGCCGCTACATCCTGCAACCGGAAATCTTCAACCTTTTGGGCACGCAGAAGCGTGGCGCCGGCGGTGAGATCCAGCTGACCGACGCAATGGTGCGCCTTGCCGCGAGCCAGGCCTTCTTCGCCCGGCCATTCAATGGCCGGATGTTCGACTGCGGCTCCAAGGAAGGGTTCATCCAGGCCAATGTCGCCTTTGCCCTGAAGCGGGCCGACATCCGCGATTCCGTGCTCGATGCCATCCGCGAGATGGTCGCCGAGCAGGATCACGTCGTCGCGGCCTGATATGATCGGTTCGTCTCGGCGGCTGGAATGGCCGCCGCGACGGTGTTCGAAAAGAGCCGTGCCTGTCGGGCACGGCAAATTGCGTAGCTGAAGTCGGCTTCGCCAGAACCCAGCGAGCAGCGGCCGCTGCTCAGGCAAGAACTGGAACGCAGATGAACTACGCCAGCTTTCCCTTCGGCAACCGCCTTGCCGCGTCTCGCGAGGACGCGCGCGAGGGGAGCGACTTCATCGACCTCGAACGCCTGCTGGCGATGGCCAAGCGTCAGGCCAAGGTGGTCGGCGTCGGCGCCGTTATCGGCCTGCTGCTCGGGCTTGTCTATCTGCAGACGACGCCACCGACCTTCACGGCGTCGACCCGCGTGCTGATCGACGAGGGCATGAACAAGATGGTCGACGAGGTGTCGGCGACGCCTGTCAACATGCAGACCGATGCGGCGATCCTGTCCCAGATCGAGATTATCAAGTCGGCGCGGCTGGCTGCCGTGGTGGTCGAGAAGCAGAAGCTCGACCAGAACGCCAGCTTCATGCAGCCGCCGCAATCGCTGCTGTCGACGCTTGTCGGCTACGCTCGCGGCTTCCTGCAGGTTTTCCGTTCCGCGCCCGAGATCGCCGGCGGCGCCGAACTTACCGATGCGCAACGCAAGGCGATGGCCGACGCCGCCCGCAAGGAGCAGGCGGTGGCGATGCTGCAGAACAACATCATGGCCGAGCGCTCCGGCCGCAGCTATGTCATTTCCATGGCCTACCGCGCGCATGATCCGCAGCTGGCGGCTGCGATCACCAAAGCCTATGCCGATGCCTTCGTCGCCGACCAATTGGATGCCAGCTTCGACGCCACCGAAAAGGCGGCCGTCTGGCTGCAAGGCCGGCTGGAGGAACTGCGCACGAGTTCGCAGAAGGCCGCGCTCGAGGTGGAAAAATTCCGCGCCGAGAACGGCCTTGCGGCGGCGCGCGGCGAAACCATCGCCGAGCAGCAGCTTTCCGATCTCAACGCCCAGCTGATCCTCGCACAGGCCGATACCGCCAAGGCGCGGGCGCGCTACGAACAATACCGCACCATCGTCGAGAGCGGGCCGGAAGCGGCGGTCGGCAACTCAACCCTGTCGGCGGCCGAGGCAGGCAATCCGCTGATCTCCGAGCTCAAGAAGCGCCATTCCGGCGTGTCGAAGCGCGAGCAGGAGATTTCGGCCGGCTTCGGTCCCAATCACCCTCAGGCGGTGGCGCTGCGCAAGGAACAGAGCGACCTCGCCAACCAGATTTTCCGCGAGCTGAGCCAGCTTTCCGAAACCTATCGCAACGAATTCGAGGTGGCGCAGTCGCGCGAGACCGCGCTCCGCAACTCCGTCTCGGAGGCGACTGGCCAGAACTCCAGCGCCAACCAGGCGCAGGTGCGGCTGCGCGAACTGCAGCAACAGGCGACGGCACTCAGCACGCTCTACCAGACCTTCCTGTCGCGCTACGAGGAGGCGTCGCAGCAGCGCTCCTTCCCGATCGCCAAGGTCCGGGTGATTTCGGAAGCAACGATGCCGCGCGGCCCGTCGAGCCCGCGGACCTCGATGGTGTTTGGCCTGGCGCTGGTGCTCGGCGTCGTCCTGGGTGCTGCCTTCGGCGCACTCAACGAATTCAACGAGCGCTTCTTCCGCACCGCGGAGGACGTGCGCGAAAGGCTGGGCGTCAAGTTCCTCGGCTATCTGCCACTCATCGCCTCGAACGAGGACAGGAAGGACGCCGGGAAGACGGGCAATATGGGCACGCCGCCGCCGTCGCGCGCGGCGGAGCTTATGAAACGCCGGGCCAGGATGCGCATCGCGGTCGACCAGCCGGCGTCGATGTTCGCGGAAACGCTGCGCAGCACCAAGATCGCCGGCGACGTCGTGCTGCAGGACATCGGCAGCAAGGTGATCGGTGTCATCTCGATGCTGCCGGGCGAGGGCAAGTCGACGGTCGCCGCCAATCTGGCCGGCCTGATCGCCAGCAATGGCGCACGGACGCTGTTGATCGACGCCGACCTGCGCAATCCAGGCCTCAGCCGCAGCCTCGGCATCGATGCCGAGCAAGGGCTGGTGGAAGCCGTGGTCAACGACCAGGGCTGGCAGTCGGTGGTGAAGGTCGACCGCCAGAGCAAGATGGCGATCGTGCCTGCGGTGGTGCGCGGCCGCTTTTCGCATACCAGTGAACTGCTGTCATCGGCCGGAATGCGGCGCTTCATCGACGACGCCAAGGCGACGTTCGACTACATCATCGTCGACCTGCCGCCACTTGGGCCGGTCGTCGACGCCAAGGCGTTCGCCCCGCTGGCCGACGGCTTCGTGCTGGTGGCGGAATGGGGCGCCACGCCGCGCCCGCTGGTCCGCTCCGGGCTCGGCGCCGAGCCGCAGATCGCCAGCAAGGTGCTCGGCCTGGTGCTCAACAAGGTCGACTTGAAGAAACTGCCGCGCTACGGCGCCTATGGCGGCTCGGAGCAGTTCCTGGAACGCTATTCCAGCTACTACATCGACACGAGCGAAACCAAAGCCAGGGCCAAGGTCGCGAGCTAGGAGAAAAACAGCCTGCCGCCTTTGCCTGATATGCGCACCGCCGTCAGCCGACCGGTCTTGAAGGCACCGGTGTCGATGTCCAGCCGGCGGCCGTCGATGCGCGGATGGTCAACCGGCGTGTGGCCATGCACGACCCAGCGGTCGAGCCGGCGCGACGCCTCGAAGAACTCCTCCCTGATGTAGAGCAGGTCGTCGTCTTCCTGGTCGAGCAGCGGCACGCCGGGCCGGATGCCGGCATGAACGAACACGAAGCGTTCGGAATAGGCCATGATCGGCAGGTCGCGCATGAAGGCGATGTGTTCCGGCGGGATGGTTGCGCGAATATGGTCGTCGAGCCTGTTGCCGCCGCCATAGAGTTCGCCGAGATGCTCGGCGTCGATGCCGTAGGAGAACAGCGTGCTGCGTGCACCCGTGGACAGCCACCGAGCCAGTGACAGCTTGCCGTCGAGATAGTCGAGCGTCTGGGTCTCGTGGTTGCCCATCAGGCAGAGACGCTCGAAGCCTGGTGGCGGCGGGGCTATGAGGTGATCGATCACCTGTGCCGAATCGGGGCCACGGTCTATATAGTCGCCAAGCATGATGATCAGCTTGCGGCCGGGCAGGATGGCCGCGTCGGCAACGACCTTGTCCTCGAGCGTGCGCAGTTCGCGATAGCAGCCATGGACGTCGCCGATTGCATAGACGACCGTTCCGAACAGGTCGATCTCGATGCGCCGGCGCCCGGGTGACTGTCCTTGCGAACGGAAATTCAGAAAGCTGACCAGCCTGTCGCCTCGCTAAAATTGTCGGGTCGCGTCCCGACGCCGGGCACGTCAGTGCCTGAGATTCACAGTGCGCGGCGGGCGTTTCCGTTTCCTGAACGTAGCCGTTGGCACGCTTGATTTGAACCAGGATGTCATTGCAAGCAACAGCGTGCCGGAACCCATGAGCTGCATCCGAGTTAGCGCTGATCCCGAGGGATCGCACCGATGCGGAAAGACACCGAGCAGTCCCGGCGCGTGCCGGACGAAAATGCCGAGGCCGCGCATAACGCATCTCTGGCTTATGTCAGCGACGACGAGCCCGGCATATCAAGGAAAAGGGCAGGCATGCGCTTTCTCTACGAAGCGGCCAATGGCGGAAAGGTCGCCAGCAAGGCGGTTCTTGCACGCATCGATGCGCTTGCCATTCCTCCGGCATGGACTGACGTGTGGATTTGCGCCGAAAGCAACGGTCATATCCAGGCGACGGGACGCGACCAGCGTGGCCGAAAGCAATATCGCTACCATCCCGACTGGTCGGAAAAGCGTGACGAGCTCAAATTCTCGAGCCTGGCCGAATTTGCACGCGCGCTGCCGCTGCTGCGCCGCCGGATCGACAAGGATTTGCGGCTGCGCGGAATGGTGCGCGAGCGGGTCGTCGCAGCGGTGGTATGGCTGCTGGACAATACAATGATCCGGGTGGGTGGCGCCGCCTATGCCAGGGAGAATGGCAGCTTCGGGCTGACGACGCTACGCAACCGCCATGTCGACATCGAAGGTTCGACGCTCAGATTCGCCTTCAAGGGCAAATCGGGAAAAGAATGGCGTTTGCGGCTGGTCGACAGGCGTATGGCAAAGATCGTGCGCAGCATCCAGGAACTGCCCGGCCAGACCCTGTTTCAATATCTCGACGACAATGGTGCGCGGGCGCCGATATCGTCCCAGGACGTCAATGACTACATTCGAGCTGCGGCGGGCGCAGCTTTCAGCTCCAAGCATTTCCGCACCTGGGGCGGAACCGTGCGCGCGATGGCGCTGTTTTCCAGAACGCCGGTGCCCGAGCGGGCGGAAGCGAGGGCGCAGGCATGCAACAAAGTCATTGACGACGTTGCCAGGCACCTCGGCAACACGCGGGCCGTCTGCCGAAAAGGTTACATTCATCCGGAAGTGATGTTGGCATGGTCGGAAGGGCGGTTGTCCGACGAGCTGGCTGCGTCCCGCCCCAAGGCCAGCTCGCAGCTTGACGTCGACGAGCGCATCACTCTTGCCTGGCTTTCGCGGCAAGAGAAGCGAAGCCGACGGCAGAGATGAAGCTACTGCCGTCAGGGAGCGGGCGTCCTGACCAGATCGAGCGGCGCGTCGAGCGTCCAGGTAACGCCATCCGGCTGGAAGCTGAGATGGCCGACGCCGTTCAACGCCAAAGGCGCGACGCGCTCGAGGACGATCCGCCCAAAGCCCTTGCGGGACGCTTTTTCGACTGTCGGTCCGTTGGTTTCCTTCCAACTCAGGCGAAAGCGATCCGTTGCAGTCCAACCGATTTCGACAGTCCCGAGGTCGGACGACAATGCGCCATGCTTGGCCGAGTTGGTGGCAAGCTCGTGGAAGGCCATGCCGAGGTTCTGGACCGCCATCGTCGACAGCAGGACCGGCTCGCCCAATATGCTGATGCGGCGCTCGGCGGCAAACGGCCGGATCTGGTTGCAGACCAGTTCGGCGAGATCGGCGCCGCGCCAGTCGCCGTCGACAAGCAGGTCCTGGGATTGCGACAGCGCCATGATCCGGTTGCGGATCTGGGTGTCGAATTCGGCGATCGTCGTTGCGTGCTTGCCCGTCTCGCGGATCATCGACAGGATGACGGCGAACTGGTTCTTCACCCTGTGGTTGACCTCGCGCATGAGCATGCGGATGCGGCTCTCGCTTTCCTTGCGCTCGGTGATGTCTCTGGCGATCTTCGAGGCGCCGATGACCTTGCCGGCGCCGTTCAGCACCGGCGATACGGTGAGCGAAATGAAGACAAGGCTGCCGTCCTTGCGTTTCCTGATCGTGTCGAAGTGGTCGACGCGCTGGCCGCTGCGGACCTTGCCGAGGATGACGTCCTCTTCGTCCTGCCTGTCATCTGGGATCAGCATGCGGACGTGCTTGCCGATGGCTTCATCGGCGCTGTAGCCGAAAAGCCTGGTGGCGCCGGCGTTCCAACTCTGGATGACGCCGCATAGGTCCTTGCTGACGATGGCGTCGTCGGAAGATTCGACGATCGAGGCGAGGCGCTGGGTTTGTATTTCGGCCTGCTTCTGGGCCGAGATGTCGACCAAAAGGTTGATGGCACCCGTTATCGCGCCGGTTTCGTCTCGTATCGGCGCGGGGAAGGCAAGGAACGGCACCAGCGTGCCATCGGGGCGCTCGGCCATGGCCTCGGCGTTGCGGATCGCCCGGCCTTCCCTCAGCGCCAAGGCCATCGAGCAATCGCCATGCGCCAGCGGCTCGCCCTCCGCCGTCCTGAGCCGCCAAGAGCCGCACCACTCGTCCTTGCCGATTTCGGGCCGGTGACCCCAGAGTTCTGCGGCGGCTTCATTGAAAAAGGTGATCCGCCCGCTGGCATCGGTCGTATAGACCGCAGCCGGCAGCCCGCCGAGCAAAGTCTCGCGATTCGTCATCTGGCCGCCCTGGTTCCGTAGGGCATTAACGACCAATGCCCGCATGAGTTCCGTTCATACAGAAATCGACGCTCGAAGGCGCGGAAATGAGCCCGTTTCTCCCAGGTAAGGTGTTCGGAAAGGCGGCTTTCATGTTGCGTTGCAACATAGTTTGAATTGTGCCCGCGGGCGTGGTCGCCCAACCTGCAGTCATGTCCAGCACGCACATCACAGCACACGTTGCAGCAAAGACATGACGGCACCTGTTACCACCTTCCGCCCCGACATCGAGGGCCTGCGTGCCATCGCCGTCGGCGGCGTGATCGCCTTTCACTTCGGCATGTCGGACCTGCCGGGCGGCTTCATCGGCGTCGATATCTTCTTCGTCATCTCGGGCTATCTGATCACCCGCCATCTGATGCAGGAGATCGGCCGCAGCGGGACCGTCGACCTCTGGCGCTTCTATGGGCGTCGCGCCCGACGGCTGTTGCCGGCATCGCTTTTGGTGATCGCCAGCACGCTTGCCGCCGGCTATTTCATCCTCGCGCCGTCCGAGCAGCAGCTTTACGCCAAGGGTGCGCTGTTTGCGTCGAGCTACGTCATCAATCTCTGGCTGCTGCGCTGGTCGTTCGATTATTTCGCCGCCGACACGGCCAGCAACCCGTTTCTGCATTTCTGGTCGTTGTCGGTCGAGGAGCAGTTCTATCTGCTTTGGCCGGCATTCCTGCTGTTGGTCGCGTGGTTCCGGCCGGGGGCAAGGAGTATCGCGCTCATCCTCGGCGTGATTGCACTGGTGTCGTTCGGCGTGAGCGCCTGGATGACCTCGGAGTCGCAGCCCTGGGCCTTCTATTTCTCGCCGCTGCGGGCCTGGGAATTTGCTGTGGGCGGTCTCGTCTCGCTTGTTGTGGCGGAACGCTGGGCATCGGGTTTTCGTTTCTCGCCTGTCATGGGCTGGACTGGTATCGCATTGATCGTCGTCGCCTATCTCAGCGTCTCGGAGACCGATCCGTTCCCCGGCTTCATCGCGTTGCTGCCGGTCGCGGGAACGGCGATGCTGCTGCTGTCAGGCGCCCGCAAGAGTGCTGTCGGGCCGGCAAGCCTGCTGTCGCTGCCGCCGTTCCAATGGACCGGCAAGCTGTCCTATTCGCTGTATCTCTGGCACTGGCCCGTCATCGTCTATGCGACGATCCTGTGGCCTGACCTTACGCTTGCCGGCAGGCTTGCCTGCCTGGCGGTGACGGCCGGCCTGTCCTTCCTCAGTTATCGGTATGTCGAGAATCCTGTTCGCTCCAATGGCTGGCTTTCGGCCGGTTCGCTGCGCTCGCTGGGTTTGGCGGCGCTGCTGACCTCGCTCGGCGTGACATTGTCCTATGGCGCAGCTCAGATTGCTGCGCGAAGTGTCGGCCCGGAGCAGATGTTGATCGCAGACAGTGCTGCACGTTCGTCGTCGGCGCGCCAGATAGACAGCGCCTGCGTTGCCAGCCTCGAGCAGACCAAGCCGCGCAGCTGCAGTCTGGGTGCATCGAAGCCGCAAAAGACGATCGTGCTGTTCGGCGATTCGCATGCCGACCACTGGTCGACGCCGCTGGCAAAGATTGCCGAGACCAACAACTGGCGGCTGGTGACCTATCTGAAATCGTCCTGCTCGGTGGCGGCGGTGCCGACATGGAACGTGCGCTTGATGCGGGCCTATTCCGAATGCGATGCGTGGCGGCAGACGGCAATGAAGGAGATCGCCAGCCTCAAGCCCGATGCGGTGATCGTTTCGCAGTTTTCCTACAGCTACGTCGAAAACGACGTCAATGGCGGGCTGGAGCATCTGGTCAGCCGCGACGTCTGGGCGGGTGGCCTGAGGGCATCGCTTGCGGCGCTTCGCAAGACCGGCGCCGAGGTTGTGCTGCTCAGGGATGTTCCCGTTCACAAGTCATATCTCGACCGTTGTGTCGCCCGTTCGTTGTGGCAGGGCAGGAGCAGCACCGTCTGCGACACGCCGCGACGGGAAGCGATCGACGAACGGGTGTCGAAGACTGAACAAGTGGCGAGCGCCGGGCTTGATGGCGTCCGCTATGTCGACCTGACCGAGCTGTTCTGCAACGACACGACCTGCCCGGCGATGATCGGCGGCAAGCTGACCTTCCGCGACCGCCACCACATCGCCACGCCTTTTGCGGCGACCCTTGCCGGTTCGATGCAGCGCGCGATCTTCGGCAACCAGGTGGCGGCGCGCTGACCGTGTGGCCGGACCGATCTTGCTAGAGGCGGATGCCTGTCTGCAGCAAGCCGCGGGTGATGCTGCCCGAGGTCGGCAGCAGCGGGATCAGGCAGGCCTGGAGCGCGTGGTAGATGTCGGGCTTGCCGCAGAACGGGCCGGCATTGGGCTTGAGGTCGTCGTCGAGCTGGGCGTGCCAGCCGCCATTGGCGCGGTCGATGAAGCGGCTGGCGCAGAAGCTCCAGATACGGCGGTACCAGGCCTCGTAGGCAGCGTCGACGCCGATGGCGTTGAGTACGGACGCGGCACCGATCGCCTCGCAGCACGGCCACCAGTAGCGGTCCCTGATCCGGGCCGAGCCGTCCCATTCGAGCGTGTAATAGAAGCCGCCCTTGGCGGCGTCCCAACCGTCTGCCGTCGCTTGGCCGAACAGGTTCCTTGCCGCGTCCGGCAGCCAGGCATGCTTGCGGCCACCGAGCTCCCACAATTGCAGCAGCAGCCGCGCCCATTCGAGCGAATGGCCAGGCGTCGTGCCATAAGGGCGGAACATCGGGTCGCCGGAGTACTCGCGGTCGAGCTTCCATTCCGCGGTGAAATGCTCGGGCAGGCGCCAACCGGCGGCAGCCGAATGGCGGCGGATGATCAGGTCGGCGATGCGCTCGGCCATGGTGAGATAGGTGCTGTCGCCAGTCGCCTCGAAGGCGGCCATCAGCGCCTCTGTGAGGTGCATGTTGGAGTTCTGGCCGCGATAGCTGTCGAGCGGCTGCCAGTCGCGGCTGAACTCTTCCGCCACCGCGCCATGCGCCTCTTCCCAGAATTTTTCAGACAGGATTGTCGAGATGTCGGTCAGCAGGCGGTCGGCGTCGGGGTGTCCGGCGACCTTGGCGCTGGAGGCGGCAAGCAGGACGAAAGCATGGCCATAGGCCTGCTTGGTGTCGTTGGTCGGACCGTCATAACCGACGCCCCAGAAATAGCCGCCATTGGCTGTGTCGCGATGGCCGTTCCAGAGGAATTCCATGCCGTGGTCGACGAGCACGTCGGCGCCGGGGCGTCCCATCAGATGGGCAATCGAGAAACAGTGCACCATGCGTGTGGTGACGTGGATCTGTCGGCCGGCGAAGCGGCCGGGGACGGCGCCCGGTGCGAGCGGGTGGCCATGATCGTCGAGGTCGTGGAAGCCGCCGAGCGGATTGAGGCTCTGGCGCTCGAAGAAGGAGAACAGCGCGTCGGCCTGCTGCAGCAGCCACAAGCGATGGCTTGGAAGCGTGGTCCATTTGGCCGAGCCGGCGGAAATTTCCAAAGAAGCCATGGATAGGAGTTCCCTGCGGCGGCTGGCCGCGCCTCGATGATTTCCCCGACCTAAGACGTAATGGCCCGCGCACTCAACAGGAAAACGCCATGATTTGCGTCCAGCGGTGCATAGACGCTGGATACGGCTAATATGCCACGGTGGTGCCACTAGCCATGGCGCGTGCCGCGCATTATGGACAAATGGCGCGCTTGACCGAGTTGGCAGCGAGATTTCGGGGACTAAATGACGAAATTGATGTCGTCCAAGGCGGACGACCTGCCCAAAGGGTCTGCCCAGGGTGCGGATCATGCGGCTGAAAAGGCGCTCGTTCGCCGGCTAGCCTCGCATTGCAACCGCTTTCGCGACCCCGACGACCGCCGCGCGGCGTTCGAACTGGCGGTGACGCTGATACCTTTCCTGGTGATGGGCGCCACGCTTGTCTGGCTCGCAACCTATGCCGGCCCGCTGCTCGGCGGCTGGCGCTGGCTGCTGATGGTGGCGTTGGCGCCGGTCTGTGCCTCGTTCCTGGTGCGGCTGTTTGCCATCCAGCATGACTGCGGCCACGGCTCGTTCACCAGTTCGCGTATGGCCAACAAGACCATCGGCCGGGCGCTGAGCGTCTTCACCTTCACGCCCTACACGCTATGGCAGAAGGCGCATGCCGTGCACCATGGCGGCTCGGGCAATCTCGACAAACGCGGCATCGGCGACATCGATACGCGCACGGTTGCCGAATATGAGGCGATGACCACCAGCCAGCGGCTGATGTATCGCATCTATCGCAACCCGATCATCCTGATCGTCATCGGCGTGCCGATCTACTTTCTGATCATGCACCGGCTGCCCTACAACGACGCCATTCCGCGCGTCGAGGCATGGCGCAGCGCCGGCGGCCTCAACCTGGCGCTGGTGCTGGTCTATGGCGGCCTCGTGCTCTTGGCCGGCTGGGCGGTGATGCTGGCGGTTCTGCCCGTCGTGGTGATGGGCGCCTGGGCCGGCGGCTGGCTGTTCTACGTCCAGCACCAGTTCGAAGAGACGCGCTGGGATGCGGGCGACGCCTGGGACCTGCATGTCGCGGCCTTTGGCGGCAGCTCGTGGTATGCCTTGCCCGCTGTGGCGCAGTGGATCACTGGCTCGATCGGCCTGCACCACATCCACCATCTGTGCAGCCGCGTGCCGTTCTATCGCCTGCAGGCCTGCTTCGACAGCAATGCCGAGCTTCGCGATGCCAGCCAGACGGTCAGGCTGACCTTCTGGAAGAGCGTCGGCTGCATCAATCTCGCGCTGTGGTGCGAGGACCGCCGGCGGCTGGTGACGTTCGCCGAAGCCAGGGTGTAGTTACCTACAGGTCCAATGTGACAGCCTGCTACGGCAGAACGCGGCGGCGTCGGCAAACGTCTGTCTTCTCTGCTACAGGGCGGGCAGGCCTGCTGCCGCCATGCACGACGCGTGTGCTTGGCCGCTTTCTTTGCCTTGCCTTGCCTTACTAGGTGACGCGCCAGCAGGCTAAGCTGGTCAAGCGGCAGCTCGGTCTTTGGCCGCCGATGCGCGGCATCAGAACCTGACGCGCAAGGTCGGCGATTTCCGGGTGCGCATGATTTTCCAACGTCCATGCCTATCGCGCTTGAAGCGGCGACGGCACCCCTTCGCGGATGAGACGCGAGAAATCGGCGGTCAGTCCGGTCGCCAGCGCGCGTTCGGCGATGTGGGCGCGGTTGCGCAGTTCCTGCACCGAGAGGCGGCTGTCGAGCGCGCCGCGGTCATAGGCGTATTCAGGCAGGTAGCCATTGACGATCAGGCGCCAGTCGAACGGCGTCACGTCGCCAACGGCGCGCATCATCTTGAAGATGACGGTGGTGCAGTTGGTGGTGATCGAGTTGTAGAAGCGCGGCGTTGCGGCCAGCGCATTGGCATCCGCGACATAACCGAGCAGCAGTGCCCGGGCGGCGGCAGGCGAGACGTTGAGGCGATAGAGCTGGACGTCCTCGCCGCGGACATTCGAGCGGACGCCGACGACATCGCGCTCGTCCGCGGCAACAATGACCAGCGGGTTGGCCTTGAACAGGTCGGCGATCGGCGAGAACTGGCCGCCATTCTGCCGCCGCACTTCGACCGACCAGGCAAGCTGATCGCCGCCTTCGAAGCCGAAGCTCATGATGACATGGGCCATCTCGGGCCCCGCCCAGTAGGACATGAACAGGTCGAGCGTCTTGAGCTTGCCGAGATCGTAGCTGCGTGTCGTCCAGTGCTCGCTGAAGTCGCTGTTGCTGCGCCACTCGAAGTCGCGGACATCTGTCAGGGTCAGCATGTCGCCGTCGCGGATGCCTGTGACCTGCCTGGCGACGTCGGGCGCGAATTCGGCATGGTTGGACGGAACGATGGTATTCCACCACATCAGCACCGCAGCGAAGCCGATGGCGAACAGTGCCAGCCCATGCAGGCGCCAGGGCGTGAACAGGGCGATGGCGGCTGCGATGCCGAGCAGGACGAACAAGCCTGCGGCCAGTCCCCTGGCGATGTCAGGCGCCGGCAACCGATACCAAAGCGCCATCGCTGCCCAGGCGGTGGTGAGCGCGATGGCGATGACAAGGACGATGGCCGAAACGATCAAGCCCACACTGCGCACTGCCAACTCCGGTCGGGTTCATTTCGATGCTCACGCCGAGATCGCAGATCGGCTGCCCCGCGGCAAGGCGGCATCGGCACGCCATTGGCGATTTGCGCGGCACCTATTGCAGCCGGAAATCGCAGATTTCGGCGCTTAGGGCCGCGACTTCCTCGCAGAACTGCACATGGTAATCGTTCCTGAAGGTGGCGAAGTATTCGAGATTGGGCAGTTCCATCTCGGTGCGCACGACGCACAGCCGGCCATCGGCGACCATATTCCTGAAGAAGGCGTGCGGCAGGATGGTGACGCCCATGCCATGGGCCGCCAAGTGAGCCAGCGCCACCATGTTGTTGCAGGAAATCGTCCGCTTGAACGGCAGGTTCGGGTTGTCGATGACGCTGTGCAGGATCGGCCGCAGGATCGAGCCGGTCGTCTGGATCAGCAATGGATGCTTGGTGAGATCGCTCAACGTCGCATTGTCCTTGCCGCCCAACAGCTTCGGGCTGCACATCCACACAAGCTCGATGGCGCCAAGCGGCGTGCTGACGAATTGCGGCTCCTGGATGACGCGCGGGCAGATGACGAAGTCGAGGCGGCGGTCGACCAGGCGCTCGAGCAGGGAGGCAGTGAGGTCGATCTCGGGTTCGAGCGTGATCATCGGATAGCGGTCGAGAATGCCGGACAACAGTTCGGGCAGCCATGACAGCGCGACGAGATCGGTGACGCCGAGGCGAAAGCGGAATGACGGAACCGACGATTTCTTTGCCAGTGAGTTCAGGCGATCGTTCAGGCGCAGCATCTGCTCGGCGATTGCACGGATCTCTTCGCCCTTGGTCGTCAGGACCGGCTTGCGCCCGGTACGATGGAACAGCGGCGTCGAAAACCTGGCCTCCAGTTCGCCGATGCGCTTGGAGATCGTCGACTGGACCATGTTCAGATAGTCGGCAGCGGCCTCGAAACTGCCCAACGTGCTGACCCAGTAGAGCGCTTCCATCTGCTTGATCGTGAACATGAATTCCTCCTGATATGAAGAATAGCGATGCCTTCCGATGCATTAATATCGCTTTTCTTCAGGAAGTGACACTCCTATCCCTTTGATGACTGGAGGCCGCTGGTCCGCGGTCACCAAGGGAGGAGCTATCATGACCGTCACCGAACTGCCGTCCGCAGCACCCGTTGCGGACGATCTGCTGAAGCAATACGCCAATGTCGCGACATCGATCGTCAGCGACAATCTGGATCGTCTGCCTGGCGCGGTCGGCCTGTTGCCCTTTCATGCCGGCGGTCATCTGGTCGGCACGGCGCTGACGGTGCGGACGCGTCGTGGCGACAATCTCGCCATCCATGCGGCGCTGCGCATTGCACGTCCCGGCGACGTCATCGTCGTCGATGGCGGCGGCGACACCAGCCAGGCGCTGATCGGCGAGATCATTCTGGCCCATGCCGAATCCCTTGGTGTCGCCGGCTTCGTCATCGATGGAGCCATCCGTGATGTCGCAGCCATCAGGGCCAGCAAGCTGCCTTGTTATGCCCGCGGCGTCACTCATCGCGGGCCCTACAAGAACGGTCCCGGCGCGATCAATGTCGACGTTGCCGTCGGCGGCCTCGTCGTCCATCCGGGCGACCTCATCGTCGGCGACGAGGACGGCGTCGTCGCCCTGTCGTCCAAGGTGGCGGCCGACATCCTGCCCGGCATCCGTGCCCAGGAAGAGAAGGAACGGCTGAAGCTGGAGGGCTTCAGATCGGGCGCCCGACTTCGCGCGGTCTAGCGGCGACGGACTTCACAAAATCAACTAGAACTCGGGAGGAGTTTGAAATGAACGCATTCAGGAAAACCGTACTGGGGCTTTCGACGGCGCTGTTTCTGTCGCCCTTGTCGGCGGCCATGGCCCAGTCGGGCGACGCCGTGACCATCGTGCTGCCGGGCGGGCCCGACCGGCTCGATCCGTGCGAGACGCCGCGCTCGGTCATTGGCCGCATCATCAAGCAGAATGTCGTCGAGACGCTGGTCGAGCTGGACTATGCCAAGCAGACGACGATTCCGCGCCTCGCCGAAAGCTGGGAGCAGACCTCGCCGACGACCTGGCGCTTCAACCTGCGCAAGGGCGTCAAGTTCCACGACGGCACGCCGTTCGATGCGGCCTCGGTGGTTTATTCGCTCGAGCGCACGCTCGATCCAAAGCTGACCTGCATCACCCGCACCAAATATTTCGGCGGCGTCGACATCACTGCCAAGGCGATCGACGAGAGCACTGTCGAGTTCACGACCAAGACGCCGATGCCGATCCTGCCGACGCTGCTGGCGCAGCTGGCGATCGCATCGGCGAAGACGCCGAAGGGCGAATACACGACCGAGCCGATCGGCACCGGCCCCTATGACTTCGTCAGCTGGACCCAGGGCGAGAACGTCAAGATCAAGCGTTTCGACGGCTATTGGGGCGAAAAGCCGAAGATCGAAGACGCCACCTATGTCTGGCGCAGCGAATCCTCGGTCGCGGCCGCGATGGTGGAAACCGGCGAGGCCGACCTGGCCTTCTCGATCGCGCCGCAGGATGCGACCAATCCGGAGACGGACAAGGTCTACCCGAACTCCGACAGTGCGATGTTCCGTCTCTCCGCCGACATTCCGCCGCTCAACGACATTCGCGTGCGCAAGGCCTTAAACCTGGCGATCGACCGCAAGGCATTCCTCGGCAGCGTCATCAGCGACAAGGCGGAACTCGCCACCCAGCAGGTCGGCCCGAGCGTGCTCGGCCACAACCCGAACCTCGTGCCGTGGCCCTATGACCCGGAACAGGCCAAGGCGCTGCTCGCCGAGGCAAAGGCCGCGGGCGTGCCCGTCGACACCGAGATCCGCATGATCGGCCGCCCCGGCATGTTCGCCAACTCGAACGAGTTCGTCGAGGCGGCCGCCGAGATGCTGCGCGCCGTAGGCTTCAAGATCAAGCTCGACAATCTCGAGATGACACAGTGGCTGGAGGCGGCCAACAAGCCGTTCGCCGCCGGTCGCCAGGCCAACGCGCTTTTGACAATGCATGACAACAACAGCGGCGACGCCCAGTTCACCGCGTTCTTCAAGTATCACAGCGACGGCCGCCAGAGCGAAATCCACGACGCCAAGGTGGACAAGCTGATCACTGACGCCGGCATGGCCTCGGGCGAGGAACGCGCCAAGCTCTACCAGGAGACCTTCCGCTACATCTACGAGGACCTGGTCGCCGACGCGCCGCTGTTCCACATGGTCAACTACATGCGGGTCGGCAAGCGCCTCGACTTCACACCGACAATTGCCAACGCGGTCGAGCTGCAGCTTGCCAAGCTGGTCGTCAAGTCACCGTCGTAACGCTGGAACGGCGCCGGCCGATCGCCGGCGCCGCCCTCCCGTGTCAACCATGTCCGGCGGAGGAGGCGGAGAATGGGCAATTTCATCTTCAGGCGATCGTTGCAGAGCGTGCTGTCGCTGGCGCTGCTGATCATCCTCGTCTTCTTTCTGGCCAGGTTCACCGGCTCGCCTGCAGACCTCTATCTGCCGCTCGACGCCACCGAGGAGATGCGCGACCAGTTCAACCAGCGCTTCGGATTCGACGATCCGGTCTATGTCCAGTTCTTCCGTTTCCTGGGCGGCCTGCTGCAGTTCGATCTCGGCGAGTCGATCCAGTATTCGAAGCCGGCCGTCGAGGTCGTGCTGCATGCCTTCCCGACGACCCTGATGCTGGCGGCGATCACCATGCCGATCGTCATCGCGGTCGCCATCGTCACCGGTTCGCTCGCTGCCTTTCGTCCAGGCGGACTGTTCGACCGCATCGCCAGCCTGATCTCGCTGATCGGCGCCAGCACGCCGAACTTCTGGGTGGCGATCGTCGGCGTGATCGTCTTCGCCGTCTGGCTTCGCGTGTTGCCGACCTCAGGAACCGGCACGCCCTGGCACTGGGTCCTGCCGATCGCCGTTCTGTGTCTCAGGCCGACTGGCGTTCTGGTACAGGTGGTGCGCTCGTCGATGATCACCGCGCTGTCTTCGGCCTACGTCAAGACGGCGCGGGCCAAAGGGGTGCGCGCCAGGGCCATCGTCTTCGTTCACGCGCTGCGCAACGCGCTGCTGCCTGTCATCACGGTCGCCAGCGACCAGGCCGCCGGCATCGTCAACGGGGCGGTCATCGTCGAAACGGTGTTCGGTTTCCCCGGCATCGGCAAGCTGATGATCGATTCCGTGCTCCTGCGCGACTTTGCCGTCATCCAGGCGGCAGTGCTGGTCACGGCACTTGCCGTCTTCATCATCAACATCGTTGTGGACATCACCTATGCGCTCGTCGATCCACGCATCCGGCACAGCTGAGATGGCCAGGCCCGCACAGGCAGCTCCGTCGGCACTCCGCGACATCGCCTCGAGCCTGTTGCGCGACAAGGTCGCCCTGGTCTCGGCTGCTTTCCTGACCATCGTCCTGGTCTGCGTTGCACTGGGGCCGACGCTGCTCGCCGACCAGGCTCGCGCCATGAACCTGATGCAGCGCAACGCAGCACCGTTCTCGTTCGATCGGCCATGGCTCTACATCCTCGGCGCCGACGCGCTCGGACGCTCGGTTCTCGCCCGCATCATCGTGGCGAGCCAGAACACCATTCTGATCGCCGGAACGGCGGTGCTGACCTCGCTGGTGGTCGGCGGCGCGCTCGGCCTCGTCGCCGGCTTCAAGGAGGGCGCCGTCAGCGCGATCTTGTTGCGCCTGGCGGACGCGATCATGAGCTTTCCGTCGCTTCTGCTCGCCGTCATCGTTCTGTTCGTGTTCGAGCCCGGCGTCGCCAACGTCATCCTGGTGCTCGCCATCTCGCGCGTGCCGATCTTCCTGCGCACGGTCCGCGCCGAGGTGCTCGAGCTGAAGGAACGGCTGTTCGTCACCTCGGCGCGCGCCATGGGCGCTTCGACATGGCGCATCCTGTTCCGCCATGTCGCGCCGATGGTGCTGCCGACGGTCATCAATCTCGCGGCGCTGGAAATGGCCTTCGTCATGCTCGTCGAATCCGGCCTGAGCTTCCTCGGCATCGGCATCCAGCCGCCCGAGATCACCTGGGGCCTGATGGTCTCGGACGGGCGCAATTACATCGGCTCGGCCTGGTGGGTGGCGTTCTGGCCCGGCCTGGCGATCATGCTCGTCACCATGTCGCTCAATCTGTTCTCGAACTGGCTCCGCGTCGTGACCGATCCGGTCGAACGCTGGCGCCTGCAAACCTCGGCGGAATGACAATGTCAGAACCCAGCCTTCTGCAGGTCAAGAACCTCAGCATCCAGTTCCCGACGCGCAAGGGCATCGTGCATGCCGTCAACGACGTCAGCTGGACTGTCGACAGGGGCGAAACGCTGGCCATCCTCGGCGAAAGCGGTTCCGGCAAGAGTGTCAGCGCCTCTGCGGTGATGAACCTCGTCGACACGCCGCCGGCGATGATCTCGTCCGGGCAGATTCTCTTCCGTGGCCAGGACCTGCTGAAGGCTTCTGCCGAGGACCGGCGCCTGGTCAACGGCAAGAGCATCTCGATGATCTTCCAGGACCCGCTCGCCGCGCTCAACCCGGTATACCCGATCGGCTGGCAGATCGCCGAGACGATGCGCGTGCACGGCATCGACGCCGACACGGCGCGGCGACGCGCCATCGACCTGCTCGGCCGCGTCGGCATATCGGATCCGGAGCGGCGCGCGCGCGACTATCCGCACCAGTTCTCGGGCGGCCAGCGCCAACGCATCATGATCGCCTCGGCGATCGCGCTGCAGCCCGACCTTCTGATCGCCGACGAGCCGACAAGCGCGCTCGACGTCACCGTGCAGGCGCAGGTGCTGGACCTGATGAAGGAGCTGCAGCGTGACAGCGGCATGGGCATGGTGATCATCACCCATGATCTCGGCGTCGTCGAAAAGGTGGCCGACAAGGTCGTCGTCATGCAGGGCGGGCGCATCGTCGAAGCAGGACCTGTGGCCAAGGTGCTATCGCAGCCGAGCCATCCCTATACCCAGCGCCTGCTCGACGCGGTGCCGGGGCGCCATGGCTTCAGCGTCAACGAGGCAGCCGAGGCGGGACCGACGCCGCTGCTCGAGGTGCGCAATGTCTCCAAGGTCTATTTCGGCCGCCCCAAGCTGTTTTCCAGCGCGCCGCAGCCGCAGGTCAAGGCGGTCGACGACGCGAGCTTCAAGCTGTCGCGCGGTACGACGCTTGGCATCGTCGGCGAATCCGGCTCCGGCAAGTCGACGCTGGCGCGCATGCTGCTTGGGCTCGACACACCCACGGCGGGATCGATCGACTTCGACGGCAAGGACCTGCTCAAGTTGTCGCAGGCCGAGACCTTCAAGGTTCGGCGTCGCATGCAATTCGTGTTCCAGGACCCGACCGCTTCGCTCAATCCGCGCATGACCATTCAGCAGATCGTGTCGGAACCGTGGGCGATCCATGCGGGCGTGCTGCCGAGGCAGCAATGGCGTGAGCGTGTCGCCGAACTGCTCGAGAAGGTCGGGTTGCTGCCGGACCATGCCGAGCGCTACCCGCACCAGTTCTCCGGCGGCCAACGGCAGCGCATCGCCATCGCCCGCTCACTGGCGCTGCAGCCGGAGCTGATCGTCTGCGACGAGGCGGTGTCGGCGCTCGACGTCTCGATCCAGGCGCAGATCATCGACCTGCTCAAGGAACTGCGCCGCGACATGGGGCTGTCCTACATCTTCATTGCCCACGATCTCGCGCTGGTCCGCGACTTCGCCACCTCGGTCATCGTCATGTACCAGGGCAAGATCGTCGAGCAGGGCCCGACCGAGCAGGTCTACGGCGACCCGCAGCACGATTACACCAGGCGACTTTTGGCGGCGAGCGAAGTGCAGCCGGGCGCGCTGGCGGCCTGAGATGACGTCGATTCCCGATCCGGTTGTAGAGCCGCAGCTGTTGAACGCAATGCGGCCTGCCCCAGGCCTGGGCGCGCTGTTCCTCGCCTGCCTGAAGATCGGGCTGCTGAGCTTCGGCGGCGGGTTGTCGGGTTGGCTCTACCAGGAATTCGTCTTGCGCCACGGTTGGATCAGCGACGAGGATTTCGCCAGCTCGCTGGCGATCTCGCAGATGCTGCCCGGCGCCAATGTCGTCAACCTGGTCATCTGCATGGGCGACGAGCTGCGCGGCCTGGCCGGCAGCGTCGCCTGCGTGCTCGGCTTCCTCGTCGGCCCGTTCTTCGCCGTGATCGCGCTGAGCGCCGTGTTCGACGCGCTGCCGGATGTCACGATGCTGGAGGCGGCGTCCAATGGCGTGGCCTATGCCGCGCTCGGCCTGCTGCTGGTGATCTGCTTCAAGGGCGCCCAGCGCGCCATGAAGTTTCCCCCAAGCTTGGTCGTGATTGCCGTAGTCGCCATCGCCGTCGGGCTGATGAAGCTGCCGCTGATCCCCGTCGTCCTTGTCGTGGCACCAGTCAGCGTTGCCCTGGCCTGGCGCAGGAGCTGAGCGATGCGCGACGACGATCTCCTCACGCTGATCGCCGTCTTCGTGCCGTTTTCGCTTTTGTCGATCGGCGGCGGCTCGGCGATCATCGCCGGCATCCAGCATGAATCCGTCGCGGTGCACAGCTGGATCAGCAGCCGCGAATTCATCGACCTGTTCGCCATCTCGCGTGCGGCACCCGGGCCGGGCACTATGCTGGCAACGCTTATCGGCTGGAAGGTCGCCGGCTGGTGGGGGGCGCTGGTCGCCACCATGGCCCTGTTCCTTCCATCGTCATTGCTCTGCTACGGCGTCATCAAGGTGTCCAACGCCCACAAGGCAAAGCGGTGGCACAAGGCAATGCGCGAAGGCCTGGCGCCGGTTGGCGTCGGGCTGGTCATCGCCGGCGTCATTTCCATCTTCCGGCTCGCCGGAGGTGGGCTTTCGGCACTTGTGATCACGGTTACGTCCGCGATCGTCTTGATCTGGATTCCGCGATTTCCAACGCTCGGCGTACTGGTGCTGGGGGCGGCCACGACAATGGCGATCTACAGCCTGGACGTCTGAACCATCCGACACACGTCAATCGCTACCGGTCAGTGCGCTTCGCCGATGGCGGTTGTTCAGTTCATGCCCACGACGGGTTCAAATGCTTCGCCCCGCCTCAAGCGCTCAAGCTGTGCAAGAACAGACGCGTATCCCACCCGCCTTGTCCATAAGGCAACTTCAGCCTTTGCGGACGCATAATTGTAGGTCAACTGCGCGGAATCCGGAACGTAGAAGTCTCCGGCGGACTGCAGTGCCCTGACGGACTTCGTTTCGGCGTTTGCTCCGCCCGCAATGTCGTACTCGGGCCTGAAATCAACCTGCATGGCGAGGCCTTCATCAAACCATGTCGGCAACTCGGTGAACTTGGCCAGGACGCCGACGCGGTCGACGATTTCGGCATGCATCAGTTCATGCGCGACGACGTCCACGTTTCGCCCGTTGGGTCCGATCAGAACACAGGTTCTGGTGCCAATGACGTGGGTGCTGCCATAGTCGTTGAGCCGGAATGGCCAAAAGCTTGCCGCGCTGTTGAAGAAGACGACTATCGGGGCCGATCGAGGTTCGCCGAAAGTGTCCCCGATCCTGTCTTTGCTGTCGACCAGAAGCTGCTGGGTGACCGCAGCTTGACCTGTGTCGAAAGCATGGGACCCCACCAGCGTCCCGTCTTCCAGCCGGGTCAAAGGCAAGAAGTTGACGGAGGCACAAACCGCAATGCCGGGGTTCGTGGCAGCAAATGCCGTTACCCCAAGGCCAAAGGCGAATACCAACGCAACAGGAATTGTCGAAATTCTGAAGTGCAAGATCGGCTCCATTTCGTGGAATTGGCGATCAGATCTCTTCATTGACAAAACTTGTCACGAAAACCCCGATCAGGGAAACAGTTCTAACCCGAATGCTGTGGCAGACCTAGTTCATGATTACGGCAGGGTCGCACTCCGGGATCGCGAGCATCGACTGCCTGCTTTACATTGCCGGGATGCCATGCAGTCATGTGGCATCAGGAGGAAATGGGAGGCGGTGCGTTGGGAGGCGTGCTGCAGTGCCGATGTTTTCGCATTCCGACCATATTCGCGAGATCGAAAGCGTCAGCCTCGGTGCCTCGACGGGGCGTGACGAGCAGGTGGTCAAGTCGTGGCTGCGTTGCATCGAGCAACATCGTCTCGACCCCACCCAGGTATGCGAGGCCTATATCCTGCCCGATGGCGAACTGCGCGCGCATCGCCAGCAATCCGAGGAGCTGATCGCCATTGCCCGCTCGGGCCTCGAAAACCTGTTCCGGCAGGTGGCGGGCCAGAACTACGTCCTGCTGCTGTCCGACCGCAAGGGCGTGACGGTCGAGTTTCTGGGCGACCCGCTGTTCGACAACAATCTGCGCAAGGCCGGCCTGTATCTCGGCTCCGAGTGGTCGGAGGCGCGCGCCGGAACCTGCGCCGTCGGCGCCTGCCTGGAGGCGGGTGAGGCCCTGACGATCCACCAGACCGACCATTTCGACAACACGCACACGCCGCTGTCCTGTACCGCCGCGCCGGTCTACGATACCAGTGGCGATCTTGCCGCCGTGCTCGACATCTCCCTGTTGAGCTCGCCGATCCGCAAGACCAGCCAGAACCTTGCGCTGCATCTGGTCGCCGCCACCGTGCGCCGCATCGAGCTGGCCAATCTGATGGCCCAGACCCGGGACGAATGGGTGCTGCGCTTTGCCCGCTCGCCGGAGTTCCTCGACGTCGACCCGGAGGCGGCGATTTCCATCGATGGCGCGGGCCGCATCATCGGCATGACCCATGGCGGCGCCAAGATACTGGCGCGCTCTGTCGGACTCGACTGGCGCCAGCCGGACGGGCTGATCGGTCAGCCGATCGCGCGATTCTTCGACATGGAGATCGACGACCTGCCGGATCTCACCCGGCGGCGGCCGACTCAGGATCGCCTGGTCTTCGCACGCGACGGCAACGCGCTGTTTGCCCACGCCATCGAGCCGCACCACAAGGTGCAGGCGCCGGTGCTGGCACGCGAGCAGATCCCGGTGTCGCTGCGTGGCCTGAGCGGCGGCGATCCGCAGATGGCGACCCTCCAGGCGAAGGCGGCGAAGCTGGCCGGCAAGCCGCTGCCGATCCTGCTCCAGGGCGAAACCGGCACCGGCAAGGAATATCTCGCCAAGGCGATCCATGACGGTGCTGCCGTCAAGGGCAAGTTCGTCGCCATCAACTGCGCCGCGATCCCGGAGCAACTGATCGAAAGCGAGTTGTTCGGCCACCTGCCGGGCGCCTTCACCGGTGCTTCCGCGAAGGGGCGTAAGGGCCTGATAGAGGAGGCCGACGGCGGCACACTGTTCCTCGACGAGATTGGCGACATGCCGCTTTCACTGCAGAGCCGTTTCCTGCGAGTCCTGGCCGAACGGGAGGTGCTGCCGGTGGGCGCTGCGCGGCCAAAGCCAGTGAACCTCAAGGTCATCTCGGCCTCGCACCGAGACCTCGGCTTGCTGGTGCGGGAGGGACGCTTCCGCGAGGATCTTTACTACCGCCTGAATGCGGCGACACTATCGATCCCGCCACTGCGCGAGCGCCGCGACTTCGACTGGCTGCTCGAGACGGTCGTAGCCCGCCACCGGCCGGTCGGCGAGGGACTCGCAGTCTCGCCGGCGGCACTCCTGGCGTTGCGCGCCCATGGCTGGCTGGGCAACATCCGTGAGCTCGACAATGTGATTGCCGTTGCGGCAGCGCTTTGCCAGGACGGCGTGATCGAACCCGGCGACCTGCCGGAGACGCTGACATCGGCGGCAGCGGTCGCCGTGCGGCTCGATGACGCCAGTGCCGGACCGGCGGCGCTGAAAGCGATGCTCGGGGCCTGCGGCTGGAACATTTCCGAGACCGCTCGCCGCATGGGCGTCGACCGCTCCACCATCCACCGCCAGATCAAGCGCTACGGCCTGACCGCGCTCAACTGAGCTGTTGCGGCTTGCCGCTGCAACAGCTGTGGCGTGCGCCACGTCTGCTGCAACAGGTCGTGCCTGCCTCTTCCCTGGAAACCAAGCTTTTCCCTGAAGCCGGCGACTTGGCACGGCACTTGCTGTCCTTGGATCGACTGGGATCGGAGGAAGCCATGTCGAACAGCCGGGGCCGCGACGTCCTGCTGAAAGCTGCGGAACGGCCTGTGACGATCATTCGTCCCGTCGGCCGAACCGCCCGTGATCGCGCCCGGCGGCGCGTTCTCGCCAATTGAACAATCATCGGCAATTCGGAGGAAAACACATGCTCGACGACAGCCCACAGACCAAGATCGACACCGTTCTCGCCAAGCTGGAAAAGGCACTCGCCGGCGGAAATGTCGAAGCAGCAGTAAACCTGTTCCAAGCAGACTGTTACTGGCGTGACCTGGTGACGTTTACCTGGAACCTCAAGACAATGGAGGGCCACGACCAGATCCGCGACATGTTGAAGAGCCAGCTGGCATCGATCAAGCCGGGGCGCTTCCGCCAGGACGAAAAGGAGCTTGCCAGCCAGAATGACGGCATCACCGATGGCTGGTTCGAGTTCGAGACTGCAGTGGCGCGCGGCTATGGCCACGTCAGGCTCAAGAACGGTCTCATCTGGACGCTGCTGACGACGATGAGCGAGCTGAAGGGTCACGAAGAGCCCAAGGGCCTGCTGCGTCCGATGGGTGCCGAACATGGCAGCGACGCCGGCCGCCGGACGTGGAAGGAAAAGCGCGAGGCGGAAGCCGCAGAACTCGGCTTCTCCGAGCAGCCTTATGTCGTCATCATTGGCGGCGGCCAGGGCGGCATCGCGCTGGGCGCCCGACTGCGGCAGCTCGGCGTGCCCACCATCATCGTCGAACGCAACGAGCGGCCGGGCGACAGCTGGCGCAAGCGCTACAAGTCGCTCTGCCTGCACGATCCGGTCTGGTACGATCACCTGCCCTACATTCCGTTCCCCGAGAACTGGCCGGTCTTTGCGCCGAAGGACAAGATCGGCGACTGGCTGGAGATGTACACCAAGGTGATGGAGCTCAACTACTGGAGCTCGACCAGTTGCAAGTCCGCCAGCTATGACGAGGCCACGCGCGAGTGGACGGTCGTGGTCGAGCGCGACGGACGGGAGATCGTGCTGAAGCCTAAGCAGCTGGTGCTGGCGACGGGGATGTCGGGCAAGGCGAATGTTCCCAAGTTCAAGGGACAGGACGTCTTCAAGGGCGAGCAGCAGCATTCCTCCCAGCATCCGGGGCCCGATGCCTACCGGGGCAAGAAGGTTGTCGTTGTCGGCTCCAACAACTCGGCGCACGACATCTGCGCGGCCCTCTGGGAGGGTGGCGCCGACGTCACCATGCTGCAGCGGTCCTCGACCCACATCGTCAAGTCGGACTCGCTGATGGAGATCGGGCTCGGCGATCTCTATTCCGAGCGCGCGGTCGCTGCCGGCATGACGACACGTAAGGCGGACCTGATCTTCGCCTCGTTGCCCTATCGTATCATGCACGAGTTCCAGGTGCCGATTTACAACAAGATCCGCGAGAAGGACGCCGCCTTCTACGAGCGGCTGGAGAAGGCCGGCTTCATGCTCGACTTCGGAGACGACGAGTCCGGCCTGTTCATGAAGTACCTCCGGCGCGGCTCCGGCTACTACATCGACGTCGGCGCCTGCGAGCTGGTTGCCGATGGCCGGATCAAGCTGGTCAGCGGTGTCGGCGTCGAGAAGCTGACGGAGACCTCGATCGTGCTCGAAGACGGGCGCGAGCTGGAAGCCGACCTCATCGTCTATGCCACCGGCTATGGCTCGATGAACGGCTGGGCCGCCGACCTGATCAACCAGGACGTCGCCGACAAGGTCGGCAAGTGCTGGGGGCTGGGCTCGAGCACGACCAAGGATCCCGGGCCGTGGGAAGGCGAACAGCGCAACATGTGGAAGCCGACCCGGCAGGACGCGCTGTGGTTCCATGGCGGCAACCTGCACCAGTCCAGGCATTATTCGCAGTATCTGTCGCTGCAGCTCAAGGCGCGCAAGGAAGGGATCGCAACCGACGTCTACGGGTTGCAGGAGGTCCATCACAAGTCCTGATGTCAAACCACGCGGCCGGCGGGCGTTGGCTCCGCCGGCCGGCATCCGCATACGTCTAAGGGCTACTTGACCCGATTTCGGAAGCAGGCAACGACTATGCGGTACGGGAAGAGGTGCAGACGCCGCCGGAGGAGAGGATGAGAGGCACCGCAGTCACCGAGCATGCCGACAAGGTGCAGGCTGCCCTGAAGTCGAGCGAGGCGGCGCGTTCGGCGCTGGTCGCGTCCTGGCAGCGATCGTCGCATCACCATCTCGATCCGACCCATCGCAGCCCGCCCAAACGCTTGACCGAATCCGAGCTCGTGTTCGCCCGGCAGCGCATCGAGCCGCTCATCGCGGTCGCCCAGGCCAGCCTCGACCGGCTCTACCTCGCCGTCGGCGGGGTCGGCTGCTGCGTGCTCCTGGCCGATCGCGACGGCGTGCCGGTCGAGCGCCGCGGTGCGCTGGCCGATGACGAGACCTTCCATGACTGGGGACTGTGGACCGGCACGGTGTGGAGCGAGGAGAGCGAGGGCACCAATGGCATTGGTACCTGCCTTGTCGAGCAGCGACCGCTGACAATCCATCGCGGCCAGCATTTTCTGACGCGCAACACGGCTTTGTCCTGTACGACCACGCCGATCTTCGACCACGAAGGCAAGCTGGCCGCGGCGCTCGACGTCTCGTCCTGCCGTGCCGACCTGACCGAGGGCTTTGTCAACCTCATCGCGCTGGCGGTGGGGGACGCCGCCCGGCGCATCGAAGCCGACAATTTCCGGCTCGCCTTCCCCGATGCCCGCATCATGCTGGCGCCGGTGGCCGAACGCAGCGCCGGCGCCCTGCTTGCCATCGATGCCGACGATCTCGTCATCGGCGCGACGCGCAGCGCCAGGCTGGCGCTCGGGCTGACCGCCGAAAGCTTTGCCAAACCCATGCCGGCAGCCGACCTGCTGGGCGGCAGCGTGGTGGCGGAGCGAGAATTGCGCGAGGCCGAGCGGGCCGTGCTGCAGCGCGCGCTGGCCCGCGCCGGCGGCAATGTCGCGCTTGCCGCGCGCATGCTCGGCATCAGCCGCGCGACCTTGCATCGCAAGATGAACCGGCTCGACCTTCACCGCGCCAACTGACGACATCAGGACATGCTGACATTCCTCCTGACATGAGGATGGCAGGAGGGGCGTGGTAGATTGCGGCCAGTTCATCGAGGAGGACGTCGTGATCAAGACTTACCGGGGCAGCTGTCATTGCGGCAAGGTGCATTTCGAGGCTGACATGGATCTCGCGGCAGGGACCGCGCGCTGCAACTGTTCGATCTGCTCCAAGCGGCGATCGTGGAACGCGCTGGTCAAGCCGGCACAGTTCCGCCTGCTGTCGGGCGAGGACGTCATGACCGACTACGGCTTCGGCACCATGCAGGGGCATCATCTGTTCTGTTCGACATGCGGCTGCGCGCCGTTCAGCCAAGGTCATGTCGAGGCGATCGGCGGCGATTTCGTCGCCGTCCAGATCGGCTGTCTCGACGACGTCGATCCGAACGAGCTTGCCGCGGCGCCCGTCAACTATGGCAATGGCCGCGACAATAGGTGGTGGGAACCGCCTGCGGTCACCTCCTACATCTGAGGTCCCGGCACCGCTTTTCGGCCGGCTGCCAGTCCGTTTGGCAGATGTGTCGCAGAACTGCGACACATCGCGACGGGCCCCGCTTGCAGCCCGGCTGACAACTGTCGAAGTCCCGGCAAGTCTGCCTCCCGACGCGCCGCATGCCGCGGCGCTGCTTCTCGGGAGGAAGAGCATGAACAAGGTGGAATTCTCGCGTACCGCCAAGGTGCCGTTTGCCAAGCGTTATGACAACTATATCGGCGGTGCCTGGGTAGCGCCGAAGGCCGGCCGTTATTTCGAAAACATCTCGCCTGTCACAGGCCGGCCGCTCGGCGAGGTTGCCCGCTCCGATGCGGCCGACATCGAGGCGGCACTCGATGCCGCCCACAAGGCCAAGGACGCCTGGGGCAAGACGGCACCTGCGACCCGCGCGCTGATCCTCAATCGCATCGCCGATCGTATGGAGGAAAACCTCGACCTTCTGGCGCTGGCCGAGACCTGGGACAATGGCAAGCCGATCCGCGAGACGACCGCCGCCGACGTGCCGCTTGCCATCGACCATTTCCGCTACTTCGCCGGCGCGCTGCGCGGCCAGGAAGGCAGCCTGTCGCAGATCGACGACGACACTGTCGCCTATCATTTCCACGAGCCGCTCGGCGTCGTCGGCCAGATCATTCCGTGGAACTTCCCACTGCTGATGGCCTGCTGGAAGCTGGCACCGGCGCTCGCTGCCGGCAACTGCGTGGTGCTGAAGCCGGCTGAGCAGACGCCCGCCACCATCATGCTGTGGGCCGACCTGATCGGCGACCTGTTGCCCGAGGGCGTGCTGAACATCGTCAACGGCTTCGGCCTCGAGGCCGGCAAACCGCTGGCGTCGAGCCCGCGCATCGCCAAGATCGCCTTCACCGGCGAAACGACGACCGGCCGACTGATCATGCAATATGCCTCGCAGAACCTGATCCCGGTGACGTTGGAGCTCGGCGGCAAGTCGCCCAACATCTTCTTCCAGGACGTGACAGTGGAAGACGACGATTTCTTCGACAAGGCGATCGAGGGTTTCGTCATGTTCGCGCTCAACCAGGGCGAGGTCTGCACCTGCCCGAGCCGCGCGCTGGTGCATGAGAAGATCTACGACAGGTTCATGGAGCGGGCACTGAAGCGCGTCGAGGCGATCGTCCAGGGCGACCCGCTCGACCCGGCGACGATGATCGGCGCCCAGGCCTCGTCGGAGCAGCTGGAGAAGATCCTGTCCTACATGGACATCGGCCGCCAGGAAGGCGCCGAGCTGCTGGCCGGCGGTGAACGCGCCAACCTGCCGGGTGACCTTGCCGGCGGCTATTACGTCAAGCCGACCGTGTTCAGGGGCCACAACAAGATGCGCATCTTCCAGGAGGAGATTTTCGGGCCGGTTGTCTCAGTCACCACCTTCAAGGACGATGATGACGCGCTGTCGATTGCCAACGATACGCTCTACGGTCTGGGCGCAGGTATCTGGAGCCGCGACGCCAACCGGCTCTACCGCTTCGGCCGCGCCATTCAGGCCGGCCGCGTCTGGACCAACTGCTACCACGCCTATCCGGCGCACGCTGCCTTCGGCGGTTACAAGCAGTCGGGCATCGGCCGCGAGACGCACAAGATGATGCTCGACCACTACCAGCAGACCAAGAACATGCTGGTCAGCTACAGCCCGAAGAAGCTCGGGTTTTTCTGAGAGTGACGCGTTCCTCTCCCCGTTCACGGGGAGAGGCTGCCGGCAGCCAGGTGAGTGGCGGCGCTGCCCTGACCGCATCCGCCCGGGCCCCTCATCCGTCACTTCGTGACACCTTCTCTCCATGAACGGGGAGAAGGAAGAACCGGAACTCCGCCCATGCCCTCGCATCCTCCCCTCGACAAGGTCTCCGCCACGGCCGAAGCAGTCGCCCTGCTCGACGAGATCATCGCCGACCATGGGCCGGTGCTGTTCCACCAGTCCGGCGGCTGTTGCGACGGTTCGTCGCCGATGTGTTATCCGCGCTCCGACTTCATCGTCGGCGACAACGACGTGCGGCTGGGCACCATCGGCGAAACGCCTGTCTACATCAGCGCCTCCCAATACGAGGCCTGGAAACACACCGACCTGATCATCGACGTCGTGCCGGGGCGCGGCGGCATGTTCTCGCTCGACAACGGCCGCGAGAAGCGTTTTCTGACGCGCTCGACGGTGTGCGCCCGACCGACCTGCTAACGCTCCGCCTGCTCATCGCATAGCGCTTCGAATGATCGCCGGACCGTGCCTGGTGCGCCGCAGAAGACAGCCGGACAAGCCGTCGCGGAAACGGAACGATTTGCCCGGCGGGGTCCGTGCCCTCGTTAACGCGTCGTTGCCGTCCGCGCCTTCGGGCCGGGATGGCGCTCTTCCAGCTTGTCCGCGTGATGGGCGCGGTCGGTGGCCCTCAGACGTTCGAGATAGGCCGGCAACTCGCCCTTGCAGTGATAGGGACCGCCTTCGCGCAGGACGGTCACCAGCGGGTCGACGTCGGTCTCGCTGCGGGCAAGCGTGGCCGAACGCCAGTCCTCCAGAAGCTTGCTCGCATGGGCGACGATGTCGGGCCGCTCGACGGCGAGGTCGTGCTGCTCGTGCGGGTCGTAGGTCAGGTTGTAGAGCTCGATCGGTTCGAGGTCCTTGTAGCCGTCGTGGTAGGTGCGCAGCATCAGCCAGTCGGCATCCTCGCTGCGCAAACGCACGCCACGCTGCACCGCCCAAGCGCCCTGCGACAGCACCAGAAAGTCGCGGCCACCCTGTTCACCCGCTGCCAGAGCAGGCGCGAAGGACTTGCCGTCCCAGACCTCAGGCACCTTACCGCCGAGCTTGTCGATCAGGGTCGCGGCCCAGTCGAAGTGATAGTGCAGGCCCTCGTTGACGCCGCGCATGTCGGCGACACCGGGCCAGCGCATGACCAGCGGCACGTTGCAGGTGTATTCGTCCGCGGTCTGGTGGTCGGCCCAGACGTTGAGTTCACCCATGTTCTCGCCATGGTCGGCACCGATGACGATGATGGTGTCGTCGAACAGGCCGAGGTCCTTCAGCGTGGCGACCAGCATGCCGACATGGTCGTCAGCATATCTGACGCCAGTGTCGTAGCCGTCGAACCAGGCCTTGGCCTTTGCGAGGTCATCGATGGGGACGGGCATGCGAGGGTAGCCGGAGGGATCGGCGTCATAGCCGCGCGGCTCCATCGGGCTGTGTGGGCCATAGCCTTTCATCTGCTCGGCAAGGACCTCGCGCGTCATCCATGACGGGGTTGGATCGTCCCTGAACGGGTCGCCGAAGCTTTCAGGTACGCGGTAGGGGGTGTGCGGATCCCAGACATTGACATGCAGGAACCATTTCCTGGACTTGCCGTTGCGGCGCAGCCAGTCGACGGCCACCGGGACGACGTCGTCGGCATTCTCCATGCCGCCCTGGCCGGGATTGAACATCTCGTTGAAGCCGGCATACCAGTGCCAGCAGCCGTGACGCTCGCCAAAGGATGAGATGGTTGCCGTATGGTAGCCGAGGTCGCGCAGCGCCTTCATCCAGCCCTCCTCGTAGAAGGTGCCGGCCCAAGCGCGCTCAGCACCCTCCCGAAAAGGTTCGCAGGCGGTGCCGCCATGACCGACGACGCCCGTCCGCAACCCGTGCCGGCCACTCCAGAGAGCGGTGCGCGACGGGTGGCAGGGCACGTCGGAGACATAGACGTTCTCGAAGCGGATGCCGTCTGCCGCCAGAGCGTCGATCGCAGGCGAGGTGTTGCGGTGGTAGCCGTAGCAGCCGAGATGGTCGCGGCGGAGACTGTCGATGTCGATGTAGAGAACGTTCATGGGGTCACGCTTGGATGGGAGAGGTCGGGAAAGGCCCCGCCGCCAAAGCGGCGAGGCAAGAAGGCTCGATCAGCCGGCGTAGAGATCGCCGAGATAGTAGTCCTTCGGATCGAGCGGGTCCTTCAGCTTGCCGAAAGCGACAAACTGCTCGTTGAGGCCCTTGAGCCAGCCGGCGACGGTGCCGTCCTTGGTGGCGGCGGCAAGTTCGGCACTGGTCAGGTACTTGCCGTTCTTGCTCTCGGTTACCAGCGGGTCTGCCGGAACGCCGAGGAATTTGGCGGTGATCTCGACCGAGCGCGGAACGTCGGCGGCGCGGAAGTCGTTGGCGTCCTTGAGCACGGCGATCATCTTCCTGACCGTGTCCTGATCTTCCGCTGCAACCTCGTTACGGGCGACGAAGGCCGAGGGGAAGGAATTGGCCGGGAAGAAATCGGCGCTCTGGGCGACCTCGACCAGGTCGGGCACGGTCTTCTTGATGACGCCGACGAGCGGGTACCAGATGCCGGCACCGTCGATCTGCTTGGAGGCGAAGGCCGAGACCACGGTGCTCGGGTCCATCTTGACCACCTCGACGTCGGAGAGCTGCATGCCTGCCTTGGCAAGCGCGAGGCGCAGCAGCATGTCGCCTGAAGTGCCCTCGGGCACGCCGACCTTCTTGCCCTTGAGGTCGGCCATCGAGTTGAAACCGGCCTGGGCGATGACGCGATCGGACAGGCCAAGCGCGTTCATGGCGACGATCTTGGCTTTGCCAGAGGCGGGCAGCCACAAGGCGCCGGGACCGACATAACCGAAGTCGAGGCTGCCGGCGCCGAGCGCCTGGACCTGGATCGGACCGTTGGTGAACACCTTGAGCTCCGGTTCGAGGCCATGTTTGGCCCACAGGCCCTGGTCGCTGGCAACAGCGGTCAGGCTGGTGCCGAAATAGTCGGCGATGTAGCCGACGCGCACCGGCTTGGCCTGTGCGCGGGCCGGACTGCCGAGCGACAACACTGCGGGTGCGGCCAGCGCGCTTCCGGTTGCGGCGAGAAAGCCGCGCCTGGTCAGGTTGATCTTCATTGTAGTCCTCCCTTTGGTGTCAGGCCTCGACCTGCGGCTTCTGGTGGTAGACCGAGTGCCAGACCTGGTTGCGTATCTCGGTGAATTCCTTGGACAGGCGCACATCCTCGTTGCGCTCGGCCGGCAGGTTGACCGGTATGATCTTGTGCAGGCGACCGGGCCGGGCGGCCATGACGATGACGCGGTTGGCGAGATAGACCGCCTCGTCGACGTCATGGGTGATGAAGAAGACGGTGCGGCGCTCGCGGCTCCAGGTGTCGAGCAACTGGTCCTGCATGTGCACCCGGGTCAGCGCGTCGAGGGCGCCGAACGGCTCGTCCATCAAAAGCATCGTCGGGTCGACGGCATAGGCGCGGGCAATCGCGCAACGCTGCTTCATGCCGCCCGACAGAGTCTTGGGTAGCGCGTCGGCGAAATCACGGAGCCCGACCAGCCCGATGAAATGGTCGGAGATGCGGCGCCGCTCCGACGCCGGCAGGCCCTTGATGCGCAGCCCGAACTCGACGTTCTGGCGCACCGTCAGCCATGGGAACAGGGCGTATTGCTGGAAGATGACGCCCCGTTCCGGCCCCGGGCCGCTGACCGGCCTGCCGTCGACGAGAACCTTGCCGTCGGAGACGTCCATCAGGCCGGCGGCGATGTTCATCGCCGTCGACTTGCCGCAGCCGGACGGGCCGACGACGGTGACGAACTCGCCGTCGGCGATGTCGAGGTTGAGCCGGTCAAGCGCCAGGAACGACTTGTCGCCTTCGCCGAAGCGGCGGCTGACATTTTGGAAGGAAAGCTTGGGCTGGATCATTGGGCGCGCTCCTGCCAACTGGTGAGGCGGCGTTCGGTCGCCTGAAGCAGGCGATCCATCAGCAGGCCGAGCACGCCGATGGTGATCAGGCTGACGAAGATGGTCGGCAGGTCGTAATAGAGCTGGGCCTGCTGCATCCGGAAGCCGAGGCCCGACTGCGCCGCGATCAGCTCGGCCGCGACGACAGTTGCCCAGGCCGATCCCAGGCCGATGCGGACGCCGACGAGGATGAAGGGGGTCGACGCCGGGATGACGACCCGCGGGAATATGATCCTGTCGCTGGCACCGAGCACGCGAGCTGCGTTGATCAAAGTGCGGTCGACGCTGATGACTCCCTGATAGGTGGCGACGACGCAGGACAGGAACGAGGCAAGGAAGATGACGAAGATCTTGGGGGCCTCGTCGATGCCCATGGTGACGATGGCGAGCGGGATCACCGCCAGCGGCGGGATCATGCGGAAGAACTGGACATAAGGTTCGATCAGCGCGCGGGCGATCTTGTACCAGCCCATCAGGAAGCCGACCGGGATGGCAAGTGCTGCGCCGAGCAGGAAGCCTGTGAGCACGCGCTTGAGGCTGGAGAAGATATCGAGCGCGAGCTGGCCGTTGGCGGCGAGTTCGATGGCGCGGACGAACACTTCCTGCGGCCCGGGCAGGACAACCAGCTTGGCTGCCGTGATCGCCCACCAGATGGCGAGGCCGACGAGGAAGGCGAGGGCGTTGAGAGCGAGGCCGGGGAGGTGTGGTCCGATGCGCGAAAGAAGCGTGCCAGTGGGGGCCGCGACGGTCGACGGGGCGGCGCTCAATGGAGTGCTCCCGAATAGAAGAACTGGTCGAGTGCAACGGCCGCGCCGCCGATGGCGCCGGACTGCGCTCCGAAGGTGGCGCGGCGGATGCTCAATATGTCGCGCATATGCGGCATGATGCGGAGCGGCAGGTCCCGCTCCAGCCGCTCGAACAGCGATTGCGGCGCGTCGCCGAGATGACCGCCGAAGACGATCAGGTCGGGGCTCAATATGTTGACGGCGCTGGCGAGCGCGGTGGTGAGGTGGCGAACGACGACGTCCCAGGCGATGGTGTTCTGCTCGACCCTGGCGAGCAGGTTATCGGGCGCCGCGCCCTTGAGGCCGGCAGCGTCCATCAAAGCGCGCTCGCAGACGAAGGTTTCGAGGCAGCCGACATTGCCGCAGGCACAGCGCTTGCCCTCGGCCACGATCTGGATGTGGCCGAGTTCGACCGCACCATGACCGCCCGGCCTGAACGGCGCGCCATCGACCATCAACCCGGCGCCAAGGCCGGTGCGCAGGTAGATGTAGAGCAGGGCCGGCACATTCTTGCCGATGCCGTAGTGGCTTTCGGCCAGAGCCATGGCGCTGACATTGTGTTCGACCGTCGTCGGCAGTCGAAGCGCATCTTCGAGCTTGTCGGCGAGCGGCACGTTGCGCCAGCCGACATTGATCGAGGCGAGCGCCGTGCGGCGCGCCGGATCGACCGGGCCGGGCACGCCGATGCCGACGCCAAGCAGCCTGCTGGTCTCGACCTGCACTTCGGCGGCAAGCTCGGTGACAGTCCTGGACACCTGGCCGACGATCTCGTCGGGATCGGCAGCCTCGGTGTCGAAGGCAAAGGCGGCGGTGGCCTTGGGGCGGGCGAGGAGATCGGTGATCGCCACCTGGACGTTGCCAGCGCCGATATGGACGCCGGCGACGCTGCGGGCGTCGGGCGCCAGCTTCACCGCCTGGGCGGGGCGGCCGACAACGCCGTTGGGCAGGCTGGTGTCGCCTTCGAGGATCGAGCCATCACGCAGCAGGGCAGCCGTGACATGGGTCAGCGTCGTCGCCGACAGCTTCGACCGGCGCGACAGGTCGGCCCGCGACTGCGGTCCTTCATCCCTGAGGATGCGCAAGATATGGCCGTGATGAACACCCATCCGGTTCCTCCCATATTATTTTCTAAAGTTTAGAAATTAATATGGGAGGAGTCAACTGGTTCGGTTGGCGAGCAGAGGATCGACATCCGAACCGACGAACGGCCAGAGTGTCCCGGCTGGCGAATGAGATCGGTCGCGCCGGTCGCAGGCACATTGGCGGCCCGGACGGTCAGATGTGGCACATGCATGTCCGGCAGTGATGGTATCGAAGGCTGAAATACGATCTCGGGCCACGCCCGCTAAGGAGGGCAGGCGTCAAAGCGTCGGGAGCGCCGACATCTTGACGCCAGCGGCACCCGTGAGGAGTCAGTCAGTGAGCCGCGCGGTAGATCGACAGGATGTCGTCGCGGGTCAATTCACGTGGGTTGTTGTCGAGCAGGCGGCGGATGGCGAAGGCATCGTCGGCCATGGTCGCCAGGTCGTCTTCCGGTACGCCTAGTTTCGACAGGCGCATCTCGATGCCGAGCGAAGCGCAGTAGTCGTGCGTCGCGCCGAACACATCCTGCACGGCTTGGGCCTCAGGCAGCCCAAGGGCTGACAGGACATGGCCAGTTTTCTCCACCGCCGCCGGCAGGTTGAAGGCGAGCACATGCGGGAAGATCAAGGCATTGGCGGCGCCATGGGCGACGTGCCAGCGCGTGCCGAGCGGATAGGCAAGCGCGTGGCCGCCGGCGGTGTTGACCGGCCCGAGGCAGAAGCCGCCATAAAGCGAGGCGAGCGACAGGCCTGCGCGGGCTTCGACGTCGCTGCCGTCCTTGACCGCGCGGGCGAGATAGCGGCCGACCAGCTTCACGCCCTCCAGCGCGTAGAGGTCGATCATCGGATGCGCCTTCTTGTTGGTGTAGGCCTCGACACAATGCGCCATGGCATCGACGCCGGTGGCGGCGGTGACGGCCGGCGGCACGGTCATCGTCAGCGCCGGATCGACGATGGCGATGTCGGCCAGCATCTCGATGCTTTCTACGGCGAGCTTGGCCTGCGTTTCAGGATCGGTGACCAAGGCGCGGATGCCTGCCTCGCTGCCGGTGCCAGATGTCGTTGGCACCTGGGCGAGGGCTACCCGTCGCCTGGCCGCCTTGCCTGTGCCGACGATGTCCTGCAGGCGCTGGCCGGTGCCGACCATGACCGAGACCAGCTTGGCGAGATCCATGGCGCTGCCGCCGCCGAAACCGATGACCAAGTCCGCCTCCGAACGGGCGGCGAGTTCAAGCACCTTGTCCAGGTTGGGAAGGTCCGGCTCGGGCCTTACCTCGCCGAAGACGACCGTCTCGACGCCGAGCGCGAGCGTGTCGATGCGGGCGGCATTGAAGGCGTCGGCGACGACGAGAGCCTTCTTGATGTTGCGTGCCTTGACCCAGCCGGCCAGCCGCGAGACGACGCCGGGGCCGAACTCGATGACGGGCGGCCGAACGATCATGATGGGCGTGTTGAGACCGTTCATCGTCAGTGCTCCAGGTGGCTGCCGCCGTCGCGCATGGTCAGAATGTTCCCGGCGACAGGCGGATGTGTTTGATGGCGCGGCGGAAATAGGTGAAGGCGACGTGGATCGCCCCGTCCGAAGTCGCGAGGATGGACGGGTAGGAGAATTCGCGGTTCAGCCCGTCCTTGGAATTGTTGGTCAGGCAGAAGCCGTCGCCGGTCTCGAGATCGATGCGGCCGCCGAAGCGCTCGCCGCTATCGGAGGAGAAGGCGAGGCTGAGCGGTGCGCGCGGCACGCCCCAGACGGCCTTGCGGCCGACCGGCTCGGCTGCCTCAGCGGGTGCCTCGGTCTCTTCGCCTTCGATCTCGTCATAGAGCGACAGCCGGCGGTCAGCCGACATCGAGGCGTTGGCGTGGTTGTAGACGATGGCGATGCGGCCATCGCTCGCGCGCACGGCCTGCACCGAAGAGTTGTTGTTGGGCAGGTCGGTCGGCTCAGGCGCGCTCCAGCTGCGGCCGCCGTCGGACGAACGGCTGCGCAGCACCTGCTCGGAAAAGCGGTTGCGGTAGACTGCCACCATCTCGTCGCCGTCGAGCGGCACGATGTTCATGTGCACGGCGCCGATGCTGTCGGTCACGTCGTGCATGGTCCAGCTTGCGCCGGCATCGGTTGAGACGAGCACGGCAGCGGTGTCGGCGTCGCCACTCCACCTGGCACCTGATACCCCGATGCAGCGGAAAACCGGCAAGAGCCATTCGCCGCGGTCGTTGACGATGATCGGCTGGCGCACAAAGGTGCCGGGGATGTCACAAAGGACAGCCACGTCGCCGAAGGTCTTGCCGCCGTCGGCAGAGATGCGGCGCTTGACCACGGCGCCGTCCTGGTGGCCCGAGGTCTGCGAGGTGTAGAGCAGCCAGACCTTGCCGTCGGGCGCGTTGAACAGCATCGGGTTCTGTTCGGACTTCTGGGGATCGTCCGACATCTTCTCCGGTTCCGACCAGACGTCCGAGCCGGGCGCCAGGCGCGACATGTAGATCGAGATGTCGCCCATGCCTTCCATGGTGCCGCCGAACCAGACGCATGCAAGCGTGCCGTCTGAAAGCAGCGACAGGTTGGCGGCGTGGTTCTGCACCGTCGGCGACGGCAGGAAGGCCTCGGCGCGGCCGGGCGCTGTCGCCCGCATCTTGCCGTCCATGCGGGCCGCGACCTCGGCATGGGTCATGACGGATGCGTCCGCTTGCGCCGCGTTCATCGTCATCTCCCCGCTCCTGGCAGCTGTTCGAGCTGCGGCCGGAGCGCGGCGATATCGCTTTCGCTCAGGCCCATCAGCGGCGGCCTCAGGCGCTGCCATGCCTTCTCGCCATGTTTGAGGCCGACCATCGCCTTGATGGTCGGAATCTGGGCGTAGCTGTTGGAGAGGTTGCGCCAGGCATTGATGCGCGCCTGCGCCGCCTCGACCTTTGCCTCTTCGGCCGGATTGGCATGGTTGTCGAAGACGGTGCGCAGCGAATCCGCGATCAGGTTGGAGGTGGCGGTGATGCAGCCGGCGCCGCCTTCGCGCAAAAGCGGCAGCATCAGCGGATCGGCGCCCGGAAAGACGGCAAATCCGGGATAGGCCCTGACCAGCGCCTGCATGTTGGCGAAGTCGCCCTTGGATTCCTTGATGCCGACGACGGTTTTCGGAAAGGCCTTGATCAGCCGGCCGACCAGTTCGACCGACAGTGCGATGCCCGACACCTGGGGGATGTGGTAGAGCACGACCTTGAGCCGGTCGTCGGCGACGCCTTCGAGGATGCGCGCATAGGCATAGAAAAGGCCGTCGTCTGATACACCCTTGTAATAGAAGGGCGGCAGCATCACCACCTTGTCGATGCCGATCGAGAGCGCGTGGCGGGTCAGCTCGATGGTCTCGGGGATGGCGGCGACGCCGGTGCCGGGCATCAGCCTGTCGGCCGAGACACCAGCCTCGACGACGCTTTCCAGCATTGCCTTGCGCTCTGTGAGCGAGAACGAGTTGGCTTCGCCCGTGGTGCCGAGCAGCGCGACGCCATGGCAACCCTCGTCGAGCAGCCGCTGGCAATGCCTGGCAAGCAGGCCGTGGTCGGTCGTCAGGTCGGCGTTGATGGGCGTGGCGGCGGCGGAAAAGACGCCCGAGATTGCGAAACTGGTCATGCTGTCACCCGAGGCGTTCCGGCGAGCTTGCGCGCATAGGCGATCGCCGCATTCATGTTGACGTGGTTGGCCTTGCCGGTCCCGGCGATGTCGAAGGCGGTGCCATGGTCGACCGAGGTGCGGTCGATCGGCAGGCCGAGCGAGATGTTGACGCCCGTTTCGAAGGCCACCAGCTTCATCGGGATGTGGCCCTGGTCGTGATATTGGGCAACGACGAGGTCGAAGGCACCCGAATAGGCGCGGTGGAAGACAGTATCAGGCGGCACCGGGCCATAGGCGTCGATGCCTTCGGCTTTGGCCGCGGCGACGGCTGGGGCGATGAACTCGTCGTCCTCGGTGCCGAACAGGCCGTTCTCGCCGCAATGCGGGTTGAGGCCGGCGACCGCAATGCGTGGGTTGTCGATACCGATGCGGCGCAGATGGCGATGGCCGGTACGGATGGTCTCGAGAATGCGCTCCGGCTTCACGCGGGCAATCGCCTCTTTGAGCGACACATGGGTCGAGACGTGGATCACCGACATACGCTCGGCGGCGAGCAGCATCCAGGACGAGCGCGAGCCGGTCAGATGTGCCAGCATGCCAGTGTGGCCGTCATAGTGATGGCCGGCGAGGTTCAGCGCCTCCTTGTTGATCGGGGCGGTGACGATGCAGCCGATCTCGCCTGCGGTCGCTGCTTCCACCGCACGCGCGATGAAGCGGAACGAGGCATCGCCGGCGCGGACGTCGATCTTGCCGAAGGCGATCGGGCCGTCCTCAATGGCGACATGCTCGACGGCAACCGTGCCGGTGCCGCCGGAGGTGGGCGCGAATTTCAACGGTGCGCCGACGATCCTTGCAGCAGCTTCGAGGCTGTCGCTGTTGCCGAAGACGCGGATGGTGGCGCGGTCGGCAGCGCTCATCTCGGCCAGCGACTTGCAGATGATTTCGGGGCCGACGCCTGCCGGGTCCCCCATGGTGATGCCAATCGTACGGCTCGTCATCGCTCCCTGTCCGTCTGTCTGCCGGCGACGCCCTTGGGCGCGCGGCGATCTGGAATCCTCCCGAGCGCATGCACCTCGGGGGGTGCCAGCTGCACTTGGCTGTGGCCCGAAACTGATCACAAGCGGCAAAGTTGTCAAGTTGCTTTTTCCTGATGAATTGGAGGGGTGGCCGCGACGCTTGAATTAACTAATTGATATTACATTATTTAATTGGTGTCATTTCACCTCTGGTTGATTTTTCTCTGGCGCAATCCGAAAAAATGAATTGACATGTTTACAATGCGGCCGCATTTGTTTGGCCACGGTTGCCGCTTCCGCGTCTGTTGCCTTTCGACCGACCAGAGCATCGCCGTTCACGGGTTTCAGGGAGGAAATGTGATGTCGAAACGGAACACCGAGACTCCGTCGCGCGCCGGGATGACCCGCCGCGATGCGCTCAGGCTCGGCCTGGGCAGCGCTGTGGGCTTCACGCTGCTGGGCCTCAACGCCAAGATCGTCTTTGCTCAGGAAGGGCAGGTGCTGAAGGTTGCCAATCCGGCCTTCAACCAGGATTGGTCGCCGCTGCGCGGCGGCGGCGTGCCCTATCGCTGGAATTCGGCCTGGTGGGCCTCGCCGATGTATTTCGACAGCGAAGGCAAGATTCATCCTTACGTCTTCACGAGCTGGGAGGGCTCGGCCGACTCCAAGACCTGGACATTCAAGCTCGATCCCAAGGCGACCTTCTCCGACGGCAGCAAGATCACCTCGGCCGACGTCGCCGGTTCGTGGAATGTTGCGGCCATGCCCGGCACCAAGAGCCAGCGTGCCGACCAGGTTCTCGGCAAGGTCGCCGGCTTCGCCGAGGTTACCGGCGGCAGCGCCAACACCATTTCCGGCGTCGCCACGCCTGACGAGGGCACCGTCGTCGTGACGCTGACCGAGGCCGACCCGATCTATTTCATGCGCGTCGCCAACCACATCGTGCCGATCACCAAGGCCTCGCAGTCGCGCGGCGAGGACGGCAACGAGATCCAGGACTGGTTCACGCCCGATGCAGGCGCCGTCTATTCCGGCCCGTTCAAGCTGACCAGCATCGACATTGACGGCGGCAAGCTGGTGTTCGAGCCGAACGAGAACTTCTTTGGCCCGAAGCCGAAGCTCGCCCGTATCGAGATCGCCTCGATCGAGGACAATGTGACGGCGACCTCGCTGCTCAAGTCGGGCGAGTTCAACGCCCACACCGAGCTGGTTACCTCGACCATCGTGCAGGACCTCGGCGCCGAATTTGCTTCCGGCCCGCTGATCCCCACCAGCCAGCACTTCTGGTTCAATTCCAAGCGCGCGCCGATGGACGATCCCAAGGTTCGCCAGGCGTTGATCATGGCGGTCGACCGCGACGGGCTGATGAAGGCCTCATTCCCCGACGGCCCGCACAAGAAGACCGACCAGGTCATCAACTCGGTGCCCGGCGCCGACAATTCCGGCTTCGAGCCATACCCCTACGATCCGGAAGGCGCCAAGAAGCTGCTCGCCGAGTCGACCTATGGCGGTCCCGAGCGCCTGCCCAAGATTCTGTTCGTCGGCATCTCCTCGCCGGCCAACGAGGCGGCGGCGCAGTTCATCGCCGAACAGTGGCGCCAGAATCTCGGCATCACCGCCGTCGACATGAAGCCGCAGCAGGACGCCTATGCCGGCCCAGACCAGAACGCGGTGCAGATCTTCCGCGACGACGTCGGCACCCGTGTGCCCGATGCAGCGAGCTATCTCGCCGGTTCCATCGCTTCGACCTCGTCCAACGCCCAGAACAAGCTCGGCGGCTACAAGAACGACAAGGTCGACCAGTTGCTGGCCGAAGCCTCCACCAAGGCGGCCGACGATCCGCAGCGTGTCGCCCTTGCCCAGGAGGCCCAGAAAGCCTTCCGCGAGGACTGGACCTTCATCCCCTGGTACGCACAGGCGATGTCGCGCTGGGCCAATGCCGATGTGAAGGGCATCGACAAGAACCTCGACTGGCAGGTTGTCGCGCCCTGGGAAATCACCATCGGCTGATGCTCCGGTAAAGCGCACGGGGGCTCGTCCCCCGTGCTACTCTCTCGAACTGATACCGTGCGGTGGGAGGCCGCCCGCCATGCTGCGCTATATTGCAACACGGCTGCTGCTGTGGATTCCGTCCGTCCTGCTGGTCATGCTGGCCGTCTACGCCATGGCCTATTTTGGCGCCGGCGACCCGATCAAGCTGATCTTCCTGCGCGCGCCCGGCGACGTCGCCTACAATCCCGAAAAGATCGAGGCGATCCGCGACGCTGCCGGCCTCAACCGGCCGTTTCTCGTCCAGTTCGGCAGCTACATCCTCAACCTCTTGCAGGGCAATTTCGGCAACTCGCTGACTTCGGGCCGCTCGGTCTGGGCGATGGTGTCAGCCGCGGCCCCCGTCTCGTTCAAGCTCGGGCTCTGCGCGGTGGTGCTGACGGCGATCGTCGCCGTTCCGCTCGGCATGATCGCGGCGATGAACCAGAACACCAAGATCGATTACACGATCCTCGGCTCGGCGCTGTTCCTCTGGGCCATCCCGGCCTATGTCGCCGGCCCGCTCTTGATGGTGGCGCTGATCTTCGTCCTGCCCGGCGGCAAGGTTCCTTATGGCTGGGGCGGCGTCTTCGACCTGCGTATCCTGTTGCCGCTGCTGGTGCTCTCGTTCCAGCCGATCGCGCTGATCGTGCGCCAGACCCGCGCGGCGGTGATCGAGGTGCTGTCGGAGGATTTCGTCCGCACCGCCCGCGCCAAGGGCGTGCCCGAGATGGTGGTGGCGCTGCGCCATATCCTGAGGCCGGTGCTGACGCCCGTCGTCACCCAGCTCGGCCTGATCATGATCACCATCGTCAACGGCGCCATCTTCGTCGAACTAGTGTTCGGCCTGCCCGGCCTCGGCCGCCTAACCGTCTCGGCGCTGACCAATTCCGATTATCCCGTCATCCTGGCCATCACGCTGATCGGCTCGTTCCTGGTGATGCTGTCGAACCTTCTTGTCGACGTGCTCTACCCGTTGCTCGATCCGCGCGCCAACGACACGATGAGGAGCCGCTGACATGACGATAACACCGGTCAATCTCTCCTCAACCGTGGCCGACGACGAGCCCCCCGTCAGCTTGTGGCGCGATGCCTGGCACCGCCTTTTGCGCAACAAGCTGGCGGTCGCCGGTCTCGTCGTGGTCGTCCTGCTTGCCTTCGTCGCCATCTTCGGTCCTTGGCTGACGCCGTACGACTTCCTGACCCAGGACCTCAACGCCCGCAACCAGGCGCCGTCGCTGGCGCATCTGTTCGGCACCGACGATCTCGGTCGCGATGTCTTCTCCCGCGTCGTCTACGGCACCCGCACCGCCTTCGTCGTGGCGATCGTGGTGACTGCCATTGCGGTTGCCATCGGCGTGACGCTCGGCGCCATGGCCGGCTTCTTCGGTGGCCTGTTCGACCGTACCGTCATGTGGTTCACCGACATGACAATGTCGGTGCCCAACCTGCTCCTGGTCGTCGTCATCAACGCCTCGCTGAAGACGCCGATCACCGCATGGATGGAAGCGCGTTACCAGGCGACGCTCAACCCGTTCTACCGCGAGACAATCTGGGTCGACTTCCTGCTGGTGTTCGGCTCGATGGCGCTGATCAGCTGGCCGCCTTATGCCCGCCTCGTCCGCGCGCAAGTGCTGTCGATCCGCGGCCGGCCCTATGTCACCGCCGCCCGTGCGCTCGGCCTGACCAACAGGCTGATCCTGATGCGCTACATCGTGCCCAACGCCATCGGCCCGCTGATCGTCTCGGTCAGTGCCGGCCTCGGCACCGCCATGGTGCTCGAAAGCGCCTTCTCCTTCCTCGGAGTCGGTGTCAATCCTCCCACGCCCAGCTGGGGCAACATGATCTCCGACGGATTGCGTGTCTGGCAGCACTATCCGCATCTGCTCGCCGCACCCGCAGCCGTGCTCGGCCTCGCCACTGTCGCCTTCTCATTCCTCGGCGACGGCCTCAACGATGCTCTCAACCCGAGGGGCAGCAAATGACCGCTCCCGCAGACCACAAGCCGCTGCTTGACGTGCGCGGCCTGACCATCGAGATCGACACCCGCCGCGGCCCCGCCGTCATCGTCGACGGCATCAACCTGACCGTCGGCAAAGGCGAGACCGTCGGCGTCGTCGGCGAGTCCGGCTGCGGCAAGAGCCTGACCATGCTCAGCCTGGTGCGGCTTCTGCCCAACAAGATCCGGGTCAAGGGCGGCTCGGCCGATTTCAACGGACGCGACCTGCTCCAGATGTCGAAGTCGGAGCTGCGCCAGGTACGCGGCGGCAAGATCGGTTTCGTCTTCCAGGATCCGATGACTTCGCTCAATCCGGTGATGCGCATCGGCGACCAGCTGTGCGAGCCGCTGATCTACCACCGCAACATGAGCAAGGCCGATGCGCGCAAGCGTGCCATCGAGCTGCTCCGCCTCGTCGGCATTCCAGGCCCGGAACAGCGCATCGAGGCCTATCCGCACGAGCTCTCCGGCGGCATGCGTCAGCGTGTCATGATCGCCATCGGCCTAGCCTGCGATCCGGAACTTCTGATCGCCGACGAGCCGACGACGGCCCTCGACGTCACCATCCAGGCGCAGATCGTCGACCTGGTGAAGGACCTGCGCAAGAAGCTCAACATGTCGGTGGTGTGGATCACCCACGATCTAGCGCTGATTGCCGGTCTCGTCGATCGTGTCGCCGTGCTCTATGCTGGTACCGTCGTCGAAGATGCGCCGGTCGGCGAGCTGTTCGCCCGGCCGACGCATCCCTATACGCGCGGCTTGCTGGCCTCGATCCCCAAACTGTCCGACGAGCGCGCCAGCCGGCTGTCGTCGATCGGCGGCACGCCGCCCGAACCGGGTCGTCGCCCCAAGGGCTGCCCGTTTGCGCCACGTTGCGCCCTGGCGGAAAGCGTGTGCCACGAGCGCGTGCCGGTGCTCGAGCCGGTCGCGGGCTCAGGCGGCCATCGCGTCGCCTGCTTCGTCGCCCAGCGCCAGATGAAGGAGGCCGCATGATGGCTGCCGAACCGCTGATCAAGGTCGAGAACCTCGTCAAGCATTTCGTCGTCCGCCTCGGTGCCTTCGGCGAGCGCGGCGCCACCGTGCATGCCGTCGACGACGTCAATTTCGACATCTTCGCCGGCGAGACGCTGTCGCTGGTCGGTGAATCCGGCTGCGGCAAGTCGACGACCGGCTTCACGCTGCTCAACCTGCAGAAGGCGACGTCGGGCAAGGTCATCTTCCAGGGCGAGAACATCGTTTCGCTCGACGAGAAGCGCATGCGGCCCTATCGCCGTGAACTGCAGATCGTCTTCCAGGATCCCTATTCGACGCTCAACCCGCGCATGACCATCGGCGAAGTGGTCGGCGAGCCGATCCTGTTCCACAAACTTGCCACCAAGGCGGAACTGCCGGATCGTGTGTCGCGCCTGCTCGCCGATGTCGGCCTGCCGGCGCGCTTCGCTCAGCGTTATCCGCATGAGCTCTCGGGCGGCCAGCGCCAGCGCGTCGCCATCGCCCGCGCGCTCGCCTGCCAGCCAAAATTCATCGTCTGCGACGAGGCGATCTCGGCGCTCGACGTGTCGGTGCAGGCGCAGATCATCAACCTGCTGCTCGATCTGCAGGAGAAGTACGGGCTGACCTATTTGTTCATCGCCCACGACCTTGCCGTGGTGCGCCATATCAGCACCCGCGTCGGCGTCATGTATCTCGGTCGCATTGCGGAGCTGGCGAGCCGCGAACAGCTGTTCTCCAACCCGCTGCATCCCTACACCAGGGCGCTGCTGTCGGCAGTGCCGGAAGCGGACCCCGAGCTTGAGAAGACGCGCCAGCGCCAGATCCTGACAGGCGATGTGCCGAGCCCGCTTGCGCCGCCCGCCGGTTGCCGTTTCCACACGCGTTGTCCCATCGCCATGGACAAATGCAAGAGCGTCGTCCCCGAGTGGCGCGAGGCAGTGCCCGGCCACCACGTCGCCTGTCATGCCGTCGAGATGGGGACGGCGCAATGAAGCTGATGCTCGCCATCGTTGCCGACGACCTGACCGGAGCGCTCGACACCTCGGCGCCCTTCGTCGCGTCCGGGCTCACTGTAGCGGTGGCAGTCACGCCCAAGGCGACTGGCAAGGCACTGGCGATCAAGCCCGATGTTTTCGCCGTCAGCACGGCGTCACGGGCCCTGCCGGCCGAGGTGGCATCGGCTAGGGTGCGCGACGCGGCGAAGCGATTGATGCCACATGCTCCGGGGATCGTGATGAAGAAGATCGACTCGCGGCTGAAGGGCAATGTCGGCGCCGAAGCCGACGCATTGGCCGAAGCTTCCGGCCGCGATACGCTCGTCGTGGCACCGGCCGTTCCCGACCAGGGCCGCACCACACGAGATGGCGCGGTGGTCGGCCGGGGCATCGATGCGCCCTTGCCGGTGCTGCCGGCATTCGCCGGCTCGACAAGGCGGGTCTCCGTGCGCAATGCCGCCAACGACGCCGATCTCGACCAGGTTGTCGCCGACACCGACTGGAGCACCAATGTTGCCGTCGGCGCGCGTGGGCTGGGCCTGGCGTTCGCCCGTCAGCTCCACGCCAACGGCAATGCCCGGCCAGCAGTCTCACCGGCGAGCGACCAGACCGTGCTGTTTGCCTTCGGCTCGCGCGACCCGATCACCGACCAGCAGGTCGCCCGACTGGTCGAGGACAATCCCGATGTCCAGATCGTCGACGCCCTGAACGGTCGTTTCGCCCTGTCTGCCGACAGCGCCCTGCCGATCGTTGTCCGTTGCACCGGCGATATGGTCGAGGAGCCGGCGCGAATCGCTGCCCGTTTCGCCGAGGGGGTCGCCGAAGCCGTCCACCTGATACGCCCGTCGACGCTGGTCATGGGCGGTGGGGATACGGCACTGGCCATACTTGGCGCGTTCAGCGCCGACGTGTTATTTCCGCGGGGCGAGGTGGCGCCGGGCCTGCCCTGGTTCACCATTGCGATGCGCCATGGCGAGGGGCTGCGCTGTGTCGTAAAATCCGGCGGATTCGGGACGGCCGCGGTTCTCTCCGATCTCTTGCGGCCACCGAGCGGGGAACAGGCGGAACGCACATGACGACCGAATTGCAGCAGGACGGGACAGAGCCCGACACCACCGAGGCAGGCGACAAGTCGGGCAATGGCAGCAAGGGCGCTTCCAAGGCGCCCAAGCTGGTCGACAAGGTGTTCGACCAGTTGCAGGAACGCATCGTCTCGGGCGAATTCCCCTCCGGATCCAAGCTGCCGGGCGAGCATGATCTGGCGACGTTGCTCGGCGTCTCGCGGCCTGTCGTGCGCGATGCACTGGGCCGCCTGCGCGATGTCGGTCTCGTCTATTCCCGCCAGGGATCGGGCACCTATGTCCGCGTCTTCGACACGCAGAAGACCAATCTCGGTTTCTCGCCGGTCAAGACCATTGCCGACATCCAGCGCTGCTACGAGTTTCGCCTGACCATCGAGCCGGAGGCCGCCTATTTCGCCGCCCTGCGCCACGACGCCGCCGCGATGCAGAAGATGCGTGCTGCCCTTTCCGAACTGCGCGACGCGACGCGCGACCAGACCCACCGCTCCGATGTCGACTTCCTGTTCCACCGCTCGGTGGCGGAGGCCGCCAACAACCACTATTACACCGCCTGCCTCGATGCGCTGCGCCAGCACATCGCCGTCGGCATGAACCTGCACGGCCTGTCCCTGATGGGCCCGCTGACCAAGCTCGAACAGGTCTATGACGAGCATCGCGGCATCTGCGATGCGATCGCCGCCGGCGAGGCGGAGCTGGCGCGCGACCGCATGCGCGAACATCTGGAAGGCTCGCGCAACCGCCTGTTCGAAAACAAGGTGCTCGACCTCTCGCGCTGACCAGGCGTCGGCAGAACTCCAGCCGCGCTGGCGGCACGACAGGAAAGAACGATGACGACGACGATCGTAACGATCGGCGGCCGCATGGCCGCCGAGGGTCTTGCCATGCTCGAAAATGCTGGTGTCGCGTGCATCTCGACCGAGCCTTATCCTGGGAAAGCCGAGGTGATGGCGCTGGTCGAAAAGCACCAGCCGGCGGCCCTTGTGGTCAGGCTGGTCGAGTTGGTCGACCGCGACATGATGGTTGCGTCGCGCAATCTCAGGATCGTCGCCAAGCATGGCGTCGGCACCAACGACATCGATGTGGCCGCCGCCAAGGCGCTCGGCATCCCGGTCATCATGGCGACCGGCGCCAACGCCCATTCGGTGGCCGAGCATACGCTTGGGTTGATCCTCGCCTTGACCAAGGATTTCCGGCGCCAGGACGGCCACATCCGCAACGGGCTGTGGGACAAAAAGCTCTATGCCGGGCGCGAACTGCGCGGCCAGAAGCTCGGCCTGGTCGGCTTCGGGCTGATCGGCCAGATCCTCGCTCGCATGGTCGCACCCATCGGCATGCAGGTCGCGGCCTACGATCCGTTCGCACCAGAAGAAGCCTTCGCAGGTGGCGTCATCAGGGCGATGTCGCTCGACGTGCTTCTGGCCAACAGCGACGTCGTCAGCCTGCACTGTCCGCTGACGGAGGGAACGCGCGGGCTGATAGGCGTGCGCGAGATCGCGCTGATGAAACCGACGGCGTTCGTGGTCAACACGGCGCGTGGCGAGGTCGTCGACGAGCCTGCGCTGACAGCAGCGCTTCAGGCAGGGCGCATCGCCGGTGCCGGGCTCGACAGCTTCGCCGAGGAGCCGCCGGTCGAAAGCCCGCTGTGGCAGCTGCCCAACGTGCTTTTGACCCCGCATGTCGCCGGCGTCACCGAGGACGCGCGCCGTGCCGTCTCGATCATGACCGCGACCAACGTGATTGCCTTCCTCCGCGGCGAGCCGCTCGCCCAGAACCTCCATGCAAGGGTTTGACCATGGCCTCCGATGATGCGCGCCACGACGCCGACACGCTGACCGATCTCGCCTTCGCGCTCTTCAGGGCGGCAGGCCTCGAAACGGACAAGGCCCTTGCTGTCGCCGAAATCCTCGTCGAGGCCGATTTGATGGGCCACACCACCCACGGCCTGGCACTGGCGCCCTGGTATCTCGACAGCATCCGCAATGGCGTCATGACGAAGGCGGGCCAGCCGAAGATCATCTCCGATCGCGGCGCCTGCGTTGCCTGGGATGGCCTGCGCCTGCCCGGCGCCTGGCTGACGGCGACCGCCATGGACCTCGCCGTCGAGCGAGCATCAACCTATGGCACGGTCACTGTCGCCATCGGCAACAGCCACCATATCGGCTGCCTCGCCGCCTATCTCACCCGCGCCACCGATCGTGGTTATGTCGCGCTTCTGGCAAGCTCCAGTCCCTCGGGCGCCTCGGTCGCGCCCTTCGGTGGCACGCGTGGCGTGTTCACGCCCAACCCGATCGCCGCCGGCATCCCGACCGACGGCGATCCGATCCTGATCGACGTCAGCGCCTCGATCACCACCAACAACATGAGCTCGCGGCTGATCGCCGAGGGCAGGACATTCGAACACCCGTGGCTGCTCGACCGTGATGGCAATCCGTCCCACGACCCGCGCGTGCTCAACGAGGGCGGCACAATCCTGCCCGCCGGCGGGCTCGACCACGGCCAGAAAGGCTATGCGCTGGCGATCCTCGTCGAAGCCCTGACGCAAGGGCTCGCCGGCTTCGGCCGCGCCGACAAGCCCTCGGGCACCAACGCTTCGGTGTTTCTGCAGGTCATCGACCCCACCGCCTTTGCCGGCGAAGCGGCTTTCACCGACCAGACCGCCTGGCTGGCCGACGCTTGCCGCAGCAACCCGCCCCGCCCCGGCATCGAGCGCGTCCGCCTGCCGGGCGAAAGCGCTGCGCAGAACAAGCGCAAGGCGCTCGCCGAAGGGGTGATGCTGCATCCGGGCGTGTTCGAAAAGCTGCTGGTCCAAGCTGCGGAGCTTGGTGTCGAAGCTGGCCCGGCGTTACGGAGCTGATCCGGATCGCAGGATTGGCGGGGAGCTATCGTGCCCGCATCATTGGGCGCACCCAAGCCGGCGCGCGCCCCTGTTCGATAGCGAGCCCGAAGCGGTGCCGTGCTCCCGCTATGCCAGCAGCGACCAGGCGAACTGGGCCGAGACGGCGAGCAGGAAGACGCCGAAGGACACTTCGAGCGCCCGCTTGGAGGCAGCATGGGCCATACGCGCGCCAAGGGGGGCAGTGACGAGCGATATCGGCATGATCAGCGCCACGGCAAGCATGTTGACGTAGCCGAGCGAGAATTCGGGCAGGTCGGTCTTGTGCCAGCCGGCGACGATCAGACCGATGACGGCGGGGATGGAAATCAGCACGCCGACGCCTGAAGAGGTCGCCACCGCACGCTTGATCGGCTGGTTGTAGAGCATCATGAAGGTGTTGTTCATGATGCCGCCGCCGATGCCCATCAGCGTCGAGAAGAAGCCGATCAACAGACCGTAGAGTGAACGCACCGGCTGGCCGGGCAGGTCCTGGGCGACGATCCAGCCCGGCTTGTTGATCAGCATCTTGACGCCGACCACGGTGGCGATCGCCGTGAAGATCCACTTCAGGCTGGCGCCGGAAATGACGGCTGCAACCGCCGAGGCGAGGATGGCGCCGACCGGCAATACGATTGCCCAGCTTTTGAGCAGCGGCATGTCGACCGCGCCATGCTTGCGGTGGGCCATGAAGGAGCGGATCGAGGTCGGCACGACGATGCCGAGCGAGGTCGCCACCGCCAGATGCATGCGGATGCTTTCATCGACGTCGAGCATGGCAAGCGCCTGCACCAGGACGGGGACAAGGATGGCGCCGCCGCCGATGCCGAACAGTCCGGCCAGAAGGCCGGCCACGGCGCCGGAGAGGACGAGGGCAATTGCAAGGGTCAACATCGCTGGATTTCTCTGGGGCTTGATTTCTCTGGGCTGGTAAAGACGAGGGGAATCCGGGCTGGCCGGATTCCCCTTTGCTGATGTGTCAGGCTGAAGTGCCGCCGGACGTTGCGCTTACGGCTGGTAGTCGGCCGGGGCGATGATCTTGGAGAAGTCGTAGCCGGCGACCTTCTCCTTGGTGACGAGCAGGGCCGGGGCTTCGATGCGGCCGAGCACCTTGCCGCCTTCGATCGCGGCGATCGCCTCGCGGGCGGCGTCGCGGCCCATGGCCACCGCCGGCTGCAGCGAGGCGCAGGTCAGCTTGCCATTTTCGAGGGCAGTGCGTGCATCGTCGTTGAGGTTGGAGGTCGAGACCTTGATCTTCTCGACGGAGGCGCCGAGCTGGTTGATCGACTCGACGGCCATGGTGTCGGCGGCGGTGAAGATGCCGTGCATGTCGGGATGGGCCTTGGCCCATTCGACCGCGGCGACGCCCGCATCCTTGGTGCCGCCGGCCTTTTCGGCGACGATCTTGATATCTGGGAAGTCGGCTTCCATGGTGTTCTTGAAGCCGGTGACGCGCAGCTTGGCCCAGATCTCGTCCGGACCGGCGAACAGGCCGACCTCACCCTTGCCGCCGATGGCGCGGCCGAGGCAGATGCCCTGCAGGCGGCCCATGCCGATATTGTCGGCGCCGACGAACGAGGTCAGGCGGTCGGACTTTGGCGGCACCGACAGTGCGATAACAGGGATGCCCTTGTCGATGGCTTCCTCGACCGCCGGGCCGACGGCTGCGGCGTCGGCGGCGCCGATGATGATGGCGTCGACCTTCTTGTCGATGTAGCTGCGGATCTGCTCGATCTGGACCTCGGCCTTGTCCTTGGCGTCGCCCTTCAGCACCGTGTAGCCCTTTTCCTTGCCTGCAGTCTCGACGCCGTAGAGCCCGGCCTTCCAGAACGGCGAGCCGAAATAGGGGACCGTGACGCCGATCGTCTTCTCGGCCGCCATGGCCGGTGCCGACAGCATGCCTGTTGCCGCCATCGCCAGAGCCAAAGTCAAATACCGTGCATTCTTGCCCATGATTTCTCCTCCAGAATTCGGGTCTTGAATATCGCCGTTGCTCGATGTGCCGGCGGCTACAGGTACCTTGTAGTATGCAATGCGATTATCATGTATGCACAGATGAGTTTGAGAATGCAAATGATTTGATATGCACATCTGCATTCTTGTATACCTGCTTGCGCAAAAGCGTGCGGCTGCGCGGGCAGGAAGGCGTGAGTTGGCGGGAATGCAGGGTGTTGCTCGGTCAGCCCAAGGCGAGCGCAAGCGGCCCGGCCGGTGGCCAGGTAAGGTCAACTTCGGTGTCGGGATGATGCCGCCTTGGGCTACTTGGCCGCTTCGGCGGCGAAGCGGCTCATGACGCCGGCGCTGAGGCGGGCGTTGTGCTGGTAAAGGGCGGCGAAGGCAGCCGGGCCGTCATTGGCGCGGATCGCGTCGACCACCTTCTGGTGCTCGTCGAGCGACTGCTGCAGTCGGATGTCGGCGGGACCGGCCTGATGCTGGCGGAAAGGGGCGAGGCGCACGCGCAGGTCGACCGCCATCGCGGTGATGGTGACGCTGTGGGCGCCACGGCAGATGGCATCATGGAACTTGCGGTTGATGTCGCGGCAGCCCTCGATGTCCTTTTCGGCGGCGCAGGCCGCGTATTGGCGGTGCAGTTCATAAAGCTGCTCGCGCTCGAGCGCGCTCATGCGCTGCGCGGCGAGGCGGGCGCACAGGGCCTCGATCTCGCATTCGGCCTCCAGCATGTCGGCCATCTGTTCGGTGTCGATGCGGGCGACGACGCCGCCGCGGCGCGGATTCATCTCGATCAGGCCGCGGGCGCCGAGTTCGCGCAGAGCGTCGCGCACCGGCGTTCTGGAGACGCCGAACTTCTCGGCGATGACCTTTTCTTCGAGCTTCTGGCCAGGAACCATCACGCCCTTGGCGATTTCCTCGGCGAGGGCCTGGTAGATCTGCGAGGCGATGGTGGTCATGCGTTCGGCTTTCCGGTTTTCACGGCAAATGGCGATCTGCCGCGAGGCAAATCCCAAATCGATTTAGTGACAGCCCGAGATTTATGCAAGCTGGGCTTTGAGTATACCGCCGTTGCGATGCGCGGCGAGGTTGTGGAGAAAGACGTCGATCTGTGCGTCTTCCGCCGCCGGTGAGCGTCCGGCCATGTGCGGTGTCAGCACGGCATTGTCGAGGTCGGCGAGGCCGGCGGGCAGCTCAGGCTCGCCTTCGAAGACGTCGAGGCCGGCGCCGGCAATTCGGCTTTCACGGAGGGCTTCGACCAGTGACGCGGTGTCGACGACCATGCCGCGCGAAACATTGACCAGGAAACCGCGCGGCCCGAGTGCCGCGAGCATGCGGCGGTCGACGAGATGTCGCGTTGACGGCCCGCCGGGGCAGGCGACGACGAGGAAATCACTCATCGATGCAAGCACGATCGGGTCGGGCACGTGCTGCCAGTCGACGTCGGTTACTGGATTGCGGGTGGTGTAGGCGACGCGCATGCCGAAGGCTTCGCCGCGCTTTGCCACGCCTTGGCCGATGTTGCCGAGGCCGATGATGCCGAGGGTTGCGCCCGACAGCGTCGGCCGGGCCGAGCGGATCGCGCCCCAGGCACCCTCTCGCAGGCGGCGGTCGCGCCGGCAGATGTCGCGCGAGATCGCCAGCATCAGCGCGAGCGCATGGTCAGCGACAGTCTCCGTATTGGTGTTCGGCGCGTGGGTGACGTGGATGCCGCGGCGCCTTGCCGCCTCCACGTCGACATTCTCGTAGCCCGCGCCATAGGCGGAAACCAGCTTTAGGTCCGGCAGCCTGCCCATTTCGCCGTCGGACATGCCAGTGCTGCCGTTGGTGAGCACCGCCCAGACGCCGCTGAAATCGATCTCCGGTGATCCGCTGCCCAGTCCTGCGGGCAGCGTGATCACGTCGTAGGATTGGGACAGTCGCGACAGGCAGGTGTCGGATACGGGGATCGTCACCGCGATCTTGGACTTGGCCATCTCGATTGCTCCATTGCGTTGTTGCCGCCGCCCAAGCCGGCGGCCGTGACATGGCCCGATGCCGGGGTGCTGGTTGCCCCGGCATTGGTTCGGGCCAGGTCAGGCGGCGTTGACGTTCTTGACCGCGCCCTTCCAGCCGTTCTCGGTGACGTCGAAAACGATGCCTTCGGGGGTCTTGTACTTCACTTCGTAGAAGACGTTCGGGTTCGATTCCTTGCGGCCGTTCATGTACGAACCGCCGGCAGCCTTCACCAGTTCGTCGGTCTCCTCGACCGAATCCACCCACATGCCGAAGTGGATGATGCCGTTGTAGTCCTTCTCGGTCTCGAAGCCCGGAACCGGCTCTTCGCCGAAGTTCAAAAGGGCGACGTTCATGACGCCATCGGACATGTAGACGCCGCGCATCGCCTGGCCGGCGCGGGTCATGCCGAAGGCCTTCTCGAAGAACTGGGCGGCCGCTTCCGGGTCGGACACGGCGATGGCGAGATGGCGCAACTTGGCCATTGGTTTTCCTTTCACAGGGTTTGACGGCGAGGCGGCAGCCACCCCGCAACACAGACTCTCTTCATCTGTGTATGCAAATACTAATCTGTGTATGCAAATATGTTGTCAAGTGTGAAATTGACTGCTATCCAGCGACAAATGACGGGAGTGGGTACACCTGCTTGAGGACCCCTCTGCGAGGAGCAGGGACAGCGGAAATGCGATTTGCGGGACTTTCGCCTGATGAGCGGGCGCGACTGGATGCCATAGGCAGGGTCTGGAACGACGATCTCGGCGCGAGCCGTAAGGTGGTGCTCGACGTCTATCGCGACCATCACCAGCAAAAGGCCGCCAATGACGGCATCGTCGTCCACCGCGACCTGGCCTATGGCGCCGATCCCGCCCATCGCCTCGACGTCTTCGAAAGCAGCAGCCGTTGCGGGTCCGGGCGCGGCCGGCCGGTCGTGGTCTTTGTCCATGGCGGCGCGTTTACGCGCGGCTCGAAAAGCACGGACGGCCTGATCTACGACAATGTGCCGCGCTGGTTCAGCCGCCAGGGCCTCGTCGGCGTCAATGTCGAGTACCGGCTGGCGCCCGGCGCGCCGTACCCCGAAGGCGCGCGCGACGTGGCGGCGGCGATCGACTGGATCGCCGCAAACATCGAGCGTTTCGGCGGCAATCCGCGCGCGATCCTGCTTGTTGGCCATTCCGCCGGCGGCTGCCATGTCGCCGGTTATCTCCACGACCCCAATGTCGGGCGGCTGCCGAACCCCGACGTCAGGGGTGCGGTGCTGATCAGCGCGCGGCTCAGGGCCGACAGCCTGCCCACCAATCCCAATGCCAACAACGTCCGCCAGTATTTCGGCGACGACGAGGCGGCCTACGACGCGCTGTCGCCGGTCATCCATGCGGGAACCAGTGCGCTGCCGGTGATGGTCGCCGTTGCCGAGTTCGAGAACCGCTACATCGACGCCTATGGCGCCGAGTTCGTCCAGCGGCATGCGATGCGCACCGGCAAGGCGCCGCGCTTCGTCCAGCTGAGCCGCCACAACCACACATCCATCGTCGCGCATTTCGATACGCACGAAGAGGAGCTGGGACACGAGATCATGCGCTTCGCCATCGACGAATGCGGTCTCTTTCCCTGCGGATTGTCCTGTCAAAAGCGAAAGTGAGACCCATGACCCAGGAGCTTCTCTCCGTCTACGCCCCGGTTCTGACGCCGTTCAATCCGGACCTAACAGTCAATTCGCAGCATTTCCTCAGCCATTGCCGCTGGGTCGTCGAGCAGGGTGCCGGCCTTGCGATCTTCGGCACCAACAGCGAGGCGGCTTCGCTGTCGATTTCGGAAAAGCGTCGCCTGCTCGATGAGGTGGTTGCCGCTGGCATCCCTGCCTCGGCGCTGATGCCCGGCACCGGCAACAATTCGCTCGGGGAGACCGTTGAGCTGACACGCGCGGCGGTCGACGCGGGTGCGCCCGCCGTGCTGGTGCTGCCGCCGTTTTTCTTCAAGCCGGCAACGACCGAAGGGCTGATCCGCCACTATGGCCGCCTGATCGAAGCTGTCGGTTCGGACAAGCTGCAGGTGGTGCTCTATCACATCCCGCAATTCACAGGCGTGCCTGTTACCGTCGAACTGATCGAGGGCCTGCGTCGCCGCTATCCCAACGTCGTCGGCATCAAGGACAGCTCGGGCGACCGCGAAAACCTGGCGCGTTATCTCGAGGTCGGCGACGGCTTCAAGGTCTTCCCGGCTTCCGAGATCCTGCTCGGCGAGACGATGGCCAGGGGGTCGGTCGGCTGCATCTCGGCGACCGCCAACGTCAATGCCAAGGGCATGGTCGAGGCGGTGGTGAACACGCCAAAGCTGGGCGTGACCGACGCCTTCGCCCAGGTTGCCACCGTGCGCACGCTGTTCCAGCAGTTCCCGATGATCCAGGCGATGAAGTCACTGATCGCGCGCGAACTCGGGTCCAACGATTGGCGCACCGTGCGCGCGCCGCTGGTCGAACTCGACGCGCAGGCCGAGCAGACATTCTTCGCTGCGGTCGACGAGGCCGGCTTCTCGCCCTGGGCGCTGGAGAAGGCGGCGTGAGCACTGCTGCAGCCGACAGGCCGAAGCCGCTCGCCAACTATCCTTTCCTGCGTGAGGCGGGCGGCCTGCTGTTCCTGTCGGGCGTCAGCGCCCGGCAGAAGGACGGCACAATTGCAGGTGTCTCCAGGCAGGCGGGCGAAGCAATCTACGACGTGGCCGAGCAGTTCCGGGCGATCGTCACCAACATCACCGAGACGTTGCGCGCGGTCGACGGCACGCTCTCGGATCTGGTCGACGTCACGATCTTCCTCACCGACATGGCCTACTATCCAGCCATGAACGGCGAATACAACAAGTGGTTCGGGCCTGACGGCCCGGCCCGCACCACCGTCGGTGTCCGCCAGTTGCCGCACCCGGACATGGTGGTCGAGCTCAAGGTCGTGGCGCACCGGCCGGACTGATTTTCAGGCAGACCTGTTTCAAGACTTTTTCAGACCGCCTGTTACCGCACCCATAGCCTGCCCCCGGCGCTTGCGTCGGGGGCTTTTTTCTTTTCAGGCGCAGATCAAAGCACCGTGCAGGCTTCGTTGAAGGGCAGGCGCGGGTGGCGGGGAAACAGCTTGGCCGGATCGCCGTGGCCGATGCCGCAGATGAAGTTTGAACGGATGGCCGTGCCGGCAAAGAAGATCTCGTCGGTGGCGGTACGGTTGAAACCGGAGATCGGCCCGCAGTCGAGGCCGAGCGCACGCGCCGCCAGCATGTAGTAGGCGGCCTGCAGCGTGGCATTGCGGAAGGCTGTGTCGTCGACGAGATGCGGATTGCGCTCGAAATGGCCTTTGCCGTCGGTGTGCGGGAACAGAAACGGCATCTTCTCGGCAAAAGCGTAGTCGGTGGCGAAGATGGCGACGACCGGGCAGGTCATGATCTTGGAGACGTTGCCCGCAGCCAGCGCCGCCTTCAGCTTTTCGCGTGCCGTATCGGTCGCCAGGTAGACGATACGCAGCGGCGAGCAGTTCATGCTCGTCGGCCCCATCCTGGCGATGTCGTGGATTCGTTCGAGCAGCGCGAGATCGACCGGCCGGTCGAGCCAACCATTCTGGCTGCGGGCGTCGAAGAACAGGCGGTCGAGCAGGGTCTTGCCGTCGTCCAGTGTCTCGATCTTCATGGCGTGATCCATCAGAAGCGTTCCATTTCCAGTGTTGGAGCTTGCCCGTGCGCCTCGGCGATCAGCGTGGCCACGACAGCCGTGTTGACGAGTGGATCGGGGCGAGCGATGTCCGAGCCCTTCGCCTCGGCGAATGACTTGAGGGCGCGGATTCGCGTCGCCCAGTCGGACGTCCTGGGAAAGGCGGCGAGCAAGGCGGGCATGGCCAGTCGGTCGAGCCTGTCGACGAAGGCGGCCATGGCCACGTCGGCGAGCGAAAAGCTGTCTGCTGCCAGCCAGTGTCTTTCAGCCAATGCTCGCTCCATCCTGGCCATCACGTCGCGGAACGTCCTGATCGAGGTGACGACGGCCGCGTGATCGAAGGGCGCGTGCGCTGCGGCCAGATAGGCATCGCGTCGTGCCGGCAGCGGATGTCGCGAGATCATTTCGGCGAATGCGGCAGGGGCGATTTTCGCTACACGCGCCTTGAGGATGAGATTGAAGGTCGGCGGGCGGATGGCCGGGTGCACCACCTCGTCTTCGAAGCGTGCCCAGTTTCGCGCGCGTGCGCGTTCTTCTATCGAAGATGGCAACAGCCTGCCGCCGGCAATGTCGACGAGCAGCTCGTTGATGTCGGAGGATTCGACGAAGACCTCGCCGTTCCAGCGTAGCGCCGGCACCAGCCCTTTGGGGTGCACTGCGAGATAGGCCGGGGTGAGATTGTCGAAACGCGACAGGTCGATGCGGCGCGAGGTCCAGGGAAGGTCGAGCTCGGCCAGGCACATGCGGACCTTGAAGGACTGAACCGAACCCCATTCATGGAACAATTCGATTTCAGACATCGTTAGAAACTCGCTCTCCGTGCGCACCTCATGCTTGACATGCATACACAAATGATAAAATGTATGCAACAACGATAGCAGGCAACAGGGAAGGAGCCAGCCAGTGGTGTGGCACGCGCTAGGACAACGAGTGATCAGGGACGAAGTTCGGCCCGTATTGGTGACGGAGCAGGGCGTCTATGACCTCGCGCTGGTGGCACGCCTTGCGGGTAAGGACGCCCAGGCCTGGGACAAGTGGATTTCAGGCGGTGTGGCGGGCATGCTCGACCGCTGGCTGGACGTGGCGCCGGCTTTGGCGGCTCTCGCCGAGAACGTTGCCGCTGCGGGTCCAAAATATGAGCCGCTGGGAACGGGAACGCAGCTTTGCGAGCCCTATCGCCCGATCCGCATTTTCGCCACTGCGTCCAACTATGTCGAGCATGCCCAGGAGATGGGCACGGTGCTGGCCGCCAAGTCGGAAAGCCAGCCCTATGTCTTCATGAAGGCGGATTCGAGCGTCATCGGTCCCGATGCTGCGGTGATCCTGCCGGAGCGGGCGCAGAAGGTCGATTGGGAGGTCGAGCTGGCGGCAGTCATAGGCATCGGCGGCCGCGACATTCCGGTCGAGAAGGCACTCGACCATGTCGCCGCCTATTCGGTCATCAACGACATCACCTCGCGCGATCTCACGCGCCGCTCCGATTTCCCCTTCAAATTCGACTGGTTCCGGGGCAAGAGCTTCGACACGTTCGCCCCGCTCGGTCCGTGGCTCGTGCCGGCCGCCTGCATCGGCGATCCGCAGAGCCTGCGCCTGACGCTGGACGTGAACGGAATGCGCAAGCAGGACGACAGTACCGGTTCGATGATCTTTTCCGTCGCCGAGCAGATTTCCTATCTGTCGTCGATCCTGACGCTTCGGCCGGGCGACCTGATCGCCACCGGCACGCCTGACGGCGTCGGCATGGGAACCGGCGAGTTCCTCAATTGCGGGGACATCGTCACGGCTGCCGTCGAAAAGGTCGGCGCCATAACAAATCCGATCCGGTCCATGCCGGTCGGGTGAGAAAGCATCCAAGAAAAACCAGGCCCAACACTGAGGAGGACAGTATGGCAATGAGTTTCGGGAAGGCACTGCGCGGGCTCGCGCTGGCAGGTGCCGTTGCAAGCATGACGGCTGCCGCCTCGGCGGCCGAGAAGGTCTCTTTCAACATGTCGTGGCTGCCGCAAGGCAGCGTCGGCGGCATCCTGGTCGCCAAGGCCAAGGGCTTCTATGACGAGGCTGGCCTCGACGTCACCGTCTACCAGGGTTATGGCGGCCAGCGCACCGTCAACGAGATCGACCAGGGCCTGTTCGACATCGGTTATGGCGATCCCGTGTCCGTCATTCTCAATCGCGCCAATGGCGGCAAGGCCGTCTTCGTCGGCTCGATCAACACGGTGTGGCCGGGCGCGCTCTGCTATCTCACCAAGGACGGCGAGAGCGAGAAGAAGCTCGCCGACTTCGCCGGCAAGTCCGTCGGCGGCGGAGCAACCTCGCCGGTACAGAACATCGTCCCGAGCTGGCTCGAGGAGAATGGGCTGCCCAAGGATCACCTCAAGCTCCTGCGCATGAATCCGGCCGTCATCACCTCGTCCTTCCTGGAAGGCAAGGTCGATCTCGCCGAGTGCTGGGAAGGCGCCAGCCTGCCGATCCTGACCGAAAATGCCGGCGAGAGCGGCAAGAAGATCGGCATGATCAAGTATCGCGACTTCGGTCTCGACATGTATGGCAGCGGCTTCGTCACCACCGAGCAGATGCTGGCCGAGAAGCCCGAGGTCGTCGACAAGTTCCTCGACGCGTCCTATCGCGGCTATGAATATCTCGCCCAGAACCCCGACGAGTCCGCCGATCTGATCGTCAAGCAGTATCCGACGCTCGAAAAGAGCATCGTGCTGGAGCAGGTCAAGCAGATCAATGCGCTGGTCCGCGATCCGAGTGCCGAGAACAAGGACCTGGGTTTCGTCCGTGCCGACCGCATGGAAAAGACCATGGGCTTCGTGCGTGAGGCCTTTGTCGTCGACGACAGCATCAAGACCGCCGACCTCTACCGCAACATCAGCCGCTGAGGGCTGACTTCACTCCTGGATGAGGACCATGAAGAAGAAGATCAACGTCAGGAAGCTGGGCCACATGGTCCTGATGGTTCGTGACATCCACAAGTCCGTCGACTTCTACACCAATGTCGTCGGCCTGGAGGTCTCGGACTGGATCGAGGACAAGATGGTGTTCCTGCGTGCAGGCGCCGACCATCACGACCTCGCCTTGTCGCAGATTCCGGCCGACTCGCCCGATCGCGACGACCTGCCGAAGTATTCGAGGCCGGGCCTCGAGCACTTCTCCTACCTGGTCGACAGCCTCGAGGACATGGAGGCTGCGGCCGAGATGCTGCAGGAGCGCGGCGTGGAAATCGTCCGCGGTATCGGCAAGCATGGCCCGGGCGCCAACTGCTTCCTCGTGTTCAAGGATCCCGACGGCAACAACTGCGAGATCTATTGCGACATGATCCAGGTGACCGAAGACAACCCGCATGTCGCACAGGTCTGGGCGCGCAACATCGACGCCTTCGACCAGTGGCATTTCAAGCGCTTCCTTGTCCCGCCGCCCCACCAGGTGGTGAAGGACAAGCTGGGCGAGTAGGCCGAGGACCTGCAAGCCACCGAGACGAGGGGCGCCGGCCATGCTGGCGCCCTTGCTCAAAGAGCGCAACGGACAGACCGGATGCGACACACAGATTTGCCGGGGCCGCTGCCTGCGAGGTCACCCCGGACGCCTATCAGGGAGGAGCCAATATGTCAGGCGTAAGTCCAAGGCTTGTCGCATATGCGCAAGTCATCTCGTTTTTCGGAGCGTTCCTGCTCTTCTGGGAATATGGCGTCCGCTATTTCGAAGTGAAAAGCTACATTCTCCCGCCGATCTCGGCGATCGTGGTGGCGATCTGGGAATCCCGCGATCAGATCTTCGAACATTCGATGTACACGTTGGCCGAAGTGCTGATCGGCTTCATCGCCGCCGTCGTCGTCGGCATCATCATCGGCATGATCGTCTATGTCTCGCCTTTCGCCCAGCGCACCATCTATCCGCTGGTGACGGCGCTGCAGACGACTCCGAAAAGCGCCTTGGCGCCGCTGATGATCGTCTGGTTCGGCTACGGCTTCGTCTCCAAGGTGGCGATGGCCTTCCTGTTCGCCTTCTTCCCGATCGTCGTCGCCACGCTCGGCGGCTTTGCCGGCACGGCCAAGAACCTGGAAGAGCATTTCCGTGCCTTGAATGCCGGCCCGTGGACGACCTTCACGACGCTGCGCCTGCCGAGTGCGTTGCCTGCTTTCATCGATGGCTGTCGCGTGGCGATGCCGCTGGCGATGATCGGCGCCATCATCGGCGAGCTCGTCGGCTCCGACCGCGGCCTGGGCAACCTCATCATGCTGGGCACCGCCTCGTCGCGCACCGACCTCGTCTTCGGCTGCATCATCGTCATCACGCTGATCTCGCTGGTGCTCTATGCGGCCATCGAATTCGCGGCCAAGTCCGTCTGGTGGCGGGGTATCCAGGTATGAATATCGCAGTTCGGGAGGACACCATGTCGGCTACGGCGACCAACCAGGCACAGAAGGGCAGTGCGCAGCCGGCCGCCCAGCCTCAGGCCAACCACATCGAAGCCAAGGGGCTCAACAAGCACTTCGGCAAGGTCAAGGCGCTCGAGGACATCAACTTCGGCATCCGCAACCAGGAATTCGTCTCGGTGCTCGGGCCGAGCGGCTGCGGCAAGAGCACGCTTCTGCGCATCATTGCCGGCCTGATCCCCTATGAGAGTGGCTCGGCGACGGTCAGGGGCGAGGCGATCCATTCGCCGCGGCCGGACATCGGTGTGGTTTTCCAGACCAACAACATGCTGCCCTGGTTCACGGTGCGCAAGAATGTCGAGCTCGGCGCCCGCATCCGCAAGATGCCGGCTGAAGCCCGCGACCAGGCGGTCGACAAGGTGCTGGAGGTGCTGTCGCTGAGCAAGTTCGCCGACGCTCATCCGCACCAGCTGTCGGGCGGCATGCGCCAGCGCGCCTCGATCGGCCAGGCGCTGGTGCTCGATCCGCCGATTCTGTTGATGGACGAACCCTTCGGCGCGCTCGATGCGTTGACCCGCGACAAGCTCAATGTCGAACTGCTGCGCATCTGGCAGGAGCACCGCAAGACGGTGATGCTGATCACCCACAGCATCGCCGAGGCCGTGTTCCTGTCCGACCGCGTGCTAGTCATGGCCGACCGGCCGGGCAAGATCATCGAAGAGGTGGTGATCGACCTGCCGCGTCCGCGCGACGCCGCCGCCACCCGCGCGCTGCCGCAGTTCGGCGAATATGTCGCCTATCTCGGCAAGATCATGGGCGTGACGACGTAGTCACGCTGCCGGACACTGACGGCATTTCGATCGCACTCTCGCGGCTGCCACTGGCTGGCGGCCGCTTTTTTTTGACCCAGAATTTCCGAGGAAACCACATGACTGAACTGACGCTTTCCATAGCCAACACCATCATCGCTGCAGCCTTCGAAAAGGGCGCCGAGGCGAAGATGAAGCCCCTGACAATTGTGGTGCTCGACGCCGGTGGGCATCTGAAGGCCTTCCAGAAACAGGACGGTGCCTCGCTGCTGCGCTACGAGATCGCCGCGGGCAAGGCCTATGGCGCGCTGGCGGTCGGCATGGGGTCGCGCTGGCTCGACCAGACCGCGAGGGAGCGGCCGCACTTTGTCGAGGGGCTCAATGCCGTCTCCGGCGGCAGGATCGTGCCCGTTCCGGGCGGCGTGCTCGTGCGCGACCAGGTCGGCAAGCTCCTCGGCGCCGTCGGCGTCACTGGTGACACGTCGGACAATGACGAACTCGTGGCCGTTGCTGGGATCGAGGCGGCAGGTCTCAGGCATCAGGTCGAGTGATGGTCTGAACGAGCCATCGAAGGCGACGGCGAGGCGGTTCGTCATAGCCGCCAGCAAGGTCGCCGATTCTGCCAAGTGTCTTCAACGTTAGTTCCGGCGCAGCCTCTCCGGCGATTTGCCGGAGAGGCTGTTGCGGTTCAGCTGTGGGCTGTCAGGCTGCGCGACGCTGGCTCTGAGGTGGCGAAGTCTCGGCAAGCGCGAACTGCGCGATCAACTGGCGCAGCCGGGCGGCCTCGCCGGCAAGCGTCACGCTGGCGGCGGTGGTCTCCTCGACCATGGCGGCGTTCTGCTGGGTGACCTGGTCAATCTGGTTGACCGCGGTGTTGACTTCGCCGAGGCCGGTCGACTGCTCGTGCACCGAGGTGGCGATCGCGTCCATGTGCTGATTGATGGTCACGACATAGGTCTCGATGGTCTTCAGTGCCTCGCCGGTTTGCCGCACCAGCTTGACACCGGCCTCGATCTCGACGCTCGAATTGCGGATCAGTTCCTTGATTTCCCTGGCCGCCTTGGCCGAACGCTGCGCCAGTTCGCGCACCTCATGGGCGACGACGGCAAAGCCCTTGCCAGCATCGCCCGCCCGCGCCGCCTCGACGCCGGCGTTGAGCGCCAGAAGGTTGGTCTGGAAGGCGATCTCGTCGATGACGCCGATGATGTTGGAGATCTGGCCGGAGGCTTCCTCGATCCGGCCCATGGCCTCGACCGCGTTCCCCACCACAGCGCCCGACTGGGCGGCGCTGGAATTGGCCCGCATCGCCACGGCACGCGCCTCGTCGGCGCGCTTGGCGGAGTTGGAGACATTGACGGTGATCTCGTCGAGCGCGGCGGCCGTCTCTTCGAGCGACGCTGCCTGCTGTTCGGTGCGGCGCGACAAGTCGTCGGCGCTGACGCTGATCTCGCGGGTTCCGTTGTCGATCGATCCGGCCGACAGGGTGATGGCCGACAGCGTGTCGCCGAGCTGGCCGATCGCGGCGTTGAGATCATGGCGCAGCGGCTCGAAATCCGGCGCAAAGGCTTGATCGAGCTGGAACGACAGGTCGCCCGAGGCAAGCCGGCGCAAACCGGCCGCAAGCCCCGATGTCGCTTGCTCCAGTCGCGCCTGGGCTGCGGCTTCGGCTTCCTCCGTCAGGCGGATGCGGTCGCTCTCGGCCCGTGCCCGCGTGGCTTGCGCCTCCTCTTCCATGCGCCGGTTGGCAATGGCCGCCTGGCGGAACACCTCGACCGCTCCGGCCATATCGCCGATCTCGTCGCGGCGCCCGGAATAGGGAACTCCTGTCACCGTGTCGCCGGACGCCAGCCGGCGCATTGCCTCTTGCATGCGCTTGAGTGGGGTCGTGACGCCGCCGATCACCAGCCAGACCGAGAAGGCAACGATGGCCAACGAGACGACCGCGAGCGCGCCCATCCACAGGACGATGGTAGATTTCAGCTCGTTTGCGGCGGCAAATTCCTCCTGCGCCACGCGAAGCTGGAGCGAGACCAGGTCGCTGATGGGCGTGGCAAGCGGATCGATCGTCGGATAGAGCCGCTCGCCGACGAAGCGATCGAGGGCTGCCTGATCCTTTCGCGCGATGATACCGACCAGAGTGTCGATCTCACTTCTCGAACTCTCGCGAAGCCCTGCGAACCCGTCGGCCAGCGCCTTTTCATCCGCTGTCATCGTCGTTGACGCATAGGCCTTCCAGGAGCGGTCGATGGCATCGATGGCGACACGCAACGCCTTTTCGCCTTCCGCCCAATCGAGCGCGCCGCTTCTGACCTTGTGGGCCGTGTCGACGATGTTGACGGCATACATGTCCGCGACGGTCTTCAGATGGGTCATCGGCTCGACGCGATCGACGACAATGGTGCGGGTGCGCTCCGACACTGATTGCAGCGCCAAAAAGGCGGTGCCGCCTGAAATCAGCAACAAGGCGGCGAGAAGGGAGATACTGGCAATGAGCTTTAATCTAATCGTCATGACGGGGTTCCGGCTCGATTTGATATGGCTCAGTACCGCGCCGCAGATTGCAACTTTATTAAACTGCTATGTATCGGCACCACGAAATTCCCTATCGTAATGCGTGAACAATTTCGAGATGCTGCAACCAGAGCGATTTCAAAAGAACTTGTCGATTCATTTTTATGTTTATACTTTGATTCAACAGAATAAATCGGTGCTGATGCGCGCCTGGCCATCGAAGCGCGACATGCGGCGTCCAAGGCAGGCAAAGAACAATCGCCCGACGACACGCCATGTGAGGGGGGCGTTGTTGCAGGATTTACGTCGTCGGACTTGGTTTGCCGGGCTTTGGCGATTGACGGACCGAGCGATGTCTCAGGCCGATCTTCCAGATCGGGCGGGAGATTCCGGCGATGTTCGATGAGCGCCTCGGACGCTCTCCGCTTCTTACGGCTGCAAGCACTGGTGGCCGGCAAGGAGGTGGGGCTTGGGCGCATATCTTTTCATAGATGTGGCAGCATGCCGGTGGCTGGGCCGACGTCGAGCAGGCTGACTGACACCGCCATTGGTCCGGCTGTCGGCTGCTCAAGGCTGGTTTGCGCGCCTGTTGGCAAAAATAACAAAGATTGTCGACAATATGGTTGACATGTGTGTTGCGACTTCGTAGCTTTTGGCACGCAGGCGGCAATCGGCAAGGCAGTGGAGGTGCAGCCGGTTGATGCGGCGAGCAGGTTGGCGGCCCCGAGCCGCCGTCGCTTCATGAAAAGATCCCCGCCAAAGGGGGCTGGGGCAAAACGAAGTGGTGGAGAATTCACATGTTCAGGAAGCTGATCCTCGCGGCAGGCCGCGGGCTTTTCGACGCCTTGCCATGCGGAGCCCCTCAAGAGGATTTCCGCGCTGATATCGTGCAGCTCACCGAGAACAAGCCGCACCACCGGCTGACTCATTTCGCCCAGTAAACACCACGTGGAACCGGCGCAGCAGGCGCTCCGGTTCCGTCTACCCCGCGAGGCTCCATATGCTGGTCTTCACTATAAGCCGCATTGCCAATGCCATCATGGTCATGCTGGCGGTCGCCATGCTCGCCTTCCTGATCTTCCGTCTCGCCGGCGACCCGGTCGAGCTCATGGTCACCGAGCAGACGACGCAGGCGGACCGCGATGCCATTCGCGAGCGGCTGGGTCTCGACGACGGCGTTGCCACCCAGTTCGCGCGCTTCGTCGCGAATGCGGCACAGGGCGATTTCGGCATCTCCTACCGCAATGGCCAGGACGTGCTGACCCTGATCGGAGAGCGCTTCCCGGCGACGTTGGAGCTGGTTCTGGTGGCGACACTGATCTCGCTGGTCGTCGGCCTGCCGCTCGGCGTGCTGACCGCGATCAAGCGGGGGCGATGGTACACGGAGTCGCTGCAATTCCTGTCGATCGTCGGCGTGTCGCTGCCGAGCTTCGTCGTGGGCATTCTCCTGATCCTGGTGTTTTCTGTCATCCTCGGCGTGTCGCCGTCCTTCGGTCGCGGCGAGGTCGTGCAGCTGGGATGGTGGTCGACCGGCCTTCTGACGCCGTCCGGACGCGCGGCGCTGATCCTGCCGGCGGTGTCGCTTTCGCTCTACCAGATCACGCTGATCATGCGCCTCGTCCGCGCCGAGATGCTTGAAGTGCTGCGCTCCGACTATGTCAAGTTCGCCCGCGCCCGCGGCATTCCGCGCTGGCGCATCTATTTCCGCCACGCCCTGCGCAACTGCCTGATGCCGGTGGTGACCATGACCGCGATGAACATCGGCTCGCTGATCGCCTTCGCGCTCATCACCGAGACCGTCTTCCAGTGGCCCGGCATGGGCATGCTGTTCATTCAGGCGGTGACTTTCCTCGATATCCCCGTCATGGCCGCCTATCTCTGCATTATCTCCTTCATCTTCGTCGCGCTGAACACGCTGGTCGACATCACCTATGCCGTGATCGATCCGCGCCTGCGTGCCTCGCACTGACAGCTGGAGTCCAGTCGATGACGACAGACGTTACCAAAACTGGCGCTGCCGCCCGTCCCGGCCTGTTCAAGCGCATCCGCAACAGCGATGTCTGGTGGTCCTTCACCCGCAGCAAGTCGGCGATGATCGCCGCCGTGATCTTGGCCGTGCTGGTGTTGGCTGCGGTGTTTGCGCCGCTGATCGCACCGCAGAACCCTTATGATGCTGCCCAGCTCGATATGTGGAAGGCCGAGCTTCCGCCGATCTGGGAGCCAACGGGTGAGTGGCCCTACCTGCTCGGCACCGACACGCAAGGGCGCGACATGCTGTCGGCCATTCTCTACGGCACGCGCATATCCATCGTCATCGGCCTCTTCTCGGTGGTGCTGTCCTTGCTGATCGGCATGACCGCGGGCCTGTGCGCCGGCTTCTTTGGCGGTGTCGTCGACAATCTCTTGATGCGCTTCGGCGACATCACGTTGTCGATCCCGACGATCCTGATCGCCATCCTTGTATCGACCGTCGTGCGCCAGATGTTGCCGGATGACCTGCGCGAGATCGGTGCCGCGGCCGTGCTGGTGTTCGCGATCGCGCTGTCGTCCTGGGTGCAATATGCGCGCACCGTGCGTGCCCAGACCATTGTCGAGCGCAACAAGGAATATGTTCAGGCGGCTCGCCTGCTGAAAGTGCCCGCTCGTCGTATCCTGGCGCATCACATCCTGCCCAACACGCTGACGCCGGTACTGGTCGCCGCCACGCTGAACTTCGGCATGGCGATCCTGACCGAGGCGACGCTGTCGTTCCTTGGCATCGGCATGCCACCCGGCCAGCCGTCGCTCGGAACGCTGATCCGCATTGGCAACCAGTTCCTGTTCTCCGGTTCGTGGTGGATCGTACTGTTTCCGGTGATCCAGCTCTGCCTGCTCGTCGTCGTCGTCAACATTCTGGGTGACTGGCTGCGCGACCTGCTCAATCCGAAACTGAGGTAAGCGTGATGACCAACCTGTTGCTTCGCAACGTTCGTCCTTATGGCGGCGCGAATTCCGATGTGCTGATCCGCAACGGGCGGATCGCCGGCATTGGCCGTTTCGAGCCAGACCCCGGCATGCCGGTCGAGGATGGCAAGGGCGCCATCGCCATTCCGGGCCTGATCGACGCGCATACCCATCTCGACAAGACCACCTGGGGCATGCCCTGGCACGAGAACAATCGCCGCGCCGTGCTGCGCGAGCGCATCGATTTCGAGCGCGAGCACCGCATCGAGATTGGCATCGACCCACATCGCCAGTCGATGCGCCATGCCATCGGCCTCGCCGCCCATGGCGCGACGCATATCCGCAGCCATGTCGACATCGATCCGGTCCACAAGCTGGCGCTCGTCGACGGCATCATGGAAACCCGCGAGAAGCTGAAAGGCGTCATCGACATCGAGATCGTCGCCTTCCCGCAGTCGGGCCTGATGGTCATGCCTGGCACGCTGGAACTGCTCGACGAGGCACTCAGCCAGGGCTGCGAGGTTCTTGGCGGCATCGATCCCTGCGGCATCGACCGCGACCCCAAGGGCCAGCTCGACGCGCTCTTCGCCTTGGCGCTGAAGCACCAGTGCCCGATCGACATTCACCTCCATGAGGCGGGCGATCTTGGCGCCTTCACCATGGAGCTGATGTTCGAGCGCATCCGCGCCAACGGCATGCAGGGCAAGGTTGCGATCAGCCACGCCTTTGCACTCGGCATGAACGACTATCAGCGCGTCGGCCAGCTGATCGAACAGATCGCCGAACTCGACGTGGCGATCCTGACCACGGGTGCGCCGTCGGCCACCGTGCCGTCGATCATGCGCCTCAAGCAGGCAGGCGTCCGCGTCGGCGCCGGCTGTGACGGCATCCGCGACACCTGGGGCCCTTGGGGCCAGCCCGACATGCTCGACCGCGCCAAGGTGGTCGGCATGAAGAACGGCCTGCGCTCGGACATCGAGCTGGCGCATGTGTTGCACGTCGTCTCGCAGGGCGGCGCGGATGTCATGCGCATCGAGGGCTACGGCCTCGCCGAAGGCTGCAACGCAGACCTGACGCTGCTGACCGGCGAGACGCTGGCCCACGCCGTGGTCGATGTCGCGCCGCGCCCGCTTGTCGTCAAGGGCGGCCGCGTCACCGCGCGCAACGGCCAGGCCACGGTGGAAATGCCATGACAAGACAGGTTCTCGACACGCTCGAACTCGGCAAGCGTCCCGAAGGGCGCACGCTCATCACCGCCGCCTGGGTGCTCGGTCACCGCGATGGTGGCCACCGGTTGATCCCCAATGGCCAGGTCGTCATCGATGGTGGCGTGGTGATCTATGTCGGTACCGATTTTGCCGGCGAGGTCGCCCGCCGCATCGATTTCGGCAATGCACTTGTCAGCCCCGGCCTCATCGATCTCGATGCGCTGTCGGATCTCGACACCACCATCCTGGGCATCGACCACCATCCGGGTTGGGCCAAGGGCCGTGTGTGGCCGCGCCACTACGTCGAAGCCGGCCCCTACGAGATGTATTCGCAGGAGGAGTTGGCCTTCCAGAAGCGTTTTGCCTTCGGCCAGCTGCTGCTGAACGGTATCACCACGGCTGCGCCCATCGCCTCGCTGTTCTATCGCGAGTGGGGCGAGACGGTTGCCGAGTTCGACGCGGCGGCCGATGCGGCCGGAGAGCTTGGCCTGCGCGTCTATCTCAGCCCGGCCTATCGCGCCGGCGGCATGGTGCTTGAAGAACCGGGCCGCATGGAAGCGGTGTTCGACGAAAAGCGCGGTCTTGCCGGACTGCGCGATGCGGTCGACTATATCGGCCGGCAGACCGGCCGCCACGGCGACCTGGTGCGCGGCATGCTGGTGCCTGACCGTGTCGAGACCTGCACGGAAGAGCTGCTTCGCCAGACGCAGGCAGCTGCGGCCGAACTCGGCTGCAAGATCCGCCTGCACATGGCGCAGGGCTCGATGGAGGTCGACACCGTGCGCAAGCTGCATGGTGCGACAGCACCTGTGTGGCTGGCACGCGCCGGTCTGCTCAACGACCGTCTGATCGCGCCGCATGCCACCAACGCCACCGAGGAAGACCTCGGTCTCTATGCCGAGAACGGCGTGTCGATCGTGCATTGCCCGCTGGTTTCGGCCCGTGGCGGCAGCACGCTCAACTCGTTCTCCAAGTGCAAGGAACGTGGCATCAACATCGCGATGGGCACCGACACGACGCCTGCCGACATGCTGATGAACCTGCTTGTCGGCCTGATCGCCTGCCGCATCAACGACCGGGCTCCGGACCGTGTCCGGAGTGCCGATCTGTTCGACGCAGCGACACTCGGCGGCGCCAAGGCGCTGGGCCGCGACGACCTGGGCAAGCTGATCTCAGGCGCGCGCGCCGACATCGCCGTGTTCGGCCTCGACGACGCGGTCATGGCGCCGTCTATCGATCCGATCACCACGCTGGTAACCGGCGGATCGGGCAAGGTCACCCAAGCCGTGTTCGTCGACGGGCGCCTGTCGATGCGCTTCGGCGAGGTTGCCGGCATCGACATGAAGGCCGCGCGCCAGCTTGCGCAGCGCCAGTTCGACGGTCTCATCGCCAAGTATCCGGAACGCAGTTGGGGCAACCCGCCTGTTTCGGAAATCTTCCCGCCCAGCTATCCGATAGAGGTCAACGACAATGGCTGAAGCCGAGAAGGCAGTGCTTGAAGTACGCAACCTCAAGGTCGAGTTTCCCGGCCGCCGCGGGGTTGCCACCGCGCTCTCCGACGTGAGCCTGTCGATCCGACCCGGCGAGATCCTCGGCGTCGTCGGCGAGTCCGGTGCCGGCAAGTCGATGACGGGCCTGGCGATCCAGGGCCTGCTCGAGCGGCCGGGCCGCATCGCCGAAGGCGAGATCTGGCTTGGCGATCGCCGCATCGACCAGCTCAACGACCGCGAGATGGAGACGATCCGCGGCCGCGAGATCGGTGCGATCTTCCAGGACCCGCTGACTTCGCTCAACCCGCTGTTCACCGTCGGTGCACAGCTGACCGAAACCATCCGTCAGCATCTCGGCATGGGCAAGACCGAGGCGAGGGCACGCGCGATCTCACTGCTCAAGGATGTCGGCATTCCTTCGCCGGAGGATCGCTTCGGCCAGTATCCGCACCAGTTCTCGGGCGGCATGCGACAGCGCGTGGTGATTGCGCTCGCGCTGGCCGCCTCGCCCAAGCTGATCATCGCCGATGAGCCGACCACCGCGCTCGACGTGTCCATCCAGGCGCAGATTACCTCGCTGCTGCGCAAGTTGTGCAAGGAGAAGCAGACGGCGGTGATGCTGGTGACGCACGACATGGGCGTCATCGCCGAGACCGCCGACCGCATTGCGGTGATGTATGCCGGTCGCCTCGTCGAGATCGGACCTGTCGCCGAGGTGCTGCATGCGCCCAAGCACCCCTACACGCGGGGGCTGATGGCTTCGATCCCCGCACTCGGCGCGCGCGTCAAGCAGCTGAATCAGATCGACGGCTCGATGCCGCGGCTCGACGCCATTCCCGATGGCTGCGCCTTCAACCCGCGCTGCAAGGACGCCGGGCCACGCTGTTTGCGTGAACGGCCGGGCCTCGTGACTGCGGGCACCGGGGCAAGCGCTTGCTGGATAAATGCAGGAGGAACCGCATGACCGCGATGACTTCACACAAGACCTCGGCGCTGAGCGTCAACGGGTTGGTCAAGACGTTCGACGTGTCGGCGCCGTGGCTGAACCGCGTGGTCGAGCGCAAGCCGCGCCAGTACCTGCAGGCGGTCAACGACATCAGTTTCGAGGTGCCGTTGGGCGGCTGCCTCAGCCTGGTCGGCGAAAGCGGTTGCGGCAAGTCGACGGTCGCCCGCCTGGTGACGGGCCTCTACCGGGCCAATGGCGGCGAGATGCGCTTCGCTCCCGGCGAGGACGGCAAGCCGCTGGCGGCCCAGATGATCTTCCAGGACCCCTACGCCTCGCTCAACCCGCGCTGGCGGGTGAAGAACATCATCGCCGAGCCGATCCGCGAGCTCAAGCTCAGGAACACGGCGGCGGAGATCGAAGAGCGCGTGGTGGAGCTGTTGATGACCGTCGGCCTGTCGGCGTCGGACGGCGACAAGTTCCCGCACGAATTCTCCGGCGGCCAGCGCCAGCGCATCTCGATCGCGCGTGCGCTTGCCGGCGAGCCGCGCTTTCTGGTCTGCGACGAGCCGACGTCGGCACTCGACGTCTCGGTGCAGGCGCAGGTGCTGAACCTCATGCGCAAGTTGCAGGACGAGTTCGGCCTGACCTATTTGTTCATCAGCCACGACATGAGCGTGGTCAGGCACATGTCCGACCGCATTGCGGTCATGTATCTCGGCCGCATCGTCGAAGAGGGGGAGACGGAGGCACTGTTTGCCAAGCCGCGCCATCCCTATACGCAATTGCTGCTCGAGACGATCCCCAACGTCAAGGATCCGCACCGGGATCGCGTCGTTGCAGGTGGCGAGGTGCCAAGCCCGCTCAAGCCGCCGTCGGGCTGTCCGTTCCATCCGCGATGCCCGATGGCCACCGCACGCTGCTCGTCCGAGCTCCCGGCAGTGCGCACGCTCGCGGGTGGAACGCGCGTGGCATGTCACCTCGTGACCGATGAATGACGATGAGGGATGCGGGTTACGCCAAGGCGGCCTTGAGGTCATGCGACATGTCGCGGACCTCCCTGAGGTCCAGCTCGGACTCGACATGGTCGAGATGATGTTGCATCAGCCGCGAGGCCTTTTCGACATCGCCGGCGGCAATGGCCTCGACGATTTCGTCATGTTCGTCCGGCCCGCAATTGAAGCGCGCGGTGTTGCGATACACGGCGGTGATCAGCGAGGTGCGCGAGATCAGGTCGCGCATCATGCCGAAGAGGAAGTCCGATCCGGAGAGCTCGGCGAGCAGGAGGTGAAAGCCACCGGACAGCTTGATGATGTCGGTGGTGGCGTCGTTGGCGTTTGCGACCCTTTCGCGCGCGACATGGCTGCGCAACCTGACGACGTCGGCCTTCGACCGCGACGTGCAGATACGCTCGATGACGCAGCGCTCAACCGATCGGCGCACGAAGAACACCTCCCGGGCCTCGTCGACGGATGGCTGGCAAACGAAAGCGCCGCGATTGGGGATGATGGTGACAAGGCCTTCGCGCTCGAGCGCGGTCAATGCCTGGCGAATGCGCGCGCGGCTGACGTCGAAGATTTCGGCCAGTTGGCCTTCCTTGAGCTGGACGCCCGGACGCAGCCGCCGCTCGGCAATAGAAAGCCACACTTTTTCGACGATCTGCTGTGTCGAAACGCTTGCTTGTTCGGTCATGAAGCGCTGCCTCCTGCGATGGCCGACATTCGTCATGGACACTTAAAAGTCAACATTCCAATAAATTACCCGAATCCCATTTTGCGGACAATCTAGCATAAAATTGTGTACCAAGCGGTTCGGGTTTGAGAGGGCATATGGAGTTCGATTTCACCAGGCTGGAGATGGAAGGCCGCTATCGCCTGCTGACCAATTTCATTGGTCCGCGGCCGATTGCGCTCGTCACCACCCGCACGGCCACGGGGCGCAGCAATGCAGCCCCGATGAGCTTCTTCAACGTATTCTCGCATGAGCCGCCGATCGTCGTGCTGGGTATCCAGCCGCGTCTTTCCGGCGAGGACAAGGACACGGTGGTCAACATCCGGCGGACCGGCGAGTTCGTGGTCAATATGGTCGACATGGCGCTGTCGCAGCAAATGCTGGTCTGCGGCCTCGGCTTCGACAGCGATGTCGACGAACTCGAGATGGCGGGGCTGCCCACCGCTCGCGGCGCCCAGATCGACGTCGACTATGTGACCAACGCGCCATGTGCATTCGAATGCCGTGTCGAGCGGCTGATCGAATATCCGCGCCGCCTGCTCGTGCTGGGCGAAGTGGTGCACATGCATGTGCGCCGCGACTGCCTCGATGAGGCCGGACGTTATGTGAACCCCGAAGTCTACCAGCCGATCGCCCGGCTTCACGCAGACAACTACATCACCTCCGACCGCCAGTTCGTGCTGAAGGCACCGACGATCGCGGATGTGCTCAAGGCAAACGAACGCGGCGAGTAGGATCCAGCAAAGTGCATATCCGCCTGATCAATCCGAATTCGACCGCTTCCATGACCAACCAGGCGCTGGAAAGCGCGCTGCGTGTTGCCAATGCGGCGACGCATGTGAGCGCCGTCAACCCGACCAGGACACCGGTCAGCATCGAAGGCAGCGCCGACGAGGCGCTGGCGGTGCCGGACATGCTGTCTGAAATCCGCAAGGGCGAGGGTGAGGGCGTCGACGCCTATGTCATCGCCTGCTTCGACGACCCCGGCCTGCATGCCGCCCGCGAAGTCGCCAAGGGGCCGGTGATCGGTATCTGCCAGGCTGCCGTGCAGGTGGCCATGACGATCAGCCGCCGCTTCTCCGTCGTCACCACGCTGCCGCGCTCGGTGCCGATCATCGAGGACATCGTCCAGGCCTATGGCGCCGGGCACCATTGCCGCGCCGTGCACGCCATCGACCTGCCGGTGCTCGGGCTCGAGGAAGACCCGGAGACGGCCGAGCGCCTGCTGATCGAGACGATCGAGCGGGCAAAGCTCTATGACCGCGCCGAGGCGATCATCCTCGGCTGTGCCGGCATGTCGAGCCTGTGCGATCGTCTGGCCAAGGCGACGGGCGTGCCGGTCATCGACGGCGTCACCGCCGCGCTGAAGATCGCAGAGGCGCTTGTCGGCGCCGGCTATGTCACGTCGAAGGTCAACGCCTATGATTTCCCGCGCGAGAAGGGACCGGCGCCTGCCGATGTCGATCTGCCGCTGAGAGCGGCGAACAGCTAGTATCGGAAACGACAAAGGGGCCCTTGGCCCCTTTGCTTTGGTGGATGGTGGCTGCCCGATCTTACAGAACCGGTGGCGCCGGTGGCACTACCGCTTCCTCGAAGGTGCGATAGAGCTTGCCCCAGGCGGGATCGTGCATGTGCGCCTGCAGGCCTGCCCGTTCGACAAGGGCCTGCGCCTCGCGCTCGCCGAAGTCGAGCGCCTGTTCCATGTCGGTGGTCAGCACGTTGCCGCCCTCCATCAGGATCTTGCCATCGACGATGACGGTGTCGACGTCGCTGCCGAGAACCTGCTGGACCAGCCGGTGAACGACCATCCAGTTCGGCGTCAGATGCGGCTGGCGCATGTTGATGATGGCGATATCGGCTTTCTTGCCGACCTCCAGCGAGCCGATCTCGTGGTCCATGCCGAGTGCTCTCGCGGCGTCGATGGTGATCATCTCGAACATCTTGCCCGGCGGCAGCAAATAGCGGTCGTGATTGTGCAGCAGGTGCTGCGTGTACTGGGCAAGCCGCGCCATCTGGAACATGTCGAAGTGGCGGCTCGGCGAGACGCCATCGGAGGTGACGGCAACCGGCACACCCTTGGAGATCATGTCGAGGATAGGCGTCGAGCGGCCGGGTGGGGCGTGGGTGACGAAGGTGCCGGTCTCGGCAAGAATGTCGACCTCTTCATGTGATATGCCCCAGCAGTGCTGCAGGTGGACGTCGGGTCCGAGGATGGCGTTTTCCTTGTCCTGGAAGGCCATGCGGATCTGGCCGGCGAAGGCGTCGGAGTGGATACGAACGCCCCATTTGCGGGCGGTTTCGCGCACGCGGCGGGCCTGCATGCGGTCATTGTCGGTGAGCTTGACCGCTCGGTCCGGTGTGCTGGCGTTGGACGGATCGAGCGACGGCACGATGGTGAAAGGCGTCAGGAACACCTTGATGCGTCCGTCGGCGCTGCCGTTCAGCTCCTGGATCGTTGCCTCTGCGCCCTCGATCATCTGGTCGAAGGAGATGTGTCGGCGTTCCGGCTTGCCGCTTTCCCAGCGTGTGACGGGATGCGGCCAGGGCAGGCCGGCCGGGCCGACGCAGATGATCTCGCGCAGGCCGATCTCGCCATAGGCCTTGGCATGGTTGCTGGCAAAGACCGGATCGTCGCTGCGCGGCATCGACGCGATGATGCTGACACCTGTCGTGACGCCGGCGCGCAGGCGCTCGAGGCCCGATACCAGGCCGTCGGCATACCAATAGTCGCGCGTCATGTAATGGTAGTAGGTCGGGGTGACGATCTGCATCCACATCGAGTTTGTGTCTGCTGCGATGCTGCGGATCAGCACGTGCCCGGCATGGCCGTGGGCGTCGATGAGACCGGGGATGATCAGCTTGCCACGGCAGTCGACAACCTTCTTGTCCTGATGCCGTGGTTCGAGCTCGCTCGCCGAACCAATGTCGACAATCCTGTCATCCCTGATCGCGATCGCGCCGTCTTCGATGATGCGTCGATCGGGGTCGACGGTGACGATGGTTCCGTGCAGCAACAGCAGATCGCTCATGCGGTTTTTCCTCCATTTCCGCTGGCCGCCGGCCTTCTGCAGCCCCGTCGGTTGGCTCGACGCCGCATGGCGCCAGCGTGACTCGACGTAATTTTGCTACCGATTCAGCGAAATTGCGTCAACAAGATTGTTGACAATCCTGTCGATCAGATCGATGGTGGGGTCCAGTAAGCGCGATCCTTGGGAGGTAAAATGTCTCGCTTTAAGAAACTCATTCTCGGTGCCGTTGCAGCAATCGCCATCTCGGCACCGGCCAGTGCCGAAACCCTGCGTTGGGGCGGCCGCGCCGATATCTATTCGCTCGATCCTGATTCGATCGCGTCGACGTTCAACCTGTCGTTCCTCAACCACATCTATGAGGGCCTGGTTCGCTACGACGCCAACTTCAAGATCGAGCCGGCGCTGGCGACCAAGTGGGAGCTGATCGACAACAAGGTCTGGCGCTTCACCCTGCGCCAGGGCGTCAAGTTCCACAACGGTGCCGACTTCACCGCGGACGACGTGATCGCCTCGCTCAACCGCGTCACCGATCCGGCCTCGCCGTTGCGCGGCAACATCCCGCTCTACGTCAGCAGCAAGAAGGTCGATGACCATACGGTCGACATCGAGGTCTCGGCGCCGACGTCGCTGTTCCTCAACGACATGACGAACATCTTCATGTTCAGCGGCAAGTGGCTGAAGGACAACAACACGGAGAAGCCGACCGCCGTCGACACCAAGACGGAAGGCTTCGCCACGCACAACACCAACGGCACGGGCCCCTTCAAGCTCGAAAGCCGCGTCGCCGACAGCAAGACCGTGCTGCTGGTCAACGATCTCTGGTGGGATGAGAAGAAGCACAATCTCGACCGCATCGAATACATGCCGATCGCTTCGCCGGCGACCCGTGTCGCAGCCCTGCTGTCGGGCGAAGTCGACCTCGTCGACTCCGCGCCGATCCAGGATTTGCCGCGTCTCGAAAGCACGCCCGGCCTGACGGTGCTGAAGAAGCAGGAGTTCCGCACGGTCTTCCTCGGCTTCAACCGCAAGGAGAAGCTGGAAGACGGTCGTCCCAGCCCGTTCAACGACGTGCGTGTACGTCAGGCCGTCGAGGCTGCGATCGACCGCGACCTGATCAACGCCAAGGTGATGCGCGGCCTTGCCCGTCCGTCCGGCTCGCTGATCGCGCCTGAGATCGCAGGCTATGCCAAGTCGCTCGACACCTACAGCAAGGCCGATCCGGAACGCGCCAAGGCACTGCTCAAGGAAGCCGGCCAGGAAGGCCTGAAGTTCACCTACATGTGCTCCAACGACGAGAGCATCAACGAGGAGGACTTCTGCGCCGGCATCGCCAACATGCTGAAGCGCGCCGGCTTTGACGTCTCGATCGACATTGCGCCGCGTGCCGTCCAGTCGCCCAAGCGCACGCAGGGCAAGGCCGATATGTTCAACCTGAGCTGGGCCAACGAGCCGACGCTCGACGCCTACTCGATCCTGGCCCAGGTGCTGTCGACCAAGAACGACAAGGTCGGCGTCTCGAACTATGGCGGCTGGTCCTATCCGGAGCTGGACAAGCTGGTAGCGCAGGCCGTGCAGGAACCTGACGTCGCCAAGCGCCTGGCGCTGGAAGAAGCAGCCCTGAAGATCGCCAAGGACGACACGATCCTCGTTCCGCTGCACCAGCAGCCGATCGCCTGGGCGACGCAGGCCAAGGTCAAGAGCGTCGACTTCCGTTCGGACAACAAGCCACGCCACTGGCTGACGCAGATGGCCGGCGACTAAGCCCAGCCGACAGCAACTCCCAAGACCTGGGCGCTTCATCCTGAAAGGTGAAGCGCCCTTTCTTTAGCAGCGCCCGCTCGCCGGCAGGCGCGACGACTTCAGACTGGATTGGCGATGACACGTCCCGAAGAGCTGACCCTCGGCCAGCGGCCCGCCGGCCGCACGCTTTTGACCGCCGACTGGCTGCTTGCCCACCGTGGCGAAGCGCACTGCCTGGTGCCGCGTGGTGAGCTGGTGATCGAGGGAAGCGAAGTCGTCTTCGCCGGCCGCCGCTTCGACGGCGCGGTCGCCCGGCGCATCGACTTCGGCGCAGCGCTGATCAGCCCCGGCCTGATCGACCTCGATGCGCTGTCCGACATCGACACCTATGTGCTCGTCCACGACAACCAGCCCGGATGGGCCAAGGGCCGCATCTGGCCGCGCTCCTATGTCGAGCGTGGACCCTACGAGATGTATTCGCCCGAGGAATTGGCCTTCCAGAAGAAGTTCGCCTTCGGCCTGTCCTTGCTCAACGGCGTCACGTCGGCCGCACCTATTGCCTCGCTCTACTATCGCGAATGGGGCGAGACGGCCGCCGAATTCGATGCGGCAGCGGATGCAGCCGGCGATCTCGGTCTTCGCGTGTTTCTGAGCCCCGCCTATCGCTCGGGCGGCATGGTGCTGGAGGCGCCGGGCAAGATCGTGCCTGACTTCGACGAGGCACGAGGGCTGGCCGGTCTCGACGATGCGATAGCTTTCATCGAGCGCCAGCACGGCCGGCATGGCGGGCTGGTCAACGGCATGCTCGCGCCCGACCGGGTCGAGACCTGCACGCTCGAAGTCCTGCAGCGGACGATGGCTGCGGCGCGCGATCTCGATTGCCGGGTGCGGCTGCATATGGCCCAGGGCAAGCTCGAGCTCGACACCATGCACAAGCTGCATGGCGTGTCTGGGCCGCGCTGGATGGGCGATCATGGCCTGTTGAGCGAGCGACTGATCACCCCGCACGGCACCCATGCCTCGCTCGACGACCTGAAGCTCTATGCCGAAAACGGCGTCTCTATCGCGCACTCGCCACTGGTGTCTGCGCGCATGGGCAGCACGCTGAACTCCTTCGCCTCCTGCCGGAAGCTCGGCATCAACATCGGCATGGCAACCGACACGGCACCGCAGGACATGCTGATGAACCTGCTGATGGGACTCGTCGGATGCCGGATCAGCGAGAAGGCATCCGACGCCGTTCTCAGCAAGGATCTCTACGATGCCGCCACGCTGGGCGGCGCCAAGGCGCTGGGCCGGACCGATATCGGCCGGCTTGCCGCCGGCACCAAGGCCGACATCGCGATCTTCCGCCTCGACGACCCCTACATGACGCCAACTGTCGATCCGATCACCACACTGGTTCTCGGCGGCTCGGGCAAGGTCACGCAGGCGGTGTTCGTCGACGGCCGCCTGTCGATGCTCGAGGGCAAGCTCGCAGGTCTCGATATACGTGCCGCTCGCGAACGCGCCCAGGGGCAATTCGAAGGGCTGATCGCCAAGTATCCCGACAGAAGCTTTGAGCATCCGCCGGTGTCGGAGATCTTCGCGCCGAGCTATCCAATCCTGAATTGAGCAGGACGGGGCAGTCGGCTGATGCCCGCGCCAGGCGGTTTGCGAATTGTGCTGATCAGCCTTGAATGATGGCGTTGGTCGCGCTGGCGCGCAGGCCCAGCATGGCAGACATCCAGTCGACAAGTTCCTTGACCGGGCCGGTCTGCTCCCAGGAGTAAATGGAGACGGCAATCGGTGGTTCGGTGCCGAACGGCGCGTAAGTCTTGACCCGTCTTCCGGGGGTGGTTGCGACGGGTAGCAGGGTGATGCCAAAGCCAGCCTCGACAGCCACAAGAATGTTCAGAAGGCTGCTGCTCGAGAAGGCGACATACCAGCGGCGGCGTTCCCGTTCGATGCGCTCGAACATCTGGTCGCGGTACAGGCCGCCCGGTGAGAAGACCACCAGCGGCATTGGGTCCGGCCAGTCGCGATCCGAATCGACCGCCTCGAGCCACGCCATGGGCTCGGGGAAGGACGCGCGCGCATCCGCGCTCGGGGCGGGCTCCTTGACCACGGCGATGTCGAACTCGCCATCCCGGTAGCGCCGGGTCAGGTCGCGGCTCAGCCCTGATGTCACGTCCATCCGGATCTCGCGGCGTCCTTGCGCGAACTCCCGGAACAAGGCCGCCATCGGGCCGTCGAAGATGTCTTCTGCCAATCCAATGCGAATGGCCGTCAAGCCTGCAGGGTCGCCCAGCGCGGCCTGAGCCTCCTGCTGAAGCGTGAGGATGCGGCGGGCATAGCCTTGCAGGCGCTCGCCCGAGGCGGTGGCGCTGATCGGTCTTGCTTCCCGATCAATCAGCGCATGGCCAACAGTCTCCTCCAGCCTGGCGAGCTGCTGGCTGATCGTCGATTGCGTCAGGTGCAGCTGCTCTGCGGCACGGGTGAAGCTGCCCGTGTCGAGGATGCCGATGAAGGCGCGGAGAAGGCGGGGATCGAGCACGTGCTGCGCATTCTCTTCGAATTAAATTTCCGAATGGATATCATCCATCTATTTAATTTTCAAATGCTCTAATTTGAAGCTACTGAGAATTGCTGACTGCAAACGCCTTAGCCATCTCGGACAGATTGGACTGCATGACCAGAACACGCTCCGACACAGGTCATTTCCGGGTCCGCGCCACGCCTGCCCGCCGTGTCCCTAAGACCACTGCCGAGACCGTAAGCCGATCGTAGCGCAAACCCCTGACCGACGTGCGGCCGGAGGAGGCCCACGGTTTATCGGTTGCAACAGACGGAGGAGAAATAGCAATGTCATACCCTTGGAAGCATCGCGTCCGGATGGCCATCGGTGCAGCGGCAGCGAGCCTGACCCTGCTCGGTGGTGCCGCCTACAGTCCGGCTGGCGCCACGGAGGCCGGGTTCAAGCCGGACGCCCCGCTGGCCAAGCTTGTGCCTGAGAAGTATCGCGAAAAGGGCGTGTTGGTGATTGCCACCCAGCCCGACTTCGAGCCCGCGAACTTCACTCCGATCGGCGAGTCCGCCATCAAGGGCTACAATGTCGACCTCATGGAGGCGATGGCAGCAAAGCTCGGCCTGCCGGTCCAGTGGGACAAGGTGCCCTTCGACCAGATCCTTATTGGCATGCAGAGCAAGAAGTTTGATGCAGCGATCGCGGGCATGACCGACCGCAAGAACCGCCAGGAAAAGGTCGACTTCATCGACTACCAGCTGGCCGGCTCGGTGTTCATGATCGCCAAGGGCAATCCCAAGGGTATAACGGGTGCGGTAAACGGCGGCTGCGGCATCACGATCGGTGACGTCAAGGGCAGCGACGCGCAGCGTCTGGTCGACCTGATGGCCGCGGCATGCACTGCCGAAGGCAAGGAACCGACGAAGCTCGTGTCCTACCCCAACAGCAGCGACAAGAACCTTGCCCTCACCTCCGGCCGCATCGATGCGATGATCTGGCCTGACCTGGCCGTGTCCGTCTTAATGCGCGAGACCGGCGATGTGCTCGACTCCCTGCCGATCGAGTTCGAGCCGAAGGTCTATCTCGGGGTGACCTTCAACAAGGAGGAGAGCGCGCTGCGTGACGGCTTCGTCGCGGCACTCAAGGCCATCCATGAAGACGGCACCTATGACAAGATCCTTGCCGACTGGAAGGTCGAAGTCATCAAACTCGAAGACTACGGGGTCAATCTGGCGAAGGACTGAACCTCATGTCGCACCTCAATTTCGAGGGCTCTGAGCAAAGCGAAGTCAGCCCGGTCGTTGCGCACTATGTGCGGCGGCCGGGCGAAGAGCCCGCAACGCAGTCTGCGCCTTTGCGCGCCAAGCAACGCATGAAATATGGGCAGATCGTCTCCGCCCTGATTGTCGCGGCATTGCTGTCGATGTTCACGGTTTCCCAGGCCGGCAATCCGAACATGGAGTGGGGCGTGGCTGCTCAATTCATGTTCCATCCGGTCATTCTCGGCGGCGTCGGGGTGACGATCCAGCTGTCCGTGCTCGCGATGCTGATCTCAATCGTGCTCGCCTTTGTCATCGCCTTGATGATGCAGAGCCAGAACAAGGTCGCGAGCGTCATCGGGCGTGGGTATGTCTGGTTCTTCCGCGGCGTTCCGATGCTGGTGCAGGTGTTGCTCTGGTACAATCTCGCGGTGCTGTTCCCGACGATCTTCGGGTACAGCACGAACAGCCTCATCTCAGGATTTTCCGCCGGTCTGATCGCGCTGTCGCTGGCCGAGTCCGGCTACATGGCTGAGGTGATCCGCGGCGGCATGCTGTCGGTGCCGGCCGGACAGATCGATGCGGGAATGAGCCTCGGACTGACCCGCGGCGAGGCGCTTCGCAAGATTGTCCTGCCGCAGAGCATTCGCGTGATCATCCCGCCGACGGGCAACCAGTTCATCGGCATGCTCAAGGCGACGTCGCTGGTCTCCGTCATCGGCGGCAGCGACCTGCTCACCAGGGCACAACTGGTCTATGGCCAGAACTTCAAGATCCTGCCGCTGCTGATCGTCGCGGTGCTCTGGTACCTGCTCCTGGTCACCGTCGCCAGCATCGGCCAGCACTTCTTGGAAAAGCACTTCAATGTGAGCCAGCCGGGGTCGCGCCAGGCGCGCCGGAAGAAGCAACGTCCGACGACCACAAATGTGGCCGTCGCCGTGAGCGGAGGGACGGCGTGATGGGGGCGACAAACACGATGCTCAAGGTCGAGGGCGTCAACAAGTGGCTTGGCGAAAACCATGTCCTGCGGGGCGTCGACATCCAGGTCCGCAAGGGCGAGATCGTCTGTGTCCTGGGGCCATCCGGCTCGGGCAAGAGCACGCTGCTGCGCTGCATCAACCACCTTGACCCTGTCGATGGTGGTCTGATCGAGGTGGCGGGCGAACGCATCGGCTACGAGCTTCGCGGCGGCGTGCTCTACGAACAGCATGAGCGCGCCGTCGCCAAGGCGCGCCAGCATATCGGCATGGTGTTCCAGCACTTCAATCTCTTTGGCAACATGACCGCCCTGGAGAATGTCGTCTACGGCCCGGTGCAGATCCTGAAGCGCCCGCGCAAGGAGAGCGTCGACAAGGCCGAGAAGCTGCTTGCGCTTGTCGGGATGTCCGAGCGGGCCGATGCCTATCCGAGCCAGCTGTCGGGTGGTCAGCAGCAGCGCGTGGCCATCGCCCGGGCGCTGGCGATGGAACCGCGTCTGATGATGTTCGATGAACCGACCAGCGCACTCGACCCCGAGCTTGTCGGCGAGGTGCTCACCACCATGCGAAAGGTAGCCGAAGAAGGCATGACGATGCTGGTCGTCACGCACGAGATCGGCTTCGCCCGCGAGGTTGCCGACCGGGTGGTGTTCATGGACCAGGGCCGCGTTCTCGAGGACGGGCCGGCGCGCGATGTGCTCGACAACCCAAGGCATGAACGGACCGCGGCATTCCTGCGTCGCGTCCGCTGAGCCTCGGTCCGACCGCGACCGTATGACGACAATTCAAGGACCAACATGATGAGAGACAAGAGTTACGCGCTGTCCAACGTGCGCCCGTGGGGCGCCGAGCCGGTGGACATCCTGATCGAGGGTGACCGGATTGCCGGCATACGCCCGGCCTCGAAGGCGGAAGCCGGCGACGTCGACGGCAACGGCCTGCTTGCCATGCCCGGCTTCGTCAACACCCATGCTCATGTCGACAAGAGCTGGTGGGGCAAGCCCTGGGTCGGTTACACCTACTCCGACCGCCCGACCGTCGAAGGCTGGATCGCCAACGAGCGCGCCCAGCGCGACAAGTACGGCGTTCCGAATGCAGCGTCCTCGGCCGCCGTGCTGCGCCAGTTCGTGCGCAACGGCACGACGGCAACCCGCACGCATGTCGACGTCGACCTGGGCGTCGGGTTGCGTGGGCTGGAGTGCGTCGAGGCGGCAAAGGCCGAGCTCGGAGATGCCATCCAGGTCGAGACCGTCGCTTTCCCGCAGGACGGCGTGCTGCGCCGCCCCGGCGTCATGCAGCTGCTCGACGAGGCGGCAAAGGCGGGCGCGGACAATATCGGCGGCCTCGACCCTGGTACCATCGACGGCAATGTCGAGGCTGTGCTGGACGGGCTCTTCGACATCGCCGTGAAGCGCAACGTCGGGCTCGACTTCCACCTGCACGAGTTCGGCTCGCTCGGCGTCTACGAGTTTCGGCAGGTCATGCGTCGCACGATCGATGCCGGCCTGCAGGGTCGCGTCACCATCTCGCACGGCTTCGTGCTCGGCACGCTGCCCCAGAACGTACAGGAGGAGATCGTCGAGAAGCTCGCGGAAGCGGGTGTTTCATGGACGACGGTTGCCATGGGCGGTACGGCGCCGCTTCCCTGGCAGCAGATGCGGCAGCGTTCCGTGCCTCTCGGGCTAGGCACCGACGGCACCCGCGATTTGTGGTCGCCCTTCGGCGATGGCGATATGCTGCGCGTCGCGCATCAGTTCGCACGGTTGAGCGGTCTGCGCCATGACGACAAACTCCTTGCTGCCGTGGAACTGGCAACCAAGGGCGGCGCGCATTTTGTCGGACGCGACGTGCATGACCTGGTCGCGGGTTCGCGCGCCGATATCGTGCTGGTCGATGCCGAAAACGTCTCCGATGCGCTGATCCGTTGCCCCCCGCGCAAGCTGGTCATTTCGGGCGGACGCATCGTCGCCCGCGACGGCGACGTGCTGGTCTGAGCCCCTCGCACTCCGAAATGACCAGAACAGGCCGCGTCAGCTTCCCCAGAGGGCTGGCGCGGCCTCGGCTCGTGAAAGTCCGGCAAGACGGCAATGCCTTCTCCATGTAGGGGCATTGACACTGCCGATACTTCGCGAATTACCTGCGCGAGCTGAACTTCTTTCGCCAGAGCGGGCACTGCCACGCCAAACAGGGGAGCGAGCATCGTGCTTGAGCTACAGGCTGACATCATCCGGACCCTTGGCGTGGCTTCGGTCTTCGACGCCGATGCGGAGACCGAGCGGCGCATCACGTTTCTGGCCGACTATCTCAGGGCATCCGCGATGCGCGCCTATGTCCTCGGGATCAGCGGCGGTGTCGACTCCCTGACTGCTGCGATGCTGGCGCAAGCCGCCGTCCGGCGCCTGCGCGACCACGGTCATGAGGCGCAATTCATCGCCGTTCGCCTGCCCTATGGCATCCAGGCTGATGAGGCCGATGCGCAGACTGCGCTCAATGCGATCGGCCCGGACCGCACGGTGACGATCAACATCAAGCCGGCGGCGGACGCCATGTTGGCGGACGTCCGTCGTGATGCCGGTGACCTCTTCGAGCCGGCCCGGCTGGACTTTCACCTGGGCAACATCAAGGCTCGCCAGCGCATGATTGCGCAATATGGGCTGGCGGGTGCCGTGCGCGGCCTGGTGATCGGGACCGACCATGCGGCAGAGGCGCTGATGGGGTTCTTCACCAAGTTCGGCGACGGTGCTGCCGATATCACGCCACTTCAAGGTCTCACGAAGCGGCGCGTTCGGGCGATCGCCGCGCATCTTGGCGCACCGCAGACACTGATCGAAAAGGTGCCTACTGCAGACCTTGAAAACGATGCGCCGCTGCGGCCCGACGAAGAGGTGTATGGCGTGACATACGACAACATCGACGACTTTCTGGAAGGCAAATCGATTGCCGAACCGGCCCGCCAGCGGATCCTCGCGATGCATCTGGCGACAGCGCACAAACGTGCCTTGCCGGTCGCGCCGGAATAAGCGCTTGCCGACCCCATTCTTTGTTGAATGCGCTGTTGGCGGTGCTTGTGGCTAGCGGCCAAAAGCGTGCAGATCTATCCTCCGAACCGTGCTTCCGGGCGTCACCGGAAGGCAATGCGCTGTCAAACTAGGCAGCGCCAGAGGGACTGGATCGATATGGTTCGATCGGCTCCATGACCTCGCCGTAACGGCTGGGATCGAAACGGAAATAGACGAGCGCGCTTGCGGTTACGAGCATGGCGTGCATGACCCAGCCGGCCGCGAAACTCCCAGTAAAACCATGCAGCAGTGCAATGGCGTAAGGTCCCAGCGCCGCGATCAGGAACCCGCCTCCTTGCATGGCAGCGGCAAGCGCGCCCGCCTGATCTGGGCGGGGCAGATGGTCGAGGGCGGTTACCATGGCGAGCGCGAAGCTGCCGCCGAGGCCTACGCCACAGAGTGCGACCCATAGCCAGGCGCAGGGTGCTGGAAGACATGCCAGGCCCAGGAAGCCTATGATCTGGACGGCGGCCGTAAACAAGAGCCAGGGTCGCCGATCGTTTGCGCCGCGGGCCAGGAAAGGCAGGCCGAAGGCCGCCACTGCCTGGCACAGTGCCATGATGGCTACCAGGTTGCTGCTTTGCGAATTCGTCCAGCTCTGGGCCTGGTAGTAGGGTGCAAGCCAGGCGACCATCGACGAGTAGCCGCTGTTGACCAGCCCGAACGCTGCGATCAGTGCCCAGGTGCGCGGGCGCAGCAGAAGCAGCCTTGTCATCGGCCTGGCAGGTCCCGTGGCTTTCGCATTGGCGAGGACGCGGGAGGCGGCCAGCAATGCCACGAAAACGGGAGCGGCCAGCCAGGCGAGAGCCACCCGCCAGCTGTATCCTGCATTTGCCAACGCGGGCATCAGCCGCGCACCAACGGCGCCGCCGGCCATGATCATGGCCGAATACAGTCCGGTGACCGTCGGTACGCTTGCGGGGAAGCGAGCTTTGATAATCCCGGGAAACACGGCCTGGACGAAGGCGACGCCCGCGCCACACAGAATGGCCGTCAGGATCATCGTAGCGTCATTGAAGGCGACGAACCGCAGCAAGGACCCCGCCATCAGCAAGGCGAGTGCTGCCAGCAACCCTTGCCGTGTTCCGACCATGGCCTGAATGGCCGGCGCGACGAAGGCACCGATGCCCATGAGCGCCATCGGCATCAAAGTGAGCAACGAGATGCCGGCATATCCCATGCCGGTGTCTTCGACGATGTACGGGAGCAGGGTGGCTGGTGCGGTGATGAAGGGTCGTAGATTGACGCCGATCATTACGACGAGGGCGAGCATCGTCCATCGTTGGTTTGCCCACGCAGTCTTGGTCTTGTCCATTTGCGCGGGCTATCCCTTGCAAGCCGAACGTGCCGTCCTGGAGCGGTAGAGGTCGTCGGCGTGTTGATCAGCATCTCGACGATCCTGGCATGCCGTTCGCTGCCACAGGATGATCGCCACATAGGCTGACGGTTAGCCGTTGTGCGCCGCATGCGCCAATTAGATGTTTTCATGGCCAACATGCGCACTCCCGATGGGTGGATGACCAGGGACTCTTATCGGGAGTGTGAACAGTGTCGCGGCGGCCGCAATGTCGGGCACTTGGCTTTCGAGGTCGACGACGTCCACCCAGTTTGCGGTATCTTGATCAACCGGCCACCACGCGATGACACATGGCCTTTATCCGCTCTCCTGAAGGCAACTCGATCGAGTTGTTGCGGCAAGGCGAGAGGCTGCATCCAGCCGAGCCTTGGGCATCGCTGCCAAACAGCGGCGGCTGGCAACGCGAATGTCGCTCTTCTCCGACCTAGGTTTTGCTGAGGACAAGCTTCGTTGTTTTGGCGGTTTTCGGCCCAGCATTTCGGGACCTATAAATTCCGCAACAAACGCCAAGCCTTTCAGCCATAGCCCAAGAAGAGATTGAAAATGCTGGACAAGAACAATTCCGCGAAGGTGAAGTGCCCGATCCCGCTGAGTGAGTTCGATCTCTCCGACGGCGTCGACGGTCCGGCACACTCTTTGCCGGCGGCAACTTTCACCTCGCCGGAATTCTTTGACTTCGAGTTCAAGGCGATCTGGGAAAAGGAGTGGTTCTGCATCGGTCGCGCCACCGACATCCCGAACACCGGCGACTACTTCACCGTCACCGTCGGCAACGAGCCGCTGGTCGCCATCCGTGACGGATCGGGCACGGTCAACGTTCTGACCAATGTCTGCCAGCACCGCAGCATGCTGCTGGTCGAGGGACACGGCAACACCAGGCGAATCCGCTGCCCGATGCACTCCTGGGTCTACAGCCTGGAGGGCGACCTGCTGTCCGCCCCGGCATTGAATGACTTCGCCGACTTCGACAAGAGTGCAGTCTGCCTGCCGCGCATTCGCAGCGAGCTTTGGGAAGGCTTCATCTTCATCACCTTCGACGACAGCCTTGCGCCGGTCTCAGAGCGGCTCTCACATTTGTCGGAACAACTGGCCAATTTCCGCATGTCCGCACTGTCGGCGGCGACGCCGCTGCAGATGGACACCTATGATTGGGATTGGAAAATTTACGGTGACGAATGCTATCACTGCACGCACCTCCATAGCGGCACGTGGTGCAACTTCTACCCGACGCCCGAAAGCGCGATCGACGAGGACACTGCCTACACCGATGTCGAAAACGGCATCATCGCCTATTTCCTGAAGAGCCAGGTGATGGATGGCGCGCCGACCCGGACCGGCAAGATTCTGCACCCTCTGCTGCCCGGTCTGACCGAGCAGGAGCGCTCGGGTCTCATTTACGTCAGCGTCATGCCAAACCTTCTTATCGTCACCATGTCGGACAAGGTGAAGTACTTCCTGTGGCTGCCGGTCGGTTCGCAGAAGTCGTCCTTCGGCGTCTCCTGGCTGTTCCCACAATCCACCCGCGAAGGCCCTGATTTCGTCGAGACGGCGGCGATGGAGAAAAGCGATCTCGGGCCGGTCATGCTGGAAGATCTGTTCGGCTGGAGCCGCACCCAGGCCGGCCTGCGGTCGCGTTTTGCCCCCCGCGGTCGTCTGTCGCCGAAAGAGAAGGTCATAGCCCAGATGTATGGCTGGCTGATCGACCGCTACCGCGCCGCCGCATCCTGATCCCCAATGGACACCCGCGATGAACCAGATGCTTCCCATTGGACAGATTGAACCCAAGCTCTTGAGCGCGGCTTCGCTCGCCCTTGCTGTGACGGAACGGCGTGCGGTGGCTGAAGGCATCGAAGAGTTCACCTTCGCCAGCGTTGACGGCTCGCCGCTGCCGGCCTGGAAGCCGGGCGCCCATGTCGAGTTCCAGCTGCAGCTCGGCGGTGAACGGGCGGGCCGCAGTTACTCGCTGCTCGGTGATCCGGAGAATCGCATGCGCTGGCGGATCGCCGTGTTGAAGCAGGCCGACGGCCGCGGCGGGTCGACCTGGATGCACGACAGAGCCGTGCCGGGCTCGATCCTGCCGGCGATCGGGCCACGCAATGCCTTTGCCCTGATCGAGGCTGACCGATATCTGTTCATCGCCGGCGGCATCGGCATCACGCCGCTGTTGCCGATGATCAAGGAGGTCTCGCGACGCGGCAAGGCGTGGGAGCTTGTCTATCTGGCGCGCAAAGAGTCGCGCTTCGCCTATGCGCAGGAGCTGCGCACCATTGCCGGTGGCACCGTGGATTTCCTCGCCTCGGCCGAGCCGCGTTTCGACCTCGAGGCAAAACTCGGCAGCCTGCCGGACGGTACGGCGGTGCAGGCCTGCGGGCCATTGCCGCTGCTCAACGCGCTGGAAGCACATGCTGCAAATGGCGCCCGCGGCTGGCAGCTGTCCATCGAACGTTTCACAGAGCCCGAACTCGGTGACGGCGAGCGCCCCTTCGAGTTGCAACTCGCCCGCAGCGGCAAGACGCTTCCGGTTCCGGCCGACCGTTCGGTGCTCGACGTGCTCTTGGAGGCCGGCATTGCAATCGAATCCTCATGTCGTTCCGGCTCCTGCGGCACCTGCGAATGCGGCGTTCTGGTAGGTGCCATCGACCATCGTGACCAGGTGCTTACGCCGGGAGAACGCCGGCAGGGCAGGTCCATGATGGTGTGTGTGTCGCGCGCCGCCGGCGACCGCCTCGTTCTCGATCTCTAGGAGACCCTGCCAATGATAAGAAAAGTTGTTGTGACCGGCGGTTCGGGCCGGGTCGGACGCTACGTCGTCCGCGAACTCGCCAAGTCTTACGACGTGGTCAATACCGACCTCATCGCCTGTGACAGCGGCGTGCGTCATGAGACGGTCGACGTGATGGATCTCGACGCGTTGCGCCGCGTTTGCAAGGGCGCCGATGCCCTGGTGCATCTTGCCGCCATCGACTTCGACTGGAAGGCTGCGCCCGAAAAATACATGCGCGTCAACGCGCTTGGCACCTGGCATGCGCTGCAGGCAGCAGCCGAAAACGACCTGTCGAAGGTGGTGCTGTGTTCGAGCATCTCGGCGTGCGGACTGTCCGAGATGCGTCCGGACTGGCGGCCGCAATATCTGCAGGTCGACGAGCGCCACGAGAACCGTCCGGTGCAGGCCTACAGCGTCAGCAAGCAGCTGATGGAGAACATGGCACGCAGCTTCGCCCGTGGCACGCCGATGAGTGTGCTGTCGCTACGGCCGCTGGCCGTCGTGCTGCCAGAGACCTTTTCGCAATACGTCTCCTTGGTCGAGGCGCCTGATCGCAACTGGCTGTTCTACTATGTCACCGCCGAGGATGTCGCTCGGGGCTTCGCCGCGGCCATTGCCTCGAAGGTGAAGCAGGGCGAGTTCTTTCTCAGCGCAGCCGACACGTCACGTGCCGAGCCGACACTTGACTGGTATGCCGACCGCTTTGGCGCGCTGCCCGAGATTCCCAATCCGCGCGTCTTCGAAAACAATCCGCGCGCCTCGATCTTCTCCAGCACCAAGGCGCGTGACTATCTCGGCTGGGAGCCAAGCTCGAATTACCTGGAGATGCGCAAGGCGCTCGTCGAGGAGAAGGCGGCATGACGAACGGCGTGCGTGCGGGCGTGGTCGACTGGACCGGCGACAACCCCTTTGTCTATCTCAAGACCGATCCGTCGGGCGACTGGTCGAGCCTGTCGCTGTTCTTCCGTGTCGTCTGCTCCGACAAGGGACGCGGCAATGTCATCCTGGTACTCGAAGACCCTTATGACGCCGGACGCGAAGGCGTGCGGGTCTGTTTCACCGACAACGAGCCGCTGGCGCGTGACCTGATCGAGCGTTTCGTCAAGCGCTTCGGCCTCTTCCGTCCGGCGCATGCCGCACTGGCCAAGGTCGAGATGTTGGCCGATGCCAGTTTCGGCGTCCGTCATGACTATCCAGGCCTCGTCACCGAACATGCCGAGACGCCGGACGGGCGCAACGCCAGCCTCACATGGTGCGGCCTTCAGGCGGCGTTCGTCGCCGACGTGCCGGCCGACCAGACGCAGACCGGCGAACATGCCATGCTGAGCATCTTCCAGCCGGCGACCAGCGCCGAGGTGATCGTCGACGGCAAGGCTTTGCCGGGCGTGACCGTCGAGCGCGATTTCTTCGGCGGCCGGGCACAGTCCGCCGCACTCGCCCACAGCGAAACCTGGATCAGGGCAGCCTAGATGCCAAAGAAGTCTGCTGGCCCAGCTGCCGTTCTGTCCGTCGCCGATGCGGAAGCCTTGCGGCGCATCATCGCCGTCAAGCCGCGCTGGGACGGTGTCGTCAGGATTGGCGACGTCGCCGGACAGGACCGGCCTTGCCTGTTCCATGCCGGGCCGGCCTTCGCCAGCACCGACGAAATCCCTGCGCCGGTGCGCAATTCCCTTGCCTTCGGCTGTCTCTACGAAGGCTGGGCCAAGAGCTGGGACGAGGCCGATGCGATGATAGTCGCAGGCGACGTCGCGATCATGCCGGCACAGGGAAGCGGACTGCTCGTGCCGCTCGCCGGCGTCGCCTCGCCGTCGATGGCTGCGGTCCGCATCTCCGACCAGGGGTCTGCCGGCGTGCGCCATTGCGTGCTCAACGAAGGTGCCGATATCGCCACACGGCTCGGCCGCCGCGACGAGCGACTGCTGGAGCATCATCGCTGGTTGAACGGCGATCTGGCCGACTGGCTGAGCGGTTGCCTGGCGGAGCCGCTCAGCATCTATCCGCTGTTGCTGGAGTCGTTCGCGCAAGGCGATGACGGACATGCCCAGACGGGTGCTGGCTCCCAGTTGGTCGCCGCCGCGCTGCGAAGGCGCGCCTTCGACACGCCGCAGGCGGTGGGCGAGTTTCTCAAGGGCTCTGCGGCGTTTGCTCTCAACATTTGGATGGCAACGATTGCGCTTGCGTCCGGCGCCGCCGAAGGGGTTGCCGGCTCGACGCTGGTCACCCGGGCAGGGGGCAACGGCGTCAGCTTCGGCTACATGTTGGCTGGCGAGGCCGGCCGATGGCGCGTGGCTGACGCACCGCGGCTTGCCGGGACGGTCGAGGCGCGCTTTGGCGCAAGTGTGCCGACAGGCGCGTTGGGCGACAGCGCCGTACTCGACTTGTTCGGCCTCGGCGGCATGAACCTCGCCGGCGCGCCGACTTTGGCGGCAGCGCTTGCCGAGCACTTGCCCAAGGATGCGCTCGTGCGAAGTGAAATCATCCTGGCGGGTCGGCATCCCGGCTTCGGCAGCCGCATGGTGGCGTGTTCCGCCGAACGAGTGATCAGCGCGGGTGTCGGTCCGATCATCCTGCTCGGAATGATCGACGCTGAGGGCAAGGCCGGCCGGCTAGGCGGCGGAGTCGTTGACGCACCACCAGAATTGTTCGCCGTCGGACCAGACGTAGGGGCGGCGGCGGAGTAAATTCTGCGCCACCATATACGGGAGGAATCTGGCATGCGCTTCACACTCAAACAGCTCGAATATTTTCTCGCAGCGGCTGAGGCGGGAAGCATCACCATTGCCGCTGCACGCGCGCGGATCTCGCAGCCGTCGATCTCGGCCGCGATCTCCTCGCTGGAGGCGGAATTCGGCGTCAACTTGTTCGTGCGCAACCCGGCGCAGGGCATCGTGCTCACCGCCGCCGGCCAGCGTCTGACGCGCGAGGTGCGCGACATCATCACCCGCATGGGTGGGCTCTATGTCGTCGCCAACGAACTGAGCTCGGTGGTGCAGGGGCCGCTGTCCATGGGTTGCCTGGTGACGCTGGCGCCCGTCGTGCTGCCCAGCCTGCTTGCGCCGTTCCATGCGTCGCATCCGGCGGTGCAGCTGTCCTTCGCCGACATGGATCAGGCCGAGATCATCCGCCAGTTGCGGCAAGCTCAGATCGACATCGCCCTGACCTACGAGATGCAACTGCCGAAGGATATCCGCTTCACCAAGCTTGCCGATCTGCGGCCGCATGTGGTGGTCGCGCGGGATCATCCGCTGGCGCAGATGGAAGAGGTGGAAGTCTCCAAGCTGGCCGAGTTTTCCTACATCATGCTCGACCTGCCGATCAGCCGGGAGTACTTCCTCTCGGTCTTCGAAAGGGCCGGCGTGTCGCCGAGGATCACCTATGTTTCGAAGAGCCCAGAGGTGGTGCGCTCGTTGGTCGCCAGCGGTTATGGCGCCACCATCTCGACCATATTGCCGCGCTGCGAGATCGCGCTCGACGGACATCCGCTGACCAGCATCCCACTGGGTGGTGACGTCGCGCCATTGCCTCTCGGCATGGTCGTGCTCGACCAGGGGCCCAACACGCCGGCGGTGAGGGCGTTCGAGACCTATTGCAGCGAGCGGTTCAAGGAAGGGGTGCCCGGTATGCGGTCGCCCGTCGAAGACGGCGAATAGACAAACGGGGAGTGCTGGAGCGTCACGTGCGCCGAAGGGCGCGCGGTGCCCGGCATTTGCGGGAGGAGCAGATGGACCATAGCGAGAAGCTTCCATGGGGCCGGGCGCATGTCGAGCGATGTCTCGCCAGGATCGAGGCCGGCGAGCGGGAACTCAAGGCATTCGAGGCGCATGATACCGCGCTGGTGCGGGCCGAACTGGATGTGCTCGACAGCAGGACCGGGTCGTTGCCGCTCGCCGGGCTTGCGCTCGGCGTCAAGGATATCATTGATGCCACGCCTTATGCGACCGGTCGCGGCTCGCCGATCCACAAAAGCAGAATGCCAACCTTCGATGCCGCCGCAGTGGCGCAGCTGCGCGCCGCCGGCGCGGTGGTCATGGGCAAGACGGTGACCACAGAATTCGCCTTCTTCTCGCCCGGGCCGACGGGCAACCCGCACGATCTGGCGCACACACCGGGCGGCTCGTCCAGCGGCTCGGCGGCCGCCGTTGCCGCTGGCTTCATCGATGCCGGGCTGGGCTCGCAGACCGCGGCGTCGATCACGCGGCCGGCATCGTTCTGCGGCGTCGTCGGCTTCAAGCCGAGCTACGGCTCCTACAGCCTGGCCGGCGTCGGGGGCCTGTCGCCGTCCTTCGACACGCTCGGCGCATTGACGCGCAACGTTGGAACGCTTGCCGCCGTTCATGCCGTGCTGGCCAACGCCGGCCGAGCCCAACCGGTCACGGCAGCGGTCGCGCCCCGGCGTATCGGCATCTGCCGGACGCCCTGGTGGGGCCGCGCCGAAAAGGGCACGGTCGACGCGCTCGCCGGGGCGCAACGTGCGCTCGGCAGCGACGTCGAAACCGTCGACATCGATCTGCAGGCGTTCGAACAGGCTGCCGATCTGCACGGCGCAATCATGGCCTTCGAGGCGGCGCAGACGCTGGCCGGGGAACGCGCGACGATGCCCGGCAAGTTCAGCCCTGTCTTGCTGAAACTGCTTGAAACTGGGGCCGACATCAGCCGCGCCCAACATGTCGGCAACTTGCACCGCGCGGCGGAGATGCGCCGGCGCTTCGAGGAGGTTGCGGACGCGTGCGACCTGATACTTGCGCCGGCCGCCGTCGGCGAGGCGCCGCCTGGGCTGGCCGCGACGGGCGATCCGATTTTCAGCCGCCTCTGGACCTTGCTCTTGCTGCCGACGATCACGTTGCCGGGTTTCGTCGGTCCAAGCGGGTTGCCGGTCGGGGTCCAACTGATCGCCAGGCTCCATGATGACGAGCGCCTTCTGGCCCACGCGCTGTGGGCCGAGCGACTGTTGCCGGCGCGACCCGAGCCACGTGTGCTCCGCCCTTAGAGTGGTATGAAAGGCATATGAATTCCAGTGGCTTGAGTGCCTTGCCGGCGTTTCGTTCCGGCAAGCTTCCAACGTGCTGACCCAGGTTCAATCAGGCTGAGGAGGCTGTTCAAGGAATCATATTTGACCATCGAGCGGGATCGTTTCTGAATGTCTTCCGACGAAGGCGCCATCGTCAGAGTTCAGTGCAGATCACCGACAGAATGCCACCGCGAGCCAAAATCGCGATCGCCGAACTGTCGCAATGGCTACCAGCCGCGAGGCTGAACCGTCCAACTGGGGAACTACAAGAATGTCCAAACTGCTTCACTCGACGGCCCTGCGCCGCACCTTCTCAACTCTCGTCGGCGCAATGGCGGGCGCGGTCATGCTGGCGTCCGGCGCATCGGCGTTTTCGCCTGAGTCGACCGATCCGATCCGCATCGCCCAGCACGACTGGGCCGGCAGCGAGTTCAGCTCGCACCTCCTGGCTCGGTTGCTCGGCGAGCTCGGCTACAATGTCGAGGTCGTGACCATCGATTCCAGCTCGGTCTACACCGCGCTGGAGAATGGCGATCTCGCCTTCCAGGTCGAGGCATGGTCAAGCAACCATCCCGAGATGCCGCCGCTGATCAAGGCTGGCAAGATGACAGACGTCGGCGAGTCCGGCCTGCAGGGCATGGACCGCTACTGGTATCCCGACTACGTCAAGGACATGTGCCCAGGCCTGCCCGACTACAAGGCACTGAGCGGCTGCGCCAAGCTGTTCGCCACTGCTGAAACCGGTGAAAAGGGCCGTCTGCTGGTCTATCCGGAAAGCTGGGGCGGTCATGACGAGGAGCGCCTCGCCAATCTCGGCCTGAACTTCGAGGTCGTCCATGCCGGCTCAGAGGCGGCGCTGCTCGCCGAGGTCAAGTCGGCGGTGCAGCGCAAGGCGCCGATCCTTGCCTGGCTCTACGAGCCGCACTGGGCGCCGGTCCAGTTCAAAGGCCAGTATGTGACGCTGCCGCCCTATACCGAGGAATGCTACGCCACCAAGAGCTACGCCTGCGAGCGGCCGCACGGCCGGATCTACAAGCTCGCCTGGAACGACGCCAAGGCGAAGTGGCCGCAGGCTTTCAAGGTGTTCGAGGCCTTCAAACTCGACAACAAGGAATATGGCGAGTCGCTTATCGACATCAGCCTCAACGGTAAGAGTGTCTCCGAGGCCATCGACATCTGGATGGAGAAGAACAAGGACCGCTGGACCGCCTGGCTCCAGTAAGTTGATGGTGCAGGTGACGACATGACGTACCAAGCTCAAATCTCATCGCCTGCGCCCGCGTTCAACGCGCGGCAGGCCGCTCTTCTGGCCTGCCTCGTGGCCATCGCGATGGTTTTCGCGATGGCTCCGCATATGTCCCAATGGCTCGTCGCATGGCCAAGTGAGCGCATCGTGCCGGTGGCCAAATGGCTGACTGGCGCTTTGAAATCTGCGTCCGAGGCGCGCCTCGTCGGCGACTTCGCCGTCAAAGACGTCTCGCGCTCCCTGACCACCGTCATCGAATGGCCGACCAAGGCCATCCAGGTGGTGTTGGTCGATGGCATCTATAAAGGCTTCGGCGCCCAGCGCTCGACCATCCTTCCGCCGCTGTCCTGGCTGGGTCTCGCCGCTGCGGCCGCGCTGACCGGCTGGCGCCTCGGCGGCGTGCGTCTTGCCTCGCTCGCGGCGCTGACCGCCGGCTACCTCCTGGCCTTCGGTCTTTGGCGCAGCGCCATGCAGACGGTGTCGCTTCTGGCGGTCGCAGTTCCCATCGGCGCCGGTCTCGGGCTTGGCCTCGGCATCATGCTGTGGCGGCGTCCGCGCATCCAGGCGCCGGCTCTGCTCGCCTTCGACCAGCTCCAGACCATGCCGATCTTTGCCTATCTCGTGCCGATCATCGTGTTTTTTGGACTCGGCTACGCTCCGGCGATCCTGGCGACCGTCATCTTTGCGGTGCCGACGATGATCCGCACCACCGTCGCCGGTCTGAACCTCGCGCAGAATTCGGTCGGCGAACTGTCGCGCTCGCTCGGCTGCAACCGCAGGCAGGAGTTGTGGAGCGTGCTCATTCCCACCGCCCAGGCCGAGCTGCGCGTCGGCATCAACCAGATCGTCATGCTGTCGTTCTCGTGCACCGTGCTGGCCTCGCTGGTCGGCACCAACGGGCTCGGCTACGACATCCTCGTCGCCCTGCGCCAGCTCAATTTTGGGCGCGGCCTCGAGGCGGGCCTCGCCATTACACTGATGGCCATCCTGCTCGACAAGTTCTTCCAGAGCTCGGTCAGTCGCAACGATGCGCCGCGCATGCCGCTGAAGAGCTTCTTGGTGCTGATCGGCGCCTTGCTCGTGGTGCCGACCGTGGCGTCGCTGACGGTTCCGCAACTCGCCGCCTATCCGGCCGAGTGGCGTGCCACGACCGGCTCCTTCGCCGACAGCATCGTCGAATGGACCAACGTCAACCTGTTCTGGCTGATGGACGGTATCAAGACCCTGCTGCTGGTCAACCTGCTGATGCCGGTCAAGGCCTTCATGGCGGGCATCCCATGGGTCGCCGGCGTGCTCTTTACAGCCTTGCTGGGCTATCTCGTCGGTGGCTGGCGCCGCGCCGTACTCGTCGGTTCGCTGATGTTTGCCACAGTGATCGTCGGTTTATGGCAGGTGACGATGCTGACGGTCTATCTCTGTGCCGTGGCCGTCGTCGTGGCTTCAGCTATCGGCATCCCGCTCGGCATCCTCGCCGGTCGCAGCAGGCGTGCCGCCGGCATCATCCTGCCGATCGTCGACACGCTGCAGACCTTGCCAGCCTTCGTTTATCTGATTCCGGCAATCATGTTCTTCGGCGCGGGCGATTTTCCGGCCTTCGTGGCGATCACCGCCTATGCGCTGTGTCCGGCCATCCGCTTCACCGAGCTCGGAATCCGCAGCGTTCCTTCGTCGTTGCGCGAAGCGGGAACGCAGCTCGGCATGACTTCGCGGCAGGCGCTGTTCAAGGTCGAGCTGCCGACCGCGGCGCCGCAGATCCTGCTCGGCATCAACGGCACAATGGTGATGGGGCTGGCGATGCTGGTGGTGACGGCGCTGATCGGCACCAAGGACCTCGGCCGCGAGACACTGACGGCTCTGGCACGGGTCGATCCCGGGCAGGGGCTTACGGCAGGTCTCGCAGTGGCCTGCCTGGCAGTGGTGGCCAATCGCCTCGTCGGCGGCCTCGCGGAAAAACGAATGGCAGCGCAGGCTTCTGCCTCGGCTTAACGGGACACTTCCAATGACCGCACATCCCTATGCATCGAACTTCACCTCCGCCAACAAGGTGCCGGAAATGGCTCAATCCCACGACAAGCCCAAGCTGCTGGTCCGCGACCTCTGGAAGGTCTACGGGGCGAATGCCGACAAACTGTTTGCCAGGCGGTCGGCGCCTCCGACCGACGAGGAATTGCGCCAACACAACCTGTTCGGGGCGGTAAAGGGGGCTTCCTTCGACATCTGGCCAGGCGAGCTGATTACCGTGATGGGCCTTTCGGGCAGCGGCAAATCGACGTTGGTACGCACCGTCAGCCGGTTGATCGAGCCGACCTGCGGCCAGGTTCTGATCGACGACGAGGACCTGTTGGCTGCCTCTCCGAAGCGGCTGATCGAGCTGCGCCGCCACCGCATGGGCATGGTGTTTCAGAACTACGCCCTGTTGCCGCACCGCACGGTGCTGGAAAATGTCGCGCTGCCGCTCGAGGTGCGTGGCGAAGCCAAGGCCAAACGCGAGGAGCGCGCCCGGCAGATGGTCGAGCTTGTCGGTCTCAAGGACCGGAGCGGCCATTTCCCGACGCAGCTGTCCGGTGGCCAGCAGCAGCGCGTCGGCATCGCCCGCTCGCTCGCCGTCGACCCCGACATCTGGTTCCTCGACGAGCCATTCTCGGCGCTCGACCCGCTCATCCGCCACGAGCTACAGGACGAGTTGTTGCGCCTGCAGAAGATTGTCAGGAAGACCATCCTGTTCATCACCCATGATTTTGACGAGGCGGTCAGGCTCGCGAATCGTATTGTCATCATGGAAGGCGGACGTATCGTCCAAATTGGCACGCCCGAGGACATAGTGCTCAATCCGAAGGACGCTTACATCGCCAACTTCACCAAGAATGTGCGCCGCGCAAATGTCATCTCGGTTGGTTCTCTGGCGCGGCCGATGGGCGAGGTCGCCTGCATCGCGCGCGCCGTTCCGGCCACGGCCAAGGTGATCGAGGTTGCCGACCAGGTGCTGGCCGCTTCCGGACCGGTCGCTGTCGTCGACGCCGCGGGAACGGTCGTCGGTGCGGTCCAGCGTGACGCGGTGATCGCGGCGTTGCTCGACCGCCCTGCAACTGCCTAGCAGCGGCCCGTCGGCGCGAACGCCAGACAATTCTGGCCCAACAGGTACAAGAAAAAAGCCCGCCGGATTGAACTGACCCCCGAAAGTTGGACACAACCTTCGGGGGTTTTGCATGTCCAAACACAGTGCGCGTTTCAAGCGCTCGGTTGTCGATAGCTATTTGTGCGGGGATGAAAGCTACGCGAGTGCGGCGTCGAAGCGTGGAGTTGACGCGGCGACTGTCCGCAAGTGGGTGGCTTTGTACCAGGCGCATGGCTGGGCGGGCCTGTCGGGCAAATACGATCATTACGACGCGACGTTCAAGCTGTCAGTGCTCGAGCGGATGTGGCGAGAAGGTCTGTCGTATCGCCAGACGGCGGCGTTGTTCAATATCCGCAATGCCAGTTGCCTGGCGGGCTGGGAGAAGCGCTATCATGCGGGTGGGATAGAGGCACTCGGCCGACGTCCCGGAGGACGCCCCATGTCGAAGCCGCCGGCCCCCGCAGTGCCTGTTGCACCCAGTGACGAAGCCAAAAGCCGGGAAGAACTGCTGGCCGAACTGAAGCAACTGCATCGCTGATGGCATCCGCTCGGAGGCCGATCTGGCGAGGCTCAAGCAGTCCCTCTCGGAGAGCTACCGGCTCATGCCGGGCAGCAAGCGGGAGAAGGACAAGGAGCTTCAAAACATGCTGGAGAACATCGACTTCGGCTGGAAGCGGATCAACGGCATCCCGATCTACGGCTCCGAGAAGGAGTTCGCGCAGTGGGTCCGCCGCATCAAGGCGTTCCAGTTCGTCCGTCTGATGTCGAACATGGGCCTCAATCAGGTGCAGGAAACGTGGAAGCTGGTGAGCCTTACGGGCTTCCGGGCGGCCATGTCGCGACCGTCTCGTCCAGCAGAACGACTTCGGGGCCCTCTCGAAGTGGATGTCATGGCCGGTGGCCAACTTGTTCACGCAGTTTCGCTCGTTCGTCTTCGGCGCGTGGGCAAAGTCCACTCTTTGGTCGATGAACCACGGCATGGCGACCGATCCTCGGATGATGGTCCTCATGCTCGGGGAACTCGCCGCCGGCACCGCCACCTTCATGGTGCGCCAGTCAGGTCAGATGACGACCGACGAAGGCCGTGAGAAGTTCTTCGAGGAGACAATGGACCCGGCGAACCTCCTCAAGAACGGTTGGGCCCGCACGGCGACCGCCTCGGTGGTCCCAATGTTCCTCGATACGCTTGCAATGGCAACTCCGATGGGGCCACTTTTCGGGAACGCTAGGGCTTCCGGGTCCACGGCTGATGCGTTCTTCGGTTCCCCGGCGCTCGACAACCTCGACGGCCTCCGAAACTTCGGGCGGGGCGTGATTAGGTCGGCGTGGAAGGGCGAGGAACTGACGCAGCAGCAGATGCATGCCGCCGCTCGTCTGATGCCGTTGGGCAATTGGATACCCTTCACGGCGTCCCTCGGGGCGCTCATTGAGGATCGGCCCGAAAGATGATCTGAAAGGGCCCCGTTCAAATTTGGGCGGGGCCGCCGTTGTATTGGTCTGAATGATTGGTCTGAATGAAAGCCAATTTGGAGCCGACGGCTGTCCAACGTATTGATTTCTCAATCAAATTCGGAGCAGCTAATCCGCTGGTGGAGCTGAGGAGGATCGAACTCCTGACCTCGTCATTGCGAACGACGCGCTCTCCCAGCTGAGCTACAGCCCCGTCCAGCGGATGGCCGCATTTATTGGCGGCCGGAGCCGTCTGTCAAGCGAGCAGTTGACGTAGGGGCGACGTCGCCCGCATGGGCTGCGGCGGGGCTCCGTATTTCGACGAGCACACACGTTGCCGAGAAGTTGGTCGAGACGGGCCGTGGAAGGCGCTGCTAATTCCAAGGGAACGGCGGCGACACTTGCGGTGGGCGTTGGCTGTGCAACGGGGATCCCTCCCGGCGGAAGAAGCAGGTTCGGCCGGGCGGGACTTGCCGCTCAGGCGTGCAATGGCTAAATGTCGGCAATTCATTGGAGATCGGCATGCTCGCCCTCATTCAGACCATCGTTCTGGCCCTCGACCTCTACTGGTGGATCATCATCGCCTCGGCGATCTTCTCCTGGCTCTATGCTTTCAACGTGGTCAACCCGCGCAACCAGGTGGTCGGCACCATCGGCAACATGCTGTTCCGGCTGACCGAGCCGGCGCTACGGCCGATCCGTCGCCTGATGCCAGACCTTGGCGGCATCGACATTTCGCCGATCGTGCTTCTGCTTGCGCTGTTCTTCGTCAGGCAGTTCATCCTCACCACGGTGGCTCCGCTCGTCATCTGACCTTTGGTGGTGGCCAGCTTCTTCAAGGAGCGTGATGACGGCGTCGAGCTTTATGTCAGGCTGACGCCGCGTTCCTCGAAGGATGCTGTCGAAGGTGTTGAGCAGGCGGCCGACGAACGCTGCCGTCTCGCGGCGCGGGTGCGCGCCGTGCCAGAAAAAGGCAAGGCCAACGCAGCGCTTGAGAAGCTGCTCGCAGCCTGGTTGGGCATTCCGAGAAACTCCATAAAAGTGGTCGCCGGCGCCACCTCGCGACTGAAGACCATTCGCGTGGCAGGCAACACAGGCGAACTGGCCAAGCTCATGATGGAGCTCGCTAGGTGATGAGCCCGCGCTCTGGATAACGCGGCTCCGGCGCGACATACTCCGGTTGCATGCGCGCAGGATGTTGCGTGCATCTCAGGCTCGGGGAGGCGCGGAATGCGGAAGCTCGTCCTAGCACTGGCGCTTGCCATGCCGTTGCATCAGGCAGTGGCGGAAGAGATCTCGAGCGCCTATGTCGAGACCAACACCGAGGCGGACTGCGTGGTCTTCGACAAGGCCGGCACAGATGACGGCGACTATGCCAACATGGTTTGTCCGGGATATCGCGGCTATCCGGTGCTGGTGTTTTCAGCCGATCTCAGGGAATCGGTGTTCTACGGTTTTCCGCCCGCCGATTTCATCGATGTGCCCTGGCAGAGCTTCGAGACGTTCAACAGAACTGCGGCCAAGGCCGAATGGCGCATTTCGAGCCATGACGGCAAGACGATCCCATTCGCCACCATCCGCCGCTGGTACGTCCAGGCGGAACCTGCCGAGGGCGACAAGGAAATCGAGGTGCTGGTGGTGGCGAAGGTCGGGCAGCCGGGCAAGGCCGATGGCTGCGTCGTTGGGCTGGTGTTGGCGACCGGTGAACCCAAGGCCAATGAGCTGGCGCGCAAGATCGCCGACGAACAGGCACGCGATTTTGCCTGCGGCTCGGACGAGAGGGTGCTCGTCGGCGATCCGATGCCGGTGTTCTATTCTGAAGGCAAGACAAAGAATTGAGGCGCGGCCGGCACTGCCGAACCGCGCCCGGTATTCACTGACCTTGAAACAGGAGCCTCAGGCCTTCAGCGCCTTGGCGCGTTCGATCGCTTCGACGATCATCTTCTTGGCGTAGGCCGCATCGTGCCAGCCGCCGATCTTGACCCACTTGCCGGGCTCGAGATCCTTGTAATGGCCGAAGAAGTGCTCGATCTGCTGCAACGTGATCTCGGGCAGGTCGGTGTGGTTGAAGACGTTTTCGTAGCGGCGGGTCAGCTTGGGCGACGGAACGGCGATAACCTTTTCGTCCTGGCCGGCGTTGTCTTCCATGACCAGCACGCCGATCGGGCGCACGTTGATGACGCAGCCGGGAATGAGCTGGCGGGTGTTGCAGACCAGCACGTCGATCGGGTCGCCGTCGCCGGAAAGGGTGTGCGGCACGAAGCCGTAGTTACCCGGATAGTGCATCGGGGTGTAGAGGAAGCGGTCGACGACGAGCGTGCCGGCTTCCTTGTCCATCTCGTACTTGATCGGCTGGCCGCCGACAGGCACTTCGACGATCACGTTGACGTCTTCAGGCGGATTCTTGCCGATCGAAATCGCATCGATGCGCATGGGGAAGCTCCAGAATTAAAGGTGCCTCCCGATAAACGCCTTGGGCCGCGTGTGCAATGCAATATTGATGTCGGGAGACTGCGACGAAAGGCTTGCTTTCCGGATCACTCCCAGACGAAAGCGACTTTCTTCAGCGCCTTGTGGTCGAAAACCTCGACGCCCTCGGCGATGTCGCGGCCGCCGGCACCGGAATAGAAGGCGAGCGCGTTGTCGTTCTCCTCGAGCGCCCAGACCACCATGCCCTTGAGGCCATGGTCGGCGAGGCGCTGGCGGGCGGCGGCGAAAAGACGGCTGCCGAGGCCGATGCCTTGGCATTCGGGGCGGAGGTAGAGTTCGTAGATCTCGCCCTGCTGCTTGAGTTCACGGGCGCGGTTGCGGCCGAGCGTGGCGTAACCGGCAATCTTGCCGCCGATCTCGATCACCAGAACGGTTGCGGCGCGGCGGATGGCGTTGGCCCACCATTCGCCGCCGCGGCGGTTGATCATGGTGTTCAGCGCACGATGCGGGATGATGCCGGAATAAGCGCCGCGCCAGGCCTCGTGATGCACCTCGGCGATGGCATCCGCGTCGCGGGGCTCGGCTTTCCTGATGTCGATCGTCAGCGTGTTCATAGTTTCTTAACCATAAACCGCGTCGCGACGGTTGCAAAGAGTCCGCACGCAGCCGGAATGGCGTTTCATGTGATCCGGATCGAGGATCAGGTGCAGGTGTGTCCAAATGGACTCACCAGGGCTATGCGGTCAGATCTCGACGAGGTGGTCGTCGAGTTCGTTGACGTCGGCTGAGGACACTGGGAAATGCCGCGCTAGCAGGGTGCCGACCGTGGCGATGGCCGCAACGAAACCGTCGGCGAGACGGTTGGCACGCGCTTCTGCGGTGAGGTCGCGCACGATGCCGTCCCAGACGTCCTGCGGAACCTTGGCGTGGATGCCGGCGTCGGCGACGACCTCGGCATAACGTTCGGCCAGCGACACGAAGATCAGCACGCCGGTGCGTGCGGTGGTGAGATGCACGTTGCGGGCAAAGAACTGCCTCAGCGCGTTGGCGTGGGCGGCGCGGTAGAGCAGGCCGCGCGGGACGAGCCGGATGCGCAGGCCGGGCAGCCACCACAACAGCGCGCAGGCAGCCGCCGCCGCCAGCAGCTGGACGATGACGAAATGCGGCAGCCGGACGGCGACCCACCAGTATTCGAGCGCGAAGCCGGCGGCGAGGCTGACCAGCAGGATGCCCGTGATGACGGCGAAGGCCGCGGCAAAGAAGTAGCCATCGCTGCGGTGGGCGACGACGCAGTAGATCTCGCCCGAGGTCTGGGCTTCGGCGGCGCGGATGGCCGCGGCGATGCGTCCGTGATCGCTGGGGGGAAGCGTGGTCTGGGTCATGTCGTCCTACCAGCTCCCGATGAACCGCCGCCGCCGGAGGACCCGCCCCCGCCGGAAAATCCGCCGCCACCGCCGCCCGACGACCAGCCTCCGCCGCCGCCACCCGAGGACCAGCCGCCGCCTGATGACGACGAGCCGGAGCGCTGGTTGTAATTGAAGGTCATGCCGAGCCACTCGTAGCGGCCGGGTCCGAGCTTGCGGCCATACATGCGCGGCAGGATGGCCATGGCCATGCCGCCAAAGAAAAGAGTCGCCCAAAGCGCTATGAAGACGAAAAAGATGATGTCGTCTTCGCTCCAGCCGGCAACGCCGGTCTGCTCATTGCGCTTGGCGCGTGCCTCGAGTTCGGCGCCATCGCCCTCGACGACCATGACGATGTCGTCGACCGCTTTGGAAATGCCGCCCGAAAAATCGCCGGCGCGGAAGGCCGGCACCATGGTGTTCTCGATGATCAGCTTGGTGTGCAGGTCGGTGAGCACGCCTTCCAGGCCGTAACCCACCTCGATGCGCATGCGCCGGTCGTTGGGCGCCACGATCAGCAGCACGCCATTGTCCTCGCCGGCCTGGCCGAGCTTCCAGGCGCGGAACAGGCGGTTGGCATAGGGCTCGATCTCCTCGCCATCGAGGCTGGGGATGGTGGCGACGACGATCTGGTCGGAGGATTTCTGCTCGAAGGCCGCGAGTTTCTGGACCAGCTCGGCTTCGGTGGCGGGATCGATGATGCCGGCGTCGTCGACGACACGGCCGGTGAGAGTGGGCAGTTCGGCGGCGAGGACGGGAGCCGCAAACAACAGCAGAAGCAATGCGAGAAGGGCAGGGACGTGCTTGAGCACCCGCCTCTGGCCTGCCGGCCATCTCCCCCGCAAGGGGGGAGATTGGCAGCGTCGGCCGGCATGCTGGACTTTCGATGTGTGCAATGAGCGCAGCCTGCGCGGCCAGCTGATCTCCCCCCTTGCGGGGGAGATGGCCGGCAGGCCAGAGGGGCGTGTGCAGGCGCCTGCGCTCAAGGTCATTTCCGCCACTTCATTGGGCGCGTGACGCCGACATTATCCGCCCTGGCCGGTGCCGAAATTCACCTTGGGCGCCTCGAGCTTATCTTCGGCGACGGTGAAGTTCTGGAACGGTTGGTTGCGGAACCAGAGCGTGTTCCAGATCATGGCGGGGAAGGTCTTGAGCGAGGTGTTGTAGACGCGAACGGTCTCGATATAGTCGCGGCGGGCGACGGCGATGCGGTTTTCGGTGCCTTCGAGCTGGGCCTGCAAAGCGAGGAAGTTCTGGTTGGCCTTGAGGTCGGGGTAGTTCTCGACGACCGCGAGCAGGCGTGACAGCGCGCTGGTCAGGCCGGCCTGGTTGTCCTGGAAAGCCTTGAAGGCGTTGGGGTCGGTCAGCGTTTCCGGCGTCACCGTCACCTGGGTTGCCTTGGCGCGGGCCTCGACGACGCCTTCGAGCGTGTCCTTCTCATGCGAGGCATAACCCTTCACCGTCTCGACCAGGTTGGGGATGAGGTCGGCGCGGCGCTGGTACTGGTTCAGCACTTCGCTCCATGCTGCCTTCGCCTGCTCTTCCTGGGTCGGGATGGTGTTGTAGCCACAGGCCGACAGCAACGGCATGACGATCGCCAGAACAACGAAAGCCGGAAGCAGACGGAAAGCAGGAAGTGCCGGCGAAGCTTGCATGCGCATCTGTTTGTCCTCGACAAAGCAACTGATCCGACAGCATTATCACAAACGCGCCTGGAGAAAACCGGCGTTCGATTTGGCGATGATGCCAGGAGTTTTTGACGATGGCGTCACCGAGAGACAGCGACGGCGAGAAGGAATCGCGCCGCATCCTCGACCGCATAGCACGCGAGAGCGACCCCGGCGGCGCGTCGTTCGTGGCGCGCAAGGCCAGCGAAATGCGCAATCATCTCGGCGCCGCCGACGTCGACAAGGCCGATCCGATCGAGCACATCGGCACGCGCATCGGCCGCATCCTCGGTTTTCTCCTGACCATCGGCCTCGTTCTGTGGCTGATCAATTATCTGGTTCGAGGCGGATAGTGGTGACAGGCAGTGAGGACGAGGGGCCGGCGGAGTCTCGCCGCATCCTCAAACGGCTGTCGCGTGAGAGCGACCATGGCGGACGTTCGTTTGTCGCACGCCACAGATATGCTGCGAAAGAAAAAGGCGAGACGCCCAATGGCCTCTACATGCTGCTGGGTGCCGTGTTTGCCATCGCGCTTTTTCTCTGGTTGTTGTCTTGCATTGCACTGGTGAAAATCTGATGAGCACTGAACAGTCCGGAGCGCCACACGCGGTCATCGTCGTGTCGAGCCATGTCGCGCGCGGATCGGTGGGCAACCGCGCGGCGGTGTTTGCGCTGGAGACGCTCGGCCACCCGGTCTGGGCCGTACCGACGGTGATCTTGCCGTGGCACCCGGGCCATGGCCGCGCGACGCGCATCGTGCCGCCGACAGAACAATTCGCCGCCTTCATGGCCGATCTTGAGCGGGCGCCATGGCTCGGCGAAGTCGCTGCGGTGCTGTCGGGTTATCTCGGCGAGCCAGGCCAGGTGGAAGCTGTGGCCTCGCTGGTCGAAACGGTGAAGGTGAGAAATCCGAAGGCGCTCTATGTTTGCGATCCCGTCATCGGCGACAAGGGCGGGCTCTATGTCGCCGAGACGCTGGCCGCGGGCATTCGCGACAGGTTGCTGCCCTTGGCCGATATCGCCACGCCCAATCGCTATGAGCTGGAATGGCTGGCGGGTGCCAAGGCCGACGACATGCGTTCGACAATGGCGACTGCCCTCGGGCTCGGGCCGGCAACGATGCTGGTCACCTCGGCGCCGGCGATGATGGCCAACGGCACGGGCAATTTGCTGGTCACCCAGACGCAGGCGCTGCTGGCCGAGCACCGCACGGTCGAGCGCCCGCCGAACGGGCTCGGCGACCTGAGTGCTGCCGTCTTTCTGGCGCGACTGCTGGCCGGGCACACGCCATCCAAGGCGCTGCAGTCGACCACCGCTGCCGTCTACGAGATCCTGGCGCGCACGTCGAAGCGCGGCGGCGACGAGCTGCAGCTCGAAACCGATGCGCAAAGCCTGTCGCATCCGATGGCGATGGTCGAGCTGCGCACGCTCATCCATCCCTCGCGGAGCCGGAAACCCGGCAAGGATTCTGGGGCGTGACGGTTGCCGGCGTCGACGGCTGCAAGGCCGGATGGGTCGCGGTGATCCGCGACGACGCCGGAACGAGAGCGCAGGTGTTCGGCAGCTTCGACGCGCTGTTGGCGGCAATTCCAGACGACGCGGTGGTGGCGGTCGACATGCCGATTGGTCTGCCTGACTTCACCACCAAGGGTGGTCGTGGTCCCGAGATGCTGGTGCGGCCATTGCTCGGCCAGCGGCAATCGAGCGTGTTTTCGATCCCGTCGCGCGCGGCAGTCCATGCTGAGGCGGCCGAGTTCACCGATCTCGAGGCCTGGTACGCCGCGCATCGCCGGTCGAGCGAGATCGCTATGCGGACCTCTGAGCCGCCACGCGGCGTCTCGATCCAGGCCTTCGGCATATTTGCCAAGATACGGGAGATCGACGCGCTGATGATCTCGAGGCCGGAGCTGCGTGAGCGCGTGATCGAATCCCATCCCGAAGTGGCGTTCTGGCGGCTGAATAGCGGGCAGGCGATGAGACTGCCGAAGAAGATCAAGGGTCGCGTCAATCCCGACGGCATGGCGGAGCGGAAAACGCTGCTGGCGCGTGTCGGCCATGGCCGCGGCTTTCTCGACCAGCCTCCGCCGCGCGGTGCGGCTGCTGACGACTTCCTCGATGCCTGCGCGATGATGCTGATCGCCGAGCGGCACGGGCGCGGCGAGACCATGAGCTTTCCGTCGCCGCCAGGGCGCGATATCAATGGCATTCCGGTCGCGATCTGGGTTTAATGCTTTCGTCCGACAATGTTCCTGTCCGACAGGGAGGCGTGCGATGTTGCCCGTTCGTACGATTGCAGCAGTCCTGGCGCTGTTGGTGGCCGCCGGCGCCGTGGCGCAGGAGAGCATCGTCGACCGTTGGTATCAGGCGCTGCTCAAGGCGGATGGTCAGACCCTGTCGCAACTGTTGGCCGACAATGCGACGATACGGCTCGACGATATTGGCGTGACCCAGAGCAAGGCGGAGTTCATTGCCTCGATGGAAGAATGGCAGACTGCGGTGAAGGGCGCCAATATCCGCCACAAGATCGAAGCGGAAATGGGCGACACTGTCGTGGTGCGCACCTGCTACGACTTTCCCAACAATGACATGACGACGCGCGAGACATTTGTCACCAGGGGTGGCCTCATCGTCGCCAACACGCAGATGACGATCGGTGAGAACTGTGACGGCTTCTAGCTCTGTTTGAGGCGTGACATCAGCGACGGCTCCGGCAACCGGCGCCAGATCAGCCACGACAGGATGGCGATCAGGCCCATGATCGGGATGACGGTGGCGAGCGCGTTGACCGGATCGCCCATCAACGCTGCGGCAGCGCCGCCGACCATGCCTGCGCCCATCTGGAAGAAACCCATCATGGCGGATGCCGCCCCGGCATTTTCGGGGAAGGGCGCCATCGCCGCCGTCATCATCGCCGGCGAGATCATGGCGATGCCGAAGGCGTAGATGCCGACCGGAACCATGACCAGCAGGAAGCTGGGCTCGTAGGTCCTGAGCAGGATGGCCATGGCGATCGATCCGATGGCAACGAAAACCAGGCCGACGGGCACCATCCTTGCTGCGCCGAAGCGCTTCATGAAGATGCGCATGACGATCGCGCCGGCCATGAAATTGGCGGTCTGCATCAGCATGCCGACGCCGAACTGGGTGGGCGTGAGGCCGACACGCTCCATCAGAATGAAGGCCAGCACGGTCGCCTGGGTGTAGATCGCGCCGGTCGTGCCGGCGATGACCAGGCAGCAGAGCACGAAATAGGGGCTGCGGAAGAGCGAGCCGTAGGAGGCGACGAGGGCTTTCGGCCGGATGCGGCTGAGGTCGCGCGTCACCGTTTCACGCAGGGCAAAGATCGCCACCAGCATGACGACGACGCCGAGCAGCACCATCACCACGAAGATGGCATGCCAGCCGAACAACTCCATGGTCAGGCCGCCGAGGGTTGGCGCGATGGCCGGGCCGAGGGCCAGAAGGATGCCGATCATGTTCATGATGCGGGCGGAGCGCTCGTGGGTGAAGACGTCGCGGACGACGGCACGCGCCACCGAAACACCGACGGCGGCGCCGACGCCCTGCAGAAAGCGCGCGACGACGAGCGTTTCGATGTTCGGCGCCATCAGCGCCAGAACGCTTGCGGCAAGATAGATCGCCATGAAGGCGAGCGTGATCGGGCGGCGGCCAAAACCGTCGGAGAGCGGGCCACAGACGAGCTGGGCAAAGGCAAAGCCGCCGAAATAGAGCGACAGCGTCATCTTGACCGCGGCTTCGGTGGTGCCGAAGGCCTGGACGATCTCGGGCATGGCGGGCGTGAACAGCGCCAGCGAGATCGGGCCGATGGCAACCATCAGGCCGCCGATCAGCGACACCCGGCGCTCGCTCATGATCGGCGCGGTTTCCACAAGGTCCAGCGCCTGGCTGATGTCGGTGCGCATGTTCATGCCGCCGTGTCCTCGCCCGAAAGCGCTTCGGTGCGCGTGGCGAGCAGGTTGGCGCGGGCTGCCCGCAGTGAAACGAGAAGGCGCTGCCAGTCGTCCGGATCGATGCCAAGCGCTGCCTCGCTTCGGATCGCGGCGGCGATCGGCTCGATCTGCCTGACGACGGTGGACCCGGCTTCGGTGAGGGTGACCAGCTTGGCACGGCGATCGGCCGGATCGGGCTGGCGCTCGACGAAACCCTTGGCTTCGAGCCGGTCGACAAGACCGCTCAGGGTCATCGCTTCGACACCCAGCCGCTCGGCCAATGTCGTCTGCCTGATTGGGCCGGTGCGGCTGACATTGAGCAGCGCCCGGCCCTCGCCGGTGGTCAGGCCGAGGCCGGCTTCAGTGGTGCGGCGGTCCATCTCGGCGCGGATGATGCGCGAGAGATCGTTGACGATGAAGCCGAAGGTGTCGGTTTCCGGACTGGCAGGCATTTTAGTAAGTAATCCTTATTATATGGGTTACTTAGTTTACGTGAGGCGACGAGTCAATGCGGTTGCGCAGTTACCGGTCCGGCCCTACATCGAGGCTGTCCGAACCGAATGCCAATCGAGGAAGCCATTCATGTCCGCCAGCCAGAACATCGATCTCGCGCGTCATCCGCTGACCCATTGGGCCGGGCCACTCGGCCTGCCGGATTTCACCAGGATCGAGGACAGCGATTTCGGGCCGGTGTTTGACGCAGCGCTTGCCGCGCACGCCGCCGAGATCGACGCGATTGCCGCCAATGCGGAACAAGCGACGGTCGCCAACACGCTTGAAGCAATCGAGCTCGCAGGTGATGCGCTCGACCGCGTGTCCTCGATCTTCTGGTGCCGCGCCGGTGCCCACACCAATGACGCGATCCAGGCGATGGAGCGTGAGATCTCGCCGAAGATGGCTCGCCATTTCTCGGCGATCTCGATGAACGAGAGGCTGTTTGCACGCATAGACGATCTCTACTCCCGCCGCGCTTCGCTCGGCCTAGACCCTGAGACGCTGAGGGTGCTGGAAAAAACCTGGAAAGGCTTCGTCCGTTCGGGTGCCAAGCTCGACCCGGTGGGCAAGAAGCGGCTTGCCGCAATCCAGGAAGAGCTTGCCTCGCTTGGCGCCAAATTCGGCCAGAACGTTCTGGCCGACGAGAGGGAATGGGTGCTGTTTCTCGACGAAGGCGATCTCGACGGCCTGCCGGAATTTGTCCGTGGTGCGATGGGCCAGGCTGCCGAGGCGCGCGGCGAGACGGGTAAGTACGCCGTCACCTTGTCACGCTCGATCTATGAGCCGTTCACGACGTTCTCTGAGCGGCGTGACCTGCGCGAAAAGGCATTCAAGGCCTTTGCGGGACGCGGCGAAACAGGTGGCGAGACCGACAATGCCAGCATTGTGCGCGATACGCTCAGCCTGCGCGCCGAAAAGGCCAGGCTGCTCGGCTATGACAGCTATGCGGCGCTGAAGCTCGATGACACCATGGCAAAGACCCCCAAGGCGGTGATGGAGCTGCTCGAGCCGGTGTGGAACAAGGCGCGCGAGAAGGCTGCCGCCGACGAGACCGAACTGCAGCGCCTTGCAGCGGCCGCCGGCAGCAACGACAAGCTCGCCGCCTGGGACTGGCGCTTCTATCAGGAGAAGCTGCGGGCGGAGAAATACGCCTTCGACGAGGCCGAGTTGAAGCCCTACCTCCAGCTCGAGAACGTCATCAATGCCTGCTTCGATGTCGCGACGCGGTTGTTCGGCATCACCTTCAAGGAAGTGCCCGATGTTGCCGCCTGGCATCCCGATGCCAGGGTGTTCGAGGTGTTCAACGCCGACGGCAGCACGCGCGGGCTCTTCCTCGCCGATTATTTTGCCCGCCAGTCGAAGCGTTCGGGTGCCTGGATGAGTGCCCTGCAGTCGGGCTACAGGCTAGGCAAGGGCTCGACGCCGATCATCTACAACATCATGAACTCCGCCAAGCCGAAGGCCGGCGAGCCGGCGCTGCTGTCGCTCGACGAGGCCAAGACGCTGTTCCATGAATTTGGCCACGCTTTGCATGGCATGCTGACCGATGTCACCTGGCCGTCAGTGGCGGGCACCTCGGTCAGCCGCGACTTCGTCGAATTGCCGTCGCAACTCTACGAACACTGGCTGACGGTGCCGTCGGTGCTGGAAAAGCATGCGCTGCATTACAAGACCGGCAAGCCGATGCCCAAGGCTCTGCTCGACAAGATGCTGGCTGCCAAGACTTTCGGCGCCGGCTTTGCCACCGTCGAGTTCGCCTCGTCGGCGCTTGTCGACATGGCCTATCATGCCCGGCCGGACGCACCGACGGAGCCCGCCGCCTTCGAAGCCGAGACACTGGAAAAGCTCGGCATGCCGGATGCGATCGTCATGCGTCACCGTACGCCGCATTTCCTGCATGTGTTCTCGGGCGAGGGCTATTCGGCCGGCTACTACTCCTACATGTGGTCGGAAGTGCTCGACGCCGACGCCTTCGCCGCCTTCGAGGAAACCGGCGACGCCTTCAATCCCGGCATGGCCGAGAAGCTGCGCAAGCACATCTATGCGGCAGGCGGTTCGGCCGATCCGGAAGAACTCTACAAGGCCTTCCGCGGCAAGTTGCCGTCGCCGGAGGCGATGATGGAAAAGCGCGGCCTCGTCTAGGCCGCGGACGGGCAGGCCAATGGAACTACCGGCAGCATTGCGGGCGGCGGTCGACCGGGCGCTGGAAGGCGTGCCGCTTGGCGAGTTGCAGCGGGCTGCCGACACCTTGTCGAGCCGCTATCGCGCCGAGTTGCGCGATGGAAAACTGCATCTGTCGGACGAGATGTTCGCCAACGCCTATCTGGCGACGCGGCTGCCGGCGACATTTGCGGCCGTCAGGGCAAGTCTCGAAAGTGCCGCCGAGCTGATGCCTGACTTCGAGCCGAAAAGCCTGCTCGACGTCGGTGCCGGTCCAGGCACGGTTCTTTGGGCGGCTTCGGACTGCTGGCCGAGCATCGATTCCGCGACGATGCTCGAGGCAAGCCAGGCGATCCGCAAGGTCGGCCTGGCACTTTCGGCGCATTCCGGCGTCGCGCATGTCGATTGGCGCGCGGCGGATGCCGCCCAAAGCTTCGAGGCCGACAAGGCCGACTTGGTGACACTGGCCTATGTGCTGGACGAACTGTCGCCGACCGAAGGGCTCGCGCTGGTCGAACGTCTGTGGGGCGCCACCAATGGCTTGCTGGTGGTTGTCGAGCCCGGCACGCCGGCCGGCTGGCGACGCATGATGGCGGTGCGCTCGCGCCTCATCGAGCTTGGTGCGCATCTGGCCGCCCCTTGTCCGCACAGCCAGGTCTGTCCGATCGTCGAACCCGACTGGTGTCATTTTTCACGTCGCGTGGCGCGCTCGCGGCTGCATCGGCTGACCAAGCGTGGCGAGGTGCCGTGGGAAGACGAGAAATACATTTTCCTGGCCGCGTCGCGCATGCCGGCTGAACCATTCCGCGCCCGGGTCTTGGCGCCGGCGCGCGGCGGATCGGGCAAGGTCCAGCTCAAACTGTGCCTGGAAAATGACTCGATCGAGGAAAAGCTCTTGACCAAGCGCGATGGCGAGCTGTTCAGGTCGGCACGACGGGCCGACTGGGGCGACTTCTTGTAGGCTTGCCGGCGGGCAGAAAATTGGCCGATTTGCCCGCCCCCCTTTCGCATTTGCGAAAAAAGCTGTATGAGCCCGGCCACACGAAACGCGGCGCGTCGACAGGCAGTGCCCGCAACGCTCCCGAGTAGACATATGAACCTCCGCAATATCGCGATCATCGCGCACGTCGACCATGGCAAGACCACGCTCGTCGACCAGCTTCTCAAGCAATCCGGCTCGTTCCGTGAAAACCAGCGCGTCGCCGAGCGCGCGATGGATTCGAACGATCTCGAAAAGGAACGCGGCATCACCATCCTGGCCAAGGCGACTTCGGTCGACTGGAAGGACACCCGCATCAACATCGTCGACACCCCTGGCCACGCCGATTTCGGCGGCGAGGTCGAGCGCATCCTGTCGATGGTCGACAGCGCGATCGTGCTGGTCGACGCCGCCGAAGGCCCGATGCCGCAGACCAAGTTCGTCGTCGGCAAGGCGCTTAAGGTCGGCCTCAAGCCGATCGTCGTCATCAACAAGATCGACCGCCCCGATGGCCGCCATCAGGAAGTCATCAACGAGGTGTTCGACCTGTTCGCAGCCCTCGACGCCACCGACGAACAGCTCGACTTCCCGATCCTCTACGGTTCGGGCCGCGATGGCTGGGTTTCCGAGAATCCGGAAGGCCCGAAGGACCAGGGCCTGGCGCCGCTGTTCGACCTCGTGCTCAAGCACGTACCGGCACCGACGGTTCACCCCGGCCCGTTCCGCATGATCGGCACCATTCTCGAGGCGAACCCGTTCCTCGGTCGCATCATCACCGGCCGCATCGAATCCGGCACGCTGAAGTCCAACCAGCCGGTCAAGGTGCTGCACCATGACGGTTCGCTGCTGGAAACCGGCCGCGTCTCCAAGATCCTCGCCTTTCGTGGTCTCGAGCGTCAGCCGATCGAAGAAGCGCAGGCAGGCGACATCGTTGCCATCGCCGGCCTTTCCAAGGGAACCGTCGCCGACACCTTCTGCGACCCGGCTGTGACCGAGCCGCTGCATGCGCAGCCGATCGATCCGCCGACCGTCACCATGTCCTTCATCGTCAACGACTCGCCGCTGGCCGGCACCGAAGGTGACAAGGTCACCAGCCGCGTCATCCGCGACCGTCTGCTCAAGGAAGCCGAAGGCAACGTCGCCCTCAAGATCGAGGAATCGGCCGACAAGGATTCGTTCTACGTCTCCGGCCGTGGCGAATTGCAGCTGGCCGTGCTGATCGAAACGATGCGCCGCGAGGGCTTCGAGCTTGCCGTGTCGCGTCCGCGTGTCGTCATGCAGAAGGACGAGAACGGCGACCTGCTCGAGCCCGTCGAAGAAGTCGTCATCGACGTTGATGAAGAGCATGCCGGCGTCGTCGTCCAGAAGATGTCGGAGCGCAAGGCCGAGATGGTCGAGCTGCGTCCTTCAGGCGGCAACCGCCAGCGTCTGGTGTTCCATGCGCCGACGCGCGGCCTGATCGGCTACCAGTCGGAACTGCTCACCGATACGCGTGGCACGGCTGTCATGAACCGCCTGTTCCACTCCTACCAGGGCTACAAGGGCGAGCTGCCCGGTCGCACCAACGGCGTTCTGATCTCCAATGATCAGGGTGAGTCGGTTGCATTCGCCATGTGGAACCTGGAAGACCGCGGCCCGATGGTCATCGACGCCGGCGTGAAGGTCTACCAGGGCATGATCATCGGTATCCACAGCCGCGACAACGACCTCGAGGTCAACGTGCTGAAGGGCAAGAAGCTGACCAACATCCGCGCCGCCGGCAAGGATGAAGCAGTGCGCCTGACGCCGCCGATCCGCATGACGCTGGAGCGCGCGCTCGCCTGGATCCAGGACGACGAGCTGGTCGAAGTGACGCCGAAGACCATCCGCCTGCGCAAGCTCTATCTCGACCCGAACGAGCGCAAGCGCTTCGAGAAGTCGTCGAAGACCGCCGGCGCGGCATAAGCCACGCGGCACAAATCAAAAGGGCGTCTCCATTGGAGGCGCCCTTTTTGCTTTGGGGCGTGGGTGCGACCCCGACTACATCTCGATTATGGGTGCGACTTCCACCGAACCACCGGCGTGGAGGATAGGGCAGCCCTTGGCAATGCGCGCGGCGTCGGCGGGGTCCTTGGCGTCGAACACCGAATAGCCGCTGACCGGATTGGCGCCGCCGTCATTGGTAACAGCGCCGTTGGCGGCAACCGTCTGCGACTTGCCGACCGGATTGCCGCCATCGACGACGGCAGCGCCCAGCGAGGCAAACCAGTCCATCCAGGACTTCATCACCTTGGCGCCTTCTTCCTCCGATTGCGGCATGGCGCCGCCGTGATAGACGAAGAGAAACTTGGCCATGACATCTCCTCCGTGGCGTGCCGAGGTGCCGGCCACCCGACATCGTGCCGGCGCGCGAGCTATTCATTTGCCTGTAGGCTGTCCTGGACAACCTGCTTTCCTGTCCGATCTCGCAAAGTTGATGGCATAGGCGCCTGGTTCGTCTGGCGGTTGCAAGTTGCGGCGCATGCCGTAAGGTTCCGCGACCAGCCATTCGGGGATGACGATGGAACCGACTTCGCTTCTGATCTTTGCCGGTGCTCTGCTTGTTGCCGCCGGTTCGCCCGGGCCTTCCATTGCAGCACTGGTGGCACGGGTCATATCGAAGGGCTTTCGTGACGTGTTGCCGTTCCTGGCGGCGATGTGGATCGGCGAGGCGATCTGGCTTTCGCTGGCGGTGTTTGGCCTCGCCTTCGTGGCGCAGTCCTTTCACATGGCCTTCGTTGTGGTGAAATGGGCTGGCGTCGCCTATCTCGTCTACCTTGCCTGGAAAATGTGGACGGCCCCCGTCGACACGCGCGAAGGCGAGATGCCGAGCCAGGATTCTCCGCTCAAGCTTTTCGCTGCCGGCATGGCCGTGACGCTCGGCAATCCCAAGATCATGATGTTCTATCTGGCGCTGTTGCCGACGATCATCGACCTGGCTTCGGTGAGCGTCGTCGGCTGGCTGGAACTGACGCTGACGATGGCGGCGGTGTTGATCGCCATCGACCTCGCCTGGGTGTTCGCAGCAGCACAGGCGCGCAAGCTTTTGCGGAGCAAGCGGGCGATGCAGATTGCGAATCGGGTGAGCGCCACGACCATGGCGGGTGCGGCCGCGGCGATTGCCGCGAGGTGAAAAGGCCAAAGTTTTGTCAGGCCGGGTACGCAGTGAGCCTTGGGGACGCTGCGTCAGCCTATTTTGCAGGCAATTTCTGCCTGCCCGATAGGCGTTTTTGCCTACCTTCCGTCAAACCTTTGTCGCTAAAGGCAGGCCATCTGCTACGATAGTCGCAAAAGCATGTGACGGGACGGGAGAAACTAGCGTCATGGCCGCATCTGTGAAGTCTAAGGCGAAATCCGCCAAGACTGCATCCGCCTCCAAATCCTCCAACAGACCTCCCCAACTGCACGAATTGCTGCTCGCCCGAGCGCCGGCCGAGGATGTGGCCGATTATGAGCCGGGCATGCTGGAGCGCGCAGCACAGCTCGCCGAGCAGGCCGTGCTCAAGCACCGCAAGGGTTCGTCGGTCATCGACATCGAGACCGACGGCAGCGTCGTCCGTCATGACCGGCCGGTCGCCGTTGTCACGGTCGTCAACGACAACATGCCGTTCCTGTTCGATTCGGTGCTCGGCGAGATCACCGAAGCCGCCGGCGAGCCGGTGCTTGTCACGCACCCGGTCATCCACGTCCGCCATGGCCGCACCGGCGTCGACGAGATTCTGAGCGATGGCGGCCACAAGGGCGAGGAGGCGGCCGACAAGGTCAGCGTCATTCACGTCCACATCCCGCCGCTCGGCAAGGGTGCCGCCGAAGCGTTGCGCGAGCGGCTGAAGAAGCTGCTTGGACAGGTGCGCGCCGCTGTCACCGACTGGAAGCCGATGCTGGCCAGGCTCGACCAGGCGATTTCCGAATTCCGCTATGCGCCGATCCCGCTCGACAAGAATGCGGTGACCGAAGCAATCGCCTTCCTCGAATGGCTGCGCGACGACAATTTCACCTTCCTCGGCATGCGCGAGTTCAAATATTCGGGCGGCGAAAAGAGCGGCACGCTGGAACGCTCCGACAAGCCGGGCCTCGGCATCCTCGCCGATCCCGACGTTCTGGTGCTGCGTCGCGACACCATCGACGTGACGTCGACGACGCCCGAAATCCGCGCCTTCCTGCATGGCCCGGACCCGCTGATCGTCACCAAGGCCAATGCCAAGTCGGCAGTGCACCGCCGTGCCTATCTCGACTACATCGGTATCAAGACCTACGACGCCAAGGGCCAGCTGTCGGGCGAACTGCGGATCGTCGGCCTTTTCACCTCGACCGCCTACACGCGCTCGGTGATGAAGATCCCCTATCTGCGCTCCAAGGCCGAAACCGTGGTGCAGAAGTCGGGTTTCGACCCTGCCGACCATTCCGGCAAGGCGCTGATCAACGTGCTTGAATCCTATCCGCGCGACGAGTTGTTCCAGGTCGCTGTGCCGACGCTGCGCAAGCATTCCGAGGCGATCCTCGGCCTGATCGAGCGGCCGCGCGTGCGTGCGCTGGTGCGGGTCGACCAGTTCGACCGCTTTGTCTCGATCCTCGTCTTCGTGCCGCGTGACCGCTACGATTCGGTGGTGCGCGAGAAGATCGGCGCCTATCTCAGGACGGTCTTCGAAGGGCGGCTGTCGGCCTATTACCCGGCATTCCCCGAAGGCGGGCTGGCGCGTGTCCATTTCATCATCGGCCGCTCCGGCGGCAAGACGCCCAAGGTCGAGCAATCGGCCATCGAGGCGGCGATCCGCGACATGGTGCGGACCTGGGAGGATGGCTTGCGCGATGCATCCGCCGAGGCGGGCTCATCCGCATCGTTCGTGAAGCTCGCCAGCCACTTCCCGCAGGACTACCAGAACAGCTTCTCGCCGGCGGCAGCCCTTGTCGATGCCGAGCGCATCGCCTCGATCGGCGCATCCAACCCGATCGTCATCGACTGCTATCGCGACACCGGCCAGGCGCCCGCGCAGGCCTCGCTGAAAATCTACCACCATGGCGCACCGGTGGCGTTGTCGCGGCGAGTGCCATTGCTCGAGAACATGGGCTTCCGTGTCATCAGCGAGCGCACCTTCGAACTGGGCGAGAAGGGCGAGGATCAGATCTTCATCCATGACATGGAGCTGGAGAACGCCTATGGCCAGCCGATCGACCTGGCCGACGACGGTCTGCTGTTCGAGGAGGTGTTCCTGTCGGTCTGGAAGGGCGATGCCGACAATGACGGCTACAACGCCCTGGCGCAGACGGCAGGTCTCGGCTCCAACGAGATCCTGATCCTGCGCGCCTATGGCCGCTACCTGCAGCAGGCAGGTATCCCGCAGAGCCAGGATTTCATCGCGGCAGCGCTGAACCGCTATCCCGATATCGCGCGCGGCCTGCACGCGCTTTTCCTCGCCCGGCTCGATCCGGCACAGGAACAGGACGGCCTGGTCACCGCCAAGCACCTTAAGGCCAAGATCAAGGACGCGCTCGAGGCGGTCCCCAACATTGACGACGACACCATTATCCGGCGCTACGTCAACCTGATCGAGGCGTCGCTCAGGACCAACCATTTCGTGGCGGGTAAGAAGGAACGTGGCCAATCGCTGGCGATCAAGCTCGACTCGCGCAGCGTCGAAGGCCTGCCAGAGCCGCGGCCGTGGCGCGAGATCTTCGTTTATGGTTCGGAGGTCGAGGGGCTGCACCTGCGCTTCGGCGCGGTGGCGCGCGGCGGCCTGCGCTGGTCTGACCGTGCCCAGGACTATCGCACCGAGGTGCTTGGCCTGGTCAAGGCGCAGCAGGTCAAGAATGCCGTCATCGTGCCTGTCGGCGCCAAGGGCGGCTTCTTCCCCAAGCGCCTGCCCGCGGGCGGCAGCCGCGACGCGGTGTTCGAGGCCGGCAAGGCTGCTTACGTCAATTTCGTCTCCAGCCTGCTGTCGATCACCGACAATCTCGACGGCGACAAGGTGGTGCCGCCGGCGGGCGTTGTCCGCCGCGATATCGACGATCCCTACTTCGTCGTTGCCGCCGACAAGGGCACGGCGACCTTCTCCGACACGGCCAACGGCATCAGCGAGAAGCACGGCTTCTGGCTCGACGACGCCTTCGCCTCGGGCGGCTCGGCCGGCTACGACCACAAGAAGATGGGCATCACCGCGCGCGGCGCCTGGGAAGCGGTCAAGCGGCACTTCCGCGAGATGAACCGCGACATCCAGACGACGCCGTTCACCGTCGTCGGCGTTGGCGACATGTCCGGCGACGTCTTCGGCAACGGCATGCTGTTGTCCGAGCAGACGAGGCTGATCGCCGCCTTCGACCACCGCGACATCTTCATCGATCCCACGCCCGACATGGCCGCGTCCTTTGCCGAGCGCAAGCGGATGTTCGACCTGCCGCGTTCGAGCTGGCAGGACTATGACAAGTCGAAACTGTCGGCAGGCGGCGTGATCGTTTCGCGGGCCCAGAAGTCGGTGACGCTGCCGCAGGCGGCGGCGACGGCGATCGGGCTCGCCAAGACGACGGCATCGCCGACCGAGATCATGAACGCCATCCTGCGCGCACAAGTCGACCTGTTGTGGTTCGGCGGCATCGGCACCTATGTCCGCGCGACCGGCGAAACCAACCAGGAAGTCGGCGACCGCGCCAATGACGCGATCCGCGTCACCGCCACCGACCTCAGGGTCAAGGTGATCGGCGAGGGCGCCAATCTCGGTGCAACCCAACGGGCGCGCATCGAGTTCGGCCTCAAGGGCGGACGCTGCAACTCGGACGCCATCGACAACTCGGGCGGCGTCAATTCATCCGACGTCGAGGTCAACATCAAGATCGCGCTGGCTTCGGCGATGCGCAAGGGCACGCTGCAGCGGCCGGCACGCAACAAGTTCCTCGCCGAAATGACCGAGGAGGTTGCCGGGCTGGTGCTGGCCAACAACTACGAGCAGACGCTGGCGCTGTCGGTTGCGGCCAAGCGCGGTATTCAGGACATCGCGCATCAGGGCCGTTTCATGAGCGCGCTCGAGGCGCGCGGACTGCTCGACCGGGCCGTCGAGAACCTTCCATGGCCGCCTGCTTTGGCCGAACGCCAGACGCGTGGCGAGCCGCTGACCCGGGCCGAGCTCGGCGTGCTGCTCGCCTATGCCAAGATCGTGCTGTTCTCCGACATCGTCGCCAGCGACGTGCCCGACGAAGCCCATTTCGAACGCGATCTGCTCGGCTACTTCCCCGAGCGCATGGCCAAGAAATATGCCGCCGAGATCGGTGGTCACCGGCTGCGCCGCGAGATCATCGCGCGGGTCGTCGCCAACGATCTCGTCAATCGTGGTGGGCCATCCTTCGTCAACCGGCTGCAGGAGGCCAGCGGCCGTTCGGCGGCCGATGTGGTGCGGGCTTTTGCCGTCGTGCGCGATGGCTTTGCCCTGCCGGCGCTCTATCGCGAGATCGACGCGCTCGACAATGTCGTCGACGGCACGCTGCAGCTCGACCTGTACCAGGCGGTGAGCCGGCTGATCTTCGGCACCAGCGGCTGGTATCTGCGCAATGAGCACAGCGATGCGTCGCTGGCGAGCCGCATCGCCGAGCTGCAGGAAGCACGCGCAGCACTGGAGCCGAAGTTCTCCGGCATGCTGCCTGCCTTCACCCGCGAGCGCATCGAAAACCGCAAGGCCGGCTTTGCCGCCGCCGGTGCGCCGGAGAAACTGGCCGAGCGGCTGTCGCTGCTCGAGGCAGGCGAACTGGTGCCGGACATCGCCCTGGTGGCCAAGACCGCCAAGGCGGACATCCTGGCAGCGGCGAAGGCGTTTTTCGGCGTCAGCGAGGCGTTCCGCATTCCGCGGATCGAGGATGCAACGCATGCGATCGCCACCTCCGACTATTATGAGGGGCTGGCGCTGTCGCGCGCATCCGACACCATCGGTGCGGCGCGACGCGGCATCGCGGTTGCGGCATTGACCGGTTTCGGCACCGCTGCCGATCCGGTCGCTGCATGGCTCGACGCCGGCGGCGACAGGACCAACCGTACCCGCGACAGGCTGCAGGCCCTGACGGAGGGTGGCGACATCACCGTGTCGCGCCTGACGGTGGCGGCCGGGCTGATGAGCGACCTGTCGGGACGCTGAGCCCTTGCAACGGCGCCTGCCACGGCAACCGTGGCAGGCATTTTCCTCAAGGACCACGCAAGCGAACTACGCTATAGCTCCAGACAACGCGCTGATGCGGCGCGCGCGGAGGGATGATGGCTGACACGATGGTGGTTCAACGCACGCCTCGGCGTGGCGTCTGGGGATGGATGTTCTTCGACTGGGCGGCGCAGCCGTTCTTCACCGTGGTCACCACCTTCATCTTCGGTCCCTATTTCGTCTCGCGCATGGCGACCGATCCGGCCATGGGCCAGGCAGCCTGGGGTTACGGCATTGCTGCAGCCGGTTTCGTCATCGCCATCCTGTCGCCGGTGCTTGGCTCGATCGCCGACCAGACCGGCCCGCGCAAGCCATGGATCGCATTCTTTGCCGCGATCAAGATCATCAGCCTGTGCCTGCTCTGGTATGCCGAGCCCGGATCGCCGCTGGTGCCGATCGTTCTGCTGTTTTCGCTCGCTTCGGTGGCGGCGGAGTTCTCGATCGTCTTCAACGATTCGATGATGCCTCGCCTTGTCTCGAAGGAGGAGATCGGCAAGATTTCCAACATTGCCTGGGGCCTTGGTTATCTCGGCGGCATGATCGTGCTGATCTTCGTCGTCGGTTTCCTGGCTGCATCGCCCGAGAGCGGCAAGACCATCATCGGTGCGGCCCCGCTGTTCGGGCTGGACCCGGTGGCAGGCGAGGATGCTCGCGCCACAGGCCCGATTTCAGCATTGTGGTACCTCGTCTTCATCCTGCCGATGTTTTTCTTTACACCCGACAGCGGCAAGGGCATCGCCATCCGGCCGGCCGTGCGGCTGGGGCTTTCCGAGCTCAAGTCGACGATCGGCGAGGTGCGCCAGCGCACCGGCATCTTCCGTTTCCTCGTCGCCCGCATGATTTACCAGGACGGCGTCAACGCCTTGCTCGGTCTTGGTGGCGCGTTCGCGGCTGCGATGTTCGGTTGGACAATCACTGAAATCGGAATCTACGGCATCATTCTCAATGTCGTCGCCATCTTTGGCTGCCTGGTTGCCAGCCGTCTCGACACCAGCTTCGGTTCCAAGGTCGTGGTGGTGTTTTCGCTGGTGCTGCTGACGATCGCCACCATCGGCATCGTCTCCACCGGACCGGGCTACACGCTGTTCGGCCTGTGGCAGATGCCTGGTGCCGATACCAACGGGCTGTTCGGCACGCCCGCCGAGAAGGCCTACATTGCCTTCGGCCTGCTGGTCGGCATTGCCTTCGGCCCGGTGCAGGCGTCGTCGCGCTCCTATATGGCGCGCAGTGTCTCGGCCGATGAGGCAGGGCGCTATTTCGGTCTGTATGCGCTGTCGGGCCGGGCGACCAGCTTCGTCGCGCCGTTCGTGGTCGCGACAGTCACCGCCCTGAGCGGCTCGCCACGCCTTGGCATGGCGATGATCATCATATTCTTCGTCGTCGGGCTGGCAGTGTTGTTGCGCACGCCCTATCCGGCTGACGAGGTGAAATAGCGGATATTATCTTCCCCCTGTGGGAGAAGCTGTCACCGAAGACGACGGATAGCGGTGCTGGACGAGGCGGTGCGTCTCAAGGTTTCGGCGTTCGCCGCTTTTCTGGCAACACCTCACTCCGTCCAGAACCCCTCGTCCGGCTTTGCTCCGCTCACTACCTTCTCCCGCAACAGGAGAAGGTATCTGCCCCTCAGTGCCTGAAGTGTCTCACGCCGGTGAAGATCATGGCGATACCATGGGCATCTGCCGCGGCGATGACGTCGTCGTCGCGCATCGAGCCGCCCGGCTGGATGACAGCGGTGGCGCCCGCCTCGACGGCAGACAGCAGGCCGTCGGCGAAGGGGAAGAAGGCATCGGAGGCAACCACCGACCCCTTGGTCAGCGGTTCGGCGAGGCCGGCGGCTTCCGCGGCATCCAGCGCCTTGCGGGCGGCGATGCGCGATGAATCGACCCGGCTCATCTGGCCGGCGCCGATACCCACCGTGGCAAGATCCTTTGCGTAGACGATGGCGTTCGACTTGACGTGCTTGGCAACACGGAAGGCGAATTTCAGGTCTTCGATCTCGCGCTGGGTCGGTTGGCGCCTGGTCACGACATTGAGGTCGAGCGTATCGACGACGGCGTTGTCGCGCGATTGGACAAGCAGGCCGCCGGCGACCGACTTGACCGAAAGCCCGGCGCGGTCCGGATCGGGCAGGCCGCCTGTCACCAGCAGACGCAGGTTCTTCTTGGCAGCGACGATGGCCTGGGCCTCAGGCGTAGCGTGCGGTGCAATGATGACTTCGGTGAAGATCTTGACGATCTCCTCGGCCGCCTCGGCATCGAGAATGCGGTTGAGCGCAACGATGCCGCCGAAAGCCGAGACGGGGTCACAGGCGAGCGCCCGGGCATAGGCCTCGCTCAGCGTTGCGCCCTCGGCGACACCGCACGGATTGGCGTGCTTGATGATGGCGACGGCGGCGGTGCGGACGGGGTCGAACTCGCCGGCCAGCTCGAAGGCGGCGTCGGTATCGTTGATGTTGTTGTAGGACAGTTGCTTGCCCTGGAGCTGGGTCGCGGTGGCGACGCCGGGACGCTTGTCGCCGGTCAGGTAGAAGCCGGCCGACTGATGCGGGTTCTCGCCATAGCGCATGACGCTCTGCAGCTTGCCGCCGAAAGCGCGCCAGTCGGGCGTCTCGATCTCGAGCGCCTCGGCGAACCAGCCGGAGATCGCCGCGTCATAGGCTGCCGTGCGGGCAAAGGCCTTGGCCGCCAGCTTCTTGCGGAACTCGTAGGTCAGGCAGCCATTGTTGGCGACGATCGAATCGAGCACGTCCTTGTAGTCGGCCGGGTCGGTGACAATGGCGACATAAGCGTGGTTCTTGGCCGAGGCGCGGACCATGGCCGGGCCGCCAATGTCGATGTTCTCGACGATCGAGGCGTAGTGAGCGCCGGAATCGCGGACCTCTTCGAAGGGGTAAAGATTGACCACCACGAGGTCGATCGGCTCGATGCCGTGCTCGGCCATGGCAGCGACATGCGCGGGGTCGTCGCGGACGCCGAGCAATGCGCCATGCACCGAGGGATGCAGCGTCTTGACGCGGCCGTCCATGATCTCGGGGAACTTGGTGAGCTCGGAAACGTCGCGGACGGCGATGCCTTCGGCCGAAATACTCTTGGCGGTACCGCCGGTGGAGACCAGCTCGACACCGACATTGGTCAGGCACTTGGCGAATTCGATCAGCCCGGTCTTGTCGGAAACCGACAGCAAAGCGCGCCGGATCGGCACGAGGTCGGGTGCGGGGATCTTCTTGGAGACGACGGCCATGGGTGGCGGGCCCTTCAAAGTTGGGAGCGGAAACTTTGCTTGCGGGCGGCCTAGCACATGAGGCTCGGAAATCAAGGCGCGCAGCCGCGCATGCGGCCTATTTCCCGAGGTGATGCCGATCAGGCGCTCAAGGTGCCTCCGCAATCCTGGACGGCTCTAGCCGTCGAGGCGGCTGATGATGCGCGTGCGCGAGAACTGCCAATGCACCTCGGAGATGTCGGAGGCCTTGAACGACAGCACGATCTGGCGCGAGCGGCGGGGACCGCCGAGACCGGCGAAGTAGATCGATTCCTCGACCTCGGACCCAACATCAGGCGAGGTGAAGACCCAGGTGTCGATGTCAGGCCCCGTCAACACCAGTCGCTCCTTCTGGTCACGGAACAGTTGGACGTCGGGATGGACGTGGAAGCGGATGGTGACGAGATCGCGGCCATCATTCTTGATGGGCGTCTTGCCTGCACGAAGGATGCGGTCGCAGCCTGACAGGATGCTGCCGCCGGCCGACAGGCTCAACTCGCGCTCGTGATGGAGGCCGAAGCGCTGGGCGTAGCCGTCATGTCGGGCGACGAAGCCATGGATGCCGGGTTTGTCCAAGCGCTGGGTCGGCACCGATTTCGGTCCGCCAAAAAGCGGGCTGCCGAGCACGCCGCTGACGCGTTGCGAATGGGCGAAGCTGGCCGACGAGGTGTCGTTGATGGTGACGGTGGAGTGAGCCGCGGTGGCGCGCGCCAGCGGCCTGAGATCGGCTGCGCCATAAGTGTCGATGCCGGCATTGACGATGTAGTGCTGGCGGCCCGACGACATCTCGAAGGCAAGGCAACCGGCATGGGCCTGGTTCGACACGTCGATCGGCGGTGCCGTGCCGGTGTCGGCAATCACAGTCGTGCCGCCCATGGCGAGGCGCTCGTAGCCGGAATGGGTGGCGTGCAGCGGCGGCGAGCCGGCGGTGTCGTCATGGCGCAGGATCGCCACGATGCGGTCATGGATGGTGGCGCCCATGCCGTTGAAGCGGGCGAGGCTGCCGTCCTGGTGGCGGAAGAAGCGCAGTGCCGGCAGCATGCGCTCGACGGCATTGATCAGCGCCAGCGGCGGCTGCTCGGCCTGGTTGGCGTAGGTGTGGCGCAGCGGCAAAAGGTCGGCGAGGATTTCGAGAACCGCCATCGGGTTGCGCGAGATGTGCCCGCCGTCGGGCAGGATCTGGCGGTCGAGCTCCTCGGCGAGGTAACGCGTGGCCGAGCGCAGCGCCGAGACAGGCGCCGGCAGCGACAATGCGGCGAAGGCGAGCGCAACACGGGCGCGGAGCCTGTCCTTGCCGTCGGGCATGTCGGGTGACATCGACCGGAGGTAACGGATCTGCATTGCCAGCGAACGCAGGAAAGACCGGTAGAAGGCGAACTCGGCGCCCTGCAGCACGACCGAGGAGTGCTGCAGCCAGGCGATGACGCGCTTGGCGGTGGTTGCCGGTTCCCAGGCGATGCCGGAAATCCGGGTGCCATGCAGCGCGATCCAGTCTGACACCAGGGCGCGGGCGTTGGCGGCGGCCAGCTCGGTGCCGGCGGCGCGCATGTGGCGCAGCCAGCGGAAGCCATGCAGGCTGCGCTGCCAGCCGCGATTGGGCACGTCGATCAGGAAGGGCGACTGGCCGCCTGTCTCGACAAGATGGCCCGACAGCGGAAAGCGGCCATAGTAGATTTCGAGCGCGATCTGGGGATCGGCCAGGCGCAGATCCGGCGGCGCGATAAGTACGCGTTCGGGCGTGCGCCCGGAGTAGCGCCAGCTGTAGGCCGGCCCGGCGCGCAGGCGCCGGCGCGTCTTACGCCAGAACTCCTTGGCAACGAGAGCCCAAAGACGCGTCGTGTTGTCCGCCGCGATCGACAATACCCCTCCTGACGCAACCCCACGTCGTCACACAAATTAGGTTGTTTCAATGGCGGGCGCGAGGGTGAATTTTTCGTAAACGCCGTGTTGATCAGGCGATGCGTCGGAACCTTGCTGCAAAGAAGCCATCCAGGCCGGAGATGGCGGGATTGCCGATGTCGAGGCCAGCGGGCGTGGTGCGCAAAAAGCCGGTGGCGGTGACGAAATCGTCGATGCCTGCGACCTCGCCTGTCCGAATCGGGTCGAGTTCGACCTTGGCCTTGTGATCGGCGAGGAAGCCGGCAACGAGCGCTTCGCCTTCCTCGGGATCAAGCGAGCAGTTGGAAAAGACAATCCTGCCGCCAGGTCTCACCAGCTTGACGGCGCGGTCGAGCAAAGCGCGCTGGACGCCGGCGAGCTTGGTGATGTCGGCAGGCGACTTGGTCCACAACACGTCGGGATGGCGGCGCACCGTGCCGGTGGACGAGCAGGGCGCGTCGAGCAGGACGGCATCGAACAGTTCGGCCGGCTCGTAAGTGTGAATGTCGGCATTGACCTTGTCGGCGTCGAGGCCAAGGCGCTCGAGATTGCCGGCAAGACGGGCGAGGCGGTTCTTCGAGGCTTCGACCGCCGTGACCCTGGCGCCGGTGAGCACGAGCTGTGCCGTCTTGCCGCCGGGGGCAGCGCAGAGGTCGGCGACGCGCTGGCCGGTGACGTCGCCGAACAACTTTGCCGGCAATGCGGCAGCGGCGTCCTGGACCCACCAGGCGCCTTCGGCGAAGCCCGGGAGTTCGGCGACGGGGCCGGAGAGGCGTTCGATGCGGATCGTTCCGGTGGGCAGCACGGTGCCGCCCAGTTGTTCCGCCCATTTGGCTGGATCCGCCTTGGCGGTGAAATCGACCGGCGCCTCGATGCGATGCGCGGCGAGGATCAGCTTTGCCTGTTCGGGGCCGTAGGCCGCCGTCAAGCGCTCGACGAACCAGTCCGGCGCGTCACTTGTCGTTGCCAGCATTTCGGGCAGTTCGGCGTCCTTGGCACGCGCCAGGGTGCGCAGCACGCCATTGACCAGGCCGGAGAAGCGCACGGTGCGCGGGTCGGCCTTGGCGTGGGTGACGGCAAGGTCGACGGCGGCGCTGTCGGGAATGTCGAGGAACAGAATCTGGGCCGCCGCGACATGAAGGATATGGGTGAGAACAGTCGCGTTGGCCGGCAACGGCTTTTCCAGCCGGCGCGCCAGCAATTTGGCGATGGTGACTCGATGACGAAGCGCGGTGGCCAGGATGGCGCGGACCAACCCGCGGTCACGCATGTCGAGCGCGCGGAACTGCGGGTGGCCGTGTTCGTGATCGGTCAGGCCGTCGAGTGGGGTCCTGGCGTCGATCGTCGCGGCAAGCAGGCGGGCGGCCGCCATGCGCGCAACGATGCCGGGGACATCGGGAACGGTGGACGGGCGACTGCCCTTGGCATTGCCTGAGCGTGCGCGGTTTCGCTTGTCGTCGCGCTGACCGCCGCTCACGACCTCGGGCCTTTCGGCCCGGTCGGATTGCGGCCCCAGGGGCCGGACGGACGTGGCTGTTCGGGCACCGCCTGCTCGGCAGGGCGACCGCCCCACGGACCCTGCTGGCCGGAAGGTGCCGAGGACTGCGCCGTCGGCTGGGGTGCCGTACGCTGGGCTGGACGACCGACACCCTCGTTCGCCATCGCCTGCAGGGCGGCGATGCGGTTTTCGGTGTTGGGGTGGGTCGAGAAAAGATTGTCCATGCGCTCGCCGGATAGAGGATTGATAATGAAGAGGGGAGCCATGGCAGGATTGCGCTCGGCTTCGGGGTTGTGGATGCGTTCGACGTTGCGGGCGATCTTGTCAAGGGCCGAGGCGAGCCAGAGTGGATTGCCGCAGATTTCGGCGCCGCGCCTGTCAGCCGAATATTCACGCGTACGGCTGATTGCCATCTGCACCAGCATGGCGGCAAAAGGCGCCACGATCATCGCCACCAGCACGCCGACGAAGCCGAGCGGATTGTTGTTGTCGCGGTTGCCACCGAAGAAGAAGGCGAAGTTGCCGAGCATCGAGATCGCGCCGGCAAGGGTCGCGGTGACAGTCATGATCAGCGTGTCGCGGTTTTCGATATGGGCGAGTTCGTGGGCCATCACGGCGGCGACTTCCTCATGGCTGAGGCGCTGCAACAGGCCGGTGGAAGCGGCGACGGCGGCATTTTCGGGATTCCGGCCGGTGGCGAATGCGTTGGGCTGCGGGCTGTCGATCAGATAGACCCTCGGCATCGGCAGGCCGGCATTGGCGGCAAGGCCGCGCACGATGGCGTAATATTCAGGTGCGTTGCGCTCGTCGACCTCGATGGCATTGTTCATGCGCAGGACCATCTTGTCGGAGTTCCAGTAGCTGAACAGGTTCATGCCTGCCGCGATCAGGAAGGCGATGGTCATGCCGCCGGAGCCGCCGATCAGATAGCCGACGCCCATGAACAGCGCCGTCATGGTCGCCAGAAGCATCGCCGTCCGCATCATGTTCATCGGTCACTCCGTCCTTTTCCGCGCGCGCCAGGGTCGATCACGGCTGTACGCTTCGCTATATGATGGGAGAGACGAGGGTGCGTTTCAATCATTTCCGAGGAATCCCATGGACGACGCCAAGCCGCAGACCGATCTGGAAACGCCTGCGCCAAGGCAGCTTTCGCCTGCGGCCAAGCGTGCGCTCGCCGAAGCGGAAGCGCGCCGCGAGGCCTACAAGGCCGAAGAAGCCAAGCTGCCGCGCGAGATCGGCGGCCGTGGCGGCAAGGAGCCCGGGCGCTATGGCGACTGGGAAATCAAGGGCCTGACCAGCGACTTCTGACGCGGTTGGGTCGGGTCTTCCTTGCGCGACTGCGATGGAACCGAAATCGCGAGCCGCTCGTTCTCCAAGGGACCGTGCAAGGAGCTGCCATGACCAGGATGATTTCGGGACTCGCACTTGCTGTGCTGCTGGGTGCGGTGCCCGCGCAGGCGCAGACCAAGGAACCGGCGGTGCCGCCGCAGAATTCGCTCAAGCTGTCCGAGATCATCGCCAAGATCGAGCAGCGCGACCAGTTCCACTACATCTCCGAGATCGATTGGGAGAGCGAAGGCTATTACGACGTGACCTACTACACATCCGACAAGGCCAAGGTGGAGATCAAGGTCGATCCTGTCAGCGGCGAGCCGAGGTTGTAGTTTCGCAACGCCTGCTCTCGGGCGTATTGCTCAATCGACGACATAGGAATAAATACCTTGAATGGATTCGAATCCGCTCAAGGTTATGTCGGTGCTGGTTTGTGTCGGCCTTGCCTCTCCCGTAGAAGCCAAACGGCGGGACAATTTCGCCGGGCCGGTCAGCGCGCGCGTCGTCGAGGTGATCGACGGCGATACGTTCCTGGCCGAGGCCGAGATCTGGCCCGGGCAGACGCTGCGGGTGAACATCCGCATTCGTGGCATCGACGCACCGGAGATGAAAAGCCGGTGCGTGGACGAACGAACCGCGGCACTGGCGGCACGAGCAGCCCTTGCCCGGCTTGTCGCTGAGGGTCCGATAAGTCTCTCCAATATCGGTGGCGCCAAATATTACGGCCGTGTGCTTGCCGACGTCAGCACCGGAGACGGTGAGGTGGTCGCCAAGGCAATGCTCGAAGACGGGCTGGTGCGCGCCTATGGCGGCGGCAAGCGGGACAGCTGGTGTAGGTGACCCGATCTGGCACAGGCTTTGTGTGCCGAAGTGAGGCGGCGCCAGCGGTGCTGCCGTCACCATGGTGAACGAGCGGTAAACAAGCCCGCCGGCTTGCAAGCGGGTTTACCCCAAATTCACCATGTGGATCAGTGATCTCAATGAAAATCAATGACTTGATGCGGTGATGCCGCCGTGCCCGGCTGAATGGGCGGCCGCGGCCGATTTCCTGCTTTGCCCTTGCCAGAGGCACACAGGCGGCGGGGCAGGACATGCGGAAATTTCAGGCACTGGCACGGGTGGCAAGGCGTTTCACCGGAGACAGCAGCGGCAACTTTGCCATTCTTGGCGGCATCACCATTTCCATTCTCGCCATGGCAGCCGGCTACGGCATCAACACCGCGCAGTTGTTCAACGTGAAGTCGGGTCTGTCGCAGGCGGTTGATGCCGCGGTGACGTCGACCGCCCGCGATCTGACGACCGGCAAGATCAAGCTCGAGGATGCGGACGCCACAGTCCGGGCCTTTCTCGAGGCCAATGCTGGCCGTCTGCTGGCGCCGGGCGAAAAGGTCGTGTTGAACAAGGTGACAGTCGACAAGCTCGCCGGCACGGTGGAGGCGTCGGCCTACATCGACGTCAATGTGTTCTTCCCGTTGTTCGGTACATCCAACCGTCAGCGTGTCGCGGCGTCGACGGCGTCACTCTATTCCGACAAGCGCATCGAAGTGGCGATGATGCTCGATGTCACCAAGTCGATGGACGGTCAGAAGATCAAGGATCTGAAGACGGCCGCAAAGAACGCGGTCGACAGCTTCCTGAAGGGGGAGAAGACACCGTCAGGCGACCCGCGCGTGCGCATGTCGCTGGTCCCCTACGCAAATTCCGTCAACACAGGCGATCTGGCGTCAAGCTCTGTCTTCGTGGAGCGTAGTAAGGCGGACCGCAAACAAGCGCCTGCCAATACCGACGCGAAGGCGGTTTCGAGCTCGACGCGTCCCGACAACTGCGCCACCGAGCGCAAGGGGTTTTACCAGTACACCGATGCCGGGCCTGACTTGGCGATGGTCAATCGCGATTTTCTGATCGACGCCTATTCCGAAAACTACGACACCCCCGCCTGCCCTGGCGCGAAGGTGGTGCCGCTCACAGATGACGGCAAGAAGCTCAAGTCCGAGATCGAGGCTTTCGTTGCCAATGGCGGCACCGCTGGGCATATCGGCATTCAGTGGGCCTGGTACACCTTGTCCGAGAATTGGGCGGGCGTGTTCCAGAAGTCGGAACGGCCCGAAAAAGCCGATCCCGAGAAGGTCGCAAAGTTCGCAATCCTGATGACCGACGGCGAATTCAACCTGTCGTACGCGGATGCCTCCAAATGGCAGGATGCCTACAATGCGAGCGGCAAGACCGCCACCCGCACCGCAGCCAAGACGTTGTGCGAGGAAATGCGAAAGAAAGGCATCGAGATTTTCACCATCGGCTTCAAGCTCGATACCGCCGCCGCCAAGCAGACGATGAAGGACTGCGCTTCGCCAGACGGTGTGGTGAAGCGCTACTACGAGACCTCGAACGGCAAGGAGCTCGATGACGCCTTCCAGACCATCGCGCGCAACATCGAGCGACTTGCGCTGACCAAGTAAGTCGCTGGTGCCAAGGAAAAAGGCCGCCCTTCTTGCGAAGAGGCGGCCTTTCCGTGTTTCCGTCCATGGCGCGGCTCAGGCTGTTACCAGCCGCGCATCTCGCGCCTTAACGGGAAGACTGCTTCCCGAAAGGGCAATCCGCTGAGGCCACGTTCTGGAAAACGAAATCACTCGACATCGGATCACCTCCTTTCAGTTCGTTGAACACTTCAAGAAGGTGGGGTCTTTCCATCGATTTGGCAAGTGCGACCATGGCACTAGGCCCTTGGTACGACATCATGCTGCGAGACTGTGCTTTTCCTGGAACACCTCTCGTGCGGCGAACAGGCCGTTGAGGGCCGCTGGAAAGCCGGCATAGACCGCCATCTGCATGATGGTCTCGACGATCTCGTCGCGGCTCAAACCGACATTCAGTCCCGCCTGGATATGCACCTTGAGCTGCGGCGCAGCATTGCCGAGCGCGGTCAGGGCGGCGATCGTTGCGATCTCGCGCGACCTCAAGTCGAGGCCGGGGCGTGAATAGATGTCGCCGAACGGAAACTCGATGATGTAGCGGGCGAAATCGGGGGCAATGTCGGCGAGAGAATCGACGACCTTCCGGCCGCCTTCGCCGTCGATGTCAAAGAGTGCGCGCGTGCCGCGCTCGAAGCGGCTTTCGATGTTGTTGTCCATTGGTCTCGATCCTTTGTTCTGCATCGGCGTAGCCCGATATCTTGGCGTCGAGAACGAGGAGGTTGGCCTGAAGATCGGCGACGTCGGCGCGGACCTTGTCGCGGTGCCTTTCCAGCAGGAGGCGACGCTCGGCTTCGCTAGCCTCGCCCTGCTGGCGAAGCCGGGCATAACGCAGCATCTCGCGGATCGGCATGCCGGTGGACTTGAGCCGGCCGAGAAACTCGATCCAGGTGAGGATCGAGGCGTCATAGTCACGTTGCCCCGAGGCGTCCTTGTCGGCCACGGGCAACAGCCCGATCTGCTCGTAGTAGCGGATCGTGTAAGCGGTCAAACCGCTGCGCCTGGCAAGCTCACCGATCTTCATGATCAACCTTGTCTCGTTACGACGCTCGCAATGCTAGGTGTTCGAGCGCACTCTAAGTCAAGGCCTGTTCTTCATGCCTGCCGGGCGCGGGCGCTTTGCCTGCTCAGTCAGCGCGTCCGGCGCGCGTGTCGAGCCCGCGTCCCGTCCGCCAGACCGCGTCAGGCTTCGTCCAAAGCACGGGGTCGACGATCAGCTTGGCGAGTTCGCGCGCCTGCAGATCAAGGAAGCGCTCACCCTTCTCGGCCGTGCCCTTGGCCGGAACGCCCCATGTGCCGGTAGTGGGCGCGCGCTCGGAAAACGAGTAGAAGCGATGGGCACCATGCGGCGCCTCGTTTTTGCCGGCCTCCGACGTGAAGGCCTCTTCGAATTTGTCCGGTTTCACCGTGTCGGGCGAGATCGCCAGCATCACCGACGCCTCGCCCTCGCAGGCATGCTTGGGGCCGTTGTCGGTCTCGAACAGTGCTGCTGTCTCCGCCGGCGCCAGCATCCAGGGCGTGGTGTAGACGATCGGCATGGCGAACTCGACGGCAAGCTCGCGTGTCGACATCGCCAGCGGGTCGATGTTGCCGCCATGGCCGTTGACGATCAGCAAGCGGGTAAAGCCGATAGCCTTCAGCGACCGGACGATCGATTTCAGCACATGGAAATAGGCGGTGTAGTCGAGGCTGATCGTGCCGCCGAACGGCAGATGGTGTTCGCTCATGCCAAGCCAGAGGCCGGGCAGCACGGCGAGAGGCACCTCATCGGCGACCAGGCGCGCGCCGCGCCGGGCGGCGGCCTCGGCGCTGGCCGTGTCGGTAATGACAGGCAGATGCGGGCCATGCTGCTCCAGTGAGCCGACCGGGAGGATCGCCATGGCGTTGCCGCGCGCGGCGATCTCGCGCAGGTCCGGCGCGGTCATGCGCGCCCACTCAACTTCTCGTGCCATCTGGCAGCTCCTCTCAGGAATTTTCGTATAGGAAAATTCTTTTTCCGATGTGAGGAGTTGTCAATAGGTGACTTCGAGCAGTCATTGGACCAGCGGTCCGTGCATCGCCGAAGCAAAAACCCCCGCATCGGTGATGCGGGGGTTGGAGGTTCATCAGGCCCGCTTGTTCTGGCGGTTGGCGACGAGGTCGTCAACCACGGCGGGATCGGCCAGCGTCGAGGTGTCGCCGAGCGCACCGAAATCGTCCTCGGCGATCTTGCGCAGGATGCGGCGCATGATCTTGCCCGAGCGGGTCTTGGGCAGGCCCGGCGCGAACTGGATCTTGTCGGGCGAAGCGATGGCGCCGATCTCCTTGCGGACATGGGCGACGAGCTCCTTGCGCAGGTCCTCGGTCGCCTCGACGCCCGACATCAGCGTGACATAGCTGTAGATGCCCTGGCCCTTGATGTCGTGCGGGTAACCGACGACGGCGGCTTCCGAGACCTTGTCGTGGCTGACCAGCGCCGACTCGACCTCTGCGGTACCCATGCGGTGACCCGAGACGTTGATGACGTCGTCTACGCGACCGGTGATCCAGTAGTAGCCGTCGGCGTCACGGCGGCAGCCGTCACCGGTGAAATACTTGCCCTTGTAGGTGGCGAAATAGGTCTGGATGAAGCGTTCGTGGTCGCCATAGACGGTGCGCATCTGCCCCGGCCAGGAATCGGTGATGCAGAGATTGCCGTCGGCGGCACCCTCGAGCACATTGCCTTCGTTGTCGACGAGCTCCGGCTTGACGCCGAAGAACGGCCGCGTCGCCGAGCCCGGCTTGAGGTCGGTTGCACCAGGCAGCGGCGTGATCAGGATGCCGCCGGTCTCGGTCTGCCACCAGGTGTCGACGATCGGCACCTTCTTGTCGCCGACGACGTTGTAATACCACTCCCAGGCTTCCGGATTGATCGGCTCGCCGACCGAACCCAGAACGCGCAGGCTCTTGCGCGAAGTCTTCTTCACATGCTCGTCGCCGGCGCCCATCAAAGCGCGGATGGCGGTGGGGGCGGTGTAGAAGATGTTGACCTTGTGCTTGTCGACGACGTCCCAGAAGCGCGAGGCGCTGGGGTAATTGGGCACACCCTCGAACATCAGCGTGGTGGCGCCGTTGGCGAGCGGGCCATAGACGATGTAGCTGTGGCCGGTGACCCAGCCGACATCGGCCGTGCACCAGTAGATATCGCCGTCATGGTAGTCGAAGACATATTGGTGGGTCATCGAGGCGTAGACGAGATAGCCGCCGGTGGTGTGCAGCACGCCCTTGGGCTTGCCGGTCGAACCCGAGGTGTAGAGGATGAACAACGGATCCTCGGCCTTCATCTTCTCGGGCTTGCATTCGGCTTTCACCGAGCGGACCTCGTCGTGGTACCAGTGGTCGCGGCCGGGCGCCCAGCCGACCTTGCCGCCGGTGCGGCGCACCACCAGCACGTCCTTGACCATGACATGATGTTTGGCGGCAATATCGATCGCCTTGTCGGTGTTTTCCTTGAGCGGGATGGCCTTGCCGCCGCGCAGGCCTTCGTCCGCGGTGATGACGAAGGTAGATTCGCAGTCGACGATGCGACCGGCCAGCGCATCGGGCGAGAAGCCGCCGAAGACGATCGAATGGATGGCGCCGATGCGGGTGCAGGCCAGCATCGCATAGGCAGCCTCGGGGATCATCGGCATGTAGATGGTGACGCGGTCGCCCTTCTTGACGCCGCGCTTCTTCATCACGTTGGCGAGGCGGCAGACATGCTCGTAGAGCTCGTTGTAGGTGATCTTCTTGTCGTCGTAAGGGTTGTCGCCTTCCCAGATGATGGCGGTCTGGTTGCCGCGCTTCTTCAGGTGGCGGTCGATGCAATTGTAGGAGACGTTGGTCAGCCCGTCCTCGAACCACTTGATCGCGACCTTGCCGTCGAAGGAGGTGTTCTTGACCTTGGTGTAGGGCTTGAACCAGTCGATGCGCTTGCCGTGCTTGCCCCAGAACTTGTCGGGGTTCTTGACGCTCTCGCCGTACCATTTCAGGTAGGTGTCGTTGTCGATCAGCGCATTCTTCTTCCACGCCGGCTGGACGCGGTGGACACGGACTTCGGACATTTCTTTCCCTTCCTCCCGGCAACGACCCGGCGGCCCCTGCTGGCCGGCGGGCGGCGGCGTTGTCGCCGCGTTGGCGCGCATTATTAGCAATTCGCGCCGCCTCACAATATTAGACCTTGGATTTGGCTGCGGTCTTTCCGCAGCGGCAAATCGCCGCCGCTATATAGCGATCAGCAATGGCTGAGGTCGAGTGCTAAAGTGCTGATTTCTTGGAACTATCATATGCGCATTCCGTTGTTTTAGCAGACAGTTAACCATCGCGGCGCAGACTTTGGCCGTGGAGGAGCTGTTCGATACGGAAGGCCAGCATGCGCGACGCTTCTGAACTGGAACTGATGCTCAGGGGCTACGGCCTGACCACGGCCGAAATCCTCTATCACCTGCCCGACCACCCACATGTGCTGCAGACATTCATCTGGCAGGACTACGACCTGGCGCCGAAATTTCCCGTCCTGTTCGGCTTCATCGAGTTCTGGCGGACAAAGCTCGAAGGCCCGCTGCACTCGGTGCACTACACCCACCGCAAGCTGATCGCGCCCAACGAATGGCGTAAGGTCGACGGCGAGTTCGTGCTGCTGCACTGAGCCTTCGTGTCGGTTCGCCTATATCATTGATCGACAGCGATTTTTCGCGCGATGACGATCGCCTGCGCAAGGTTCTGGCACAAATCAATTGCGGCTTTTGCGGCGCTGGGCCGATTGCAGGACGCTCCCCGGGCCGCTATCCCGCCCTCCAGAGTTCCCGTCGATCCCTTGAGATCGGCGGGCAAAAGGGAGAACTACGATGAACATGAAGATCCTTGCGGGCGTCTCGCTCGCCGCGCTGATGGCCTTCGGCTCCACCGCGCATGCCGACATCACCATCGGCCTCGTCGCCCCGCTGACCGGTCCGGTCGCCGCCTATGGCGACCAGGTCAAGAACGGCGCCCAGGCTGCCGTCGATGTCATCAATGAAAAGGGTGGCATCCTCGGCGAGAAGATCGTGCTGAAGCTTGCCGACGATGCCGGCGATCCAAAGCAGGGCGTCTCGGCTGCCAACCTGCTGGTTGGCGAAGGCGTGAAATATGTCGTTGGCCCGGTGACTTCGGGCGTTGCGATTCCGGCTTCGGACGTCTTTGCCGAAAACGGCATCCTGATGGTGACGCCGACGGCAACCGCGCCGGACCTGACCGCGCGCGGCCTGACCAACGTTCTGCGCACCTGCGGCCGTGACGACCAGCAGGCCGAAGTGGCTGCCGCCTATGTGCTCAAGAACATGAAGGACAAGCGCGTCGCCGTGATCGACGACAAGGGCACCTACGGCAAGGGCCTGGCCGAAGCCTTCAAGAAGGCGATCAATGCCGGCGGCCTGACCGAAGTGCAGCAGAACTCGCTCAACCCGGGCGAGAAGGATTTGTCGGCGCTCATCACCCGCCTCAAGGCCGACAATGTCGACGTCATCTATTTCGGCGGCTACCATCCCGAGGGCGGCTTGCTGGCGCGCCAGCTGAAGGATGGCGGCGTCAATGCTGTGATCATCGGCGGTGAGGGCCTGTCGAACACCGAGTTCTGGGCGATCGGCAACGAGGCCGCCGCCGGCACGCTGTTCACCAATGCGACCGACGCGCTGAAGAACCCGGCCTCGGCCGATGCGGTCAAGGTTCTGACCGACAAGGGCATTCCCGCCGAGGCGTTCACGCTCAACGCCTATGCCGCTGTCGAAGTGCTCAAGGCCGGCATCGAGAAGGCCGGCAAGGCCGACGATACCGCAGCGGTTGCCGCAGCGCTCAAGTCGGGCGAGCCGATCTCCACCGCCATCGGCAATCTGACTTATGGCGAAACCGGCGACCTGACCTCGCCGAGCTTCTCGCTGTTCAAGTGGGAAGGCGGCAAGATCGTCGCCGCGGAGTAATTTTCGCGATCAGCCAAAGCAAAAGGCCGGGATGCATCCCGGCTCAGACTGCTGACAAACCCCTGGCGAGAGTTGGGGGTTTGTGATTTAGTGGGTGATGTTGAAGCGAGCTGGCCCTGAACAAACCGCACTTGAGATCGTCACGCTTGATCAACTGGTTCCAGTTGATCACCTTCTGCGCAAGATCGATGGTGTTATCGATTTCTCGTTCATCCACGATCTGACAGCGCCGCTTTACTGCGCCGACAATGGTCGCCCGCCACTCGGGTCGCCCGCCACTCGATCCGACCTTGATGTTCAAGGCGCTGTTCATCGGCTACCTGTTCGGGGTGCGCTCGGAGCGGCAATTGGTGCGAGAGATCGAGGTCAATGTCGCCTACCGGTGGTTCCTGCGGCTGAAGCTGACGGACAAGGTGTTCGACGCCTCGACATTGTCGCAGAACCGCCGCCGGCGCTACCAGGACGAGACGATCGCGCAGGCGATCTTCGACCGCATTGTCGAGCAGGCGATCGGGGCAGGCTTGGTCGACGGCACGGTGCTCTACACCGACAGCACGCACCTGAAGGCCAATGCCAACAAGGGCAAGTACGACCTTGCCATGGTCGCCAAGTCGCGTGCCGACTACTGGGGCGAACTCGACCGGGCGATCGATGCCGAACGGGCGCTGCACGGCCAGAAGGCGCTGAAGGAGCAGGAGCGGCAGCCTGCGGTGAAAGAGACGAAGGTCTCGCGCACCGATCCTGAGGCAGGCTATATGGTGCGCGAGGGCAAGCCGAAGGGCTTCTTTTATCTCGATCACCGCACGGTGGATGGCGGCTTCGGCATCATCACCGACACGTTTGCCACGCCGGCCAACGTGCATGACTCGATCGTCTATCTCGACCGGCTCGACCGCCAGGTGGAGCGTTTCGGCTTCGACGTCACGGCGGCGGGGCTGGATGCCGGCTATGCCACGCCAGGCATCGCCAAGGGCCTGGAGGACAGGAACATCCAGGGTGTCGTCGGCTATCGCAACCCGCCCCGGCCAAAGCCTGGCAAGATGAGGAAGGGCGCTTTCGTCCATGAGCCGGACCTTGACGGCTATCGTTGCCCGCAGGGCCAGTTGCTCACTTACGCCACCACAGATCGCGGCGGTTATCGCCACTACAGGAGCGACCCGACGATCTGCCGCAACTGTCCGCTGCTGGCGTCTTGCACATCAAACGCCAAGGCCGAGCGCACCATCACGCGCCATGTCTGGCAGGATGTCCGCGAGCGGGTCGATGCCAACCGCTTAACCGCATGGGGCAAGGCGATCTATCGACGCCGCAAGGAGACGGTCGAGCGATCCTTCGCCGATGCCAAGCAGCTCTTCGGCCATCGCTATGCACGCTTCCGAGGGCGAACACGCGTCGCCTGCCAGTGCCTGATCGCAGCCGCCGCCCAAAACATGAAAAAGATCGCAATCAGCCTCTGGCCAAAGCCAAAACCAAGCCTCGCATGAGGCCAAAGCGGGCTCGCAACGGCCCTGGCATCTGCTCCCCGAAATCAATCCAAAAGCTCAATCAACCCGCAAAACAAAACCCCGCCGAAATTCGACGGGGTTCGTCAGCAGTCTGGGCCGGGATGCATCCCGGCTTTTTTTGTTCGGCTGCTTTTGCTTTGGCCACCAGCAGTTTCCTGTACTTCGGGCCGAGCGCGACGGTGGCGAGCTGCGGCCTATCGGCAACGACTGCTTGGTGGCTACTCAGCGGGTACCGAAGATCGCCGAGCCGACGCGCACGCTGGTGGCGCCGAATGCAACCGCCAGTTCGTAGTCGCCCGACATGCCCATCGACAGCTTCTCCAAGCTGGCTTCGCGCGCCAGTTTTTCCAGCAGGGCGAAATGGGGGCCGGGGTTTTCTTCTGCCGGCGGGATGCACATCAGGCCTTCGATGGCGAGGTTGTGGACCGCGCGGCAGCGCTTGACGAAGGCGACCGCTTCGCGCGGCTCGATACCAGCCTTTTGCGGCTCGGAGCCGGTGTTGACCTGGACGTAGAGTTTCGGCGACCGGCCCTGCTTCTCGATTTCCCGGGCGAGCTCGGCGGCGATCTTCTCCCGGTCGACAGTCTCGATGACGTCGAACAGGGCGACCGCTTCCTTCGCCTTGTTGGATTGCAGCGGGCCGATCAGGTGGAGCTCGATGTCGGAAAACTCCGTCTTCAGCTGGGGCCATTTGCCTTGCGCTTCCTGGACGCGGTTTTCGCCGAAGACGCGCTGGCCGGCCTCGATGACCGGGCGGATGTGTTCGGCCTCGAAGGTCTTGGAGACCGCCACGAGCACCGTCGAACCCTCGGGCCTGTTGGCCTCGCGCTCGGCCCCACCTATCTTATGCTTCACCAGAGTGAGCTGTTCGACCGACTTTTCCATGCCGCTGGCCCTGCTGCTTTTTGCCCGCCTCCAGCCTGCCGGTGTTGACGGGTCCGGGAATCCATGATGAACACCCGGCAACGATTTCCTGGACCGCGGGTTTTCGCCCCGGTCATGCACGCTTTTAAGTGAAAAACATCCGATGGCAACCGAACGATACAATCCGCGCGCGTCCGAACCCAAATGGCAGAAGGCCTGGGGCGAGGCAAAGCTGTTCGAGACCGAGAACGACGATCCCCGGCCGAAATATTACGTGCTGGAGATGTTCCCCTACCCGTCGGGGCGTATCCATGTCGGTCACGTCCGCAACTATGCGATGGGCGACGTGGTCGCGCGTTTTCGCCGCGCCATGGGCTACAACGTGCTGCATCCGATGGGCTGGGATGCCTTCGGCATGCCGGCGGAAAACGCCGCGATGAAGAACAAGGTCCATCCCAAGGACTGGACCTACCAGAACATCGCAACGATGCGCACGCAGCTGAAGTCGATGGGCCTGTCGCTCGACTGGAGCCGTGAGTTCGCCACCTGCGACGTCGACTACTACCATCGCCAGCAGATGCTGTTCATCGACTTCGTCGAGAAGGGCCTGGTGACGCGCAAGTCGTCCAAGGTCAACTGGGATCCCGAGGACATGACGGTGCTCGCCAACGAGCAGGTCATCGACGGCCGCGGCTGGCGCTCCGGTGCGCTGGTCGAACAGCGCGAGCTGACGCAGTGGTTCTTCAAGATCACCGATTTCGCACAGGACCTGTCGGACGCGCTCGATGGCCTCGACGAGTGGCCCGAGAAGGTCAAGCTGATGCAGCGCAACTGGATCGGCCGTTCGGAAGGCCTGCTGATCCGCTGGCCGCTGGCGGCCGGCACAGCACCTTCCGGCGAGAGCGAACTCGAGGTCTACACGACCCGTCCGGACACGATCTTCGGCGCCTCCTTCATGGCGATCTCGGCCGACCATCCGCTGGCCAGGAAGGCTGCAGAAAGCAAGCCCGAGCTCGCCGCCTTCATGGACGACGTGCGCCGCATGGGCACGTCGGTGGCAGCGCTGGAAACGGCCGAGAAGAAGGGCATGGACACCGGCATCCGCGTCGTCCATCCGTTCGACCCGAGCTGGACGCTGCCGGTCTATGTCGCCAACTTCGTGCTGATGGACTACGGTACGGGCGCCATCTTCGGCTGCCCGTCGGGAGACCAGCGCGACCTCGATTTTGCCAACAAGTATGGCCTGCCGGTGGTTCCTGTCGTGATGCCGGAGGGCGGCGATGCCGCGACCTTCCAGATCACCGAGGAAGCCTATACCGACGACGGCGTGATGATCAATTCGCGCTTCCTCGACGGCATGAAGCCGGAGGCGGCATTCAACGACGTCGCCACCCGTCTCGAACAGATCTCGATCGGCAATCGCCCGATGGGCGAGCGCAAGGTGCAGTTCCGCCTGCGCGACTGGGGCATTTCGCGCCAGCGCTACTGGGGCTGCCCGATCCCGATGATCCACTGCGAGGATTGCGGTGTCGTGCCGGTGCCGAAGGCCGATCTGCCGGTCAGGCTGCCCGACGACGTCGAGTTCGACCGTCCGGGCAATCCGCTCGACCGTCACCCGACCTGGCGCCACGTCAACTGCCCGCAATGCGGCAAGGCGGCACGCCGCGAGACCGACACGATGGACACGTTTGTCGATTCGTCATGGTATTTCGCGCGCTTCACCGCACCTTGGGAAAACGAACCGACCGATCCGAAGGCCGCCAATGAGTGGCTGCCGGTCGATCAGTATATCGGTGGCATCGAGCATGCGATCCTGCACCTGCTCTATTCGCGCTTCTTCACCCGCGCGATGAGCAAGGCCGGCCACCTCGACCTGTCCGAACCGTTCAAGGGCCTGTTCACGCAAGGCATGGTCGTGCACGAGACCTACCGTCTCGGCAGTGGCCCGAACGGCGAGTGGGTTTCGCCGAGCGACGTCAGGATCGAGGAGAACGACGGCAAGCGGCGGGCGACGCTGATTGCGACCGGCGAGCCGGTGGAGATCGGTTCGATCGAGAAGATGTCGAAGTCGAAGAAGAACGTTGTCGACCCCGACGATATCATCGCCAGCTACGGCGCCGACACTGCGCGCTGGTTCGTGCTCAGCGATTCGCCGCCCGAACGTGACGTGGTGTGGACCGAGGCCGGCGTCGAGGGCGCGCATCGTTTCGTGCAACGCGTCTGGCGCCTGGTGTCCGAATCGGCCGAGGCGTTGGCCAAGGCGGAAGCCAGGGCAGCCGGCGAAGGCGATGCGGCGGCCGTCTCGAAGGCGGCGCACAAAGCGCTGAAGTCGGTCGGCGAGGACATCGGCAAGCTCGCCTTCAACAAGGCGGTTGCGCGCATCTACGAGCTGACCAACACGCTGCAGGGACCGCTTGCCGACGCTGCCACCGGCAAGGCTTCGGCCGAGATGATCTCGGCACTGCGCGAGGCTGTCGACATCCTGATCGTGATGATCGCGCCGATGATGCCGCATCTGGCCGAAGAGTGCTGGGCAGCGCTGCAGGGCGAGGGCCTGGTTGCCGATCGTCCGTGGCCGAAGTTCGATGCGGCACTCGTCGTCGACAACGAAATCACCTATCCGGTCCAGATCAACGGCAAGAAAAGAGCTGATTTGACAATCGCCCGCGACGCAGATCAATTGACCGTCGAAAAAGCGGCGCTGGCACTCGAAGCAGTGCAGAAGGCGCTGGATGGGAAGTCGCCGCGCAAGGTGATTGTTGTGCCGCAGAGGATCGTCAATGTCGTTGCCTGAGGCGCGGAATTCTGCCCGTTCGTTGCGTGTTGCTGCGCGTCTGGCTTTGCTTGCCACGCTTGCACTGGCATCTGCCTGCACCGTGCGTCCGCTTTATTCGGACGGTCCGGCACAGGCGGGTGTCGAGGCCGGCACGGCGACACAACTGGCCTCGATCAACATCAAGCCGGTCAACACCCGCTACGGCCAGGAAGTCCGCAACCATCTGATCTTCATGTTCAATGGCGGTGCCGGCCAGCAGGCAGCGGCGCCATACACGATGGATCTGGCGGTGACAGCGTTGAGCGAATCGGCGCTGCTCGCCGCCGTGACCACCAAGGACGACGAGCCCACCACCGGCACGATGACCCTGACCGGCACCTATATCATCACCGATATCAAGACCGGCAAACGCATCGCTTCGGGCAAGCGCAACGTCTCGGCGTCGTTCGACCGGCCGCGCCAGGAGTTCGCCACGCTGCGGGCGCAGCGTGATGCCGAAAACCGTGCGGCGCGCGAACTGGCCGAACTGCTCAGGCTGGCCATCGCCCAGGACATGTCCAAGGGCTGACGCCCTCTTCAATGGGATGGGTCGATGCGGCTGACATCCTTTTCGGCCGCAGGCTATCGATCGTTGCGATCGATCCGGCTCGACATCGGCCAAGTCTCGATTTTCGTCGGCGAGAACGGTGTCGGCAAGTCCAATCTCTATCGGGCGCTGCAGCTCATCAAGGCGTCCGCCGAGGGAACACTGGCGCGCGAGATCGCCGGCGAGGGCGGCATGAACTCAGCCCTGTGGTCGGGCACTCGCCGCATCGGGCAGCCGGCCCGCGTGATCATCGACGCTCAATTCGTCGATGACGAGACGGCCGTATGCTATGCCTACAAGGTCGAGATCGGTCTGCCGCCGCCGCTGTCGGCGGGTTTCGCCTTTGAACCGCACGTCAAGGAAGAGAGCCTGACCATCGAGGCAGGACGTCGACCGGTCGAGATGATGTCGCGCAAGGGGCAGGCCATTTTTGCCCGCGACGGAGATGGTCGCCGGGTCGAGCACCCCGAACGTGTCCTGAACTCAGAAACCGCGCTGGCTCTGCTCGGCGGCGCTGGCCGCTATCCCGAGGTTGGCGACATGCGCGCCGCCGTTGCCGGCTGGCGGTTCTATCACGGCTTCCGAACGGACGCAGATTCGCCGGTGCGGCGGGCAGCACTTGCAACGACGTCGCCCATGCTCGACGAGGACGGCGCAAATCTGGCGGCCGTCTTTGCAACGCTGAGGCATATCCGCGAGGACACCGTCGATCTCGACCGCTGTATCGCCGATGCGCTTGGCGGTGCACAACTCGACGTGCCCGTGCCGGGAGAAACCGCGACATTCGGGCTGGTGTTGCCCGAATTCCCGCAGCGTGTGTTCAGGCCGCAGGAACTCTCGGACGGCCAGACCCGCTTCCTGGCGCTGGCGGGTGCGCTTTTGTCCTACAGGCTACCGAAACTCATTGCGCTCAACGAGCCCGAGTCGAGCCTGCATCCGCGCATGATGCCGGCACTCGCCGACATGGTCGCGCGGGCCGCCGAGCGTACGCAGGTGTGGGTGGTGACACATTCGCGCGAGCTTGCCGACCTGATCCGAGACCGCACCGGGTCGCGAGCGCTGACGGTGGTGCGCAATGAAGGTGCGACGACGATCGAAGGCATGCGCGCGACAGGGCTGATGCCCGATGACGATTGATGCCGGCTCAGGCGCGCGCGACGCGCCGCTTCAACAAAGTCCAGCCAAGCGTCATCCCGGCGGCGGCGATCAGGATTGCTGCGGCGCCGAGCAGCTGCAGCGGCTGCAGACGATGGCCAAAGGCCAGGAAGTCGGCCAGGATCGCAACGACTGGATAGATGAAGGACAGCGCCCCCACGAGGTTCGTCGGCAGCTTCTGGATCGCGCCGTAGAGCAGGATGTACATCACGCCCGTATGGACGACGCCGACCGCGACAAGCAGCGTCCAGGTCTTCGCGTCGACCGGAAGCGCGGCGAAGTTGGCGAAGGGCGCGAGCATGAGGATACCGACGGTCACTTGGATCAACGCGATCAGATGCGGCGGCACACCCTTGAGCTTCTTGGTGATGATCGCGGCGATGGCGTAGAAGAAGGCAGCACCCAGCGCCAGCAGGATGCCGGAGAGATAGTCGGTGCCGACGGCGCCGGCGTCCGGCTTGGACTGGACGATCAAAAGCATGCCGCCAAAGGCGATGCCGAGCCAGCTCAGCTTGGTCAGCGTCAGCCGCTCGCCGAACAACGTTGCCCCGAGCGCCACCAGCATGAAGGGCTGGGTGTTGTAGACGGCGGTCGCGATCGAGATCGAGGCGCGTGGGAAGGCCGCGAACAGCAGGATCCAGTTGGAGACTATAGCGACACCGCCGGCCGCGGCCCAGGCAATCTGGCGGCGCGTCATCACCTCGGGCCGGAACAGGCCGAGTGCGGCGCAGACGATCAGCAGGGTGATGGCGCCGAAGGCGCAGCGCCAGAACACCACATCCATCACCGGCTGGCCGGACAGGACGACGAACAGCCCGATCGTTCCCGAAATCACCATGGCGGCGGTCATTTCGACGGTTCCGCGCATCTTGTCCGACATGTCCCTGCTCCTTGTTAGGCTGGGCACATTCTGCGCGGTAGCAGGGCGGAAAAACATGGCTTTGAAGAGATGCTTTCTCGGATTTCCCTGATAATGTAAGGTTGATAAATGATTTTGCCTTTGAGGTGAAAAATGCTTGATGACATCGACCGGCGCATGGTCGAAACCCTGGTCGAGGACGCCAGGATTTCCCTGAAGGAACTGGCCCAGAGGGTCGGGCTGTCGTCTCCGAGCGCATCGGAACGGCTGAAGCGGCTGGAGGAGCGTGGCGTCATCCGCGGCTTCACTGTCGATGTCGATCCGGCGGCGCTTGGCTACACGCTGCAGGCCATCGTCCGCATCCGGCCGCTGCCGGGCAAGCTGCATGTGGTGCAGGACCTGATCCAGCAGATCCCGCAATTCTCCGAATGCGACAAGGTGACTGGCGACGACTGCTTCGTCGGGCGGCTGCACATCCGCTCCATCGACGAGCTCGACACGATCCTTGACCGCATCGCCGACAAGGCGGAAACCAGCAGCTCGATCGTCAAGGCGCAGCCGGTCAAGCGCAGGCTGCCGCCGCTTCTCTAAGCAGCAGACACAAAAAAGCCGGCGCTGATGGCGCCGGCTTTCGTCGTTCTGGCTGGAAGATCAGCCGATCTTCTGGCCGGTCTTGGCCCAGTCGGCCAGGAACATCTCGAGGCCCTTGTCGGTCAGCGGGTGCTTGACCAGCGCCTTCAGCGTTGCCGGCGGGATGGTGGCGACGTCGGCGCCGATCAGGGCGGCGCGCTTGACGTGCTCCGTCGAGCGGATCGAAGCGGCCAGGATCTCGGTGTCGAAGCCGTAATTGTCATAGATGTGGCGGATCTCGGCGATCAGCTCCATGCCGTCGACGGCCATGTCGTCGAGACGGCCGATGAAGGGCGAAATGAAGGTGGCACCGGCCTTGGCGGCGAGCAGGGCCTGGTTGGCGGAGAAGCACAGCGTGACGTTGACCATGCGGCCTTCCGAGGTCAGCGCGCGGCAGGCCTTGAGGCCGTCGAGCGTCAGCGGCACCTTGATGCAGATGTTGTCGGCGATCTTCGACAGCACCGCCGCTTCCTTCATCATCTCGGCATATTCGGTGGCGGCGACTTCAGCCGAAACAGGGCCTTCGACGATGTCGCAGATTTCCTTGGTCACTTCGGCGATGTTGCGGCCGGACTTGAGGATCAGCGACGGATTGGTGGTGACGCCGTCGAGAAGGCCGAGCTCGTTGAGCTCACGGATGTCCTTCACGTCGGCGGTGTCGACGAAAAACTTCATAACTGTCTCCTTGGCAATGGAAGGGTGCCCCTGGGGCACCGGATATGTCGGCCTTTGCTCTAAACCAAGTTCGGGGCAAGGTCACGCGTCATGACCGCCGATTCGCCAAGAACCAGGGCCGCCCCCGTGCTGGTGCCGATGCCTGCCGAGCGCGCCTACTCCTATGCCGTTCCCGACGGCATGCAGGTGGTGCCCGGCTCGATCGTGCGCGTGCCGCTCGGCCCGCGCGAGGTGGCAGGCATCGTCTGGGACGGACCGGTCGAAGCGGTCGATCCGAAGAAGCTCAGGCCGATTGCGCATGTCTTCGATTGTCCCCCCGTCAATGACGAGATGCGCCGGCTGGTCGACTGGATCGCCCACTACACCCTGTCGCCGCCCGGCATGGTGGCGCGAATGATCCTGCGCGCGCCCGAGGCCTTCGATCCGGAGCCCTGGACGGAAGGGCTCAAGCGCAGCGACGGCGAGCCCGACCGAATGACTGCGGCGCGCGCCCGTGTGCTCGAAATGGCCAATGACGGCATAGCCTGGACGCGCTCGGGCCTGGCGCATGCCGCCGGCGTTTCCTCCACCGTCATCGACGGGCTGAGGGCGCAAGGCGTATTCGAGACGGTGATGATCCCGCCGCGCCCGGTGGTGGCGCCGCCCGATACGTCCTACGCCAGCGCAGAGCTCACCAACGACCAGGAGGCGACCGCGGCAAGCTTGCGCGCCCAGGTCGAGGCCGACAAGTTCGCTGTCACGCTGATCGACGGCGTTACCGGCTCGGGCAAGACGGAAGTCTATTTCGAAGCGGTGGCGGCGGCACTCGACAAAGGCAAGCAGGTGCTGATCCTGCTGCCTGAAATCGCGCTGACGCAGGCCTTCCTCGAGCGCTTCCAGAACCGATTTGGCGCCAAGCCCGCCGAGTGGCATTCGGACCTGCCGCCGCGGATGCGCGAGCGCGTCTGGCGCCAGGTCGCCGAAGGCGGCGTGCGGGTGGTGGCTGGCGCCCGCTCGGCCCTGTTCCTGCCGTTCAACAATCTCGGGCTGATCGTGGTCGACGAAGAACATGACCCTGCCTACAAGCAGGAGGACCGCGTCTTCTACAATGCCCGCGACATGGCCGTGGTGCGGGGCCATATCGGCGGCTTTCCCATCGTGCTGGCGTCAGCCACGCCGTCGGTCGAGAGCCGGGTCAACGCCGAGCAGGGCAAGTATGCGCGTTCGGTGCTTTCAGCCCGTTTCGCCGAGGCGGCGCTGCCACAGCTGGCGACGGTCGACATGCGGCGCTCGCCACCGGCGCGCGGCGGCTTCCTGTCGCCGGTGCTGCTCGGCAAGATGCGCGAAACCCTTGGCCGGCAGGAGCAGTCGCTGCTGTTCCTCAACCGGCGCGGTTATGCGCCGCTGACGCTCTGCCGGGTCTGCGGTCACCGCTTCGGCTGCCCGGTCTGTTCGGCCTGGCTGGTCGAGCATCGCTTTCGTGGCCAGTTGGTCTGCCACCATTGCGGCCACAACGAGAAGCGGCCCGAGGCCTGCCCGGAATGCGGCACCTTCGATCATCTCGTCGCCTGCGGGCCGGGCGTCGAACGCATTGCCGAGGAAGTGGTTTCGCATTTCCCCGACGCACGCACCATCGTGCTGTCCTCGGACATGCTGGGCGGCGTGAAACGGCTCAGGCTGGAACTGGAGGCGATCGCCAATGGCGAAGCCGATATCGTCATCGGTACCCAGCTCGTCGCCAAGGGGCACAACTTTCCGAACATGACGCTTGTCGGTGTGGTCGACGCCGATCTTGGCCTCGCGAATGGCGACCCGCGTGCCGCCGAGAGGACCTATCAGCTGTTGTCGCAGGTGACCGGCCGGGCAGGGCGCACTGGCAAGAAGAGCCTTGGCCTGCTGCAGACCTTCCAGCCGGACCATCCGGTCATGCGGGCGATTGTCTCGGGCGATTCGGAAGCCTTCTACGATCGTGAGATCGCCGAGCGCGAGCGTTCCGCCCTGCCTCCCTACGGCCGGCTCGCCGGCATCATCGTCAGCGCGGCAACGCGGCCCGAGGCCGAGAGCCATGCGCGTGGTCTGCGCCGCGCAGCCCAGGTGGCGCAGGATGTCCATGTGCTCGGGCCAGCGGAGGCGCCGCTGGCGCTCATCGGCGGCCGCCATCGCTTCCGTTTGCTGGTCCAGGCCGACAGGAAGGCCGACATACAGGGCTACATCCGCGCGCTGCTTGCCGCCGGGCCCAAGCTGCGCGGATCGGTGCGCGTGCAGGTCGACATCGATCCGCAGAGTTTCCTGTGATCAGGCCACGGGCCGGGTGACCATGCCGAGCAGCGGCGGCGTCGCTGCAGGGCCGAACATGGTTTTTTCCAGCACATAGCCGCCCGCCTTGAGGCGCACCTCGATGGCGTGCGCGATAGCAGAGATCTGGCCGGCGCTTGGCGGCTCGAAGAACAGGTACAGTTTGCCCTCCGGGGCGAGCAGCGAGCGGATCAGCTTGAGTTCGCGCGCCGCCTCCAGCCAGAACAGGTTGACGTTGATGGCGAAGACCTTGTCGAAGTGCCGCCCGCCACCGCTCCAATCCGCGAGTGCCCCCTGCGCCAACGCTGCCTTGCCGGCCGATATCGCCGCGCGGTTTCTCTCGTCGGCGGAGCTTACGGCGCTGTCCGAGCGATCGAGCCCGATAATGTGACCATCGGTCAGCAGGGGCGTGATTTCAGCCATGGCGATGCCCCGCCCGCAGCCGATTTCCAGCAGCCTGTCACTTGGCTGAATGCCGAGGTGACTGATCGCCCAGACTATTCGCGCCGGTATGGCCATGGTCCCCTCCATCAGGCCCGCCGGCCGCAGCATACTTGTTCCGGCCGTTCACACCAGTTGCGCTCTGGCGCTCGACACGCGGTCGGATATGATCCCTGTGGATTCGCGGCCTGACCGGAGGGGGAAATATGGAGTTCGCATTTCCGTGGCCGGCGAGCCAGGGCGAGTGGCTGGCGTGGAGCTCGGCGGCGGTCACGCTGCTGTTCGGCGTCATCCTGTTCTTTGCCCCGAGAATCGCCTTCCGCCTGCTCAGGCTGCAGGCAAGGCCGGACAATCCGGAAGCCGTCGCCCAGGGTCGCGCCACTATGGCCGGCTTCTTCCTCGGGGTTGGGCTGTGCGCGATTCTGCTAGCCCAGCCATTGCTTTACATGGCGCTCGGCGTGTCGTGGCTGTTCACTGCCTTCGGCCGGATCGTCGCCATGATGTCGGACGGTGCCAACACACCATACAATTGGGTGGCGATCGTTATCGAACTGGCGCTGGCGGCCCTACCCCTTGGGTTTGTTTTCGGCTTCTGGCCGTGAATCGCCGTCAAGCCACAGCTTCGATGCGCAAGATGCGACAATAGTGCCTCAAAAGCCTGTTAGAGGACGTGTTGCGGTCCTCAAAAGCCTGTGCTAGACGGCAATCGACTTTCGGCCGGGGGGATGCGGCTGTCGCGAGCTCCGGGGTCAAAAAACGCAGTAAGGTCAAAGATTTAGCTAGAGTCTCACACTCGCGCCAACAATCTTGCGGCCTGTCAGACAAGAGAAAAGACGGTCCGTGACCCAATCTTCCTCGCCAATCTCCGGTGTTGCTGAGCGCTATGCGGGATCGTTGTTCGATCTCGCGCTCGAAGCAGGCGCTGTTGCAAAGGTAGAAGCCGACCTCGGTCGTTTCGCTGTGCTGCTTGACGGCAGTGCTGATCTGGATCGCCTGATCAAGAGCCCGGTGTTCTCCGGCGAAGATCAGGAAAGGGCCATCTCGGCGATCGCCGACAAGGCCAAGATCACCGGCCTGACCGGCAATTTCCTCCGCCTCGTGGCGCGCAATCGCCGCCTGTTCGCACTGCCCGGCATGATCAAGGCGTTCCGCCAGATCGCCGCCGAGCATCGTGGCGAGACCTCGGCAGAGGTGACTTCGGCGCATGCGCTGACCGCGGCGCAGGAAACGGAACTCAAGTCGGCGCTGAAGAGCGTCGCCGGCAAGGACGTGGCGATCTCGGTCGCGGTCGATCCTTCGCTGCTCGGCGGCCTGATCGTGAAGATGGGCTCGCGCCAGATCGATACGTCGCTCAAAACCAAACTCAATTCGCTCAAGCTTGCACTGAAAGAGGTCGGCTGATGGACATCCGCGCCGCGGAAATTTCCGCAATTCTGAAAGACCAGATCAAGAATTTCGGCAAGGAAGCCGAAGTTACCGAAGTCGGTCAGGTTCTGTCGGTGGGTGACGGTATCGCCCGCGTCTACGGTCTCGACAACGTCCAGGCGGGCGAAATGGTCGAGTTCCCGGGCGGCATCCGCGGCATGGCGTTGAACCTTGAAAGCGACAACGTCGGCGTCGTCATCTTCGGTGCCGACCGCGACATCAAGGAAGGCGACACCGTCAAGCGTACCGGCGCGATCGTCGACGTCCCGGTCGGTCCGGAACTGCTCGGCCGCGTCGTCGACGCGCTCGGCAACCCGATCGACGGCAAGGGCCCGATCAAGGCGAAGGAGCGTCGCCGCGTCGACGTCAAGGCGCCCGGCATCATCCCCCGCAAGTCGGTGCATGAGCCGATGTCGACCGGCCTCAAGGCCATCGACGCCCTGATCCCCGTCGGCCGCGGTCAGCGCGAGCTGGTCATCGGTGACCGTCAGACCGGCAAGACCGCCATCATTCTCGACACCATCCTGAACCAGAAGGCGATCCACGTCGCTGGTCCGGAGAAGGAAAAGCTCTACTGCGTCTACGTCGCCGTCGGCCAGAAGCGCTCGACCGTCGCGCAGTTCGTGAAGGTGCTCGAAGAGCGCGGCGCGCTCGAATATTCGATCATCATCGCGGCGACCGCGTCCGATCCGGCCCCGATGCAGTTCCTGGCTCCGTTCGCCGGCTGCGCCATGGGCGAATACTTCCGCGACAACGGCAAGCATGCCCTGATTGCTTATGACGATTTGTCCAAGCAGGCCGTCGCCTATCGCCAGATGTCGCTGCTGCTGCGCCGCCCGCCGGGCCGTGAAGCTTACCCGGGCGACGTCTTCTACCTGCACTCGCGCCTGCTCGAGCGTTCGGCCAAGCTGAACGACGAAAACGGCGCCGGCTCGCTGACCGCTCTGCCGGTCATCGAAACGCAGGCCAACGACGTCTCGGCCTACATCCCGACCAACGTGATCTCGATCACCGACGGCCAGATCTTCCTCGAGACCAATCTGTTCTTCCAGGGCATCCGTCCTGCCGTGAACGTCGGTCTGTCGGTGTCGCGCGTCGGCTCGTCGGCCCAGATCAAGGCGATGAAGCAGGTTGCAGGCTCGATCAAGGGCGAGCTCGCGCAGTACCGCGAAATGGCTGCTTTCGCGCAGTTCGGTTCCGACCTCGACGCGGCCACCCAGCGTCTGCTCAACCGCGGTGCGCGCCTGACCGAGCTGCTCAAGCAGCCGCAGTTCTCGCCGCTCAAGACCGAAGAGCAGGTCGCGGTGATCTTCGCCGGCGTCAACGGCTACCTCGACAAGCTGGCCCTCAACCAGGTCGGCAAGTTCGAGCAGGGCCTGCTGGCTTACATGCGCTCGGAAGGCAAAGACGTTCTCGACGGCATCCGTACGGAGAAGGCGCTCAGCGACGATCTCCGCGGCAAGCTCAAGGGTCACATCGACGCTTTCGCGAAAAACTTCGCCTGACACTGACGGATAAGGCATGGCCTCGCTAAAAGACCTCCGCAACCGTATCGCCTCGGTCAAGGCGACGCAGAAGATCACCAAGGCGATGCAGATGGTCGCCGCGGCGAAGCTGCGTCGCGCCCAGGAAGCTGCGGAAGCCGCGCGTCCCTACTCGCAGCGCATGGGTGCGGTTCTCGCGAACATCGCCCAGGCTGTCGGCGGCGGTGGCGATGCTCCGGCGCTGATGACCGGCACCGGCAAGGACGACGTGCATCTGCTCGTCGTCTGCACCGCCGAGCGCGGCCTGTGCGGCGGCTTCAACAGCCAGATTTCGCGTCTGGCTCGCGACCATGTCCGCAAGCTCCAGGGCCAGGGCAAGACGGTCAAGATCATCACCGTCGGCAAGAAGGGCTACGATGTCCTGCGTCGCGACTTCGCCTCGCTGATCATCGACCGCGTCGAACTGCGCGACGCCAAGCAGGTTGGCTTCGTCCATGCCGACATGATCGCCAAGAAGGTGATCACCCTGTTCAACCAGGGCGGCTTCGATGTCTGCACGCTGTTCTACTCCGAGTTCAAGTCGGTGATCAGCCAGGTTCCGACCGCGCAGCAGGTCATTCCTGCCGCCGCTCCTTCGGCCGGCACTGACGCCGCGACCAGCGGCGGTGCGGTCTACGAATACGAACCGGAGCCGGGCGAAATCCTCGGCGATCTCATTCCGCGCAACATCTCGGTGCAGATTTTCCGGGCGCTGCTGGAAAACGCCGCCGGCGAGATGGGTGCCAAGATGAGCGCGATGGACAATGCCACGCGCAACGCAGGCGACATGATCAACAAGCTGACGATCACGTACAACCGCCAGCGTCAGGCCCAGATCACCAAGGAACTGATCGAGATTATTTCGGGCGCCGAAGCGCTCTAGCCACGTGATGGCTCGCCGCAAGGCGGGTCCGCGTGAAACAACGAACGGACACAGAGGTTAAACGATGGCTAAAGCAGCTACTCCGAAAGCCGCTCCGGCGGCGGAAAAGGCCCCCGCAGCAAAGAAGGCGGCGCCTGCCAAGGCGGCCGCTGCCAAGGTCGAAAAGTCCGCGGTCGTCGCCACGGGCGCTGGCCGCGTCTCGCAGGTCATCGGCGCTGTCGTCGACGTGCAGTTCGACGGCGAACTGCCGCCGATCCTGAACGCGCTCGAGACGATGAACGGCGACAACCGCCTCATCCTCGAAGTGGCACAGCATCTCGGCGAAAACACCGTCCGCTGCATCGCCATGGACATTTCGGAAGGCCTCGTTCGTGGCCAGGCCGTCCGTGATACCGGTTCGCCGATTATGGTTCCGGTTGGCGACGAGACCCTCGGCCGCATCATGAATGTCATCGGCGAGCCGGTCGACGAAGCCGGCCCGGTCAAGACCAAGTCGAAGCGCGCCATCCACCAGGAAGCGCCTGCCTATGTCGACCAGTCGACCGAAGCACAGATCCTGGTCACCGGCATCAAGGTCGTCGATCTGCTGGCTCCTTACGCCCGCGGCGGCAAGATCGGCCTGTTCGGCGGCGCCGGCGTCGGCAAGACCGTTCTGATCCAGGAACTGATCAACAACGTCGCCAAGGCGCACGGCGGTTACTCGGTGTTCGCCGGCGTCGGCGAGCGCACCCGCGAAGGCAACGATCTCTATCACGAAATGATCGAGTCGGGCGTCAACAAGGACCCGCACGAGAACAACGGCTCGACCGAAGGTTCGAAGTGCGCGCTGGTGTTCGGCCAGATGAACGAGCCGCCCGGTGCGCGCGCCCGCGTCGCCCTGTCGGGCCTGACCATCGCCGAGCATTTCCGCGACCAGGGCCAGGACGTGCTGTTCTTCGTCGACAACATCTTCCGCTTCACCCAGGCGGGTTCGGAAGTGTCGGCTCTGCTCGGCCGTATCCCGTCGGCCGTGGGCTATCAGCCGACGCTGTCGACCGACATGGGCCAGATGCAGGAGCGCATCACCACGACCAACAAGGGTTCGATCACCTCGGTGCAGGCCATCTACGTGCCCGCCGACGACTTGACCGATCCGGCGCCGGCAACCTCGTTCGCGCATCTTGACGCGACGACGGTTCTCAACCGCGCGATCTCGGAAAAGGGCATCTACCCGGCCGTGGATCCGCTCGACTCGACCTCGCGCATGCTCGACCCGCTGATCGTCGGCGAAGAGCACTACTCGGTCGCCCGTCGCGTCCAGGAAATCCTCCAGCGCTACAAGTCGCTGCAGGACATCATCGCCATCCTGGGCATGGACGAGCTGTCGGAAGAGGACAAGATCACGGTCGCCCGCGCCCGCAAGATCGAGCGCTTCCTGTCGCAGCCGTTCTTCGTCGCCGAAGTGTTCACCGGTTCGCCCGGCCAGCTGGTTCCGCTCGAAGACACCATCAAGAGCTTCAAGGGGCTGGTTGACGGCGAGTACGATCACCTGCCGGAAGCTGCCTTCTACATGGTCGGCGGCATCGACATGGCGATCGAGAAGGCCCAGCGCCTGGCTGCGGAAGCGGCATAATCATAAAAGCCGCAGCGCGGGCCCCTCGGTCCGCGCTGTTGCACCGGTGACTGTCCGGTTGCGGGCAGGTCTGCTCGGAACTCCGTCCAAGCATTTGTGAGACACCATGGCTGAAGCATTCAAATTCGAACTGGTCTCGCCCGAGCGTCTGCTCGTTTCGGAGCAGGTCGAGTCCGTCGTCATTCCCGGCGCGGAAGGTGAAATGACTGTCATGGCCAACCATGCACCCGTCATGACCACCATCAAGCCGGGCGTCGTGACGGTTAAGGCCGTCGGCGGCAAGGAAGAGCGCTACGTCGTGTTTGGCGGTTTCGCCGACATCGTTCCGGCCGGCTGCACACTTCTCGCCGAATCGGCGACGCCGGTGAAGGACATCGACCGCGCCGAACTGCTGCGTCGTATCCAGGAGGCGCGCGAAGACGTCGCCGACGCCAAGGAAGATCAGGCCCGCACCAAGGCGGAAGCCTATCTCAACCACCTGTCGACCCTGGAAGCCGCTATCTGAGGCTTTCTCGCCGGGTCAGGCACGTTCGACAAAATTGCTCAAGCCGTCGGCTCCACCGGCGGCTTTTTGCATTTTGGGGTCTGTCGGCTGGGGTGGAGAGCTCGCGAGCTGGAGTTAGCCGCTCCACGCCCTGACCGCCTCGGCCAGCGGCAGCACATCTTGAGGTCGGGCGCGCGCCTCGGTCGGCGTGCCGGAAAAGCGCGGGGTCGGAGCTGGTTGTGTCAGCCCGTTCAGTTGAACAAAGCTTTTCCGGGCGATGAGATGAGGATGTTGCGCCGCCTCGTGAAGGTCGAGCACCGGTGAAACGCAGGCGTCGGAGTGTTCCAGCAGAGCCAGCCATTCGGAGCTTGGGCGTCTGATGATCAGCGCTGCGATCTCGTCTTTCAGTGCTGGCCAATTGTGCCGGACGGCGCGCAGGGCGTTGGCCGTGTCGTCCAGTCCGATGGCCTGGCGGAACAGTTCGAAGAACTGCGGTTCGATCGGACCGATGGCGATATGCCTGCCGTCTGCGCATTCATAGGTGCTGTAGTAGGGCGCGCCGCCGTCGAGCAGATTGGCTGCGCGCTGGGGCTGCCACTGGCCGGCGGAGGCAAGGTCGTGAGCCATGGTCATCAGTTGGACGGTGCCGTCGCAAATGGCAGCATCGACGACTTGCCCGGTGCCTGTACGCTGCGCCGACAGCAGGGCCGCGAGCATGCCGGAGACGAGGAACATGGCGCCGCCGCCGAAGTCGCCGACGAGGTTGAGCGGCGGCACGGGATGGCCGGCGGGGCCTATCGCCGCGAGCGCGCCTGATATGGCAATATAGTTGATGTCGTGGCCCGCATGGGTTGCCAGCGGACCTGTCTGCCCCCACCCCGTCATGCGGCCATAGACGAGACGCGGGTTGCGTTCCAGCAGGACATCAGGTCCCAACCCAAGCCGTTCCATGACAGCCGGCCGGAACCCTTCGATAAGGGCGTCGGCACTGTCGCAGAGTGTGCGGACCATCTCGGCCTGGACGGGATCCTTGAGATCGGCCTCCACGGTTGGACGCCCGCGTCCCGAAATCGGATCGGGAATTTTAGGCGTGGCCTCCGGGCGCGCGATGCGGATGACGTCGGCCCCCATGTCCGCGAACTGCATGGCGGCGAAGGGTGCAGGTCCGAGACCGACGAATTCGACGACGCGAAGCCCGGCAAGCGGGCCGGTGGCCGGTTTGGTCATGGTCCGCACTCCTTGTGGCGAAAACGAGAGGCTGGCGGAGGAGCTTGTGAAACCTTCCGGCCGGATTGGGGTGAAGAAGCCTAGGATTGGGACTGTGCAGCCTTCCACTCGGCGTAAAGATGCTGGTGGTCCCGCGAGCGCACCGGGCGATATGCGACCTTCATCGTCTGTTCGGTCGCAGGCCGCGCAAGGTCGGCATAGACAGCTGCCGTCGACAGGCCATAGGGCTCGCCGTCGTCATTCGAATATGCATATGCGACTTCGGTTATGCCCGCCATGCGCATTGCGCCCATGCACATCGGGCAAGGATGGCCGCTTGCATAGACTGTGCAACCGTCGAGCCGTGGCGAGGCCAGGGCCTGACTTGCCGCCCGGATGGCCGACATCTCGGCATGGGCAGTCGGATCATTGGACGAGAGCACTTCGTTGACGCCACTGGCGACAACCTCTCCGTTCCTGACCACAACCGCTCCAAAAGGGCGGCCACCTCTCGAAATGTTCGCGCGCGCCAGCTCGATTGCCTGGCAAAGGAACTCACTCGACTTGTCCAATTCGGCCTCCTTCAGCGGGCGCCGGCGGCAACCAGGACCTTCTCGATCTCGGTGAAGCCGTGCTTGCGTGCGTTCTGCAGCGGTGTCACGCCGTCGCCGTCGGCAAGGTTGACGTCAGCACCGGCGTCGACGAGCAACTTGACGATCGCGACGTGGCGGGGACCGCCGTCGCCGAGTACGATCGCCTCCAGCAGAGCCGTCCAGTTGAGCTTGTTGACGTGGTCGACCTCGACACCGGCCTCGATCAGCGTACGCACGGTTTCGACATGACCGCGTTCGGCGGCCGGGATCAGGGCAGTGCCGCCATAGCGGTTGATGCTCTTGAGATCGGCGCCGTGGGCCAGCGTCATCTTCAGGATCTCGAAATGTCCGCGCGCGCCGGCATAAAGATACGGGCTGTCATTGATGGCATCCTTGGCGTTGACGTCGGCGCCTGCGTCGATCAGCACCCTGGCAGCTTCGATCTGGTTGCCGTGGGTGGCGAGCAGAAGTGCGGTGCGGCCGCTGTCGTCGCGTGCGTCGATGCTGGCGCCCTTTGCAAGCAGGTCGCGGACAGCTGTCGCGTCACCCTTGCTCGCGCTTGCATGCAATTCACGTTCGAGCATGTTTTCTCCTGCGGCTGGTGCAATCCATGCCATGGCGGCGAATGCCAGGACAGAGGCGATCTTGAGCAATAGGCGGTTCATGTTCCTAATCTTTCGATACGTGTGGCCGAGCGGGCTGGATAGCGGGTTCCGCTCCGCAAGTTTTACCTTCTGAAACCAAAACTGTTCGTGATTGTGGCAGACGAAGTTGATGTCTTGTTTGTGCGTGCCATACGGTCTATTGCGGATTGTCAGCCGGGACGGGGGTCAGAAGGCAACGACACCGGGGATGTACCGTGAAGGGAATTATACTTGCGGGCGGTAGTGGCACGCGACTCTACCCTGCAACACTTGCAGTATCGAAGCAGATACTTCCGATATATGATAAGCCGATGATCTATTATCCGCTCGGCGTTCTCATGCTGGCGGGTATTCAGGACATCCTTATCATCTCGACGCCGCGCGATCTGCCGCAGTTCCAGCAGTTGCTCGGCGACGGCTCGGCGTTTGGCGTGTCGTTTTCCTATGCCGTCCAACCTTCTCCCAACGGCTTGGCCGAAGCGTTCATCATCGGACGCGAGTTCATCGGCAACAGCCCGGTGGCGCTTATACTTGGCGACAACATCTTCTATGGCGACGGCCTGTCGGAGCGCTGTCGGGCAGCCGTTGCCCGCGAGAGCGGCGCTTCGGTCTTTGCCTATCATGTCGAGGATCCGCAGCGTTATGGCGTCGTGTCATTCGACCGGGAGACCCAGCGTGCCCTGTCGATCGAAGAAAAGCCTGCGCAGCCGCGCTCGAACTGGGCGGTGACCGGCCTCTATTTCTACGACAATTCGGTGGTCGACATTGCCTCGTCGATCAAGCCATCAGCGCGTGGCGAACTGGAGATCACCGACGTCAACCGCACCTATCTCGAGCGCGATACGTTGCATGTCGTCCGCCTGGGCAGGGGCTACGCCTGGCTCGATACCGGCACTCATGACAGCCTCCACGAGGCGTCGTCCTTCGTGCGCACCATCGAGCATCGCCAGGGCATCAAGATCATGTGCCCGGAAGAGATCGGCTTCGAACTCGGCTGGGTCAGCGAAGAGGACGTGTTGCACCGTGCCGCCGAGCTCGGCAAGACCGACTACGCCCGCTATCTCGAGCGCCGGGTCAGGGAAATCGGTCATGGTTGAGGTGAGCAAACTCGGCCTGGACGGCGTTTGCGAAATACGCGTCCCCAGGTTCGATGACGCACGCGGTTTCTTTTCCGAGACCTGGAATGCCGAAAAGCTTGCCCAGGCAGGCATCGCCGTCGATTTCGTGCAGGACAATCACTCGCTGTCGCGGGAGCGCGGCGTGTTGCGGGGGCTGCATTTCCAGAAGCCGCCCTTTGCACAGGACAAGCTGGTGCGGGTCCTGCGCGGATCGATCTACGACGTCGCCATCGACATTCGCGTGGGCTCGCCGACCTTCGGCAAATGGGTGGGGCTGACGGTTTCCGCCAAAGAATGGAATCAGATATTGGTGCCCAAGGGCTTCGCGCATGGCTTTGTTACGCTCGAGCCCGACACCGAAGTTGCCTACAAGGTGTCGGCACCCTATTCGCAGCCGCATGACCGTTCGATCCGCTTCGATGACCCCGACATCGCGATCGATTGGCCGGTAGCCGCACAAGACCTGATCCTGTCGGACAAGGATGCTGCCGCCCCCTTGCTGACTGATGTCGAAACCGGATTTGTCTACCCGTGAAAAACGTCCCTCAAACTGTGCTGGTCACCGGTGGCGCCGGTTTCATCGGCTCGGCCGTCTGCCGGCATCTGGTGGCAAGCGGCAAGTACCGCGTCGTTAACCTGGACAAGCTGACCTATGCCGGCAATCTGACGTCGCTGCGTGATCTCGATGGCAATCCGAACTATGTCTTCCGGAAGGTCGACATCTGCGACACCGACAAGGTGCGCAAGATTCTCGCAGACGAAGCCGTCGATCTCGTCATGCACCTGGCGGCAGAAAGCCACGTCGACCGATCGATCGATGGGCCTATGGCCTTCGTCACCACCAATGTCGTTGGCACGGCGAGCCTGCTGCAGGCCGTGGTCGACCACTGGCGTAGCCTTGGGGAGGAGGCACGCAAGCGCTTCCGCTTCCATCACGTCTCGACCGACGAGGTGTTCGGCGACCTGCCTTTCGATTCCGGCGTCTTCACCGAGGACTCGCCCTACAAGCCGTCGTCGCCTTATTCGGCATCGAAGGCGGCGTCCGATCACTTCGTGCGCGCCTGGCACGAGACCTACGGATTGCCGGTGGTCCTTTCCAACTGTTCGAACAATTACGGGCCCTACCACTTCCCGGAAAAGCTGATCCCGCTGGTCATCGCCAACGCGTTGGATGAGCAGCCGCTGCCGGTCTATGGCAAAGGCGCCAACATCCGTGACTGGCTGTTCGTCGAGGATCACGCCAGGGCACTCGAAGCGGTCATGACCCGGGGCCGGATTGGTGAGAGCTACAACATCGGCGGACGTGCCGAACGCACCAATCTCGAAGTTGTCGAAGCCATCTGTGCCCTGCTTGATGCACGCCGCCCCCGCAATGGCGGCCGCTCGCATCTCGACCTCATCACCTATGTTACCGACCGGCCCGGACATGACCGGCGCTATGCGATAGATCCGACCAAGAGCGAGCAGGAACTGGGCTGGACGCCGCTGGAAACCTTTGAGACCGGCCTCGCCCGGACCGTCGACTGGTATCTCGCCAATGGCTGGTGGTGGCGCCCGATCCGCGAGCAGCGCTTCGACGGAACCCGCCAGGGACTGGTCGCCGCCAAGTGAAGATTCTGGTTACCGGAACATCCGGCCAATTGGCGCTCTCGCTTGCCGAGCGCGCCAAGGGAAAAGCAGATATCGTCCTTGTCGGTCGGCCTGACCTCGACCTTGAAGATCTCGCGACATTTGCCCCGGTCCTGAAATCGGTCGCGCCTGATATGGTCATCAATGCCGCCGCGCACACCGGCGTCGATCAGCAGGAAGACGAACCCCAGCGCGCGTTTCGCATCAATGCCGAGGCGCCGGCGGAATTGGCTCGGCTGACCAGGCTTGCGGGCATCCCGATCGTCCAGGTTTCGACGGACTACGTGTTTGATGGCAAGGCGGCGCAGCCTTACTCAGAGACGGACATGCCCAACCCGCAGACGGTCTATGGGCGCAGCAAGCTGGCGGGCGAGGAAGCCGTCCGTGCCGGCAATCCGGACCACCTGGTGGTGCGCACGGCCTGGGTCGTCAGCCGCCATGGCCGCAACTTCGTCAAGACGATGCTCACGCTCGCGGCGACACGCGACAGGCTGCAGGTCGTGGCCGACCAGTTCGGCAATCCGACGGAGGCCCGTGATCTCGCCGACGGCTTGCTGGCGGCAGCTGCCTCGTGGCGCAAGCAAGGCGGCTTTCCGCAGGGCCTCTACCATCTCGCCGGCCAGGGCCGCGCCAATTGGTTTGAGCTGGCCACTCACGTCTTTACCGTCAGTGCGTCGCTCGGCGGACCATCCGCGCTTGCAGAACCTGTCGGCAGTGAGCAATGGCCAGCAAAGGCCGCGCGGCCGGCGAATTCGCAACTGAGCTCGGACGCCTTTGCCCGCGATTTCGGCTACCGTGCCGGCGAGTGGCGAGAGCGGGTCGCGGGCCTGGTCACGGAACTGGTCGGATCTGCAAACAGGTGAATCTGACCCTGAGCGCTTTCGAAAGCGAACGCCCGTTGCCCGTTGCCGCAAGGTTCCCGTTTGGTTGATCACCCGATTGCTACGGCGGAAAGAAGCTGTGATTGTACAAATGTTGTCCGGACAGCCGTTTCGCTGCATAGATGCGAGACGAGGAAAAGCTCACTGCTTTGGGTAGGAGTCGACATTTACGTTAAGTCAAGTTGATGCGGACGACTTTATGAAACCGGAAGTGGATCTGATCGTCGTTACCCACAACAGCGGCTCAGTCTTGCCAGTGTTTTTGGCGACTGTTCCGAGTTGTGCAAACGTTGTTGTCGTCGACAACGCCAGCGTCGACGACTCCGTGGCGCTTGCCGAGGCTGCCGGGGCGAAGGTTATCGAGATCGAGGAAAATGTCGGCTATGGCAGCGCCTGCAATGTCGGCGCGGCCGCCGGCAATGCGCCATTCCTGCTGCTTGCCAATCCTGACCTTCGCTTCGAGGCGGGCGCGATAGAGGCGCTTGTTGCTGCAGCCGCTGCCCATCCCGACGCCGCCTTCAATCCGCGTTTCTATTCGGGCTCGCGCCGGCGCTTCAGACGGTGGTCGCGACTGCTGCCGGCGTCCGACTTTTGGCACGGGGCGCCACCCAACCATGATTGCGTCATCCCGGTCCTGCATGGCGCCTGCATCTTCATCAGGCGCAAGCATTTCGAGCAGGTTGGCGGCTTCGACCAGAACATCTTCCTGTTCCACGAGGACGACGACCTCAGCTTGCGGCTGCTGCGGGTCGGTGTCGAGTTGCGGCTTGCTGCAGGTGCTGCCGTCGACCATGCGGAAGGCCGCTCCAGCGCACGGTCGGTCGAGTCGGGCCGCATCAAGGGTGAAGCGATGGGCCGGTCGCTGGTCTATGTCATGAACAAGCACCAGATGCCGCTTGACGTACCCGCCGAGCGTTTCCGTACATGGCTGAAGCTGCTGTGGCCGCATGTGCTGTTCTCCAGTGCGCGACGCTCCAAGCTTCTGGGATTTGCAAACGGATTGAATGGCGGCCCTATGAGCAGTTTCGGGAAGCGCCAGTGAACGCTCTGTCAGGCGCCCCGTGGCGTGAAAGGCCACCCTTCTTGCGCAGAGTCTGGGGAACGTTGCGGCGGATCGCGCAGCCGTCCCGATGGCTGGCAAGGTCACAGCCGTCGGACCGGCTATACGAGACACAGGTCCGCAATCTCCTTGGCCATTATCCGGCCGGTGACTATAAGCCGATAGCAAGCGAAAAGCCGGCCGCGACCGACGTCCGCCTGGTGGCGTATTACTTGCCGCAGTTTCATCCGACGGCGGAGAACGACGAGTGGTGGGGGAACGGCTTCACCGAATGGCGCAACGTTGCGCGCGCGTTCCCTGTCTTCGAAGGTCACTACCAGCCGCGGCTGCCGGGAGAACTGGGATATTATGACCTGCGATTGCCTGAAGTCATGCGCCGGCAGGTCGAATTGGCCAAGCTCTATGGCATCTCAGCCTTCTGCTTTCATTTCTACTGGTTTGGTGGTCGGCGTCTGCTGGAAGGTCCGCTGGACCATTACCTGGCAACCGCCGATCTCGACCTGCCATTCTCCCTGTGCTGGGCCAACGAAACCTGGTCGCGACGCTGGTCCGGGCGCGAGCAGGACGTGCTTCTGGCGCAGCGGCATTCGGCGGAGGACGACATCGCGGTCATTCGCGGCCTCGACAAATATTTCCGCGATCCCCGCTATCTGAAAATCGACGGCAAGCCGGTTTTCACCGTTTATCGCGCGAGCCTCTTCCCGGACATGAAAGCCACCATCGCACGCTGGCGCGCAGAGATGACCAGGCTCGGATATCCTGGGATCTACCTGATCGCGACGAATGCCTTTGATTTCAGCGCGCATCGCGACCACGGCTTCGATGCGCTGTCCGAGTTTCCGCCGCACAACATCCGCACGCCGAGTATCGAAAGCAGCTTGTCCGTCTCACGCTTCCGGGACAGCGGTCGTATTCGACGCTACGCCGACGTGGTGGCAGCGGAAAAGGTGAAGTCGGTCGAGGCAGGCGTCGTCCATCCCGGCGTCATGCCGTCATGGGACAACAGCGCGCGCCGTCCGACGTCTGCCCAGATCTACCATGGCTCGACGCCCGATCTGTTCGAGCAATGGCTCGGGGACGCGATGAAGCGCGCGCAGGCCAATCCTGCAAACGAGCGCCTTGTCTTCATCAATGCCTGGAACGAGTGGGGCGAGGGGGCGTATCTCGAACCCGACCTGAGATATGGTTACGCCTATCTCGAGGCCTGCGCGGAAGCCCTTCGGAACCATACGTGACAGCGGCGCCGTCTCGCATAAGGCAATTTCCATCGGGGCGCTGGGCCTGTACAAGGCGCGCTGACATCTCACTTGCATTGGAGAGTACCTATGGCCGGTGGACAAGACCGCATCGTCTGGCTGAATGGCAGCTACCTGCCTGCCGCTGAGGCCAAACTGTCGATCTTCGATCGCGGCTTCCTGTTTGCCGACGGCATCTACGAGGTGACGGCGGTTCTCGACGGCAAGCTAGTCGACAGCGACCTGCACATGGCGCGTCTGGAGCGTTCGGCCCGTGAACTTGGCTTGCGCCTGCCCATCACCACCGCTGCCATCGAAGAGATCGAGCACGGTCTAATCGAGCGCAACGGTCTGCAGGAAGGGCTTGTCTACCTGCAACTGACGCGGGGCGCCGAAGAGCGGAACTTCCTGTTCGGCGAGGAGCTGGAGCCGACACTCCTGCTGTTGACGCAGCCGAAGGTGCTTGTCGATGTTGCCGCAGCAAGGACCGGCATTGCCGTCAAGACGCTGGCCGACCTGCGCTGGGCAAGGCGCGACATCAAGAGCGTGTCCCTGCTGCCGCAGGTGTTGGCCAAGCGCGACGCCAAGGCGGAAGGTTGCGACGAGGCGTGGATGGTCGAGGACGGTCATGTCTCCGAAGGTGCGTCGTCGACCGCCTATATCGTTACCCATGACGGCAAGATCGTCTCACCCGCCAACAGCCAGCGCACGCTGCCCGGCTGTACGCGGCAGGCGCTTGTCCAGTTGGCCGAGGAGGGCGGCCTAACGCTCGAGCAACGCCGCTTTACCGTCGAGGAAGCCCAGGCCGCTGCCGAAGCCTTCATCACCAGCGCTTCGACCTTCGTCATGCCGGTGACCCGCATCGATGGCAAGCCGATCGGCGACGGCAAGCCGGGACCGGTCGTCACGCGGCTGCGCGAGATCTATGTCGACCATGCGCGTGCGCACGCACGCTGACGGGCAAGGGCTGGCCCATCCAGGCCCGTAGCCAGGTCGGCCGGCAAACGCCGTCGCGGCTGCAGAAGATACACGACCATCTTCAGGTCCCGGTAGTCGTCCACGGTCGGCATGGCGTGCATGAAGACGGCTAGAACTGCACCGCAAGGTTTGCCTTGAAGCTGTGATCCTGTGCGTCGGATGCCAGATGGCCATGATAGGCAAGGCCGACGCTTGCAGCCGCGGAGATGTCGAAGTCGAGCCCGGCCTCGGCAATGGCGCTGTCTCTGGCGATCGGTGCCCCCGCGACAGAGAAAGCGCTGGAGCCGCCAAAGGCATTGACTGACGAGGGAAACGTGTTGCCGAAAGCGTGGCGCCAGCCGAGCATGCCGCGTGCCCTGGTTTCTATGCCTGCCACTGTAATGCGGTCGAAGCGCGCAACCCGACGGTGGTGAGGTGACGTCGGTCGAATCCCTTGCGACGGTGAGAGCCGCAGCGCCCCCTTGTTCGGCAAAGCCATCCGTGTGGAGATTGACGTAGGCGAGATTGGCGAAGGGTTCGAAGGAGCTCTGGCCGACCTCCATGTCATAGCCCAATTCTCCGAAGGCTTGTGCCGTGACGGCGCGGTAACTGTGCTTCAGCGTGTCGGAGAAGCCTGGGAAGCCGACCGCGCGGCTACCGTCGATGTCGCTCAGGCTGTAGGCAAGACCGCCTCTGAAGGCGACGGCACCCCATTTGGTGCCGCCATAGATGCCGAGGTAATCTGATTGCCGGTAGACAGCAGAAATGCCCCGAGCGCCTTGTTCTGTGAGAAGTTTGCGAAGCTTCCTTCAGTGACGATGCGGCGCTTCTCTCCATCCCAACGCGCCTCATCAAAACCGCGCACCTCGCGACCGATCTGCTTCGCCTGCTTGGGACTTCGCGCCTCAACGACGTGCTGCACCGCGTCTTGGTCGCCAAACAGCCGTGCCTTCTCAGCCATCATCCAATGCTCAGCCGTGGGATAGCCGATGCTTGCCACCTCAAAGGCCGCAGACCACCACTGGCTGAAGCATGAGGCAGTTATCCGTCCATCCTTTGCAGGCTGGTGCCCCCAGAAGAAAAGGAACTTCAGGCGTGCCTTGGCACGGAACGCTATCTCAAGGTGGGCGCGATCATGAACCATAATCTGCACTCTAAAGCAGCAATGCCGAACATCGGCAATGAAGGCGGGAAGCTGCCGTTGCGGCCTCAAGATATTTAGGGCTTTAAGCGTAGAAGCGGCGGTGTCTGGCGGAGAGGGAGGGATTCGAACCCCCGATGGGCTTGCACCCATGCCGCATTTCGAGTGCGGTGCATTCGACCACTCTGCCACCTCTCCGCGGTCGTGATCGGCCGTTGCCGGCGCGGCGCAGTAAATAACGGCTCATGGCCTGTCGCACAAGGCTAAATGTGACCGAGTTGGCGTATCTTTTTCATTGAGCCGATTTAGCCAGATGGACGCTGCGTCAGCCCGGTGGAAAATCTCGGTCCGAGAGACTGGCTTCACGGGCGTTTGGGTTTATGCGGGCGTCGCCTCGGCAGTTGTTCGCTTGAGCTGAAGCCTGTATCCGGGACTGGGCTGCGTGAGGCTCGCCTCGGCACGGGAGGCCTGGCCGGGCTCAAAAGCGCAGCTTTGCCAAGGTGTTCGCCTTGACTTCATGGCAACCTTCGGTTACGGGACCCCTGCAATCGGCGTGGAGGGTCCTCTGCGCCGTTTGTCATGAACCTGTAACGACTGACAAAAAGACGGCCGAAAAGGCCGACCGAACAGCGAAAGGCACAAAATGTTCGCAGTCATCAAAACGGGCGGTAAGCAGTATCGCGTTGCCGCCAATGATGTGATCAAGGTTGAGAAGCTCGTCGGCGCCGCCGGCGACACCGTGGAATTCGTTGAAGTGCTCGCCGTTGGCGAAGGTGAAAACGCCGAGATCGGCGCGCCCTTCGTCGCTGGCGCAGTGGTGACGGCTGAGGTGGTCGAGCACGGCCGCAACAAGACCGTCATCGCCTTCAAGAAGCGTCGCCGCCAGAACTCGCGTCGCGCCCGCGGTCACCGCCAGCACCACACCACTGTCCGGATCTCCGAGATCCTGACCGGCGGTGCGAAGCCTTCGAAGAAGGCGGCAGTGAAGGCCGAAGCCGCAGCTGATGCAGCTGCAGAAAAGTCCGCGAAGAAGGCAGCGCCGAAAAAGGCTGCAGCCGTCGCGGAATCAGAGTAATCAGAGCGCTGAAGGAGAACATCCATGGCACATAAAAAAGCTGGCGGTTCGTCGCGCAACGGTCGCGATTCAGAGTCGAAGCGCCTTGGCGTCAAGAAGTTCGGTAGCGAGTCCGTGATTCCGGGCAACATTATCGTTCGTCAACGCGGCACCACCTGGCATCCCGGCGTCAATGTCGGCATGGGCAAGGATCACACCCTTTTTGCGCTCGAAGCCGGCGCCGTGACCTTCAACAAAAAAGCCAATGGCCGAACCTACGTATCGGTTAATCCGATTCTCAAGGCCGCGGAGTAGCCGGTTCCGCACTACAACACCGGCGCCCCATCTCGGGAACCGGTGTCTGGCCAAGCCAGGAAAAGGATCAGGGGAGATGGGTTTCCATCTCCCCTTTTTCATTTTCCTGGAGGATTTCACATGGTTGCCGAGAAGGAAGACAGCGAAGACGAAAGGCTGTCGATCGACTGTCCGATATTGCTGACCGAGCGCCTGGTCCTGCGGCCACCGCACGAGGACGACATCCCCGAGCTGGTGCAGCTGGCCGACAACCGCCACATCGCCGAGATGTTGTCGCGGATGCCGCATCCCTACGGCGAGGCCGAGGCGCGGGCCTTCCTGTCGATGGCGCGTAGCAGGCGCGGCGGGGTGGTTTATGCCATCACCATCGCCGACACCGGTGCCTTCGTCGGTTCGGCCGGGCTAAACGTCACCGACCGCGGGCTAGAGCTCGGCTACTGGATCGGCGAACCCTACTGGAAGTCGGGCTATGCCACCGAGGCCGCGCATGCGCTCGTCGATCTCGCCTTCCGGGCGACCGATGTTGCCGTGCTCAACGTCTCGTGCCGGGTCATCAACCCGGCGTCGCGGCGGGTCATCCACAAGTGCGGCTTCCAGTATGCCGGCCAGGGCATGCTGAACTCGATCGTCGCCGGCCAGGTCCCGGTCGAGCGTTACCGGCTCGACCGCAAGACCTGGGCGAGCCTCAGGTCGTGGGCGCGGTTCTAGGCGGACGGCTCAGGCCAACTCGACCCACACCGGCTGGTGGTCGGAACCTGCCGCATCGCTGTCGATGCGGACGGATTTGACCCTGGCGGCCATGTTGGCCTGAACGAAGACGTAGTCGATCAGGCGGGTTTTTTCCGGATGGGTCGTGTCGGTCCAGGAGACCGATCCATCCGGAACTCCGCCCGCCAGCGTATAGGCGTCGACAGGGTGATGGGCGACGATCTGCGGACCTTCCACCGGGTCGGGCACGCCGGTCATGACGAGATGTTCGGGCGAGCCCGGCACCATGTTGAAGTCGCCCATGAGAACGAATTCCTCGGGGCTGGGGAGCTCGGGGAAACCGTATTCGGCAGCACCGGTGAGGACGCCGCCTTCTGCGGCAAAGGCGTAGACCCGTTCCTTGAGGTGACGGATCTGGGCGATGCGCTCCTCCTGGCTGACGTGGTCGGTGTGTACGGAGTAGACACGCAGCGGACCCGATGGTGCCATAACAAGCGCTTCCAGCGCTGAGCGCTGCAGGTTGCCGCGGCTGAGGCGCTTGCTGCGCGGCAGGAGCAGGTTGCGCGACGCGACGATGGGCCAGCGCGACAGCACCATGTTGCCGAACTGCAGCCGCTTGTTGGCGGGCTTGCCGTCGGTGCCGAGCATGCCGAAGTCGATGTCCATGGCGACGCCGTAGATATGGAAGTAGTCGGGCAGCAGGCGGGCAAGGCCGTCGACCATGTCGGCCATGTCGTTGCGCATGAAGTTGCGGGTCACCTCCTGCAGCGACACGATGTCGGCGCCGTCGACGGCGCGGGCAATGCGGTCGAGGTCGTAGCGCCCGTCGCGGCCGACGCCATACTGGGTGTTGTAGGTGACCAGTTTCATCTACGTCCTTTCGATACGGGCTTCGCGGCCCAATCCGCTCTCGCCCTTCGCCGCGCCTTGCGCTATGGCAAGTGCGCTGAAACAACGAAATAGCAGCAGAAGACGAAGAGTCCGATGAAATTTCTCGATCAGGCCAAGGTTTACATCCGCTCCGGCAACGGTGGCGCGGGTGCAGTGTCGTTCCGGCGCGAAAAGTTCATCGAATTCGGCGGCCCGGACGGTGGCGATGGCGGCCGCGGTGGTGACGTCTGGCTCGAGGTCGTCGATGGTCTCAACACGCTGATCGACTATCGTTACCAGCAGCATTTCAAGGCGCAGACCGGTATTCACGGCATGGGCCGCAACATGACCGGCGCCAAGGGGGCCGACATCACGCTCAAGGTGCCGGTCGGCACGCAGGTCTATGAAGAAGACAACGAGACGCTGATCTGCGACCTGACCCAGGTCGGCCAGCGTTATCTGCTCGCCAAGGGTGGCAATGGCGGTTTCGGCAACCAGCATTTCAAGACCTCGACCAACCAGGCGCCGCGGCGGGCCAATCCCGGCCTCGAAGGCCAGGAGATGTGGGTCTGGCTCAGGCTCAAGCTGATCGCCGATGCCGGTCTCGTCGGCCTGCCCAATGCCGGCAAGTCGACCTTCCTTGCCTCGGTCACGGCGGCAAAGCCGAAGATTGCCGACTATCCCTTCACCACGCTGCATCCGGGCTTGGGCGTCGCCCGCATCGACGCCCGCGAGTTCGTCATCGCCGACATTCCCGGTCTGATCGAGGGCGCGCATGAAGGTGTCGGCATCGGCGACCGTTTCCTTGGCCATGTCGAGCGCACGCGCGTGCTGCTGCACCTGGTCTCGGCGCGGGAAGAAAGCCCTGCCAAGGCCTACAAGACGGTGCGCCGCGAGCTTGAGGCCTATGGCCACGGTCTCGACGAGAAGTTCGAAGTGGTCGCACTTTCCCAGGCTGATACGCTCGATCCAGATGAACGCAAGAAGAAGATGGCATCGTTGAAACGCGCAGCTGGGCGCGCGCCTATCCTCCTGTCGGCGGCGACGCGCGAGGGCGTCGAGGAGACGCTGCGCGCGCTGATGAGCGTGGTCGAAGAGGCACGTCAGGCAAGCGGCGAGGTGGCACCCTCCGACGCGCGCTGGACGAAGTAGACTGTCATGACGATCCCTACGCTTCGCAGCTACAAGCGCATCACAGTCAAGATCGGCTCGGCGCTGCTTGTCGACCGCTCGACCGGTCTCAAGCGCGAATGGCTGGCCTCGATGGCCGACGACATCGCAACGCTGGCCGAAGGTGGCGCCGACGTGCTGGTCGTCTCGTCGGGCGCGATCGCGCTTGGCCGCACCATCCTCGGTCTCGGCAAGCGCGCCTTGAAATTGGAAGAGAGCCAGGCCGCCGCGGCCGTCGGCCAGATCGCTTTGTCGGGCGCCTGGGCGGAAGAGCTCGGCCGCAAGGGGCTGAAGTCGGGCCAGATTCTGGTCACGCTCGGCGACACCGAGGAGCGCCGGCGCTATCTCAACGCACGTGCCACCATCTCGACGCTGCTCAAGATGAATGCTGTGCCGGTCATCAACGAAAACGACACGGTGGCTACGAGCGAAATCCGCTATGGCGACAATGATCGCCTGGCGGCGCGTGTGGCGACGATGATGGGATCTGATCTTTTGGTGCTGCTGTCCGACATCGACGGGCTCTACACCGCCCCACCGGCAGGCGACCCAAATGCCAAGTTCATCCCGGTCGTCGACCGCATCACGCCTGATATCGAGGCGATGGCCGGGGGAGCCGCGTCCGAATTGTCGCGCGGCGGCATGCGGACGAAGATCGACGCCGGCAAGATCGCCACTGCGGCCGGCACGGCGATGATCATTACCGCCGGCACACGCCTGTCGCCGCTGATGGCGATCGAGCGCGGCGAACGCTCCACCTTGTTTCGCCCGAGCGGCAACCCGATCAAGGGCTACAAGACCTGGATTGCCGGCCAGCTCGAGCCGGCAGGACGGCTGACCGTCGATGCGGGTGCCGTCGGCGCGCTGCTTTCGGGCAAGTCGCTGCTGCCCGCGGGCGTGAAACTCGTCAGCGGCAATTTTTCGCGCGGCGACACGGTGGCGATCCTGTCGCCCGAGGGGCGCGAGATCGCGCGCGGGCTGGTTGCCTATGACGCTGCGGATGCCGTAAGGATCGCTGGGCTGAAGACTGCCGAAATCGAGACAGTTCTCGGCTATGAGGCACGTTCGGCGATGATCCATCGCGACGACCTCGTGGTCAGCCACACGGACAAGGTTGCGGTGCAAGCGGAAGGGTAGGACATGCTGAAGGCGCATGAGAAGTCCCATGAGGATACGGCGCGGCTGATGGCCGAGATCGGCCGCAAGGCTCGTGCCGCCGCCCGCCCACTCGCCATCGCCTCCGCCGAACGCAAGCATGCCGCCCTGATCGGCATGGCCGAGGCCATCCTGCGGCGCGAGTACGAGATTCTCGACGCCAACGCCATCGACGTGAAGAACGGTGAGGAGGCCGGTCTCAGCGGTTCGTTCATGGACCGTTTGAAGCTGACGTCGGGCCGAATCCGCGACATGGCCGACGGCATCCGCGCCATTGCCGATCTCAGGGACCCGGTCGGCGAAGTGATTGCCGCATGGGACCGCCCCAATGGCCTGCATATCGAGCGCGTGCGTACGCCGCTCGGCGTCATCGGCGTGATCTATGAAAGCCGTCCCAATGTCACGGCGGATGCCGGTGCGCTGTGCCTCAAGGCCGGCAACCCGGTGATCCTGCGCGGCGGCTCGGATTCGCTCAACTCGTCGCTGGCGATTCATTCTTGCCTCGCCGAGGGACTGAAGTCGGCCAATCTGCCCGAGGACGCGATCCAATTGGTGCCGGTGGCCGACCGCGCCGCCGTCGGCGAAATGCTGAAGGGCCTGTCTGGCAATCTCGACGTCATCATCCCGCGTGGCGGCAAGAGCCTTGTCGAACGCGTCCAGACCGAGGCGCGCGTGCCGGTATTTGCCCATCTCGAGGGCATCTGCCATCTCTACATCGACAAATCGGCCAAGCTCGACATGGCGGTGGCGATCGCCGTCAACGCCAAGATGCGCCGTACCGGCATCTGCGGCGCGGCAGAGACCTTGCTCGTTGATCGCGCAGTTGCGGCGACACATCTGGTTCCGGTGCTCGAAGCGCTGCGCAAGGCAGGCTGTGAAATTCATGCCGACGCGGATGTGGTCACGGCCTTTGCCGACGCCAAGCCGGCGACCGATGCCGACTGGGTGACCGAATATCTCGACGCCATCATCTCGGTGAAGCTTGTCGACGGGGTCGCCGGCGCCATCGAGCATATCGAGACGTTCTCCTCCCACCATACCGAGGCGATCGTTGCCGAGGATGCGAAGGCCGTCGAACGTTTCTTCAACGAGATCGATTCGGCGATCCTGCTGCACAACGCCTCAACCCAGTTCGCCGACGGCGGCGAGTTCGGCATGGGTGCGGAGATCGGCATCGCCACCGGCAAGATGCATGCGCGCGGGCCGGTCGGTGTCGAGCAGCTGACATCGTTCAAATACCGCGTGCGCGGCAACGGCCAGCTTCGGCCGTGACGGGGCAAATCGGGCTGGTGTGAAGGCTTTGCGCGCAATCACCCCCCTCTGCCCTGCCGGGCATCTCCCCCTCAGAGGGGGAGATTGGCTATCAACGCGGCTTTCGCCGTTCTTTGAGGCAGCAGAATTTGCGCAGCGGTCAGAGCTGCTGATCTCCCCCCTTGAGGGGGAGATGCCCGACAGGGCAGAGGGGGGCGCCTAGCACTATGCTCTCACCCTTGGAGCCGGCAGTTCCGCAAAAATACCTGCGCATGCCGCATGCCATGAAGGGCATGCAGGTCGGGCTGTTCGGCGGGTCGTTCAACCCGCCGCATGCCGGCCATGGCCTCGTTGCTGAAATCGCCATGCGCCGCCTGCAACTCGACCAGCTGTGGTGGATGGTCACCCCGGGCAATCCGCTGAAAAGCACACGCGAGCTGGCGCCGCTGGCCAGACGCATCGAACTGTCCGAGCAGATCGCGGAAAACCCGCGCATCAAGGTCACCGCCTTCGAGGCGAGCTACAATGTGCGCTACACCGCCGACACGCTGGCACTGATCAAGGCGCGCAACCCGGGCGTCGACTTCGTCTGGATCATGGGTGCCGACAATCTGCGCGATTTCCATCGCTGGCAGCGCTGGCGGCAGATCGCCACGACCTTCCCGATTGCGGTCATCGACAGGCCGGGTGCGACGCTGTCGTTCCTGTCGTCTGTGGTCGCCAAGACCTTCGACTATGCACGTGTCGACGAGGGTGACGCGCCGCTGCTGGCGCGGATGAAGGCCCCTGCCTGGACCTTCATCCACGGACCCCGTTCCCTGCTGTCGTCGACGGCGCTGAGGAACGGGACGGCCAAGGACAAGTCCTAGCCGTCCGGACGGAAAACCGCGGTACAGTTTTCCTGGAATTGCGTCAGCCTTTGATCGGGATCCAGATCTCGTAGCCGCCATTGCCCGTCGCCGGGTCGAAGCTCTCGGGGTAGAGCTCGAAATTGGGACCATCGGCGGCTTCATGCCCCGATGTCGGCAGCCACTTACTCCACACCGTGTGGGTGATGCGACGGATCATCGAAATGTGGTCGGTGGTGGCAAACACTGCGTAGCGCTGCGGCGGGATGCGCAGACGGGTGTACTCCGAGGTCAGGTCGGCGAAATCCTTGACCTCGACGCCGGCGATGTACTCGAAACTGTCGTCGTCAAAATTGCAGCAGACGCCATAGCCGACATAGCTCTTCTGGCCGGGCACGCTGCCAAAATGCGGGCCGAAGCGCTGCCACAATGACGGTATCGCCAGGCTCGTTTCGCTGGTGTAGCGCTGGCCGAAGCCGGCGATGAGCAGGGGGGCGCCATCGACGAAGCGCGACGGGGCGAGGTTTTCGACGAAGGTCTCGTCCATTTTGAGGAGCTCCAGGCATTGGGTCTGTGAAACGGAGCCATTGGCGCGCACCTCCTCGGGCGTCTGCCCAAAGCGATCGCGGAAGGCCCGGGTGAACGCCTCATGCGAGCCGTAACCGGCGTCGAGCGCGACCGCCAGAATGTCGGGCGCGCCCTTGGCCAGCGCCAGCGCAGCATCGATCAGGCGGCGGGCCCTGATATAGCCCGTGACCGATTGGCCGGTGGCGGCAGCAAAGGCGCGCGACATGTGAAAACGCGAGACCCCGCCAGCGGCGGCGATGTCATCGAGGCCGATGTCCTTGAGGTAGTGGCTCTCGATGTACCATATGGCTTTCTGAACAGGGGTCATTGTTGTTTCCGGCATGAGGACGACCCCGATATGCCTGCTTGCGGGGAAGTTCATTTGATCGTGCTTGCTGCACAACGCTTTTTTGCGCCGATGTCGATGGCAAATACACTGGTCGGCCCGTCTTGATCCAGTCCGGACTATTGGCTGAACCTGCACGGCCGATGTCGCAAATGCAGCGGCGCCAATGCATCGCAGCCGCGAAACTGGCTGCATGGAACAACGGCACGGGATGACCAGCGAAGTCGAAGAGGGCGACCACACGCCGGCGATCGCCGTTGCCGGTGTGATCCTGGCGATGGCGCTGCTCGCCGTCGGCAACGGCCTGATGTTCGGCTACATCCCTGTCAGCCTGGGGGCCGCGGGCTATGCGCCGACCTGGGCGGGCACGATGCTGACCGGCCTGTCGGCGGGCGGCCTTGCCGGCTGCCTGCTCACCGGAGCGCTGGTGCGCCGTGTCGGCCATGCCCGTGCCTACATGGTGTTTTCCGCCCTGATCGTGCTGTCCAACGTTGCCGTCGCTGCAGGCACGTTCCCCTTCGTCTGGATCGCCGCTCGGGCGCTTTATGGCTTTGCCATCTGCGGCTTGTTCATCGTCGCGCAGAGCTGGCTCAACGACGCCGTCGGCAACGACATACGCGGCCGAGTCATGGCGATCTTCTACGTCGCTTATGTCGTCGGCCTCGGTATCGGTTCGTTCCTGCTGCGCTTCGTCGACATCGCAACCGCGCAGGCGCCGCTGCTTTGCGTGGCCTCCGCCGCCATCTCGATCCTGCCCGTCGGGCTGACCCGGCTGCGGCAGCCGCCGCCGCCGCTGGCGGCCTCTGTGGCGCTGGCGCGGGCGTGGCGGATTTCTCCCGTCGGCGTCGCCGGTATGCTTGCGGTTGGTGGTCTGTCGATGATGATCGCCGGCTTCGCGCCGATCCACGCCACGGCGAGCGGTTTCAGCCAGCAGGAGGTGGCGACGCTGTTGTTTGCCATGCCCCTCGGTACGCTCCTGTTCCAGATCCCGCTGGGCTGGATCTCCGATCGAACCGACCGGCGCTATGTGCTGGTGGCGGCGGGGCTCCTGGTGGTGATCGCCGGGATTGCGGCAAACCGTTTCGACGGCAGTGCCCTGCCGTTGATGGTCGCGATCTATGTCGTGTGGAGCGGCACCAGCGAATCGATCTACTCGCTGTCGAGCGCGCATGCCAGCGACCGCGCACACAAGGACGACCTCGTGGCACTGTCGAGCAGCATGCTGTTTGCCTGGTCGCTGTCGGGCTTCATCGTTCCCGGCCTCGGCACCTTGCTGACGGCTGTCTACGGAACCCAGGCTTTCATGTATGTCGCCACAGCCATCGCGGCGTTTTTCACCGCTTTCGTGCTCTGGCGCCTGCGTATCAGTCCGGCGGTGCCGGAGGCCGATGCTGGCAGCTTTGCGCCGATGTCGGCCCAGCTGCCGCCGTCGACCGAGCCATAGGAACCCTGGCGCGAGGGCTGCCGGGGCGATCAACTTGTTGTCGCTGTCTTGAAACTGTAGCCCAACTCTGCCTATCTAAATGGTGTCGCCCGAGTTCAGGGTGATTTGGTTGTTCCTGTCGGAAAGGAAAGACACTGAGAACAGCACTTCGGAAGAAGGCGGAAGTCATGCCTTCGCCGGCCGGGATAGGCGAATTCGACGCCGTTGCCCGCGCCCTCAAGACAGTCCTTGACAGTCTGGAAGACTCCAAGGCCGAAAACATCGTCTCCATCGACATTCAGGGGAAATCGAGCCTCGGCGACTATATGGTCATCGCCTCGGGTCGATCGCACCGTCATGTCGCGGCGGTTGCCGATCATCTCCTCACAGCGCTGAAGGATGCCGGTCTCGGCGCCGCCCGCGTCGAGGGGCTGTCAGGTGCCGACTGGGTCCTCATCGATTCAGGCGATATCATCGTCCATGTCTTTCGGCCCGAAATCCGCGAGTTCTACAACATCGAAAAGATGTGGCAGGCGCCGGATCTCGAGGAAGAAACGGTTCATTGAGCCGCTAGACGCCAGGGATGAAAGTCTGGGTACATGCCGTGGGCCGGATGAAAGCCGGCCCCGAGAAGGAACTCGCCGACCGCTATCTCGATCGGTTCTCGAAAAGCGGCGGCCCGCTCGGCCTCGACTTTTCCGGAGTTACCGAGATCGCAGAAAGCCGTGCCCAGACCGTTGATGAGCGGCGGCGCGAAGAAGCCGACAGGCTGCGCGCCCAGATGGCGCCGGGAACCGCACTCATCCTGCTCGACGAACGCGGCAAGAATCTCTCCTCGCAGCAATTTGCCGACAAGATGTCGTCGCTGCGCGACGGCGGCCAGCGCGGCGTGATGATTGCCATTGGCGGTCCTGACGGCCACGACGAGGCGCTGCGCAACGAAGCCCAGATGCTGATTTCGTTCGGTGCCGCGACCTGGCCGCACCAGATGGTCCGCATCATGCTCGGCGAGCAACTCTATCGCGCGGCGACCATTCTTTCAGGGCATCCCTATCATCGCGCGTGAATAGGCTGATGTAGCGGTCTAGCCACCCTGATCAAGCTGGGCTGACATGTCGGCAAGCGCCTTGTCAGTCAGCATTTCCGGGCAGGATCTGGCGAACCGTTCAGCAAATGGATCCGGCACCATGTATGCGCCTCTGGTTCGGGAATAGTAGACCACGTGCTCGGTTGGCTTGCCGCACAAGGTCTGCATATTGCAGCTGAAAACGCTGGTGCCGAAGTACAAAGGCGTCGTCGTCCTTTTCCGGCACGCCAAGGTTGCGAGCTTTTCTTGGGCTGCCCCGGTAAGGTCCTGACCAGACAAGTATTCGTAGAGCGAATATACGTCGCCTATGGCGCGGCTCTCGATGGTCAACGCATCCGTCGCTGCGATAAGTGCCGAGCAGATACATGCCAGTGAGAGGAACCTCTTTAGTCTTGTCATGTGGGTTCTCCGACAAGGCGTATCGCGTCCACTCTACAAATTCGAACAGGAAAATAATGGCAGCGTCCGGAATTTGACAAAATGGCTGGGCAAAAGTCCGCCCGCGGTCGTGCCCGATGAACATGGTTGATGGTTCGTTAACGATGCCGCCGCTAAGGTCGCAAGCATACAATCGGATCATCGCATGGCGCGGAATTCCCCAGTGAAGGCGTGGCTCCAACCATGCCGCGGCATCGTCGCGGCAGGCTGGATCGCGCTCGCCTGCGGAGCCGCATTGGCCCAGGTTGGCCCGCCCTTGCCGGACCCAGACCGTACGCGGTCCGAACTCGAGAACCTGTCGCGCGTCATCGAGGTTTCAGCCGAGCGGCGCGAAAAACTGGCGGCCGAGATTGCCCAGGTGAAGAAGGATCACGCCTCGATCACCGCGGCGCTGATCCAGTCGGCAAAGACTGAGCGCAAGCTCGCCCAGGACATCGAAGATATCGCCGGCAAGGTCGAAGGGCTGAAAGAGCAGGAGGCGGGCATCCGCACCTCGCTCAACATGCGCCGCGGCGTGCTGGCGGAGGTGCTTGGCGCGTTGCAGCGCATGGGCCTCAATCCGCCGCCGGCGATCCTGGTCAAGCCGGAAGACGCGCTGTCGTCGATCCGCAGCGCCATCCTTCTCGGCGCCGTGGTGCCCGAGCTGCGCTCTGAGACCGAGATTCTGATGGCCGACCTCAAGGAGCTGTCACGGGTTGTCGCCTCGATCGAGGCGGAACGTGACCGCCTGACAACCGCGATGACGGCGCAGGCCGGCGAAAAGGCGCGACTCGACCTGCTGCTCGAAGCCAAGACCCGGCTGCGCTCAGAATCCGAGACAGCGCTTGCCGAAGAGACGAAAAATTCAGTCGAACTCGCAGCGCGAGCCGAAAGTCTCAAAGATTTGATCGCCTCGCTCGACAAGCAGGCGGCGAAGAAGGCCGCCGACGCAGAGGCCTCTCGAAAGGCTGCCGCGGAGGCAGCCAAGGCAGCAAACGAACCGGTCGTTCCGGTGGTGCCGGAAGCCAACCAACTTGTTGCTTCCGCTCCATTTTCCTTGCTCCAGGGGCAGGTGGCGCTACCGGTCGCCGGGCGGATCAAACGCCGCTTCGGCGCCGACGATGGCATCGGCGGCACCATGCTTGGGGACATGGTTGCGACACAATCGGGCGCCATCGTCACCGCTCCGGCGGATGGAAGCGTTCTTTATGCGGGGCCTTTCCGCTCCTATGGTCAACTCTTGATCCTCAACGCCGGCGACGGTTATCATGTCGTCTTGGCGGGGATGAGCAGAATCAGCGTCGCGCCGGGTCAGTCCGTACTAGCAGGCGAGCCGATCGGTGCGATGGGAGAGGCGAGGGTGGCGAGCACCTCAGCCTCGGACAATGCAAATGCGACGCCGGAACTCTATGTCGAGTTCCGCAAGGATGGAAAACCCGTCGATCCGACCCCGTGGTGGGCGGACCGCACCTCTGGAAGGACATGAAATGATGCGTAAACTGTCGCTTCTGCTTGCCGGGGCGCTGATGGGAGGCTCCGCGATGAGCCTGGTGTACGGTGCGCCCGGCTCGACAGCGAATGCGGCGGGTTCCGAAACCTACCGCCAGCTCGCCATCTTCGGCGACATCTTCGAACGCGTGCGCGGTCAGTATGTGACCCCGCCGGACGAAAAGTCGCTGATCGAGAACGCCATCAACGGCATGCTGACCTCGCTCGATCCGCATTCGTCATATCTCAACGCTGAAGCGGCCAAGGACATGCGTGTCCAGACCAAGGGCGAATTCGGCGGCCTCGGCATCGAGGTGACGATGGAGAACGAGCTGGTCAAGGTCATCACCCCGATCGACGACACGCCCGCCGCCAAGGCAGGCGTGCTGGCCGGCGATTACATTTCCAAGATCGATGGTGAGGAAGTTCGCGGCCTGACGCTGAACGACGCCGTCGAAAAGATGCGCGGCCTGATCAACACCCCGATCAAGCTGACGATCCTGCGCGAAGGCGCCGACAAGCCGATCGAGCTGTCGATCATGCGGGACGTCATCAAGGTCAAGGCGGTCAAGTTCCGCGTCGACAATGATGTCGGCTACCTGAAGGTCACCTCCTTCACCGAAAAGACCTTCGACGACCTGCAAAACGCGATCACCACGATCAAGAAGCAGGTCCCGGCGGACAAGTTGAAGGGTTACGTGCTCGACCTGCGCCTCAACCCGGGCGGCCTGCTCGACCAAGCGGTCAGCGTTTCCGACACCTTCCTCGACCGCGGCGAGATCGTTTCGACCCGCGGCCGCGATCCGAAGGACATCACCCGCTTCGACTCGCGTCCCGGCGACGACATCGACGGCAAGCCGCTGATCGTCCTGATCAATGGCGGTTCGGCGAGTGCTTCGGAAATCGTGGCTGGCGCGTTGCAGGATCTGCGCCGCGCCACCGTGGTGGGCACGCAGTCCTTCGGCAAGGGTTCGGTGCAGACCATCATCCCGCTGGCCGAGAACGGCGCGCTCAGGCTGACGACGGCGCTTTATTACACGCCGTCAGGCAAGTCGATCCAGGGCAAGGGCATCACGCCCGACATCAAGGTCGACCAGCCGCTGCCGGCAGATCTGCAGGGCCGCGACGTGACCCGTGGCGAGTCCGAACTCAAGGGCCACATCAAGGGGGCCGAGGAAAGCGACAAGGGTTCGGGCTCGGCAGCCTATGTGCCGCCGGAGCCGAAGGACGACCTGCAGCTCAATTACGCATTGGAGCTGTTGCGTGGACAGAAGACCGATCCGGCCTTCCCGCCCAATCCCGACAAGGCCGTGATGAACCAGCAGTAAGGGGCGACCGGCGAAGCGCTGGCCTGCTTTACGTGACAATGCCATGCTGCCGGGACCGCAAGGTTCCGGCAGTTTGATTCGGGGAGGCTGGCTTCGGCCACAGGGCACGGCGTGGTGCAGATCGAAAAGGAAATCGACCGTCCGCTCGGACAGGCGCCGCGCCGTCCGACTGGCAAGCGCTCTGCCTGGCTGCGCAAGGGGCCGCTGCTTGCCGGCCTGTGCGTCGTGGCATTGGTGGCGGCGTCGGCGTCGATCGCCTTTCGCCAGAAGCCTTATCGCACGCCTGAAGTCGTTGCGGTGGTTACGCCCGAGGTGGTTGCCGCGGCGCCCGCACAACCCGTGGCCAATCCGAAGCCGGCACAGACGCCGAGCAGCGGCGGCCCGCAGATCATCCGCGTCAACCCGCCAGAGAGCGAGGGTGGCGCCGTCGTCGTCCGCGATCCCTCTGCCGTCGGGCAGAATGTGCGCGTCGCCCATTTGCCGGAGAAGGCACTGATCGAGGACAGCCCCGCCGGGCCGTTGCCGATCCGCGCCGCCGACGGGCGCCGTCCGTTCGACGTCTATGCCCGGGCCTGGTCCGGTGCGCGTGGCGCGCGGGTGGCGATCGTGATCGGCGGGCTCGGACTGTCGCAGACCGGAACGCAGACGGCGATCGGCAAGCTGCCGCCGGAGATCACGCTCGGTTTCGCGCCGCAGGGCAACAGCCTTGGCCGATGGATGCAGGCGGCGCGGCGCGAGGGCCACGAGATCATCATGCAGGTGCCGCTCGAGCCGTTCGATTTTCCCAACGTCAATCCCGGTCGCAACACGCTGACCGTCGAGGCCGGTGCCGACGAGATCCTCAAGAACCTGCGCTGGACGCTGTCGCGGACGACAAACTACACTGCCGTGATGAACTACATGGGGGCGCGCTTCTCGACGAACCCCGAGGCAATGGGCGTGATGATGGCCGAGCTCGGCAAGCGTGGCATCGGTTATGTCGACGACGGCACATCGGCACGAAGCCTGGCACCTGAGACAGCGTTGAAGAACGGCGTGCCGTTTGCTGCTGGTGATGCCATCATCGACGGCGTTCAGGATCGCGGCGCGATCCTCGACAAGCTCGACGAGCTGGAGCGGACGGCGCGCGCCAAGGGCTTTGCCATCGGCACCGGCAATGCGTTCGACGTCACGGTCGACGCCGTGGCCTCGTGGGCAAGCGAGGCACGCAAGCGCGGCATCGAGATCGTGCCGATCTCGGCTGTCGCGAGCGACCCCGAACGAGGATAGGACTTGATGTCGAAGACCCTGAAAGCGCCCGAATATCTGCCCTACCGTCCTTGCGTCGGCATCATGGTGCTGAATGCGAGGGGGATGGTCTGGGCCGGCCACCGCATCGCCGAGCCGGACGGCGAACTGTCTGATACCGACCAGTTGTGGCAGATGCCGCAAGGCGGCATCGACAAGGGTGAAGATCCGTATCCGGCCGCGCTCCGCGAGCTTTACGAAGAGACCGGCATGCGCAGCGTCAGCCTGCTCGCAGAGGCGCCCGACTGGATCAACTACGACCTGCCGCCGCATCTGCTCGGCATCGCCCTCAAGGGCAAATATCGCGGCCAGACGCAGAAATGGTTCGCCTTCCGCTTCGAGGGCGAGGAAAGCGAGATCGCAATCAACCCGCCGCCGGGCGGCCATTCGGCCGAATTCGACCGCTGGGCGTGGAAGTCGATGTTCGAGCTGCCGGAGCTGATCGTGCCGTTCAAGCGCAAGGTCTATGACGAGGTCGTGGCGGCGTTTAGGCACCTGGCCGGATAATACTCGGCCGGATAATACTTGGCCGGATAGCATCTGGCCGGCCGCCCTTGACAAGCAGGGCGGGGTCGGCGACCCTCCGGCCATGTGCACTTACGCTCATATTGGCAGCTTTGCCTTGTTCCGGGTCTGCCCCATCGCGGGATCCTAGCCCCGGCTCGGTCGCTATGCGACGTCCGAGCCTGCGGGGCACTTTTCAATGCATGAAATCATGAAAACCGGGCCGCTGGGCGGAACGGTCTGAACATTTGGGCACGTCCGCTTTTGCGCGGACGGACCGGTCGTGAGCGTTTCCGCCACGGCCGGACGAGAATCCGTGGAGTATCCATTGCGCCAGAACATCAAGCAGCGCCGCGAACATGAGATCGTGGTGAGCGAAAACGACCATGCCAGGCTGACCGGCCTCGCCGAATCCAGCCTCGAACGCCTACCTGGAATCGCCGAGGAGCTGCTCGCCGAAATGGAGCGCGCCAAGATCAAGCCGCTCAGCCGCATCCCGGCCAATGTCGTGCGCATGGGCTCGACCGTGACGTTCCGCGGCGGTGACGGCGAGGTCAAGACGGTGGCGCTGGTCTATCCCGGCAAGGCCGACATCGCCGAAGGCAAGGTCTCGATCCTGACACCGGTGGGTGCAGCGCTGATCGGTCTTCGCGAAGGTCAGTCAGTTGCCTGGACCTCGCGCGACGGGCGCCGTCTCGAACTGGAGATCGTGACCGTCGAAGCGCCCCGTGCGGACGCCAACTGACGGCGCGCTCCGGCCAGCCCACTCCTGAAATCCCGCCTGCGCGTCCACCTTGACGCCTGGCGCTGCATGCCGGGCAACACCCGGTGCTTGCGGAGACAAGCCATGTCCAAATGTCAGCTGACGACCAAGGATTTTGCCATCGTCAAGACGATGCTCGACCGCCTCGCCTGGTCAGGCGGTCCGCTGGTGGCGCTGTTGCGCCGGAAGCTCGCTTCGGCCCAGGTCGTGTTTTCGAATGAGGCCGACGCCGACGTGGTGACGCTGAACAGCCGCGTCACCTTCAGCGTCGATGGTGGCGCACCGCATACCCGGATCGTGGCGCATGGGCCGATGGACGGCATGGTCGGGCAGATCATCCCGATCACCGTGCCGCGCGGGCTTGCCCTGCTCGGCCTGCGCAAGGGCCAGTCGATATCGATCGACTGCGGCCGCGGTGCAACCGAGACCATCTGCGTCGACGAGATTCACTACCAGCCCGAGGCGGCGCGGCCGGGCATCGCGACGCCGGACCTTCGTCCCGCCCCATCTGAACGCCGCTTTCCAGTGCTGGTGTTCAGCGCCGATGGGCCGCAAGCTCTTGGCGTGCCGGGAAAAATCCGGCACATCTCGACAAATGGCGATGATCCGGGCCCGTCTGCGGCCTGACCGGCGCCGTCTGCAGCGCTTCGGAGAGTGCTCGAAGCAGCCGCAAATCGGGAATATGCACGCTCCGAAATCGACCTGATATATCGGAGCCTGTATCTGGGGGCGCAATGAAGGTCATAGTCGTCGGCGGCGGCGTCATCGGGGTGACGACTGCCTATTATCTTGCCGAGGCCGGCCACGAGGTGGTCGTCTACGACCGCCAGAAGGGGCCGGCGCAAGAAGCCAGCTATGCCAATTCGGGCGAGATTGCCTCCGGCTGTGCCTCGCCTCTGGCAGCACCCGGCTTGCCGCTCAAGGCGCTGAAATGGCTCGCCATGAAGGATAGTCCCTTTTCCTTCCGGCCGAAATTCGACCCCAAGATGTGGATGTGGCTGGCCCGGGTGCTGCGCAACTGCACGGCCGAGCGCTACCAGGCGAAGAAGTCGCTGATGGTGCCGCTCGCCGAATACAGCCGCGACATGTTGCGGGTGCTGCGCGAAGGCACCGGCATCGCCTATGACGAGCTCAGTCATGGCACGCTGCAACTGTTTCGCACCCAGGAACAACTCGACGGCATCGCTGCGGATGTCGCCGTGCTCGACAGGCTCGAGGTGCCGTACGAAATTCTCGATGCGGCGGGATGCGTTGAAGTGGAGCCCGGTCTTGTTCGCTCGCGCCACAGCTTATCTGGCGGCCTGCGCCTGCCTGACGACGAGACCGGTGACTGCAGCTTGTTCACCGAGCGCCTGGTCGAGTTGTGCGCCGCGCGCGGTGTGGTGTTCAAGTTCGGGCAGAAGGTCTTTTCGATAGATGCCTGGGCCGGGAAAGTTCAGCACGTCACGGTCAACGGCCATGAGGATGCCGACGCGTTCGTTCTGGCGGCGGGCAGCTATTCCGAACGCTTCATGCGCAAGCTGCACCAGCGCCTGCCGCTCTATCCGCTGAAGGGCTATTCGCTGACGGTGCCGATCGCCGACGTCGATGCAGCGCCTGCCTCGAGTGTTATCGATGTTGCCGGCACGGTCGCGGTCACACGGCTTGGCGACCGCATCCGCATCGGTGGCACCGTGGAGATGTCGGGCTTCGATCTGACCCTGCACGAGCAGCGTCGGATGCCGCTCGAGCGTGCGCTAAGCGAGCTGTTTCCGGATGCCGGCGATCTGCGCGAAGGGCGCTTTTGGTGCGGCTTGCGCTCGATGACGCCTGACGGTCCGCCGGTTTTGGGACGGACCAAGCTGCCGAACCTCTACATCAACACCGGCCACGGCATGCTAGGCTGGACCATGGCCTGCGGTTCGGCGAAAATCCTCGCCGACATGATCTCCGGCCGTGAGCCGGAGATCGATATCAGCGGCCTTGGCCCTGAGCGCTTTTGGGCCTGACGTCAGGCCACCTTCTTCAGCGTGCGCGGCGCCTCCGCCGATTGGTACATCGAGATGACGTGGCCGTCGGGATCGGTGAATTCGGATGACCATCCGCCCGGCGCGTGGCTCACCGGGGTGACGATGGTCACGCCATTGTCGGCCAGCGTCGACACGATGTCATCGATGCCGCCGTCGGCGATCTCGAAGACGATGATCGGAGAGTTGCCGGGCCGGGACTCCATCGCAAAGAAGATCAGGTCGACGCCATTGGCGGTATTGGCGAGCAGCCAGTCGCCGCCGGTGTCGGCGTCGCCTTCCATGCGCTGGACCTCGAGACCTATGACATCGCGATAGAAGGCTTCGGTCTTGTCGATGTTCGAGACGTAGTCGCAGATATTGCCGAGTTTGCTTTTGCCGAACATATGGTCACTCCGTGATGTCGGTTGCACGCCGGTTGAGTTGCTGTGCCGCCGGGTTTTGTGAGGTGCCGATGACAAAAAGGTGCCCGTCGGGGTCGTGGCTGGCGAGCAGGGCGCCCGGTTGCCTGGCCAAAGCGAGCAGGGAACGCCTGATGCTGCCGAAGGCAAGAGTGCCGGTCAGGCCCGGAATTTCCCCAAAGGAGCCACCGCCATAGGCTAACCAGCGCCGCCGTATTTCTGCGATGCGCTGCCGCAATGCAGGATCGGCGAGGCGCTGCGGCCAGGCGATTTCCTGCCGCGTATGGCCTGTCAGCGCCAGCAGCGTCGTCGTGCGCAAGCCAGGGGGCAAGGTCGCGACGAACCTGGTCGGCGAGGCTTCATGGGGCTTTGGCTCACAGCTGATGGCTGCGAAAGGTTGTTCTCGTTTTCTGCGCCGAACTGCCGAACGCGCGTCGAAGGCGGCGCGGCGTCGCAATGCGCCTTCAAGTCAGCGCCGGTTCTCGACATTCGACAGGTCGGTGCGCCCCGCCTCGACCGCCGCGACTAGAACCGTCTGCAACAGATCTTCGGCCTCATCGGCGCGCCTCGTGGCGCGCCGGGCCTTGCGCAGCAATTCTGCGTAGGGACGGGGCAGCAAATCGGTTTCCTCGGTTGGAGCACCGATGTTAGCGGATGTGTGAGCTTGTCGGAAGGCTGTTCAGATGAACAGCGCCCGCTCGCGTTCCACAGCTTTGGTGATGAAGCCCGCCACCGTCTGGATGCGGCGCAATGGCCGGACGGACTCGTGATAGACAAGCCAGTAGGCGCGGCGGATCGGCGGGATCGCCGTTGCCGGCACGATGTCGACAATCCTGCGGGCAATGAAGGTGTGCAGTATGCCGATGCCAGCGCCTGAGCGCACCGCCTCGACCTGCCCGAGCGCGGACGAAATCGAGAAGGCGGACTCCCATGACGGGCTGAACTCGGCGGCGTAGTCGAGCGATGAGCTGACCACGAGGTCGGGCACGTAGCCGATCAGGCGGTGGGCCGAAAGCTCGGGACGCGAGGTGGGGAGGCCGTATTGTTCGACATAGGCGCGGGAAGCAAACAGGCCGAGCGAATAGTCGACAAGCTTTGCCGCCACCAGTCGGCCTTCGCTCGGCCGCTCGGTGGTGATGGCGATATCTGCCTCACGCCGCGACAGTGAAAATGTCCTTGGGACCGGAACGAGCTGGATGCGCAGGTCGGCGTGCTGGGCGGTCAGCGTACCCAGGCGTTGCGCCAGGAAGGCAACGCCGAATCCGTCAGGCGCGCCGATGCGCACCGTGCCCGACACTTCGTCGCCTTCGCCCGAAATTTCGGCGCGGGCAGTCAGCATGTCGGCTTCCATGCGCTCGGCGACTTCGAGGAAGCGCTCGCCGGCGGGCGTCAGTTCGCTGCCGGTGGTCAGCCGGCGGAAGAGTTTTGTCTTCAGCGCCTCTTCGAGGGCTGCCACGCGCCGAGATACGGTTGCGTGGTTGAGCTCGAGCCGCCGTGCCGCACCGAGGATCTGGCCGGTGCGCGCTACGGCGAGGAAGATGCGGACGTCATCCCAGTTCATCGGTGGTTCGGACCTCAGGCGAAGGGCTACGATCCGTGCAGCCTACTATGCATGAAATCGCATTCAAGCTCCCGTCGGACTTTATTTTCTGCACAACGGTTGCGTTCACCCTCGCGTTGCAAAGGCGCGCGTTAAGCGGGACAATGCGCCATCAACAAAGAATTGGGAGAGAAGCAATGGTCGACTACGGTCATTTCATCGGCGGCAAGCATGTCGCCGGCACCAGCGGGCGCAAGCAGGACGTGCTGCAGCCGATGGACGGTTCGGTACGCGCCACGGTGGCACTTGCCTCGGCGCAGGAACTGCGCGCCGCTGTCGAGAATGCCAAGGCAGCACAGCCTGCCTGGGCGGCCACCAATCCGCAGCGCCGCGTCCGCGTGCTGATGAAGTTCCTGGAGCTGGTGCACAAGGAATACGACTCGCTGGCCGAGCTTCTGGCGCGCGAGCATGGCAAGACCATTGCCGACGCCAAGGGTGACATCCAGCGCGGCCTTGAAGTTGTCGAAGTCTGCATTGGCGCTCCACACATGATGAAGGGCGAGTTCACCGACGGCGCCGGCCCCGGCATCGACGTCTACTCGATGCGCCAGGCGCTCGGCGTCGTCGCCGGCATCACCCCGTTCAACTTCCCGGCGATGATCCCGCTGTGGAAGATCGCGCCGGCGATTGCCTGCGGCAACGCCTTCATCCTGAAGCCGTCAGAGCGCGACCCGGGCGTGCCGCTGCGCATCGCCGAACTGTTCCTCGAAGCCGGCCTTCCGGCAGGCATCCTCAACGTCGTCAACGGCGACAAGACGGTTGTCGACGCGATCCTCGACGATTCTGACATCAAGGCCGTCGGCTTCGTCGGCTCGACGCCGATCGCCCAGTACATCTACAGCCGGGGCTGCGCCAACGGCAAGCGCGTGCAGTGCTTCGGCGGCGCCAAGAACCACATGATCATCATGCCCGACGCCGACATGGACCAGACCGTCGACGCGCTGATCGGCGCCGGCTACGGCTCGGCCGGCGAGCGCTGCATGGCGATCTCGGTGGCCGTTCCCGTCGGCCACGACACCGCCGAACGGCTGATGGAAAAGCTGGTCCCGCGCGTCGAGAGCCTGAAGGTCGGCCCGTCGACCGACTCATCCGCCGACTTCGGCCCGGTCGTCACCCGTGAGGCGCTGGAGCGCATCAAGGGTTACGTCGACATCGGCGTCAAGGAAGGCGCCAAGCTCGTCGTCGACGGCCGCGGCTTCAAGATGCAGGGCTACGAGAACGGCTTCTATATGGGCGGCTGTCTGTTCGACCATGTGACCGCCGACATGCGCATCTATAAGGAAGAGATCTTCGGCCCGGTTCTCTCGGTGGTGCGCGCGCCGACCTACGAGAACGCCATCAAGCTGGCCAACGACCACGAGATGGGCAACGGCGTGGCGATCTTCACCCGCGATGGCGACGCCGCCCGCGATTTCGCTTCGCGTGTCCAGGTCGGCATGGTCGGTATCAACGTGCCGATCCCGGTTCCGATCGCCTACTACACCTTCGGCGGCTGGAAGGCTTCGTCCTTCGGTGACCTCAATCAGCACGGTCCGGATGCGTTCCGCTTCTACACCAAGACCAAGACGGTGACCTCGCGCTGGCCGTCGGGCGTCAAGGACGGTGCGGAGTTCGTCATTCCGACGATGAACTAAGCCCGACGGCGTGGAGTTCATCATCCCGACGATGAACTGATCGTTTCTAGCTAGAAAATGAACGGGCGCCCGTTGGGCGCCCGTTCAGACTGCTGACGAACCCCGTCGAATTTCGGCGGGGTTTTGTTTTGTGGGTTGATTGAGCTTTTGGCTTGATGTCGGGGAGCAGATGCCAGGGCCGTTGCGAGCCCGCTTTGGCCTCATGCGAGGCTTGGTTTTGGCTTTGGCCAGAGGCTGATTGCGATCTTTTTCATGTTTTGGGCGGCGGCTGCGATCAGGCACTGGCAGGCGACGCGTGTTCGCCCTCGGAAGCGTGCATAGCGATGGCCGAAGAGCTGCTTGGCATCGGCGAAGGATCGCTCGACCGTCTCCTTGCGGCGTCGATAGATCGCCTTGCCCCATGCGGTTAAGCGGTTGGCATCGACCCGCTCGCGGACATCCTGCCAGACATGGCGCGTGATGGTGCGCTCGGCCTTGGCGTTTGATGTGCAAGACGCCAGCAGCGGACAGTTGCGGCAGATCGTCGGGTCGCTCTTGTAGTGGCGATAACCGCCGCGATCGGTGGTGGCGTAAGTGAGCAACTGGCCCTGCGGGCAACGATAGCCGTCAAGGTCCGGCTCATGGACGAAAGCGCCCTTCCTCATCTTGCCAGGCTTTGGCCGGGGCGGGTTGCGATAGCCGACGACACCCTGGATGTTCCTGTCCTCCAGGCCCTTGGCGATGCCTGGCGTGGCATAGCCGGCATCCAGCCCCGCCGCCGTGACGTCGAAGCCGAAACGCTCCACCTGGCGGTCGAGCCGGTCGAGATAGACGATCGAGTCATGCACGTTGGCCGGCGTGGCAAACGTGTCGGTGATGATGCCGAAGCCGCCATCCACCGTGCGGTGATCGAGATAAAAGAAGCCCTTCGGCTTGCCCTCGCGCACCATATAGCCTGCCTCAGGATCGGTGCGCGAGACCTTCGTCTCTTTCACCGCAGGCTGCCGCTCCTGCTCCTTCAGCGCCTTCTGGCCGTGCAGCGCCCGTTCGGCATCGATCGCCCGGTCGAGTTCGCCCCAGTAGTCGGCACGCGACTTGGCGACCATGGCAAGGTCGTACTTGCCCTTGTTGGCATTGGCCTTCAGGTGCGTGCTGTCGGTGTAGAGCACCGTGCCGTCGACCAAGCCTGCCCCGATCGCCTGCTCGACAATGCGGTCGAAGATCGCCTGCGCGATCGTCTCGTCCTGGTAGCGCCGGCGGCGGTTCTGCGACAATGTCGAGGCGTCGAACACCTTGTCCGTCAGCTTCAGCCGCAGGAACCACCGGTAGGCGACATTGACCTCGATCTCTCGCACCAATTGCCGCTCCGAGCGCACCCCGAACAGGTAGCCGATGAACAGCGCCTTGAACATCAAGGTCGGATCGAGTGGCGGGCGACCATTGTCGGCGCAGTAAAGCGGCGCTGTCAGATCGTGGATGAACGAGAAATCGATAACACCATCGATCTTGCGCAGAAGGTGATCAACTGGAACCAGTTGATCAAGCGTGACGATCTCAAGTGCGGTTTGTTCAGGGCCAGCTCGCTTCAACATCACACACTGAATCACAAACCCCCAACTCTCGCCAGGGGTTTGTCAGCAGTCTGAACGGGCGCCCGTTGGGCGCCCGTTTTACGTTTCGTCCTCTTCTTCCGGTCCCGGCTGGTACTCCAGCAGGTCGCCCGGCTGGCACTTGAGCTCGGCGCAGATGCGGGCGAGCGTCGAAAACCTGACACCGCGCACCTTGCCGGACTTCAGCAGCGACAGGTTCTGCTCAGTGATGCCGATCTTGGCGGCGAGTTCCTTGGAACGCATCTTGCGGCGCGCCAGCATGACGTCGAGATTGACGATGACCGGCATGTCAGACGAACCGCTTGTTGTCGTCGTCGACTTCGGCGGCCACCGCAAGGAGGTGGCCAAAGACGATCAGTATGCCCGACAGGATCAGGGCCAGCAGTTCGTGCGTGCCGAAGCTGATCGCCAGAAACCGCTGGCCGGCCGGCATGTCGAGGCTGACGATGAGCGAGACCAGCGGCGGGGCCAACGCCATGGCGATCGCGTTGGTCAGAAAAGCCACGCCTGACAGGCGCATCAGGCGCGCGCTTTCAGCGCCGACGATGTCATGCAGGCTGATCTCGCGGAACGCCGCCCGCAGCGTCTGCAGCGCCCATCCGAGCAATCCGGCCTGTGCGAGAAATGCCGCTGCCAGCAACAGCATCGTCGAGGTCGAGAGCTGCGCCGGCCTCGGAAGTGCCAGCCTTTCAATCACGAACGTGCCGATCCAGGTCGGGTCGGACCAGGCCAGTACCAGCCCGTAGAGGACGAACAGGCCGAGAATAGCCATCAGCACGAGGATGAGCTTTTCCATGCGCCGGCTCAGCAATCGGGCGCGCTCGCGGGCAGTCTCCATTTCGGCCTCTTCAAATTCTGTTTGCAAAAATTAACGTAAAACAATAAGTCAGTGCTGTCAAACAACCATATGGAGGCATTATGTCGGTGCGTGGACGTTCGATTGCAGGGCTGGCCTCGCTGTTGACGCTGTCTGCCTGCGCTTCGCTCAATCCGATGGCGCTGACCAGGCTCGCAGCCCTTGATCCTCTAGAGATCGCGCCGGAGCAGATGAGCGTCGCAGCCATCATGCCTGTTCCGCTCAAGCTGCGCACCGGCGATGTCGTGCTGCATTTCGCGATGGAGGCGCCGGCACCTTATGGACCGGTAAACGAGGCCTTGCCGCTCGAAATCGTATCAGGCGACAATGCGCCGGGCGTGTCGGCCAGCCCTTCCTTCGAAAGGATCCAGGTCGCTCGCGTCGCGCAAGCGGACCTGGCCCGGCTCGCCGCCGCACAGGCCAAGGCGCGCGCTTTCAAGGCGACCGGCCGGAAGGACGGCAAGGGAAGCATATCCGTGACGATCAAGGGTGGATGCCGCGACGGTGCCATCAACCCCGGCGCGCTCGCGGCAGAGATTTTCATGCGCAGCCAGGCGGACGAACAGTACTTCCTGGTGTCGTCGGTAAACCTGAGAAAACTGCTGACGGACGACGCCATCGCAAAGCTGCCATTGTGTGATCCCCGGCAGGGCTGATGTGCCGCCGCTTGTTGCGGCGGTGTACAGCAATATGCCCCGGGTGCGAGGGCCTGGACGGAATGACGGAAGGCCCAATGCTTCCGGGGCTTCCACTGGCTTTCGTGTTACTATGGGCCGTTACCTTCCCGCACAGATGCGGCGGCAAGGAGGTGTCGAATGACACTCGCGCCCGCATTCCACACAAGCGGGCTGGCGGCTTTCGGCCTGGCGCTGATGCTGCCGGCCACCCCGGCAGTTGCAGAGCTGTTCTGCAGCGACCATGACGCGATCGTGGCCGGCCTGACGGACAGTTTTCACGAGCGGCGCCTTGGTTACGGCGTCGCCAGCGACGCGGCAATCGTCGAAATCTACATCTCCGACGATGGCACCTGGACCGTGCTGTTGTCGGATGTCAGAGGCCGCAGCTGTGTGCTCGCCGCCGGCGACGGCTGGGAGAGCGCCGTTGACGAGGTCAGGGAAGCCGAACCGAGACATTGATCGATCATGCGGCCTTACCGCGTCGCTGCCGCCTCGGCGTGGGCGCGCAGCATCGCCATCAGCCGCTCGGCTTCCTGCGCTGCACTTTCCTCGTCGTGCTCCAGGATCGAGCGGATCAGCGCGACATGGTGTTCGGCGGACGCGGCGAGGCCGGTGTCACGCTGATAGCGGAACCAGAAACGCCGGCTGTGGGTCTGCAGAGGTGCCGCGAGGCGGGCGGCGAAATCGTTGTCGGCGGCAAGGGCGAGGGCCTCGTCGAGCGCCTTGTCGGCCGCGAGGAAGCCGAGCACGTCGGCCGCGATCACTGCTTTCTGCATCGCAAGGGCTGCGGCATGGAACTGGTTGGCGGCATCGCGGGTGACGAAGCGCGCCGCCGAACGAGCAAGCACGATCTCGATGCCGCGGCGCGCGTCGAGCACGCGCAGCCAGTCGCCGGGGTGCAGCGGCGCAATCGCCAAGCCGGCGCGCGGCCTGATCTCGACCAGTCCTTCCCAGGCCAGGCGCTGGATCGCCTCGCGCACCGGCGTGCGGCCAAGGCCAAGCCTGTCGATCAGAGAGCCTTCGGTGGCAATGGTCCCAGGGGCGAGTTCGAGGGTGACGATGAGCCGTTCGAGCTCGTGGTAGGCTCGTGTCGCAGCCGGTTCCAGTTTCTCAGCTTGCATGACCGAATCTCTTGAAAGCACAATGATATATTTTTGATATATCAGATGCGATTGCCGATTGACAATGTTGGTCGCCTCGTCATATATCACTGATATATCAGATGGAGAAAGCGCCATGTGGGCCGGAGTCATCCCAGCAGTCACCACCAAATTCACGGCGGACGAGCGCCTCGATCATGCCGAAATGGAGCGCTGCTTCGCGCTGCAGATGGAGGCCGGATGTGACGGCCTGATCGTCGCCGGCTCGCTCGGCGAGGGCCCGATGCTCTCGCATGACGAAAAGATCGAGGTGCTGAAGACCGCCCAGAAGGTCGCCGCCGGCAAGCCGGTGCTGCTGACGGTCAACGAGGCCGGCACCCGCGAGGCGGCGGCCATCGCCAAGCGCGCCTCCAGGGAAGGCGCGTCCGGCCTGATGGTGGTGCCGAGCCCGATCTACCACACCAACCCGGAAGAGACGGTGGCGGCCCTTCGCGCCGTGGCCGAGGCCGGCGACCTGCCGGTCATGATCTACTCCAACCGCCTCGCCTACCGCGTCGACGTCACCGTCGACCAGATGGAGGAACTGGCGTCCGACACGCGCTTCGTCGCGGTCAAGGAATCGTCCGACGACATCCGCCGCTCGACCGAGATCATCAACCGCCTGGGCAACCGCTACGACCTGTTCACCGGCGTCGACAACCTCGCCTTCGAGGCTCTTTCGGTCGGTGCAATCGGTTGGGTTGCAGGCCTCGTCGTCGCCTTCCCGCGCGAGACTGTCGCCATCTACCAGCTGATGAAGCAGGGCCGGCGCGAAGAGGCGCTCGCCATCTACCGCTGGTTCCGCCCGCTGCTCGACCTCGACGTCTCGACCTATCTGGTCCAGAACATCAAGCTTGCCGAGGTGCTGGCGATCGGCTCCAACGATCGTGTGCGTATGCCGCGCAAGCCATTGTCGGGCGAGCGCCGCAACGCGGTCGAGAAGATCATCAAGGACGCCCTGGAAGTCCGCCCCAAGCTGCCTTCGTTCTGATCTGGTAAGGGCAGGGGCTCGGAGGGGAGCACGGCATGAGTGCAGCGGTCGACGAGATCGACATTGCCATCATCGGCGCCGGCATCGTCGGCATCGTGGCGGCTGCCTATCTCGCCGAGGCCGGGCGCAAGGTGACGGTCTTTGACCGCACCGGCGTCTGCGAGGAAACCAGCTCCGGCAATGCCGGGGCGTTTGCGTTCTCCGATGTGCTGCCGCTTGCGCACAAGGGCATGATGCGCAACGTACCGAAATGGCTGGCCGACCCGCTTGGCCCGCTGACCATTCCACCTGCCTACCTGCCCAAGCTTGCGCCATGGCTCTTCCGCTTCTGGCGTGCCGGGGCACCCGCCAACTATGAGGCGAGCCTTGCCGCGCAGGCCGGGCTGATGAAGCTCGCCGAGCAGGAGTGGGCGTCGCTGATGGCGCGCTCGGGCACCGGCTCGATGCTGCGCGAGGACGGTTCGCTTGAGCTCTACGAGCGTGAGGCGGAATTCAAGGCGGCATTGCCGAGCTGGGCGGCGCGTGACCGCTTCGGCATCGCCTACCGGCATCTCGAAAAGCACGAACTCGCAAACTATCAGCCCGGGCTGGCCGACCGCTTCACGCGTGGCACCTTCGTGCCCGGCTGGAAGACGGTGTCCGACCCGAAGGATCTCGGCAAGGCGATCTGGCGTCATGCCGAGGCCAGCGGCGCTTCCTTCGTCAAGGGCGATGTCGGGCTTGTCCGGCCAGCTGGTGACCGCATCCTGATCCAGCTCAAGCAAGGCCGCACGCTGTTCGCCCGCCAGGTGCTGATCGCCGCCGGAGCCTGGTCGCATCTGCTCGCCCGTCAGCTCGGCGACGTCATCCCGCTCGAAACCGAGCGCGGCTACAACACGACGCTCCCCACCAGTGCTTTCGACGTCAAGCGACAGCTGATCTTCTCCGGCCATGGCTTCGTCATCACGCCGCTTGCCACCGGCCTGCGCGTCGGCGGCGCGGTCGAGCTGGGCGGCATCTCGCGGGCGCCGAACTATGCGCGTTCGAAGGCGATGCTGGAGAAGGCGCGCAAGTTCCTGCCGGGTCTCGATACTTCGGGCGGGCGCGAATGGATGGGCTTCCGCCCGTCGCTGCCCGATTCGCTGCCGGTCATTGGCGGCTCGCGCAGCCAAGCCGGCGTCCACTACGCTTTCGGCCATGGTCACCTTGGCCTCACCCAGGCGGCGGCCACCGGCCGGCTGGTGTGTGAGCGCATGCTGGGTCAAAAGTCGGCGATCGATCTCACCCTCTTTTCCGCACAACGTTTCTGACGCAAGGTATGATCATGGCACGCCATTCCTTTTTCTGCATCGACGGCCACACTTGCGGCAATCCGGTGCGGCTGGTGGCGGGCGGCGGCCCCCGCCTCGAAGGCGCGACGATGATGGAACGTCGGGCGCATTTCCTTGCCGAATACGACTGGATCCGTACCGGGCTGATGTTCGAGCCGCGCGGCCATGACGTGATGTCGGGCTCGATCCTCTATCCGCCGACGCGTGACGACTGCGATGTCGCCATCCTGTTCATCGAGACCTCGGGCTGCCTGCCGATGTGCGGCCATGGCACGATCGGCACGGTGACGATGGCGATCGAGCACGGGCTGATCAAACCGAAGACGCCGGGCACGCTGCGCCTCGACACGCCGGCCGGCCTCGTCATTGCCGAATACAGGCAGGTCGGCGACTATGTCGAGGAGGTGCGCATCACCAATGTGCCTTCGTTCCTCTATGCCGAAGGGCTTTCCGTCGACTGCCCCGGCCTCGGCGAGATCAGGGTCGATGTCGCCTATGGTGGCAATTTCTACGCCATCGTCGAGCCGCAGGAAAACTACCGCGACATGGCCGACCACAGCGCCGGCGATCTCATCGCCTGGAGCCCGGTGGTCCGTCAGCGGCTGAATGAGAAGTATCAATTCGTGCATCCCGAGAATCCCGGCATCAACCGGCTGTCGCACATGCTGTGGACCGGTGAGCCGAAGCATGCCGAAGCGCATGCCCGCAACGCCGTCTTCTATGGCGACAAGGCCATCGATCGCTCGCCTTGCGGCACCGGCACCTCGGCGCGCATGGCGCAGCTTCACGGCAAGGGCAAGATCAAGGCGGGCGACGATTTCGTGCACGAATCAATCATCGGTTCGCTGTTCAAGGGGCGGGTCGAACGCGAGATCGAAGTGGCCGGCAAGAAGGCGATCATTCCCTCGATCGGGGGATGGGCGCGGATGACCGGATTGAACACCATCTTCATCGACGATCGCGATCCGTTCGCGCATGGGTTCATAGTCAAATAGTCGTATAGCGAGGAGCTGGGGCAGCCAATATGTCTAGACATTCTTGAGAAGGAGACCATCGGCAAGACGCAAGAACCTGTTGCTGTTGCGTATCTTGGCGCTACATTCTTCGATCATGGCGCGCAAAATCACCGGAATCGGCAAAGACATTGCGTTGAGCCAATGATAGGTTTCGCGATAGTCCAGGGCCTGGACGACAAAAAACAGAGGCGGCGGAAAACGCTGTCCGGCAAGCCGCAACGGGTTGAAGAATCACGTTGCAATCCAGGCTCGAAACTTTAGGACTAGGGGAAATATCAAAAGGAATGCGTGCATCGCGCGACATTCCAGGGGAGCCGCATCCATATGCAATATTTCGTCCAGCAGCTGGTCAATGGGCTGACGCTGGGGTCCATCTATGGCCTGATCGCGATCGGCTATACGATGGTCTACGGCATCATCGGCATGATCAATTTCGCCCATGGCGACATCTTCATGCTTGGGGCGTTTACCGCTCTGATCGTGTTCCTGATCCTGGGCGCCATGTTTTATTCGGTGCCGGTCGTCATCGCCCTGCTGATCATGATGGTCGTGGCGATGCTCCTGACCAGCCTCTACAACTGGACGATCGAAAAAGTGGCCTACCGGCCGCTGCGCGGATCGTTCCGCCTGGCGCCGCTGATTACCGCCATCGGCATGTCGATCGCGCTGTCCAACTTCGTTCAGGTCACCCAGGGTCCGCGCAACAAGCCGATCCCGCCAATGGTCAGCCAGGTCTACAATATCGGCGGCATCTCGATTTCGCTGAAGCAGATCATCATCGTCGTGGTCACCGCCCTGCTGCTCGCTTTGTTCTGGTACCTCGTCAACAAGACCTCGCTCGGCCGCGCCCAGCGCGCCTGCGAGCAGGACCGCAAGATGGCAGCTTTGCTCGGCATCGACGTCGACCGCACCATCTCCATCACCTTCATCATGGGTGCAGCCCTTGCCGCCGTCGCCGGTACGCTGTTCCTCATGTATTACGGTGTCGTTGCCTTCTCCGACGGTTTCGTGCCCGGGGTCAAAGCCTTCACGGCGGCGGTGCTTGGCGGCATCGGCTCGTTGCCGGGAGCTGTCATTGGCGGCCTGATGATCGGTTTCATCGAAAGCATGTGGTCGGCCTACTTCTCGATCGACTACAAGGACGTTGCAGCGTTCTCGATCCTCGCCATCGTGCTCATCTTCCTGCCCTCCGGCATCCTTGGCCGGCCCGAAGTCGAGAAGGTCTGACAACATGGCCAATATCGCCCAAGCTTCACGCGAAGAGACCGCCAGCCCATTGCAGCACGGCCTTCGCGAGGCCTTCTATGCGGGTATCATCGCGTTTGGCCTTTTCTTCCTCTTCATCGGCCTCAAGACCGACCAGAACATCAGCAACGAACTGGTCCTCGTTCCGCGCTGGGGCCTGCTTACCATCGTCGTTGGTCTGGTCATGCTCGGCCGCTTCCTCTACGTCGCCTATGCGCAGCCATTCATGGCGCGACAGAAGATCGTCGATGTCGCCAGCGGGCTGCTGCCAGACAGTGTGGCGACGCGGTTCTTCCGCTTGCCCTACTTCATTGGGGCGCTGGTCGTCGCGGCGGTGCTTCTGTTGTTCGCCGGCTCGCTTGACGGGATTTTCGGTTCCGGCCTGGCTGGTTACCTGCGCTTCTTCCGCGCGCTGGCGATCATCTATGCGCTGGCCTCGGTGCTGTTCTACTTCCGCGCCTTCATCCATAACCACTTTTCGGCCCTCGGCGTCGGCGTCCTGATCGCCTATCCAATCGTTGTCGTTCTGATCCTCGCGCTCTTGACGGGGTCGATGGCTGGCGGCTTCCAGGGTTCGCTCAAGTGGGTCGACAATTTCGGCATCCAGATCCTGATCTACGTCATGCTGGCCTGGGGCCTGAACATCGTCGTCGGTCTCGCCGGGCTGCTCGATCTTGGCTACGTCGCCTTCTACGCCGTCGGCGCCTATGCCTACGCGCTTTTGGCAACACAGCTCGGCTGGTCGTTCTGGATCCTGCTGCCGGTGGCCGGCATCATGGCCGCCTTCTGGGGCGTCATCCTCGGTTTCCCGGTGCTGCGGCTTCGAGGCGACTATCTGGCGATCGTCACGCTCGCCTTCGGTGAGATCATCCGCCTCGTGCTGATCAACTGGCGCGAAGTCACCAACGGTGCTGCCGGCATCTCCGGCATCCCGAAGGTCAGCTTCTTCGGGCTGATGTCGTTCAACGTCTCCGATCCCAACTACATCGCCAAGGTGCTCGGCATTGCCCAGTCCGGCGCCTACTACAAGATCTTCCTCTACTACCTCATCCTTGGCCTGGCGCTGCTGACTGCCTTCGTCACCATCCGCCTGCGCCGCATGCCGGTCGGCCGCGCCTGGGAAGCGCTGCGCGAGGACGAGATCGCCTGCCGTTCGCTCGGCATCAACACCACCACCACCAAGCTCACCGCCTTTGCGACAGGCGCTATGTTCGGCGGTTTCGCCGGCTCGTTCTTCGCCGCGCGCCAGGGCTTCGTGTCGCCTGAATCCTTCGTCTTCCTGGAATCGGCGATCATCCTGGCTATCGTGGTGCTCGGCGGCATGGGGTCGCTGGTCGGCATCGCGGTCGCGGCTGCGGTGATGATCGGCGGCACCGAGATCCTGCGCGAGATGGAGTTCCTCAAGCACGTCTTCGGGCCGGACTTCACGCCTGAGCTTTACCGCATGCTGCTGTTTGGCATGGCGATGGTCATCGTGATGCTGTGGAAGCCGCGAGGTTTCGTCGGCAGCCGCGAACCCACCGCCTTCCTGCATGAACGAAAAGCTGTCTCCAGTTCCTTCACCAAGGAAGGACACGGCTGATGAACGCGAGCGCATCCATGAGCAAGCCGATCCTGCAGGTCGAGCATCTGTCGATGAAATTCGGTGGCCTTGTCGCCATCGGCGACCTGTCCTTTGAGGCCAAGCGCGGGGAAATCACCGCGCTTATCGGCCCGAACGGTGCCGGCAAGACCACGGTCTTCAACTGCATTACGGGCTTCTACAAGCCGACCGAGGGCATGATCCGGTTCAACGGCCGCGAAGGCGGGGAATTCCTGCTCGAGCGCATGCCGGACTTCCAGATCACGGCCAAGGCCAAGGTCGCGCGTACCTTCCAGAACATCCGGCTGTTTTCGGGCATGACGCTGCTCGAGAATCTTCTGGTTGCCCAGCACAACAAGCTGATGAAGGCCTCCGGGTTTACCGTCATGGGTCTGGTCGGCCTTGGCGGCTACCGCAGGGCGTCGGCTGAATCAGTCGAGCTTGCCAAGCATTGGCTCGAAAAGGCCGAACTGCTCGACCGTGCCGACGATCCGGCGGGCGATCTTCCCTATGGCGCACAACGCCGCCTCGAGATTGCGCGCGCCATGTGTACCGGGCCCGAGCTGCTTTGCCTCGACGAACCGGCGGCCGGCCTAAACCCTAAAGAGTCGCTGGCGCTCAATACGTTGCTCAACGACATCAAGGACAACACCGGCACGTCGATCCTGCTCATCGAGCACGACATGTCGGTGGTCATGCAGATTTCCGACCACGTCGTGGTGCTGGAATACGGCCGCAAGATTTCCGATGGCGACCCGATGTCGGTCAGGACGGATCCGAAGGTCATTGCCGCCTATCTCGGCGTCGATGACGAAGAGGTTTCCAACGTTCTGGTCGAGGTTGGCGACGAGCAGGTCATCGAAGAGCTCGAAGGCATGCCGGATCCGGCCCATGGACCTGGTTCGTCTTCGTCGATGATGGCCGGACCGGTGAGCGACACCATTGGCCACAGCGATGGTCATGGCGAAGTCGTCTCGGTCTCCAAGGGCGCATCGAAAGCCAGTCAGGTTGAAGCGCAGGCTGCAAGGGCAGCCGCCGCGCCTGCAAGCCAGATGGCTCCCGCCGGAAAGGCGCCGAAGGCCAAGCCTGCGGCTGCACCAGCCGCGGGGTTGATGTCTGCGCCGGTCAAGCCTGCGCCCAAGGCGGCAGCCGGCAAGGCATCCGCTGCTGTTCCTGCCAAGCTAGCGGCAAAGGCTGAGACGAAGCCTGCGGCCAGGGCAAGCAGGCCTGCGGTCGTGAAAGAGGCGGTCAAGCCCGCGGCCAAGGCAGCGCCGGCACCTGCAAAGCAAGTCGCCAGGGGGGATGCGCCGAAGGCTGCTGCCAAGACAACGACCAAGGCCCCGGCGAAGGCTGCTCCGGCAGCCAAGCCAGCCGCTGTATCGGCCAAGCCGGTTGCCAAAGCCACGACCGCTGCGAAGCCGACCGGCACGGCGACGCCGCCGGCGAAACCGGCTGCCAAGACAGCAAAGGTCGTAAAGTCTGCAGTCACGGCCACGCCGGCACCAAAGGGCAGCGCCAAGCCTGCCCCGGCTGCCAAGCCAGCGGTCGCCAAAGCCGAAACGAAGACGCCAGCAAAACCGTCATCAACGGCTGCGGCCAAGCCGGCCGCCAAACCTGCGGCGTCAACGCCCAAACCGACTGCCGCCAAGCCGGCGGTGTCCAAACCTGCCGCCGCGAAGCCCTCAGCTCCGAAGACCATCTCCAACGTGCTTGCCGCTCCGCGTGGCGGCGTTGCCGACCGGCTCATCGCGATCAAGGGCATCGGGCCGGTCAACGAAAAGAAGCTCAACGAGCACGGTATCTTCCATTTCGACCAGGTGGCGGCGTGGAAGAAGTCGGACATCGCGGCGGCCGAGGCCTATCTCGCCTTTGACGGCCGCATCGAACGGGAAGACTGGGTGGGGCAGGCCAAGGCGCTGGCGCGTGAAGCGGCCAAGCCGGCGAAAGCCAAGCGCGGAGGTGGCAAGTGACGGCGGCTAAGACCTTGCTCGACATCAAAGGTGTCGAGACCTACTACGGCAACATCCGCGCCCTCAGCGGCGTCGATGTCGCTGTCAATGAAGGCGAGATCGTCGCGCTGATCGGTGCTAACGGCGCTGGCAAGTCGACGCTGATGATGACCATTTTCGGCACACCAAGGGCGCGCCGCGGCACCATCACCTTCGCCGGAACCGACATCACCGACATGCCGACGCACGAGATCGCGAGGTTGCGCATTGCGCAATCGCCCGAGGGCCGGCGCATCTTCCCGCGCATGACGGTGATGGAAAATCTGCAGATGGGCGCAAGCCTCGACAACCTCAAATACTATGATGAGGACGTCGAGAAGGTGTTCACGCTGTTTCCACGTCTCAAGGAGCGCATCGGCCAGCGCGGCGGCACGCTGTCCGGCGGAGAGCAGCAGATGCTGTCCATCGGCCGCGCGCTGATGGCTCGACCCAAGCTGCTGCTGCTCGACGAGCCTTCGCTCGGTCTGGCGCCGCTGATCGTGAAGCAGATCTTCGACGCCATCCGCGAGCTCAACCGCACCCAAGGGCTGACCGTGTTCCTTGTCGAGCAGAACGCCTTCGGTGCGCTCAAGCTCGCCACCCGTGGCTACGTCATGGTCAATGGCTTGGTCACGATGAGCGGCACCGGCAAGGACCTGCTCGCAAATCCCGAGGTCCGCGCAGCCTATCTCGAAGGCGGCCGCCACTAGGAGACACCATCATGCACGGCATTCTCTACGAGGAAGCCTCGATCTGGCAGTTCCTGTTCGTCAGCTGCCTGCTGGGCGGATGGGCTGCCTGGATGACGGGACGCGCCTGCGCCCAGACCTGGCGCAGCTATCCGCAGCTAGTGCTCTACATTCTGGGGCTTGGGCTGGGTGTCCGCTTTATCCACCACGCGCTGTTCGAGGGCACCATGTTCTCGCTGCAATACTATATCGTCGACACCGTCATATTGCTGGTTTTTGCAACGCTTGGTTACAAATACACCCGCACCAATCAGATGGTGAAGCAATATCACTGGCTCTATGAAAAGGCCTCGCCGCTTTCTTGGCGCGCCAAGTCTTGAGGGGGTTCTAACGCGCCGATTCGCCAATGAATCGGCGTGACAACTGCCGGAAAATCGGCAAACTCGCCTTTCTGCGATATGGGTGGGCATCGCATGAAAGAACATCCACGCCCACTCAACTAATGGGAGTGTTTCAATGAAAAAGTCACTTTTGTCGGCTGTTGCACTGACCGCGCTTGTGGCGTTCAGCGGCAGCGCATGGGCCGATATCATTGTTGGCGTCGCTGGCCCGATCACCGGCCCGAACGCAGCCTTCGGAGCGCAGCTCCAGAAGGGCGCCGAGCAGGCGGTGGCCGACATCAACGCCGCGGGCGGCATCAACGGCGAGCAGATCAAGCTGGTTGTCGGCGACGACGTTTCCGATCCGAAGCAGGGCATCTCGGTCGCCAATAAGTTCGTCGCTGACGGCGTCAAGTTCGTGGTCGGCCACTTCAACTCGGGCGTCTCTATCCCGGCTTCGGAAGTCTACGCCGAGAACGGCATCCTCGAAATCACCCCGGCTGCGACTAACCCGCAGTTCACCGAGCGCGGCCTGTGGAACACCTTCCGCACCTGCGGCCGTGACGACCAGCAGGGCGCCATCGCCGGTGCATATCTGGCTGAGAAGTTCAAGGACGCCAAGATCGCGGTGATCCACGACAAGACCCCCTATGGTCAGGGTCTGGCTGACGAAACCAAGAAGGCGATGAACGCTGCCGGCCTGACCGAGGTCATGTACGAAGGCGTCAACATCGGCGACAAGGATTTCTCGGCACTGATCGGCAAGATGAAGGAAGCCGGCGTCACCATCATCTATTGGGGTGGCCTGCACACCGAAGCCGGCCTGATCATCCGCCAGACGGCTGACCAGGGCCTCCAGGCAAAGCTGGTTTCGGGCGATGGCATCGTCTCGAACGAACTCGCCTCGATCGCCGGTGACGCGGTTGCCGGTACCCTCAACACCTTCGGTCCCGATCCGACGCTGAACCCGACCAACAACGCGCTGGTCGAAAAGTTCCGTGCCGCCGGCTTCAACCCCGAAGCCTATACCCTCTACTCCTACGCAGCGATGCAGGTCATTGCCGAAGCTGCCAAGAAGGCCGGTTCGGTCGATCCGCAGGAAGTGGCGAAGGCAATGAAGGCGAACACCTTCCCGACCGTGCTCGGCGACATGGGCTTCGATGAGAAGGGCGACCCGAAGCTGCCCGGCTACATCATGTATGAATGGGTGAAGGGCGACGACGGCAAGTACACCTACAAGCCGCAGAAGTAATTTCAGCCCCATCAGCTGATGAGAAATGCCCGGCGCTTTGCGCCGGGCATTTTTTTGTGCCGTGGAAAAATGCCGGTCTGACCCAACGGAAATTAAATCGATTTAGCAATGTGTGTTTTCGGTTGCACCGCAGCATTTTCCCGCTAATCATGCGCCGCCTCTTAAATATCCGGTTCCCTGGAGCGTATTCGTGCCGATCAGCAAGATCCTCGTCGCCAACCGATCCGAAATCGCCATCCGCGTCTTCCGCGCGGCCAATGAGCTGGGGCTCAAAACCGTGGCGATCTGGGCCGAAGAGGACAAATATTCGCTGCATCGCTTCAAGGCCGACGAAAGCTACCAGGTCGGCCGCGGTCCCCACCTCAGCAAGGACATGGGGCCGATCGAAAGCTACCTGTCGATCGAGGAGATCATCCGCGTCGCCCGGCTGTCGGGTGCCGATGCCATCCATCCCGGCTATGGCCTGTTGTCGGAGAGCCCCGAATTCGCCGACGCCTGTGCTGCCAATGGCATCACCTTCATCGGGCCGAAGCCCGAGACCATGCGCCGGCTTGGCAACAAGGTGGCGGCGCGCAACCTTGCCATTGAAGTCGGCGTGCCGGTGATCCCGGCGACCGACCCTCTGCCCGACGACATGGACGAGGTGAAGAGGCTCGCCGCCGAGGTTGGCTATCCCGTCATGCTCAAGGCCTCATGGGGTGGCGGCGGTCGTGGCATGCGCGCCATCCGCAGCGAAGCTGACCTCATCCGCGAGGTGACGGAAGGCAAGCGCGAGGCCAAGGCAGCGTTCGGCAAGGACGAGGTTTATCTCGAGAAGCTGATCGAACGCGCCCGCCACGTCGAGGTGCAGATCCTTGGCGATACGCATGGCAACGCCGTGCATCTGTTCGAGCGCGACTGCTCGATCCAGCGCCGCAACCAGAAGGTCGTCGAGCGCGCACCAGCACCTTACCTCAGCGAGGAGCTGCGCCAGGAGCTGTGCGGTTATGCCCTCAAGCTCGCCCGCGACACCGCCTATATCGGCGCGGGCACTGTCGAGTTCCTGCAGGATGCCGACACCGGCAAGTTCTACTTCATCGAGGTCAATCCGCGCATTCAGGTCGAACATACCGTCACCGAGCAGGTGACCGGCATCGACATCGTCAAGGCGCAGATCCACATCCTCGACGGCTTCGCCATAGGCACGCCGGAATCGGGCGTGCCTGTCCAGGCAGACATCCGCCTCAACGGCCATGCCTTGCAGTGCCGCATCACGACCGAGGACCCGGAGCAGAATTTTATTCCCGACTATGGCCGCATCACCGCCTATCGCGGCGCCACCGGCTTCGGCATCCGCCTCGACGGCGGCACGGCCTATTCGGGTGCGGTCATCACCCGCTTTTACGATCCGCTGCTGGAAAAGGTGACCGCCTGGGCGCCGAACCCGGTCGAGGCGATCGCGCGTATGCATCGGGCGCTGCGCGAGTTCCGCATCCGCGGCGTGGCGACCAACCTGACCTTCCTCGAAGCGATCATCACGCACCCGTCGTTCCGCGATAACTCCTACACCACCAGGTTCATCGACTCGACGCCCGAGCTGTTCGCGCAGGTCAAGCGCCAGGACCGCGCCACCAAGCTGCTCAATTACCTCGCCGACGTCACCGTCAACGGCCACCCGGAGACGCGTGGCCGCGCCGCGCCCAATCCAGAGGCCGCAGCACCGGTCGTGCCGTGGTTCACCGGCCCGATCCCCGACGGCACCAGGCAGATGCTCGACCAGCTTGGCCCGGAAAAGTTCGCGGCCTGGATGCGGGCGCAGAAGCAGGTACTGATCACCGACACGACGATGCGTGACGGCCACCAGTCGCTTCTGGCGACGCGCGTGCGCACCCATGACATCGCCAAGATTGCCGGTACCTATGCGCGCGCGCTGCCGCAGCTGCTGTCGCTCGAATGCTGGGGCGGTGCCACCTTCGACGTCGCCATGCGCTTCCTGACCGAAGACCCGTGGGAACGGCTATCGAAAGTCCGTCAGGCGGCGCCCAACATCCTGCTGCAGATGCTGCTGCGCGGCGCCAACGGCGTCGGCTATACCAACTATCCCGACAACGTCGTCCAGCATTTCGTTCGCCAGGCCGCATCAGGCGGCGTCGACCTGTTCCGCGTCTTCGACTGCCTCAACTGGGTCGACAACATGCGCGTGTCGATGGATGCGGTCGGTGCCGAGGGCAAGCTCTGCGAAGCGGCGATCTGCTACACCGGTGACATCCTCGACCCGAACAGGGCGAAGTACGACCTGAAGTATTATGTCGGCCTCGCCAAGGAGCTGGAAGCGGCCGGCGCGCACATCATCGCCGTCAAGGACATGGCGGGCCTGCTCAAGCCGGCTGCGGCGCGCGTGCTGTTCAAGGCGCTGCGTGAGGCCACCGACCTGCCGATCCATTTCCACACCCACGACACGTCGGGCCTGTCGGCGGCAACCGTGCTGGCGGCGGTCGAAAGCGGCGTCGATGCCATCGACGCGGCCATGGATGCCTTCTCCGGCAACACCTCGCAGCCGTGCCTGGGCTCGATCGTCGAGGCACTGCGCGGTTCGGATCGCGACCCGGGCCTGGCGCCCGAATGGATCCGCCGCATCTCGTTCTACTGGGAAGCCGTGCGCAACCAGTATGCCGCCTTCGAGAGCGACCTGAAGGGACCCGCTTCGGAGGTCTATCTGCATGAGATGCCGGGTGGCCAGTTCACCAACCTGAAGGAACAGGCCCGCTCGCTCGGCCTCGAGACCCGCTGGCACGAGGTGGCGCAGGCTTATCACGACGTCAACCTGATGTTCGGCGACATCGTCAAGGTGACGCCGTCGTCCAAGGTCGTCGGCGACATGGCACTGATGATGGTCAGCCAAGAGCTGACGGTCGCCGACGTCGAGAACCCGGCCAAGGACATCGCCTTCCCGGACTCGGTGGTGTCGATGCTGCGCGGCGATCTTGGCCAGTCGCCGGGCGGTTGGCCGGCAGCGCTGCAGAAGAAGGTGCTGAAGGGTGAGACGCCGATCACCGCGCGTCCAGGCTCGCTGCTCAAGCCGGCCGATCTCAAGGCCAATCGCAAGGAGATCGAGACCAAGCTCGGGCGCAAGCTGTCCGAGGACGAGTTCGCCTCATGGCTGATGTATCCGAAGGTGTTCACCGACTTCGTCGGGGCGCAGGACAATTACGGCCCGGTCAGCGTGCTGCCGACGCCGGTCTATTTCTACGGCATGGAGCCGGAGGACGAGGTCTTCGTCGACATCGAAAAGGGCAAGACGCTGGTCATCCGCTGCCTCGCCGTCGGCGACGTCGACGAGAAGGGCATGGTGACGGTGTTCTTCGAGCTCAACGGCCAGCCACGCCGCGTCAAGGTGCCGGATCGTGCCCACGGCGCCTCCGCTTCCAAGGCACGGCGCAAGGCCGAGGCCGGCAACGACGCCCATGTCGGTGCGCCGATGCCGGGCGTCGTCTCGACGCTCGCCGTCTCAGCCGGCCAGCCGATCAAGGCCGGCGACGTGCTCTTGTCGATCGAAGCCATGAAGATGGAAACGGCACTGCATGCCGAACGCGACGGCACCATTGCCGAGGTGCTGGTGCGTGCCGGCGACCAGATAGACGCCAAGGACCTTTTGGTCGTCTACGGCTGATCGCGGTCAGGGTCGGGGGCTCAGAACAGCCCCTGACCTGCCTTTGCTTCTTCCGCCACGGTGCGGCGGATCAGGTTCTTGTACATGTAGCCGCGCTGGCCCTTGTAGACGACCGTGCACCAGTTGCAGTCGACCTCGGCCTCGATCTCGGCATTGGCCGGAACGACGACGATCACCTTGGCCTCGTCGGCAGGTCCGTCACGCAAATTGGCGTATTTCACCACCTTTGCCGGGCGCAACTCCGGCAGCGGGCCGGTCGTCGCCTGGGCAACATTACCGGTCTCGCCGTCGATCATGCCGGTCTGCTGCTCGATCATCGCCACTTCGGTTTCCGTTTCCGCCACCTGGACGTCGATCGAACCGCGCAACCCTTCCGTTGGAATGGCCGTGGTCGGCGCTGGATCGGGCGCCTGGTCGGCGGCCGTAGTCAATGGCGTTGTGGCCGTCTCGCCTCGCTCGTCGGGGCCGGCAGCTGCCGTCGCCCGGGGCTTTTCGAAATGGCTGGTTGCGGGTGCCGAGGCCAGGGCTGACAGGAGCGGGGCCTGTGTTGGCGCCGGCACTGCCGGAACCGGAGCGGCTGCTGTCTGACCGGTGGCCGATGCGATCGGCTTGGCTGTCTCGGCGGGGATTTCCGTGCCGGGGATCTTGGTTTCGAGGCGCGGGGGCAGGACGGCTGCGGTTTCTATCGGGTCCGGCTCATCGCTGCCGGTGAGCCCGAATGCGACGATGGCGATCGCCAGCGCCGCAGCTGCGCCAAGCAAGCCGATTTCGAGCTTCGACAGATGCAGCCGGGGCAGACGGGCGGCGAGGCCGCTTGCTATCCCGGCAAGCCGGAAGGCGGGGGTATTCATGGTACAAGACTCCACACTGGTACAGCCCGGCGACATGCCGAAGCCGACCCCCAACCCGATTTGGCATGCAACGTATCGAAACGATTGCGAACGTGGAGTGTGTTGCCCGTCCCGCCGCAGTTTCCAGGCTTCCCTGCTAGCCCAGCTATTCGACGGAATTCGGGCAATCGTTAACCTTTGTTACCGTCCTGGCCCAATGTTTGCCGTGAAAGCTGACTTGACTGGCTTCTAAATCGATTTAAAAATCAGCATTCGCCTTGAAATGCGGTGGCGACACCGGGGCCTGTCGAGCTTGGCGGTCACTTTTTGAATCCGACGATCACGGCAGGTTGAAATCGATTTCAGCTGCCAGGCAGCTATGTTAGGAGTCGCGCTCGATGAGCATCAAAGACGCCACCCCGACACCCGCCAACGCTTCGGCCCGATGGGCTGTCGCAGCAGCATTTTTCATGAACGGCTTCATGACCGGAAGCTGGGCGCCGCAGATTCCGTTGCTGGTCACCCGGCTCGGCATCAGCGAGTTCGTGCTCGGCCTGTTGATCCTTGGTTTCGGCATCGGCGCGCTGACGGCGATGCCGTTCTCCGGTTACCTGATGACCAAGCGCGGCTCACGCCCTGTTGTCATCGGCTTCGCCTGGATTCTGGTCTTTGCACTGCTGCTGGTAGCCTTGGCGCCCAATGTCTGGCTGACTGCGGTGACGATGTACATCTTCGGCGCCACGGCGGGCGCCATGGATGTCGCCATGAACGCCAATGCTGTTACGGTGGAAAAGCGGCTGTCGCGCGCCATCATGTCCTCGTCGCACGGCTTCTGGAGCCTCGGCGGCTTCGTCGGTGGCGGGCTTGGCGGCACCATCATCCAGCAGTTCGGGCATCTGCCGCATGCCTTGTTCGTCACGCTCGTTGCAGCGGCCATGACCGCCTTTGCCCTGCGCTATCTGATCGAGGACAAGCCGGTGGCGCATGAGCACCGGCATTTCCGCATGCCGCGCCTGGCGGCCATTTATTTCGTCGGTGTCATGGCGCTGTTTTCGATGATCCCGGAAGGTGCGGTGCTCGACTGGGCGGCGCTCTACCTCAAGCAGGAACTTGGCGCCGACATCGCTACCGCCGGTTTCGCCTTTGCCGCCTTCTCCGGAATCATGGCACTGATGCGGTTCCTGGGTGATGGTGTCCGCAACCGCTTCGGCGCGGTCAACACCCTGCGCGTCTCGGCACTGGTCGCCGCTGCCGGCATGCTGGCTGCAGGCCTTGCGCCCAATCCCTGGATCGCCATCGCCGCCTTCGCCATGTGCGGGCTGGGCGTCGCCAACATGGTGCCGATCGCCTTCTCCGCCGCCGGAAACCAGCCCGGCGTGGTGCCGAACATCGGCATGAGCGTGGTCACCACGATGGGGTATTCAGGCATACTGGTGGCGCCGTCTGCGATCGGCTTCGTCGCCGGCCATACGGGCTTTGCGCCTGTTTTCGTCACCTTGTCCGGCCTGCTGGTCGTGGTATCCGTCATGGCCGGGCTCGCCCGCCATGCCGACTTCAGGGCCGTGGCTCAAACGGCGCCGGCGGAATAACGCTTCAGCTCTTCATGCAGGAAGTCGACGACGTGACGGATACGTACGCTTGCGCGCACGTCGCGATGCATGGCGAGCCAGACCGGCAGCACAGGCAGCGGCAGGTCAGGCAGGACGACCTCCAGCCCCGACTCGCGGCGGATCAGCGGCAGCTGGCCGATACCCACGCCGTTGCCGGCCCGTACGGCCTCCCAGAGCACGATGTGGTTGTCGGAGCGGAAGCGGAAGGCATGCCGCGTCATCCCGGGGTAGAAGCGTTCGAGGCCGCGGATCATCTCGTCGTTGCGGTCGAACCCGATCAGGTCATGCTGCTGCAGATCCTCCGGATGCCCCAGCCGGCCACGGCGGTCGAGATAGGTTGTAGCAGCGCACATCCGTAGCGCGATGTCGGTGACCTTGCGGGCCACCAGCTCGTTCTGGGCCGGCTGCACCATGCGGATCGCGATGTCGGCGTCGCGGCGTAGAAGATTCTCGACCTGGTTGGACGCGACGACCTCGACCTCGATGCCCGGCTCTTCCATTCCGAGACGCGCCAGCATCACAGGCAGGACATGGGCGGCAACCATCTCGCTCGCCGCGATCCGGACCGTGCCTTCGATCGCTTCCACCGCGCCCAAAGCGAGCCGCGCGAATGATGTTGCCTGTTCGCTGACCGCACGGCCCCGCTCGAACAGCAGGCTACCGGCCTCGGTCAGCACATAACCCTGGCGGCCACGCCGAAACAGCGTGACGTCGAGTACGTGCTCGAGCTCGGCGATATGGCGACCCAGGGTCGGCTGGCTGGAGCCCAGTTTGCGCGCCGCGGCCGACAGGCTGCCGGTTTCGGCAACCGCGACGAAGCTTTGGATGAGGTTCCAGTCGAGCTCAGGCATCTATACAGGAATGAATATCAATTTGCCATTTCCAGTCAATTTATTTCCCGAAATGAATGAACGACATTGCGGTCACAACAGGAGTGACCGACATGACCAAGATCGCAATATTGGGTGCCCGCGGCCGGCTTGGCCGCGCCGTCGCCAAGGCCTTTCTCGACGCGGGATACGAGGTGAGGGCCATCACCCGCGACGGCACGCTGCCGGCTGAGCTTGTTGGCGCCGAAGCGTTCGCCGCCGACGCGCTCGACCGGCAGTCGCTTGTCGCTGCCACACGTGGCATGGACATCGTCTTCAACGGCCTGAGTCCCGTCTACACCGACTGGAGCTCGGTGCTGCCGATGGCCGAAAACGTCATGGCTGCCTGCCACGCCAATGGCGCGCTGCACATGGTTGCCGGTACCGTCTACAACTTCGGCTCGCCGATCCCTGCCGTCATATCAGAGGACACGCCGCAGCGACCGACGACCGACAAGGGCCGCATCCGCGCAGAGCAAGAAGAGCTGTACCGGCACGAGGCCGATGCCGGCCGGGTTCGTACTGTGTTGCTCAGGGCCGGCGACTTCTTCGGCGGCAAGGGCACGGGCTCCTGGTTCGACCTGATCATCGCCTCCAAGCTGGCCAAGGGCGTCTACACCGCGCCTGGCCCCGTGGATCTCGTTCATGCCTGGGCCTATCTGCCCGATCTCGCCAGGACGTTTGTGGTGCTGGCCGACAGGCGAGAGTATCTCGGCGCCTATGAAAGCTTCAATCTCCCAGGCCACTCCCTGACCGACCTGGAGATCAAGGCGGCAATGGGGCGTGTGACAGGCCGCAAGCTCAAGCTCGCCAGCATGCCATGGTGGGTGCTGCGCGCCGGCAGCCCGTTCGTGCCGATGTGGAAGGCGATCGTATCGATGTCCTATCTGCGCTTCGAACCGCATCGCCTCGTCTCGATGCGGCTGGGAGCCGCCATCGGCGAGATCCCGCACACGCCGCTGGATGAGGCGGTGAAGGGCGCGCTCGACGATCTTGACTTGCTCCCTTCCAGACTCAAGTCGGCCGCCTGAAGCCTTTTCAGCTTCCAGCCAGTGACTGTGCATGAGATAGTTGCCGTGTGGAGGGCGTTGAATGAGCGCGTTGACCTGTATCGCCTTGTTGCTCGCAGCGCAGCTTGGAGCGGCGCCGGCCGTGGCCGACGCGCTCTCCGACAGCCGGGACCTACACGACACGATCTCCGCCCGGTCGGCCGTGCTTGAAAGTCTGATCGAGAAGGTGGACGACGCCGCCCAGACCGCCGCCGACATCGAGAGGCTCGTCTATGTGCCAAGCTCGAAGCGGGAGAAGGCCTGGGCTTTGAAGGCCATGGATGTGGGCGGGGCCGACAACCCCTACAGAAAGTACGGCGTCTGCCTTGAGGCGTCGTCCGACTTCAATGCTTATGTCACCGATGTCCAGCATGCGTTGCGGACCGGGGCGGTCGTCCCCGAAATCCCGGCCCGGCACGATTACCGCAAGGGACTGGCGACCTGCGCAGGCTTGCTCCAGTCGCCTTAGCCGGCTGGTCCGCCGACGGTCAGATCCGCCCCATCAGCATCAACACCAAGAGCACCACGAGCAGGATGCCGACGATGCCCGATGGGCCATATCCCCATCCGCGCGAGTGCGGCCAGGCCGGCACCGCGCCGAGCAGGATCAGGATCAGGATGATGATGAGCAGCGTTGAAATCGTCATTGTTCATGCCTCGGATTCTTGGGGTTCATCGAGGCAGCAACGCAAAAGGCCGCCCGGTTGTTCCTGGGCGGCCTTTCATGGGGTCTTGTTTGGTCTGTCTATTCCGCTGCCTTGGGGAAGGCGACAGCAGGTTCGTCGGGGCCAGGCGCCGGGGTGGCGCTAGCCTCGACCTTGTCCTTCCGGTGGAGAAGCTTGCTGAACCAGCCACGCTGGCCGGGCTTGCGCTTCTCGCGGGTGAACACCATCAGCATCGCCGGCGTCACCACCAGTGTCAGCACGGTGGCGAACGACAGGCCGAAGACGATCGCCGAGGAGAGCGCGATCCACCACTGCGTCGACGGGGCGTTGATCGTCGTCTCGTGGTGGAATATCTCCAGGCCGAGACCGAAGGCGATCGGCATGACGCCAAGGATGGCCGACAGTGCGGTCAGTACCACGGGCCGCGCGCGTTCGCGGCAGGTCTGCAGCACCGCGTCGAGCTTGTTCCAACCTTCATCGCGCAGCCGATCATAGGTGTCGATCAGCACGATGTTGTTGTTCACCACCACGCCGGCCAGTGCGATGAAGCCGATGCCCGACATGACGATGACGAAGGTCTGACCGGTCAGCAACATGCCGAGCAGCGCACCGATCACCGCCATGACGACGCAGGACAACACCAAGAGCACGCTGGTGAACTTGTTGAACTGCGCCAGAAGCACGATGAAGATCAGGAATATCGCGGCGCCGAACGCATTGCTGAGGAAGGCAGCTGCCTCCGCGCTGTCTTCGTTCGACCCGGCGAGCTTCCAGTCGACGCCCGGCTTGGCAATCTCACCAACGGCCTTGGCGACCGCAGCCTGTACTTCGGCGACCTGGAAGCCGCCTGCCACATTGGCCTGGATGGTGATGGTGCGCTTGCTGTCGATACGTTTCAGCACGCCAGCGGTCGGCTCCGGCTTGCGTGAGACGAAGTTGGAGATAGGCACAGACCCTTGTGCCGTTTCGATGCGCAGCTCGTCGAGCGCCGACAGTGTGCGTCGGTCCTCCGGCAGACGCAGCCTGATGTCGACGGCGTCGTCCGTGCCCGCGGGCCGGTAGTCGGTCAGTTTCAGGCCCGTGGTCACGAGCTGAACCACCGTTCCGACAGAGGTCGGGCTGATGCCGAACTGCGCGGCCTTGGAGCGATCGACTTCGAGCGCCCAGTCGACCCCGGGGGGCGGCAGGCCATCGGAAAGGTCGATGACGCCGGGAACCTTGGCCACGGTCGCGGCCACCAGCTTGGCATAGTCGTTGAGCCCCGTCGGGTCGGTCGCCGAGAGCTGGACCTGAATGGCCTTGCCGGTTGGCGGGCCGGCGTCCGGAACGCGCACCTCGACATCGACGCCCGGAATGCCGGCCATCGCGACACGCAGGTCTTCGAGGATCTTGTGCGCGGATTCGCGCTCGCGCCAGTCGATGAACTCATAGTTGATGACACCGACGACGTCTTCCGGAACATCCTCGCCGCCGCGTGTCTTGCCGACCTTGGTCAGTACCGACTTGATGCCGGGCCAGCCGATGATGCGCTGTTCGGCGATACGTGTTGCGGCATCCATTTCCTCAAGCGAGAGGTTGCCGCGGGCGTGGACGTAAAGCAGGCCGTAGTCTGGCTCGACCGACGGGAAGAACTCCACGCCATTGCCGAACTTGACGTAGGAATAGAGGCCGCCGCCCAGCAGCATCAGCGTCAGGACGATGGCGGTGATCGGGAAGGCCACGGCCTTCTTGACGATCGCCATGTAGAGGCCGTCGCGGTTTTCTTCCTCGCCATGAAGCGGCGCCTTGCCGATGATGGCGCCTATCGCCGGGGCAAAAATCAACGCATAGGCCATCGAGGCGGCGAGCGTGACGATCAGCGTGATCGGCAGATACTTCATGAAGTCGCCGACGATGCCTGGCCAGAACAGCAGCGGCGAAAACGCCGCGATACGGGTCAGGGTCGCCGCGATGACCGGTCCGGCCATGCGTTTGGCGGCTTCCTCGAACGCCTGCGCCTTTGGCATGCCTTCCGACATGCGGCGCTCGGCATATTCGGTGACGATGATCGCATCGTCGACAAGCATGCCAACCGCCAGAATGAGCGAGAACAGCACGATCATGTTGATCGTGTAGCCCATCAAGGCAAGCAGCAGGATGCCGATCAGGAACGAAGATGGGATCGCCAGTCCGATCAGCATCGAGGCCCGCCCCGAAAGCGCATAGAGAATGACGATGAAGACCAGGATGACGGCAATCATCACGTGGTTCTGCAGGTCGTTCAGCAGCTGGTTGACGAAAACCGACTTGTCCTGGGTGTAGGTCACCTGCAGGTCGGGCAGCGCCTGCTTGCTCTTTGCCACGAACTCTTCGGCAATCTTCTTCGAGCCTTCGATGGTCTCGACGACATTGGCGCCGATGCGCTTCTTGACCGCCAGCGTGATCGCCGGCCTGCCGTCGATGCGGGCGATCGTCTCGGCGTCCTTGAAGGTCGAACGCACGGTGGCGACGTCGCGAACCCGGACGACGGCGTTCGGGCCGGCCACGACAGGCAGGTTCGCGACGTCCTCCGGTGTTTCGATCAGCGACGGCACCTTTACCGCGTATTTGCCTTCCGCTCCCTCGATGGTACCGGCGGCGACGAGACTGTTCGATGCGCCGACGCCCTGGATGAGCTGGTCGAGCTGCAGGCCATAGGAAGACAGCTTTACCGGATCGACGATCGCCTCGACGAGCTCGTCGCGAGACCCCTGGATCTCGGCCTCGAGCACGCCGGGCACCTCTTCGATGCGGTCGCGCAGGTCCTTGGCGGCGGCGGTCAGAGCGCGTTCCGGAATGTCGCCGGACAGCGTGATGAACACGACCGGGAATTCGGACAGATTCACCTCGTTGACTGTCGGTTCTTCGACGCCCGCGGGGAGGTCGCGCTTGGCGTCCTGCACCTTGTTGCGCGTGTCGATCAACGCGTCGCCCAAATCGACCGACGGATCGAATTCGACAATGACGTTGGCGCCACCCTGATAGGCGTTCGACTTCATCTCCTTGAGCCCCTTCAGGCTCTTGAGCTGAGATTCGACGGGGCGCAGCAACAGTCGTTCGGCGTCTTCAGGCGAAATGCCGTTGTACACCAGGCTGACATACATGATCGGAATGGCGACGTCCGGCTCGGCTTCCTTGGGCACGGCGCGGTAGGCAAGCGCCCCCGCGATGACCAGGAAGAGCAAGACCGAAAGGGTCAGTCGCGCATTGCGGATCGCAAGGCTGACGATATCCATTTTTACTGCGTCCCGGCTGCGCTTTCAGCGAGTTTCTTGAGGGCCGCCTCGTCGGCGACCTGGGCCTGCACTTCGTCGCCTTCCTTGACCAGATCCTGGCCGGCGATGATGACCTTCGCATCAGCTGGGATGCCACCGAGGACGAGACCCTTCTGGGTGTCGTCGACCAGGTCGATCGGGAAGAAGACCACCTTCGACGCCGCGTCGATGGCGCGGATGCCGAGGTCGCCGTTCTGGCCGAGCGTCACCACCGAACGGGGCAACACCACCGCGTCGGTCGGGTTGGCGCGCACGGTGATTTCAGCAGTCATGCCGGCCGGGATGGCATTGTCCTTGTTGGGGACCGCGATCTCGATCGGGAAGGTGCGGGTCTTGGCCGTGGCGTCGCGGCTGATATAGCGAACCTTGCCCTTGACCACTTCGCCGTTGATCAGGCTGACATCGGCCTCATCGCCGATCTTGACGTAGCGCAGGTCGCGCTCGCTGATCTCGCCCTTGGCGAGGATCGGATCGAGACTCAGGATGGTGGCAACCTCGCCGCCTTGCGCGACCGAGGAGCCGAGCTCCACAGAAACACGATCGACGACGCCGTTGAACGGAGCCTTGACCTGGTTGCGCGACAGCTCGGCTTCGGATGCCTGGAGCTGCGACTGTGCGGTTTGGTAGTTGGACCATGCAATGTCGCCGGTCAGCTTGGCTGCAGAGCCTGCCTTGGTAAGCTTCTGCGCTGCTTCCCATTCGGCTTTGCGCTGCGACAGCACCGCCTTGGCCGTTTCGACGGCTGCGGCCTTCTCTTCGGCGTCGAGCATCAGGATCAGGTCACCCTGCTTGATGTGGTCGCCCTGCTTGACCGGCAGTTCGGCAATGATGCCGGCCGCACGAGTGGCAAGCGTTGCGCGCTTTTCTGCTTCGGTCTGGCCGGAAATGCGGATGGCGCGGGCGTGTTCGACGCGTGGCGGCGCGACAACCATGACAGTGCGCAGCGGTGCCTTTGGTTGTTCTGCGGCCTGGGCAGGTTTTTCGTCGGGTTTGGTCTGAGCGCTGCCCACCGAAGAGAATTCGCCAGTGCCCATCCACGCGGCGAATGCCACGAGCACGACCAAGGCTGCAAGCTTATGGAACCTAATCTTCGACATTGTCGTTATCCGTTAAGGACGGTTGCGGCTACCGCCATCTTGCCTGGCGCGTCGCCCCGATATGGTGGCGCGCAATACCGCATTCAATCCGCCGCGGGGGCAAAGCGGCGGAAGGGCGTCTTCTACATCAAATGAAGATTACAAAATAGTGATAAAAAAGAATGGAAACATCATCCTGACAAAACTGGCAGGAGCTGTCAGCACGCCGTGGTTGCTTGTCCCCAATGACGGATTTTCGCGGGTTAGTTGTGCTGGCGAACGGCAGCTGGCTTGGTTCTGGTGGCCAGAAACTCGCGGACGCGGCGCCCGACCGAGGGGCCATGCAGCGGCTTGAAGCCGTCGTCGAGTTGCCCGGATAGGTCGAGCGTGGCCTTCGTGCCCACCGAATCAAAGTTGTCCTCGAGCCAGTCGCTGGCCGCCGTGCGGCCAAGGTCGCGCAAGTATTCGAGGAACGCCCACTCGGCATTTACCTTCGACGACGCTGAAAGATCCTTGAACGCCTCGTCGGCGTCGATGCGGTGCATGCGGATGTCGCGGAACTCACCATGGGGCAGGCGGCCTGCGGCGATCAGCTCCTTGATGAAGGCGATGGCGCGGAATTCGCGCAGCAGTCCGGCATTGAAGGTGATCTCGTCGATGCGGTTCTGGATTTCGTTGGCCGTCTTCGGCGTCTGTTCGCGGATGACGGGGTTGATCTGGACGAGCAGGACGTCGTCCGTTTCATTGGCCTTGAAGAACGGATAGATCGCTGGATTGCCGCCATAGCCGCCGTCCCAATAGGGCACGCCATTGATATCGACGGCCTGGAAGATCTGCGGCAGACAGGCCGAGGCCATCACCGTGTCGAGGTCGATCTCGCCGTCGCTGAACACACGCAACTGTCCGGTCTCGACATTGGTCGCCGAGATGAACAGGTCGATATCCTTGCAGGCGCGGACATTGGCGAAGTCGATCTCCTCGGCGACGACGTCTCGCAGCGGGTTGAGGTTCAGGGGATTGGCGACATAGGGCGACAGCACCCGCGACATGGTGTCGAACCAGATGTAGCCGGGGGTGTTCTCGATCGACCAATTGCCCCACAGCACGTCCCATGGCGAACGCTGCACCGGGCTGAAGCGTCCCTTTCGTGCGACTGCCTGCCAGAAACCAGCGAGCTTGGCGCGTGCACCCTCGGCACCGCCGCGGACCCAGCCGTCGGCCAACGCCACCGCGTTCATCGCGCCGGCGCTGGTGCCGGAGATGGCCCTGATGTCGAGCCGGCCGTCCTCCAGCAGGCGATCGAGCACGCCCCAGGAGAAGGCTCCGTGCGAACCTCCACCCTGGAGCGCCACGTTGATCGGCTTGTTCTCCTCCGCCGTGCCGTTTCCAGTCATGGCGTCATTGTCCTTTGTGTCGGGGTTCGTCCGCCTGGCGGAGCGTTACTGAGCCGTCCAGCCGCCATCGACCGAGATGTGGGTGCCGTTGATCTGGCTTGCCGCCGGGGAGGCGAGGAAGACGGCAGTCGCTGCGATCTGCTCGACGGTGACGAATTCCTTGGTCGGCTGGCGGTCGAGCATGACCTCGCGGATCACCGTCTCGCGGTCCATGTTGTGCGCCTTCATCTGGTCGGGAATCTGCGCCTCGACCAGCGGGGTCAGCACATAGCCGGGGCAGATGGCGTTGCAGGTGATCTTGTCCTGCGCCAGTTCCAGCGCCACCGTCTTGGTCAGGCCCATAATGCCATGCTTGGCCGAGACATAGGCAGACTTGTAGGCCGAGGCTACCAGGCCATGTGCCGAGGCGATGTTGATGATGCGACCGCCGCCGGCCTTCTTCATCAGCGGGATCGCGGCCGCGGTGGTGTGGAACGCCGACGTCAGGTTGATGGCGATGATGGCGTCCCACTTCTCTGTGGGGAAGTCCTCGACCGGGGCGACATGCTGGATGCCGGCATTGTTGACCAGAACGTCGACGGTACCGAATTCCTCGGCGGCCTTGGCGACCAGCGCCCGGCATTCGGCCGCCTTGGACATGTCGGCCTTGATGTAGACGACCTCGGCCTTGTGTTCCTTCGACAGCCGTTCGGCGATGGCATGGTCGGCCGGCGTATCGGAAAAGGAGTTGATGACGACGTTCATGCCGTCGCGGGCGCAAGCCTCGGCGATGGCGAGGCCGATGCCGGAGGTCGAGCCGGTGACGATGGCGGTCCTGGTCGCGGTCATGCAGGAAAATCCTTCGGGAATTTTTATGGTGCAATGCAACATATACGTGCTGTGCGGCGCAAAAGAAGCACCGCTGTCGCACAGTTTCGTGAAATTGTGGGGTGAGGACCGAGTTTTTCCTACCAGTCGTCGTAGGCCGGGCACTCGGATGAGGCCTGCTTCGACAGCAGGAAGCGCTTGTCGTCGGCGCCGGACTTCAACTCGACCCCGCCTTCTTCGTCCTCGCCGCAATCCGATGTCATGCGCAGTCGGCCGAGCGCCTCGAGATCGACCATTATCTTGCCGCCGCCGCTGCGTTTGACCGTCACGCCGCCGCCGTCGCAATCGACGCCGCAGAAGATCGACTTGCCGTCGTCGCTGGGTCTGCATTCGCCCATCGCGCTGAGCGGCTTCGCCTGCTTGTGGTCGCGCAGCCTGGCCAGGACCTCGAAATAATAGTTGCGCTGGCCCTTGGGGTAAAATGCGTCCGGCTCGTGAACATAGTAGGCGAGGCGGAACTGTATTTCCGTCACCTGCTGCTTCGGATGCGCCTTGAGATGCGCTTCGTCGTAGACCCGGCCGAAACAGGCGAGGGCGCCAGCTTCAGGGGGAATGAAATTGGCGAGTTCACCCTCCTTGCCGGGTTCGATTGCCTGGGCGCGGGCTTGGGCGCACGCTAGAAGCGCCGATATAGCGACAAGCGGCAAGACGGGACTGCGGAGCGATGCTGCCATGAAATCCCCCATGGATGTGGGTCCACACTACAGCATTGGATACCGTTGTTCATCTCGCCGCTTGCAGCCAGGTTAACGCCGCCCTTGGCGGGCGCGACCACCTGCGATATTGACATCGCGCACAGCGCGCGCCACCTCAGGCGCGGATACCTCGAGCTTCAAGAAGGCCGTCGATGACCGGCTATTTTTCGTCCCCATTTCCCCGCCGCAAGTCGGTCGGCGTCAGCGTCGGCGGCGTGATCGTTGGTGGCGAAGCACCCGTCGTCGTGCAGTCGATGACCAACACCGACACGGCCGACATCGACAAGACCGTCGCACAGGTCGCGGCGCTCCATCGCGCCGGGTCCGAAATCGTGCGCATCACCGTCGACCGCGACGAAAGTGCCGCCGCCGTTCCGCATATCCGCGACCGTCTCGCCCGCCTTGGCATCAACGTGCCTTTGGTCGGCGATTTCCATTACATCGGCCACAAGCTGCTTGCCGACAATCCCGCTTGTGCTGAGGCGCTGGCCAAGTACCGCATCAATCCGGGCAATGTCGGGTTCAAGGAGAAGAAGGACAAGCAGTTTGCCGACATCGTCGAGATGGCGATCCGCCACGACAAGCCTGTGCGCATCGGCGTCAACTGGGGCTCGCTCGACCAGGATTTGCTGACCCGGCTGATGGACGAGAACCAGGCGAACGGCTCGCCGCTCACCGCCAGCCAGGTCATGCACGAGGCGATCGTGCAGTCGGCGCTGATCTCGGCGGATCTCGCCGAAGAAATCGGCCTGCCGCGCGAAAACATTATCCTTTCGGCCAAGGTCAGCGGCGTCCAGGACCTGATCGCCGTCTACACAATGCTCGCCGCTCGCTCCAACCACGCGCTGCATCTCGGCCTGACCGAAGCAGGCATGGGCTCGAAAGGCATCGTCGCCTCGTCGGCGGCGATGGGCATCCTGTTGCAGCAGGGCATCGGCGACACCATCCGCATCTCGCTGACGCCTGAGCCCAATGGCGACCGCACCAGGGAAGTCCAGGTGTCGCAGGAGCTGCTGCAGACGATGGGCTTCCGCCAGTTCGTGCCGATCGTTGCCGCATGCCCGGGTTGCGGCCGCACCACCTCGACCGTGTTTCAGGAGCTGGCCCAGAACATCCAGGACGATCTGCGCAAGAACATGCCGGTCTGGCGCGAGAAGTATCCCGGCGTCGAAATGCTGAAGGTTGCGGTGATGGGCTGCATCGTCAATGGCCCGGGCGAATCCAAGCATGCCGACATCGGCATCTCGTTGCCCGGCACCGGCGAGACGCCGACGGCGCCTGTGTTCATCGACGGCAAGAAGGCCGCGACGCTGCGCGGTCCAGCGATCGCCGCGGATTTCGAAAAGATGGTCGCCGATTATATCGAGCAGCGTTTCGGCCGCGGCCAGGCGGCAGCCGAATAGGGATGCGCAACCTGTCGAGGGCAGCTCTGGCTTTCCTCGTCTCGCTTGCCATGTGCCTGCCTGCATGGGCCGATCCGCCACGGTCGCCGAAGAAGACCCATGCCGCGCGCGTCTGCGAACTCATCGACACCCATGCCCGACGCCACGGCCTGCCCAGCGAGTTCTTCGCAAGACTGATCTGGAAGGAGAGCCGTTTCGATCCGAATGCGGTGAGCCCGGCAGGTGCGGAAGGCATTGCCCAGTTCATGCCCGGTACCGCAGCGATGCGCGGCCTCGCCAATCCGTTCGACATGGAGCAGGCGATCCCGGCGTCGGCGCGCTATCTCGGCGAACTCAAATCCGGCTTCGGCAATCTTGGCCTGGCCGCCGCTGCCTACAATGCCGGCGAGAACCGTGTCGCGCGCTGGCTGTCGTCAGGCGGCTTCCTGCCGCTCGAAACCGAGGACTATGTGCTCGACATCATGGGCGAGCCGGCCGACAATTTTGCCGACAAGGCCCATGTCGGGACGAACCGGCCGCTCGATCCGAATATGTCTTTTGCCGCCGCCTGCCAGAAGCTGAAGGTGATCATGTCCCAGACAGTCGCCATGGCCAGCGTGCATGTGAAACCCTGGGGCATCCAGGTCGCCGGCAATTTCCGCCGCGCGGCGGCGATCAGGCAGTGGCAGCGGCTCGAGGGACGATTTCCGAAGCTGCTGTCGTCGCATGATCCTGTCGTAAGTCGGGTGCGTACGCCAATCGGCCGACGTGGCATCTATGCCGTGCGCATCGGCGCCGACGACCGCAGCGAAGCAGGCCAGATCTGCCAGAGCCTGCGCAGCATCGGCGGCTCCTGCATCGTGGTCAGGAACCGCTGATGGCCGGTCTGTTCAGGCGGCAGCCGAGCTCTTGAGCGGCTGGTCCGTGAGCAAGCGATGACAGGTGGCAGCGTCGCCTGCCTTGCGCAGGCTTGCCACCACTTCGACGTCGCGCAGCCGACGGGCGATCTTGGCCAGCACGTTGAGATGTTCTTGCGGCGAGGCCTGCGGCAACAGCAGCAGCACGACAAGGTCGACATCCCGGTCGTCGATAGCCTCGAAGGCACAGGGAGCGGCCAGTCTTACAAACGCGCCATAGGGCGTCTGCAGCCCGCGCAACCTGGAATGCGGGATGGCGACGCCCTGGCCAAGCCCGGTCGAGCCGAGCTTTTCCCTGGCTGCAAGCACCGAACTGATCTCGGCGGCCAGACAGCCGGTGCGGCCTGCGGCATGCGCCGCAAGCGCTTTGAGCAGTCGTGTCTTGCTCTCCGGCCGGAGGTCGAGGACCACATCCTCGACCGAAATCACGGCCGAGATTTCCATTGTCAGCTTGAAAGCATGGTGGCCAACGCCAGGCCGCCCAGCAGCACGCCGGTGACGAAGAACAGGCGGGTGAACATAAAGGGCTCGGTCTGGCCCTTGACCAGCTTACCGTCATTGGCGGCATCACGGCGCGTGGGCTCTGCGGTCCGTGCACTGACGAACCGGTCGGGCATCTGGGTACGAAGCATTTTCTTACTTCCTTGTTGTTCACGCCGGCGCGGCGAGGTCGCCGTCGTCCGGTCGCGTCAGCAAGGTAAAATCAGCCGCATCAGGATTCGAGACGGGCGGAACTGCCAAGAAATAAAGAAGTCATAGGCAGTTTGCGTCGTCACGCAGACTGGACGAGCTCGGCGCTCTCGCTCAGCCAGGTGCCGATCTTGGCGCCGAGCTTGTCGGGCGACACCGGCTTGGGCAGGTAATCGTCCATGCCGGCGTCAATGCATTTCTCGCGGTCGCCCTTCAACGCATGCGCTGTCACACCGATGATCGGCGTGCGGCTGCCATTGGCCGCTTCCTCCAAGCGGATGGCGCGTGTCGCCTCGTAGCCGTTCATCTCCGGCATCGAAACATCCATCAGGATCAGCTTGGGCTTGAAGGTGCGGTACATCTCCACCGCCGTGCGGCCATTGCCGGCGATGCGGTGGCTGAGCCCGAGGCCGGATAGAATCTGGCCGAAGACGAGCTGGTTGACCTCATTGTCCTCGGCCACCAGGACGTCGAGCCCGCTGGATTGCAACACTGCCGGCTCGTGATGGGCGACCGGTGCGACGGAAGGGCCGCGGATGACCGTGAAAGCAGGTGTGTGTCGGACCGGCTCGCGCACGAATTCGGTGCGGCCGGCCTGCGATCGGGCCTTCTGCACGGCAGCGATCACCGTGCCGAGCAGCACTGCCGAGCGGGCGGGCTTGGTCAGATGCGCGGCGATGCCGAAATCGAGCACCATGCGGGAGAAATCGATCTGGTCGACCGAAGTCAACAGCACCACCGGGATCGACGAGATGCGGCTGTCGGCGGCGATTGCCTTGGCGACATCGGCGCCGTTCATGCCGGGCATCTGGTAGTCGAGGATGACGCAGTCGACGCTGGCGCCGAGCTGGGCGGCGCGATCCAGGAAGGCGAGGCCGATGGCGCCGCTTTCCGCGGCTGCACAGTCGAAACCCCAGCTCTTCAGCTGCTCCAGCAGGATTTCGCGGTTGACCGGATTGTCGTCGATGACCAGCACGCGCGCGCCGGTGACGTCGACCGGCACGACGCTGCTTTCCTGTTGCGCTTCATGGACCGGCAGCATCGCTGTGAACCAGAACACCGAACCCTTGCCGAGCTCGCTTTCGACGCCGATACGGCCGCCCATCAGGTCGACTAGGCGGGCTGCGATGGCAAGGCCGAGGCCGGTGCCTTCATGGCGACGCGTCGAGCTGCCGTCGACCTGGGCGAATTTCTCGAACACGCTCTGCAGCTTGTCCGCGGGGATGCCGATGCCGGTGTCCTCGACACGGATGCTGAGTGCCACGGTCCCATCGACGACCTCGCCGGTCACGTCGACAAGCACATGGCCGCGCTCGGTGAACTTCACCGCATTGCCGAGCATGTTGGTGATGATCTGGCGGAAGCGCCCGACGTCGCCGGTGACATGGCTCGGCAGGCGGGGATCGACGCGGACGATGAGCTCGAGGTTCTTTTCGGCAACCCGGGCCGAGATCAGGGTCGCGACATCCTCGACCGCCTCGCCGAGATGGAACGGGGCCGGGTCGAGCGTCAACTGGCCGGCGTTGATCTTGGAGAAGTCGAGGACGTCGTTGATGATTGTCAGCAGCGCGTTGCCCGATTTCACGATGACTTCAGTGAAGGTCTTCTGGCGTGGGGTCAGGTCGGTGCGTGCCAAGAGCTCGGCCATGCCGAGGACACCGTTCATCGGCGTCCGGATCTCATGGCTCATATTGGCAAGGAATTTCGACTTTGCCCGGTCGGCCGCTTCGGCCTTCGACAGCGACTCGGCACTTTCGGAGAATGCCTTGCGGATGGCGTGCTCCATCGGGCGGAAGACCCACGCAGCGACGCCGCCGATGACCAGGATCAGCAGTGCGGCGGCCGTGGTCAGCAGCCGGTCGCTGCGCGCTTCGGCATAACGGCGTTCGTTTTCCATGGCGGCGGTGGCGCGCAGCAGCATCGGCTGGGCGAAAAGATCGTTCTGGTTGCGGATCTCGCGATAGCTCCATTCGTCGGAGGTCTTGGCACTCGCCAGCGCGCCGAGGTTGTGGGTGATGTCGCGTGCCGACCAGAACAGATCGCCATTGACGGATGCGCTGTCGAGTTCGCGCACGGATTTGTTGGACAGGCTGGGGCGGATGGTGTCGATCGAACTGGCCAGGTGGCTGATGCGGGCGTCGAGCCTGAGAGCATGGTTGCGAGCGGCAGCCGCCAGCGCTTCTTGCGTTTCCGGCCGCCAGGTACCGTTCGTCGTCTCGGCGAAGCTGCTGGCATTGCGCAGTTCGCGTGAGAACAGTTGTAGCTCGGCGGCAATGGCATCGACGTCGCGGCGATAAGTGTTGCCCTGGCTGAAGGCCAGCATGACGGCGATAGACGTCAGGGCGAAGATCAGGAGACCCGAAAGATATCGGATCCGTATCGAACGGATGAAGGACGAGTGCTCCGGCATGCGCAACCCCAAACACATACGCACAATTTTACAGAGCCGGAATAGACACCATTAACATTAAGAGTTTCTGACCCGCACAACTTGTCCGCGAAATGTTGCTTGCCGGCTGACAGTAAAGATCAGCTGTTGCGCTCGGCGACGAAACTTGCGGCAGCTTTGAGCATGATTGCGCGTTCGCCGAAGGGCTCCAGCAAGTCGTGCGCTTGGTTGACCAGGCCAACAAGCTGGGAGCGGGCCCAGTTGGGGCCGTGGAGTGAAACCAGCGTCGCCTTGCCGGCGGCAGCGTCCTTGCCGGTTGCCTTGCCCATCGTCTCGGCGTCGGCGGTGAGGTCGAGCAGGTCGTCGGCAAGCTGGAAGGCGAGCCCGATCGCCGAACCGAACTCGGCCAGTCTTTCACGCTCGTCGGCAGATGCACCGCCAACGATGGCGCCGGCCTCGCAGGCGAAGCGGATCAGGGCGCCGGTCTTCATCGCTTGCAGCTTTATGATGCCTGTTTCGCTGGGTTTGTTGTGTTCGGCGTCGAGATCGAGCGCCTGGCCGCCGACCATGCCGCCGGGGCCGGCAGCGCGCGCCAGCGCCAAGACGAGGGCTGCGCGGCGGTCGGCCGGCAACGGCGTCGCCTCGTCGGCAATAATGTCGAAGGCAAAGGTCAACAGGCCGTCGCCGGCGAGGATCGCCGTCGCCTCGTCGAAAGCCTTGTGCACCGTCGGTTGGCCGCGGCGCAGGTCGTCGTCGTCCATCGCCGGCAGGTCGTCATGGATCAGCGAATAGCAATGCACACATTCGAGCGCAGTTGCGACACGCAGAGCTGCCTCGCCATCAGCATCAAACAGGGCAGCACTCTCCAGCACCAGGAATGGGCGCAGCCGCTTGCCGCCGTTGAGCACGCCATGGCGCATCGCCGCCATCAGATGCCCGGGCCGTGCGATCTCGCCGGACAGGGGGCTCTCGCCGAGCAACTGCCGCAACCGCGTTTCGACTGTTTCCGCGCGCATGCGCAGGAAGGTTTCGAACATGATATCGCTGTCGATCGTCATGGCGGCGAGCGGTAGCCGACAGTCAGACGTTGCGCAAGAAGCCAAGCGCCTTTATGCCAAAAGGCTGACAAGACAGGGCGGACGGGTTGTCGGAACCGATCATAGAGCCGGAAACCGAAAGGCTGGAGATGGCAGCAGCGCGACGCGGGATGTTCTCGCGCGGAAGCCTGCGCCGCTGGGTGCGGCTCGGTGCGCTGCTCGCCGCGCTGATGATCGCGCTGCCGGTGGTGTTGACCATCCTCTATCTGCCTCCGGTCGTGCGCCCGATCTCGACGCTGATGATCAAGGATGTCGTCACGCTGCAGGGCTATGACCGCCAGTGGGTGCCGCTCGACGACATCGCGCCCGTCATGGCGCATTCCGTCATCATGTCCGAGGACGGGCAATTCTGCACCCACAGGGGCGTCGACCTGGGTGAGTTGCGTGGTGTCATCAGCGATGCGCTCGACGGGGAATCGACTCGTGGCGCTTCGACCATCCCGATGCAGACGGTGAAGAATCTTTATCTCTGGAATGGCCGCTCGTTCCTGCGGAAGGCGCTGGAACTGCCGCTGGCGATCTATTTCGACGCGCTGATGCCCAAGCGGCGGATCATGGAGATCTACCTCAACATCGCCGAGTGGGGCCCCAACATCTACGGCGTCGAGGCGGCGTCGCAGCATTATTTCGGCAAGCCGGCCAGCCAGCTGTCGCGGCGCCAGGCAGCGCTTCTGGCGGTAACCTTGCCCAATCCGGCGGCACGCAATCCGGCCAAGCCTGGACCCGGGCTGAGGCGGCTCGCATCGGTCATCGAGCGCCGCGCCACCAAGGCAGGCGCCTATGTGCAGTGCCTGAACTAGATAGACGGCTGTCGGCTGAAAAAAGAGTCGCTTCGGGCTGGTCAAGCCTGCTTTCGCCGTGTATAGGCTCGCCAACTTTCTCAGTTTCCGGCCCATGCGCGGCCCTTTCACGAGGGCGGACAGGGTCATTTGACCGATTGGTGGAGTATATCCATGGCTGTTCCAAAACGAAAAACCTCCCCGTCCAAGCGCGGCATGCGCCGCTCGGCCGACGCGCTGAAGGCCCCGACCTATGTCGAGGACAAGAATTCCGGCGAAATGCGCCGTCCGCACCACATCGACCTGAAGACCGGCATGTATCGCGGTCGCCAGGTTCTGACGCCGAAGGAAAGCTAAGCAGCTTTTCCTGAGGGAAAGCCAAGCGGCTTTACCCGAGCGAGCAAATTGGGAAAGGACCGGTCTTGCCGGTCCTTTCTTTTTGCGTGTCCGGATGATGGTGCTGAATTTCCTTGACGCCCGGCCGTCGGGGGATTCTAGAAGGTGCCAGCGCAAAGCGGAGACCGGTCCATGCTCGCGGGCATTCCCCTTCTGATCATACCCTTCGTCCTCTACAACATCGGCGTGGCCGGCTTGTTCGGCAGCGGCCCCGACGGCAATCCGTGGGCAACCGAGATTCTCACGTTGGGGATGATGTCGGGCGGAAGTTTTGCGCTTACCCTCGGCGACCTGCTGATCGTGGTGGCGCTGCTGCTTTTCTTCGTCGAGATCGTCAAGGCGACCCGCACGGGCAGCGCCTCTGTCGTCGATCACTTGCTTTCGACCTTCGTCTTCGTCGCGTTCCTGGTCGAATTCCTGCTGGTGCGCGGCGCCACCAGCTCGGTCTTCTTCATATTGATGGTGATTGCGCTGCTCGACGTGCTGGCTGGCTTCTCGGTATCGATCCGTTCGGCCAACCGCGACGTCACGTTCGGACGCGAGTAGGAGCGCGCTCCCCCGGGGGAGCGCGCTTTGCAGATCAGACCTTGGCGACGAAGCCGGCCGATTCGATGCCGGCCATGGCTGCCAGTTCGTCATTGTCCGACGTATCGCCCGAAATGCCGACCGCGCCGAGCACGTCGCCATTCTTGTTGCGGATCAACACGCCGCCCGGCACCGGTACGATCTTTCCGCCCGACACCGCCGAAAGCCCCTGGAAGAAATGCGGACGCTCGACGGCGGCAACGCCGAGTGCGCGCGAGCTCGAGCCGACGGCAAGCGCGCCATACGCCTTGCCCGACGCCACTTCGGCGCGGATGAAGGGCGAGCCGTCCTGGCGCTGGAAGGCCAGGAGGTGGCCGCCGGCGTCGAGCACGGCGACGCCGAGCGGCTTGAACTTCTGCTCGGCGGCAAGGCCGAAAGCGGTGTCGATGATGGCGTTGGCCTTGGCCAGCGTCAGTTCGGTCATGTGCAGTCCTCCTGATGAAATCGATAGGCGTCTAGCAAACACCCTCCCGACGCCCGGCAAAACCCTGCGTCAGGTTGAAAATCTCTCGTCCTAAAGGGTAGGGGCGGGGGCGTTCTGCGTTGGCTTGCCGGTGGTTCAAGGAAGAGCTCAAGACTTCAAGTCTCTCCGGCCCTTCGCTGTCGCTCCGGGCGTTCGACGCTCGGAAAGCCAAGCAAGTTGGCTTTCCGTCGGCCTTACGTGCCGCAGTTCCCTGCCGGGGCCCCGCTGCCTCCGGCAGCTTCCCGGCGTTCGCACCCTTTGAAACGTCCACCGGGCGTTTCAATCCGCCTAGGCGGACCGGGTGCTCATCCCATCGAATCGATCTTGCGCTGCATGGCGGCGAGCTGGTCCTTGAGTTCCTTGAGCTCGTCCGGCTTCTCGGCCGTTTCTTTCTTCGCCGGCTCGGCGGGCGCTGCGGTGCCGGGCATCGGAAACGGGGTGAACATGCGCATCGCGTTCTGGAACAGCTCCATGTTGCGGCGCGTCTGTTCTTCCAGCGCCTTCATCGGCGCGGTCCCCTTCATCATGTCCATCGGCGCCTTGCCGAGGGTCGCCTTCATCTGTTCGCGGAAGCGTTCCTGTTCCTTCGAGAAGGCGAGCATGGACTGTTCGAGGAAGCTCGGCACGACCATCTGCATCTGGTCGCCGTAATAGGAGATCAGCTGCCTGAGGAACGGGATCGGCAGCATGTTCTGGCCGTCCTTGTTCTCCAGTTCGAAGATGATCTGGGTCAAAACCGGGTGCGTGATATCCTCGCCGGTCTTGGCGTCCTGCACGGTAAATTCCTCGCCCTTCTTGACCATTTCGGCCAGGTCCTCGAGCGTGACGTAAGTACTCGTGCCGGTGTTGTAGAGACGGCGGTTGGCGTATTTCTTGATTACGATTGGCGTGTCTTTGGCAACCATCAGCATCCTCCCCCGGAAGACCGGAATGCCGTGTAAGCAGCCGGTAACATTTCGCCGGCCACGAGGATAAGCGCAAAGCAATCGCAAATCCAAGTGGTTTGTGCACTGCAAGAAGGCAAGGCGAGGCAACGCCGGCAAAAAAATGCTGCGCAGCATTGCTGCAGTGCGGCCGCAGCATCGGCAATCCGTTGATTTTCCGGTTTGACTCGGGTCCTGGAACGGGCAAGAAAAGTCATGAGCGCCAATGTCCTCGAGGCGCAAGAACCATTCGTCAAACGAAGTCTGGAGAGAAACATGTCCGCCTCGTCCTCCATCGTCGTCGCCAGCGCCGCCCGAACGCCGGTCGGCTCGTTCAACGGTGCCTTCGCCAACACCCCGGCCCATGAACTCGGTGCAGTCGCGGTCCGCGAGGCGCTGGCACGCGCCGGTGTCGACCCCAGGGAAGTCGACGAAGTCATCCTCGGCCAGATCCTTGCCGCCGGCGCCGGCCAGAACCCGGCCCGCCAGGCGGCCATGGCGGCGGGTGTGCCGCAGGAGGCGACCGCCTGGGGCCTCAACCAGCTGTGCGGCTCGGGCCTGCGCACCATTGCCATCGGCATGCAGCAGATTGCCACCGGCGACGCCAAGATCATCGTCGCAGGCGGCCAGGAATCGATGTCGATGGCGCCGCACTGCCAGCACCTGCGTGGCGGCGTGAAGATGGGCGACTTCAAGATGATCGACACGATGATCAAGGACGGCCTGACCGACGCCTTCTACGGCTACCACATGGGCAACACCGCCGAGAACGTCGCGCGCCAGTGGCAGCTGACCCGCGACGAGCAGGACCAGTTCGCCGTCGCCTCGCAGAACAAGGCCGAAGCCGCGCAGGTTGCAGGCCGCTTCAAGGACGAGATCGTTCCGGTCACCATCAAGGGCAAGAAGGGCGACACCATCGTCGACCAGGACGAATACATCCGCCACGGTGCGACCCTCGATTCGCTTGCCAAGCTGCGGCCTGCCTTCGACAAGGAAGGCTCCGTCACCGCCGGCAATGCCTCCGGCATCAATGACGGCGCTGCCGCTGTCGTGCTGATGACCGAAGCCGAGGCTGTACGCCGTGGCCTCACCCCGCTGGTCCGCATCGTTTCCTGGGCGACCGCCGGCGTCGACCCGCAGATCATGGGCACCGGCCCGATCCCGGCGTCGCGCAAGGCGCTGGAAAAGGCCGGCTGGTCGGTCGGCGATCTCGACCTGGTCGAAGCCAACGAGGCTTTCGCCGCGCAGGCCTGCGCGGTCAACAAGGACATGGGCTGGGATCCGGCGATCGTCAACGTCAATGGCGGCGCCATTGCCATCGGCCATCCGGTGGGCGCGTCCGGCGCCCGCGTCTTCAACACGCTGGTCTACGAAATGCGCCGGCGCAGTGCGAAAAAGGGTCTCGCGACCCTGTGCATCGGCGGCGGCATGGGCGTCGCCATGTGTGTCGAGGCGATGTAAATCGAAAACAAAAGGGCGGCCAATGTGCCGCCCTTTTTGTCTCTAAAAGCCTCTCGCAAGGGAAAAGCCTGTCGCAAGGGCAGTCCATCAAGCAGCAGAAAAGGGGAAACGCATGAGCAAGGTTGCACTGGTTACCGGAGGATCGCGCGGCATCGGTGCTGCTATTTCGATCGCGCTGAAGGAGGCGGGCTACTCGGTTGCGGCCAACTACGCCGGCAATGACGAAGCTGCGCAGAAGTTCAAGGCCGAGACGGGCATTCCTGTCTACAAATGGTCGGTCGCCGACTACGACGCCTGCGAGGCCGGCATCAAGCAGGTCGAGGCTGACCTCGGCCCCGTCTCGGTGCTGGTCAACAACGCCGGCATCACGCGCGACTCGATGTTCCACAAGATGACGCGCGAGCAGTGGAAGGAAGTCATCGACACCAACCTGAACGGTGCCTTCAACATGACCCATCCGCTGTGGAGCGGCATGCGCGACCGCAAGTTCGGCCGCGTCATAACCATCTCCTCGATCAACGGCCAGAAAGGCCAGGCCGGCCAGGCCAATTATTCGGCCTCCAAGGCAGGCGACATCGGCTTCACCAAGGCCCTGGCCCAGGAAGGCGCCCGCGCCGGCATCACCGTCAATGTCATCTGTCCCGGCTACATTGCCACCGAGATGGTGATGGCGGTTCCGGAAAAGGTGCGGGAAGCGATCATCGCCCAGATCCCGGTCAGCAGGCTCGGCGAGCCTGAAGAGATCGCGCGCTGCGTGGTGTTCCTGGCATCGGAACAATCGGGCTTCATCACGGGTGCGACCCTGTCCGCAAACGGCGGACAATATTTCGTCTGACCGTCGGGCTTGCTGCCCCGAAACAAGAAAACGGCGCCGCAAGGCGCCGTTTTCGCGTCTGGCCGGTGAGGCTCAGTCCTTTTCGAACATCGCCTTGTGAACGACGCCGGCGATCGCCGCGCCGACGATCGGGGCTACCCAGAACAACCACAACTGCTGCAGGGCGATGCCGCCGACGAACAGCGCCGGTCCGGTCGAGCGGGCCGGGTTGACCGAGGTGTTGGTGACCGGAATCGAGATCAGGTGGATGAGCGTCAGCGCAAGGCCGATGGCGATCGGTGCGAAGCCGGCCGGCACGCGTCCATGGGTCGAGCCCAGGATGATCATCAGGAACATGAAGGTCAAAACGACCTCGATGATCAATGCCGAGGTCAGGCCATATTTGCCGGGTGAAGCGTCGCCATAGCCGTTGGTCGCGAAGCCGCCGATACCGGCAAAGTCGGCCTTACCGCTGACGATGAGGTAGAGCACCGTCGAGGCGACGATGGCGCCGACAAGCTGGGCGATGACATAAGGTACCAGGTTCTTGGCTTCGAAGCGACCGGCCATCATCAGGCCGACAGAGACTGCGGGGTTGAAGTGGCCGCCCGAGATGCCGCCGACGGCATAGGCCATGGTCAGCACGGTCAGGCCGAATGCCAGGGCTACGCCGGCAAAGCCGATGCCGAGTTCGGGAAACGCAGCCGCAAGCACCGCACTGCCGCAACCACCAAAGACAAGCCAGAATGTGCCGAGGAACTCGGCGAATAGACGTTTGCTCATGATCTTCCCTCCAGATGTCGTGCGCCTGCGTGGTGCGCCGCATTTTCCGGAGGCCCCGCCTGGGCAATCCCCGCCGCGCAGACTCAACATGCGGATGGAGACATGCCTCGCTGCCGCATTCAACGGGTGTGGTTCCCTTAACGTAATGCAATCACAGATATTTTCGTCGGACCAGCGGTGTGCCGCTTTGGCACGCAAAGATTAACGCGCCCGGGAGCCTGTTGTGGACAAGCCTGTGACTCCACGGTGGATAATCGGTGGAGACGTTGGGGAAGACACAACATCTAGCGGTGAACAAATCAGGAAACTTGTCCTATCAGTGATTCGTCGCCTGTTCGTTCCGCATTTGGTTCAAATCTTAACGAAATGCCGCTCGTCGACGATTCCAGCGTTAACCCGGAGATAGGAAACATCAACAAAATCATTATTTTGCGTCGGGTTTGCCAAAGCGTTCCGGCGCTTGGTCGGCAAAGGTTAACAGCAGTGGGCTAAAGCATGAAACGGGCCACTTTAGAGAATCTGCATGTGGTGCGACTTGCCAGCACGAAATCTATATGTTGGGGTGAACAAAACCTGAATCTGCCGGAGTCAGTGATTCGTCGCTGATTCGTTCCAGACTCGTTCCAACTCTTAAATTTGGAACATTCCGCTTTCGCTTCGTCTCGCAAATCCCTATGTGTCCAGTCGTCGTGAAAGCGGCGCAACGCCGGGTGGGCCCGGCGCCGAGGGCAGTTCCTTAGAATGAATGTTCACTCCAAGCAGAATGACCCCCTGATCGTGTCGGGTCGCGATGTGACAGCGGTCCTCGGGCCGACCAACACCGGCAAGACGCATCTCGCCATCGAGCGCATGGTCGCGCATGAAAGCGGCATCATCGGCCTGCCGCTCAGGCTGCTTGCCCGCGAGGTCTATGGTCGGCTCTGCGAGAAGGTTGGTGCCCATAAGGTCGCGCTGGTGACCGGCGAGGAGAAGATCCTGCCGGCCGGTGCCAAGTATTCCGTCTGCACCGTCGAGGCGATGCCGCGTCAGACCGATGCCGCCTTCGTCGCCATCGACGAGGTACAGCTCGCCGGCGATCTCGAGCGCGGCCATATCTTTACCGACCGCATCCTGCACCTGCGAGGCAGGCAGGAAACGCTGCTGCTGGGTGCTGCCACCATGCACGGCATCCTGCAGAAGCTGTTGAAGGGCGTGTCGGTGGTCACCCGGCCGCGCCTGTCGCATCTTGCCTATGCCGGCTCCAAGAAGCTGACGCGGCTGCCGCGCCGCTCGGCCATCGTCGCCTTTTCGGCCGATGAGGTCTATGGCATCGCCGAGCTCATCCGCCGTCAGCAGGGCGGCGCTGCCGTCGTGCTCGGCGCGCTCAGCCCACGCACCCGCAACGCCCAGGTCGAACTCTACCAGTCCGGCGACGTCGACTACCTGATTGCCACCGATGCCATCGGCATGGGCCTCAATCTCGATGTCGACCACGTTGCCTTTGCCCAGAACCGCAAGTTCGATGGCTACCAGTATCGCCAGCTGACCGCTGCCGAGCTTGGCCAGATCGCCGGCCGTGCCGGCCGTCATCTCCGCGACGGCACCTTTGGCGTCACCGGCCAGGTGGATCCGTTCGACGAGGAACTGATCGAGAAGATCGAGGGGCACGATTTCGAGCCGGTGAAGGTGCTGCAGTGGCGCACCGCTTCGTTCGACTTCACAAGCCTCGACACGCTCAAGCGCTCGATCGACACGGTGGCGCCCGTCGAAGGCCTGACGCGGGCGCTGCCCGCGGTCGACGCCCAGGCGCTCGAACACCTGTCGCGTGACGAAAACATCCGCTCGCTCGCCACCGGTCGCGAACGTGTCGCCCTGTTGTGGGAGACCTGCGCGCTGCCCGACTATCGCAGGATTGCGCCTGCCCAGCACGCCGACCTCATTGCGTCGATGTATGACGATCTCGCCCGCAACGGTCATGTCGACGAAAACTACATGGCCGAACAGGTGCGCCGCGCCGATTCCACCGAAGGCGACATCGACACGCTCTCCCACCGGATCGCACAGATCCGGACCTGGACTTTTGTCTCAAACCGCCCTGGCTGGCTTGCCGATCCGGCACACTGGCAAGAAAAAACGCGAAACATCGAAGACAGATTGTCGGATGCACTGCATGAGCGGTTGACGAAACGCTTTGTAGACCGCAGGACTTCCGTCCTCATGCGCCGCCTTAGAGAAAACACTATGCTTGAAGCCGAAATAAGCCCGTCCGGAACTGTCCTCGTCGAGGGCCACCATGTCGGCGAACTGCAAGGGTTCCGTTTCACCGCAGATCAGAGCGCTGGCGGAGAAGACGCCAAGGCCGTGCGCACGGCAGCGCAGAAGGCGCTCGCCACAGAATTCGATGCCCGCGCGGAGCGTTTTTCGGCGTCGCCCAATGGCGATATCGCGCTTGGCTCCGACGGCGTTCTGCGCTGGATAGGCGCGCCGATCGGCACGCTGGTCGAGGGCGAGGACGCGCTCAAGCCGCGCGTCGTGCTGCTCGCCGACGAGCAACTGACGGGCCCGGCCCGTGACAAGGTCGCGGCGCGCGCCGACCGTTTCGTCAATTTCCAGATTGAGTCGCTGCTCAAGCCGTTGGTCGATCTCAAGGCCGGCGAACAGCTTTCCGGCATTGGCCGTGGCATCGCTTTCCAGTTGGTCGAGAATTTCGGCCTGATCAATCGCCGCGACATCGCCGACGAGGTGAAGTCGCTCGACCAGGAAGGTCGCGCAGCACTTCGCCGTCTCGGCGTCCGCTTCGGTGCCTACCACGTCTTTGTACCGGCGCTGATCAAACCGGCACCGTCCGGCCTGGTGACGCTGCTCTGGGCGCTCAAGAATGACGGCAAGGACAAGCCGGGCTTCGGCGATGTCGTCCATGCGTTGGCCGCCGGCCGTACGTCTGTTGTCATCGATCAGGCGTTCGACAAGACCTTCTACAAGCTCGCCGGATTCCGCAATCTTGGCCGCCGCGCCGTGCGTGTCGACATTCTCGAACGTCTCGCCGATCTGATCCGCCCGGCGCTTGCCTGGAAGCAGGGCATCGGTGCGCGTCCTGACGGTGCCTATGACGGCAGCGCCTTCATCGTCACGCCGCAGATGATGTCGATCCTCGGCGCAACCGGCGACGACATGGAAGAAATCCTCAAGGGCCTCGGCTATCGCGCCGAGCCGAAGCCTGCTGCCGAGGTCAAGGACAAGCTCGAGACGATCGACGCTGCCACGCGCGCGGCCGTGGCCAAGGCGCAGGCCGACAAGGCCGCAGCGGCAGCTGCCGCTGCCGGTCAGGCCGCCGAGGTTTCCACGGAAGCATTTGCCCAAGCCGCGCAGGAAGCGGATGCCGAGCAGGAGCCGGAAGCTGTTGCCGAGGTTGCAGCTGAGGTCGTGGCCGAAGTGGCGGCCGAGCCTGCCGTCGAACCCGAGGCAGTTGCTGCACCCGCCGCAGAAGTGGAAGCCGTCGCAGAACCTGTAGCCGAAGCGTTGTCGGAAGCGGCCGCCGTCGAGACTGCTGCAGCCGAAGCCCAGCCGGCAACTGCCGCCGCGGAGCCTGTCGAAGAACCCAAGCCGATCCTTTTGTGGCGTCAGGGCCGCTTCGAGCAGCGCCCGCGTCATCGCCAGGACAATCGCCCACGCGGCGGCCAGCGCGAGCAGCGTGCCGCCGGCGCACCCGCAGCCCGTCAGGGTCAGGGCGAGGGCAACCGCAATGGCGGGCGCGAGGGTGGCGAAGGCCGTGATGGCGGCCGTCCGCGTTTCGACCGCAAGCCCGGCGGCAAGCCGCAGGGCGAGGGTGGGCGTCCCGAACACCGCAATCGCAATGAGCGTCCGCAGGGCGACAGGCACGGCGGCGACCGCAACGGCCCCAAGGGCAAGCCCGCCTTCCAGCCCAAGCCACGCGAGGAGCGTCCGGTGCGCATCGATCCGGATTCGCCCTTCGCCAAGCTCGCCGCGCTGCGCGACCAGCTCAAGAAGTAAGCGCCTTGGCCGGCGAGGGAAGACAGCGCATCGACAAGTGGCTGTTCTTCTCGCGCGCGGTCAAGTCGCGCTCGCTTGGCGCCAAGCTCGCGCAATCGGGCGGCGTCAGGTGCAACGGCCAGAAGCTCAGCCAGGCCTCCGACATCGTCAAGGCAGGCGACGTGCTGACCATCACGCTCGATCGTCGCATCCTGGTCTACAAGATTCTGCTGGCTGGCGAGCGTCGCGGGCCGGTCGAAGAAGCACGCAAGCTCTACGACGACATCTCTCCCGCACCCACGCCGAGGGATGAGGCGCCGCCCGACGCCAGGCCGCCGCTGCGCGAGGTTGGCAGTGGCCGTCCGACCAAGAAAGAACGGCGGGCCACCGACAGGCTGCGCGACCAGTGACGCAAAGGCTCTGGAGCCGCGGCAACGAAGTTGAGAATTACGTTCCGCAAACGTGCTTCTGCGCGGAACGGCCGCCCTTGCAACGACCCCGCAAAGGGGATACCTCACCCGAAAGATACAAACTACGGGAAGTCCCGGAGCCTGCTTCATGACCTACGTCGTCACCGACAACTGCATCAAATGCAAATACATGGATTGCATCGAGGTTTGTCCGGTCGACTGCTTCTATGAAGGCGAGAACATGCTCGTCATTCATCCCGACGAGTGCATCGACTGCGGCGTTTGCGAACCGGAATGTCCGGCCGACGCGATCAAGCCTGACACTGAGTCGGGGCTCGACAAATGGCTGCAGATCAACACCGAATATGCCGAAAAATGGCCGAATATCACGGCAAAGAAGGAGCCGCCGGCAGACGCCAAAGAATTTGACGGCGTCGAAGGCAAGTTCGAGAAGTTCTTTTCGGCCGAGCCTGGCGAAGGCAACTGAGGGTAGCGCGCCCTAAATGGCGCTAGATCGTTGGATTGAGAGCCGCCGTCGACTCTTGACGCGGCAGATTGTTCGCGTATGCAGCAAAATCTTGATTCTTCCGACTTTTTGTGTTAGAGCTAGCCCAACATGCCGATGACACAACGTCGATTTATGGCGCATAGCCTAATTCACTGAAAGGTGACAACCCTAATCCGGACCAGAGTAATCTGGGCCCGGCGGTCGCAACGTTTTGCGGTTTGCCGGTCCAGGCTCTTCCGATTGGGGGTCGAATGTTGTGCGGCAGAAGGTCGCGTTTTGCGACCGTCCCGATCAACCGGCCTCGGCGGGCCGGTGTCACAAGAAGGAGTTCAGGGCGTATGGCAACTTCCATCCCGCAGAAGAAATCCGCAGCACGTCACGGTTTCAAGACTGGCGAGTACATTGTCTACCCGGCGCACGGCGTCGGCCAGATCGTCTCGATCGACGAGCAGGAAGTGGCGGGACACAAGCTCGAGCTGTTCGTAATCGATTTCCAGAAAGACAAGATGCGCCTCAAGGTGCCGGTCGCCAAGGCAACGTCCATCGGCATGCGCAAGCTGTCGGAGACCGACTATGTCGAGCGTGCGTTGAAGGTCGTGCAGGGCCGCGCCCGCGTCAAGCGCACCATGTGGTCGCGCCGCGCCCAGGAATATGATGCGAAGATCAATTCCGGCGACCTGATCTCGATCGCCGAAGTCGTGCGTGACCTCTATCGCGCCGACAACCAGCCGGAGCAGTCCTACTCCGAGCGTCAGCTCTATGAAGCAGCGCTCGACCGCATGGCGCGCGAACTGGCAGCGGTCAACCGCCTGTCGGAGACCGAGGCTGTCCGTCTCATCGAGACCAACCTCAACAAGGGTCCGAAGCGCGGCACCAAGGCTGACAACGAAGAAGCCGACGCCGAGCAGGAAGAAGCTGCCTGATAAGGCTTGTAAGTTCCGCTATGAAAAACCCGGCCATTGGCCGGGTTTTTTGTTTGTCTGCCGAGAGGCCGCGCGTCTCAGCAGACAAAGGTGCGTTGCGCGGCCAGTCGGCTGAAAGTCACTTTTGGCAAGTATCCTAGAGGCTCTGGCTGGATGAGATGCCGCCACTTCTGGCCGAGCGGTTTGGCTTGAAAGCCGCTACTGAGCCGATCGGTTTTGCTGTATCCGACGCCAATCATCGCAACAGGAGAGGCAGCATATGGGCACCGCACTTCTTGTCATCGACGTGCAGAATGCGATCCTGAGGGGCAAAGGCACCTCGGAGCGGCAGCCACTGCTCGAGGCTGCGCTCGACGATACGATCGGCAGGCTGCGTGATCTCCAGGACAGAGCCCGTTCTGCGGGCGTGCCGGTCATAGTCATCCAGCATGACGGTCCTTCGGGCCACCGCCTGGCAGTTGGCACGGAAGGTTGGGAAGTCCGGCCGGAGCTGGCCCCGCGGGCAGGTGACCTTCTCGTTCGCAAGAAGAGCTCGGACTCGTTTCACGAGACCGAGCTCGGCGCCCGCCTTGGGGAGCTTGGTATCTCGCATCTTGTCGTCGGCGGCTGCATGACCCAGTTCTGCGTCGACACGACTGTGCGTCGGGCCGTGTCGCTCGGTTACGACGTCACGCTCGTCGCCGACTGTCATACGACCGCCGACTCGGCCCATCTCACCCATGTCGACATCATCGCCCACCACAACGAAACGCTCGACGGTTTTGGTGCCGGCAATGCCGTGGTCGATGTCCGCCCGGCCGTGGCAATCTCGTTCTGAGCACTGCCTGGGGCGGCAGCGAGGTCTAGCCTTCGCCGCCCTTGCCGTGGTCGTGCTGATGCGTGATCGTCGCGATGAACCGTTTGGTGCGCTCATGCTTCGGATTGCCGAACACTTCGTTCGCCGGTCCTTTTTCAACCACCGAGCCCGCTTCCAGGAACAGCACCTCATGGGCAATCTTCGACGCCAGGCGCAGATCGTGCGTGGCGATCACCATCGTCGTGCCCTCGCGCGCCAGCTGGCCGAGCACGTCGACCACTTCCTGCGCCAGTTCCGGGTCGAGTGCCGAGGTCGGCTCATCGCACAACAGCACCTTGGGCGACGGCGCCAGCGCGCGTGCGATGGCCACGCGCTGCTGCTGACCGCCGGATAAGGTCGCGGGCCAGGCGTCGAGCTTGTGCGCCATGCCGACCTTGTCGAGCAGCGTCATGGCCCGCTCGCGTGCCTTCGCATCTGGCCATTTCAGCACCGTCACCAGCCCTTCCATGACGTTCTCGATCGCCGTGCGATGCGGAAACAACTGGAAGTTCTGGAACACCATGCCGGTCTGGCGGCGCAACTGCTGGATTGCCTTGGTGGCGACGCGGTGGCCGGGGCGGAATTCGAGTGTGTCGTCGCCGATGCGCACAGTGCCGGAGGTCGGAATTTCCAGCAGGTTGATGCAGCGCAGCAGCGTGCTCTTGCCGCCGCCGGAAGGCCCGACGAGGGCGGTGACGCTGCCCTCGCGGATCTCGACCGAAACATCCTTGAGCACGATATTGTCGCCGAATTGTTTGACGATGTGGGACAGTCCGATCATGACCGTGCCTCCAGGAAGCCGCCGTAACGGTTGAGCCGCTTCTCGAGCCTGACCTGAAGCGACGACAGTACCGAGCTCATTGCGAGATAGAGTATGGCCGCCTCGACATAGAGGATCAGCGGTTCATAAGTGGTGGCGACGATGCGCTGGGCTGCCTGGAACATCTCCGGCACGGTAATGGCGGCAGCCAGCGAGGTGTCCTTGACCAGCGAGATGAAGGTGTTGGACAGCGGTGGCACGGCGACGCGGGCTGCCTGCGGCAGGACTGTGCGGCGCATCGCCTGCGACCATGTCATGCCGATAGAGTAAGCCGCTTCCCACTGCCCCTTGGCCACCGAGCTGATGGCGGCACGAATGATCTCGGAGGAATAGGCGCCGACATTGAGGGTGAAGCCGATCAGTGCCGCCGGAAAGGCGTCGAGCACGATGCCGATGCTGGGCAGGCCGTAGAAGATCAGGAACAGCTGCACCAGAAGTGGCGTGCCGCGGATGATCCAGACGTAGAAGCGGACGATGCCAGAAAGCCAGGCAGGCCCGAACAGGCGGGCAAGGGCTGCGCCCAGCCCCACGGTCAGGCCCAAGGCGAAAGAGAGAAGCGTCAGCGGGGCTGTGAAAACGAGCGCGGCCCACAACAGTGGGCCGAGCGAGTCCAGCATCAATTGAAGCCAGTGTGGCAAGATGAATGCTCCCTCTCCACAACAAACAAGCCCGGAAAATCGCAGATTTTCCGGGCAAGTTCATGGGAAAAAATGAGAGGTGGAAAATGAGCGCCTTACAGCCGGCCGCCACGCCGGGCGCCGCCTGAAGGGCAATGCTGTTACTGCGAGACGTCGGCGCCGAAATAGGTCTCGGAAATCTTCTTGTAGGTGCCGTCGGCCTTGATCTCCGCCAGCGCCTTGTTGATCGCCTCGACCAGCTCGGGCTCACCCTTACGCACGATCACGCCGGAGAAGTCGGCCTTGGCCTCTTCGGCGACGATCTTCACGTCGGCGTCGGGCTTGTGCTTCTTGAAGTCGAAGAACGATAGCGAGTCGTTGATGGTGGCGTCGGCGCGGCCGTTCAGCACCAGCTGGATCGACTGGTCGAAGCCATCGGTGCCGACGAGCTCAGCGCCATTGGCCTCGGCGATCTTGCCGAAATTGCTGGTCAGCGACTGGGCCGACTTTTTGCCCTTGAGGTCGGCGAAGCCCTTGATGTCCTCATTCTTGCCGCTGACGATCAGCACTGCCTTCGAGGCGATGTAGGGATCGGAGAAGTCGTACTTGGCCTTGCGCGCCTCCGTGATGCCGACCTGGTTGATGACGGCGTCATAGCGCTTGGCGTCGATGCCGGCGATCAGGCCGTCCCATTTGCCTTCGAGAAACTCTGCCTTGACGCCGAGGCGCTTGGCGATTTCCTTGCCGATCTCGACGTCGAGGCCGACGAGCGCTCCCGATGCGTCGTGATAGGTAAAGGGCGCGTAGGTGCCCTCGGTGCCGATCTTGAATACGCCGGCTGCCTTGATCTCATTGAGATTTTCACCGGCATGGCCGGCGGCAACGGCTGCGAGCTGGATCGTTGCGGCAACGGCCAGCGACTTAAACCACTTCATTTTGTGTGATCCCGATTTTGTGCCCGGCTTGCTGGCCGGGAAAGTTGTGATTGGCGGCAATCTGTCAGAAGCCAGCTCTCGACATAAGGAATGAAATTTCAAAATTGACGCAATAATGGAATGTGAATCTACGCAACTGAAGGCCGCCAGCCGCCCCGGAACATTCGACGACACGGCGCGTTAATGGCGCTGCGGGGCAGCGCGGCAATTGCGGTGCGCGTCTGGCTGCTCTCAGGACAAGGGGCGCAAGATGTATATGGATCGGGCAGGCCTGTCTGGCGAGCAGATGATGCTGAGGGCGGCGTCGCGCGCGCCCTATCTGGAGCGCGGCGAAGAGCTCGAGCTGGCGATCCGCTGGAAAGAGCGGCACGATCAGGACGCGCTCAACCGCATCACCACCGCCCATATGCGCCTCGTCATCGCCATGGCGGTCAAGTTCCGGCGCTACGGGCTGCCGATGGGCGACCTCATCCAGGAAGGCCATGTCGGGCTGCTTGAAGCGGCGGCACGCTTCGACCCGGAGCGTGAGGTCCGCTTCTCGACCTATGCGACCTGGTGGATTCGCGCCTCGATGCAGGACTATATCCTGCGCAACTGGTCGATAGTCCGTGGCGGCACGAGTTCGGCGCAGAAGTCGCTGTTCTTCAACCTGCGGCGCATGCGCGCCCGGCTCGCCCAGGGCGGCGACCCGCTCGGCGGCACCGCAGCCTATCAGGAGATTTCGGTAGCCCTTGGCGTGTCGGAAGCCGACGTCGCGCTGATGGACATGCGGTTGTCGGTGCCCGACACCTCGCTCAATGCGCCGCTCAGCGACGATGGCGATTCGGGCGAACGGATGGATCTGCTGGTCTCGGACGATCCCTTGCCGGACGAGCTGGTCGGCGAGGCGATCGACATCGAGCGCCGCTCGGGATGGCTGCATGACGCGCTCACCGTGCTCAATGCGAGGGAACTGCAGATCATCGAAGAACGTCGGCTGACGGAGGAAGGTGCTACGCTGGAAGAGCTCGGCACCTCGCTCGGCATCTCGAAGGAGCGGGTTCGCCAGATCGAGACCCGCGCCATGGAAAAGCTGAAATCAGCGCTGGAGCGGAAGAATCCGGCGTTCCAGGTCGCCTGAGCGCTGATCTCCTGGACCTGCATCGTGCTTCCCGAACGGCTCGATTTCCGGGCCGATGCGCTACCGGTCGGTGACGATCTTGACCTTGTCGCCGGCGGAAACCGAGGCGCCGGGTGCCAACGCATTCAGAACCCTGAACAGGTCGAGCTTGCGGTCGACGCCGACCATGCTGGCGGCGAGCGAGCCCATGTTCTGGCCGGGCTGGACGGTGACGACGCGGATGCGCAACGGCTTCAGACCAGCCTTCTCCGCTGCCGTCATGACCCGGAAGCTGGAGCTGACCGAACGGGCGATCTGGTCTAGTGCGGTGCTGGCCGTCGGAGCGGCCGTCAGCAGGCGATAGACCTGCGCGCCATTGCGGATCACGACGATATCGAACTGCCAGCCTTCGGCGCTGGCGCGGGCGAAGGCCGCCTCGTTGCCGTTGATCGTATCGGCGCGTACGCTCGACGGGTCGAGGCCTGCGACCCAGCCGCTCTTGACGTAGTCGGTCAGTGGCAGCTTGGCGTCGATCGCCACGCCATCGAAGCGGATAGCCGTATTGTCAGGTCCGGTCGCTGTGACGGCGGCTGCCGTGTTGTCGATGACAAAGCCTTGCGGCACGGCAAACGAGATGCCGAGCTTGGGGTGCATGAAGGTGGTGCCGCGCACATAACCTTCATCAGGCGTGTCGCCGAACAGCAGGCCGTCGATGCCGGCGAGGAAGGAATCGCGATCGCGGCGGCCGATGCCGGGCGCGCCGAACTGGCGGGCGTGGCGCTGGGCAAGGTCGATGCGCTGCGGCGCGTTGGGGTGGCTGGCCAGGAAGTCGAGGCTGGCGTCGGTGGCGCCGCTGACCGCGCGCAGGTCGGAGTAGGCGGCCATCGACTGAAGGAAGCGTCCTGCGGCAAACGGATCGTAGCCGGCCTGGCCGCTCATCTTGATGCCGATGCCGTCGGCTTCCAGCTCCTGATTGCGCGAGAACTGGGCGAGCCGGAGCTTGCCGCGGATCAGCGCTGCCTTGGCGGTCGGGCTTTCGCCGAGCACGTCGGTGACGACCTTGGTCGCCAACACTTCCTCGGCTTCCTTCTGCTGACGCTGGATGCCGTGGTTGGCAGTGACGTGGCCCATCTCGTGCGAGATGACGGCGGCCAACTCGGCCGAATCATTGGCCAGCGCGAGCAGGCCGCGCGTCACGTAGAGATAGCCGCCGGGCAGCGCAAAGGCATTGACGTTGGGCGAATTCAGGATGGTGATGCGGTAGGTCTGGTTCGGGTTGCTCGACACGGTGGTCAAGCTGCCGACAACCTTGGCGACCATGCGCTCCAGCTTGGGGTCCGAATACTCGCCGCCATAGGTCGCCAGAATGCGCGGATGCTGCGCCTTGGCGATCTCGGCGAGCTTGTCGTTGCGGGTGACGTTGTCGACGGTGACAGGATTGTTGGACGGCTGGAAGCCTGACTCGCGGACATCGGAGGGGTTGAGTATCTGGCAACCCGAGACAAGCGCCGACAGCGCGACGGCAACCATCAGGCGCGCATAGCGGGGCGTTCTCGTCTCGATCAACATGTCGCGGCAGGTGGGCAGAGCTCGCGTCCTTTCGAAGTCTTTAGGCGGCAGGCAAAGCAGAAGCGGGCCCGACCAGATGGACGTAGCCACAGACGACTCGCCGACACAATAAGGCCGATACCGCCAATGTGGCGATTTGGCTGTAAATTATGTCCGCTTCCGGGCAACCCGGCGTGATCGCGTCATCACCGTTCACCGCCGATATAGTGTCTGAACGCTTCAGGTCCAGCATTGGTGAAGAAATCCGCAGTCTTTCCAGCCGCCGCGACAGTGCCAGCCTCGACGAAAACCATGTTTTTAGCCAGTTTTCGGGCATCTTCGGGCTGGTGTGTCACGAAAAGCACGGTCATGCCGCGTTCTGCATGAAGGCTCGCCACGAGATCCAGCATATCCTCGCGCAATGCTGGTCCAAGCGAGGCAAAGGGTTCATCCAGCAGGAGAATCGGCCGGTCGCGGACAAGGACGCGCGCCAGCGCCACGCGCTGGCGTTCGCCGCCCGACAGTTCGCGGGGCAGGCGCTTCTCCATGCCGGCGAGGCCGACGCGTGTCAGTGCGGTTGCCACGTCCCGCCTGTCGGCAGTGTCCAGGCGCAGCGCAGGCGAGCGACCGAGCCCGACATTCTTCACGACGTCGAGATGGGCAAAGAGGTTGTTTTCCTGGAAAACCATCGACACCGGCCGCTCGGATGGCGGTGCGATCGTCACGTCGACGTCGCCGATCAACACGCGGCCTTCGCGCGGTATCTCAAAGCCAGCGACGAGGTTGAGCAATGTCGACTTGCCGGCGCCGCTCGGTCCCATGATCGCGGTAATCTCGCCCGGTGCAAAGGTCACGTCGAAGCGCACCATGGTGTCGCTATAGCTGAACACCACATGGTCGAGGCGTACCGCGGCACTGGTCGAGGTCATTTCGCAGTCTCCCTGCCGAGGCGGTCGGCGAGCATCGTCAACGCCAGGCACAACAGACCGAGCATCAACGCAAGTCCCGCCGCGTCATCGGTGCGGTAGCTGCCCATGCGGGCGAGCAAAAGGTAGGGCAAGGTCTGCACCGCGTCGCTGCCGAACAGCGCGATGACACCGAGATCGCCGAGCGACAGCGCCATGGCAAAGGCGAATGCCGTTGCAAGCGGGCGCTTGAGCACTGGCCAGTCGATCAACCGCAGCCTGTTCCAGCCTGAGATGCCGAGCTGGGCGCACAGCCTTTCGTGACGTTCGCTGGCCGCGTCATAGGCAGGGCGGACGGCGCGGACGGCAAATGGCATGGCCATAACGGCGTTGACGGTGACGACCATGAATGGCGCCAGCGCAAACACGTCGACCGACTGCCGCACCAGCACGAACCAGCCGGCGCCGATGACGATCGGCGGCACCACCAGCACGAAGCCGGCGCCGGTGTCGGTGAAGCGTTCGAGCAATGTCTTTTCGCCGCCTGTCCTTCGGCCGGCCAGTGCCCGACGCGCCATGACGAGGGACAGGGCAAGCATGGCCGCGAGTGTCGCCGACAGCGTGGCAAGCACGATGCTGGTCAGTGTCGCCCGTTGCACCGATGCTTCGCCGGCGAGGCGGCCGAGATCGGCCTCCAGCCCTGAGGCGATCGTCGCCAGCATGGGGCCGCCGACGAAGACGAGTGCCGCGACGATGATGGCGGCGTTGAACGCCGTCTCGCCGGTCTTTGCCTTGATGTAGTTGCGCTGGGCCACCGGCAGGTTGGCGTCGCCGGTCGTGTTGGCGCCGAGCCGCATCAGCGCCAGAACCACAACTGCCGTGAGCGCGATCTGCAGCAGGGTCAGGGCTACTGCGCGCGCGGGGTCGAAGTCGAAGCGCAACGCCTGATAGATCGCAACCTCAAGCGTTGTTGCGGCCGGGCCGCCGCCGAGCGTCAGCACGATGGTGAAGGAGGTGATGCACAGCATGAAAACGAGGCCCGCAATGCCGGGCAAGGCTGCTCGGATTGCCGGCCATTCGATCATGCGGAAGCTCGACCGGGCGCCCATGCCGAGCTGGCTCGCCAGCCGCCACTGGTCCGCCGGCACCGTCTGCAGCGCCTCCAGAATCAGCCGCGTCGCCAGCGGCAGGTTGAAGAAGACATGGGCAACGAGAATGCCGGACAGGCCATAGATGCCGGGCCAAGTGCCGCCGGTCAGCGCCGCAAGCGGTTCAGCGAAATAGCCGGCGCGGCCGTAGAGCGACAGGATGCCAAGGGCTGCGACGATCGCCGGCAAGGCGAGGGGAATGGCAAACAGGCGCAGGATCAGGGCGCGGCCGGGAAAGGCGGGATGCCGTGCGAGCGCTCGGGCAACGAAGATCGCCGGCACAACCGACAGCAAGGTCGACAGCAGCGCCTGCCACAGGGTGAAACGGGCAATGCGGAAGAGGTAGGAATCGAAGGCGTCGGCAGCACCTTGTGGATTGCGTGCGGCCTCGATGCCAAGACCGGCAAATGCGCCGCCGATCAGGATGCCGATGGCCGCCAGCGCGATGATGCCTGAGGTGATGCGGGGGTCGGTGCGGCTTATGGACATGACGGATCAGATTTTGCAGGCTTTGGGTTGCCAGCTCGAGGAAGGTCGCGCTCCGTCCCACCCCCCTCTGGCCTGCCGGCCATCTCCCCCGCAAGGGGGGAGATCGGCAGCTTCAACGCCCGCTTGTCCTCTGCAACCATGCAGGTTGGCGCAGGCCATGCCACAGCCAATCTCCCTCCTTGCGGGGGAGATGGCTGGCAGGCCAGAGGGGGGTGTTCAAGCGCAACCATGGCAGGTCGACAGAGCCTACTTGCTCATCACGCCGAGCCACTCGTCGACCCAGGCCTTGCGGTTGGCAGCCACCTCGTCGGCGCTGAAGATCAGCGTCTTGGTCGGCTTCACCAGCTTGTCGAAGGCTGGGTTGAGCGGCTTGTCGGTCTTGCCGGCGGGCAACATCCAGTTGGTTTCGGGTACGGCGTCCTGGAAGCCTGGGCTGGTCATGAAGGCCATGAACTTTTCGGCCAGCGGGTTCTTGGCGCCGGTCGTGGTGATGCCGGCGACTTCGATCTGCAGGTAGTGGCCTTCTTCGAAGGATGCCGCCTGGTAACGCTCGGTGTTCTCGGCGACCATGTGGTAGGCTGGCGAGGTGGTGTAGGACAGCACCATCGGCGCCTCGCCCTTGGTGAACAGGCCATAGGCCTCACTCCAGCCCGGGGTGACGGTCAGCACGCGGCCCTTGAGCTTGGCCCAGGCTTCCGGCGCCTTGTCGCCATAGACCGACTTGACCCAGAGCAGCAGGCCGAGGCCCGGCGTCGAGGTGCGCGGATCCTGGATCGCGATCTTTTCTTCCGGATTGCCCTCGACAAGTTCCTTCAGGCTTTTCGGCGGGTTCTTCAGCGTCTCGGTGTCATAGACGACGGCGAAGTAGCCGTAGTCGTAAGGAACGAAGGTGTCGTCCTTCCAGTCACCCGGAACCTTGACGTCGGCGCCGGCGGCACCATGCGGCGCAAACAGGCCGGTGGCCTTGGCTTCGGCTGTCAGGTTGGTGTCGAGGCCAAGCACGATGTCGGCCTTGGTCGATGCACCTTCGAGCTTGACGCGGTTGAGCAGTGCTACGCCATCGGCGACCGAGACGAAGTCGACAGTGCAGGCGCAGTCGGCTTCGAAGGCCTTCTTGACCTGCGGGCCGGGGCCCCACTCGGAGGTGAAGCTTTCATAGGTGTAGACGGTAAGCTTGCCTTCGGCAGCGGCAGGGAAAGCAACCGTGGCCAGCGCCAGGGCGGAAGTCATGGACAGGATCAACGAGCGCATCGGCGCCTCCTTCATTGGTGTTGAAAGGGAATTTGAAGCGCCGGGCGTCCGAAGCATCTAATCCCTCCGCCGGTACAAACCGGATCAGGTTCAGCGGGTTGGCCGGGACGGTTCCCTATGCCTCTCAGCCGGCACGCAATTGCGCGACCGGCACCCCGTTAGAGCGGTTCAACAAATAGGCCCGCGCATCAGGCCACGCAAGCGGTAGTTTGCCGGCCACCGACCACGTCGCGGCCTTCCGTTTCGGCTGCCGGGCTGGTAATGCGCATGCCATGACCCGGTTCACCATACTTCTCGGCGGCGAGCTTTTCCGCACCCCGCGCCTCGACCGCCAGGTGGCGGGCAGCAGGGTGATTGCGGCAGATGCCGGTATCCGCCATGCCGCCACGCTCGGGCTGATGCCGGAACTGTGGCTCGGTGACTTCGATTCCGTGCCATCAGATCTCGACCCGCGTTTTGCCGACCTGCCGCGGGCGACCTTTCCGGCCGAAAAGGACAGGACCGACGGTGAACTGGCCATCGATGCCGCGCTTCGGCTCGGCGCGACCTCGCTGGTGCTTGTCGGCGCCTTCGGCGGCGCCCGCGCCGACCACGCCTTCCTTCATTTCGCCCTGGCGCTCAGGCTTGCCGAAGCCGGCATCGAGGTGCTGCTGAGCAGCGGGCGCCAGGAGGCTTTGCCGCTCCTGCCCGGCAGCGCCGGCTTCGACTATGAAGACGGCATGCTGTTTTCGGTGCTCGCCTTCTCCGAGCTGACCGGGCTGTCCGAACAGGGCGCCAAGTGGCCGCTCGACAATGTCGACGTGCCGTTCGGCTCGTCGCTGACCCTTTCCAATGAAGTGCGGGGTCCGTTGCGGATTTCGCTCGGCAGCGGCCGTGCCCTGCTCCTCGCTCATCCCTTTCCTGCTTCGGATTTCTGAAACATGGCGCCTCCGCTTCTCAATCTCGACGGCATCCGTCTGACCTTTGGCGGCACACCGCTGCTCGACGGCGCCGCACTGACGGCCGCTGCCGGCGACAAGATCGCGCTTGTCGGCCGCAACGGCTCGGGCAAGTCGACGCTGCTCAAGATCGCGGCGGGCATGATCGAGCCGCAGGACGGCGTGGTGTTCCGCCAGCCGACGGCAACCATCCGCTACTTGCCGCAGATGCCTGACATGGACGGCTTCGCCTCTGTCCGCGCCTATGTCGAAGCCGGGCTCGGACCTGCTGACGATCCGCATCGCGCCACCTATCTGCTCGACCATCTCGGCCTGACCGGCGAGGAGTCTCCGGCCGACCTGTCGGGCGGCGAGGCGCGCCGCGCAGCACTTGCCCGCGTCATGGCGCCCGAGCCCGACATCCTGCTGCTCGACGAGCCGACCAACCATCTCGACCTGTCGGTCATCGAATGGCTGGAAGAGGAACTGATCCGCACCTCCTCGGCGCTGATCCTGATCTCGCACGACCGCCGTTTCCTCGAGCGCGTCAGCCGCAACACCGTCTGGCTCGATCGCGGCCAGACGCGCCGGCTCGACCGCGGCTTTGCCCATTTCGAGGAATGGCGGGACCAGATCCTGGAGGAAGAGGAGCGCGAGCAGCACAAGTTAGGCCGTCAGATCGTGCGCGAGGAGCATTGGCTGCGCTATGGCGTGACGGCGCGGCGCAAGCGCAACATGCGCCGTCTCGGCGAGCTGCAGACGATGCGCCAGACGTTCCGCAGCCATCGCGGCGCCGAGGGCGCGGCAACCATGGTTGCGAGCGAGGCGGCAGAATCCGGCAAGCTTATCATCGAGGCCAAGAACATCGAAAAGAGCTTTGGCGAGCTTTCAGTCGTCAAGGGTTTCTCGACCCGCATCCAGCGCGGTGATCGCGTCGGTCTCGTCGGCCCCAATGGCGCCGGCAAGACGACCTTGCTCAAGATGCTGACTGGCGAGATGGAGCCCGATGCCGGCAGCGTGCGGCTTGGCGTCAATCTGGAGATCGCCACCCTCGACCAGAAGCGCGAGGCGGTCGATCCGAACGAGACGCTGTCGAGCTACCTGACCGATGGCCGTGGCGAAAACCTCGTCATCAATGGCGAGCAGCGCCACGTCGTCTCCTACATGAAGGACTTCCTGTTCAAGCCCGAGCAGGCGCGGACGCCGGTGCGCGAACTCTCCGGCGGCGAACGTGCCCGGCTGATCCTGGCGCGCGTGCTGGCGCGTCCGGCAAATCTTCTGGTGCTCGACGAACCGACCAACGATCTCGACATGGAGACGCTGGAACTGCTTCAGGAACTGGTCGCCGGTTTCGCCGGCACCGTCATCCTGGTCAGCCACGACCGCGATTTCCTTGACCGCACCGTCACCAGCATCATCGCGCCCGACGGCGAGGGCCGCTGGATCGAGTATGCCGGCGGCTACGCCGACATGCTGGCCCAGCGCGGAGGCACCAAGCTCGACGACCGCAAGTCGCGCAAGGCGGCCAGTGGTCAGGCCTCAGCTGGCCGCAGTGAGGCCGAAGCGCCCAAGGCCGCGTCGAAAAAGCTGTCGTTCAAGCAGAAGTTCGCGCTCGAAAGCCTACCCAAGAAGATGGAGGCGGTGACCGCTTCGATCTCGCGGCTGGAAAACCAGATCGCCGATCCGGCCTTCTACGAGCGCGACCCGCACGGCTTCCAGAAGACCATAGCCGCGCTCGACAAGGAGCGCGCGACGCTGACCGCTCTCGAAGAGGAGTGGCTGGAGCTGGAGATGCTGCGCGAGGAACTGGAAGGCTAGCCAGGGGCCTAAAGGCAGGCTTCGCAGATCGCCGCGATATGGCGATGGTCGGTGCCGCAGCAGCCGCCAAGAACCTTGATGTGACCGAAGCCGTCCCGCATGACGCGATAGCGGCGGGCGAGATCGTCAGGATCGCCGGGGTCGAGCTCTGTTGCGGCATCGAGTTCGGCGTGGCTTTTTGTCGATGCGTTTGCCCGCACGCCGCCAATGCGTTGGACCCAGCTGCCGGCGTCCGCCAGCACGCTCTGGAAATGGCTGGGATGGGCGCAGTTGATCATGAAGTAGGCGGGCGCGCCGTCCGTCTCGTCATCGACGATCTCGATCGCTTCCGCCAGGCTCTCTCCCGACGGCAATCGCCCGTCGGTCTCGACCGTGAAAGAGATCACCGATGGCAGGCCCTCGCCCATGGCGGCACAGCTTATGCCGACAGCTTCCTCCGGATAGTTCATGGTCACGGCGCTGACCATGTCGGCGCCGGCGTCGCGGAATGCGACGACCTGGTCGCGATGATAGTCTGAGGCCTCGACAGGCGTCATCTTCATGTCGGGGCGGTAGCCATCGCCACGCGGCCCGACCACGCCATTGACCAGCACCGTCATGCCGCGGGCGAGATAGGGCGCTCGCAGCGCCTTCGCCTGGGCGACGGCGCGACGATTAATGTCCGAAAGTGCCGTACGGGAGTAACCGAGCTTCTCACCCCAGTCGGGATTGGCGCGCCATGTCGGCGTGTCCAGCACGAAACTCACGTCGTGTTGTTCGGCGATATCGAGATAGCGCCTGAAATAGCCGTCGAGCCTGTCGCGGCCGGCCGCATCGAGCAACAGCGGAAACGCCGCGAAACACGGCAGGTCCATCCCGTCCAGGAAGACCAACGTTGTCTTGAGGCCGCCGTCGGTGAGTGCGACGGAAGCGCCGAGATGCGGAAGATCTGTCGTCGCAGCGCACATGATGTACCGAAGGCGTTCGGCTTTCCGTCGGCTGGGTCATATCCGTCAGCCTGGACGCGGCCGAAGGCGTTCTTCAACCTAACATCTTACTTCAGGTGTTTCCACTTTAAGCCGCCGGCTGGAATCTCTGGCGTGAGACGACGCGCGGGGACCGAAAGGTACGTCTCGGTCGTCGTGCAAGCGGCGGTCATGGTTGCCCTGCAGGCGCGCCGTTCCAGGGCTACTGACGCGGAGGATGATCATCCGCGCCAGCGAAAGCTTCAGATCAGCCGGCTTCCTTGGCCTGCCAGGCCTTCATCGCGTCTTCGAACACCTTGTCGCCCGGGATGCCCTTTTCGAGCGTGAACAGCGCGCGGCGGCCCGACTTGTAGACGACCGGCACGTCGATCCAGCTCTGGCGACGCAGGAGGTTCAGATTGGCGTCGACCTCGGCCTTGGTGTCATTGAGCGCAACGAGGAAGAAGCCGTCGGCGATCTTTGCCGGAATGCCGAGCAGCGAATTGCCGGCGTCCTGTTCCGAGCTCTTCATCGCCACGCGCAGGATGTTCTCGATGCCGCCGCCGTCAAAGCCCTGAGGCGTCAGGAAGATCATTTCCAGGATATGGCTCGCCGGCAGCGTCTTGTCGGCGTTGCGGCGGATCGTCATGCGCAACTGGATGTCCTTGCCGGGGATTGTCGCTTCGGCGCGGATGGCAGGCTCGGGCGGCAGTTCGCCGCCGGGCGATTCCTGTACCACCGTCCAGACGACGGAACCCGGCTCAGCCGAACCTTGGGCGACGCTGGTGCGCTCTTCGTAGAAGATCGCCTTCTGGCCGACGGCCACGGGTGCGTTTTCGCCTGCCGCAGGCGTTGTCGTCGCCGATGTTCCCTCGGCGGGTGTAGCGGGCGTGGCAGGGGTTGCCGGCGCGGTCTCGGGCGTCGCCGGTGGCGTTGCCGGAGCCGGCTGGGTCAGTGCCGCAACCGAGGTGCCTTCGCCGACGGTGTTGCTCCCGCTGGCCGGACCAGGATCGACCTCCTTGCCATCCGCGGTCATGCGCTGGGTGAACTTGCCGGGCTCGCCGCTTGCCGGTGCTTGTGCTGCCTGGCCGCCATTGGCGGGCGGAGGAGTGGCTGCCTCATTCGTTGGCGGGGGCGTTTCCGCCGCCGTGTCGCTGCCACTGCCGACAAAGGCATCGCGGTTGGACCACAGCGCATAGCCGCCGGCGCCGACCACCACCACGGCAAGTGCCGCTGCGATCAGGCCGCCGCTGATGCGCTTGCGCGGCTTCTGCCGCGTGTTGGCGAATGGATCGCCATTGTTGGCTGCGGCGTCGCCAAAGCTGTTGTCGCCTTCGCCGTCCTGCGCTTCGTCATCGTCGCTTGCCGAGAAGTCGGGCAGGGGCTCGCGCTGCTGCGGCGTGTAGGCCGGAATGGGGGCTGCGGCAGGCGGTGGCGCGACCGGGGTCACCGGGCTGCGTGGCTCCGGTGCAGGTGCCGCCCTGGTATAGGCCGGCTGATCCTTATTGCGGGCGATCGAGGTGAAGACGTTTTCCAGCTCGGCCAGCGGATCGTCTTCCACAACGGGCGGATGGAATTCCGCCTCGACGATCGCGATCGCGTCCTCGAGCGACTTGGTCTGGCGTTCGGCAACGGCTGCGGGCGGCTGCGGGTTGAGCGCGGCGAGCTTGGCCGCGATGGTGCTGCGGGCCTTGTCATACACCCGAGCTCGCATCGCCGGCGTGGTGTCACCCATGCCATCCAGCGTCTTTTTCAGAACCGCTACGAAGTCTGCCATTCTCTCGTCGACCTATCTCTTCTTCTGGGCCGCGGCGATTCCGGCGGCAAATCAGCCGCCGGAAAGTTGCCAAAACTAGTCTTCAAACGGATCGGTCACAAGTATCGTGTCATCCCGCTCGGGGCTGGTGGAAAGCATGGCCACCGGGGCGCCGATCAGCTCCTCGATGTAGCGCACATACTTTACCGCCTGGGCCGGCAGGTCGTTCCAGCTGCGGGCGCCCGCGGTGGTGCCTTTCCAGCCTTCGAGGGTCTCGTAGACCGGTTCGACACGCGCCTGCGCGCCCTGGCTCGCCGGCAGGTAGTCGATCAGCTCGCCGTCGAGCATGTAGCCGGTGCAGACCTTGATCTCGTCGAGGCCGTCAAGCACGTCGAGCTTGGTCAGCGCGATGCCCTTGATGCCGTTGACGGCAACCGCCTGGCGCACCAGCACGGCATCGAACCAGCCGCAGCGGCGCTTGCGGCCGGTGACGACGCCGAATTCGTGGCCGCGGGTGCCGAGGAATTCGCCAACTTCGTTCTGTTGCTCGGTCGGGAAGGGGCCCTCGCCGACGCGGGTGGTGTAGGCCTTGGTGATGCCGAGCACGTAGTGGATCGAGCCCGGGCCCATGCCGGAACCCGCTGCCGCCTGGCCGGCGACTGTGTTCGACGAGGTCACGAACGGATAGGTGCCGTGGTCGATGTCGAGCAGGGTGCCCTGGGCGCCTTCGAACAGGATGCGCTCGCCGGCGCGGCGCTTGTCGTCGAGCACCTTCCAGACGCGGTCCATGTAGGGCAGGATCTTGTCGGCGATCGAGGTCAGCTCGGCCATGATGACGTCGTGCGTCACTTCGGGATGGCCAAGGCCGCGGCGCATCGCATTGTGGTGCGTCAGCAAACGATCGACCTTCTGGGGAAGCGTTTCCAAATCCGCCAAGTCCATTACCCTGACGGCACGGCGGCCCACCTTGTCTTCGTAGGCGGGGCCGATGCCGCGGCGGGTCGTGCCAATTTTCGTTCCGGAATTGGAGGCGGCGTCCTCGCGGAAACCATCCAGCTCACGATGCAGCGACAGGATAAGCGCGGTGTTTTCGGCTATTTTCAGGCGATCGGGGCCGATCTCGACGCCCTGGGCGCGGATCTTCTCGATCTCGGCGACAAAGGCATGCGGGTCGAAGACCACGCCATTGCCGATGATCGACAGCTTGCCCTCGCGCACGACGCCGGATGGCAGCAGCGACAGCTTGTAGACCACACCGTCGACCACCAGCGTATGGCCGGCATTATGCCCGCCCTGGAAACGCACCACCACATCGGCGCGCTCCGACAGCCAGTCGACGATCTTGCCCTTGCCTTCGTCGCCCCACTGGGAACCGACGACCACCACATTGGCCATAATATTTTCCTTCCGACATCGCGGCTGAGGCCGCGAACAGTGCAAAATGACAGGCCTCTATAACGCCAAGCAATTGGATGTGCGACCTTTCTTTGCCGCCTCAGGCACAACAAATTCAGCCTTTGGGCGCATTTACATGCCGAAAGCCAGCGCCTAGGCCGGCATGGTGCCCCTCGCCAGCGAAAGTCCGGCCGCATGCATCGAAACGCCTATGTCCTGCTGTTGGCGACCACCCTGTTCTGGGGTGGCAATGCGGTGGCGGGCAAGCTTGCCGTGGGCCACGCCTCGCCGATGCTTTTGACCTCGTTGCGCTGGGCGTTCGCCGCAGCATTTCTCGGCGCCGTCGGCTGGTCCAGGCTCCGGGTGGACTGGGCGGTGGCGCGCAGGCACATCTGGCTGCTCGTCGCCCTGGGCGGGCTTGGGTTCACCGCCTTCAACGCCGCGCTCTATTCGGCGCTCAATTTCACCTCGGCCATCAATGCCAGCATCGAGCAGGCCGGCATGCCCATGGTCATCTTTGCCGCCAACTTCATCCTGTTTCGCATGCGGGTCAGCTGGGGCCAGATTCTGGGCTTCCTGTTGTCGCTGACAGGCATCGCGCTGACCGCCAGCCATGGCGATCTCAGGAGCTTGCTCGCGCTCGACATGAATTTCGGCGATGCGCTGATGCTGATCGCCGTTCTCGTCTACAGTGCCTACACAGTTGCGCTGCGCTTCAAGCCGGACATCCACTGGCTGAGCCTGATGATCGTCATGACATCGGCAGCCTTCGTCACCTCTCTTCCGTTCGTCGCCTGGGAAATCGGCACTGGCAGGGCCATCGCGCCCGACGCGACGGGCTGGGCGATCACCGCCTACATGGTGCTGTTTCCCTCGATCCTGGCGCAGATCTTCTACATCAGGGGTGTCGAACTCATCGGCGCCAATCGTGCGGGCCTGTTCATCAACATGGTGCCGATCTTCGGCACGTTGTTGTCGGTGATGATCATCGGCGAGGACTTCCAGCTCTACCACGCATTCGCCATCGTGCTGGTGCTCGGCGGCATCTGGCTTGCCGAGCACAGCGGGCGGAAAATGGCGAGCGCCGAGGAGCTTTTGGCTGCCGAAAAACACAGCTCCGATGCCTGAAAAGAAAAAGGCGCGGGGATCGGCCCGCGCCTTTCGTGCCTTGGGAGGCTTTGTCAGATTCCGTTGACGTCGAACTGCAGGCGCTTGGCCGAGTCGATCGACTTGTGGTCGCGCACCTTGGCGAGCACGTCTTCGGGGAACGGTGCGTCGAGATAGAGCAAGGCGATCGCATTGCCACCCGGCTGGTCGCGGCCGAGCTGGAAGTTGGCGATATTGACGCCGCTCTCGCCGCACACGGTGCCGAGCAGGCCGATGATGCCAGGCGCGTCGGCGTTGGTGGTATAGAGCATGTGTTGGCCGACCTCGGCATCGAGATTGATGCCCTTGATCTGGATGAAACGCGGCTTGCCGTCGGAGAAGCACGTGCCGGCGATCGAGCGGGTCATATGCTCGGTCTTCACGCTCAGCTTGATGTATCCGTCGAACACGCCAGACTTGTCGCGCTTGACCTCGGCGACGATGATGCCGCGCTCCTTCACCATGATCGGCGCCGACACCATGTTGACGTCGGAGACCTGCGGCCGGATCAGGCCGGCGAGCGCAGCACTGATCAGCGCCTTGGTGTTCATCTGTGCGGTCTGGCCGTCGAACAGGATCTCGACCTCGGTGATCGGGTCTTCCGTCACCTGGCCGACAAAGGCGCCGAGCACTTCGGCGAGCTTGACGAAGGGCTTGAGCCGCGGCGCTTCCTCAGCGGTGATGGACGGCATGTTGATGGCGTTGGAAACAGCACCCTTGACCAGATAGTCGGCCATCTGCTCGGCCACCTGCAAGGCGACGTTCTCCTGCGCTTCCGAGGTCGAGGCGCCGAGATGCGGGGTGCAGACGACGTTGTCCATGCCGAACAGTTCGTTTTGCTCAGCCGGTTCCACCTCGAACACGTCGATGCCGGCGCCTGCCACCTTGCCGCTTTTCAGGCCGGCGATCAGGTCCTTCTCGACGATCAGGCCGCCGCGGGCGCAGTTGATGATGCGCACGCCCGTCTTCATCTTGGCGATGGACTCGGCGTTGATGATGTTGCGCGTCTTGTCGGTCAGCGGCGTATGCAGCGTGATGAAATCGGCGCGGGCGAACAACTCGTCGAGCTCGACCTTTTCGACGCCGAGTTCTTCGGCGCGATGCTCCGACAGGAACGGATCGAAGGCAACGACATGCATCTTGAGGCCGACGGCGCGCGTGGCGACGATCGAGCCGATGTTGCCGCAGCCGATCAGGCCGAGCGTCTTGCCGGTGATCTCGACGCCCATGAAGCGGTTCTTTTCCCACTTGCCGGCATGGGTCGAGGCATTGGCCTCGGGCAGTTGGCGGGCGACCGCGAACATCAGCGCGATGGCGTGTTCGGCGGTGGTGATCGAATTGCCGAAGGGCGTGTTCATGACGATGATACCGCGCCGCGAGGCGGCAGGAATATCGACATTGTCGACGCCTATGCCGGCGCGGCCGATGACCTTGAGATTGGTCGCCGCAGCGATCAGCTTTTCGGTGACCTTGGTCGCCGAGCGGATGGCCAGGCCGTCATATTTGCCGATGACTTCGAGCAGCTTTTCCTTGTCCTTACCGAGGTCGGGCAGGTAGTCGACCTCGACGCCCCGATCCTTGAAAATCTGGACGGCGGTGGTGGAGAGTTTGTCGGAAACGAGAACGCGAGGCATGGGTCTTAATCCCTTTGCGATTGGTCTGCCTCCCCCTTGTGGGGAGGTCGGTCGCGAAGCGACCGGGTGGGGGAATGGGTTGAACGCGGGGATGGGAGCAAAGTCTGAAGCGCCCCCAATCCCAATCCGCCGTGCGGATCGACCTCCCCCGCGCGGGGGAGGGCAAGGGCGTCAGGCCGCAGCCTTGAGCGCTGCCTTCTGGTTGGCGAAGGCCCAGTCGAGCCAGGGCATCAGCGCCACCAGATCGGACGTCTCGACGGTGGCGCCGGCCCAAATGCGCAGGCCGGGAGGCGCGTCGCGATAGGCGCCGATGTCGAAGGCGACGCCTTCCTTTTCCAGCGCTAAAACCATGCCCTTGGCGAAGGCCGCCTGACCGTCCTTGTCGAGAGCGGCGACCTCAGGGTCGACGATCGACAGGCAGACCGAGGTGTTGGAACGCGTCTCCGCAACGACGGCCAGGTTGGCGAGCCAGCCGGACTTTTCGACGAACGCGTCGATGGCCGCGAAGTTCGCGTCGGCGCGGGCAACCAGGGCATCGAGGCCGCCGAGGCCCTTGGCCCAGTTCAGCGCATCGAGGTAGTCCTCGACGCACAGCATCGACGGCGTGTTGATCGTCTCACCCTTGAAGATGCCTTCGATCAGCTTGCCGCCCGAGGTCAGGCGGAAGATCTTGGGCAGCGGCCAGGCCGGCTTATAGGTCTCGAGCCGCTCGACGGCGCGCGGGCTGAGGATCAGCATGCCGTGGGCGCCTTCGCCGCCCAGCACCTTCTGCCAGGAGAAGGTGACGACGTCGAGCTTCTGGAAGTCGAGCTTCTGGGCGAAGGCCGCCGAAGTGGCGTCGCAGATGGTCAAGCCCTTGCGGTCGGCCGGGATGAAATCGCCATTGGCGACGCGCACGCCCGAGGTCGTGCCATTCCAGGTGAAGACGACGTCGCGGTCGAAATCGACCTTGGTGAGATCCGGCAGCTCGCCATAAGGCGCCTCGACCTTGCGGACGCCTTCGATCTTGAGCTGCTTGACAACGTCGGTGACCCAGCCGGCGCCGAAGGATTCCCAGGCGACCATGTCGATGCCACGTTCTCCGAGCAGCGACCACATCGCCATCTCGACGGCGCCGGTGTCGGAAGCCGGAACGATGCCGATGCGGTAGTCCGATGGGACCTGGAGAACTTCGCGGGTCAGCGCGATGGCCTGCTCGAGCTTGGTCTTGCCGATCTTGGCACGGTGCGAGCGGCCGAGCGGCGCGTCAGCGAGGGCCTGGAGCGACCAGCCGGGACGTTTTGCGCAGGGACCTGAGGAGAAATTGGGGTTTGCCGGACGGAGTCCGGGCTTGGCGACGATCGTCATCGTGGTTCTATCCTTCCAGATAGTTGGCCCCTCGTTGGGGAGGGGTGGCCCACGGACGGCGATATGCGTTTAGCGTTCGAGCGTCAAGAGGAAAGTTTCTGTCGCAAAGAGGACATGCCCTGAAGGTGCGGAGGCAGCGCTGGTCGCCGACCAGGCATGCCCGCAATCGCCACCTACTCTGCCGGCAGATAGCCCGCATGGACCAGATGGTCGTGCAGCAACTCCCGGATGGCTTCCTGCCGGCTGGCGTCGCTCTGCTTGTTGCGGCGATATTCGTCCACGGCGTCCAGCACGGTCGATGGAAACCTCATATGCACGGCCTCGGTCCCCACCGGCCGCCGCCCTCGTTTCGGAAGTTGTTCACGCAAGTCCGCCCCCAAGCAAAGTCTAATTTAGAGAATCGTAAATTCCGAAAGATGAAATTGCAATAACGAAGTGGCTGGTGGGAGGTGGCGGAAATGCCTCCAACGCTCTTTGTGGCCACAGGGAAGACCGGTTTAGGTCAGCGGTTGTGCGGCGATTGGAATTAACGCAGAACGGGCATCGGTTTGCGGGGCTTGCATTGGCGGGGTGGTTCGTGGCTCACGTGTTTTCACTCGGACTGCGGTTTCAGGGGCTGATTGCCGCTCGTCCGCAAGCCGTGACCGTGGCTTCACTGGCTGCAATCGTCGGCATTTCTCTGGCCCTTGGATTCTACAATCTCGACTTCCTCTATGGCGCCCATGTCGACGAACCAACGAAGGTGGCACTGGTCGCGGACAAGCCCAACAATTATTTCCACCCACCGTTGCTGATCGTTCTGGCGAGGGGCGTTGTGTGGCTCGTGTCGGCTTCCAGCGACCTCGATCAGCTTTGGGCCGGCCGCTTCGTCAGTGTCATGGCAATGACGGCCGCAAGCGCGCTTTTCTACCTTGTCATGGCGCGCTACGTCGATCGCCTGCAGTCCGTTATCTGGAGTTGCGTTTTCGCGTCGTCTCCGGCAATCGCCGTGCACGCCCATTACTTCAAGGAAGATGCGTTGCTCGTGTTCGCCATTTGCCTTGGCCTCCACGCGCTGGTGCGGGTTGCGGAAAGAACCGACCTGCACAATCTGATCTATTTGGGCATTGCTCTCGGTCTTGCGCCGTCTGCCAAGTATGTTGGTTTCCTGAACAGCGTCGGGTTGTTCGCGTTTGCCCTGTGGTACTGCCGGTTAGGCGAGAGGGGGGGCGCATTGGTGGTCGTCGCGGGCGCCGCCACCATTCTCGCCGTTCTGCTCGTCTCCTTCGCGGGCGAAAGCGGAACCGGTCTTGGCGATGTGTTGACTGGCCTCGCAAGGGAACTCAGGCATGCCGAGGATGGTCATGACCTCAAGGAATGGGTCTGGGCAGGCTATGGATTCACCCATCTGCGTCACCACCTGCTTCCAAGCATCACGGCGATGACGTTTCTGATAGGTCTCGGGGCAATCTGTTTGGCGCTGGTGAAGGACCGAGACCGGCAAGTGGCAGCCTTCGCGGCGGCCGCGATCATATGGTTGTTCGCGCTTGAGCTCTCGCCGCTCAAGATCGTGGGGCAGATGCGCTATGTGCTTCCAGTTGTCATCTATTTCCTGCTCGCCGCTGGGATTGCCTGCTCGCGCTCAGTCGCCATTCGAAGCCGAGCCGGCGCCATGGTGTTGGCCCTTGTTGCGCTGACGGTCACAGCACATGCGGGGATTTCCTATGTTCGGAACATGAATCCCGGCAAGGACACGCGGACGAGGGCAGTCGAATTCCTGACGGCAAACGGGATGACCAATGTGATCTCCGACTATCCGATCGGTCATCCAGTGGCGCAGACATGGGACTATGAAGCGCTGGCCTCGTATGACTATCTGCTGTCGCTCAGATTCGAGCGCTATTTGCGCGGTGGCGAGCTGAGAGCTCAAGGCTCGCAAGTCTACGAGCTGGCATCGATGTTCCATTGCCTCGACGGGTATGCTGTCGCAACGATTTCCCGGCTCTATGGGGACTACGGCTTCGTTGCGCCGACCGTCAGAATATACGATCTCAAGCGCGGCGCCTCATGCATCCCGACAGCAAAAAGCCAGATGTGAGGCACGGCTGGCTTCTTCGAGAGAACGCAGCGCTTCCAGAAAGCAAACGGCGGGCCTTTGCCCGCCGCTGTCATCATCCAGGGGAGATCAGGCGCTTACCAAAGATCGTAGCGCAGGCCGACCTTGACCTGGTGGTAGTCGAGGCCCTTCTTGGTGGTGAGCGTGCTGAAATCCATATATTCCAGATCGGGCGCACTCAGATACTGGTAGCCGACGTCGATTGAGGTGTTCTGGGCGACGCGATATGCGACACCGGCGCCGACCGAGTATGCGACCTTGTATTGCGCGTCGCGGGCATAGAAGTCGAGTGTCGGGTCGACATCGTCGATGCTCACGCGCTGGCTTGAATAGATCAGGCCCAGGCCGGCGCCGACATAGGGCGTGAAGCCGGCGACGGTGCCGAGATCGGCATAGACATTTGCCATGCCGTTCCAGAAGCTGTTCTTCAGCGAGACGGTGGTGTCGGCATCCGAAGCGCTGAAACTGTCGGTGCCCAGGAAGCCGACATTGAGCTCACCGCGCAGGAAGTCACTGAAATGATAGCCCGCACCGATGCTGCCGGTGATGCTGGTGCTGTCGGATTCAACACCGAACAGCGTGAAGTCGTAGGGCGACTTGGTGATGTTGTAGCCGACGTCGCCGCGCAGGTACCAGCCGGAACCGACTTCGACCGGGACATATTCCGGGGCCTCGTCGATGGCGATTGGCGGGTCGTAGTCGGCAGCGCCGGCTGCGAGTGGCCAAAGCATGGTCGCGGCCAGTGCCAGCGCTATGCGAGACGTCAAGGTCATGATCGCATTCTCCCGAAATGGCGCCAGATGTTGCCGATGAGCCCAGCAGCCGTTCACCTCATCATTAACCATAGAGGTTAAGTCACAGTTAAGGATAACAGATGGTTAGCTGGTGTTTGCGGACGTCGCCGCAAAGAAAAACCGCCCGGCGAGCCGGGCGGTTTGGCGTCAGGAAAATCCGCTTGGACGCTTAGTTCAGCGAGTAGCGGACACCAAGCTTGAAGTCGTGCGAGGTGATGTCCTTGAAGCGGATGCCGTCATTGGCAGGTGGGAAGGGGAAGGACGGGTCGACGTTCTTCAGCTCACCGGTCTGGCCGTCGCCGAGATTGACGAAGCTGTAGCCGAGGTCGATGGTCATGCGCTCGGTGGCCTTGATGCCGAGGCCGGCATGAAGTGCCCAGGCGAGATCCCAGCGCGACTTGTCGGCGGCATAGGCGCCACCGCCCGTCTGCGGGTTGGTGTCGGTGAAGCTGGAGATCGTGTTGCGCGACGCGCCGATACCCGCACCGACATATGGCGTGATGCCATAGAACGTGCCGACATCGGCATAGGCGTTGGCCAGGAACAGCCATTCCGACTTTCTGCCGCGATAGTTGTTGGTTGTTACCGGATCACCGGGAGCCGTGGCCCTCAGCCAGTCCTGTGCGGTGAAGTCCGCCGCGCCGCGATACTCCGCGGTGATGTCGCCACGCAGGAAGTCGTTGAACTGATAGCCGACGCCGAGGCCGAAAGTCGGCGCCGAGCCGAAGCTGCCGTCATCGTACCAGCCATGTTCGAACGGGATGTCGAACAGCGGCGATTCCAGTCGCTTGATGCGCTGGTTGCTCATGCCGATGTGGCCGCGCAGGTACCAGCCGCCATAGGATGGCTGCTCGACCTCGATGATCGGCTCGGGCATGTCGGCGGCGAAAGCCGGCCCGGCGACCCCGACGAGCAGCGCGGCGAATAATGCGTTCCTTCCAATATTGAACATTGCCCATAACCCTATACTTGCGGACCCGCTACGCGCCCGACGTCACTAACCGGGATGGATAATGCTTGGTATAGGTTAAGGCCCGCTTAACCTTGGCGATTAACCACGTTTGCCTGCGCTCAATGGTTGCCGAGGTTGTGGCCTCAAGCTTTTGAACAACAAAAAGCCCGCCGGAGGCGGGCCCAGACTGCTGACAAACCCCTGGCGAGAGTTGGGGGTTTGTGATTCAGTGTGTGATGTTGAAGCGAGCTGGCCCTGAACAAACCGCACTTGAGATCGTCACGCTTGATCAACTGGTTCCAGTTGATCACCTTCTGCGCAAGATCGATGGTGTTATCGATTTCTCGTTCATCCACGATCTGACAGCGCCGCTTTACTGCGCCGACAATGGTCGCCCGCCACTCGATCCGACCTTGATGTTCAAGGCGCTGTTCATCGGCTACCTGTTCGGGGTGCGCTCGGAGCGGCAATTGGTGCGAGAGATCGAGGTCAATGTCGCCTACCGGTGGTTCCTGCGGCTGAAGCTGACGGACAAGGTGTTCGACGCCTCGACATTGTCGCAGAACCGCCGCCGGCGCTACCAGGACGAGACGATCGCGCAGGCGATCTTCGACCGCATTGTCGAGCAGGCGATCGGGGCAGGCTTGGTCGACGGCACGGTGCTCTACACCGACAGCACGCACCTGAAGGCCAATGCCAACAAGGGCAAGTACGACCTTGCCATGGTCGCCAAGTCGCGTGCCGACTACTGGGGCGAACTCGACCGGGCGATCGATGCCGAACGGGCGCTGCACGGCCAGAAGGCGCTGAAGGAGCAGGAGCGGCAGCCTGCGGTGAAAGAGACGAAGGTCTCGCGCACCGATCCTGAGGCAGGCTATATGGTGCGCGAGGGCAAGCCGAAGGGCTTCTTTTATCTCGATCACCGCACGGTGGATGGCGGCTTCGGCATCATCACCGACACGTTTGCCACGCCGGCCAACGTGCATGACTCGATCGTCTATCTCGACCGGCTCGACCGCCAGGTGGAGCGTTTCGGCTTCGACGTCACGGCGGCGGGGCTGGATGCCGGCTATGCCACGCCAGGCATCGCCAAGGGCCTGGAGGACAGGAACATCCAGGGTGTCGTCGGCTATCGCAACCCGCCCCGGCCAAAGCCTGGCAAGATGAGGAAGGGCGCTTTCGTCCATGAGCCGGACCTTGACGGCTATCGTTGCCCGCAGGGCCAGTTGCTCACTTACGCCACCACCGATCGCGGCGGTTATCGCCACTACAAGAGCGACCCGACGATCTGCCGCAACTGTCCGCTGCTGGCGTCTTGCACATCAAACGCCAAGGCCGAGCGCACCATCACGCGCCATGTCTGGCAGGATGTCCGCGAGCGGGTCGATGCCAACCGCTTAACCGCATGGGGCAAGGCGATCTATCGACGCCGCAAGGAGACGGTCGAGCGATCCTTCGCCGATGCCAAGCAGCTCTTCGGCCATCGCTATGCACGCTTCCGAGGGCGAACACGCGTCGCCTGCCAGTGCCTGATCGCAGCCGCCGCCCAAAACATGAAAAAGATCGCAATCAGCCTCTGGCCAAAGCCAAAACCAAGCCTCGCATGAGGCCAAAGCGGGCTCGCAACGGCCCTGGCATCTGCTCCCCGAAATCAAGCCAAAAGCTCAATCAACCCACAAAACAAAACCCCGCCGAAATTCGACGGGGTTCGTCAGCAGTCTGAGCCCGCCGGAGGCGGGCCTTTCAGTGTCTCTCAGATATCTCGGCTCAGGCGGCCGAGCGGCTTTCCGATATGACGCCGACGATGTCGTTGACCACGGTTTCGACAAGTTGCGGGTCGTCGCCTTCGGCCATCACGCGGATCAGGGGCTCGGTGCCCGACGGGCGGATCACCAGACGACCGGTCTTGCCCAGCCGGTTGCGGCCGTCTTCGATCGCCGCCTTCACCAGTGTCTCCTCAAGCGGCTTGCCGCCGGAGAAGCGGACGTTCTTGAGCAACTGCGGCACCGGCTCGAAGGTGCGGCTGAGCTCGCTCATCGGCTTGTTGGAGCGCTTGATGCAGGCAAGCACCTGCAGCGCCGCCACCAGCCCGTCGCCCGTGGTCGAGTAATCGGTCAAAACGATGTGGCCCGACTGCTCGCCGCCGATGTTCAGGCCATGCGTGCGCATGTGCTCGACGACATAGCGGTCGCCGACCTTGGTGCGATGCAGTTCGAGGTTGAGCTCGCCGAGATAGCGCTCCAGGCCGAGGTTCGACATCACGGTCGCCACGACGCCGCCGCCGGCGAGACGGCCGCTCTGCTGCCAGGATTGCGCGATCAGCGCCATGATCTGATCGCCGTCGACGACGGTGCCGTTTTCGTCGACGATGACGACGCGGTCGGCGTCGCCGTCAAGCGCGATGCCGATGTCGGCGCGAACCTCGTGGATCTTCTTTTGCAGGCCGGCCGGATGGGTCGAGCCGCATTCGGCGTTGATGTTGAAGCCGTTGGGCTCGACATTGATCGGGATCACCTCGGCGCCGAGTTCCCAAAGGGCGGCAGGCGCTACCTTGTAGGCTGCGCCGTTGGCGCAGTCGACGACGATGCGCAGGCCCGACAGAGACATCGAGCGCGGCAGGGTGCGCTTGGCGAATTCGATGTAGCGGTCATGCACGCCATCAACGCGCTTTGCCCGGCCGAGCCCGTCGGAATCGGCGAGCAGCGCCTCGACATCCTGGTCGAGCATCGCCTCGATGCGTTCCTCGATCTCGTCGGAGAGCTTGTAGCCGTCCGGGCCGAACAGCTTGATGCCGTTGTCGTGGTAGGGATTGTGCGATGCCGAGATCATCACGCCGATGTCGGCGCGCAGCGAACGCACAAGCATGGCGACAGCCGGCGTCGGGATCGGGCCGAGCAGGAACACGTCCATGCCAGCGGCGCACAGGCCCGACACCAGCGCGTTCTCGATCATGTAGCCCGACAGGCGCGTGTCTTTGCCAAGCACGACGCGGTGGCGGTGATTGCCGCGCTGGAATGACAGGCCGGCAGCCATGCCGACCTTCATCGCAACCTCAGCGGTCATCGGAAATTTGTTGGCCCGTCCGCGAATGCCGTCGGTGCCGAAATAGCGTCCAGCCATGTTAGCCTGTCCCCGTGGAGTCCACCCGCGCCTGCTTTGCCACAACGCGGGCCGACCAACGCATCACATTTGGTGATTTTATGTCACAAAAGCTTAGAAAAGGGTTGGGGTTTTTCGCGGCAGTCTCCCCGACTTGAAGGTGGGTGAGCTTTTGTCGGCCCCCCTGATGCCAGGCTACAAACGTGGCGCGGCTCAAATTTGGGCAGACCGATTGTTGGAGCCCGACAGAATCCATATCGCACCGGTTGCAGATGTTGCTTAGCTGGCGGGCGCAGATGCAGAAGGCGCCACCTTGCCAATTCCTTGAATCCAGCTAGACAGGAACTCCGGCTCACTCGAAGGAACACGATATGCCGGATCTCTCCACACTTATGCTTTTTGCCGCCGCATCGGTGGTTCTGACCGCCACGCCCGGTCCCGACATGCTGCTCATCGCCTCGCGCAGCATCAGCCAGGGGCGCTCGGCGGGTTTCCTGACCTATCTCGGCATCGCGCTCGGCACCTATTGCCATGCGCTGGCCGCGGCCCTCGGGCTTTCGCAGCTGTTTGTGGCAGTGCCTGTCGCCTACGAGATCGTGCGCTGGGCCGGTTGCGCCTATCTGCTCTACCTTGCCTGGAAGACGCTGCGCTCCGAGACCTCGGCCTTTGCGCCGACGTCCGGTCTCAAGCGGTTCTCGTCAAGGCGCATCCTCGGCGCAGGGCTTGCCAGCAACCTGCTCAACCCCAAGATGGCGTTGTTCGTGCTGGCGCTGTTTCCGCAGTTCATTCGTCCCGACACCGGATCGATGATCGTGCAGACGCTGGTGCTGGCGACCGTGCTCAACGGGATCGGCTTTATCGTCAACGGCTCGGTCATCCTGCTGAGCAGCCACCTGCGCCAGCGGGCATGCGGATTGGTGCGGCTGGGCAGGCTGCCTCAATATTTCCTCGCCAGTGTCTTTGCCGGGCTGGCATGCCGGGTGGCGCTGGGCAGCCGAAACTGAGCATCGCACCGGCTGCTGCACCGAAGATACGGAACCGCCGCTGGGTGTCCTCAGCGGCGGTTCCCTGAGAACGCTTCCGACTCACGTCGCAAGTTTCGCGCCGGCCAGTAGGTCGTCGATCACCGACGCCCGGAACGCGCCGCTCTCCGGAGTGCCATCGTTGTTCATGAGAAGTGCCGCCACGTGGTTCTGGTCCTCCGACAGCGCCACGATGTTGGAGGCGCCGTTGTCGCTGCCTGTGTGGCCGACGACCTTGCGGCTGGCACTTTCCTCTTCGGTCCAGCCGAGCCCTTGATAAGGGTAGATCTTCGGGTCGAGCTGCCTGCGCAGCATTTCGGCGGATGCTCGCTGGGACAGGACGGCATTATGGCTTCCCCCCAGCATGGCATGCAGCGACTTGACGAGGTCGCTCACCGAGCAGCGTAGCATTCCGGCCGGAACGTCGGGATAACCCTGCTGCGGCAGTTCGACGAACGTGCCGTCCTGGAAGCTGTAGGGCTTGGCAAGCACATCGGGCTGAAATTGCCTTAGATACCAATGGGCATTGCTGACGCCGATCGGGTCGAGAATGTTCTCCTTGACGTAAGCCGGGAAGCTCGTCCCGCTGACGCGTTCGACGACGTAGCCGGCGAGCGCAATGGCGACGTTGCTGTATTCCCACTTTGTGCCCGGCTCTGCCTGGAGGAAGGATGTCCCGGGTGCATAAGCGCGGCCGCCACTCACAAGATAGTTCCGCAGGAAGTCCGACAGGCTCTGCGTGGGATCGCCCGGGAAAGAAACGTCGCCATGGCCTTCGTCGAAAATGCTCGATGTGTGGGTCAAAAGGTGGTGTGGCGTGATCGGCAACTGTGGATGGTGCGGGTTGCGGACCTGAAAATCGATGAACCCGCTGACGTCGCCCTGCAGGTCGAGACCCTTGCGTTCGAACAGCTGCACCAGGGCGGTGGCCGTGAAAAGCTTGCTTATGGACGCCAGGTGCATCGGGGTGTCGGTGGTGAGCTTTCGCTGCTGTTTCAGGTCGGCGAAGCCGAAGGCCTCGGCGAAGAGCGTGATGTTTTCCCTGGATGCGATTGCAACGGCCGCGCCCACGACGTTTGCCGCCTTCATCCGTGCAGGAATGCCGGCTGCGAAGTCGCGGCGCCAGTCTTCGAAAGACGGGTTCCTTGCGTCGACCGCAAAGGCCAAGGATCGCTGAGGGATAAGCATGCCGGTCAATCCCAGTTTGAGCAATGAACGACGCGATGCGACCATGATCTGTTCCGCTTTCTGGCGGTCTGCCGACCGGATGCGATTCGGATGCGTGCCCGAACATTGGCGGCAGCGTGCCGATGACTTCGGCGAAAACTTGGCGGAAACGATCATCTGCTTGGAGGCAGTCTGCGACCGCCCAGAATGCAAAAACGCCGCCGAGTTTCCTCGACGGCGTTTTCATTCAGTACCGGTGTCCGGGCCTCAGCTCGACGGCTGGGGTTCCATGCCGCCTTCGGGCTCCGAACCCTTCTTCTTGCCGCGGGTCGAACCGGCCTTCGGCACGGCCGAGCCGCGCGACGGCGGGGTGTCGTCACCCATGTCGCGGGCGGGCTTGCTGCCGGCGATCAGCTGCTTGATCTCTTCGCCCGACAGCGTCTCGTATTCGAGCAGGCCTTCGGCGAGTGCGATCCAGTCCTTCTTCTTCTTGGTCAGGATGGTCCTGGCCGTCGAATAGGCCTCGTCGATCAGGCGGCGCACTTCGGCGTCGATGATCTGGGCAGTCTCTTCCGAGATGTTCTGGGTGCGGGCCACCGAGTGGCCGAGGAACACCTCTTCCTGGTTGTCGCCGTAAGCGACGTGGCCAAGCTTGTCGGAGAAGCCCCAGCGGGTGACCATGGCGCGCGCCAGCTTGGTCGCCTGCTCGATGTCGGAGGAGGCACCGGACGTAATGTTCTCCTTGCCGAACTTGAACTCCTCGGCCACGCGACCGCCCATCATGATCGCCAGACGCGAGATCATGTACTTGTAGCTCATCGAGTAGCGGTCGCCTTCCGGCAGCTGCATGACCATGCCCAGCGCGCGGCCGCGTGGGATGATGGTCGCCTTGTGCAGCGGGTCGGCGGCCGGCACGTTGAGCGCCAGGATGGCGTGGCCGGATTCGTGATAGGCGGTCAGCTCCTTCTCGGCCTGGGTCATGGCCGAGGAGCGGCGCTCGGCGCCCATCATGATCTTGTCCTTGGCGTCCTCGAATTCCTGCATGGTGACCAGGCGCTTGTTGCGGCGCGCAGCCATCAGGGCGGATTCGTTGACCAGGTTCATCAGGTCGGCGCCGGAGAAGCCGGGGGTGCCGCGTGCGACCGTCTTGAGATCGACATTGGGCGCCAACGGCACGTTGCGGACGTGAACCTTGAGGATCTTCTCGCGACCGACGATGTCCGGGTTCGGCACAACGACCTGGCGGTCGAAGCGGCCCGGACGCAGCAGCGCGGGATCGAGAACGTCGGGACGGTTGGTCGCGGCGATCAGGATGATCGACTCGTTGGCCTCGAAGCCATCCATTTCGACCAGCAACTGGTTCAGCGTCTGCTCGCGTTCGTCGTTGCCACCGCCGAGGCCAGCGCCACGATGGCGGCCGACGGCGTCGATTTCGTCGATGAAGATGATGCAAGGCGCGTTCTTCTTGGCCTGCTCGAACATGTCGCGGACGCGGCTTGCACCGACGCCGACGAACATTTCCACGAAGTCAGAACCCGAGATGGTGAAGAACGGCACATTGGCTTCACCGGCGACCGAGCGGGCAAGCAGCGTCTTGCCGGTGCCGGGAGGGCCGACGAGCAGCACACCGCGCGGGATCTTGCCGCCGAGGCGCTGGAACTTCTGCGGGTCGCGCAGGAACTCGACGATCTCTTCCAGGTCCTCCTTGGCTTCGTCGACACCGGCGACATCGCCGAAGGTGACGCGGCCGTGCGCTTCGGTCAGAAGCTTGGCCTTGGACTTGCCGAAGCCCATGGCGCGGCCGGAACCCGACTGCATCTGGCGCATGAAGAAAATCCACACGCCGAGGATCAGGATCATCGGCAGCCAGGACAAGAGTACCGAGAAGATCGAGCCCGAACCGTCATTTTCAGGGCGGGCGTTGATGGTGACGTTCTTCTGCTCGAGGCGCGACACCAGCGTCGCGTCGCCCGGCGAGTAGGTCTGGAAGCCTGTCGAGTTGTCGATATAGGTACCGCTGATGCGGTCACCGGCAATCGTCACTGTCTTGACGCGGCCGGAGTCCAGATCCTGGAGGAACTGCGAATACGCCACTTCGCTCGACGCGCCGCGGGTCTGCGGGGTCTGGAACAGATTGAACAGGGCGATGAGCAGAACGGCTATGATCGCCCACAGCGCGAAGTTGCGATAGTTCGGATTCATCGAGTTTCCCGTTGGCGCCCACGAGGGGCGCGTATGGTGAGAGTAAGCTTGCCCCTAACATAGGCACGGCCTCGGACATTGCCAAGCGCGTCCCTAAGTCTCGGTTAAGGTCAAACAGCAATGTGACCACGGCATGGCGAGGCCGGGATCGCTCGCCCGCCAATCAGTTCTGACACAGCCTGAGCCGGAGCTAGGTCGAAGCCGGGGAGGAAACGCGCCCAAGGGCCGGCCAGCGCGTCAGCATTTGTTAGAAACGCCAATCCCGCCAATGTTTCGCCGCGCCACAAGGCGGGCTCGGCCTGAAGTGCCGCCCGGACAAGACTTTGCGGTGCATTCGCCTCCGACGCCATCGAGATGGCGGCCGTCAAACCGAGTGGTGCGACGGTCATTTCAGCCTGTCCTGGTTGTGGGGCCGCAATCCGGTAGCGGCCGTCCCACAGACCCGTCGCCAACGGCGTTGCCCGCGGCAATCCGCGTCCCTCGCGCAGCAGGAAAATGCCTGTGCTTCTGATGTCGACGAGTGCGCGCGACAATGTGGCGCGGGCCGGTTTTTTGTTAGCCGGCCCATCGGCGAGACGCTCCAGCAGGTCGCGGACGCGTGCCTCGTCAGGCAGATGCGGCACGCCGCCTGACACCGCAATCAACACACGCAGCGCGTAGGCCGCCGCATCGCCGTCAGGTGTCTCCGCGAAGGCCGGGTCGAGACGGTTCAGTCCCGGGCTGACGCGACTGGCATGGGTGGCGATCAGCGCTGCCGCACGCTCGCCCAGTTTGGTGCGCGCCGCGCCTGCCTGCCTGGCGTCGCCCAGGGCGGTCTCGATCCTCTGGCTGCCATGGTTCTGCAGCGACAGCCGCATGCGTGGCCGCTCATAGGCGTCATTGGTGTTGGTGGGGTCGTCGATCCAGCTGGTTCTGAGCGCCCTGAGCATGTCGCGCAGCCGCTCGCGGCGCTGACCGAGCAGCGGGCGGACGATCCAGATGTCGCCGTCGAAAAGCGTGGCCGAGGCCATGCCGGCGGCACCGCGGCCCGTGCCGCGCGCGCTGCGCATCAGCACGGTCTCGGCCTGGTCGTCGGCGGTGTGACCGGTGACCAGGATCGTCGCACCCGCCTCGCGCGCTGCCTGCGCGAGCAGATCGTAGCGCGCATTGCGCGCGGCGGCTGCGATGCCGGTCGACGGCTTGTCGCCGGTCCAGTGCATCGTGCGATGGGCAATGCCAAAGCGGGCGCAGAGCTGCCCAACCGCGTCGGCCTCGGCGTCCGAACCGGGGCGTAGCGCGTGGTCGACGGTCACCGCCTGCAAGCGCGTCGTCGGCGCATGCCTGTCGAGATGGGATTTGAGAAGAAGGAGAAGCGCTGTCGAGTCGCTACCGCCTGATGCCGCTGCGATGATCGTTGCGTGCGCGGCGAAGTCGAACTCGGAAAAGTCTGCAAAGAAGTCGGCGTCGATCGGCTGCGTCAGCACGCGGCGAGAGCCCGTTCCTGCTTGACCCGTTCCTTGATGGCGCCGGAGACGTCGGGATAGCGCTTGCCAATCTCGCCGAAGGTGGCGCATGCAACATCGCGCTGCTTCAGGCCGACAAGCGAAACGCCGAGCTTGAGCATCATTTCAGGCGCCTTCTTGGACTTCGGATATTCCTTCGAGGCGTTGAGGAAAATCTCGGCAGCGTCGCGGTACTTCTTCTGGCCGAGAAGCGACTCGCCCAGCCAGAAGCGGGCATCGGCCGTCTTGGGATCGGCGGGGAAACGCGAGATATGATCGCGAAAACCCTGTTCGGCGGTGGTGTAGTCGCCCGAAAGCACGAACTGGTAGGAGTTGCGGTAAAGCTCGTCCGGATCGTTGGTGTCGGGCAACGCGGCAACAGCGGTGCCATTGCTCTTCGGTTGCGCCGGTTGCGTTGCGGCAGGCGCGTGCGGTTGGGCCGGTGCAGTGGCCTGCGGATTGGTGGTTTCCGAGACGACGTTGCCATTGGCATCGACGGTGATGGTGCCGAATGTCGTCGGCGGCGCGCCGGTGCCGCCACCGGCAACCGCACCGGGCTCACCGGTGCCGGAATCGGTGATTACGTCTTCGACGCTGTTTGCGCCTGGGGCGGGAGCGGTCGCCGTCTGGGCCGCGCCGGGTTGAGGCGCCGTGGGCGCCTCAACGATCGAGCTGTTGCTCTTGCCGGAGGCGTCGGACTTCTTCTGTCCGCCGCCCTCAAGCTCCTGGAAGCGGAACTCGTTGTCTTCCTGCATCTTCCGCATCTGCTCCTGCATCTGCAGGATCTGGAAGTTCAGCTCCTCGATGGAGCCGTTGAGCTTGCGGATTTCCTCCTCGAGCGCGGTGACGCGCGGATCGCCCGCCTGGGCGAGCTGGATCGGAGCTTCGGTGCTCTCCGTCTTGCTGCCGAAAACACCCGGCAGGCCGATCTTGGGGAAGTCGATGCCGATGCCGTCGCGCGCGTGCGCTGCGGCCCCCGACAGAAGGAAGATGGCAAGTGTGCCACTCAGGATTGATCGAAAATGCATTAGCCTCTCGCCGTAGAAGAGAATTTGGTTGCTTCGCGCCGATGCGCTCTCGTCATTTATCAGGACCGGAGACTTCGGCCAAATTTTGTTTCGGACTGCCAGATAAGCAAAAGGCGGCCCGAAGACCGCCTTTCATTCCACTCAGTGGCTTCGCGCAGCTCAGCTGCCGGCGCCCGACAGCGTCGTGACGGCGCGGCGGTTCTGCGACCAGCAGGAGATGTCGTCGCAAACCGCGACCGGACGTTCCTTGCCGTAGGAGATCGTCTTCAGGCGGTTCGAGGCAACGCCCTGCGAGATCAGGTAGTCGCGGGCGGCAGCGGCGCGACGTGCGCCGAGAGCCAGGTTGTATTCGCGGGTGCCGCGTTCGTCGGCATGGCCTTCGACAACGACTGCGTACTGGCCGTACTTGTTCAGCCACTGCGCCTGGCGGCTCAGGATGCCCTGGGCGTCGGCGCGAACCGACGAGGAGTCGGTGTCAAAGAAGATGCGGTCGCCGACATTGACGGTGAAGTCCTGCGACGAGCCCGGCGTTGCCGAGCCGGCGCCGCCGCCGAGGCCGAGATCGGCCGCGTTGTTCGGGGTCTTCTTCGAGGCGCAGCCTGCAATCGCCAGAGAGGCGATCAGGGCTACGACCACGGGGTTGGTTGCAAATTTTGCGATACGGCGCATCCCGCCTCTCCTTCGCATTCGAGTGATTTCGTTGAACATCCAGTAACCACGTTGGGGTTAACCGGCATTCAAGAAACGTGGTTAAAATTTCGTTGCTGCTCGCTGTAGTGTCCCCGCATGCGGCAGCCGTCGAACATGCACTTCGCCGCGCACCGTAGGCGAAAATACGGCAGAAAGGCGGCGTCATTGGTCAAATGACGCCGCCTGGTCCATTCGTCGCGCCTTGAGCGGAGAAGGTTAACAACAGGCCCCTGGGGCACTGCGCGTCAGCTGCGACGCGCAAAGGCGCTGTAACACTTTGACACGGGTGCCTGGCCCGATGCGAAGATCGAAACCGATCTTCGCGCCCGTGCACCTAGTCGAGCAGCGGCGACCATGCCGGGTCGGAGGCAAAGCCCGAGGTCGGGATCGCCTGCTCGTTGCGGCCGGTGAGGTCGACCGAGTAGAGCTTGGGACCGCCGCCGCCGGGCTGGTCGCGGAAGAACATCACGACGCGGCCGTTCGGGGCCCAGGTCGGGCCTTCCTGCTGGAATCCGGTCGACAGGATGCGCTCGCCCGAACCGTCGGTCTTCATGACGCCGATCTGGAACTGGCCGCCCGACTGCTTGGTGAAGGCGATCAGGTCGCCGCGCGGCGACCACACCGGGGTCGAGTAGCTGCCGCCGCCGAAGGAAACGCGGGTCTGGCCCGAGCCGTCGGCGCCCATGACGTAGATCTGTGGCTGGCCGCCACGGTCGGAGGTGAAGACCACCTTGGAACCGTCGGGCGAATAGGACGGCGAGGTGTCGATGGCGCTGGAGTTGGTCAGGCGCGTGGTGGTGCGGCTGCGCAGGTCCATCGAGAAGATGTTGGAATTGCCGTCGTCGCGCAGCAGGCTCATGATCACCTTCTGGCCGTCGGGTGAAAAGCGCGGCGCAAAGGTCATGCCGGGGAAGTTGCCGACGAGTTCGCGCTGACCGGTCTCGATCTGCAGCAGGTAGACCTGCGGCTGACCGCTTTCGTAGGACATGTAGGTGATTTCCTGGCGCGTCGGCGAGAAGCGCGGGGTCATGGCGATCGAGCGGCCATCGGAGAGGTAGCGCACATTGGCGCCGTCCTGATCCATGATCGCGAGGCGCTTCTTGCGCGCGGTCTTGGCGCCCGACTCGTCGATGAACACGACGCGGGTGTCGAAGTAACCCTTCTCGCCGGTCAGGCGCTCGTAAATGGCATCGGCGATGATGTGGGCGATGCGGCGCGAATTGGCCTTGTTGGCGAAGAACTGCTCGCCGGCAAGCTGCTGGCCGGCAAAGGTGTCCCACAGCCGGAACTCGGCCTTGAGCCTGCCGTCCGCTTCCTGGCTGACGCGGCCGGTGACCAGCGCCTGGGCATTGATGACTTTCCAGTCCTCGAAGCGCGGCGCAACATCGGGGTTGGAGATCTTCTCGATGAAGGCGCCCTTGTCGATCGGTGCGAACAGGCCCGACCGCTGCAGGTCGGCGGCGACGATGCCGGCGATCTCGGCGCCCATCGCATCACCCGACAGGAAATCGGTGATGGCGATCGGCAGCGGCTCGACATTGCCCTTGTTGACGTCGATCTCGACCAGCGCGCGTGCAGGCAAGGTCGCAAACGCGGTCATGCCGCTCGCCATGGCGCCGATCAGAAGGATCGCTTTGATTACATGCTTCATTAGACAGGCCTCTTAGTTCCGGGTGAGCGTGTTGGCGCTCAGAACATTTCGCTCGGGTCGAAATTGACGATGACTTGGTCCCAGCCACCGGCATATTTGTCAGCCGGCAGATTGTACGGAGCACACTGGAGGACCGCGCGGCGCGCCGACTCGGCTGCCGCCCGCTCGATGCCGGCCGAACCACCACCGGAGATGATCTCCGGCCGTCCCTCGACCTCGCCGCTAGGGGTGAGATTGAACTGAATGGAAACTTTGAGCCCGCCGCCGTCCATGGCGCCGGCCGGCACATTCCAGCAACGCTGGACCTGACCGCGCAGGGCATCCATCTCGCTCTGGCTCAGCTTGTTGCCGCCGGTGTCCTTCTTGCCGCCAAGCGATGCCTGTTCGGTGGAGCGCTTGGCGCCGCCACCGGATGGCTTCTGCTTGTTGAGCAGGGCGGCAACCTCGTCGGCGTTGAATTCCTTTTCTTCCGACTTCGGCTTGGACGATGCCTGCTGGGTCTGCTTGTCTTCCTGCTTGCGCTCGGGCGTCTTGGCCGTCTGGGCCTGGGGCGGCTGCGGCTTGGCTTCCGGCGCCGGCGCATTCTCGGGCAGCTTGACGGCTTCCGCCTCGGCCTGGTCGGAGACGATGGTCTCGGCAACCGGGTCGGGCTTGACCTCCTGCTTGGGCTGGGGCTGCGGCGTCACTTCGGTCGCGGGTACCGGCACAGGCTTGGGCTCGGCCTGCTTCACCGGCTCGGGCTTGGGCTGCTCGACAGGTGTCGGCTTCGGCTCGGGTTTGGGCGAGGGCGGCGGTGCGGCGGCGACGTCCACTTCCTTCTGCGTCGGCTCGGGCGTCGGCGGCTTGTCGCTGTCGGTCTTGTTGTCGCCGACATTCTGGGCGTCCGGCACGATGTCGGGACGGCTCGTCGGCTTGGGCGCCGGCTTTTCGTTGGCCGGGGCCTTCTTGTCGCCCTTCTGGATCTGGGTGATCGATTCCACCGGCACGATGTCGACCGGGAACGCCTCGACGTCGGCGACTTCGAGGGCGCTGGGTGCCGACAGGGTGAACAGGCCGAAACCCAGCACCGCCGCATGCAAAACCACAGATGTCGTGAGGCCGGTCTTCATTTTGCGGGCTACTGGTCCTGTTCCTGCAGCGTAACGAGGCCGATCTTGTTGTAGCCGGCGGCCTGGATACGGGCCATGACCTTCATCACCGTACCGTAGTCGGCGGTCTTGTCGCCGCGCACGTAGATGCGTTCCTCGTAGCCGGCCTTGGCGATGGCGCCGAGCTTGGCGACGACCTCGTCGATCGGGATCTCGGTTTCCTGGATGTGGATCTGGCCGGCCTCGTTGATGGAGATGGTGATCGGCTGTGTTTCCGAATTCAGCGCTTTGGCCTGGGTCTCGGGCAGGTCGATCGGCACGCCGACGGTCATCAGCGGTGCGGCCACCATGAAGATGATGAGCAGCACCAGCATCACGTCGACGAACGGCGTGACGTTGATTTCGGACATCAGGCCGTGGTGGCGGCCGCGCCGCCTGTGGCCGCGCCCGCCGCGGCCCGAACCGCCCGCGCTAACTGACATACCCATGGTCTACTCCTCAGGCCCGCTGCGCGACTTTTTCATCGATTTGGCGCGACAGTATGGCGGAGAACTCGTCCGAGAAGCCCTCCATGCGCATGCCGATCTTGCCGGCGTCGGATGACAGCTTGTTGTAGGCGATGACCGCGGGAATAGCGGCGAGCAGGCCGATTGCGGTTGCCAGCAGTGCCTCGGCGATGCCGGGGGCGACGACGGCGAGGTTGGTCGACTTCGAGCCAGCAATGGCCTGGAACGAGGTCATGATGCCGACGACGGTGCCGAACAGGCCGATGAAGGGGGCGGCCGAACCGATGGTGGCGAGGAAGCCGAGCCGGCCTTCCAGCCGCTCCATCTCGCGCGTCAGCGCCAGGTCCATTGCCTTGTCGATACGGGTCTGCAGCGCCAGCGGCGATTTGGCGCCCTTCTCGAAACTCTTCTTCCACTCCTTCATGGCAGCGACGAAGATCGCGCTCATGCCTGTGGTCTTGCGATCGGAAAGGTTGCGATAGAGCTCTTCCAGCGACTGGCCCGACCAGAAGATCTGTTCGAAGCGGTTCAGCGCTGCGCGCATGCGGTTGTAGGCAACCAGCTTGTCGACGATGATCGCCCAGGTCCATACCGACGCGCCGAGCAGGCCCAGCATCACCAGCTTGACCACCCAGCCGGCCTGCCAGAACAGCGCCCAAATCGACAATTCCGCGCCGGTTTGGGCGAGAGGTAGGTTTTCCATCTTGTAACAGTCCTTAAGATTTCCGGGCCCGGCTCGCGGCTAGCCCTTGCGCATCATCCCATCGTGGTCCGTTCGCGCGAAGCTTCCGGAAGTGCCCCAAAATGCGCCTTTTCGGCCTTTTCGGAGCCAATTTTGGTGAAAGGAAGGCCGCTCGGAATACTTACGACTTTCACCGACCTCTTAATGGACCGTTATGGTTAAAGATGGGTTAGGAACATGATGGTGCGCCAACCTGTCGTCGCGGCGGGGCGGGCTTGGAGCGCTGCGGGGCGTGGAATAGCCGCTGCTGCGTCACACGATCTTGTGATCAGGGGCTTCCAGGCTCGCTGAGGTTGCGCCGCCACTGGCCCGTCGTCACCGGCCGGGCATGAAGGCTTCGATCCAGTCCTTGGGGAAGCGTCTCGGGCGGCCGTTCTCGCCGATGATCGCTGCTTCGACCCTGGCTTCGACCAGCACCTCGTCGCCGCGCTTCAGCTGCTGGGCCATGGTGATGCGAGCACCTGAGATGTCTTGGGTTCGGGTTTCGATGGTCAGTATGTCGTCGATCTTGGCCGACGCCCGGAAGTCGATCTCCATCCGGCGCACCACCCAGACGATCTTCTCGCCATGCTTGCCGTCGGCGAGTTCGGTGTGGTGTACGCCGGCAAGGCGCAGGAAATCCGAGCGTCCGCGTTCGAAGAATTCGAGATAACGGGCATGATAGACGACCCCCGAGAAGTCGGTGTCGGCATAATAGACTCGCGCCATAAGCCGGTGGCCGAATGGCGTCAGGGCGCCGGAAAGGCCGGCAGCCAGCACGTCCTCGTCAACTTCATCCGCCATCGCACGTCCTCGTTCCGGCCGCATTGCCGGGAAAATCCGGCGACAGGGCAGGGAGTGCGATGGCATTATCGGCGGCAACGATCAAGAACTGTCTGTTGGCGTTGCTGGATCTGTTCAAGGATTGGGACGCGGTTTGCCGCGCCGAACGACGTGATGGGGCGATCCCGTCAAACCCTTTCGACCAGTGCTCTGCCCTGTTGCCGGTCGGCCTGCGGAAGCCGAGGTTCGGTGCCGATTGGCCCCGGGCGCTTGCGCGAGAACACAAGAAGGTTGGTGCGCATGGCCGGCGGCATGAACCATTGCAGCAGAGAAACGAAGGCAAAGCCTGCGGTGGTCCCACCGTGATATTTCGGCGTGCCGTTCGACACGTAGCCATGGTGCGACCAGATCTTTTCGTCGAAGGCGCGCCGAATGCTACCCAAGGTGTTCATGCGGTAGAATGTCGGAAACGCATCTTCCCGTGGCCGCTCGGGCCACACCAGCCTCATCATGCGATCCTTCACCGTTTCCGGCACCAGCGTGGTGCCAATCCCGACATAGCCAAGGCGGTTCGGGGTGAGCGCGCAAAGCCATCCGCCGGGCTTGAGCACCCGGTGGATTTCCTGCGCGAACTGCCGGGGATGTTCGACATGCTCGATCACCCATTCGCAGATGATGATGTCGACGCTTGCGTCTTCCAGTGGCAGGCGGCCGCCAGGTTCAATGACCCGCGCCTCGTCGAGATGCGGATGCGTCATCACCACCGGGTCGACGTCGATGCCGATGACCTTCCTCACGCGGCCATGGAAATTGCAGAACCACTTGCGGAAAGGCGCACTCCCGTGGTCGAAACGGGAGCCGCGCCCGGCCCCCAGGTCGACGACCACCATATCGGGCTCCACAAGGGCGTTGACGCGTGTGTAGAACTCGATCGCCTCATCGTCCCGGGTAAATCCGCCGGCTGCTGTCTCAGGCCGCCATCGGTCAACCACCGTCATTGCATAACCCCCGCTGCGCAATCGATCGAAATTCTATCAATAGCTGTGATCTGCTAACAAGTATCCATGCTGAGCAAACAAATCATGAAGATCATCGTTTACGGTTAACCTGAGCATTTATTGATTTCGATGCAGATACATTCGCAATGGATCTCGCGCAGATTTTGTAATGAAACGTGCCGACGAATCTGTCGACGTGTTGTTTAGAAGGTGCTTTAGTGCGTCGGTGGCCTGGACTTTCACCATGTTCGGCCTTGGGGCTTTCCTTTCTCCGGGCTTTTGGGCACCAGTTCTGTCCAACCGAGAGGGTGGCGATGGTGGTGATGATCCGAACCTCAGTGATGGCCTTGCTTGTGCTCGCGTTGCCGCTCTGCACGGCTGACGCCGCGACTTTCACGATGAAGCGGGGCATCAATCTCGACATCTGGGAAACCTGGCCCGGTGAGGACAAATGGGACGACGCGAACGTCATCCTGCCGTTTCCCGAATGGCGCCAACGGCTCGGTGAGGGTGACCTGAAAACGCTCAAGGCCGGCGGGTTCGACGTCGTGCGCATTCCCGTCGACCCTTCGGTGTTCCTGTCCAAAAAGACAGAACCGCTGCGCGAACAATTGCTTGAGAGCGTCCTGGAGTCGGCGCGCATGGTCAACGCGGCCGGGCTCAAGGCGGTGGTCGACCTTCACCTCATTCCGGCAGGCGGCAATGGCCAGATCGGCATGTCCGAGGTGATGGACGATCCGGCCAATTTCGACCGTTATGTCGAGCTGGTCCGGCAGATGGGACTCACCTTGGCCAAGGAAGATCCGGATCTGGTCGCCTTCGAGCTGATGAACGAGCCGGTCGTCGATTGCGAACAAGGCGAGGCCAAGCTCTGGCCTGAACGTCTCAAGCGCCTTTATGCCGCCGCGCGCGCAACGGCGACCCGCCTGACCCTTGTGCTGTCAGGCAGTTGCTGGGCCGGTGCGGAAGGTCTCGCCGCGCTCGACCCCAAGGATATTCCCGACGACAATGTCATCTGGACGTTCCATTCCTACCAGCCGTTCCTGCTGACCAGCCAGGGCGCCACCTGGGCCGGCGACTTCATTCGTTATGTTACCGGGCTGCCTTATCCGCCCTATGCCGTGCCTCGCGCCGAGCTTGATGCTGTGCTCGACAAGGTCCGGGCCAAGATCCGGGCCGAGGCGCCGATGCTGCGCCGGGCCGGCATGCTCGCCTATCTCGATGAGCAGATCGCCCTGATCGACAGCAAGGAAAAGCTCGAAGCCGAGCTCGATGCGCCGTTCCGCCAGGTCGACGCCTGGGCGAAGAAGCACGACATTTCGCCCGACAATATCTATCTCGGCGAGTTCGGCATGATCCGCCAGGAGTACAACAACCCCTACGTCATGCCCGGTGCCTGGCGCGCCGCTTATGTCAACGACATGATCGCTCGCGCCGAGGCGCGCGGTTATGCCTGGTCGATCTGGGGCTACGGCGGCGCTTTCGGCATCGTCGACGAATTCGAGGGGCGGAAGGCGGAACCTGACGTGCTCGAGGTTGTGAAGGGGCTGAAGTAGCTTCGCTTCAGCTCAACCCAGGTCGATCGTGAGAATTTCCGGACGCACGCCGAAACGGATCGGTGCGATGCTGAAACCGAGGCCGCCCGAAACGATCAGGTTGCGGCCAGCTTCGGCGACGTGGCCATAGGCGTAGCGGTTGCCGTAACGCGAAGGAACGACCGGCGAATAGCCGAACAGGCGCACCTGGCCGCCATGGGTGTGGCCCGACAGGGTCAACGCAACGCGGCTAGGAACGTCGGGAAAAATGTCGGGCTCATGGGCGAGCAGGATGACAGGTGCCTCATCGCCGACTCTCGCCAACGTGCCTCTCAGGTCGTGAAGCCCGGTGAAGCCCTTCCGGCCCCATGCTCTGCCTGGCCGCAAGGCCAGCTGGTCGGCGAGGCCTGCGATCCAGAAGCCATGACCCTCCTTTTCCAGCCGGACGACGTCGTTTTCCATGACGGGAATACCCGCCGCTTCCAGCGCCCGCCTGGCAATTGTCGGACCTTGCCCGGCCTTCTGCGCCGTCAGGTCCTCCCACCAGTCATGATTGCCAAGGATGGAGAATACGCCGAGCGGTGCCTTGAGGCCCGACAGGGCCGGAGCCCATTCATGGGAGTCGACCCAGCCGCTTACCATGCGGGTTCCAGCGACGTAGTCGCCAAGCAGTACGATGATATCGGGCTCCAGCGCATTGGCTTCTTCTGCCAACGAAGCGATGCGCTCTGGCGTCATCCATGGCCGGCAGGCGTGGATGTCGGCGAGCGCCACAACGCGCAGCTTCAAGCCATCGGGCCAGTTGGGCGGGGTCAGCGCGTAGCGTTTCACCCGGGTCAGCAGCATCGGTTCGATGCCGACCGCATAGCTGCCGAGCGCCGCCGCAGCCAGGACCGAACCGCCGAGAAAACGGAAGAAGCCGCGGCGAGTGATCAAGCTTTGGCACCCGTGCGATGGCGCTCGAAGCGCTGCTCGCGCACGCCGCCGGACCACTGGTCGCGTTCTTCCTCGGCAACGAGGTTGAAGCCGAACGATTCATAGAGATGCCGGGCCGGACCGAGCCCGACGAATGTCGTGAGATAGACGCCGGGAAAACCCTTGGCGTCGACATGCGCCATGGCCTTGTCCATCAGCCGGCGCCCGAGGCCCGTCCCGCGCGCGCCATCGCTGGTGATGAACCAGCGCAGATGCGCCAGCAGCTCCGTCGAGGTCGGAGCCTCCAGGCTGATCGTGCCAAGCAGGGCGCCGTTGTCGTCATCCTCAGCGGCGAAGAAGTCGAGGCCGGGTCTGAAGTCACGCATGAAGGCGGAAAGCTCGCTGGCGACCTTGGCCTCGAAAGGCAGCCCAAAACCCCAGTCGCGGGCGTAGTAGTCGGCGTGCAGTCCAACGATGTCGGCTATCAGTCCGGGGCGATAGCCGATCATGTATCAGTCTTCCTCTTGGAACAGGTTGATCTGCTGCACGGCAAGGTCGCGCGGGATCTCGAGGCCAAGGTGCTTCCAGGCATTGGCCGTCAGCACGCGGCCGCGCGGCGTGCGTTGGATGAAGCCCTGTTGGATCAGATAGGGCTCGATGATGTCCTCGATGGCGTCGCGTGGCTCGGACAGGCCGGCCGCGATGGTCTCGATGCCCACCGGGCCGCCGCCGAAATTCATCGCGATCATCGAGAGGTAGCGCCGGTCGAGCGAATCGAGACCGAGTGCGTCGACCTCCAGCCGCGACAGCGCCTCATCGGCGATGCGGCGGTCGACCGGACCGGAGCCGGCGACGGCGGCGAAGTCGCGGACGCGGCGCAAGAGGCGGCCGGCGATGCGCGGGGTGCCGCGGGCCCGGCGCGCGATCTCGATGGCGCCGTCGTCGGCGAGCGGCATGCCGAGGATGCGGGCGCCGCGCCGCACGATCAGCTCGAGCTCCTCGACCGTATAGAAATTGAGCCGGGTCGGGATGCCGAAGCGGTCGCGCAGCGGGTTCGTCAGCAGACCGAGACGGGTGGTCGCGGCGACAAGCGTGAACTTGGCCAGGTCGATCTTGACCGAGCGCGCCGCCGGACCTTCGCCGATGATCAGGTCAAGCTGGTAGTCCTCCATCGCCGGATAGAGGATTTCCTCGACTGCCGGGTTGAGGCGGTGGATCTCGTCGATGAACAGCACGTCGCGTTCTTCGAGATTGGTCAGCAGTGCGGCAAGGTCGCCGGCCTTGGCGATGACCGGGCCGGAGGTCGAACGGAAATTGACACCGAGCTCGCGTGCCATGATCTGGGCGAGCGTCGTCTTGCCGAGGCCGGGCGGACCGACGAACAGCACATGGTCGAGCGCCTCGCCACGGCCCTTTGCCGCCTCAATGAAGATCTTGAGATTGGCGCGCGCCGCCGCCTGGCCGACGAAATCGTCCAGCGTCTGCGGGCGCAGGCTGTTGTCGGCATCCTCGCCGCGTTTGTCGGGGGTGATGAGGCGGTCAGGCGAATTCATGCGTCCGTCCTCGCACGGAGACCGGCTGCGAGCAAGGCGCTCACCGTGCCAGCTCCTTCAGGCCGAAGCGGATCAGCTTGGAGGAATCGGCGTCTTCGCCGACGCTCTTCATGGCGGCGGCAATGGCGTTGGCGGCGATGTCGCGAGAATAGCCGAGATTGACCAGTGCCGAGACCGCGTCGGCGATCGGGGCAGGGGCGACGCCTTCGCCGAGTTCCTGCTTGAGCCCGATCGTGCCCGTTGCCTCGCCGGCGAAAGCCGGGGCCTTGTTCTTGAGCTCGGTGACGATGCGCTCGGCAACCTTCTTGCCGACGCCGGGCGCGCGACTGACCATGGCGATGTCGCGCAGCGCGATCGCGTTGGCGAGATCGGAAGGCGCCAGCGTCGACAGGATCGCCAGCGCCACCTTGGCGCCGACGCCCTGGACGTTGGCCATCAAGAGCTTGAACCACTCGCGTTCCAGCTCGGTCTTGAAGCCGTAGAGCCGAATCATGTCTTCGCGAACATAGGTCTCGATGAACAGGATCGCGGCTTCGCCGGCGCCGGGCAAGGCTGCAAGCGTGCGCGTCGAGCAATAGGCGACGTAGCCGACGCCATGCACGTCGAGCACGCAGAAATCCTCGCCGATCTCGTCGACGGTGCCCTTCAACTTGCCGATCATGGTTCAAGCCTCGTCATGGATGGGTATCGGGCGCGATGATTTCGAGCTCGGGGAAATAGGTGCGGTAGCGGGTGGCGTCTCGGGTCAACAGGCGATGTCCGGACACAAGCGCATGCGCCCCGATGAGGAAGTCGGGCAGGGTCCGCTCACCGCGACCGCCCCGCTGCCGGTATTCGCGGTGCGCCCAACCGGCGGCCAGCGCGGCCTCGAAAGGTATGTCCTCGAAGGTCCACAGCGTCGAGACAAAGACGCCTTGATAGCGCTCCGCCGAAACGAACTCATGCGAAACTTCGGCTGCGACAATGGCATTGAATATCAGGTCGCCATACCGCCGTGCTTCTCGAATCTGCTGCCTGGACCAGGTCGCCCACTGCGAGCCGGGCTCGACGACATCAATGATGACGTTGGAATCAATGATTGTCGCGGACATCACGATCCCTGGTCATGGCCATGATGTCATCGGCAGTCAGATTGCTGTCGCCCGTACCTTCGATACGCCGGAACCAATCCTCCAGGCTGCGGTCAAGCGCCTTCGCCCGCATATCTGGCTCGGTGCCGCGCACCAGTTCGACAGCGCCGTCGGAGCGTTCGACAAAATCCACCTCCGACCCTGCCTCGATGCCGAGGCGGTCGCGGATTTCCTTGGGGATCGTCACCTGGCCCTTTGTGGTCACGCGCATGGTAATACCTCGTAGGTATTACTTAGTGGTGATGTGAGAACAAGTCAAGAACACGTAGGCCGCGGCGACAGTGTGGTGTGGTGTGCGGTCGGGACGGCTGACTGGACGTCACCGGCCCTTCGCCAGCGCCAGGATCTCGTCACCATTTGTCGCCAGATCCCCGGCGCCTTCGAGCCGGTCGAGAATGGCCAGGAACCGGTCAAGCCGGTCGCGGTCGGCCAGCCTGTTGATCTCATCCTTGGGCACGATGGTGATCTTGCCGCCTTCGATACCGAAAATCACCTCGGTGTTGGCGCCGATGCCGAACGTCTCGCGCAGATCGCGAGGGATCGTCACTTGGCCCTTGCTGGTAACCCGCATGGAATCATTCCTCTTCTTGCTGGAAAGGAATGTTGCAGCGATGAGAACAAGTCAAGAACATCAGGCGTGAGCCGCAGTCAATGCAGCCAGCCTGTATGCCGGGCTCTGGCGGTGGTGGGCATGGCAGATGGCGATCGCAAGCGCATCAGCGGCATCGGCGGTGTCGAACACCGACTTCGGCAACAGCACCTTGACCATCATGGCGATCTGTTTCTTGTCGCCATGGCCGACGCCGATGACCGCCTTTTTCACTGCGTTGGGCGAATATTCGGCGACCACCAGCCCGGCGCGGGCCGGCACCAGCATGGCGATGCCGCGCGCCTGGCCGAGCTTCAGGGTTGCAGTGGCATCCTTGTTGACGAAGGTCGCCTCGACGGCCGCCTCATGCGGCATTTCGCGGTGAAGCACGTCGGCTAGGCCGTCATGCAACTGGCAAAGCCGGCTGGCGAGCGCCGCCTTGTTGTCGGAGCGCACGGTGCCGGCGGCGACGAACCGCAGCGAGTTGCCGAGGCTCTCGATGATGCCCCAGCCGGTGCGCTGCAGCCCCGGGTCGATGCCAATGATACGAATCGTCTCTCTCATCCGCGAACTCTATCTTCACGGAGACAAGACGCCAGAAAAATGTGAACAAAACAGAAACAATCCCCGCGTCGTCGCAGGGATGGTCCTGCGTCAGTTGCGGGCAAAGGCCGTGTTGAGCAGGCTGATCTGGTCGGAAACCGGGTTGCTGCGGCGCATCGCCTGCACCGGCACGACGGTTGCGCCGTTGCCATAGATCTCATCGTCCATGCGGCGCACATGCGCCTGCAGGCGCAGCGAGCGGCGCACCAGGTCGACGAAATCGGCGGGCAGTTCGTTCCAGCCGGCGGCGTCGTCATGGGCGGAAGCCGTGTCGAGCCGCACCTTGGACTTCTCCGAGGCGACCTGGTCGCGGGTCATCTCGCCTGAGTTGGCGGCGCGCTGCAAAAGCAGCCACGAGGCGATCTGCATCAGGCGGGTGGTCAGCCGCATCGATTCGGCGGCGTAGAGGGTGGCGGCAAGCCGCGACAGTTTCTTGGCCTCGACGCGGCCGGCACCGTCGAGATACTCGGCGGCCTGTTCGACCAGGCCCATGCCCTCATTGTAGAGGGGCTTGAAGGACGGCGAAAACACCCGCCTTTCGGCGAGCTTGATCGTGTTTGCGCTTTCCCTCGAAGGCTCGTTCATCATCGCTACCCTGCACCCTGTTCGCGTTCTGCCCGTCTTTCCCGACGGATTCTGCGCGGCCGTTCCTATACGCCAAGCCCGATGAAAATGCGCTTCCGCCGATGTGAACGCAAGCGCATGTTTAACAAAGGGTTAACGCGCCGGATTGGATAGCTTTTGGAGGGCATTTCCGAAGGCGCGCGGGCGAAAAAAAAGAGCCGCGGAAAAGCGCGGCTCTCAGGAGTTTAACAGGGAGGCGTCAAACAAAGTGGCTCCAACCACTCGGTAAGAATCCAGATGACTGGATACGCACAGTAAACACTGGGAATGCTTAATGGGCGCTTAAGATCGGTGCCGATTTCGCCTTGTGGCGCGTTAGACTGTGCCGGCACGGCACAACGGTGTGGCGTTGCCGGCAGGCAGGATCTTATGCCGACTCAGGACTTCCACACCGTCGGCAGGGCGATGAAGGCAAACAGCAGCATCGCTGCGTAAAAGCCCATCGACGACATTGCCACCACCGGTTCGATCGCCGCATTGCCGCCGAGCAGGAAGAACAAGCCGACCAGAAGGCCGATGCCGCTGACCGCCGTCAGCCAGAAATGGACCTTGGCCAGTGTCTTGTCGCGGGCGACAGGAAAAAGATGGTAGAAGAAGGCGAACACCGCCGACATCAGCCAGCCCGCCACCATGGTGTGGGCGTGAACCGGCATCTGGCTGTGGTCCTGGCTGATCGACATGTGCAGGCCAAGCGCCATGCCACACAGCGCATAGACCACGGCGAGCGTGAAGAAGTTCCGTGCTACCCCTTGCATTGTTGTCTCCTGATGCCTTTTCCCCCCGCAGGGAATGGGTTGGTTTTGGCCCATCGCGAGCCGATCTGCCGGCGCTTGTGCACCGGGCCGTGTTTCCGCCGCATGCCGCGCGGCCGGGCCACGCGGATGTCGGCTCGTTACATTGCGGATCTTGCCTGGATGAAGTGTCCGGCCATTCACCCCCGCGGCCGGTTCGATACGCGCCCCTCCAACGCATGACAGACGATATCACGTTGCCAAGGGCGTTACATTCCTTGTTGCTAAAGTTGTGTCTTATCCCCCGCCATGTTGCGCAGCCCATCCATTCGTTTCCGGTGCCGAAACATCCACCGGCTTCACCGACACAATGCCGAAACAGCCTCGGCGCTATTAGCCGGCGCCGAAAATTAGCGTGGCCTGATGCGGCCGGCGCTTTTCGCGAAACCGGATTGGAAAGGTTCGGAGTATGGATTGGTACTCTCTCTTCAAGTTTCTTCACGTCGTCGCAGCCGTTCTCTGGCTCGGCGGCGGCTTCGCACTGATGCTGCTCGCGGTTCGCGCTGATCGTGCCGGCGACACCGACGGTATGTTGCAGGTCATGCGTTCGGTCGGCGAACTCGGCAACCGGCTGTTCATGCCGGCATCGCTGGTCACGCTTCTGCTCGGCCTCGTCATGTGCTGGTTCTGGGTCGGCTTCACCGATCTCTGGATCGTGCTCGGACTTGCAGGTTACGCCATGGCCTTCCTGATCGGCACGCTGGTGTTCAAGCCGACCGCCGACCGGATGGCAGCGATCATTGCCCGCGATGGCGTGACGCCCACCGCCCTCGACCAGGGCCGACGCATCCTCAAGGTTGCGCGATTCGACTATGCGATGATGCTGATCATCGTCGCCGACATGGTGCTCAAGCCGACGGCTTCCGACCTACCGATCCTCTCGGCGATGGCTGTCGTTTTCGCGGCCGGCTTGTGGGCAGCCTTCGATGGCCTGCGCCCGTCCACCGTGGTTGCGGCCTGAAGGAATGGGCGCGCTTCCGGCGCGTCGCCCTCGATCTTTATCCCTTGGCCATGTCGCGCAGCCGGAACTTCTGGATCTTGCCGGTCGAGGTCTTGGGAATCTCGGCGAAGATCACCGCCTTCGGCACCTTGAAGCGCGCGAGCATGGAGCGGCAGTGCTCGATGATCTCGGCCTCCGTCGCTTGCCTGCCTGGCTTCAGCTCGACATAAGCAATGGGCACTTCGCCCCATTTGTCGTCGGACCGCGCCACCACTCCGCATGAAGCGACCGAGGAGTGCTTGTAGAGCGCGTCCTCGACCTCGATCGACGAGATGTTTTCGCCGCCCGAAATGATGATGTCCTTGGAGCGATCCTTGATCTGGATGTAGCCGTCCGAATGCATCACACCGAGGTCGCCGGAATGGAACCAGCCGCCGGCAAAGGCCTCGTCGGTCGCCTTCTTGTTCTTGAGATAGCCCCTCATGACGATGTTGCCACGGAACATCACCTCGCCGATGGTCTCGCCGTCGGCGGGTGTCCTTTGCATCGTTTCGGGGTCCATCACGGTCAGGTCCTCGAGTGCTGCATAGCGCACACCTTGGCGCGCCTTCTTCGCCGTGCGCGGTCCCTTCTCGAGTTTGTCCCATTCGCCGTGCCATTCGTTGACGACCGCAGGCCCGTAGGTCTCGGTCAGGCCATAGAGATGGGTGACGGCGAAGCCGGCGTCGGCCATGCCAGACAGCACCGCTTCCGGCGGCGGCGCGGCAGCTGTGTTGAAGGTGACCTGCTGCGGAAACGTGCGTTTGTCCTCGTCCTGGGCATTGATCAGGATCGACATGACGATCGGCGCCCCGCACAGATGCGTCACGCCATGGTCGGCGATGGCATCATACATTTGCCTCGCGCGTACCCAGCGCAGGCAGACATGGGTGCCGGCCTGCACGGCGAGCGTCCACGGAAAGCACCAGCCGTTGCAGTGGAACATCGGCAGCGTCCAGAGATAGACCGCGTGTTTGGCCATGCCGGCATGAATGGTGTTGGTGTAGGCCATCAGCGCGGCACCGCGATGGTGGTAGACCACACCCTTGGGATTTCCGGTCGTTCCCGATGTGTAGTTGAGTGAGATCGCGTCCCATTCATCGTCGGGCATCGACCATGCGAAAGCCCTGTCGCCTGTCGCGACGAAGTCTTCGTAGTCGAGGCTGCCGATACGCTCGCCCTTGGGATAGGGGGCGTCCGCGGGGTATTCAGGGTCGTCATAGTCGATGACCAGCGGCTTCACCGTTGCCAGCGCCAGAGCCTCCTTGACCACGCCTGTGAATTCGCGGTCGACGATCAGCAGCTTGGTCTCGGCATGGTCGAGCTGGAAGGCGATGATCGCCGCGTCAAGCCTGGTGTTCAGCGAATGCAGCACCGCCTTTGTCATCGGCACGCCGAAATGCGCCTCCAGCATCGGCGGGGTGTTGGACAGCATCACCGTCACCGTATCGCCCTTGCCGATGCCGCGCGCGGCGAGCGCCGAGGCAAGTTTCAGCGACCGTTCCCACCATTCGCGGTAGCTGGTGCGCTGGCTGCCATGGATGATGGCGACGTGGTCGGGAAATGTCTTGGCCGCGCGTTCGAGAAAGCTCAGCGGCGTCAGCGGCTGGTGATTGGCGGGGGTCTTGTCGAGGTCTTCCTCGTACTTGCCCATGACAGTTCTCCTCTCTGGTCGTGACGAGCCTAGTCCACCGCCGCGAGGCGGTCATCCTCACATAAAGTCGACGACCCCGTCATAGAGCAGCTTCAGCGCGACGATTGCCACCGTCGCGTAGGTGAAGGGGTAGAAGATTTCCGGCCGCATCCGCCTGACCAGCCATGCCCCGGCGAGCGTCGCCAGCGGCGCCAGCGGCATCAATGCCAACGAGGCAGTGAGGTTGGCAGTGTCGAACTGGCCGAGCGCGAAATAGGGCACCAGCTTGATGGCGTTAGTGACGGCGAAAAAGATGACGCTGGTGCCGGTCAGTACCTTCGGATCCATCCTGAGCGGCAAGGTGTAGACCTGGAAGGGCGGACCGCCGACATGGGCGACGAAGCTGGTGAAGCCGGCGATCGATCCCCAGAAGGCGCCGGCGACGCCGTTCGGTTCGGTCTTGTGGTCGGCCCCGTGGCGCAGGCTGGTGTAGAGCCAGCGTGCCACGAAGATGAAGGCGATGGCGCCGACGATGAAGCGCACATTGTCGGCTGTCACCACCGATGCCATCAGCCAGCCAATGCCGATGCCGATGATCGAGCCCGGCAGCATCTGCCACAGGATCGTGCGGTCGAAGACGCCGCGCCAGGTCCACAGCGACACCACGTCCATCAGGATCAGGATCGGCAAAAGGATTGCCGCGGCCTGCACCGGCGAGATCACCAGCGCCATCAGCGGAACGCCGACGAAGCCGACGGCACCGCCAAAGCCACCCTTGGAAAGGCCAACCAGAATCACGGCAGGAACTGCCGCTGCATAGAACCACGGGTCGAGAAGAAGGTCGGTCATCGGAGGCCTCTCGAATCCGCAATATCGGGATGCCGGGCAGTTGGCGAGTGCCTTCCCCATGTTTTCATATGCTTGGGCTTTGCCGCGTGTCCTGTTCAACGGCAGCACTTTGTTCTATGCCCCAATGCAAACATGATCGCCTTGCATAGGCGTCAAGCACTCGGATCGATGCACATGAACCCAACCACGCCACCCAATCGCTGCCGTATCGTGCTGATCGCGCCGCCGACAGTTGCCCCGCAACAGGTCGAGGCGGCACTCGCCGGTGGCGACGTCGCATCGCTGATCCTGCCCGGCGAGGGCGTCGATGAAGCGTCGTTCCAGAGCTTTGCCGAAAAGGTCGTGGCCGCCGCGCAGAAGGCCGGGGTGGCAGTGGTCGTCGCCGGCGACACCCGCGTCGCCGGGCGTGTCCATGCCGATGGCATCCATATAGAGGGCAACAAGGAAGAGCTTGCGGAGGCCGTCGAAAGCTACCAGCAGCGGATGATGGTCGGTGCCGGTGGCGCAAAGACGCGCGACGATGCGCTTGAGCTCGGCGAAGAGCGACCAGACTACATCTTCTTCGGCCGCTTCGGCTACGACAACAAGCCCGAGCCGCATTCGCGCAACCTTTCGCTCGGTGAATGGTGGTCCGAGATGATCGAGATCCCGTGCATCGTCATGGCCGGTTCGGACATCGCCTCGGTCGAGGCAGTGGCTGCTACCGGCGTCGAATTCGTTGCCGTGTCGTCGGCGGTGTTCGGCGAAGGCATCGACCCGCGCGAGGCGGTGGCCCGCGCCAATGCGCTGCTCGACGAAACCGCGCCGCGTTTCGAGGAGTAGTCATCGATGGATCGTTCGCGCCTTCTTGCCGCTTTGCTGTGCCTGGGCTTTGGGCTCGAGCCCGCGATTGCCGTCGAGAGCGCGCCGATCACGCCGTCCGACCAGGGGGCGGTTCCTTCGCTCGGCAAGCCGCTCGACCTGATCGATCCGAACCGCTTCGGCCCGGCTCCGATGCCGCTCGACGCCGCGCCCATGCCGGTCGGCGAGCCTGTGCCGGCGCCGCAAACGCCCGACCTCGGCGCCAATCCGGCGGCCAAGGCGACTGACGGCATCGACCCCAACCGCTTCGGCGGCAAGCATTCTGACGAGGCCTATGGCGCCTTCCAGCGCGGCCTCTACAAGACGGCCTACAACCTCGGCATCACACGTGCCGAGGCGGGCGATGCCGCCGCGCAGACGCTGGTCGCCGAGATCCTTTCGCGCGGCCTGGGCGTTGCCCGCAACGACAGCGAGGCGGCCAAATGGTATGAGCGCGCCGCAGAACAGGGCATTCCCGAAGCCCAGTTTCAATATGCGCTGATGCTGCTCGACGGAAAATACGTTACCCGCGACGACAAGGCAGCCAATGCGCTGATGCAGGCGGCAGCCGAAGCCGGCAACCGTTTCGCCCAGTTCAACTATGCCCAGATGCTGGTGCAGCGCGAACCCGGCGGCAAGGGCCTCGAAAAGGCCGTGCCCTATTACGAGCGTGCCGCGGCGACGGGATTGCCCGACGCACAATACGCCATGGCCCAGGTCTTGGCCAACGGCGTCGGCGGCAAGCGCCGCGACGACAACCAGGCGCGGCTGCTGCTCGTCCGTGCTGCCAGACAGAATTATGACTCGGCGCAGTTCGATCTCGGACTGTGGATGGCCGATGGCCGCGGCGGCGATCGCGACCTGAAATCCGCCTTCGGCTGGATGAAGCTTGCCGCCGATGGCGGCAATGTCGCGGCGCAGAACCGGCTCGCCAAATTCTACATGGGCGGCATAGGCATCGATCCAGATCCCATTCTGGCGGCGGCGTGGTACATCAACGCCCGCCGTGCCGGGCTCAACGATCCCGAGATGGACGACTTCCTGCGCGGCCTGACCGACGCGGAGATGAAGCAGGCTCTGGAGCGCGCCAACCGTCTGCGCTGATCCAGCGAAAATCTCGACTTCTCTTGCCTAAAAAGCCATTTTGTGGTCTTGGAGGCGCCGATAGCGCCCCTTCCGGCGCAAACCTCTCTTCCGGAATCCAATCATGGCCAAGATCAACGGCAACGAAATCCGTCCCGGCAACGTCATCGAGCATGACGGCGGCCTCTGGGTGGCGGTCAGGACCAATCACGTCAAGCCCGGCAAGGGCGGCGCCTACAACCAGGTCGAACTGAAGAACCTCATCAACGGCACCAAGCTCAACGAGCGTTTCCGCTCGGCCGAGACCGTCGAGAAGGTCCGCCTGGAGCAGAAGGATTTCTCGTTCCTCTACGAGCAGGGCGACGCCCTGGTGTTCATGGACACCGCCAGCTACGAGCAGCTCGAACTGCTCAAGGATTTCGTCGGCGATCGCGCCGCGTTCCTGCAGGACGGCATGATGGTTACCGTCGAGCTCTATGACGAGCGCCCGATCGGCATCGCGCTGCCCGACCAGGTGACGCTGACGATCACCGAGGCCGACCCGGTGGTGAAGGGCCAGACGGCTGCTTCGTCCTACAAGCCGGCCGTCCTGGAAAACGGCGTCCGCGTCCTGGTTCCGCCTTTCATCTCGTCGGGCGAGCGCATCATCGTCGACACCAACGAAATCACCTACGTCCGCCGCGCGGACTGATTTCGACACTGCTGAGGTTGTAGAAAATGGCGCGTTCAGCGATCCTAAATGTTATGGTGCAGGCCGCCATGAAGGCCGGCCGTTCGCTGGCGCGCGATTTCGGCGAGGTGCAGAACCTGCAGGTCTCGTTGAAGGGGCCGGGCGACTATGTCAGCCAGGCCGACCGCAAGGCGGAAGACATCCTGTTTGCCGAGTTGTCCAAGGCACGCGTCGGCTACGGCTTCCTGATGGAAGAGCGCGGCGTCGTCGCCGGCGAGGACGACCAGCATCGCTGGATCGTCGATCCGCTCGACGGCACCACCAACTTCCTGCATGGCATTCCGGTGTTTTCGATCTCGATCGCACTTGAACGCCAGGGCCAGATCGTCGCCGCTGTCGTCTACAACCCGGCGATGGACGAGCTCTACACCGCCGAGCGTGGTGGCGGCACCTTCCTCAACGACCGTCGCCTGCGCGTCTCCGGCCGCACCAAGCTCGTCGATGCCGTCATCGGCTGCGGCGTGCCGCATCTCGGCCGTGGCCATCACGGTAACTTCCTGCTCGAACTGCGCAACGTCATGGGCGAAGTGGCCGGCATCCGCCGTCTCGGCTCGGCCGCGCTCGACCTCGCTTACGTCGCCGCCGGCCGCATGGACGGCTTCTGGGAGACCTCGCTGTCGCCCTGGGACGTCGCTGCGGGCATCCTGCTGGTGCGCGAAGCCGGCGGTTTCGTTTCCGATGACAAGGGCGGCCAGGACATGCTCGACGGCGGCTCGATCGTCGCCGGCAACGAGACCATCCACCGCGCGCTCATCAAGACGCTGAAGCGGCCGGTCACGCCGCGCTGATCCGCCGCGTAGCCGTTTGCTTTCAACTCGTGCCTGCGCCTGCCCATATCTACAGCGCCGCGCGTCCATTTGGACGCGCAAAGGACGCTGTAGACCTTTTGATCGGTGCATGATCCTTTCCGAAAATCGGACCGATTTTCGGGGTCATGCACTGAAGGGCGCAGGGACGGACCATGTCTGACAACCACCAAAAGCCTGAGACAGCTGTGCCCTTCATCGGGCGCTACAACCGTTCGCGCGCCGAGCTGATCGCCGACGGCGTTGTCCATGCGGTCGGCATCCTGCTTGCCGTGGCGGCCGGCTCGGTGCTGCTGTCGGTTTCGGCCTTCTACACCGCCACCGGCGAGTATCTCGCAGCGGTCGTCTTCGTCGTCGCCCTGCTCACCGTGCTGTCGGTGTCGTGTGCCTACAACCTCTGGCCGGTCTCGCCGGCCAAGTGGGTGCTGCGCCGCTTCGACCATGCCGGCATCTACCTCCTGATCGCTGCCACCTACACACCCTTCCTCGTCCAGCTTGAAGACCGCGTCACGGCAGGCTGGATGGCGGGCATCGTCTGGTCTGCGGCGGCGGCCGGCATGGCGATCAAGCTGTTCCTGCCCGGGCGGCTCGACCGGCTGGCGATCGCCTTTTATCTCGCCATGGGCTGGAGCGGCATCGTCATCCTGCGGCCGCTCATCGCCACCTTGCCTTCGGCGACGCTGTGGCTGCTGTTTGCCGGCGGCATGGTCTATTCCTGCGGGGTCATCTTCTACGCCTGGCGGCGGCTGCGCTTCCAGAGTGCGGTCTGGCACGGCTTTGTCGTCACCGGGGCAGGCCTTCACGTTGCCGCGATGATCGACCTTCTGGTCGTGACGCGTCTCTGACCGACAGCTGGTTCCCAGCTCGGAGCGCAAGCGTCTTTCATTTTCGTCACATTTCCGCTTACAGTCGTAGTCCACTAACGTAGCGCGCCGAAACTCTTGAAAAGCTCGGTGCGTAGACTTCAGGGTGATGGAGCGGCGCGTCCGAATGGACAGGCCGGGCTCCAACCGCAGGAACCGGGGCGCCGATGGCATTGTTGAAATCTCTCGGGGTGGGCAAAGGCTCCGACGTGCTGAACTACGACCCGCACCGCCTGTCCTCTCCGCAGGTGTTCCTGCTGACGATGATCATCTTCCTGGCGATCGTCGCCTTCATCGCGGCGATCCTGACGCGGCAGATCTCCACCGCCTTCGGCACCAATCCCGGCCTCAACGGCCTGATCCTCGGCGTGCTCGTCGTCGGTATCGGGCTGGCCTTCGTCCAGGTCGGTCGGCTGTTCCGCGAAGTGCGCTGGGTCAATTCCTTCCGTGCCGGTTCCGAAGCCACCGAGCCGGTGCTGCTGGCGCCGATGAAGGCGATGCTCGGGCGCTCGGCCTCGATGGCGTTCTCGACGAGTTCGATGCGCACGATGCTCGATTCGATTGCCACGCGCCTCGATGAAAGCCGCGACGTCTCGCGCTATCTCGTCGGCCTGCTGGTCTTCCTCGGCCTGCTCGGCACCTTCTGGGGCCTGCTCGGCACCATCGGCTCGATCGGCGAAACCATCCAGTCGCTCGACCCCGGTTCGGGTGACGCCTCGGCGGTGCTTGAATCGCTGAAAGCCGGCCTCGCGGCTCCGCTGCAAGGCATGGGTACAGCATTCTCGTCGTCGCTGTTTGGCCTTTCCGGCTCGCTGGTGCTCGGCTTCCTCGACCTTCAGGCCGGCCGCGCGCAGACGCGCTTTTACACCGAGCTTGAAAACTGGCTGTCTTCGGTCACCGACCTGTCTTCCGACATGGTCGTTGCCGACGCCAAGAACGGCTCCTCCGACGAAATCCGCGTGCTGTCCGAGCGCCTGCGCAACATGCAGGAGCAGGGTGGCTCGAACCCGCGTGTCGCCGCCGCAATGGCCAACCTCGCCGACGGCATCTCCGGCCTCGTCAAGAACATGCGCAGCGAACAGCAGATCATGCGCGACTGGGTCGAGGCGCAGTCCGACGAACAAAAGGCGATGCGCAACACGCTCGAAAAGATCGCCGACGCCCTGAAGAAGGAAGGGGTGCACTAAGGTGGCATTGGCGCGCGGGCGGCGCGGCGACCGCCGCATCGACTATTGGCCGGGCTTTGTCGACGCTTTGTCGACGCTGCTTCTGGCCATCATGTTCCTTCTATCCGTCTTCGTGCTGGCGCAGTTCCTGCTCAGCCGCGAAATCTCGGGCAAGGACGAGGTGCTGACCCGGCTCAACTCGCAGATCAACGAGCTGACGCAGCTGCTTGCGCTCGAAAAGTCCAGTTCGCAGGATGCCGAGGACGCACTCGCAAATCTCCAGGCTTCGCTCAATGCAGCCGAAAGCGAAAAGAGCCGGCTCGAACAGCTGCTGTCGCAGGGCGCCGGCGCCGGCGCCGAAGCCAACACCCGCATCGGCACGTTGTCGGGCGAGCTGGAGACCGAGCGCCAGGTCAGCCAGCGCGCGCTCAGCCAGGTCGAATTGCTCAACCAGCAGATCTCCGCCCTGCGCCGCCAGATCGGCGCGCTCGAAGAGGCGCTCAACGCGTCCGAGGCGCGCGACAAGGAATCCAACACCAAGATCGCCGACCTTGGCCGGCGGCTGAACGTGGCACTCGCCCAGCGTGTCCAGGAGCTCAACCGCTACCGCTCCGACTTCTTCGGCCGCCTGCGCGAGATCCTGTCAGACCGCGAAAACATCCGCATCGTCGGCGACCGTTTCGTGTTCCAGTCGGAAGTGCTGTTCCCCACCGGTTCGGAGCAGATCAACGAGGCGGGCAAGGGCGAGATGAAGAAGCTCGCCGACGCCATCATCGAGTTGCAGAAGGAAATCCCGCCCGAGATCAACTGGGTGCTGCGCGTCGACGGCCACACCGACAACATTCCGCTGTCAGGCACCGGCCGCTACCGCGACAACTGGGAACTTTCCTCGGCGCGCTCGACCTCGGTGGTAAAATTCCTGATCGAGAATGGCGTTCCGGCCAATCGCCTCGTTGCCGCCGGCTTCGGCGAATTCCAGCCGCTCGACGAAAGCGGCACCGACGAGGCGCGCTCCAGGAACCGCCGCATCGAGCTCAAGCTGACCGAGCGTTAGCCCGCAGCACCGGACTCAGGTGAGGCCGTTCTCAAGATTTCGTGTGTGAAAAGGCCCGCCCCATCGGGGGCGGAGTTGCGGCAGGTCGAGGCCGAATGTGGCGGCCAAGATTATCTTTTCTTAATTAGAGCCTTTCACGTTTTGACGGAAGCGTATCCGGCGTTTGCGAAATAGTTCTCGCATTCGCCGGGTTCGATGGTCGCAACGAGTTGACCGACGTGCCGCCACGTTTCTTCGACGGTGCGCTTCTGGGCTTGGCGCATCCAGTGTTTGATCTTGGCGAAGGCCTGCTCGATCGGATTGAGGTCGGGTGAGTAGGGCGGCAGGTACCAAAGCCTGGCGCCAGCGGCCTTGATCATCTGCCTGATGGCGACCGATTTGTGACTTCCCAGATTGTCCATGATGACGATATCGCCGGGTTTCAGCACGCCAACGAGTTGCTGCTCGACATAGGCGCGGAAGCACTGGCCGTTGATTGGTCCGTCAAAGACACAAGGTGCCGCAAGCCGGTCCCAACGCAATGCCCCCAGGAAGGTCAGGGTTCGCCAATGGCCGTGCGGGGCCAAGCCGCGCAGGCGCTTGCCCCTTGGCCCCCAGCCCCGAAGTGGAGCCATATTGGTCTTGATCCAGGTCTCATCGATGAAGACCAGGCACCGCGGATCCAGGCTGGCCTGCCAAGACCGCCATCGCCGACGCCTGCGAGCAATATCGGCTCGGCCCTGCTCAAGAGCGAGCAGTGTTTTTTTTGAAGCTCAGGCCCTCGCGCCTCAAGAACATCCAGACCGCATTGTGCGAGACCATCACCCCGCGTGCGGCCAACTCGTCCTTCAGCCGATGCAGCGTCAGTTCAGAGGTCTGGTTGATCCGCTCCACGATGAAGGCACGATGCGGCTCCAAAATCCGCTTGCGGTGTCCGCCCATCTTGCCCGGCGCAACCGACCCGGTGGCACGGTAACGCTGCGACCACTTCACAACCGAGGAAACGGCAACGCCGAAGCGCGACGCCACCGCACGGCAGTTCTCGCCGGCGCAAACCGCTTCCACAACACGCTCACGAAGATCGTTCGAAAGGGCTCGCGTCATCAGATGCTGGCCTCCATCCAGCCAGCATCTTGAATCACAAACGCCAATCTTTGGGAATCCTACGATTCTCTCAAAAAATGAAACGCTCTAGGTTTCTGTCGGTGAGGCGCCTAGTTTTCGTAGGCAGGCCGGGAACCGCCGGCGATGACCTCCCACCGTGACGCGACGGTTCCAGACGGCCTGCTGTTGACGGGGCGTCCTGTCGCGTCCCGCGGGTCCGGGAGTTGCAAAAATGCGCTCTATGGCATTCAAGGCGGCGCTTGCCGCAATCCTTGTTTCAACGCCCCTGGCGACGGCTTTCGCCAAGGAGCATCACGGAACGATGCGCGAGTTTTCGTTCCAGAACAGCCCCAGCGGCGGCGACAAGCCGGACTCGCCGGCACCGTCGGACGGCTATGCGACCGGCGGCCAGTTGCGCGCCATCCTTGACGACCTCCAGGGTGACAATGCCCGGCTCATGAGCGACCGCCATGCCAAGCTGATCACGCCGGCCGAGCTTCGCGGCCTGCGCGGTGAAGAGGCGATGATCCGCAGGACGGCCATTCGCGATTCCGCTCGGGATGGCGGCAAGATCCCGGCGGGCCAGTACGACCGGCTGATGGCCGAGGTCAACGATCTCGGTATGCAGATCGACCACGACGCGGCTCTCCACTAAGGAGGCCGGAGCCCGCTCGCCTCCGGATCGCTTCCCGGGGGTGAGCGGGGCCTCGGCTACCAGCCGAGCCAGAGTGCCGCCAGTGCCAATGCCGCCGGCACGGTCTGGATGTAGAGGATATTGCGGCTGACGGTCGCCGCACCGTAGAGCCCGGCGATGGCGACGCAGAGCAGGAAGAAGACCTTGACCTGGAAGCCCGCATCGCTCAGCCACAGGCCCCAGATCAGGCCGGCGGCGAGGAAGCCGTTGTAGAGCCCCTGGTTGGCCGCCAGCACTTTCGACGCCGTGGCGAAGTCCGGCTTGAGGCCGAACGCCTTGTGGCCGCGCGGCGTGTCCCACAGCACCATTTCGAGATAGACGATGTAGAGATGGATCAGGGCGACGAGCCCGACCAGTATGTTTGCGACCATAGTCGCCCCCCTTCGACCTCAGTTGCACAAATTGAGCATGCCGGCTGCCGTTCCGGCAAGTGGTGGACCAGCCGAACGGTCTTGCGAATGCCTGCGGATTGGTATCCTCTCGCCGCGAATTCGAGACAGAGGAAATGCCATGTCCTTCGCGAGACTAGACGAACTCGGCCGCAAGCTCGAAGCGCTGGAACACGCGCTTTCCATTCTAGGCGCCGACGAGGCGACCCACATGGCGGTCGGCGGCGGCGCCAAGCGTGCCGAAGCACTGTCGGCGCTCGCCGGCATGCATCACCGCCAGGCAACCGCGCCCGAGATTTCAGACTGGATCGCCGCCGCCGAGACCGAGGCGCTCAACGACGATCAGCGTCTCGCCGTGCGCGAGTTCCGCCGCCAGTACACCAACATGACTTGCCTGCCGACCGAGTTCGTCGAGCGCCAGACCTCGGCTCGTCTGCGCTGCGAACAGCTGTGGCGCGACCTCCGGGCCAAGAACGACTGGGCCGGTTTCCAGCCAGCACTTGAAGGCATCGTCGCCATTGCGCGCGAGGAGGCGGCACTGCGCTCCGAGGCGCTCAACCTCGACCCCTACGATGCGCTGATGGAGCAATACGATCCCGGCAACCGTACAGCCGACATCACGCCTGTCTTCACCGACCTCAAGGCGTTCCTGAAAGGCTTCGTGCCGGAGGCACTTGCCGTGCAGCAGGAACGCCTGGCGAGGAGCCCGAAGCGCCCGCTCTCCGGCGTCTACGCCATCGAGCGCCAGCGCGAGCTTGGCCTTGCGATGATGGGCGCCGTCGGCTTCGACCTGACGCGCGGCAGCCTATCGGTGTCGCATCACCCGTTCTGCGGCGGCGTGCCGTCGGACGTGCGCATCACCACGCGCTACAAGACCTCAGACTTCCTGTCGGCGCTGATGGGCGTGCTGCACGAAACCGGCCACGCGCTCTACGAGCAGAACCTGCCGGAAGCCTGGTCGCACTGGCCGCTGGGCAAGGCGCGCGGCATGGCCGTGCATGAGAGCCAGAGCCTGTTCGTCGAAAAGCAGCTCGGCCGCAACCCCGCCTTCTGGCAATGGGCGTTGCCGCTCGTCGAGCAGCATCTCGGCGAAAGCTGGTCGATGGACGAGATCCTGCCGCACGTCCACCATGTCGAGCGCGGCCTCATCCGCGTCGACGCCGATGAGGTCACCTATCCGCTGCATGTCATCTTGCGCTACGAGCTCGAGCAGGAACTGATCTCCGGCCGCCTTGCGGTCGCCGACCTGCCCGAGGCATGGGACGCCAGGATGCGCGACTATCTCGGCCTGTCTACCATCGACAATCCGGCCGACGGCCCGATGCAGGACGTGCATTGGCCAAGTGCCGCCTTCGGCTATTTCCCGTCCTACACGCTGGGCGCGATGATGGCGGCGCAGCAATGGGCGGCCCTGACTAGGGAGCATCCTTCGGTCGACGACGAGATCGCGCGCGGCCATTTCGAGACCGTCAACAACTGGCGCCGCGACAAGATCTGGTCGCAAGCCTCGCGCTGGTCGACCCCCGACCTCCTCGAACGCGCCACCGGCGAAAAGCTCAACGCGACGCATTTCACCAGCCATCTGAAGAAGCGCTACGGAGCTTAGGCTACCGGCTTACCGCTCGGGCCACCGACATGCTCGGGGGGCCTGCAAAACTTGGGTTCCTCGCCCCCACGCAGTGTGGGAGAGGTGGCCGCGCAGCGGCCGGAGTGGGTGACTCTTCTTCCCCAGCGGAACCATCCTGCCCCGACTTTCCGCTTGATCTTCCAACCCGTTGCCCGAAACTCGCCGCGACACCGATAAACCTTGGGAGGGGCAGTTGGCGGAGCGGGCGGATGCGATCGTTGTCGGCGGCGGGCTGGCCGGGCTCGTTGCGGCGGCAGAGCTGGCCGACAAGGGAAAACGTGTCGTCATCCTCGAGCAGGAAGGCGAGAACTCGCTTGGCGGGCAGGCATTCTGGTCGCTCGGCGGGCTGTTTTTCGTCGACAGCCCCGAGCAGCGCCGCATGCGCATCAGGGACAGCCGCGAGCTTGCGCTGCAGGACTGGATGGGCTCGGCGCAGTTCGACCGTCCGGAAGATTTTTGGCCACGCAAGGTCGCCGAGGCTTTCATCGACTTCTCTGCCGGCGAGATGCGGCCATGGCTGCATGGCCAGGGCATGCGCTGGTTTCCTGTCGTCGGCTGGGCCGAGCGCGGCGGCGCGCGGGCGGATAGTCACGGCAATTCAGTGCCGCGTTTCCACGTCACCTGGGGCACCGGCCCGGGCGTGCTGGAGCCGTTTCTGCGCCGCGTCCGCGACCATGCTGCCGCCGGACGCATCCAGCTGAAGTTCCGTCATCAGGCCAGCCGCCTGATCAAGACCAATGGCGCGGTGACAGGCGTATCAGGCGAAATTCTCGAACCTTCCACGGTCGAGCGCGGCCAGCAATCCGGCCGTGGCGTTGTGGGCGATTTCGAGTTCCATGCCGGCGCCGTCATCGTCACCTCGGGCGGCATCGGCGGCAACCATGATCTGGTCCGCAAGGCATGGCCGGCCGACCGGCTCGGGCCGGCGCCGCAAAAGATGGTCGCCGGCGTGCCGCATCATGTCGACGGGCGCATGGTCGCGATCACTGAAGCTGCAGGCGGCGCGGTCATCAACCGCGACCGCATGTGGCACTACACCGAAGGCGTGACCAACTGGAACCCGATCTGGCCCAACCACGGCATCCGCATCCTGCCGGGGCCGTCGTCGCTGTGGTTCGATGCGCTGGGTGACCGACTGGAGGCACCGTTCCTGCCCGGCTTCGACACGCTCGGCACGCTGAAGCGCATCTTGTCTGTCGGCCACGAATACTCCTGGTTCGTGCTGACGCAGAAGATCATCAAGAAGGAGTTCGCCCTGTCCGGTTCCGAGCAGAACCCGGACCTGACCTCAAAACGTTGGATCGAGGTGCTGAAGAGCCGCCGCGCCAAGGGCGCGCCGCCGTCGGTCGAGGCCTTCAAGCAGCATGGCGCGGATTTTGTCGTCCGCGACAACCTCCGCGACCTCGTCGTCGGCATGAATGCGCTCGCCGGCAACGACCTTCTCGACCACGACCGCCTGCATGCCCAGATCGCGGCGCGCGACCGCGAGATCGACAACCCCTTCTCCAAGGACGCACAGGTCACCGCCATCCATGGCGCCCGGCGCTACCTCGGCGACCGGCTGGTGCGCACTGCCAAGCCGCACAAGATCCTCGCTCCCGAAAACGGCCCGCTGATCGCCGTCCGCCTCAACGTGCTGACCCGCAAGACGCTGGGCGGCCTGCACACAAATCTCGACGGCCAGGTGCTCGGCGCCGACGGTGAACCCGTTCCCGGCCTCTATGCTGCGGGCGAGGTCGCCGGCTTCGGCGGCGGTGGCTATCACGGCTACAACGCGCTCGAAGGCACTTTCCTTGGCGGCTGCATCTTCTCCGGCCGCAACGCCGGCCGGCACGCGGCGGGTTAGCCGCCGCAACCGCCATCTTGCCGCTGGCATCCTTGAGCAGCGCAGGGTCATCGCCAGCTTGCGGACGGTACTGACGTCGTCAACGTGATGGCAGCTTGCCGATGTGTCCGCGCGTTCTCCATTTTCCGTCCATCCCCCTGTCGAAATACGCCATCTGCCGTATATGTCCGGCCCCCCTGTCGCGGTAGCCCTGCCGTCTGGCGTGGCGGAAGCTGAGCCCGGCCGCCCGTATCGGGGCGCCTGGCTGCAGGCATCCGGTGCCAGTGACGTGAAACTGCGCCGAGTGGGGGCCGAAATGCTGAAGACAAATTATGCGCGACAGGCCGTGTCAGGCGTGTCGCTGATTGCGCTTTCAGCCCTGGCGCAGCCGGCATTCGCCGCCACCTTCGTGGTTTCCAACGAAACAGAACTCGCCGCTGCGATCACCAGCGCCAACAGCAATGGCGATGCGTCGAACACCATCAATGTCATCGCCAACATCACGCTGACGGGGCCGCTGCCGCCGCTCGGCCTGCGCAATGCCGCCGGCACACCGCTGGCCACCAGCCCGCTTGCCATCAACGGCAATGGCAACACCGTCAGCGGCGGCAACAGCCAGCGCATCTTCTTCGCCAATGCAGGCGAAATCGCCATCAACGACGTCACCCTCGCCGACGGTCGTGCCAAGGGCGGCGACGGGGGGACTGGCTTTGTGGGCGAATCCGGTGGCGGCGGCCTGGGGGCAGGCGGCGCGCTGTTCGTGCGTGGCGCCGACGCTGGTGCCGGTACGGGCGCTTCGGTTACACTCTCCGGCGTCTCTTTTTCCGGCAACAAAGCTGTTGGTGGTAATGGCGGGGCAGACAACTATCCCTCACATGCCAGCAGTAGTTCCGGTGGTGGTGGCGGCCTCGGTGGGGATGGCGGCACCGTGCCAGATTTCGGTGACTCTGGTGGTGGTGGCGCGTTCGCCGGTCAGCATGGCAATGGTGCTGGAGTTGGTGGTGGCGCAAACGGCGGCGCTGGCGGCCAGGCGGGAGGTGATCTTGCGGGCGGCGGTGGCTATAGCGGCGGCAGTGGTGGCGACGGCGGCTTTGGCGGCGGCGGCGGTGGCGGCGGCAGTCTAGGCGGCGGCGGTGGCTTTGGCGGCGGCGGCGGCGCAGTCTAAGCGGTGGCGGCGGTTATGGCGGTGGCGGCGGCGGTGGTGGCGCCTTTGGCGATGGCGGCGGCGGCGGATTTGCTGCCGGCAATGGCGGCTCAGGCTTTGACCGCTCCGCGGGTGGTGGCGGTGGTGCGCTCGGCGGTGGGCTGTTTGTCGCCGAGGGCGGCTCGTTGATCATTGCCTCAGGTTCGATATCGGGCGGCGGCGTCACTGCGGGGGCCGCCGGCGCTGTCAGCGGAGCCGTTGGCACGCTGCCGACATCAGGCCAGGCGGCTGGCTCCGGCATGTTCCTGCAAGGCAGCGGCACGGTTACTTTCGCGCCCACTGCCGGCAAGACGGTGACGGTTTCGGACGTGATCTCCGATGAACAAGGCTTCCTGGCAAATTCGGGCTATGCGGCGGCCGCTGGCTTCACGGCCGGTGCCTGGAGCCTGGCCAAGACCGGCACTGGTACTCTCACCCTGTCGGGCGCCAACAGCTACACCGGCGGCACCACGCTGTCTGAAGGCACGCTCAGCCTCGGCCATAACAAGGCCTTGGGCAGCGGTTTGGTCGTCGCTTCCAGCGGCACGACCATCGATATCCAGGATGGAGTCGATATCTCCAGCGCCCTGGCCATCGACAGGGACCACACCATCAATGTCGGAGCTGGCGCGGCCGGCACCTATTCCGGGACGATCTCCGAAACCAGTCTAGCCTCCGTGTTGCGCAAGACCGGCACCGGCATGCTGACCCTGTCGGGCGCCAACAGCTACAGCGGTGGGACCACGCTGTCTGAAGGCACGCTCAGCCTCGGCCACAACAGGGCCCTGGGCAGCGGCTCTGTCATCGCCTCCGGTGGCACGACCATCGATATCCAGAATGGCATCGACATCTCCAACGCCCTGGTTATCGACGGGAACCATGCCATCAATGTCGGAGCTGGCGCGGCTGCTACTTATTCTGGGACGATCTCCGAAGCCGACCTGGCCATGCTGCGAAAGACCGGCGCTGGCACGCTGACGCTGTCGGGCATCAACAGCCGTTCCGGCGTCACGATGATCGAAGCTGGTACGCTCGCCGTCGCCAACGCCTCAGCCCTGGGCTCCGGCGCGGTGTTCATGGCAGGCGGCAAGCTCTTGAGCACCGCAACCCTCGGCTTCACAAACAATGTTGTCATCAATGAAGGCGTGTCGACGACAATTGCTGCGGCAGCGGGTACGACGCTGGATATTGCCGGCCGCATTTTTTCCGTGAACAATGGCTCGACCGTGGTCTTCGGCAGTTCCGCCGACACTGGCACGATCACGCTGGGCGGAAATGCCTTCATCGGGAAGTCGACGTCGGTCGTCGTCGCGGGAGGCACGCTCAAGGCGAGCAACCATTCGGTCGGTGACCTGACCGAGAGAGCCGAGTCGACGACCGTGGCTGCCGATGCCACGCTCGATTTCAATGGCCAGACCGCGTCGGGATCGAGCCCCATAATCAGCAATCTGCAAGGTAGCGGCACCGTCACCAACAGCGGCGACATCAAGATTGCACAGGGCAATTTCGCCGGCACCATCATGGGTGCTACCAACCTGACCAAGATCGGCACAGGCACGCTGACGCTCTCGGGCGAAAACAGCTATTCAGGCGACACCAACATCGAAGCCGGCACCATTGCCATGACCAACGCCTCGGCTTTGGGATCGGGGCCGGTAATGATCGGCGGAGGTGCGGCACTTGTCAGTAAGGCTGACATGTCGTTCACCAATCAGGTCGACGTCAAAAGCGGCGAAACCGGCACCATCGCCGCGGCTGCGGGCACCACCATGAACTTCGATGCCGCTACTCTGTCCGTGTTCGGCAGCACGATTGTTTTCGGCAGCTCAACGGATACCGGTACCATTGCAATAAATTCCGGGATGGCTGCGGATATCTCGACATCGATCACGATCGCCGGCGGTACTCTCAAGGACGGCAATGGTTCGGTCGGCAAGATCACCGAACTTGCACTGGCGACCACGGTGCGGTCGGGCGCAACGCTCGATTTCAACGGCAAGTCCAGCCCCTCGCTCATCCGCAACCTGCAAGGCAACGGCACCGTTACCAACAGCGCCGGCATCAGCGTTTCCCAAGGTAATTTCGCCGGCGCCATCACCGGCGGGGCCCGCCTGACCAAATCGGGCGCCGGCACGCTCACCTTGTCCGGCACCAGCACCTACACCGGCGGCACCAGCGTCGATGCCGGCACGCTGATCGTCGGTGTCGGCAATACCGGCTCGATTCTCGGTCCTGTCGAGGTCAAGTCCGGCGCGCGGCTCGGCGGCAGCGGCACGATTGGTGGCACCGTCACCGTCGCCAGTGGTGCCACCCATGGCGCGGGCAATTCTGTCGGCACCCAGACGATCAACGGCAATTACGTCAACCGTGGCACCCTCGAAGTCGAGGCGACGCCTTCGGGAGCCGACAGGCTCAACGTCAACGGCACCGTCGACATCTCAGGCGCCAGGCTCAATCTGCTGCTGACGCCGCCGACAAGCGCCTCGTGGCATGTGCTCAACGGCCCCTTCGTGCTGATCGCCAACAATGGCACCGACGCAGTGACGGGCAGCTTCGCCTCGGTCGGCGACCTCAACAAGCTTGTCTTCCTGAACCACCTGATCAATTACGCCGGCGGCGACGGCAACGACGTGACGCTGACGCTGACCCGCAACGACGTTTCGGTCGGCGATGTCGGCCAGAGCCGCAACCAGGTCGCAACCGGCGTGGCCGTCGACGGCCTGGTGCTCAACGATCCGGTTCGTGCCGCGCTCATGCTGTCGACCGACGAGGGCAAGGTGCGCGGGGCACTCGATGCGCTTTCAGGCGAGGTCCATGCCTCGCTTTCGGGCGCCTTCATCGAGGCCGGCGGTCAGTTGCGCGATGTCGCCTCCAGCCGTATCCGCTCGGCCTTCGGCGATGTCGCGGCAGCCGACATACCCGTCATGGCCTATGGTGAGGGCGGTACCGAATTCGTCGCCGCCGACAGCGACCGCTTCGTCGCCTGGGGCCAGGCGCTCGGCAACTGGCGCTCGGCCGACGGCGACGGCAACGCCGCCGGCTTTAGCCACAGTGGCGGCGGCATGCTCGCCGGCGGCGACGCGACCTTCGGCGACGGTTTCAGACTCGGCCTGCTCGCCGGCTATAGCCGCACCAGCTTCGAGACCGACGCCCGCGCCTCGTCCGGCAGCAGCGACAACTTCCACCTCGGCGTCTATGGCGGCCGCCATTTCGGCGCGGTCGCCTTGCGCGCCGGCGCCACCTACACGCGCCATGCCGTCGACACCACGCGCAGTGTCGTTTTCCCCGGCTTCAGCGAGGTGCTGAAAGCCTCATATGATGCCGGCACCGCGCAGGCCTTTGTGGAAATTGGCTACAAGGTCGAGATGGGCCGCGGCGCTTTCGAGCCGTTCGCGGGCCTCGCCTATGTCTCGACCTCGGCGGACGGCTTCACCGAAATCGGCGGTGCGGCAGCCTTGACCAACGGAGGCAACAGCTTCGACAGCACTATGACGACGCTGGGCCTGCGCGCCGCAACCGATGTCAGCCTCGGCGACGCCAAGGCCTCGCTGCGTGGCATGGTCGGCTGGCGCCATGCCTTTGGCGATGTCGCGCCGTCCTCGGCTGTGGCCTTTGCCGACGGCGACAGCTTTACCGTTCATGGCACGCCGATCGCCCGCGACGCGCTGCTTGTCGAGGCCGGGCTTGATGTTGTCGTCTCGCCCAAGGCGAGCCTCGGTCTGAGCTACACCGGTCAGCTTGCCAACGGTGCGCAGCAACATGGCGTCAACGCCAGTCTGGCGGTGAAATTCTAGGCTGCGCGATAGGAGCTGTGCGGGCCTGAGCGGCCAAATCCTGCCTTTTGGAATTAGTCCCAAAAATGGCGCGGGCCGAAATCTTCCCAACCATGCCGTTGTCGTTTAGGTAGGGCCCATTCATTTTGGGGCTTGCCCGAGGGAAAGCTCCCCTCCCGACGGCAGGCGGGGAGCATGTGGTGCCTGCCATTTTTTCCAGAACGCGCGCTCTTTCGGGCGTGTCACTCGTTGTCCTGTGCGCTTTGCTCCAGCCCGCCTGGGCTGATCGGGTGGTCCTCGTCGACGGCCAGGAAATCACCGACGACATCGGCTTCGACCCGTTCCAGGAGTTCGTCGTCGGCACCGGCGCCACCGGCACCTATTCCGGCAGAATTTATGAATCCGGCGAGGTCGGCTACATCAGGAAGACCGGCGGCGGCACGCTCGTCGTCACCAACAATTCGAACGGTTTCAGCGCCGGGGCCTACATCAGCGGCGGCACGATCCGGGTCACCGGCAATTCGGTTCTCGGACTTGGCACCATCACACTGGATGGCGGCACGTTGCAGTCGGGTGCCGCGGCGCTCCAGCTCTTCAACCACACCATCCAGTTCACCTCGGCTGGTGGGGCGATCGACACCGGCAGCTTCGACCTGACCACCGAGGCGCAATTCATCGATAGTGATGTCCCGCTCGGCATCTTCACCAAGCTCGGCAGCGGCGCGCTGATCCTCACCAACTATTATGGCTTCAGCAACTATGCCACGGCGACCAACATCGCCGAAGGCAGCATCGTCGCCGGTTTCGCCAATGTCTTCAGCGCCAACAGCAGCTACACCGTGGCCAGCGGCGCCTCGCTTGTCCTCGCCGGCCACAACCAGGCCATCGGCTCGCTCGCGGGAGCCGGCACCGTCGATCTCGGCGGCGCCACGCTGACGACCGGCAAAGACACCAAGAGCACCACCTTCTCCGGCGCCATCTCGGGAGCCGGCAAGCTGGTCAAGACGGGCAGCGGCACCCAGACGCTTACCGGAACCAATCTCCATTCCGGTGGCACGGTGGTTGACGCCGGCACCCTGATTGTCGGCGTCGGCGGCGCGGGCTCGCTCAACAGCTGGGTCGAAGTCAAGTCGGGCGCCCGTCTCGGCGGCAGCGGCACCATTGGCGGTGACGTCACCGTGGCTGCCGGCGCCAACCATGGTGCAGGCAACTCCATCGGCACCCAGACGATAAACGGCAACTACGCCAACCATGGCACCCTCGAGGTCGAGGCAACGCCATCGGGCGCCGACAGTCTCAACGTCAACGGTACCGTCGACATTTCGGGCGCGACGCTCAACCTGGTGCTGACGCCGTCGAACATGAGCGCGTGGCTGCCGGTCAATGGCCCCTTCACGCTGATCGCCAATGACGGTGGCGACGCGGTCACCGGCACGTTTGCTTCGGTCGGCAGGCTCGACAACCTGCTCTTCCTCGACCATCTGCTCGATTATGCCGGCGGCGATGGCAACGACGTCACCCTGGCGCTGCACCGCAACAATGTCACGCTGGGCAGCATCGCCGAAGCGCCAAACCAGGCGGCCACCGCAGGCGCCGTTGCAGCGCTGCCGAACTCCAACCCCGTCGCCGCGGCGTTCCTGATGTCGACCGACGAAGACGAGGCGCGCGACGCGCTCGACCAGCTGGCTGGCGACGTTCACGCCTCGGTCAGCGGCGGCACGACGCAGACGGGTCAGTTCCTCGGCGAGTTCGCCAATGACCGCGTGCGTTCGGCCTTCGGCGATGTCGCCGCACCCGACCTGCCGGTCATGGGCTATGGCGAGGGTGGGCTCGAACTGGTCGCTGCCGACACCGATCGCTTCGTCGTCTGGGGCCAGGCGCTCGGCAATTGGGGTTCGTTCGACGGTGACGGCAATTCGGGCGGCTTCAAGCATTCGAGCGGCGGTCTCGTTGCCGGCGGCGATACCATCGTCGGCGACGGCTGGCGCGTCGGCCTGCTCGGCGGCTACAGCCGCACCAGCTTCGACGCCGATGGCGACACCGCCTCCGGCGACAGCGACAACTTCCATGTCGGTGTCTATGGCGGCCGCCATTTCGGCGCGGTCGCGCTGCGTGCCGGTGCGTCCTACACCAGGCATTCGATCGACACGAGCCGCACGGTCTCGTTCCCCGGCCTCACCGAAACGCTCAAGGCCAGCTACGATGCCGGCACCGCGCAGGCCTTCGTCGAGACCGGCTACAAGGTCGAGCTTGGCCGCGTCGCCTTCGAACCCTTCGCCGGTCTCGCTTATGTCTCGACCTCGACCGACGGCTTCACCGAAACCGGCGGCTCCGCGGCGCTGACCAGTGCTGACAAGAGCTTCGACAGCACCTCGACGACGCTTGGCCTGCGCGCGGCGAGCGACTTCAACCTTGGCGACGCCAAGGCGACGGTGCGCGGCGGTCTCGGCTGGCGCCATGCCTTTGGCGACGTCACGCCTGCCTCGACAGTCGCCTTCGCCGGCGGCGGCGACAGCTTCACCGTCCATGGCGCGCCGATTGCCCGCGACGCGCTGCTGATCGAAGCCGGTCTCGACTTCGCCGTCTCGCCCAAGGCCAATCTCGCTTTGAGCTACAACGGCCAAGTCGCCAACGGCGCCCGCGACCACGGCGTCAAGGCAAGCCTCGGCGTGAAGTTCTAGGGGGTCTTGAGGCGAGATGACGGCAAGCGTTTGCCGCTGCCATTTGCCTTTGCCGGCGCAATTCCGAAACATGGCGCGAGTGCTCGCGCAGCGTTGGTGAGTCTATCTGCCGGTTGTATCAGTTATCTAAAGTTGAGTTTTTGATGGCTAATATTTTGTATTGCTGTATGAGCTTTGTCGTTCTAAGCAATGCTATTGGTTGAGTTTTGAGCGGGGATCGGGGTCTTCGCGCATTTCATTTGCCCGTTCGGGCGCGCATGCAAGTGGTGGGGATATTATGAAATTTATTGACCGCAGCTCGGCTGCGCGCATTCGTTTTGACGCCCGAATTTCTTCCAATCGTCCGTCGAGCAGGCCGCTCGCCCGTACCTCTGCCTTGCGTGCGGGAACGGCGCTTGTGATGCTTGCCGCAGTGGCGGTCGTGCTCGGCGCCGCATCTCCGGCTAGCGCTGCCGACCAGTATTGGGATGGTCCTTCCACTCTTCCGATCATCATCGAAGGCGGTGGCGGCACCTGGAGCACGAGCGGCACCAACTGGACCGACATGGGTGGTGCGATCAACGGCGCCTGGGCCGGTGGCACTGCCGTGTTCGGCGGAACCGGCGGCGGGATAAGCGTTCAGGGTCACCAGAACTTTGACACGCTTCGTTTCACCGGCAGCGGCTACAGGCTTACGGCGACCGCTTCCGACTCGCTTACCCTGGCGCCGGTAGGCGGCACGGCGACGATCAATGTTGGCACCGGCATTACCGCCGAGATCGGCATGATCGTGAAAGGCTCGGCCGATCTCGACATCGTCGGCGGCGGCACGCTGAAGTTCAGCGACTGGGCAAACACCTATACCGGCGCGACGACCATCGGTTCCGGCACGACGCTGCAACTGATCCGCAACAGCAGCATCAGCGCCTCCAGTGGCGTGACCGTCGACGGGACTTTCGATATCTCGGCGACCGACGGGGGTGCGAGCATCAAGGCCTTGGGCGGATCGGGCCAGGTCGTGCTTGGTGAGAGGTCCTTGTCCCTAACGGCCGCCAATGGGACCTTCTCGGGCGTGATCTCGGGCAATGGTGGCCTCAACATCAGCGGCACCAAGCAGATCTTCACCGGGGCGAACACCTATCTCGGCAGCACTGGCGTCAGCGACGGCGCCACGCTTCAGATCGGCGATGGCGGGACGAGCGGCTCCATCGCCGGCGCAATACTCAACTATGGCGCTGTTGTCTTCGACCGTTCCGACGGCGTCACCTTCGCCGGCAACATTACTGGTCCAGGCGCATTCGAGCATGTCGGCGGCGGAAAGCTGACGCTTACGGGGTCAAACAGCGGCAGCGGCACTGTGCTGATCACCAATGGCAGCACGCTGCAGTTCGGCGCCGGCGGCACGAGCAGCTGGCTCGCCAATGCCGGTGGCACGATCACCATCGATGCCGGCAGCAAGCTGATCTCCAACATGTCCAACAATCAGCGCTTGAACGGCAAGCTCGCTGGCGCTGGCGCTTTCTTCAAGCAGGGTGCCGGGACCATAACGCTGAGTGGCGACAGTTCCGCTTTCACAGGCGAGACGTTCGTAAACACCGGCATGCTGAATGTCGGCTATAAGGGCAGCGGCAAACTGGCGGGGCCCGTCTTGGTAGACTCGGGCGCGCGGTTCGGCGGCAGCGGCACGGTGATCGGCAATGTGACGATCGCGTCGGGTGCAACGCATGCCGTCGGTGATACGGCCAATCCTGCGACGACTGGCCTCGTCCACACCCAGACCATCACCGGCAACTACGTCAACAACGGCGTCCTCGAGATCGAGGCGACGCCGACGACGGCCGACAGGCTCACGGTCAACGGTACAGTCGACATATCGGGTGCGACGCTGAACCTGTCGCTGACGCCCAACGACCCGAGCCCGGCCGGAGGCTGGGATCCGCTCAACGGGCCGTTCACGATCATCGCCAATGATGGCGGTGACGCCGTCACCGGAACCTTCGCCTCGGTCGGTAACCTCAACAACCTGCTCTTCCTCAATCATCTCATCAGCTATACCGGTGGCGACGGCAACGATGTGACACTGGCGCTCAGCCGCAACGATCTGTCGGTCGAAGAGGTCGCCGAGTCGCCGAACCAGTCGGCTGTCGCCGGCGCCGTCGACAGCCTACCGAGCGGCAATCCGGTGCGCTCGGCCCTGCTGATGTCGACCGACGAGGACGAGGCGCGCGACGCGCTCGAACAGCTCGCCGGCGACGTTCATGCCTCGGTCAGCGGCGGCACGACGCAGACCAGCCAGTTCCTCGGCGAGTTCGCCAATGACCGCGTGCGCTCGGCCTTCGGCGATGTCGCCGCACCCGACCTGCCCGTCATGGGTTATGGCGAGGGCGGGCTCGAACTGGTTGCAGCCGACACCGACCGCTTCGTCGTCTGGGGCCAGGCGCTGGGCAACTGGGGCTCGTTCGACGGCGACGGCAATTCGGGCGGCTTCAAGCATTCGAGCGGCGGCCTGGTTGCCGGCGGCGACACCGTCGTCGGTGACGGCTGGCGTCTCGGCCTGCTCGGCGGCTACAGCCGCACCAGCTTCGACGCCGACGGCGCTGCAGCCTCAGGCGACAGCGACAACTTCCATGTCGGCATCTATGGCGGTCGCCATTTCGGCGCCGTCGCGCTGCGTGCCGGAGCCTCCTACACCAGGCATGCGATCGACACGAGCCGCACGGTCTCGTTCCCCGGTCTCACCGAAACGCTCAAGGCCAGCTACGACGCCGGCACGGCGCAGGCCTTTGTCGAAACGGGCTACAAGGTCGAACTGGGCCGCGTCGCCTTCGAGCCTTTCGCCGGCCTCGCTTACGTCTCGACCTCGACCGACGGCTTCACCGAAACCGGTGGTTCGGCGGCGCTGACCAGCGCCGACAAAAGCTTCGACAGCACCACGACGACGCTCGGCCTGCGCGCAGCAACCGACTTCAACCTTGGCGATGCCAAGGCGACGGTGCGCGGCGGTCTTGGCTGGCGCCACGCCTTCGGCGATGTCACGCCTGCCTCGACGGTTGCCTTCGCCGCCGGCGGTGACAGCTTCACCGTCCATGGCGCGCCGATTGCCCGTGATGCGCTGCTGATCGAAGCCGGCCTCGACTTCGCCGTCTCGCCCAAGGCCAATCTCGCTTTGAGCTACAACGGCCAAGTCGCCAACGGCGCCCGCGACCACGGCGTCAAGGCAAGCCTCGGCGTCAAGTTCTAGACGTGGAGTAAGGCGACGCCGGTCACGGCGTCGCCGATCCCCGCCGATCCCCGTTGACGCGAGCGGTGGCATTGGAGAATGTCGCCGCAATCGAGAATCCTGGGGAGGAACATATGACCGTCTCAACCGCGCACGCCTATCGCACGCTGCCGCTGCCCGACTACAAGGAAAAGCCGGTCGAAGAGATGCGCGCCGGCGCGCAGTCGTTTTATGACGAAATCCGCACACGCCACACCGTGCGTGATTTTTCGACCCGGCCGGTGCCGCGCGATATCATCGAAACCTGCATCATGGCAGCCGGTACCGCACCCAACGGCGCCAATCACCAGCCCTGGCATTTCGCCGTCATCGGTGACGCCGAAATCAAGCGCCAGATACGCGAGGCAGCCGAGATCGAGGAGCGTGCTTTCTACGAGGGCCGCGCCGGCGAGGAGTGGCTGAAGGCGCTGGCGCCGCTCGGTACCGATGCCTCCAAGCCCTTCCTGGAAGAGGCGCCCTGGCTGATCTGCATCTTCGGCGAGCGCAAGAGCCGCTCGGCCGACGGTGTCTCGCGCAAGAACTATTACGTGCCCGAATCGGTCAGCATCGCCACCGGCTTCCTGATCGCCGCGCTGCACCGCGCCGGCCTTGCGACGCTGACACACACGCCGAACCCGATGAGCTTCCTCAACCAGATCTGCGGCCGCGACCCGCACGACAAGCCTTACATCCTGATGGTCGTCGGCTATCCCAAGGAGGGCGCCACTATCCCCTTGCATGCCACGGAGAAGCGTCCGCTGTCGGAGATCGCGACCTTCCTGTGAGGCGTTATTCCGCGGCGCCCTGGAAGGCGCTGGCACCGGTGTCGAACTGCAGCTTGGCGAGGCGGGCATAGATGCCACCCTTAGCGACGAGGCTGGCATGCGTGCCTTCCTCGACAATGCGGCCGCCATCCATGACCAGGATGCGGTCGGCCTTCAGTACCGTTGCCAACCTGTGCGCGATGACGATGGTCGTGCGGCCCTGCATCAGATGCTCGAGCGCGGTCTGCACCTGCCGCTCGCTGTCGGCGTCCAGCGCCGAGGTCGCCTCGTCGAGCAACAGGATCGGCGCGTCGCGCAGGATGGCGCGGGCAATGGCGATGCGCTGGCGCTGACCGCCGGAGAGCGTGACGCCACGTTCGCCGACTTCGGTGTCATAGCCGTCCTGCAGCTTCTCGATGAACTCGTCGGCAAGGGCTGCCTCGGCTGCCTTGACGATGTCGGCCTGCGAGGCACCGGGCCGGCCGAAGCCGATGTTCTCGCCTGCCGTGCTGGCAAAGACCGTCACGTCCTGCGGCACGATGGCGATGCGGTCGCGCACGGCCTGCGGGTCGGCCTGCTTGAGGTCGACGCCGTCGATCAGCACAGCACCGGCTTCGGGATCGTAGAAGCGCAGCAGAAGCGAAAACACCGTGCTCTTGCCGGCTCCCGACGGGCCGACGATGGCGACAGTCTCTCCCGGCTTCACCGCGAAGCTCAGCTCATGCACTGCGGCGCGGTCGGGGCGTACAGGGTAAGAGAAGGTCACGTCGCGGAATTCGATCGCGCCGCTGCTCCTGGCGGGCAGGGCGACGGGAATTGCCGGTGCGGCGACGGTCGGCCGTTCGGCCAGAATTTCGGTGATGCGTTCGGCAGCACCTGCGGCCGAACTGAGTTCGCCCCACACCTCCGACAGCGCCCCGAGCGCGCCGGCGGCGAACACCGAATAAAGCAGGAACTGGCCGAGCGTGCCGGGTGACAGCGTGCCGTCAAGCACGTCGCGCGAACCGAACCACAACACGGCGACGACCGAGGCGAAGATGGTGAAGATGGCGAAAAAGGTCAGCACGGCGCGGGCCAGCACCGAGGCGCGGGCGGCGTTGAAGGCGGTCTCGACGGCGGCAGCGAATCGGCCCGTCACCAGCTTTTCGTTGGTGAAGGCCTGCAGCGTGCGGATGGCGCCGATCTGTTCGCTGGCAAAGGCCGTCGCGTCGGCAAGCGTGTCCTGCGCCAGCCGCGACTTGCGCCGCACCGAGCGACCGAAGGCGACCAAAGGCAGCACGATCAGAGGGATCGCAGCGATGACCAGGCCAGACAGTTTCGGGCTCGTCACCACCATCATGGCGAGCGCGCCGAGGCCGAGGATGACGTTGCGCAGGGCGACGGAGGCGGTGGCGCCGACGGCCGACTTGATCTGGGTCGTGTCGGCGGCGAGCCGTGACACGATCTCGCCCGACATCGCCGTGTCGAAGAAGGCTGGCGAGAGCGAGGTGACGTGCGAAAAGACGTCGCGGCGGATGTCGGAGACGACGCGCTCGCCGAGCGTGATGACGAAATAGTAGCGGCAGGCCGAGGCCAGGGCGAGCAGTGCGGCGATCGCCACCAGCATGGCGAAATATTTGGCGATGAAGCTCGAATCGGCCGAAGAGAAGCCGTGGTCGATCATCCGGCGCACGGCGATCGGCAGCGTCAGCGTGGTGACGGCGGCGGCGACCAGCGAAATGATGGCGCCGACGACCAGCCTGGGATAACGGTAGAGATAGGGCGAAAGCCTGCTCAGTGGACGGAGCGAACGTCGGCGCTGTTCATTGGCGGCCGTTATTGTGTTCGCCATGTCAATTCCCTCTCGGCCGCGGGCCATTTGCCGGCTGCGCGGCCTTGTGATTCGAAATCGGCTGATGTATAGGCACGCCGACCGTTTCTGAAGCCGTGGCCTATCTAGCCGTGGCTTCGAATTTTCGAAAGAGGCGCATCGCCGCAGGATACCTGCGCAAGCCGCGCCGCGACAGCAGGAACAGAGCGATGAAAGCCGATATCCATCCCGACTACCACACCATCAAGGTTGTCATGACCAATGGCACCGAATACCTGACCCGCTCCACCTGGGGCAAGGAAGGCGATACGATGAACCTCGATATCGACCCGACCACGCACCCGGCCTGGACCGGCGGCCAGCACAACCTGCTCGACCGCGGCGGCCGTCTGTCGAAGTTCAAGAAGCGCTACGAAGGCCTCGGCATCTAAGCCGACCCGCTTCCAAGAATACAAGAACCCGCCCTCATGGCGGGTTTTTTTGTTGTCGCCGACCGAGCTAATCATCGCACGTCCCGTTTCGTGAGACAGAGCCATGCGGGACTTGAGTGATGAACGATGGACTGGCCTGACGGGTGGATACAAGGTCACCTATGATCCCCGGCGGGCACTCGGTATCTCGCCGAGCACTACAATGACAGCGCGGCCTGGAACGAACTCCTGAACGAACTGCACCATCAGGGCGATATCGGCGAGGCGTCCTATGCAGCTGTCCCTGAGCTCGTCAGACTTTCCGCCCGACACCAGCCCGCCCACTGGGGACTCTACGGTCTGGCCGCAACGATAGAAGAGGCGCGGCTGGTCTTTCTGCGAAACCCTCTGATCCCAGAATGGCTGGACCGCGCCTATGCCGAGGCATGGCAACGTCTCTTTGAGCTGGCCCTGCGCGACTTGGGGACCGAGTCAGAGCCAAGGATCGTATCCTGCGCCTTGGCAGTCGTTGCCTTGCACCGCAAGCAGCTATCACTGGCGCGCCTTGCGCTCTGTGATGAGGATGAGCGGGCCGGGATGCTCCAAACGCAATTCGGCGCAGTTTAGGCGCTTAGCCTTCGGTTTGTCCTCGCCCGAAGGTCAGGACGCCGCGATCTCTCGTAGCGCCATTCTCTTGTAGTCGGCCACCAAGGCATCGCCCTCGACCCGCTCGACGGAGATCGCCAGCCGCATCGTCGCCTCGCCGAGCGACATGATGAGAAACGCCTTGCGCTCGATCTGGGCCGCCTCGGCGCCTGTAGCAACGCGGTGCCAGGCCTCGGCCAGCAGTGCGCCATTGGCCCTGGAGTCGCGCAGGTCGACGTCGCGCAGCGCCTTGTCGGCCTGGGTCCCTGACCAGATGTCGCGCATCACCGGCTCGGCCAGGAAGATGCCGTAATAGACGTCGATCAGGTCGCCAAAGGCCTCGATCAGTCCCTTCATGTCGCTCACCCCGGCGAGCCCGTCTGAAATGCAGGCGCGGCCTTCGGCGTTGTAGCGCTCGGCCAGTGTGCGGATGATCGCGCCCTTGTCGGGGAAGTACTGGTAAAGCGAGCCGATCGATACGCCGGCGCGCTCGGCGATCTCGCCCATGCGCATGGCGTCGCTGCCGGCCTCCGCAATCAGCCCGCTCGCCGCCTGCAGCATGCGCTCGACGCGCTCCTGGCTGCGTTTCTGGCTCGGCGCGCGCCGCAGCGCCTGACCCGAGCTGTCTTCGATCGTTTCCATGGTTTCTCGCCCGCAACGATTCCGCTTGACCTGCATAATATGAGGGTTTATCACATTTGCAAATGTGAGGATTACTCACATTAGCGAAGGAGGCCAAAATGACCGCATCCCAGCATGACATGAAGCCCATTCTCATCCTTGGCGGCACCGGCAAGACCGGACGCCGCATCGCCGACCAGCTTGCAGCGCAAGGCCTGCCCGTCCGTATCGGCTCGCGTGCTGCCCGCCCGTCCTTCGACTGGGAGAACCGCGCGAGCTGGGCCCCCGCGCTCGAGGGTGTCGACGCCGTCTACATCTCCTATTATCCCGACCTTGCAGCGCCCGGTGCGGCCGAGGTCATCGGCGCCTTCGCCGACCTCGCCGTCGGTTTGGGCGTGAAGCGCCTGGTGCTTCTGTCCGGCCGCGGCGAACCCGAGGCACAGCGCGCCGAGGAAAGGGTCAGGCAGTCTGGCGCCGACTGGACTGTGCTGCGCTGCAGCTGGTTCATGCAGAATTTCAGCGAGGGTATTGTGCTCGACGCCGTGATGGCGGGAGAGGTGGCCTTGCCGGTGGGGGCTGTCGGAGAGCCCTTCATCGATGCCGACGACATCGCCGACGTCGCGGTCGCAGCCTTCACGGACGACCGCCACATCGGTCAGCTCTATGAACTTACCGGTCCGCGGCTGCTGACCGTCGCCGAGGCCATCGCAGAAATCGCCACGGTCGCCGGCCGCGACATCCGCTTCGTCGAGATCGGCGCCGCAGACTTCAAGGCCGGCCTCGCCGCAGCGCAACTGCCTGGGGACCTCGTCGAACTCCTGATGATGCTGTTCACCGAGGTTCTCGATGGCCGCAATGAGCATGTTGTGGACGACGTCAGCCGCGCGCTCGGCCGCGCCGCGCGCGACTTCACAGACTATGCCAACAATGCCGCCGCAGCCGGCATCTGGGGAGAAGCACAATGATCGCGCCCGTATTCACCGCGCTCGTCTTCGCCGCCATGCTCGGCAGCGGCATCGCCGCCGGCCTGTTCTTCATCTTCTCCAACACCATCATGGCGTCGTTCGCGCGCCTGCCGGTCGCGCAAGGCATCGCCGCCATGCAGCAGATCAACGTCACCATCATCAACCCGCTGTTCATGCTTGTGTTCATGGGGCTCGTGGTGCTGTCGCTGGTCCTCGGCGCCAAGGCGATTTTCGGCTGGGCCGAGACCGGCTCGGCCTGGCTGCTCGCCGGCAGCGTCGCCTATCTGGTCGGATGCTTCCTGGTGACGATGGTGTTCAACGTGCCGCTCAACGATGCGCTCGCCGCCGTCGATCCGGCAAGTGCCGAGGGTGCCGCGATATGGGCGCGCTATCTCAACGAGTGGCTGCCGTGGAACCATGTCCGTACGGTCGCCTGCGTGGTGTCGCTGGCGTCGTTCGTCATGGCTTTCCGTGCCGCATGAACAAGAAGGCCGGGGTTGACCCGGCCTCTCGGTCTCAGGCTTGGCGCTTCCAGCGCGCCACGGCGTGTTCGATCAGCTTTCCGACCAGATCGGGGTAGGGCACGCCGGAGGCAGCCATGGTCTTCGGATACATGCTGATGTTGGTGAAGCCGGGGATGGTGTTGACCTCGTTGACCAGCGCCGACCCGTCCGCCTTCACAAAGAAGTCGACGCGCGCCATGCTCTCGCAGCCGAGCGCCAGGAAGGCGCTGCGGGCAACCTCCTGCAGCCTGGCCTTGGCCGCATCGGGCAGTTCCGCCGGGATGCGCAAGGCAGCGCCGTCGGCATCGATGTACTTGGCCTCATAGGTATAGAAGCCGTGGCTCGCCGCAGGTGCGATCTCGCCCGGCACGGAGACGGAGAGCGAACCATCTGGCGCCTCGAGCACGGCAAACTCGACCTCACGGCCGTCGACGAACTCCTCGATCAACACCTTGCGGTCATATCTGAAGGCCTCGGCCAGCGCCTTGTCCAGCTGTTCCGCCGTCTCGGCCTTGCTGACGCCGACGGATGAGCCTTGCCGCGCCGGCTTGACGAAAACAGGCAGTCCGAGCTCGGCCTTGATGGCGTCGAATGTGGGACGGTCACCGAAATGCACGGTCACGCCACGCGCCACCGGCACACCGGCCTCTCTCATCAGCCGTTTGGCGACGTCCTTGTCCATTGCGTTGGCCGAGCCGAGCACGCCCGAGCCGACATAAGGAATGTCGGCCACCTCGGCCAAACCCTGGACCGCGCCATCCTCGCCGAACGGGCCATGCAGCACCGGAAACAGCACGTCGACCCGGGGCAGCTCGAACGGCACTTCGCCGGCTGGCAGGGCGATCAGCCGCCCTTTGCCGCCCGGCACCAGCACCACCTCGGCGCCCCCGGTGGGCACGGCCTTGGGCAGTGCGCCGTCGCGGTCGAGTTCGACCAGGAACCAGCGGCCGTCGCGGGCGACGCCGACAGGCACGACCTCGTATCTGGACGCGTCGATCGCCTTGACGACGTTGCTTGCCGACATGAGCGAGACGTCGTGCTCGGAGGAGCGTCCGCCGAATAGAACTGCGATGCGTGGTTTGGTGGTCATGGGTGCTTTCCGCTCTGCCGCCGGGTTCGCGCCATGCCGCGGCGCGATGTCCCTGCTTGCTCAGCAATTCGAGTTTATCTGTGGCGCCGTTTCAGGGCGCGGCGTTCTTGCGCGATTTTCGCCGTGGGCAGGCGCTCAGGCCTGGTCCTTGGCCTTGTGACCCTTCCTGTCGGAATGGCCGAGATCGCGCTCGGGGTCGATGATGTCGCGCACCAGCTGTTTCAGCTTGGCCGCGTCGGGGAAGCCGCCATCGCGCTTACGGTCCCACACCAACGTGTCATTGCAGGTGATGGTAAACACGCCGCCCGTGCCCGGCACCAGCGTCACCTCGCCAAGCTCGGTGCCGAATGTCGACAAGAGCTCCTGCGCCATCCAGCCGGCACGAAGCAGCCACATGCACTGGGTGCAGTAGGTGATGCGGATCTGGGGCAGGAGGGAGTCGGTCATTCGCAACCCGGTGCTCTCTTGTGCGTCTTACGAGCCCCGCTTCGCGGGCACCTCAGGATGAGGGAGGTTCGTCCCATTCGCCCACTTTCGACGTTCGGGCAACGGGCAGTGCATAGTCGCGCCGGACGCCGCGGTCCTCATCCTGAGGCGCCCGCGGAGCGCGCCTCGAAGGTCGAGAAAAGGCGTCAAATGAAAACGCCCCGGGTTTGCCGGGGCGTGTCAATAATCAAGCCGCGCTGAGCTTGGCCAGCGTCGCCTCGTCGACCTCGAAGTTGGCGTAGACGTTCTGCACGTCGTCGTCGTCTTCGAGCGTGCCGACCAGCTTCATCAGCGACTGGGCGCGTTCTTCGTCGACGGGGACGTTGTTCTGCGGCTTCCAGATGATCTTCACCGACTCGGCGTCGCCGAGCGAGCTTTCGAGCGCCTTGGACACCTCGCTGAGGTTTTCGAAAGCGCAGGTGATGGTGTGGCCGTCTTCGTCCGACTGAACGTCGTCGGCACCGGCTTCGATGGCCGCGTCCATGACCTTGTCGGCGTCGCCGGCGCCTGCCGGATAGACGATTTCACCGACGCGGTCCCACATGAACGACACCGAACCTGTTTCGCCCAACGCGCCGCCGGCCTTGGTGAAGGCCGCGCGCACGTTGGAAGCCGAACGGTTGCGGTTGTCGGTCAGCGCCTCGACGATCAACGCCACGCCACCCGGGCCATAGCCTTCGTAGCGCACTTCTTCGTAGTTCTCGGCGTCGCCCATCGAGGCCTTGGAGATCGCGCGGGCAATGTTGTCCTTGGGCATCGACACCGCCTTGGCGTTCTGGACGGCAAGGCGAAGGCGCGGGTTCATCGAGGGGTCGGGCACGCCGGTCTTTGCTGCAACGGTGATTTCGCGTGCAAGCTTGGAGAACATCTTGGACCGCACCGCATCCTGGCGGCCCTTGCGGTGCATGATGTTCTTGAACTGTGAATGGCCGGCCATGGGACCCCTGTTTGTCGCTTCGGCAGTGTTTGAATGGGCCGCCTTATAGATAAATCGGCTCAATACGTCCAGACTTCAGGGCTTCCCGGCCCTCGCGAAAACGTGACTCCGTGCGTCACGCCGCTGCTGGGATAGTGCGTTTCGCCACGAACGCTCGAGAGCGCCATGCCCCTTCGCCTGTTCGCCGCCTGTCTTGCCACCCTGCTTTTAGCGTCGATCCCGGCATGGGCGGCGGACGATCCGGTGCCGAGCAAATGCATGGCCATCGCGCAGGCGCTGCCCGACGTCACCTATGCCAGCTTCTATCAGGCCCAGACGTTCGTCGATGGCGACGTCTCCATCACCTATGCCGGCCACTCGACCTATGTCATCGAGACGCCGGGCGGCGTCCGCATCGCCACCGATTACAGCGGCATTTACGGCACAAATCCGTTGCCGCGCATCGTCACCATGAACAAGGCACATCGCACCCACTATACCGACATGCCGGACCAGGCCATCGACCATGTCCTGCGCGGCTGGAACCCCGAGGGCGGGCCTGCCAGGCATGCGCTGGTCGTCGACGATGTCTATGTCCGCAACGTGCCGACCGACATCAGGCGCTTTGGCGAGATGGAGCGCGACGGCAATTCGATCTTCATCTTCGAGGTGGCCGGCCTGTGCATCGGCCATCTCGGCCACCTGCATCACCGGCTCGAGGACGCACATTATGGCGCCATCGGCCGGCTCGACGTCGTCATGGTGCCGATCGACGGCGGCATGACCTTGTCGATCGATGCGATGACCGAGATCACGACCAGGCTCTATTCGTCGATGATCCTTCCGATGCATCGGCATTCCACCCCGATTGGCGAGTTCACCGGCATGATGGGTGATGGTTTTGCCGTCGAGTTCCGCAACAGCCGTTCGCTCACCGTGTCACTGAGGTCGCTGCCATCGCGGCCAACCATCGTCATTCTCGACGGTGTCTGACCTCAGCGTTCAGTTCAAGGTCGGCGATGTTGCCTCGGGCTGCCGGGCGCCGACCCGAACCATGTTGCGTCCAGCTTCCTTGGCTTCGTAGAGCGCGCGGTCGGCAGCCAGCATCATGTCGTCGAAATCGGTGTATTCCCCCGGCGCGCGCGTTGCCACACCGATACTGACGGTGGCCCACACCTCGCCGCCCGACGGCATCTCGATCGCCCGCATTTCAAGTGTCTGGCGGATGCGCTCGGCGACCGAGGTTGCCGCGATCATGTCGAGGCCCGGCAGCACCACGGCGAACTCTTCGCCACCCATACGGCCGAACAGGTCGGCCGGGCGAAGCAGACGGGAGATCAGGACGACAAATTCCTTCAGCATCGCGTCGCCGCCGGCATGGCCGAATCGGTCGTTGATGTTCTTGAAGTGATCGATGTCGAGCATCAGCAGTGCCGTGCCCTGGTCCCGGTTCGCTTGCAGGCAGGCTTCGCTTCGCTCGATGAAGGCACCGCGTGACAGCGCGCCGGTCAGCGAGTCGTGGTTGGCCGCGCGCGACAGTCGTTCGATCAGCTCGACGCGGGCGGCGTTGATGCTGGCAACAGTCAGCGGACACAGCGCCATCAGGGCGATGCCGAGCCGCAGCGAGTCGAGCGAACGCAGCGGGTCGGGCAGTTCCGGCAACGGGATGAGGTTTGCCGGGATCGAGATCAGCAACCACACGCTCAGCAGCATGGTCAGCACCGAGGTGGTGAACGTCTTGTAGGTCAGCGAGCACCAGAGCAGGGCAGGGATGGGCATCGCCAGAGCACCTGGTCCGCCCAGCATGATGGCAAGCCCAACCGAAGCCACCAGCACCAGCGCCGGCAAGGCATGCTGGAAGAGCGCGGGCGAAAGACCGGCCGGCCAATGCTCGCGCAGCCTGCGGAAGCCGGGGAAGGTCAGCAGCACCGGAAGGATGATCAGGCCGTTGACCAGTTCGGTGATGAACCAGAAGGTGATGCCGCTGAAGAAGTCCTTGCCAAACAAAAGGCGTGCCGCGCCGCCGCCGGCGATCGAGGCGGCCAGTGCCACCGCGCAGCAGATGGCGAAGAGGTGCAGCACCGATGCCGGCCGTTGCAGCCAGCGATCGCTCTCCGGCACCAGCCGGAACAGCAGGTATCCGGTCAGCGCACCGGTGATATTGGCGATCGTCAGCCACAGCGTGACGAAGAAGTTTCCACCCGTTGAAAGGTCAGCCACGATGTAGCCGACGAAGGCGGCGAGCCAGCCCAGTGGCATGGCGTAGCTCGGATTGCGCACCATCATGCCGAGCAGGATGGCGTTCGCCGGCCAGACCGCGGCGAGGAAACCGATCGGCCGCGTCAGTATGCCGAAGAACGATGCGAGGAAGACGATGCCGGCAACGATCAGAGCAATCGCAAATTGCGGTTCTGTGTCTGGCCTGACAGGCAGTTCCCGGGTGGCAGTCAGCATTCCCCGTCCGTATGCAAGTTCCTGTTCGGATTGTTGGCCAACAAGCGTTTATCCGAGCTTAATAAGTTCCTTCTGATGTACATTGAGATGCTGGCCACGTCCAAGCATTTCGCTGGCCGCGTTGATGCCTCCGCAACCGATGGGTGCGAGAGGCGTGACAGGTCAAGCGGCGATGCGCGGCTCCAGCTCCTCGACGGTGGCGTGACCGCGGAACCCGCCCAATGACACGGCTTCCCGCTCCTCCTCGATGGCATGGGCGAAGATCACCGCCGGGTCGGCTTCGAGTTTTGCCATGTGCTTGTGGATGCCGGGGAACTCGCTCGCCATGTCGAACAAGTCGAGATCCGAGCCCCAGCGCGCGATGCCGATGAAATAGGCGTCGGCCACGGTTCTGTGGTCGCCGACCAGCCATTCGCTGTTTTCGAGCACGCGCTGCAGGAAGGCGAAGTCCATGACTGCCTTTTCGCGCGCCATCTTGCGCAGCATGTTGCGCCCGGCGTCGTCGTCTTCGACCAGCTTGAAGGCGTTCCAGCCATAGCCGAGATCGGAATGCAGCGTGGTGTGCAGGTAGGACAGCATCCAGTTCAGCCGGTCGAATTCCTTGCTGCCTTGGGCAAAGCCGAGGCCATTGTCGAGGTCGCGCGCGGCGATGTTGTGCAGGATCGCCAGGCTTTCGGTCAGCGTGCCGCCATCCCCGGTGACCATCGCCGGCGTCTGACCGAGCGGGTTGACCCTGGCGAAGGTGCGGGAACGCTTGGCTGTCATGTCGATGCGGTGCAGGCGGTAGGGCTGGCCGAGCCATTCGAGTGCCACGATCGAGCCGAACGAGCAACCATGCGGCACGCCGTAAAAGAGCACAGGTTCCATGTCATATCCTCTTGGAATCGGACCGCGAGACAGTCGCGGCGTGCCGCAGAACCTATGCATTGAACTCGTTCCAACAAGTACCTACCTTTTTGTAAGGTACTGACTTCAAAGTGAGAATTGAGGATTTCTTGGCGAAGACGCAGCCAGAAAGTTGTGGCCTCGGTCCCGCCTTCCAGGTCATCGGCGGCAAATGGAAGGCGTTGATCCTGTGGCTGGTGCACACCGAGCCGCGCCGCTTCGGCGAGCTCAAGCGGCTGGTGCCCGACATCAGCGAGAAGATGCTGATCCAACAATTACGCGAAATGGAGGCCGACGGCCTCGTCCAACGCGAGATCTTTCACGAGCTGCCGCCACGCGTCGAGTATTCGGCGACGCCGCTCGGCCAGTCGCTCGATGAAGCGCTCGGACCGCTCGCCAGCTGGGGCAAGGAGCATGGCGCCGCCATCGAGGCGCGGAAGGCGAAATCGCCTGGTCACTAGCTGACATCAAAGCTCGGGACGCCTCAGCCTTCCAGGTCGAGCTTCAGCCGGTCGAGAATGCTCATCGCGTGGCTGGCATATTCGCTGATCCAGCGGTCGTGAATCTCTTTGATCGGCATCGAGTTGAGGTGGTTCCAGCGTTCGCGGCCTTCACGCCGGGCGACCACCAGCTCGGCCTCTTCCAGAACTTTCAGATGCTGCATCACGGTGCAGCGGTCCATGTCGTCGAAACGCTCGCACAGGGCGCCCGTCGTCAGCGCGCCATCCTTCAGCACGTCCAGCATCAATCTCCGGCGCGGATGCGCCAGAGCCTTGAAAACATTGTCGTCTTTCGAATCGCTTGACATGTTATAATTTTATAACACATTATCGCCGTGTGCAAGCATAGGAGGCTGACAATGTCCTTGGGGTTCAAGGTTTCGGGACGTATCGCCAAGCCCGTCCACGAGGTGTTCGACGCGGTCGTCAATCCGAAGAAGCTGAGCGGCTATTTCACCACGCTGAACGGGGCCAGCGCGCCGCTGGTCGCCGGAACCACCGTCACCTGGTGGGGTTCGGTGCCGGTCGAGGTCGACGAGATCGAGTTGGACAAGCGCATCGTACTGCGCTGGGACGCCGAGGTGGCCGAGGGCCAGCCGGCCTACAAAACCCGGATCGAGATGGGCTTCGACGTGCTCGAGGATGGCTCGACCTTCGTCACCATCGGCGAATCCGGCTGGGTCGAGGACGCGGTTGGGCGCAAGGCGTCCTACGGCAACTGCGAGGGCTGGGCGGAAATGTTGTCGGCGATGAAGGCCTGGCTCGAATACGGCATCAACCTGCGCGAGGGTTTTTATCCCTCTGAAATGCGCGGCCAATTGCCGACGACAGGCGAACGCAAGTGAGGAGAGAGAGAATGGGTGCCAAGATCGAAGGCGGCATGAACATCGCCATGAAGGTGCCGAGCCACCAGTACGAGGCGACCATCGCCTTTTACCGCGACGTGGTCGGCCTCGAGGGTATCCCGGATAAGCTGCCCGCGGTTGGCTTCAAGCTCGGCCCGAACCAGCTCTGGATCGACGAGGCCCCGACCATGAGCCAGGCTGAGGTCTGGCTGGAGCTGTTCACGCCCGATTTTGCCGGCACGCTCAAGCAACTCGGCGATGCCGGTGCGGTGCGCTGCGACCCGATCGAGCCGCTCGGCGAAAGCTTCCGTGGCGGCTGGATCATGAACCCGGCCAACATCGTGCACATGGTGCGCGAACCCGACGCCTGGTGAGGCTGGAACAGTTCGGGCGGCGGGCATTCCCGCCGCCCGGTCTTGTCAGACCGAGTGGATTCGCACTTCGCCATTGGCTAGGAAGCAGGCCTTGTCGAACAGCTTGAGATCCAGCGGATTGGGCAGCCTGACGTCGCCGAGGTCGGGCATCGTCTTCGTTGCCGGGTCGTAGGAGCGGTCGATCTGCGAGATCATCACGACGATCAGCCCCTTGTCGCGCGCCAGTGCTCTCAGCGCCCGCACCTGTTCCATCAGCTTCGGATTGTCGCGCTTCTGGTCGAGCAGTTGCAGGTAGTCAACCACCACCATCGTGCCGCGCGGCGCCGAAGCCATGCGCCCGGCGATATGGGCCGCGCTGATGATGTCGGAGCTGTCGAGCTCAAACAGGCTGCCAAACTGCGCCCGGTCGGCGCCGATGGCGCGGAAGCGATCGAGCACTTCCTTTTCAGTGTATTCGAGCGTGAAGAAGCTGCCGCGATGGCCCGATTTCATCGCCTCGACGGCGAGTTCGAGACCCATCAGCGTCTTGCCCTGGCCGGGCCGCGCGCCGAGCAGGACCATGTCGCCGGAAGCGAGCCGTGCGAACAGTTTTGCCGCCGGGCGCACGGCAGCGGCCTTGGCGGCAAGCAGGCTCCAGCCGGCAATGCCTTCGCCGGCTGCCACCTCGTCGAGTGCCTGATGAAGTGGGATCGTCTTCGTCCTGGCCAGAAGCCTGGCCTTGCGCTTCAGCACGGGAATGGGCGCGGATAGTTTCATTGTGCGAACCTCCAGATACGAGCTGTCGTCGCAACCCCTCCTTATGCACGTGCTCGAACAGATGGTTCGGTGATTAGGCACCCTGCACGATCAGTACTTTCCCGCTGGAGGGGGGAGGCGTGGGCCGCGCCGGAATCAGATGATAGCCCGGTTCCGGTCGGTGTGAAATCGCTGGCCGAGACGAAAACGGCGGGCTTTTGGCCCGCCGTCGTCATGTTCATCAGTGACCGCCACTTTTCCTGCGGCGGTTCCGCTGCAGCATGTTGAGGCCCTCGACCAGCGCCGAGAAGCCCATGGCGGCGTAGATGTAGCCCTTGGGCACATGATAGCCGAAACCATCGGCAATCAGCGTCATGCCGATCATCAAGAGGAAGCCGAGCGCCAGCATGACGATCGTCGGGTTCTTCTCGATGAAGGTCGCGAGCGGCGTTGCAGCCAAAAGCATCACGGTCACGGCGACGATCACGGCGATGTACATGATGCCGATCTCGTCGGTCATGCCGACAGCGGTGATGATCGAGTCGATCGAGAACACCAGGTCGAGCAGCAGGATCTGGAAGATCGCAGCGCCCATCGAAAGCTGCAGCGTACGCGACACCATCTCGTCCTTGTGGTCCTCGGGATCGACCGAGTGGTGGATTTCCTTGGTCGCCTTCCAGACCAGGAACAGGCCGCCAGCGATCAGGATCAGGTCGCGCCAGGAGAAGCCGTGGCCGAAGGCCGTGAAGACGGGTGCCGTCAGCGCGACGATGAAGGAGATGGTGGCCAAAAGCACCAGGCGCATGATCAGGGCCGCCCCGATACCGAGCCGCCGCGCTTTGGCGCGCTGGTGCTCAGGCAATTTGTTGGTCAGGATCGAGATGAAGATCAAATTGTCGATGCCGAGCACAACTTCGAGCGCGATCAGGGTCAGCAGTGCCACCCAGGCGGTCGGGTCGTTGATGAAGCCGAAATACGGCGTCAGGAATTCGATCATCTAAGTGTCCCCGTTGTTCTTCTGGATACGATGCGAGCGGCCGGCGGCCGCTCGTTCACATGCTACAGTGCCGAGACATGGTGCATCCGGATAGATGCATCATGCTCTAACATATGCTGACGTGCGGCGGGCAAGTAGGTTTCGACTGGCCCCTCGTCAATGTCAGGACCAGAAGGATGGGACGGTTTCTTCGAGCCTAGGCCCGCGACGCAATGGCGCAACCCGTTCGGCGAGGCCGGTGCGGTCGGAAATGTCGACGCCGACGCCGCAGATGGTGGCCGGGCCGTTGGCCGCCTCGAAGCGGCCCTTCGGCACCTTGGACAGGAACCGGTTGAGCGGTTCTTCCTTGTCCATGCCGAGCGAGGAGTCGTAGTCACCGCACATGCCGGCGTCGGTCAGATAGGCGGTGCCGCCATTGAGGATCTGGTGGTCGGCGGTTGGCTGGTGGGTATGTGTGCCGACAACCAGGCTGGCGCGGCCGTCGACGAAATGGGCAAAGCACATCTTCTCGCTCGTCGCCTCGGCGTGGAAGTCGATCACCACCGCGTCCGCCTGTTCGCCCAATGGGCAGGCGGCCAGTTCCCGCTCTCCGGCCTGGAACGGGTCGTCGAGTTCAGGATGCATGAACACCCGGCCCATGATGTTCGAGACGAGAACGCGGGCGCCGTTCCTGGCGATGTAAAGGCCGGAGCCGCGTCCCGGCGTGCCCTTCGGAAAATTCGCCGGGCGCAGGAAGCGTTCCTCGCGCGGCGCAAAGGCCAGTGCCTCGCGCTGATCCCAGACGTGATTGCCTGTCGTCACTACATCGGCGCCGGCAGCAAGCGTTTCGCGGAAAATCTCCTCGGTGATGCCGAAGCCGCCGGCGGCGTTCTCACCGTTGACGATGACAAAATCGAGCCGGAAATCCGAAATCAGGCCGGGCAGCTGGTTCCACACCGCAGTGCGTCCAGCCTTGCCCACCATGTCGCCAAGAAAAAGAAGTCTCATGAAAAATGCTTCTACAGGGCCATTGCGAAATCATGCAAGTGGAGCCGGCCGAATTTGCCCGGAGCGGATTCGCGCAGGCCAATCACCTCACGCCGGCTCGAAACGGCGCAGCCCGCTTTCCGTCAGTATTTCGGGAATGATGACGTCGTGGTTCTCGTCGGGAACGCGCTCGACCTCCTGGCAGTCGAAGGCGATGCCGATCAGCCTGGGCTCTATGCCCTTGTCCTGCAGCTTGGAGATCGCCCGGTCGTAATAGCCGGCGCCATAGCCGATGCGGTGGCCGCGTTTGTCGAAAGCCGCCAGCGGCACCAGCATGATCTGGGGATCCAGCACCTCGGCTTCCTCATGCGGCCCGACGGTGCCAAAACCCATATCGACCATCGGTGCGCCGCGCACCAGTTCGCGGAAGACGATCGTGTGCTTGTCGAGGATCGCCGGCAGGCAGAGCCGCGCACCATGCTCGCGCAGGGCAAACATCATCGGCCTGACGTCCACCTCCGATCGCATCGGCCAGAAGCCCGAGACGATCGTGCCGGGCTCGAACTGCAGATTGTCGCGCGCCATCTCCGCCATCTCCAGCGACGCTTCGATGCGCCAGAACTGGTCGAGCGCGTCGCGCCGGGCCAGCGCTTCCTTGCGCAGCAGCTTCTTGATTTCGCGATGGGAAGTCATGCCGGTGTTCGCCCGTTCTGCTGTCGTTCGCCAAGTGTTTGGCACATTGGCCGTTGCACCGGCAACGCGGAAACCGACGCTTTCAGGCGTCGGGTGGGCAGGTTTTATCCTGACAGGGAGGTGACGATCCACACAACCGGTGAAGAAGTCGATCCCGGAGACCTACAAAGTAGGTGGGCGCCGTATGGAAGAACCCACGGGTTCTCCCAGGGACAGCTCCCTAAGGATCGTTAAGGCCCCGGGGAAAATGCTCTCCTGCCGGGAAGCGCAGACCGTCACCGCCAATATAGGCGCTGTGGCCGCAATGCGCCATGGCAGTGGGACGCTTCGTGCAACGATATTTGCGGGGCTGTGGTGTGGAGGGGTTTTTCATGCTCATGCGCTTTGTTGTCTGTTGGAGCGAGCTTGAGAGCTCTGCCTCCTGTGCCGTAGCGGCGGTCCCGAACGCCTATCACGACGGGACGTCCCGCTTGCCCCACCGGCCACACCTCCCTAGTGTCGGCGCCGACGAATTTGGAGTTTCGCATGCGCTTTGAAGGAACGTCGGCTTATGTCGCCGACAAGGATCTGATGGTGGCGGTCAATGCGGCGATTGCGCTGGAGCGGCCGCTGCTGGTCAAGGGCGAGCCGGGTACCGGCAAGACCGAACTCGCCCGCCAGGTGGCATCGGGCCTCGGCCTTGAAATGATCGAGTGGAACGTCAAGTCCACCACCAAGGCACAGCAGGGTCTCTACGAATATGATGCCGTCTCGCGCCTGCGCGACAGCCAGCTCGGCGATGGCCGCTTCAACGACATCAAAAACTACATCAAGCGCGGCAAGCTGTGGGATGCGTTTGCCGCCGACAAAAAGGTCGTCCTTCTGATCGACGAGATCGACAAGGCCGACATCGAGTTCCCCAACGATCTGTTGCAGGAACTCGATCGCATGGAGTTCTTCGTCTACGAGACCGGCGAGACGATCAGCGCCAAGGTCAGGCCGATCGTCATCATCACCTCGAACAACGAGAAGGAGCTCCCCGACGCCTTCCTGCGCCGCTGTTTTTTCCACTACATCCGCTTCCCCGACGTCGACACGCTGCACAAAATCGTCGAGGTGCATTATCCCGGCATCAAGCAGAACCTGGTGCGCGCCGCGCTGACCCAGTTCTACGAAATCCGCGAGGTTGCCGGCCTCAAGAAGAAGCCGTCGACCTCGGAAGCGCTCGACTGGATCCGCCTGCTGGTCGCCGACGACGTCGCGCCCGAGGACCTGCGCGCCGACCCCAAGAATGCGCTGCCCAAGCTGCATGGCGCCCTGCTCAAGAATGAGCAGGACGTGCATTTGTTCGAGCGCCTGGCATTCATGGCGAGACGGCAGGGGTGAAATTTTGGCGGCATCGTCCGGCGACCAGAGGGAGGTCGAGGTCTCGATCATTCGCTGGGTTGACGACGAACCGCAGCCGGAAATCATTGAATTCGTGTTGTGCGACCGATCTGGGCGCCAATGGCATTTCCATGAAAAATGCGCAGTGATTTCGGGAGAGTTGTTGGATGCGGCCAGCGTCTAAAACCCGGCACATGGCGTTGCATGGTATTGTCTCAAGGCTGCGATCCGGAAGGTCGATCAATAGCGAAATCGATACGTATCGACCCTGGTTTGTGGAATCTCTGAAGGGCACCAGTCGATTTGAAGTCATTTCCAGCCAACTGTTGCCGGAAAGCTAGGAGCAGCGATTTGGCAGCCCTGGATCCTTGTCCCATCAGAGATTTCTGAGGACGCTGGTGCATCCAAGGAGAGAGAGCTTCATGACCGACATCACCATCCGCCCACTCGAGCTTGCCGACCACGAGGACTGGCGCCGACTGTGGACCGCTTATCTCGATTTCTACAACACGGTCCTGCCTGAAAACATCTACAAGCTCGCCTGGAAGCGCATGTTCACCGAGGGCGAGTTCGAGCCCAAGGGGCTGATCGCTCTCGTCGACGGCAAGGCGGTCGGCCTGACGCACTATCTCTACCACCGCTCGGGCTGGTCCGAGGCCAACAATTGCTACCTGCAGGATTTGTTCGCCGACCCGGAGGTGCGCGGCAAGGGCGTCGGCGCCGCCCTGATCGAAGCCGTGAAGCAGGAGGCCGGCAAGCTCGGCGTTACCAATGTCTACTGGATGACCCACGAGACCAACGCCACGGCGCGCAAGCTCTACGATCGCGTCGCTCGCCGCACCGGTTTCATCGAGTACGACCTGCTCTGAGGCGACAGGCAATCACTGGCCAGGACCCGCGGGCGATCAGCCCGCGGTGCGTTCCAGCCACTGGTTCCACTGGGCTGCGCTGCCGCGGAAGACGTTGAGGTCGATCTTGCCCTCGACGCCGTGCGACAGGCCCGAGCCCGAATACTGCCAGAACACCCAGTTGCGGCCGGGATAGACCTTGGATGGCGGCTCGGCCACGGCGCGTAGCCAGAACGGATAGTTCTGGAAGTGGCCGCGCAGATTGTCCTTGTAGAAGTCGGGTGCGGTGTAGATGACCGGGCGCTGGCCGTAATGGCGCTCCAGCTTGTCCATGAAGACCTGCATCTTCTCGCGGATCTTTTCGGGGCTGTGGCGGCGCTTGCAGCTCGATTCGCCGTTATATTCGACGTCGATGACCGGTGGCAGCGCGCCGGGAACCTTGGGCACGTTGCGGATGAACCAGTCGGCCTGTTCGCCGGCGGTGCGGCACCAGTAGAAGAAGTGATAGGCGCCACGCCTCAGGCCGGCGGCCTCGGCCGCGCGCCAGTTCTTGCGGAACATCGGGTCGAGATGGTCGCCGCCGTCGGTGGCCTTGATGTAGGCGAAGTTGGCGCCCTGGGTGCGCAGCTTGGGCCAGTCGATCTCGCCCTGCCAGCGCGACACGTCGACGCCGTGAACGGCGAAATTCTTGGGCGACATCGTGCGGCCGAAATTGATCGGCTTGGCGTCGCGGAAGCGACGGCCATAGATCTTGCCCGGCGCGAACGGCGTCGCCTTCATCGGGTTGGACGGCGCCACCAGCGCAATCGGCTTGGCGTCGGGCGTGGGCATGTCCTCGAGTTCGATGGCAGGCTCCATCGGCGCCCGCGGCATCGGCGTCGGCATTGCCATCGCCACCTGTACCGGCGCTTCCGTCATCGTGGTCACCTCGACCGGCGCTGCCATGACAGGCTGGGGCATTGGTGCCTGCGCGACCATTGGCGCGATGTCGGCCGAGGGCCGTATCACCGAACTCGTTGTTTCAGGAGATGGCGACGCCTGCTCCATCAGGCTGCCGAGGCCCGAGCTCGAGGTGCAGCCGGCAAGAGCCAGGCTGGCGAGAACGATCGCTGACGCCGCTGAGAAACGCATTGGTACCCGTACGCAAAACAAACTCGGATCGGAGGCAGACTCGGCCCTCGCTCCCCACTGACGGCAATTGCTAACGGGAAATTACCAAGAAAGACTGAATCCGATTTTTACTTTAATTAGATTTCGGGTGTTGCAACGCTGCCAATGCGTCGATGCAGGACCCGGATGCGGCATCGGCGGACTTGCCTGCGCGAGCGCGCCGAAGCAAAGTGCCGGCCATGTTCATACCCTTCTTCCTCGAACTCAAGGCGGCCAAGGTTCCGGTGTCGCTGCGTGAATATCTGGCCTTGCTGGAGGCACTCGACGCCGACCTTGTCAGCTACGACGTCGAGGGTTTCTACTACCTCGCCCGTGCTGCGCTGGTGAAGGACGAGCGCCATATCGATCGTTTCGACACGGTCTTCTCGCATTATTTCAAGGGCGTCGAGGCCGTTGCGGGCGAGGGCGGTGTCGACGTCGCCAACATCCCCGAGGAATGGCTGCGCCGGCTTGCCGAGAAGACGCTGACCGATGAAGAGAAGAAACTGGTCGAGGCGCTGGGCGGCTTCGACAAGCTGATGGAGACCTTGAAGCAGCGGCTCGAAGAGCAGAAAGGCCGCCACCAGGGCGGGTCGAAATGGATCGGCACCGCGGGCACTTCGCCTTTCGGCGCCTATGGCTACAATCCCGAGGGCGTGCGCATCGGCCAGGAGACGAGCCGCCATCGCCGCGCGGTGAAAGTGTGGGACAAGCGCGAGTTCCGCAATTTCGACGATTCCGTCGAGCTCGGCACCCGCAACATCAAGGTGGCGCTGAAGCGGCTGCGCCGCTGGGTGCGCGAGGGCGCCGAGGAAGAGCTCGACCTGCCCGGCACCATCCACGCCACCGCCGACCACGGCTATCTCGACGTCAAGACCAGGCCCGAGCGGCGCAACGCGGTGAAGCTCCTGATGTTCTTCGACGTCGGCGGCTCGATGGACGACCACATCAAGGTGGTGGAAGAGCTGTTTTCGGCGGCGGGCGTCGAGTTCCGCCAGCTCGAATATTTCTATTTCCACAACTGCCTCTACGAGGGCGTCTGGAAAGACAACCGCCGCCGCCATGCCGAGGTCATCCCGACGCTCGACGTGCTCCACAAATATGGCCACGACTACAAAGTCATCTTTGTCGGCGACGCCTCGATGAGCCCCTATGAGATCGCTTATGCCGGCGGTTCGGTCGAGCACTGGAATCCCGAGCCGGGTGCTGTCTGGTTGCGCCGCGTGCTCGACCAGTGGCCGAACGCCGTCTGGCTCAATCCGACCCAGGAAAAGCATTGGGGCTATACGAGTTCGATCAAGATGATCTCGGAGATCTTTGCCAACCGCATGTACCCGCTGACGCTGGCCGGGCTGGAAGCGGCGACCAGGCAGCTGTCGCGGAAGCATTAACGAGCCGGATTGCCCGAGCATCTTGGCTCACCATCAAGTGATGCCCTGTCAGTCGGCGCCTTTCGTAACTATCTGTGCGAAGACGACGAACAAGAAGAACAATCGAGGGAGATGCTCAGAATGGATGCCAAGACCTTCCCTGTCACCCGTACCGATGCCGAGTGGCGCGCGATGCTGACGCCGGAGCAATACCAGGTGATGCGCCACCACGGCACCGAGCGGCCGGGCAGCTGCGCGCTTTTGTACGAGAAGCGCGCCGGCACCTTTGCCTGTGCCGGCTGCGACCAGCCGCTGTTTGAATCCAAGCTCAAATTCGAGAGCGGCACCGGCTGGCCGAGTTTCAACGACCCGGTCGAGGGTTCGGTCGAAACCACCGTCGATCGCGGCTACGGCATGGTCCGCACCGAGGTGCATTGCGCCAATTGCGGCAGTCATCTCGGCCACGTCTTCCCCGACGGCCCGCCGCCCACCGGCCTGCGCTACTGCATCAACGGCGTGGCGCTGAACTTCGAGCCTGCGGCCTAATTGCACTTCTCCGCGATACGCCCGCGGGTGCAGTTGTTCGCGCCCGCGGCACCGTCGCCTGGACCAGTCGTTGCTCAAAGCAGGCTGGCGAGGATGATCCAGAGCGTGGCGCTGATCTTGATGGGGCCGGCGTTCGGTATCCCGGCGATATCGGCAGTACGCAGCACGCTGCCATAGAGGAACAAATTGTAGGGCAGCGGGATCAGGTGGACGGCGACCGCCAGCAGGGCCGACATCTTGGCGGCCAGGATCAGCAGCGCAACCACCGTCGTGGCGACGTTGATGATGCTGCCAACCACCACCATGTCCCACCAGAACAGCTGGCCGAGCGGCACCTCGCCGTTCCAGCGGCGCGAAAAGAATGCGGAAAGCCCGCTCTGTCCGCCCAGGGGATTGTCGGAAGGATGGAATTGTCCCGCGCTGCTCATGCCCGACCTCTTCACCTTCGTGGCGAGCCGGCGTGCGGCCCGTCGCACCATGCTATTGTAGCAGGTAAATAGGGCATCATATCAGTCGTCTTTACAAGTCCAACCAAAGCTTCACTTGCCAATACAGTGAACGATTGCAAGCATTTGTCTGCCGGGCACTCGTCAGGCGAGCGGACCATCGATGTTTTCGACCAGTTGACGCGAGGCGGTCAGGCAGCGGCGTGCCCGTTCCCCAGGTGAAACGCACTCGCCGAGACGCATGATCGGAATCTCGATGCTGAGTGGCCGGTCGCTCGGCAAGGCGCGGAGATAGGCCTTCAGTGGCAACGCCCCTTCGCCGGGCAGGTCGCGGTCGAAGGCCGAGTGGCGCACCATCGTTTCAAGGTCGACGGGCGTAGGCGGAGCGTCGCAGAGATGGATGTTGTGGAGCAGGCTCTGGTCGAGCGATGCCAGTTCGGCCAGGGCGATGCCCATGCGGTTGACGTGCAGCATATCCAGAATCAGCCCGGCGTGATGGGCGGCGCCGGCTGCAACCACCGCCAGTGCTGCCTCGATCGTTCCCGCCGCCCTGTGCGCGATCGGCTCGAAGTCGACGCCGAGCCCGAAGCCCGAAGCCATTTCGGCAAGGGCGGCAAAGCGGTCCTCGATCTCGGCCTGTGCGATCGCGCCGCGCATGTCGGCGACGGCGATCAGGCGTGGCGAGCCGAGCGCTGCCGCAGCCTCCATGGCGGCGGCGCTGTGCGACAGATCGAACTCCCTGCGGATCATCCAGCTTTCGACCTCCGTGACTGTCAGCCCGGTATCGTCGAGCAGCTGTTTGCACTCAGCGACGAGCGCCTTGTTCCCAAGCAGGGGCGATGGCGCATCGGCTGCTACGGTCGGATGGATGCGCAATCCCAAGTGATCGTAACCAACCTCCGCCGCGATGCGGATCGACTCAAGCGGCGAGGCGACAGGTGCCGTCAGGTATGACATCGAGAAGCGTCTCACGGCTTGCTTTCTACCGGCGGTATCTTGAGGCTGGATGATCGTGGGCCGTGCGCGGACCCGCGCCCGTCACCTTTTCGCGAAGGGTGCCTTTTGCGTATTCGGTCTTGAACATGCCGCGCCGCTGCAGTTCGGGAACCACCATGCCGATGAAGTTCTCCATCGTCTCGTGCGCCAGGATGCGGGCGATGTTGAAGCCGTCGACATCGGCGTGCTCGACCCATCTGGCGAGCTCGTCGACGACTTGTCCGGGTGTGCCGACCATCAAGAGATTGCGGCCACTGACCACCATGCTTTCGGCTGCCTGGCGCACCGTCCAGCTGCCCTTGCGCGTCAGGATCTCCAGCTGCGAATGCGCCGCGTCCGTCTTTTCGTAGCGGATCGGCTCGTCCAAGGGATATTTAGACAGGTCGATGCCGAGTGCTGCCGACAACTGGCTCAGCATGCCTTCGACGCTGGTGTGGCGCTTGTAGTCCTCATAGCGGGCGCGGGCGAGCGCTTCGGTTTCGTCGACGATGATGGTGGCGCCGGCGAAGAATTTCAGCTTCCTGGGATCGCGGCCGAGCGCGGCGGCGCGCTTGCGCATGTCGGTCACCTGCGGCGCCACAAGCTCCAGCTTCGGCCCGTTGATGAAGATGCCCTCGGCATGGGTTGCTGCAAAGTGGCGGCCGCGCGGCGAGCCACCCGCCTGGAACAGCATCGGCGTGCGCTGCGGCGAGGGTTCGGCAGCACTCACCGCCCGGATTCTGTGATGCGGGCCGTCGTGATCGAGCTCGGAGATCAATGCCGGATCGGCATAGATGCTGCTCGCCTTGTCGCGCTTCAACGCATCGTCGGCCCACGAGCCTTCCCACAGCCCGTACATCACTTCCATGAATTCGTCGGCGGCGTCGTAGCGCGCGTCGTGCTCGGCCAGTTCGTCGCGGCCCATGGCGAGTGCGCCGCTGCGCAGGAAGGAGGTGACGATGTTCCAGCCGATGCGCCCGCGTGTCATGTGGTCCAGGGTCGTCATGCGCCGGGCAAACAGATAGGGCGTCTCGTAGGAGGCGCTGCCGGTGATGGCGAAGCCGAGGTTTTTGGTCACCAGCGCCATGGCCGGTACGATCACCGCGGGATCGAGGCTCGGCGCCAGCGCGCCGCTGCGGAAAGCCGATGCGAAACTCTGCTTGTAGGTGTCGGGCACGCCAAGCGAGTCAGCCAGGAACAGCGCGTCGAACAAGCCTCGTTCCAGCAGGCGGGCATAGTCGGCCCAATAGTCGATGCTGGTGAAGTCGAGGGCCTTGTCGCGCGGATGGCTCCACAGGCCGAAGGCGAGGAAGCTCGGATTGCACTGGTCGAGCGCGTTGAGCCTGATTTCCCGGGTCATGCGGCGGTGTTCTCCACTTGCGTTTGTGGCACAACTTCCCGGAGGCGAGGGACTGGATCAAATGACCGTTTTCGACGAGGCGATCTCGAAATCAGGCCACACCTCCCGCGGTCCCGAACTGCGCCGCCAGTGTCTCGGCAAAACGCAGCAGCACCGGCGTCTCGATCTCCTCGCGCCAGAACAGCTTCAGCGGCAGCGGCACCGAAAATCCGGCGACGTCGCGAATGATGACATTCGGCGGATGCCGCCCTGCCTGCGAGCGGTTGACGAAGGCGATGCCGAGCCCCGCGGCGACTAGGCTCAGCGTTGCCTCGGTGCTGCCGGTCTCCATCAACACGCGGATGGCGACGCCGCGTGAGTGCAGGGCCAGCGCGACCTTCTCCGCCATCAGGCCAGACTGGGCGAGGTCCATGCCGATGAAGTCGGCACCCTCGAGGTCTTCGACCACAAGCTTTGGCCGCGAGGCGAGCGGATGATGCTCGGGCAAAGCGAGCGCCAGGTCGTCCAGCACAAGCTGTCGCGACTTCAGGCTGTGCGGGTAGCCGAGATCATAGGCCAGGCCGAGGTCGATTGTGCCCGCCGCCAGCGCCTGGAATGCCTGCTCGGACAGCATTGGCGTCAGTCGGAGTTCGACCGTCGGATTGGTGCTGCGGAACGCCTGCAGACCGTCGGGGACCGGCGCAAACATCATCGCAGCACCATTGAAGCCGACGCGCAGCAGCGACACCTGGCCCCTTTCGATGAGGTCGAAGCGGCGGATGGCGAGGTCGACCTCGCGCAGGATGCGCGATGCGTCTTCCAGCAGCGCTGCGCCGGCCAAGGTCAGCCGCACGCCGGTAGGCTCGCGTTCGAACAGCCTGCCGCCGAGCTGTGCCTCCAGATCGCCGATGCGCCGCGACAGCGCCGACTGCACGATCGCCAGCCTATCTGCCGCCTTGTGGAAGCTGCCGAGTTCGGCGGCGACGACGAAGTGCTGCAGGTTCTTCAGGAGCTGGGCCCGGCGTATGCCGAGCCGGCCGAAGCTGAGGCTGTCGTTCGGGGTCTGAGCCTTTGGCTCGTCTGCACTGCCGGTCATCTGGGCACCACGCGCAAATGTTTGGTCGTACCGATTGTGCCGATGCCGAAACGAGATCGCCTCGTCCGAAAAGGTCATTTGCCGCTAAATGCCGTTGCCTGTCTCCTGAAGGCCGAAACAGAGATGCCTCGGGAGGACAGAATGGCTGCGAGACCCCTAATCGTCGGGATCGGCGGAACGACACGCAACGGCTCGTCTTCGGAGCGGCTGCTGCACCGGGCGCTGGCAGCGGCGCAGGCGGCAGGTGCCGATACGCTGGCCTTCAGCGGCGAAGGGCTGGTGTTTCCGATCTATGGCACCGTCGCGCTCGGCGCGGCCGAGCTGGCGTTCGTCGAAGCCCTGCGCCGCGCGGACGGCGTCGTCGTTGCATCACCGGGCTATCACGGCTCGGTGTCGGGCATGGTCAAGAATGCGCTGGATTACGTCGAGCACTTGCGTGGCGATATCAGGCCATATCTCGAAGGGCGGCCCGTTGGGCTGATCGCCGCAGCCGCCGGCTGGCAGGCTGGCGGCTCAACGCTGCAGCATCTGCGCTCGATCGTGCACGCCCTGCGCGGTTGGCCGACGCCGTTGGGCGTCATTGCCAATTCGTCGCTACCGGACTGTGATTGTGGAGACCAGATCGCGCTGATGGTCGATCAGGTCTTGAACTTTGCGGGCGCGTTTGGCGTGGGGAAAGCCAGTATGGCTGCGCGGTTGCAGTCCCGAAACGTGGCGTAGATTGCTTGCTAAGATGGCTGCGGCGGGGTCGCTTGGATGCGCCGCAGCCATATTGGCCTCAGCTCATGCCGAGAGCGGCTTTGTAGAGGTCGAGGATTGCTTCCGCCTCGTCGCGCTCGGCCTGGTCCTGCTTGCGCAGGCGGATCAGGGTGCGCAGCGCCTTGGTGTCGAAGCCGGTGCCCTTGGCCTCAGCGTAGACGTCCTTGATGTCGTCGGAGATGGTCTTCTTTTCTTCTTCAAGCCGCTCGATGCGCTCGATAAAGGCGCGCAACTGGCCGGCGGCAACGGTCTGGCTGGTATCGGTGATTTCGTCGGCCATGGGGCACTCCGCAATTGTGATTGGAACAGCGCGACTCGGCGCGCCATGGGGCATTTCGGCCCGGTTCGATGCCCGATGACGGCAGGAGGGTCAAGGGGACGTGGCGGCGCAGCTGACACGACGCGACGTAATATCGCCTAGTGATCCTTGGGTCGACTGGCCTCGAAGGCGGTCTTTTGCGCATCGCTGGCGTCGCGCTGATACTTGGCCTGCCACTCGGCATAAGGCATGCCGTAGACGATCTCGCGCGATGCCTCCTTGGACAACTCGACGCCGGTGCCTGCGGCTGCGTCGCGATACCAGTTGGACAGGCAATTGCGGCAGAAGCCGGCGAGATTCATCATGTCGATGTTCTGCACGTCGGAGCGCTCGCGCAAATGTTCGAGCAGGCGGCGAAAGGCAGCCGCCTCGAATTCGCGCTGCTGCGCCTCACTGAGTTCGGCCATGGTAACCTCCTTCACAGCGGCCCGGTGCGCGAGCCGAATTGTCTGACTTCGTGTATGTCGGCACGGCGGTTGATCGCGTCAACCATCGGCGCCAGCCGATTTGCCCAGGCTCCGGCTCCGGCGTCGTCGCCGATCAGGTCCTGCCTGACTTCGATCAGCGCATGGGCAAAGCCGTTGACGATGCAGTGCTTGTACATGGTGTCGCCGCGCAGAGCCCCATCATAGGGCTCGTTGTCGCCGACGACCAAGCCGATGTCCTCGGCCAGCATCTCGATCAGCGGCCAGGCGGCACGATGGTCCATGTCCCACAGCACGCCGGCATGCCACGGCCGGATACGGCCCTGCATGACAGGCGTGAAGGAATGCACCGACAGGATGAAGGGTGCCGTACCGGTCTCCCGGTGCACCGAGGCGATCATGGCGCCGACAGCGTCATGATAGGGTCGGTAGAAAGTGTCGAGCCGGCGCTCGCGCTCTTCCCCGGACATTGGATAATTGCCCGGGATGACCGAGCCGTCATAGAGTTGGCGGATCAGGGTCGGGTCGTCCTCGCCGCGATTGGGGTCGATCAGAAGGCGCGAAAAATTGGCCATCACCGCCGGCGCGCCGATCAGCGCCGCCAGCTTGCGGGTTACCTGTTCGGCGCCGATGTCATAGGCGATGTGGCGCTCGAACTCCTCGGGCGGCAGGCCGAGATCACCATATTCCTGCGGCAGGTCGCGCCGGGCATGGTCGCACAAAAGCACCAGCCCCTGGGCGCGGTCGCCGTCGATGATTTCGAACGGGGCAAAGAGAGTGTTTCGCGTCATCGGAGGCAAATTGTCCTTCGGCACGGCTTCGGTGTAGGTTTTGACGCCGTTGCAGCTGTGGGGATATGTGCTAACGCCGTTGTTTTGCCAACCTTTTTTCGAATATGCCAGATGGGGTGGCAAATCACGGCGGCCGAGCGCATCTAAATCGATTGGATAAGCGCCGTGCCATGCGTTGACATGCGCTTGCACATTGCCGAAAAGGGCACCAGAAAATGAAAAATACGTCGAAGAGGGGCTTGGGGATGGAACTTGCCGGGAGGCCGCGCGCACGCTCAGCCTTCGCATTGCTTTTCCTGTTCCTGGCGGTTCCCCTGTTTGCCTCCGTTGCCGCGACGCCTGCGCGTGCCGATTTCAGGGTCTGCAACGCGACGCAGAGCCTCGTCGGCGTCGGCATCGGCTATCGTGCCAAGGCGGGCTGGATCACCGAAGGCTGGTGGCACATCGAAGGGCAGACCTGCAAGACGCTGATCGAAGGCCCGCTGTCATCGAGGTTTTATTATCTCTATGCAGAAGATGCCGAGCGGGGCGGACGCTGGGACGGCCCCATCAACATGTGCGTGGCTGAAAAAGAGTTCAAGGTTGCCGGGGTCACCGACTGCGTAGCACGCGGTTTCCAGCGTGCCGGCTTCCAGGAATACGACACGGGCGAGCAGGCGAACTGGATGGTCCAGCTCACCGACGAGCCCGCAACGGGCGGCAATGCGGCCGCCTCGGGAACGAACGGTCAATGAGACGTAGCCGCAAGGTCAAGATACTCGCCACACTCGGTCCGGCCTCTTCCGACGAGGTCATGATCCGCAAGCTCTTCGATGCGGGCGCCGATGTCTTCCGCATCAATATGAGCCATACCGACCACGATTCGATGCGCACGCTTGTTGGCCGTATCCGTGCGGTCGAAGAGGCGGTTGGCCGGCCCATCGGCATCCTCGCCGACCTGCAGGGACCCAAGCTCCGCGTTGGCAAGTTCGCCAATGGCAAGGAAGAGCTATCAGTCGGCCAGACCTTTACCCTCGACGACAACCCCGACCTCGGCACGTCGAGCCGTGTCCACCTGCCGCATCCTGAAATCCTCAAGTCGGTCCAGACCGGCCACCGCCTGCTCATCGATGACGGCAAGCTGGAGCTCAGGGCAACCAAGACCGACGGCAAGTCGATCGTCTGCACGGTCGTTGCCGGCACCAAGATTTCCGACAAGAAGGGCGTCAGCCTGCCCGACACCGACCTGCCGGTCGGCGCTTTGACTGAAAAGGATCGCAAGGACCTCGACGCGGTGCTCGAAACCGGCGTCGACTGGGTCGCGCTGTCCTTCATCCAGCGTCCCGAGGACCTCGCCGAGGCGCGCAAGATCGCCCAAGGGCGCGCGCTCCTGCTCTCCAAGATCGAGAAGCCGCAGGCGGTTGCCCGTCTCGCCGAAATCATCGAGCTGTCCGATGCCTTGATGGTCGCCCGTGGCGATCTCGGCGTCGAGATGCCGATCGAGTCCGTGCCCGGCATCCAGAAACAGATCACCCGCGCGGCTCGCCGTGCCGGCAAGCCTGTGGTCGTCGCCACCCAGATGCTGGAATCGATGATCACGGCCCCGGTGCCGACCCGTGCTGAAGTTTCCGACGTCGCAACGGCGGTGTTCGAAGGCGCCGACGCCGTTATGTTGTCGGCCGAGTCGGCTGCCGGCCAGTACCCGGTCGAGTCGGTCGCGACCATGGACCGGATCGCCCAGCAGGTCGAAAAGGATCCGACCTATCCCGGCATCATCAACGCCCAGCGTTCGCAGCCGGAAGCGACCGGCGCCGACGCCATCTCACTTGCGGCGCGCGAAATCGCCGAGACGCTGAAATTGTCGGCAATCGTCACCTACACCGCTTCGGGCACCACCGGGCTGCGCGCGGCGCGTGAGCGGCCGCAGGTGCCTGTCATCGCGCTGTCGCCGATCCTCGCCACCGCGCGCCGCCTGTCGCTGCTCTGGGGCACGCATTGCGTCGTCTCGCCGGATGCGGTGGATCTCGACGACATGGTCGACCGCGCCTGCAACGTCGCCTTCAACGAAGGTTTCGCCGCTGCCGGCGACCGCGTCATCATCACTGCCGGCGTGCCGCTCCGTACCCCCGGCTCGACCAACATGCTGCGCATCGCCTATGTCGGGCCGGAAGGCAAAGGCAGCAGGTAATTTATGGGAGTAGGGGAGTAAGAAAGTAGGGGAATAGGCGGCTTAAGCCGTCCTGCTCGTTCTCGATATTCCCTTACTCCCGTATTCCCCTACTCCCTTAATTTGGCGCCTTCTCGTTCACGCACATATCCGTCCCGAACGCGTCGCCGGCAATGCGGGGCTCGACCTGCCGCGCCATCGCCTGCAGGTCACGTGGTTGGCCGGCGAGCTTTTCAACCGCTGCCGCGACCAGATCAGGTGCCACCCAGTCGGGTTTGTGGCCGAGGTTCCTGACCCAGACCAGCTCGGCATCAGGAATGTCGCGGGCAAGGCCGATCGAATGGATCTCCTCGTAGACGACTGTGTCTGCGTCGCCCGACAGCACCACAGTCGGCGCCTTGATTTCGGGATAGCGAGGCGCCGTCTTCAGCGCGTGCCGGTACAAGCCCTCGACATCAATCGCATTGGCGCGAAACGGCTGCGGCCGCAGGACCAGCTTGATGGAGGCTTCGTCGACATAGAAATCGGGCACCTTGTTGGGCGAGAAGACGCAGGTCGTGGCCGCATCGATGCGCATCAGCCCGGCCGGATTGGCAACCATCGCGGCGAACAGCCGCCCGACCACCGGCCTGGCGCTCAGGCTGTAGTACCAGGAGGTGTCTCCGCCCGGCCAAGGATGCGTTGCCGCCGACAGGAACAGCAGCCCGCGCGTCTTCTCAGGGTGCTCCAGGGCGAAGGTCGCCGCGATCGAGCCGCCGAACGAATGGCCGATAATGATGGCGTCCTTGACACCGAGCCTGTCCATCAGGGTAGCGATGGTCGTGGCCTGCCCTTCCTGCGTCTCGTTGCTGCTGGGCCCGCGTTCGGACCAGCCATGGCCGGGCCGGTCGAAAAACAGCATCTCGGCGCGGCCTTCGAATTGTGGCCTGAGCGGCAGCATCTGGTCCTTCAGGTTGGCGGATGCGCCGTGGATGAAGACCAGCGGCGGCAGCTCCGCGCCAACAGGCGCCGGTACATGGACGTAATGGATGTTGGCGCCCGCTATGTCGATGAAGCTGCCCACCGGCGGATTGCGGCGCTCGATCAGCCATGAGGCCACGCCGGTAAAGCCGGCAAGGGCAAGCACGATCGCAACGAGCAGGACCAGGACGAAGGTGAGGATGTTCATGCGTGCGGGTGGCGTGAGGGGGATGGGGGTACGGGATGGGAGTAGGGGAGTGGGGAGTAAGGGAACAAGGGTTGGGGCAGTAATAGGCGACGTTCCCCTATTCCCCCACTCCCTTATTCCCCTGTTCTCTCAAATCCCTTCGCCCGCAAGCTCTTCCTCCAGCCGCGAAACCTCGTTTTGGGCATTTCGCAGCATCGGGTAGATGACCAGAACACGCTGCCAGGCCTGCAGTGCCAGCTCGTTGTGGTTGGTGGCGGCCATGATCTGGGCCATGCCGGAGAGGGCGCCGAAATGGCGCGGCTCAAGCTCCAGCGTGCGTTCGATGTCGGTCATCGACTTGCGGAAGTTGCCCATCATGAAATGCACGGTGGCGCGGCGGTTCCAGCCTTCGGCATATTGGGGCTGCAGGGTCACGACCTGGTCGAGAAAATCGAGGGCGACGTCGAACTTCTTGGCTTCCAGCGCCTGCTGCGCCCACAGCATCATGAGGTCGACGGAAGCGCTGCCAGACCTGTACCAGGCTTCCCAGATCCGGTTGGCGAGGCGTTCGGCGGCCTTTTCGTTGCGCTCACGCTTGAGGTCGGAAAACAGCGAATCGAGCTGGGTGTCGGCCTTGGCGACGACGGTATTGCCGCTCGTCTGGGCAAACGCCTGGAGCGGCAGCGGCGTTGCCGCGATGGTCAGGACAAAAAAGGCAAAAACGCTCCGCATGCGGAAATTCTAGACCCCCGCATGGGAACGTCAAACTGAAATTGCCGTGATGCGCCGGCCGCGAGTGGCCGGACGAGCATCAGCCCTGGCGGGCCTTGTAGCGCGGCGCAGTCTTGTTGATGATGTAGATACGGCCCTTGCGACGAACCAGCTGGCAGTCACGATGGCGGCCCTTGAGCGCCTTGAGCGAATTCTTGATCTTCATGTCACTAACCCGTCAGATGGGGCCCATCTTCCGGGCCGAAACCAAAAGCACGCCCAAAGTGCGCGCCCAATTTGTGTGAGTGGCTCTTAGACGAGGAGTCTTTGCCAGTCAACCGCGACAGGGCACAGCATGGCGGATTGATTGGCTTTTTTGCCGGCAATGGTCATGGCCGCGCCGGGACCGGGACTTGCCAGTGGACGGCCTCACTGGAATCCTCCCGCTCGTCAGACAAAGGAGAGGCAGATGCGGCTTTCGATTCTCTTGATCTCAATGGCCGGCGTGATGGTGGCATCGGTGGCGTCGGCCGAGGAGTGCGACCGCAACGACCAGACCCAGATGGGCATGAACACCTGTGCGGCCCAAGACTACGTGGCCTCTGACGCCAAGCTGAATTTCGCCTATGGTGACATCATGAAGCGCCTGTCCGACAACGCTGGCGCGCGCAAGCTGTTGCAGGACTCGCAGCGCGCCTGGATTGCGTTCCGCGACGCCGAGTGCAAGTTCGCCTCCTCCGGCGTCGAGGGCGGATCGGCCTATCCGATGATCCATTCCGGCTGCCTGCAGAGCCTGACCGATGCGCGCGTGGCGCAGCTCGGCAGCTATCTCAAATGCGAGGAGGGCGACCTCAGCTGCCCGGTTCCGGGCCAGTAGGGCCGTCTGTCCGGATGCTTGCCCGCTTGCTACGTCGGGCAAAAGGGCGACCGATTGGTATCGTCTCAGGCGTATTCTGTTTTGTCCTGAGCCTCGCACGGGAAGCCGAACTGCGCACCCCAACGGCATAGCGAGTCTGCTGCCGCATTGAGGGCTGTGCCGCGTTCGGTGAGCGAGTAGACAACCTTGGCCGGCAATTCCGAATAGACCTTCCGGTCGACAAGCCCGTCGGCCTCCATTTCGCGCAATTGCTGCGCCAGCATCTTTTCGCTGATTCCGGGGATCGACTGCCTCAGCCGGCCAAACCGGCGCGATGCCGTTCCGAGCTGGCAAAGGATGTCTATCTTCCATTTGCCTTCGGTCATCCTGACAGCCGCGGCAAAGCCATTGTCCGCCATCTTGTCCATGCATTTCTCCTTACCGTCAGGTGACCACTTACGTCCGGGTTCGTATTGTGCGCCGCCCATATCGGCATACCTCCACCACGTCGCGACCGACGTCGCTTCGTGGCGCCGCCACCGGATATGGAGAGTTGGAATGAAGCGTTCAATCGCGGTTGTTGGAACCGGCCGCATGGGCTCGGCACTTGCCCGCGCCCTGCTTGCCGAGGGGCATCGGACGATCGTCTGGAATCGTACAAAAGACAAGGCCGAACCGCTCGCCTTGCTCGGCGCAACCGTCGCATCTTCAGCACTTGAGGCCGTGACTTCAGCTGAAGTCATCATCGTGAATGTCAGCGACTACAAGGCGACTGCAGGCATCCTGCGCGACGATGCGGTCGCTTCCGCCGTCCGCGGCAAGCTGATCGTCGAACTGACGTCGGGAACGCCGCAAGGGGCGCGCGAAGTTGCCGAATGGTGCGCCAGGCACGGCGCCTTCTACCTCGACGGCGCAATCATGGCGACGCCGGATTTCATCGGCACTGACGCGGGTACGATCCTGTTCTCGGGGCAGGGCGAGGCCTTTCAGGAAAACGAAGCCGTCTTTCGCGCATTGGGCGGTAATGTCCAGCATGTCGGACAAGACCCTGGACGCGCCAATGCGCTTGATAGCGCTCTGCTGGCGCTGATGTGGGGTGCCTTGTTCGGAGCGCTCAACTCGATCGCCGTGTGCCAGGCCGAAGACATCGAGCTCGGTGAGCTGGGCCGGCAGTGGACGGCGACAGCGCCTGTTGTCGAAGGGCTTGTCACTGATCTCATCAAGCGCACCGATGCCGGCCGTTTTGCCAGCGACGCGGAGACGCTTTCGTCGATTTCCATCCATCACAGTGCGTTCCAGCACCTCCTGGAACTCATGGATGCGCGTGGCATCGACCGATCCGTGGTTGACGGATACGGCTTCCTCTTCCAGCGGGCGATTGCAGCCGGCCAGTTGCATGGAGATTTCGCGGCGTTGACGCAGTTCATGGGTAAGGCCGCCTGAGAGCCACCGCAGCGAGGAGGCTGGCCACCTGTCGGCCAGCCTCATGCCAACACTTGATATGAAGGAAACGGAATGTCTCTGACGCTTCTCGTCGACACCTATTGCTCTGCCTGGTCCACGGAGAATGCCGGGCAGCGGCGAGCCCTGCTGCTTTCGGTGTGGAGCGAGGGTGCAACCTACACCGACCCCTCCGTCCATGCCGAAGGCGTGGAAGAGCTGCTTGCGCATATCGCGGGAATTCAGGCCAGGCACCCCGGAGCCCGTATCCTGCGCACAAGCGAGGTGGATGTTCATCATGGCGTCGCGCGCTTCGCGTGGCAGTTCGTGATGCCCGATGGATCATCGCCGCCCGAGGGCCTCGACATCGCCTTTGTCGACGCCGACCAGAAACGCATAACGCGCATCATCGGCTTCTTCGGTTCGCTGCAAAGGCCTGCTGCGTGAGTTTGGCAGCAAGGCGAGCCGGCGCGGCCACAGATGCAGCCGGCCCCATGCTGAGGACTGTCTTTTAGCGGCGCGGCAACAGCCGCGTGAAATGGCCCATCTTGCGGCCGGGGCGGGCTTCGGCCTTCCCGTAGAGATGCACAGCGACGTCGGGCTCGGCGAGCAGGGCCGGCACCCTTTCGATGTCGTCGCCGATCAGGTTTTCCATGATGCAGTCGGAGTGGCGGTTGGCGTCGCCGAGCGGCAGGCCGGCGACGGCGCGGATGTGCTGCTCGAACTGCGAGACCACGCAGGCCGCCTCGGTCCAATGGCCTGAATTGTGTACCCGCGGCGCCATCTCGTTGACCAACAACGAGCCGTCGGCAAGGACAAAGAACTCGACGCCGATGACGCCGACATAATCGAGTGCCGTGAGGATCTTGCGTGCCGCGTCACGTGCCGCCATGGCTGTTTCGCTGCCGATCGTGGCCGGCAGCGTCGAGGTCGCCAGGATGCCGTTGCGATGCACGTTCTCGGCCGGATCGAAGACGGCGATGCTGCCGTCGGTGCCGCGCGCGGCGATGATCGAGATTTCGCGTGCGAAGGCGACGAAGGATTCGAGCACCAGCGGCACATTGCCGAGCGAGGCGCAGGCTCCATCGAAGCCGCCTGTCGTCATGTTGCGGAAGACCATCTGGCCCTTGCCGTCATAACCCATGCGGCAGGTTTTCAGCACGCCGCTGCCGTCGAAGGCCTTCAGCGCTTCCGCCAGCTCGGCATCATTGTTCACAGAGCGGAAGCCGGCTGTGGATATCCCGATCCCGTTCAGGAAGGTCTTTTCGACAAGCCGGTCCTGCGCAACCTCGAGGGCGCGTGCCGGCGGGTAGACGGCGATCGTGCGGCTCAGCCGTTCGGCAGCGACAACCGGCACGTTTTCGAATTCATAGGTGACGACGGCACTGGCGCGCGCCAGTTCGTCGAGGGCCGCGGGGTCGTCGTAGGCAGCAGCGATCTGGCGGTTGGCGACCTGGGCAGCCGGGCAGTCTGCCTGGGGCTCAAGAACGATGGTCTGGTAGCCGAGGCGAGCCGCCGCCATGGCCAGCATGCGGCCGAGCTGGCCGCCGCCGATGATGCCAATGGTGGCGCCGAGGGGAAGGGGCGCGCTCACGCGTCGTCCGTCGGCTGTTCGGCGACCCGTGCGGTCTGGGCGGCGCGCCACTCGTCGAGCCGGATGGCAAGCGCGTCGTCGGACAGGGCAAGCACGGCCGCGGCAAGGAGCGCTGCATTGGCAGCACCGGCCTTGCCGATGGCAAGGGTGCCGACGGGGATGCCGGCCGGCATCTGGACGATGGAAAGCAGCGAATCCTGGCCCGACAAGGCCTTCGATTCGACCGGCACGCCGAACACCGGCAGAGAGGTCATGGCTGCAGTCATGCCGGGAAGATGGGCAGCACCGCCGGCACCGGCGATGATGACGCGGAAGCCGGCTGCCTTGGCGCCCTTGGCAAATTCATAGAGACGGTCAGGGGTGCGGTGGGCCGAGACGATGCGCGCCTCAAAGGCGATGCCGAGCACGTCGAGCAATTCGGCGGCATGGCGCATGGTCGCCCAGTCAGACTGGCTCCCCATGATGATGGCGACGTCGACCCTGTCTTTGCTCACGCGCGGCACCCCTGCTTGATAAGCCTGCGCTTAACCGAAATGCGCTGCCATCGCAACCAAAGGCCGTCCGAAAATGGCGGTTTCTCAGGCGATGATGTCGGGGATGATGCGGTCTTCGATCTGGCTGATCTTGTCCTTGAGGACCAGCTTTTTCTTCTTCATCCGCTGGATCTGCAACGTATCGCAGCCCATCGCGATCATCGCGTTGATTGCGGCATCAAAATCCGCATGGTCCTGCTTCAAGCGTGCAAACTCGAGACGAATCTCGGCTTGTTCCTGTTCCGACATGTCTACCGTCTGCAAACTCACTGGCGCACCCGGGGCGCTCCTAAGGCGGGGTCGGCGACTCCTTGTCACCGGCGCGAAGCCCTTATCACATTTCACGCTGTCAGGAAATGCTACCACACTTTATTCGACATCGCCGACGGGGGATGGCAGACTGTCATGGTTCCGTCACAGAGCACTGTCTGCGGTGGGCAGGGCTGTGCCCGGAGCATCGAGGAAACCATGAAAGGGAGAACCAATCATGTCTCTTGCTTCCCATCTTGAAGAACTCCAGCGCAAACATGGTGACGTCGAGCGCCAGCTCGGCGAAGCAATGAATCATCCATCCATGGACGACCTGCAAATCGTAGCGCTGAAGCGTCGCAAGCTGGCTCTCAAGGACGAGATTGAAAAGCTGAAAGGTGACCCGACGCAGCACTAGGCTCAGTCACAGCACTAGGCTCAGGCACGAGGTCTCCAGCAAGGCCCTGATTTTCGGCAAGGGCCCGACAGCCGGCGGCGAAGCAACATCGCCGCCGGATCAGGGTGATCTTTATCAGCCAAATCATCGCATGACCGGAACAGCGCATCCGCAGCGGGATGCTCGTGCGTATCGGTGGTTGAGCCGGCGCTGCCGCCAGGCCATTGCCGTGATCAGCCACATCATTGGCACGTCGCGTTATTGCCCAGCATAGGACTGGCGCATCCATCCTCCTGGGCATGACCGCCTTCGAGGCGGCACCGGACAAAGCCTCAGGCGTCCCAGAACTGGTCCAGCCAGATGTTGAGCTTGCGGAAACCGGCAACGCTGACCGCATAAACCCGGCGCGTGCCTTCGGCGCGGGCGCTGACAAGGCCGGCGTCGAGCAAAACCTTGAGGTGTTGTGACACCGCCGGGCGTGAAACCGGCAGGCCGGCGGCAAGTTCGCTGACGGTCTTGGGGCCACGCCGTAATTCTTCCAGCAGATGGCGCCGGTTGGCATCCGATATGGCGAGGAAGGGCGCGTCAGTTGTCATGGCTCATTTGTGCCGCAACATCGGCGAAATCTCAACTACCGGTCGCAATCGCCTTACTGGCGTCTCGTCGCACCACCTTGCCTGTCAGGCAGCGTCCTCGTGCCTGGGGTCGAGGCGCAGCGATTCCGGCGTCGCGCTGCGGTCGGCCGGCTGGGTCTTGAAGGCCTCGCGATCCTCGATCGGCACCGGCGCACGCCGCTTGATGCGCAGCGCGGTGTAGCCGGCGAGCGTGAAATGCGCGGCAGCTGTCGCGAGGAAAAGCGCTTCCGGCCGCATGTAATCCATCAGGCCGGCGCCAAGCAGCGGCCCGACCATGGTGCCGAAGCCGTAGAGCAGCAGCAGCCCGCCCGAAACCTTGACGAAATCCTCAGGCTTGGCGTGGTCGTTGGCATGCGCCACGGCCAGCGAATAGAGCGTATAGGCAAAGGCGCCGTAGCAGGCGGTCATGGCGATGACGAAGGCGCCGGAGCGCGGCGCCACCAGGAAGATCAGCACGGCGGCGACCGCCGAAGCGAGCGAGGCGCCGATCAGCACATAGCGGCGGTCGGTGCGATCGGAGACCTTGCCGATCGGGATCTGCAGTGCGGCACCGGCGACGACCACGAGGCTCATCATCAGCGCGATCTCGGGTGTCGAAATGCCGATGCGTGCGCCATAGACGGCGCCGAGCGTACCCCAGTCGCCATTGGCGACGCCGATGAGGAAGCAGGCGACGGAGGCGACCGGCGAATTGGCGTAAAGCCCCTTGATGTCGAGCGAGACGTCCTGCAGCGGCTTGGGGTGGGCGGCACTGGAGACGGCTGTCGGGATCAGCGACAGGCAGAACAGGATGCCCGTGACCATGAACAGCGAGGCGCTGGTAACGTCGCCGCCGGCGACCATCATCTGGCCGGCCATGATCGAGGCATAGGTGACCATCATGTAGAGGCCGAAGACGGTGCCGCGGTTTTCGTTGGTGGCTCGCTCGTTGAGCCAGCTCTCGATGACCATGAAGGCGCCGGCCATGGCGAAGCCGGTAAAGGCGCGCAGCAGGATCCAGACATATTCGTTGACGATCAGGCCGGTCAGCAGCGCGATGATGGCGGCCGATGCGGCGAAGGTGCCGAAGGCGCGGACATGGCCGGCGCGGCGGACGACACGTGGGGCAAAATAGCAGCCGGCAACAAAACCACCGGCCCAGGCGGTGCCCATCAGGCCGAGTGCGGTGGTGGAAAAACCTTCTTCCTGGCCGCGCAGGGGCAAAAGCAGGCCATGCAGGCCCGATGCTGCGAGCAGGAAAGCTGTGCCGCGGAGCAACGACAGGATCGGCCGGTAGGTTGCGAGCATCTGGTGTCCCACCACGAATCAATTAGGCACTGGCACCTGATGATAACCCGTTTGGGGCATATCGGTGGCGGCGCGCGTTTCAGCCGCGCTTGAACAGCGCCTCGGCGGCCGATTTGGTCGAGCCCTTGACGGTGAGCTCGGCCTCGAGCCGGCCGATCTCGGCGCGCAGGGCCGCGATGCGCTCGTTGAGCTCGCCGACCGACAGCAGCGACAGATCCTGGCCGATCTCGTGTACGGGTTTTTTCTTCACCGGCTCGTCATCGAACAGCGCCATCTCGCTTTCCTCCATCGCAGACAGGCGTTTGCCTGATTTGCCAATCAGAATACATAGTGCGTTCAACCACATGTAAAGTCCGGGGCGCGCCGGACCAGCGGAGACCGAAAGACATGGCCAAGCCTGCCAAACTTCCCGAAAAGATGCTGGCCGTGGCGATCAGCCAGCCGGGCGGGCCCCGCGTGCTCAAGGCCGAAAAGCGCGACCTGCCGGAATTGGCCGCCGGAGAGATCCTGATCCGGGTGCATGCGGCGGGTGTCAACCGACCCGACGTCCAGCAGCGCAAGGGCGCCTATCCCGCGCCGCTGGGCGCCTCCGACCTGCCCGGGCTCGAAGTGTCGGGCGAAGTGGCAGCACTTGGCGAGGGTGCCACGCGCTGGCGCATCGGCGACGCGGTCTGCGCGCTGACGCCGGGCGGCGGTTATGCCGAATATGCCAGGGTGCACGAAACCAACGCGCTTCCCATGCCCACGGGCTTCACCTTCACCGAAGCAGCGGCCGTGCCCGAAACCTTCTTCACCGTCTGGCACAACGTGTTCGAGCGAGGTGCGCTGAAGGCGGGTGAGACGCTTTTGATCCATGGCGGCTCGTCGGGCATCGGCACCACGGCGATCCAACTCGCCTCTGCCTTCGGCGCCTATGTCATCGTCACAGCCGGCTCCGACGACAAATGTGCTGCCTGCCTCAAGCTCGGAGCCGATCGGGCGATCAACTACCGCAACGAAGACTTCGTCGAGGCGGTGAAGGACGCCACCGGCGGCAAGGGTGCTGACGTCATCCTCGACATGGTTGGTGGCGACTATGTCGGCCGCAACTACAATGCTGCCGCCGTCGACGGCCGCATCGTCCAGATCGCGACGCAAGGCGGGGCGGTGGCGAGCGCCGATTTCTCCAAGCTGATGGTCAAAAGGCTGACCCATACCGGCTCGACGCTCAGGCCGCGCACGACCGAGTTCAAGGCAGGCATCGCCGCAGCACTCGAAGCCCAGGTGTGGCCGCTGCTGGCCGTCCGCCGCGTGGCGCCTGTCATGGACATGATCTTCCCGCTGCGCGAAGCCTGGCGGGCGCATGAGCGCATGGAAGAGGGCGAACACATTGGCAAGATCGTGCTGGATGTGGGCTGAGGGACCTTCTGCCTCGCCTTTGTAGGAGGGACGGGGTGGGGATCTTCTCCCCGGCGCTTCCAAGGAAGCCCTTTACCGCGCCAGGCCCAGAAGCTCATCGTCAGTCATGGGCGGTGCCTCAGGCAACGATGCCGCGCACGGCCCAGGCGATGTTGGCAAATGAGCGCGGCCCGTCGGGGCGGCCGGCCTCGTAGGCATCGCGCGCGGCAGCCTCGGCGCGCGCCTTGTCCGCCTGGTCGAGCGTGGCGACAAATTTGCCGATCGGACCTTCGCCCGCGCCGATGGGCGCCCAGAAATCGCTGAAGTCGGCATAGTCCATACGCAACAAAAGCTGGGATTCCTCGACGCGTGACAGTCCTTGTGCGACGAAGGCGGCTTTCATCTCGCCCGGCTGCATCATCGGCTGGAAGCAATAGCGGCTGCGCAGTTGCCGGCCGGCTTCACCGAGCATCGCCAACGTGTCGACCGCCATGCGCATGCCGGGCATGCCGCCATAATGATCCCATACAGTGGCAGCGATCACGCCGCCCGGTCGCGTCACCCTGGCCATCTCCGCGATTGCCCGGTGCGCTTCGGGCACGAAATGCAGCACCAGCAGCGCGAGCGTTCGATCGAAGCTGTTGTCCTCAAAGGGCAGGGCGCAGGCATCGGCCTGGCTGATCTCGACGCGCGGGTCCGTGTTGCGCGCCTGAGCCGCCGCGACAAAGACCGGCGAGAAGTCGATGGCTGCGATCTGCCTGAGATTTACGGCCTCGGCCAGCGCAAAAGTCAGGCTGCCGGTGCCGCAGCCGACGTCGAGCACTCTCTCGCCTTCGGCGAGGCCGGCAAAGCCGAGGAATGGCAGCGCGAGTTTCCGGCTCCAGCGGCCCATCAACTGCTCATAGCCGGCCGCATCCTGCACGTTGAAGCTTGATGTCATCGAAGCCTCCTATGCCAAAAGGCATGGTAAGCCGCCGCGAACGAGATGGGAAGAAAGACTGTCGACTGATCCACGCAGGCTAGCTCGTGAATGACCTGCGCCCATTCCCGCCGTTCAGGCAGACGCTGCAATTTCCTGTCATCGGCTGATAGCCTTGGCACACCACTGGGGCGGTCTGGAAAGCGGCCATTGCGATAGTTCAAAGCCAACAGCATTTGGTAACTAGGAGTGCTCGCAATCAATCCCGCCGACGCGGCAAGCACGCAGTGGCGCTGGAATGTCGCGCGTCCGGCCTGCTAGGGCTGGACTCCAGTCTTGAGTGGAGAGGCGGGTGCCGAACACATCAGGTGGCCGACCCAGTCGATCGCAATGTCTTTGGTCCTGGCGCGCCATGTGCGGAAAGGCTCGCCGTCTTCGGCCATGCCGACGCGAGCCCAGTCGCTCCAATCCCGCATGGCCCAGATAAGCACCACCTCGGAATCATTGCGCATGGCGGTGCGAAAGGCGCCGACAAGCTGCAGCCCCAATTCCATTGCCTGGCCAAGCCAATGCTCCGACACCAGCCGCAAATAATCCTGCGCCAGGCCTGGCTTGATATTGACGGTCTCGTGCAGGAATACCTTGGCGCCGACCACGCTGCCGTCGGCACAAAGTTGCTCTATGTCGGGTGAGTAAGGGGCTGCGATCAACAATCGGTCGAGGCCCCCGCTGCGGTAATTTTGAGCCGTGAGCCACCACATCTCAAGCGCCTTGTCCTGCATCGTGTCCGTGCCGGTCTCAAGCGCGAAACTGGCAGCCAGGCTGTCCCAGTCTTCGTACTCCCACAGGTTCACCACTTGTGGCCAACGGCCCGTGCTGCCGAGCGTCCCCCAGACGCCGAAGCATTTTTGAAGGCGTTCGGCACTGTGCCGACCCCAGTCGGTCGTCATGTGTTTGAAGTAGTTGGCCCGGTTGGCGCCGATGATGTCGATATATTCGTGGATATAGATCTTGGAATTCATCCGGGCCTCCCAAAGGTCAGCTAGCTGCCACGCCCTGCCGGGTGGCACTACGAGGGCAGACGAAGAATGATGCCCATCTCGCCGAACGGCCGCGAAGCGCGCTATCGCATTTCGGGGCAGTTCGGATGCTGCGTTGGACCTAGCGGGATCCTTTGGTCGAGGACGCCGTCCAGGGCAGCATCAACCGTCCGAGCCAGCGGACCAGCGAGCTGAACAGGAAACCCATGAGGGCTACGGTGCAGATACCGACATACATCCGGTTGGCCTGAAACAGCGACCACGAATGCCAGATGCGATAGCCTATGCCCTGGCTTGCCTGGACGAACTCGACGCCGACGATAACCAGCACCGCCGTGCCGATGGCGATGCGCATGGAAATGAACAGCTGTGGCAAAAGTGCCGGCCAGGTGACGTGCCTGAACATATTCCAGCCCTTGGCGCCGAAGGAGCGGGCGGCCTCGTGATAGTTCTCGGGGATGGCAAGCACTGCCTCCATGCACTGGATCCAGACCAGGAAGAACACGGTCATGCCGACAAGCAGCACGCTCGGCAGTTCGCCAAGTCCGAAGATCAACAGCAGCAACGGCAGCAGGGCGAGCTTTGGCACCGTGTAGAGCGCGGTAAGGAACGGCTCCAGCGCGGCGCGTGTCAGGCGCGACAGGCCGAGCAACAGGGCGGCGCCAAGGCCTGATGTGACGCCGATGGCGAAGCCGGCGAGCACACGCAGAGCACTCGCGATCACATCCTGCTGCAGCATTCCTGTGCGCAGCATTTCGACCGCTGACAGGAAGATCGCGCTCGGGGCGGGAAAAAAGCGCGAATCGAGAAGGCCGGCGCGGGCGCAGATCTCCCACAGGATGAAGAACACGACGGGCGTCGCCATCGCCAGCACCTTTTCCTGCCTTCGCGCCCGCAGCGCATAACCACGTGGGTCGCGCTCGGCTTCGCCCGGTCTGATAGCGATGGTCTTTTCCATGCTCGTCGCCTCCTCCGCGTCGATGTTTGTTTCAGGCAGCGTGCTTGCCGACCTGCTCTCGCAACAGGTTCCAGATTTCCTGCTCGAGCTTGGCGAAGATGGGCTCTCCGCGGATTTCCGGCGCGCGTGGTCGGGCGAAAGGCACCTCGAATTCGGCGATGATGCGACCTGGCCGCGCCGACATCACCACGACCCGGTCGCCGAGCAGCAACGCTTCTTCAAGGCTGTGGGTGACGAAGACGACTGTGCGTCTGTCTTCTTGCCAGAGCGTCAGCAACTCGTCCTGCAGGATGCGACGGTGCTGGGCGTCGAGCGCGGCGAAAGGTTCATCCATCAGAAGGATTTCAGGCTCGACCGCCATGGCGCGAGCGATGGCGACACGTTGCAACATGCCGCCGGAAAGAGCCGGCGGATATGCATTGGCGAAGTCGGCGAGGCCCATCTTGCCGAGCCAGGCCGTCGCGCGCCTGTCGGCCTCGGCGCCAGACATGCCTGTCATCTCCAGACCGAAGCGGACATTGGCCTGGATCGTCTTCCACGGAAACACATTGTAACTTTGGAACACCATGGCGGTGGGGACCGCACGCGTGCCACTGGTATGGACGAGGACCTCGCCCTCGCTCGGCCTGTGCAGGCCGGCAATCATCCTGAGTACCGTCGACTTGCCGCAACCCGACGGACCGACGAGACAGACGAATTCGCCACTCCTCACCTTGAGATCGACACCGGCAAGCGCTTCGACATTGCCGTTGGCGTCATAACGCTTGCGTACCCCTCGCACTTCTATCTTGGCAGGGGCCTCGGCGGCCAATGGCATGGCAGCTGATATGTCGGTTCTGCGCAATGAGTTCATCTGTCGCTCCGTGAGGAAGTGCAATCCAGCGAGCGCCAAGAGCATCCGCGGACCGGAGGCTAGGCCGATAGGCGAAATCAAAACAATCGCTTCCGCAGATTTTCCGGATAGCCGGAAAATGGCCGGTTGCGTTTGACAGCTTGTTCCGTTCGACGCCTAATCGACGTGTCTCAAGTGGCGGAAATCGTTGCCGCCTTGGAGAGCGGCGGCGGCTTTCGTTCCCCGCAGGATTGTTTCAATTCCGTGCCGGATTTCCGGCGTTCACGGCAGGCCACCAACGGCGAGCGCCATGCGTTCGACGGACGGCGGACTGCGTCCTGAAGAGTGATTTGCGAGTTTGCATATGCAGATCGTCGGCATCGACACTGGCGGCACCTTTACCGATACGGTCATTCTTACCGGCGACGGCAGGATCGGGGTCGGCAAGGCACTGACGACGCACGGCCGCCTGATGGAAGGTGTGATTGCCTCGCTTGCTGTCGCCTCCCGCTCGCTGGGCAAGAGCCTGCGCGAAATCCTCGAGGTGACCGACATCCTGTCGCACGGCACCACTGTCGGCCTCAATGCCCTGCTCACAAACGCCGGCGCCAAGGTTGGTCTGCTTGTGACCTCAGGCTTTGAGGCGACACTGCCGATGGCGCGTTCCAACAAGGTGCACGGCCTGCCCGACGAGGACAGCATCAATGCGCTCAAATGGCGCAAGCCGGATCTGCTCGTTCCCCGCCGCCGCATCATCGGTGTACGTGAACGCATCGACGTCGATGGCAACATCATCGTGCCGCTGGATGAAGAGCAGGCCCGGCAGTCGATCCGCCAACTGGTCGCGCGCGGTGCCGAGGCGATCGGCATCGCGCTGATGTGGTCGCCGGTCAATGGCAGTCACGAGCGCCGTCTCGCCGAACTCGTTGCCGAGGAGGCACCTGGCCTGCATGTGACGTTGTCGAGCGAGCTCGCACCACGCATCGGCGAATATGAGCGCACCGCGACCGTTGCCATGAATGCCTATGTCGCACCTCTTGTCGGCGACTACCTGACCTCGCTCGACGAGGCGTTGCGCGATGAGGGATTTTCGGGCCTGTTCCTGATCGTGACCATGGGCGGCGGCGCGCGTCGCGCGAGTTCGCTGCACGACGCCCCGATACATCTGCTTCAATCCGGACCCGTCGGCGGCATCATGGCCGCCCGCCAGATCGGCGCGCGGCTTGGGCATGCCGACGTGCTTGCCACCGACGTCGGCGGCACGAGCTTCGATGTCGGCCTCGTCGTCGGTGGTGCCCTGCCGACTGCTTCCCGACCACGCATCGACCGGCATAGCCTGGCCGTTCCCGTCATAGACCTGGCCTCTATCGGAACGGGTGGAGGCAGCATTGCCTATGCGGATCCCGAACTCGGCGTGTTGCGGGTCGGACCGCAAAGCGCCGGTTCGATGCCCGGCCCGGCTTGCTACGGCCGTGGCGGCACGCAGCCTACAGTGACGGATGCCGCTGTCGTTCTGGGCCATCTCGATCACCTCGGTGGCGCGCTCATCCTGGATCGCGACGCTGCGCGGTCGGCGCTTGCGCCGCTTGCCGGCAAGCTCGGCCTTGAGATCGAAGAGGCGGCCGAGGGGATATTGCGCGTCGCGAATGCACAGATGGCCGATCTCGTCCGCCGTGCCAGCGTGCAACGCGGCCATGATCCTCGCAACTTCGTGCTTTATGCCTATGGCGGGGCAGCACCTCAGCATGTCGGGCGCTATGCCGCCGAGATCGGTGTGAAGGCAATCGTCATACCGCGGCTCGCGCCGGAGTTCTCCGCCTGGGGGGCAGCCTCCAGCGACATGCGGACCTCCTATGAGATCGAGCTGCCCGCCCGGCCTCTGCAGGACTTCCGTGATGGCGAGATCGACGCCTTCGGTCGGCTCGAGCAGCGCGCTCGAGGCGAATTCGAGGGGCTGGCGGAGGCGAGCCTGGCAGGTGCCGTCGAAATCAGGCGCAAGATCGGTCTGAAATTTTCTCGCCAGTTGCACCGGATCGACATCGAAGTGCCGTCGTCACGGCTTGGTAGAGCCGAGATTGCCGCTGCCGAGGCCGCGTTCCGGTCCCGCTACGAGCAGATCGTTGGTCGGGGTTCGGCCCATGCAAAAAGCACGATCGAACTTGCGGCCGTCGTCGTTGAAGCGCGTATGCCGATCGTCATGCCCGACAGCGCCCCAACGGGGATGCGCGGCGCGCTCCGGCCCAGCCGGCAACGGCGGGCCTGGTTCGGGGGTCGTGAGCAGGAGACGCCGGTCTTCCTGTGGGCCGAGCTTGGCGTTGGCGTCGTGATATCGGGACCTGCCTTCATCGAATCCGACCAGACAACGGCAGTCATCTATCCCGGCCAGACGGTGACGACCGACGTGGACGGCAACCTAACCATGACCGTGCCTGCGGTGCACAAGCGCTCGCCTTCGCCCAGCATCGGGGAATTCGCATGACAATCGGTCCGATCGAGCTCGAAATCATCCGCCACCGACTTGAAGCCATCAACGCGGATGCAGGCGAGACGCTGGTCCGTGTCTCGGGTTCGCAGATCGCCTCCGAGGCGAGCGATTTCAACACCGCGATCATGACGGCCGACGGCACCGTGATTTCGTGCAGCAAGTTCATTCTGGTGCAGTCGACATCGCTCAACCTTATCGTTCGCGACATCCTCGATCGCTATGGCGAAAACCCGGGCATTGGTCGCGGCGACCAGTTTCTGACCAACGATCCCTATCTCGGGACGCTGCATCAGCCCGATGTGACGCTGGTGGCGCCGATCTTTCACGGCGACAGGCTGATTGCCTGGGCGGGGTCGACGGTGCACGAACCCGATGTCGGCGGGCCGGTCAGCGGCGGCTTCAACTATGCAGCCCGCTCGATCTTCGACGAAGCGATCCCGATCCCGCCGGTCAAGATCGTCGAGGCAGGCAGCATCCGCCGCGACATCGAGCGTGATTACCTTGCCCGCACCCGAACACCCGAGCTCAACGCGCTCGATTTGCTCGGCCAGATCGCGGCGAACCGCGCATCCGAACGTCAGGTGCTGGAACTCTGCGCCGCCTATGGCACCGATGGTCTCGTGCACGCGATGGACAGGCTGCTTGCTTCCACGGAGGCTGCCTTTCGTCGCCGCCTCATTGAGCTGCCAGATGGCATTTGGCGCGAGAATTCGTTCATTCAGCATGAGCAGCGTTGCGGCGCCGACTATTTGCCGAACCAGGTCTACGCGGTCCGCCTCGCCATGACCAAGACAGGCGACAAGCTCAGCTTCGACTTCACCGCAAGCGACGACCAGGCTCCTGGCGCGGTCAACTCCACCTATCCGACGCTGGCCAACTTCACCATGGCGGCGGTGCTCGTCCACATCTGCCAGGGCCTGCCCTGGATGCCAGGCGCCATATGGCGCACCATCGACATACGCACCCGAAAGGCCTCGATCGTGGATGCCGAGTGGCCGGCCGGCGTCGCGATGAGCACAGGCACCTCGGCACAAGCGATCCGCAACTGCGTCAGTGGTTGCCTCGCGCGCCTGCTGGACGGTTCGGCAGCCCATGCGCACATGGCCATGGCATCGTCGCAGTCCTCGGGCGCTGGTGGCATGTCGATTTCGGGCCACCGGCGCGATGGCAGCCCTTTCACCACGCTGTTTCTGGACGAGTTGAGCGGCGGGGGCGGAGCCACCAGCAATGCGGACGGAAGCGATACCTCGGGCACCGCGACTTCGCCCGGCGCGACGCCGTCCAATCTCGAAACCAACGAAGCCTATTATCCAGTGCTTTATCTCATGCGCCGCGAGCTGGCCGACTCCGGCGGACCGGGCAGACGACGCGGTGGCGTCGGCGCAATGCATGCCTATCGCCCGCACCAGACCGAACGATCGATCGCGCTCCTGTCCATGGCGCAAGGCCTGCAGCATCCGGCGACGATGGGTGCCGCCGGCGGTGAGCCCGGTTTGCCGAGCGGCTTTGCGATTACTGGGGGTGACGTGCCGGTGGCCGCTGCCAAGGGCTGGCCGGAGCTTGTCGACGTCACCGATTTTCGGCTGCCGGATGCCGCAACCAGGCTCTGGCCCGACCAGATATTGGTCACCTCCTCGCAAGGCGGCGGAGGTTTTGGCGATCCGCTCGAACGCGATCCGGCTGACGTCGCCGCTGATGTGCTCGATGGCCTGGTCAGTGCAGGCAATGCCTTGCGCGACTTTGGCGTGGTGCTGCGCCTCGACGGTGAAAAGGCAGAGATCGACCACGCCGCATCCGAGGCCGAGCGACAGGCGCGGCGCAAGGCGCGGCTCGGTGGCCGCGAACCGCGCAGGATCGACGCGCCGCTCGGTGGACGGCGCCTGTCCAGCCAGTTCAGGGCCGTCGCGGTCCCGGGCGGCGAAAAGGTCGTCTGCGCCGCCTGCGGCCACAGCATCTGCGCCGCTGGCGCGGACATCTACGCATCCCTTGCCGTCCGTGAAGCCGCCGCCGGCGAGCGATCAGCCATCACCGACCGCTATCCCGGCAGCGAACGCTTCCGCATCCGCCATTTCTATTGTCCCGGCTGCGCCCGACAGGTCGACGTCCAGGTCGCGCTTTCAGGCGATCCGGTGCTCGAGGCGATTGAATTGCCGGTTCCCCGCATTCCGACAGAGACAAGACCATGACAGCCATCCCTTTGCCCTATGCTGACGATCCCGACACGGCGGGCTTCTGGGACGCGGCCCGCGATGGGCGCCTCGTCGTCCAGCGCTGCAAGGCCTGCGGCCATTGTCAGTTTCCACCACATCCGTTCTGCGCCGCCTGCGCCCATGCCGAGACGGAATGGGCCGAAACGTCCGGTCGAGGTTCTGTCTGGTCGTACGGTGTTGCGCATGGTCCGACGCTGCCTGGTTTCCAGGATGTGGTGCCGTATCCAATGATCGTCGTCGAATTCGAAGACCATCCTGACATCCGCATGGTCGGCAGCCTGGTTGCGGCACCCGACGCTGCCATCAACAGCGTACCAGTTTCGGCAATCCGCATCGGCATGCCGGTCGACGTCACCTTTGCTGCCGTCTCCGACGATATCACCCTGCCGCGCTGGATGCCGCGGGTTTCCGAGAGCCTGAAGCCATGAGCGATATGATCTCCCTCAAGGACCGGACTGCGATTGTCGGTATTGGCGAGACCGCCTTTGGCAAGGCCATGGTGCAAAGCGAGGAGCAGCTTGCCTGCATGGCGATCAAGGCGGCGCTCGACGACGCCGGCATCTCGCCGTCGGAGGTCGACGGCCTCTGCTCGCTCAATATGGAGAACGTCTTCCAGCACGACATCGCGCGTGATCTCGGCATGAAGGAGGTGACCTATTATTCGCAGATGCCCGCCGGTGGTCATGGCGGCTGCGGTACTGTCGGCCATGCGGCCATGGCGATTGCCACCGGCCAGGCCAAGGTGGTCGTCGGCTGGCGCTCGCGCAAGCGGAGCGGCCGCGCCAGCCGTGTCTGGGCGCAGCTGGAGCAGCGCATTCAGGGCAGCCGCGATACCTGGCTCAGACCCTGGGGCATCATCCGGCCTGTCGACGAGGTCGGCGTGATGTACAGGCGCTATATGCACGAATTCGGCGCCACCCGCGATCATCTCGCCAATGTTGCATTGGCGTTCCGAAGCCATGCCAACCGCAATCCCAAGGCCTTCATGCATGCCAAACCGATGAGCCGCGAAGACTATTTCGCAGCGCGCTGGATCAGCGAGCCGCTTTGCCTGTTCGATTGCTGCCTTGAGACGGACGGCGCGATCGCCTTCGTCGTCACGGCAAGCGATCGCGCCAGGGACTGCCGCAACAGGCCCGTCTACGTCCACGCCGCAGCCCAGGGGTTCGATGGCGGCAGCGCCATCCTTGCCAACTACTTCACAACAGATCCGATGCGCTCGCAGGCTGCGACCTGCGCGAAGTCGCTGTGGCGCCAGAGCGACTTCCGCGCTGCCGACATCAAGGTGGCGCAGGTCTACGACGCCTTCACGCCGGAAGTGTTCTTCACCCTCGAAGGCTACGGCTTCTGTGGGCGAGGTGAAGGCGCTGCCTTCACCGAGGATGGGGGCGTCGCGCTCGGTGGACGCCTGCCGGTAAACACAGGCGGCGGCAGCCTCTCCGAGGTCTACCTGCATGGTTTCAACATGATCACCGAAGGCGTGAAGCAGATGCGCGGCACCTCGACCGGTCAGGTCGAGCAAGCCGACTGCTGCTTCGTGAGCTCGAGCGATCTGGGCCCGACCTGTGCGGTCGTGTTGCGCAACTGAGAGGGGGGCATTGATGCACGATACCATTGTCTGGATCAGCGGCGCGACGCAGGGTGTGGGCCTCGGGCTTGCTCGCAACGTTCCGTTCAACAACGCCCGCATCATCAATCTGTCGCGTCGGAAGCACCCCGACTATGAGAGCGTCACCTTTGATCTGACCGATCCCGCGTCATGGGATCGCGTCCGTGGGCATTTCATCCGGGAGCTGGCTGCCTTTCGCGGCAAGCGTGCCATATTCATTCACAACGCATACTATTCCGAAGCGATCGGCGTGGTCGGCAAGGTCTCCTCTGAGACATACAAGAAGGGCGTTCTTGCCAATCTCGCTGCACCCTTCGTGCTTGCTGAAGCGTTTCTCGACGCTTGTCGTCCCGGCTACGAGGCAGGGCTGGTGATGCTCTCTTCCGGAGCCGCTGTGGCAGCGCTCGAAGGGCTGGCCACCTACTGTGCGTCCAAGGTTGCGATCGAACACTGGGTCGAAGTCGTCGCACGCGAACGCGAAAGCCGCGGCGGAACCGGGCCATGGGTGGTGGCGGTACGGCCGGGCGGCGTCGATACGCCGGCCCTGCGCGCGGCAGCCGAAGTCGATCCCGAACTCTATCCGCGCGCAGCAAGCCTCAAGCGCAACATTCCAAACCGCGTCGACATAGACACGGCGGGCAGGCGGATCTGGGCAGCACTGCCGCCGGCCCCGGATACCGCGGTCATCTCATTCGCCGAACCACCGGGTGATGCGGCATTCCAGTTTGGTGGTCCGCGCATAAGGCAACTCGCCGGGTCGAGCTGGAAGCTGGTCTACGACGCGGGCTGACAGGCGCATCGGTCCGAATCCGGAACGCTTTCCGGAGAGCACGAGGTGCAGGGGCAATGGATCAGGGCGTCCTTTTGCGTCCGTTCGGACGCACGACGCTCCAGGAGGTTGCCGACCGGTGGAGGACCGGCGGCGAAAAACAGCAACAGGGAGGAAGCAATGAAATCTCTATGGAAGAAACTGGCACTCGCCGCCGCCGTGATCGGGGCAAGCTTCGGCGCCCGTGCCGAGGGCTCCGACGCGCCGAAGCCACTGCCGCAGCGTGAGAAGGTGATCGTCGCCATGACCGCCAAGGTCGAGGCATACATACCGATGCTGCTTGCCGACCGGATGGGGGAGTTCGACAAGGAAAACATCGACATCGAATACACCTTCGCCAAGTCGAGCGACGGCATCGTGCTCCTGTCCACGGGGCGCGCGGACGTGCTTGGCGGCCAGCCGAGTGCGGCCGTCTTCAACGCCATTGCCAGTGGCGCCGACATTCGTGTCGTGGCGCCGCTCTTTGTCCAGTCGCCGGCCTCGAAGCAGGGCATCTGGGCCAATAACGCCTTTCTCAACGGCCGCAAATTCACCGTCGACCTGTTCAAGGATCAGACGGTCGCCAGTGCCATCGGCCTCGGCTCGACGGCCTCCTACTTCCTGCAGACGGAGCTGGAAAAGGTCGGCCTGTCGCTCAAGGACGTGAAATTCCAGACCATGGCTTCTGCCGACATTCTCGTGGCTCTGGAAAACGGTGCCGTCAATTTTGGCTACCTGATCGATTCCATCTGGCAGAAGGCCGACGAATCCAAAGTGTCTTTGGCCTTCGTCCAGGGGCCTGAGATGTCAGCAGGCTCGTGGAGCTTCGGTCCGCGCCTGCTCAAGGAGCGGCGCGACGTGGGCGAGGCGGTGATGCGGGCACTGGTGCGCACGACGCGCACCTATCTGCAGGGCGACTACCACGACAAGCCCGAGATCATGAAGATCATGCTCGAGGAACTGCAACTGCCCGAGGAGACGCTGAAGAAGGGCGTATCGCTGACCTTCGATCCCAATCTGTACATGCCGGCAGATCTCGCCGCGCGCCTGCAGAAGACCTACGCGCTCATTCCGGAAGTGCTGTCCTACAGCGAGTTGATGCCGGAAGACCGTGTCGTCGACCAAGGCTTCATTGCTGCCGCGGGCATTCCCATTCCGGCGAAATAGGCAGGTCGTCATTGGCCCGGTGCAATTCCGCGAGGCGTTGATGCCGGGCAGCTATCTGCCGGAGGGCGGATCCCAAGGCCGCTGTGGCGGGGCTTTCCTCGGGATCGGCACTGACAAGCCCGACGGCGACCGGCACACGCATGAACTTCGACTGGAAGGGTGCAGCCACTGCGGTAGCCCCTTCCGCCGAGAAGCCGCGGGAGGTGGCATAGCCTTGTTTGCGAACCGATCTGACCTTGTCGAGCAACGTGGCCACACTGGCCACGCGCCTTGCCGGCGGTTCGGTGCGAAACATGCGCTTGGCAATCTCCACCACCACCTCCTGCGGCTTGCCCGACAAAAGCGCCATGCCGGCCGCTGTCGACCAGTCGTAGTCGGTGAAGCCTTCGACATGGACGCCGGCGTGAAAGTCAGAGCCGGCGATGATCGCCGAGCACTGGACCCAGCGGTCGTTCTGCATGCACAGCCACACCGTCAGGCCGGTGCGGCGATGCACTTCGTCCATCAGGTCGGAGACTGCCGTGCCGCCGAAGAAGGAACCTTCGATGCGCCGGGCCAGAGTGACGATCCGGTAGGAAGGCAGGTAAACCTTCTGACGTGGATCGAAGGCGAGGTAGCCGGTGCGCACCAGCGTCTTCAAAATGTCGTCGGCGCTGGAATTGGGAATGGCAAGCGCTCGGCTGATCTCGGTCGTACGCGCCGGCCGCGGATTGGCCTGGAAATATTCGAGCACGGAAAGCACGCGCAGGCTGGATTTCACCACGCCGCCAGAGCGGTCATTGGTGACGCCCCGCAGCAATTCGTTGGGCTCCTCGAATCCCAACTCCGCCCGTCTCGCCGTGTTGGCCGCGGTTCGCATGGCGCTCTCCTCTCCTTGTGCCGGCGGGCCGGCACAGAGCGTTTCGCCGCCAGTTTGGCACATGACCGAGACCCTGAATTCGGCCATTTGGCCTAGGCCAATCGCCCGGAACATCCGACAAACCGAAAGACCCCAAATCATGCAGACAATCCCCCAGGCAAACCCACCGGCCATCCGGCACGCCCGTGAAGAACTCGACCGCAGCCTGGTCGATCTCCAGCGCATGTTTCGCAAGAAGAGCGGCATTGCCTATGTCGGCCGTGTCGATGCGTCGCCGCAAGCGCATAGCTGGTTTCGCCGCTTCGGCGATGACGTGCGGTTTTGCTACGTCAATCCGCGCGGCGGTGAGGCCGGCGGCGTGCCTGTCTTCACGTCGATGGCGGAGGTGCCTGATTATGTCGACCTCGCCGTTGTCAAGGTGGCGCCGGCGATCGTTCCGCAGGTAATCGCCGATTGCGGTCGTCGCGGCGTGCGCGATGTCATCGTCTTCAGCTCCGGTTTTTCAGAAGTCGGTGCCGAGGGTGCCGCGCTCGAAGCCAAGGTCGCCGAGGCCGCACGTGAACATGGCGTGCGTGTCATCGGGCCGAACACCAACGACAACACATTTGAGCAGTTTCCCGTGCCGGAACATCATCGCGGCGGCCTCGTCGGTTTGGTCACCCAGAGCGGCTTCAACGGCCGGCCCATCGTCGAGGGCATCGCCATGGGTGCTGCCTTCCGGCGTTGGGTGACGGTGGGCAACGAGGTCGATCTCGAGGTTGCCGACTTCATCAACTACTTTGCCCATGATCCGCAGACGTCGGTCATTGCAGCCTATGTCGAAGGCTTCAAGTCGATCGCCAAGCTCAGGCTGGCGCTTGAGGCTGCCAATGCAATGAAGAAGCCAGTGGTCATGCTCAAGATGGGATCGACCGAGCGTGGTGCGCGCATGGCCGCATCGCATACAGGTCACCTCGCTGGAGCGGATGCGGTCATCAACGGCTTGTTCCGGCAGTATGGGGTGATCCGGGTCCGCGATCTCGACGAGTTGCTCGAGACGGCCAACCTGCTCGCCAAGCTGCCGGCGGGCACCGGCCCGAACTGTGCGCTCTACTCGGTTTCGGGAGGCTCGACGACGCTGATGGCCGAGCTGGCCGACAGCTATGGCGTGAGCTTTCCCGATCTGTCGCAGGCGACGATCGAAAAGCTCTACGCCTACCTGCCCAACTACGTCACCGTCTCCAATCCGATCGACAATGGCGGCGGCTTTGTCATCGCTGCCCCGCAGCAACAGCGTATCGAGGTGCTTGAAGCAATTGCCGCCGACGCAAACGTCGATGTCATCGTGGTCGGGCTGACGGCGGCCCTTGGCCTGCTGTCCGACAGCTTTGCCGCCGACGTGCTGGCTTTCGCACCACGTTCGCCCAAGCCTGTGGTCGCGATGTGGGGGTCGGTGCTGACCGACAGTCCCGGCTATCGCGACCTGGTCAGCTCAGGCGTGCCGATCTTCCGCTCGTTCCGCAAGTGCTTCCGCGCCATGCGCGCGCACGCTGACTACGAGGCCGCAAAGGCGGCATTCCGCAGCCGCTCCTGGGATGCAGCAGCATTGTCGGCCAGCCAGCAAGGCGCGCTGAAGCAGGATGGAATTCTCGACAGCGCACAGGTGGCCGCACTGCTCGACGGCTCAGGCATCTGCCGTGCTGGCGAGCGCCTCGTCACCTCGTCCTCCGAGGCAGCAGAAGCGTTCGCGGCCTGGGGAGGACGCGTCGTCATGAAGCTGGCTTCGCCCGACATTGCCCATAAGTCGGATGCGGGTTTGGTGCTGCTCGACATCGGTGACGCTGTGACTGCCGCAAGCACTTACGAGAGCCTGGTGGCAAAGGCGAAGACCCATTTTCCGGCGGCTCGGATCGAGGGTGTGCTGATGCAGGAATTGATCGGCACCGGCGTCGAGATGATCGTCGGACTGACGCAGGATCGCGATCTTGGCCCAACCATTACCGTCGGCGCCGGGGGCATCTATGCCGAAATCTTGAAGGATGCGGCTACGCGACCGTTGCCTGTCGACAAGGACGATATCAGCGACATGATCGCCAGCCTGAGGCTCTCCCCTTTGCTCGATGGCGCCCGCGGCGCGGAACCGTCGGACAAGGAAGCCCTTGTCGATCTGGTTTTCAATCTGGCGCAGCTGGGGCTGGCCGCCGGTTCCGCGATAGCCGAGCTTGACCTGAATCCGGTTATCGTGCTGCCGGACCGGGCTGTGGCTGTCGATGCGCTTGTCGTCGCGGCCAACTCATCGACATAGCCGCCCGATGGCGCAATTCTGCGCCGTTAGAAGGGAGAATTGGGATGCGCATCCAACAAGGGTAGGAGGTCTTCAAATGCGGTCGGGCGACAGATCGCGAGCCTCTTATCCGGGCATCGCGTGGCGCTACTTTCGCTCGAGCATCAGAGGTAGCGTTGCCGACCAGCCGAAGAGCTTGAAGCGTTTTCGTTAGTCGGCGATCAGGAATGACCTATTGCTGGCCACGTCGAGCGGGGGCCGCTCCTTGCAAAGAGCCTCGCATGATCTAGCGATCCCCCGTACCGGATTGGGATAGCGACCGCCGTATCGTCTCGAAAACCCTGCTGCTGCCAATTTGTGAGACGTTGAACCTCATCAGGTCTCCTGCCGTCTGGGCAGGGCTGAAAGCGTTCCCGGGCGCCAGGACGACACCATCGACAAGTGCTGCCCTTGCCACTTGTGCCGACGATCGAGGACCAGGAACTCTACACCAGAGAAACATCCCGGCCTGCGGTTCCAGCAAGGGCACGATGCCTATCTCCCGCAACTTCGCTCCGACTTCGTGGCGTGCTCGAGCAAGGCGCATCCGCAGTCCGTCGAGATACTTACGATGGCCACCGTCACTGAGCACGCTGAGGACGAGCTCCGCGTTGAGACGCCCGCCGCCGAATGTTGTCGCGATTTTCAGGTCGACGATCCCGTCTATCCAATCCTTTTTCGCGGCAATGAACCCGCATCGGGCTGAAGCAGAGAGGGTTTTCGAGAAGCTGCCGATGTGGATGACTCGGTTCAAGCCGTCGAACGCGGCGAGCCGCGGGCCGGGCACGTGCTCAAAGTCGGCGAATATGTCGTCTTCGACGATTGTCAGGCCATGCTGTTCGGCCAGCATCAGGACACGATGGGCGATAACAGGAGAAAGCGTCGCTCCCGTCGGATTGTGGACTGCCGAGTTCGTGATGTAGAGGCGTGGCCGATGCTCTGCGAGCACGGACGCGAACACCTCGATATCGGGCCCATTTGGGGTGTAGGGAACGGTGACGACCTGAACCCGGTGCGCTCTCAACAGCGCCTGGAAGTTGAAGTAGCAGGGATCGTCGAGAAGGACTTTATCGCCCGGTTCGATGAGATAACGACAGAGAAGGTCGATGGCCTGGGTGCCGCTTTCGGTCAGGATGACCTGGTCGGGCGGCGCCTCAATGCCCTTCTCTGCCATTCGCCGGGCGATCAATTGCCGAAGGGGTGGCAATCCCAATGGCGATCCATATTCGGCCAGGGCAATGCCGGAAGCCCTGGAAAGTGCGCGTAGACCGCGCCGGAGGCCAGCCTCGGGAAGCCAGTCAGGGGGCAGCCACCCGCAGCCCGGCTTCTCGGTATTGTCGCTGGCTTCCAGCGATTGGCGGGACACCCAGAACGGATCGATAGCTCGGTCGAGCTTCGGGCCAACCTCGGACAGCAACAGTGGGGCGGTCTGTGTCGCCACGTAGAAACCGGAACCAGGACGAGATAGCACCAACCCCTCGGCAACGAGGCGGTTATAGGCTTCTACGACTGTCGAAACCGAGACCCCTGACGTCTTGGCCTGTGCCCGTATCGAGGGAAGCTTGCTGCCCGGCAAGAGGCTGCGTCCGGCGATTCGACGCCTGATCTGCTCCATCACCATTTCGATACGGGTTGCGTCCATCTGTATTGCCTTTGTGGCCATAACAGTAATGTCAAACTGTACCGTACTGTGTCTGGCGGTTTCAAGCGGCTGCCCGCATAGGTCCATGGACAAAGGGGGTGCCATGGAACGGTCGACAAGCGGTTGGTTGTACGGATTGATAGGGGTGATCATCTTCAGCGGGTCACTGCCCGCCACGCGCGTCGCCGTGCAGTCTCTGGATCCGGTTTTTCTGACTGTCGCTCGTGCGGCAATTGCCGGCATTCTCGGAGTTGTTTTACTAGCCGCCTTCAGGGAGCGCCGCCCGGAACGTCGCGATCTTGTTTCCCTTGTGGTCGTTGCCCTCGGCGTGGTGGTTGGTTTTCCGCTTTTGACGGCTTTTGCCCTTCAGCATGTCACGTCGGCCCACTCGATCGTGTTCATCGGCCTCCTTCCGCTCTGCACCGCTATCTTCGGCGTGATCCGCGGCAATGAACGACCCAAGCCGATCTTCTGGCTCTTCTCGGTTCTCGGAAGCGCACTTGTCGCCGGGTTTGCGATCAGCCAGGGGCTGTCTGCCTCGCCTGTCGGCGACGCGCTCATGTTGGCCGCGATCGTCGCTTGCGGGCTCGGTTACGCCGAAGGGGCGACGCTTTCCCGCAAGCTCGGTGGATGGCAGGTCATTTGCTGGGCGCTGGTGATATCCCTTCCGGTGATGCTGGCGCTCACGGCGATCTATTGGCCTGCCACATTTGAGAACGTGACGGTTCCGGCATGGACAAGCCTGGCCTACGTTTCCCTGTTCAGCATGCTCATCGGCTTCGTCTTCTGGTATCGCGGCCTTGCGCTTGGCGGCATCGCCTCGGTCGGACAACTTCAGCTCCTGCAGCCATTCTTTGGCCTCGTGCTTGCCGCCACATTGCTCCGCGAGCCCGTGACCCCCGTGATGTTGGTCGTCACCGTCGCTGTCATCTGCTGCGTCTTCGGGGCGCGCAGATTCGGCAAATGAGGAAGAGTTGGATGTGTGCGTCAGCCGCTGCAAGGAGGCCGCTCTGCCGGGCGTTCATCGTAGGGCATACCGCAGTCGGCCCCATGGTGGCCGCGCAGTGGCACGGTTGATCAAGGCCAGCCCCATCCCGACCAGCGATACCGCCGTTGTATCCATCAACACTGCGAAAAGCGCCGACAACGCATGCGAGGCGAACTCGCACCGCGTCGTCGGCAGGCGGGGACCGAGGCGAACGGGCTTGGCCCAAGTTAATCAAGGCTGCGTCCAGCCCGTCGATGCTGCCTGGCGGATCAACGGAACGGCTGCAGGTGCAATTGCGATGTCCGCGCAGCCAGGGGGCGCCAGCCCCGCTGGAGTGCGCTTGTCATGCTCTGACTTACCAGAGCGGCTTATCCAGCTTCGTGCAGGCTATGGAGTTTGCCTGGCTTTCAGGCAGATGCTTGAAGAAATTCAGGTTGGTCACGCAGATGTCGCCATTGCCGAAGGCGATGCTTGCGGGTGCCCCGAGAGGCGCCTGAAGCGGGTTGCCCAGTTGCTGCCGCTTCTTTGCGTCGGCACTGACCTTCCAGACTTCGCTGCGCGTGGTCTCAGTCAGGTAGAAATTGCCGTCCTTGTCGACCTCCAGGCCATCCATGTTGTCGTAGCCGAAGGCGAGCATCTCGGCCTTTCCGGCACTGCCGTCATCCTGGATCGGCACCTTGACCAGCAGCGGGATGCCGCCTGTCACGCCGTAAAGCGACTTGCCGTCCGGCGCCAGCGCTATGCCATTGACGCCCACCGGATAGCCGCTGAGAGAGCGGTCTCCCGGACTGAACAGTGGATCCTTCGACCACAACTCGGCTGATTTCTGCTCGGGGTCTATTTTCCAGATGGCCTGGAGGCTGAGATCTGACAAGTAGATCTTGCCGTCCGGTGCTATGACCGGGTCGTCGGGGAAGCAGAACGGATATCCGTCGGCCCGCGTCACCACCGGCTCCACCTTGCCCGTCGAGATCGTGACCTTGTACAGGCCGGATTTGGTGACCGTCGCATCGCCACATCCCTCGACCGCCAGATTGGCCTTGGCTGGCCAGGGGAAGCGCTTGGAATATTCGGAAAAGGCGACGTAAAGGTTATCCTTGCCGTCCCAGTCGATGCCGACTGTACTTCCTTTGGCATCTCCGATCACCGTCCTCAGATCGGCGATCTTGGTCGACGTGCCGTCGGTTGCGACCTTCATGACCAGCGCGGAATGAAACAGGCTGACATAGAAATTGCCGTTGGTGTCGCCGACGAGCCCTTCGGGGGCGTCGTCGAACTGTGCAAGAATTCGCCAGTCGGATGCCATTGTCTGTGATGCAAGAGACGATGCAAAAAATGCCAGAAGTGCGCCACGACGCAACATTTCTCTCTCCCATTTTGTAGATGATAGGTCCTCGCCCAATAAAGGGTGGACGCGTTCAAATGCTCTGCATCGTCTGTTCGGACTAATGCTCTGACGTGCTTTCGCAGCTCCGCCTTGTTCCGAAGCGCATGGATATTTGCTTCGTCACGACTGCCCGGCAGCTGTTTCGGTGGGCGTCCTCAGATCGCCGTGGCGAACTTCCAGGCGGGGTCGGCCGCGCGCCCCCGGGCAAAAACAAGCAGGTCCTCCGCCACCTGGCTGACGGCGGCGGAATGCACGCGATATCGGTTGACCGCGAGTGCCCAGGTGACATCGAAGCCCTGGATCACCGCCATCGAAACCCTGTCGTCGCGCTTGTGTTCGTAAATGGACGAATAGGGCAGCATGGTGTAGCCGACGCCGGCGCGCGCAAGCTCGTAGCACATGGCAACCGACTCGACTTCGACAACAGTGTTGATCGAGAGATTTCCGGTTCCGAGCTTCTGCTCGAGATATCGCCGTATCGGATTGCCGGACTCAGGCAGCACGAGCTTGTGCTGCACCACGAAGTCGGCCGACACCATCCCTTCGACGCCCAGTTCCGCGCTTTCGGTTCCGAGAAGCATCATCGGCTCGCGAACAAGCGGCGTCAGGCTGAAACGCTGCGTTCGCGGCTGCAGCGCAGTGATGGCAACGTCGAGGGTCCGCCGCTGCATCCACACCTCGAGTGCGTTGGAGACGATTTCGCTGACACGCAACGTGTAATGCGGATGTTTGCGGACGACCTTCTCCAGAAAGGGGATGGCCAGCAGGCGGTTCAGCGATGAGGGCAACGCCAACGACACGGACGTCGAGCTTTCCTGGGCGATCTCTTCCTTGATCAGAACGGCTTCGCGCAAAAGCTGCGGCGCACGCCCGGCCAGTAGCAGGCCGGCCTCGGTCAGCTTGGTCCCTGTCGTGTCCCGCCGGAACAGCGAGGCGCCGATTTCGCCCTCGAGGAGGGCAATCTTTCGCGAGAGCGACGGCTGGGACAGGTTCAGGTCGGCGGCCGCACGGTTCATGCTGCCAAACTCGGCGACACGCAGGAAGCACTCGAGAAGTCTGAGATCCATGTGGCGCTCGTTATTCATAAATCGTTGAAGTCATATGACCATTATAGGAATAGTGGAGGACCGGCTCTCGCGCTAGCCTCCGGGACAGTTGAAATCGCAGAGCCTGTCCCGATGCCTGAAGCCTACATCATCGATGCCGTGCGCACGCCCGTCGGGCGCAAGAAGGGTGCGTTCGCCGGCACGCATTCCGCCGATCTGGGCGCCTTCCCGATCAGGGAACTGGTCAAGCGCACCGGCATAGATCCGGCCGGCATCGACGACGTCATCTTTGGCTGCACGGAAACCATCGGCCCTCAGGCCGGCGACATCGCCCGAACCTGTGCACTGGTGGCCGGCCTCCCCGAACATGTGCCGGGAGTGACGATCGACAGGCAATGCGGATCGTCGCAGCAGGCAATCCACTTCGCCGCCCAGGCCGTCATGAGCGGAACCCAGGATCTTGTGGTTGCCGGCGGCGTGCAGAACCTCAACCTCATCCCGATGGGGGCGGCCATGTCGGTCGGCACGCAGTTCGGTTTCGACGACCCTTTCAGCAGCTCGCCGGGCTGGCAGGCACGCTACGGCCAGCAGGAAGTCAGTCAGTTCAGGGCTGCCGACATGATCGCTCAGAGGTGGGGCTGCAGCCGCGAAGACATGGAACGCTTTGCGCTTGAAAGCCACAGGCGCGCCATCGATGCCATCGATCGGGGACTTTTCGAATCCGAAATCGTTCCCATCGGCAGCTTTTCCGTCGACGAGGCGCCACGCCGTGATACCAGCCTGGCCAAGATGGCTGCCCTGGCTCCACTGCGCGCCGGCGGCCGGGTCCATGCTGGCGTCGCCAGCCAGAACACTGACGCTGCCGCGGCCATACTGATTGCGTCCGAACAGGCCGTGAAGGACCACGGGCTCAAACCGCGCGCACGAATCCACCACATCTCGGTCCGCGCTGCCGATCCTGTCTGGATGCTGACCGCCCCTATCCCGGCCACCCGGCATGCGCTCGCCAAGACCGGTATGCGGATCGATGACTTCGACCTGTTCGAATGCAACGAGGCTTTCGCTTCCATCCCCATGGCCTGGATGCGCGAGCTCGAAGTGCCGCACGAAAAGACAAACGTCAATGGCGGCGCGATCGCGCTCGGTCATCCGCTCGGTGCCACCGGGGCGCGCATCATGACTTCGATGTTGTTCGAGTTGGAACGACGCAACGGCAAGTTCGCCCTGCAGACCATGTGCGAGGGCGGAGGGCAGGCAAACGTCACCATCATTGAGAGGATGAACTAGGCAGAATCAATAAAACGTCACTCCAGCACGAGCAACATGAGTGATCCGACCAGGCCTTGTCGGATATGTATTTCTTTTGTTGCTTTCATATACTTAAGCAACGTCAAATATATCGTCCAAATAGACGATTTATAATTAGGTGTCGGAAAATATTGTTGTCGAGGGCATCCCGCATATTCCGAGTCCCGATTGGAGATTTGCCTACTCGCCCACATCCACATCTGGCCTCGTCAATCGCATAGGAGACCTTGATGATTTCGAATACCACGGACGTACTTGTCATCGGCGGCGGACCGGCCGGTTCCACTGTCGCAACCATCCTTGCCCGGCAAGGGATCAAGACCACTGTTCTGGAGCGCGACGTGTTCCCGAGATATCACATCGGCGAGTCGCTTCTTGCCTCGCTGATGCCGATGCTCGACGCGATCGGCGCCGGGGAAAAGATGAAGAAGCATGGCTTCGTCGAGAAGCCTGGCGGCTACTTCAACTGGGGTAACGAAAAGTGGTCGTTCCGCTTCGACGAGATCGAGGGCGCACCGAACCACTCCTACCAGGTCAAGCGCTCGGAGTTCGACAAGCTGCTGCTCGACCACGCTGCGGAAAATGGCGCGAGCGTTCACCAGAACGTCAAGGTCAGCAAGATCGAGTTCGACAATGGCCGGGCGGTCTCGGCGAGCTACCTCGACCGAACCTCCGAGACGAGAGGCAACATCAGCTTCAAGTACCTGGTCGACTGCTCCGGCCGCAGCGGCGTTATCGCCAACGAGTATGCGAAGGACCGGCATTTCCACAACGTCTTCAAGAACGTCGCCATCTGGTCCTACTGGTCCGGGACCAACCTGTTTTACGACGATCTGCCCGCCGGCTCGACCCGTATCATCTCGGTGGAGGCCGGCTGGATCTGGTTCATTCCGCTCAACGACGGCACGGTCAGCGTCGGTACGGTGATCACCCGCGATCAGCTGCGCAAGGAACGTGATGCCGGGCATAGCGCCGAACAGGTCTATGACCGGTTGCTTGCCGACAATGAGGAGGCGCGCATCATCCTGAAGGATGCCAAGCGCACCGACATCAAGATGGAGACGGATTATTCCTACACGTCGGAGCGCTTCTCGGGGCCGGGCTACTTCATGTGCGGCGATGCCGCGTGCTTTCTCGACCCGCTGCTCTCGAGCGGCGTACACCTTGCGATGGTCTCGAGCCTTGTTGCCGCCGCGTCGATTGCGAGCATCCTGAAAGGCCATGTCGACGAGGCGCGCGCGGTCAATTTCTTCGAGACCAGCTACCGGCAGGCCTATCTCAGGTTCCTGATGATGGTTTCCTCCTTCTATGACCTCAACAGAGGACAGGCAGGCTACTTCTGGGAAGCGCAGCGGCTGACCTCCAAGGACTATTCGGACCGCGACATGAAGAAGGCGTTCGTCAGCATCGTGTCTGGCGGCGCCGACTACACCGAGGTCAGTGATGGCCGCTACGGCGAAATCGTTGCCAAGCAGGTTGCCGAAAAGCTGAGGCAAGGTGTCGACATGCGCCGCGGCACGGGCCAGATCGGCGACGAGACCAAGCGTGAGAACATGCAGTTCATGGATGCTCTCAACGGACTGCAGTTCCTGCAGGCCAACGCAGCGATCGACGGCCTTTATGTGGTGACGCAGCCAGAGATCATGTTGGCTCAGACCGCAGCCTAAAGAGCCAGGGCCGGGCAACAGCCCGGCCCTTTCCCCGACATCTGTCCTGGGCGCCGAGGCGACCAGGATCTGGCGATGCTATGAGGTCTTGCGATGGAGAATTGGCTCGCATTTTCGGCCGCTACGATAACGCTGCTTTTCGTTCCAGGACCAACCAACACGTTGATTGCAACCAATGGTGCGCTGCTCGGCTGGAAATCTGCGCTCAGGCTTTTGCCTGCAGAGCTGGTCGGATACCTCTGCGCCATCCTTGGCTGGTCGCTCGGTCTGTCGCTCGCCGCCCGCTTCGTTCATTCGGCCGCATCGTTTGCCGCGATCGCCGCCGCCGCTGCCCTGCTCCTGTCGGCGCGCAAGCTCTGGACCTGGGATATGGCGCGTCAGAACCGGACCGGCTCGCGCGCTGCCGACATCTTCGTTGTGACGCTGTCCAATCCCAAGGCGTTGCTGTTTGCACTCACCATCGTTCCGCATCTGCGTGAAGGCAACATTCCGGCCGCATTGCCATATCTGGTGTGGCTGTCGCTGCTGATCCTGACGATCGGGGCCATCTGGACGCTGATTGGCGCCGGTATCGCCCGACGGTTCCAGCATTTTGCCTCGTCACGGCTTTTTGCCCGCTTGGGGGCGGCGGTGTTGGTGTTTTTCGCCACTTCGCTCTTCGTGACGACCCTTCTGCGGGCCTTCGAGCTTTAGCAGCCCATCGAATCATCACGACAATTTCCAACCAGACTCGTTCGCCCCGGTCAGGGCGAGCGACAACCCTTCATCGCACCCAAGGCAGACAGATGATCTCAGAAGACGCCGACTGGAAGTTCACCACCATTCCTGCGCTCTGCGCGCGCGCCGCCGAGCTCTATGGCACACGCACCGCAATTGAAGACAGCGGCGTCGTGCTTAACTTCGTCGAGCTCGACGCGATGCGCAAGCGCGTCGCCAAGGCGATGATCGCAGCCGGTGTCCAGAAGGGCGACCGCATCATGGTCTGGGCGCCCAACACCTGGAAATGGTTCGCCACAGCCCTCGGCCTCGTCACCGCTGGCGCCGTGCTCATTCCCGCCAGCACCCGCTTCAAGGGCGCGGAAATCGCGGAACTGGTCAAGCGCAGCGGCACGTCGGTGCTGTTTTCGGTCGGCGAGTTCTTGGGCACCTACTATCCCGACCAGCTCCGTGCCGAGACGCGCGAGCTGCTGCGCGAAGTGGTCATCATCGGCGAAGGCAGCAAAGGCGATCGCGACTGGGACAGCTTCGTTGCATCGGGCGACAGCATCAGCGATGCCGAGCTTGCCGCACGCGAGGCCACTGTCGGCCCGGACGATCTCTGCGACATGCTCTTCACCTCGGGCACCACGGGTTATCCCAAGGGCGTCATGTACGGCCACCAGCAATGCCTTCAGGCGATCGATGCCTGGGCGACGCGTGTCGGCATCCGCGAGCATGACCGTATTCTCGTCATCCCGCCACTTTTCCACGTCTTTGGCTATCGTGCAGGGGCAATGGTGGCGCTGATGCGCGGCGCCGTCTTCATGCCCCACCTCACCTATGACGCCGGCGAAATCCTCAAGCGTGTCGCCGAAGAGAAGATCAGCGTCATCCCCGGTCCGCCAGCCATCTTCCAGGGCATGCTCCAGCATCCTGATTTGGCGACATTCGACACCTCCAGCCTGCGCCTGGCCGTTACGGGAAGCACGACAATTCCACCCATTCTGGTCCATCGCATGCGAACAGAACTCAAAATTGCGGGCGTGGTGACGGGCTATGGGCTGACCGAGTGCGGCGGCTACGGCACCATGTGCCTGGCGACCGACCCGGATGAGGTAATTGCCAACACTGCCGGCAAGGCAGCTCCCGGCGTGGAAGTGCGTATCATGGGCGACGACGGCCATTTCCTGCCCAGCGGCAAGCCCGGCGAAGTGGTGATCCGCGGCTACATCGTCATGAAGGGTTACTTCAACGATCCGGAAGCCACTGCCAGGACCATTGATCCGGAGGGCTGGCTGCACACCGGCGACGTCGGCTATTTCGACCCGGACGGCAACCTGCGCATCGAGGACCGTCTCAAGGACATGTACATCACCGGCGGCTTCAACTGTTATCCGGCAGAGATCGAGCGTTTGCTCAGCGAGCACCCGGCCATCGGCATTGTCTCGGTAATAGGCGTGCCCGACGAACGGCTCGGCGAGGTCGGCAAGGCCTATGTGGTGCTGCGTCCGGGCACCATCGCCACCGAGAAGGACATCATCGACTGGTCGCGTGCCAACATGGCCAATTACAAATGTCCACGCAGCGTCGAGATTCGTCCGTCCCTGCCCACCAGCCCGCAAGGCAAGGTGGTCAAGGATCAGCTCAGGGTTTCGTTGGCAAAATGTGCCTGAAGGGCTCTTCATTGCTGCCTCGGTCCGCTCGGCAATGCCGTCGGTGGGCAATTTGCCCACTCCGGTATTGTTCAGCCACGCTAAGTCGCTGTTTGTTCGTTGGCGCTACGGTTTGATACCGTGACCCTCTAGAGCCGCGGCGACACGACGAAGCAACTCAGCAAGCGACCCTCGTCCTCACGTTCCGTGCTGCCGGTGGTCTGTTTCCGGCCCTGAGCAGAACTGCTTTGCCTGGTAAGGAGAGCTTTGCATCTAACAGACACCGCCGTTCCCTTCTGCTTGGTCCGCGATTATGGTGGTGCCGACTTCTGGCCAGTATTAACCCCACGTGACCTCACCGTTCTCCCATCCCCGCCTCCTCGGCCTTGCGCTTTGGCTCGCTGCGCTGGCGGCCTTTGTCGCCGTGTCGATGGAGACGTCGCGGACGCGGATGGCGGACGAGGTGGAGGTGACCGGGCGGACCTTGCACCGGCTGGTCTCGCAGCGGGTGGCGCAGCATGATGCGCATCTGACCACGCTGATTGCGCTGTCGAGTGGGACCGAGCCGGCACCCGACGGCGCCGTGCGGCAGGTAATGGAGAGCATTTCGCGCTTTTATCCGCGCATCGCCTGGCTGGCGCTGGTTTCGCTCGAACCGGAGGGGGCTGCCGGCGACGCCGTGGGTGGAGGTCAAGGATCGGCTGAGGCAGGCAGTTCGGGTGCTTCGCCGGCGACAGGAGGCGGCACTTCGGCTGTGATCGTGCGCGAGGTGGTGGACGTGCCCGCGGGCGATGGGGTCGATCTGGTACCGCTGGGGGAGAAAATTGTGGCGCAGGTGCGGGGCAGGCCGAGCGTCTACGCCGCCGGTCCGGGGCGCTACCTCCTGGCCAAGCGCGCGCCGGAGCCGTCCGACCGCGCTGTGGTGCTGATGATTGATGCCGCCAGGCTTCTGGAGCCGGAGGAGCGGCCCGGTTTTGCCCATCTCAGGATCAGCCTCGACGGTGCCAATCTGGTGGACCTGCCGGCCGATAAGTCGGTCGGCCCCGGCGTGTCGTGGCTAAAGCCGCCGCATTTCGAGAAGGTGATCGACGGTGAGGGGCAGCGACTGTTGTTGTCGCTCGACCGGTCGCTGCCCCTCGCCGCACTTGTGCCGCCGGGGCGGTTTTTCGGCTTTGCCGCGGTGGCCGGATTGTTGGCTGCGGCCATGAGCTTCGGACTTGGGCAGCGGGCGGCGGTGAAGCGCTCCGAGCTTGCCGCGCGCGAGGCCGAGGAGCGGTTGGCCGTGCAGGAGCGGGAGACGCTTCTGGCGCATGCCTCGCGCGTCAACGCCATGGGCGAGCTGGCGTCCGGCATCGCGCATGAGCTGACGCAGCCGCTGACCGCACTTCTGAGCCGCAGCCAGGCGGCACTTCGGCTTTCGCGGGCGGAACAACCCGACATGGCGATGATTTCGCAGGCGCTCGACGTCAATGTGCGCGAAGCCAAGCGTGCCGGCGAGATGCTGAAGCGGATGCGCGACTATGCATCCAACAAGGCGCCGGAACGGGCGCGGCAGGACCTGAACGCCATCGTCGCCGAGGTGGTGGCGCTGACCCGCACCGATCTCGAGCGGCGCGGGGTGGCGCTGATGCTGGAACTCGGGCAACCGGCGCCGGAGGCGGTGGTCGACGCGATCGAGATGGAGCAGGTGCTGCACAATCTGATCCGCAACGCGGCGGAGGCGCTGGACAGTGCCGGGACCGCCGGGGCACGGATTGCCATCGCGACCAAGGTCGTCGGCGCGGAAGCGAAGATCGAGGTATCGGACAATGGGCCGGGCATGGCTCCCGACGTGCTGCCGAAACTGTTCGTACCGTTTTTCACCACCAAAGGAGATGGCATGGGGCTGGGGCTGTCCTTGTGCCAGACGCTGGTGGAGCGGGTCGATGGCCGCATCGAGGCCGGCAACGCTGGCAGTGGCGGGGCGCGGTTCGTGATTACGCTGCCGCGTGCATCGGTTGGACGATCCGAGGCGATTTCCAGCAAGCATGATGGCTAGCTTGAACAGGCCCCGGAGCGGGTGTCCGCGACTGTGCTGCCGGGAGTGAAGGCATGAGCAGATATCAGGTCTATCTGATCGACGACGACGAGGCGGTGCGCGAGGCGCTGGCTTTCCTGCTCGGCACCTATGGCATATCGGTCGAGACTTTTGGCGATCCGCAGATTTTCCTGGCGCATGTCGACGAGGCGAAGCCCGGCGTGCTGGTGGTCGATTTGCGCATGCCCGAGGTTTCGGGCCAACAGCTTTACCAGAGGCTTGCCGAGCGCGGCATCGATTGGCCAACCGTCATGATAACCGGCCATGGCGACGTCGCCGCCTGCCGCCGCGCCTTCAAGGCCGGCATCCAGGACTTTCTAACCAAGCCTGTCGATGGCGAGGTGCTTGTCGAGGCGCTGCAGCAGGGGTTTTCGAGCCTCGATGCCCGGCTGGAAAAGCGCGAGGCGCGCGCGCTTCTGGCCAAGCTTACCGAGCGCGAGCGCGAAGTGCTCGACATGGTGGCGCGGGGCTGGGCGAGCAAGGAGATCGCAACCGCGCTGGAAGTCTCTGCCCGCACCATCGACGCGCACCGGGCGAAGATCGCGGAGAAGCTGGGCACGAGCTCGGTGGCCGAGCAGGTGCGGTTGGCACTGATTTCGTGAGGTTCCCGGCGCTGGATAGGTAATCCTACCTAGGGCAGGTGGTGGCATCGCGGATTCTGCACAGCCGCGGTTCGGCGTAGTTCTGGCCTCGGACAAGCAAGACGCTTTCTCCCGAGCAACATCAGGACAGGAACCCAGTCATGATCAAGAGCATTTTCCTCGCCGCCGCTGCCACCGTCGCCATCTCCGGCGCTGCTTCCGCACAGGTGCTGACCGAGAAGAACATCTCGTCGGGCCTCGCCGTCGAGATCGCCCAGAACGCGGTCGCTGCCTGCGCCGCCGACAAGTACAACGTCACCGCCGCCGTGGTTGACCGCGCCGGCGTGCTGCGCGCACTCGTCCGCGCCGACAATGCCGGCACGCACACCGTTTCGGCTGCCCAGGACAAGGCCTTCACCTCGGCCTCGTCGCGCACGCCGACCTCGAAGATGGCCGAGAACGTGCAGAAGAATCCGGGCGCTGCCGGCCTGGTCGACATTAACGGCTTCCTGGTGCTCGCCGGCGGCATGCCGATCAAGGCTGGCGACGCTGTCATCGGCGCCATCGGTGTCGGCGGCGCGCCGGGCGGCAACTTCGACGAGGCTTGCGCCGTTGCGGCCATCGAAAAGGCTGCCGACAAGCTGAAGTAAGCCTGTCCGGCATCATTGCCGGCAATAACGAAGCCCCGCTTCCCATCTGGGGAGGTGGGGCCTTTTCGTGTGCTGGTGCGGGTCAGAAGCCCATGGCGAAGGCGCCGCGCAACTGGTGCGCTGCGGTACCGTTGCCGACGGCACCGGCATAGCTGACATCGATGCGGGCATTGTCCCTGACGGCAAAGCTCAGCCCGGCATCGTAGACGAAGGCATCCGACGCTAGGCTGTCGCCGAGGACGGAAAACGGTGCCGTGCCGGCAAATGCGAGGCGCGACAGCGGTGCGTCGCTTTCGGTGTGACGCCAGCCGAGCATGCCCTGCAGCGTAACGGATCGCGCGCCGGCCGGCAGTTCGGTGCTTGCCCTTATGCCGAGGGTGGAGATGGTCGCATCCTGGTCGCCGGCTGCGCCGGTCAGCGCCGCGGCGCCGCCGGTCTCGGCAAATGCGTCGCTGCCGGTCCTGACATAGGCGATGCCGGCAAACGGCTCGACATAGGACGCGCCGAGGCCAAGGCGGTAGCCGACGTCGCCATGGACGAGGGTGGTTGTAGCATCGTAGCCGGCGGCGAGACTGTCGGAAAAGCCGCCGAAGGCAACGCGGCGCGCGCTCGACAGGTCGTGCCACGCCTGGATGGCGCCCAATTGCAGGCGAAATGCACCAAGCTCGGCCCCGGCGTAGAGGCCGGCATGCAAGGTGTCGGCGGTACCGGTGGTGGCCCGCCCATCTCCGGAGATGCTGCTGCTGGAATAGCCGGCCATGGCCCCGAGGCGGATGCCTTCGGCGACTTCGCCGTCGAGACCGCCGAACAGTGCCGCGGTCTTGACCTTGAAGCCATCCGTGTCGTCCACACCGGATAATTCCGAGATATTGCCCACACCCTCGACCCAGAATGCACGCGATGGCTTGCCGGCCGCCGTGTCGAAGGTCTGGCGGATGCGGTTGTGCACGGCATCCTGTGCCAGTGTCGCTGATATGATGCCGGCGTTCATCAGCGAGGGGTGGATGTCGCCCGACAGATGGTCGAGCGCGTCGCGCGCCCCGCCGGCGGAAAGGCCAAGCAGGCCGCCGACCATCGGATTGCCGGCCGGCAGATTGTCGAGCGCGCCGGCCACGGCATGCTGGTTGTCGGTGATGGCAACGGTGCCGAACGCGGCGCCGTTGAACTGCAAGGTGAGCCAGACCTCTGTAGCGTTCCTGTAGTCGAGCGCACTGTCGAGGAAGGCAAAGTCGTCGGTGACGCCGCTGAAGGCACCTGTCAGTGCTCCGGTTGTCGACAGGATCAGATACTCGTCTAGCAGCGCATCCGTGCCATTGGCGATGACATGGACCGAAGACGTCGCGTCGATGGAGGCGGTGCCGGCGGCGATGCGGCTGGCCGCGCCGCCAATGCCGACCTCGTAGAGCGAGGCTGCCTGAAAGGCGAAATCGCCGGCCACGTTGAAGGTTCCATCGGGCGCGACGGTTGCGCCGGAGCGGATCGTGACATCGCCGAGGTCGCCGCTGCCTTCAAGCCTGGCGGTCGAAAAGACGTCGAGCGCGCCGCCGAGGCCATCGCCGATCCATAAGGTCCCGCCCAGCACGTCGGTCGTCCCGGTGAAGGCCGAGTTGTCGCCAAGCAGGCGGCTTGTTCCGCTCAAATGCCTGATCGAGCCGTTGCCTGAAATGGCCGCGGCAAAATCATGGGCATCGTCGCTATGATTGAAGACGAGCGTGCCGCTGCCCGGTCCGAAAACGACTTTCGGTGCATCGATGGTGCCCGCAGCGACCGCCGCGTCGCCCTCGGCCGCGCCGATGTTGAGCGTGCCGGTGGAGCCGCCGGCGAAGCCGATCTGGATGCCGGCAGCTCCCGTCGAGATCGTGCCGCCGTGGCTGACCGTGGCGGTACCAGCACCATTCCAGCCCAGCATGACATATGAGCCCGACACGACGCGGGAGCCCGGGCCGGAGACGATCAGGTCGCCGACGCCGGATGCGTCGGCCCCGACGATCACAGCTGCGCTTTGCAGTTTGCCGCCTGCCGTGATGCTGGCCGAACCAGCCGATTTGACGCCTATCCTGATGTCGACGGTCGAGGTGAGGGCAGAGCCCGTGCCGCTGATGGTCAGCGTGCCCGAGGAGCCGGTTCCGCTGCCGAGCCAGGTGCGCGCGGCCGCTTCGACTTCGGCTCCACTGGAGATATGCAATTCACCGTCGCCTGCCTGGCCAAGGACCAGGTTGGCGTTGGTGATCTGCCATAGCGTATCGGCCCCCGAAATGTTGGCGATGCCGTGGCCGCTCGCCTGCTGGCCCAGGCTTGCGGAGTAGCTGCTCGCAGTTGCGCCCAGGCTGAGATTGAAGGTGCCTTCGCCGCCGTCGCCGACAATAAATCCGCTGTTGCCGGTGCTCAGCGACGAGTTCGTGCCGGTCACGTTGACCAGGCCGACGCTGCCCGCCTGGGTGGCAAGCGACGCCTGCGCGGCCTCGACACTGCCGCCAGCCGCGACGTTCAGTGTCCCCGATCCGTAGAAGCCGACATTGAGTGTGTCGGTCGTCCAGGTGGAGCCGCCCGTAACCGTCGCTTCGCCTGTCTGGCTGCTGGCAGGCGGCGCGCCGTTGACCGATGAGTTGCCGATTATCGCGGATGTCGAGGTCAGGCTGCCGCCATTGACGATGTCGAGCGAGGCACCGGCGACGCCGCCGATGAAGATGGTGCTCGTGCTGGCCCCGGGGGTTGCGATGCTTGGGGCATTGGGTGCGCCCGGCTGGTCGACTATGACGGCTGTTCCGGCGGGCGCGCTGCCGGCCGACCAGTTGTCGCCGCTGAACCAGTCGCTGCTTTGATCTCCCTCCCAGGTCTGGGCATGAGAAGCGGCGGCAAGGCCGCACAAGACAGTACTAGCCATGCCGGCTATCGCAAAAGCGCGCAAAAATCCGCGCTTGGCCATGCTGTGGTCAGTTGTCATGATAGATCCCCAAAAAAAGTCGCCGTCTCAAAAATGGTGCTCCACGGCAGCAGGCTACCGCTCGAGTGGAGTGTTCAAATATGCCACCAGCAATTCCGTCCAAGTGATGACGTCGCCTGCGTATCGCAAGAGCTGAATACCGGACGAGTAGCTTTCAGAAAACTTGCATTGCCCCTTTCCACTGAGTAATAAGCTTTTGCTTATAGATCAACCGGCTCAAGGCCGGTTTCTACACTTGGCGGCTATTCATTTCGGCCCGGGGCATCTGCGGCCTTGCCAGAGGGCGGCCCGTATTCGGAATGCGGCTCCGAAGGCCGCTTCGGGGCGGTTCCAAAATCGTTGCGGTGGCGGGCGAATGCGTCTATATACGGGCCGAATTTCCCATTTTCTGGTGGTCTGACCACCGCCCGCGTGAGGGACGCGGGCGAGCGAAGAGGATATATCGCATGGCCAATACGCTGCTTATGCCCAAGGCGACCGCCGTCTGGCTGGTTGACAACACAGCGCTTTCGTTCGACCAGATCGCGCAGTTCTGCTCGCTGCACCCGCTCGAGGTGAAGGCGATCGCCGACGGCGAATCGGCCCAGGGCATCAAGGGCATGGACCCGATCATGACCGGCCAGCTGACGCGCGCCGAGATCGCCAAGGGCGAGGGCGACATCAATCATCGCCTCAAGCTGTCGGATCCCAAGGTCCGCGTGCCCGAGACCAAGCGCAAGGGCCCGCGCTACACGCCGCTGTCGAAGCGCCAGGATCGACCGAACGCCATCTACTGGCTGGTCAAGAACCATCCGGAGCTCAAGGACGCGCAGATCTCGCGCCTCGTCGGCACCACCAAGGCGACGATCGAGCAGATCCGCGAGCGCAAGCACTGGAACATGGCGACGCTGACGCCGCTCGATCCGGTGGCGCTTGGCCTGTGCTCGCAGATCGACCTCGACATCGAAGTGCAGCGCGCCTCGCGAGGTCGCGAAGCCCCGGCGCCGACCGGCGATACGCTGCTGCCGGCCTCGCTGACCGAGCGCCTGACGCCGGAGCAGGCCGCACCCAAGGACGAGGACAAGGAACTCGACGCCAACGCGGTGTTCGCCAAGCTCTCGGCCCTGCGTTCGAAGACGCCCGACGAGGACGAAGACGACAAGTTCTGAGGTTTTCCTCACACAAACAAAGGCCCCGCATTGCGGGGCCTTTTTCGTTTCCGGGTTGCTCCGATGTCTGCGGTCAGCAGGTCAGCAGGTCAGTCCGACAGCCGGGATGCCGGCATGTCGCGGCCGAAGCGGTGCAGGGTGAGGCCAGGTGATCGGTTCGATGCAGGGGCTGCGATGGCCGCCTCGACTTCCTTGTAGAAGAAGCGGTGCTCGCCCTCGGCGAACAGCCGCAGTTTCGGCTGGCCGCTGAACTGGGCGTAGAGTGCGTCGTCCTCGCGCAGGACGGTGAGAACCACGTCGGGGGCGAGTTGGTAACGGCCGACATAGGTGTCGAACAGGCTGGGATCGACGGCGGCTTCGCTGTGCCGCGGCTTGACCCTTGTCAGCGGGATCTCGCGATTGAGCAGATGCAGGCCGATGTCGCTGACGCCTGTGTTGGCGTTGGACAGGACGACGACACCTCTGCGCGAGCCGGTATGGAAGCCGATGAAGGCGCTGTAGCCGCCGGTGCCGCCATCGTGCCAGGCAATCTCGCCATTGCTGCTTTTGGTGACGATCCAGCCGAGTGCTGCCGAGGTCTCCTGTTCGCCGATGGCTCGCCGTGTCGCCAGCGTGCCGGCCAGGGCAATGGCCAGCGGAGTCTTGTTCGTGTTGACCGTCACCTGCAGCAGGTCGAGCAGGTCGTTGGCGCTTGAATGCAATGCGCCGGCGCCGGCAAAAGCGGGCATCTCCCAGTTGGGCGCAATCTCCAGCATGTCGTTGTGGCCGGTGGCCAGGCGCTTGCCGAGACGAGGCGGCAATTCGATCGACGTGCTGCGCATGGCCAGCGGGCCGCTGATGCGGTCGTGGACGAGGGCCTCGAAGCTCTCGCCGGCGCGGTGGGCAAGAGCCTGCCCCAGCAGCGCCGAGCCCAGGTTCGAGTACTCATATTCTGTACCGATGTCGCGTGGCAGCTTGTAGCCTGACACGAAGGCATTCATTTCATCGACCGTGTAGTCGGCATAGGGATTGGTCTCGTCGACCGGCTCGATGTTGTCGGGCATGCGCGGCAGGCCGGAGGTCTGCGTCGCGAGGTCAACGAGGGTGATCGCCTTGCCGCCCCGTTCCGGCACGGCGACGTTCATCGGCAAGTACTTGGCCACAGGGTCGGTCAGGGCGACTTCGCCGCGCGCTGCCATATCGGCCAGCAACAGTCCGGTGAATACCTTGGTCACCGAGCCGATTTCGAAGACGGTGTCGCCGTCGACCGGTCGCGGATCGAAGCCGCCGAGGTCGCCATGGGCAATGATGCTGCGCCCGTCCGGCCCGATGGTGCCGACGACGATGCCGACACTTCGCCTTTGGACGTCGATCCGGTCGGCGAGGATGCGGCGGATCTCCGCCCCGGTTGGCATCTGACCCGACCAGTCGCCGGCAACTGCGGACACGACAATGGGCCTGTCTTGCTTGCGGTCGAGATAAAGCAGCCCGCCGGTCACGGCCGCTACGGCGAAAATGACGGCGGCTGCAGTCAGTGCACCTGAAAATGCGGAGGGTATCCTGAGGCGTCTCATGGCGATGCTGTCTCTGGGCGCTTGTTCGGCGCGACGGGCAAATCAAACAGCACTGTCTGGTCCCGGCAGATTGCGAGAGCATTGCGGCTGCCGCGCTCGGCGCGGGTTGGCGGGTCGTTGAAGACGTCGCTTGCGTTTGCAGACGGCGCGTCGGTCGCCGCCGCTCCCTCGTTCTCGTCGAGCCAATCTTTGACGTCGCCGCCTTCAGATGAACGCCTCCTTCAACTGCCGGCTGGACAGCCGCCAAGCGCTCCGGGAAGATGTGGGCGCAAAGCGTTTGGGCCTGTGGTTGTGAACCCCAGAGAGGCGGCCATGAGCAGCGATACCGAGTATCTACGTCTTGCCGTGAAGATCGCCGGGGAGAGCCGGGCCAACGGCAACCATCCGTTCGGGGCGGTCCTTGTCGGGCCGGGGGGCGACGTGCTGCTTTCATCCGGCAACACCTACGCGCAGGATCGCGGCGTTGGCCATGCAGAGGCGAATGTGGCCCGCGCGGCCGCTCAGCAATACCAACCGGCCTTTCTCGAACGATGCACCTTGGTGACCTCGGTGGAGCCGTGCTGCATGTGCGCCGGGGCCTGTTACTGGGCTGGCATCGGCACCGTGGTTTATGGGCTGAGCGAAAAGCGGTTGGCCGAACTCACCGGAGACAACCCGGAAAACCTGACGCTCGACCTCAGCTGTCATCAGGTGTTTGCCGCCGGACGGCGCCATGTCGCGGTTCGTGGTCCATTCCCTGAGCTCGAAGACGAGATCGTCAACGACCATAAGGATTTCTGGTGACAGAGCCCGTCAAGCCGGGTTGATGGAAGAGTCAGCCTGATCACGTCCTCGCCAATGCGATTGGTGGCAATCAGCACGAACTGCGCGCCGCCCGTTCGGCGTGACGGGTAGCCAAAACGACAAGCGCGCTGCGCCCAGTGGATCGGCGGCCACGCGCCGGAGGCGTTCCCGGCTCCCCGTCCCAAAGCGAAAGGCCCCGCGTCGACGGGGCCTGTTCTTTGTTCATGGGCAGGTCAATCGGTCACGCGCGGGGCTGAAATGTGCTCGCCGAACTGATGCAAGGTCAGGCCTGGCGAGGGGCTGGTATCGGCTTGTGTGAAAGTGATCGCGGCCTCGACGTCCTTGTAGAAGAAGCGGTGTCCCCCCTCGGGGAAGAGACGGAACCTGGGTTGGTCGGTCAGCTGGGCAAACAGCTTGTCGCCATCGCGGGTGATGTCGAACACCATCTTCGGTGCCAGCTGATAGCGGCCGACATAACCGTCGAGCAGCTTCGGGTCGATGACGGCCTCGACCGGCTTCGGCTTCGGCTCGGAAAGCGGAATGTCCCGGTTGAGCAGGTGCATGCCGATATCGTTGACGTCGGCGTCGGAATTGGACAGCACGACGACACCCGTCCTGGAGGCCGGATGGAAGCCGAAGAAGCTGACGAAACCACCGGTGCCGCCGCTATGCCAGACGATGTCGCCCGATGAGCTTTCGGTGATCATCCAGGCGAGGCCGACCTGCGTGCCGTCGTTGACCGGCTTGCGCTTGACGCTCGCCGCGGCAACAGCGTCGCTGAGCGGCGACTTTTCAGTGCTCACCGCCATGGCCAGCAGGTTGAGCAGATCGTTGGCTGACGAGCGCAACGCGCCGGCACCGGCGATGGCCGGAAGATCCCAATTGGGAACAGGCTGCAGGTCGCCATTATGGCCGGTGGCCATGCGTCTGGCGAGTTCGGGCGAAAGCGTGATGGCCGTGCTCGACATGCCGAGCGGGTTGGTGATGCGCTGGGTCACCAGCGTCTCGTAGTCGACGCCGGCGCGGCGAGCCAGCGCATGGCCGAGCAGGCCGAAACCGGTGTTGGAATATTCGAAATCGGCACCGATGTCGCGCGGCAGCTGATAGCGCGACAGGAAGCGATAGAGCTGTTCGGTGGTGTAGGCGGCATAAGGATTGAGCGTGTCCGGCGGCTCCAGGTTGTCGGGCAGGCTCGGCAGGCTGGAGTGATGGGTGGCCAGGTCGGCAAGGGTGATCGACTTGCCGGCGCGCTCGGGCACGGTGACGCCTTCAGGCATGTATTTGGCAAGCGGGTCGTCGAGCCCGACTTCGCCACTGGCCACCATGTCGGCGAGCAGCAGGCCGGTGAAGCCCTTGGTGATCGAACCAATCTCGTAGACGGTGTTGCCGTCGACCTTGCGCGGATCGTTGGCGCCAAACTTGCCATGGGCAACGATGCTGCGGCCATGCGGCCCGATCGTGCCGACGACGATGCCGATGCTTTCGCGCCTTATGTCGATACGCTCGGCAAGGATCTTGGCGATCTCCTTGTCGGCGGGGAAGGAACTGGACGGCATGCTGGCCGAGGCTTTGGTCACGGCAAAAGGTCCTTCGATCTGGCGGTCAACGGAAAGCAGGCCGGTCAAGAATGCGGCGACGGACAGGATTGCGCTGCCGGCAGCAACGGCGCGTGAGCGCATAAAGGATTTTCTTGCGGATTTCATCGGCTTGCTTTTCGAACTGGCGTTGTCGCTTGGGAGCTGGTGCCCATCTGACAGGATGAGATTGCAAGAGCATTGCGGGGGCATGCCTTGTCCGATGAGCAAAAAAGACCCCGCCTGGGAGCGACGCCTTTTTCGTTGACGCCAATGCTGGAGGTCAGAGGCTGGTCAACCGGGAATGGGGCCATTGGCGGGCAGGACGAGCGACCTGAGCACCTGCACGCCGATGTCCTCGATGCCGACATTGGTGTTGGACAGGATGACGACGCCGACCTTCGTTCGGGGGTGGAAGGCGATGAACGAGCTGAAGCCGCCGGTGCCGCCATTGTGCCAGATGACCTCGCCGGTGGCGTTCGTGGTCACGACCCAGCCAAGGGCGGTGGCTCCGCCGTCGGTGATCTGTCTGCGTGTCGCGAGCGTTGTGGCAAGCGTCTTGGAAAGCCGCACGGCCCGGGGTGTCTGGCGCTGGCCAAGCGCCATTTCGAGGAAGACCAGCAGGTCGTTGACCGACGAGCGCAGCGCGCCCGCGCCGGCGAGCGTGGGGAGGTCCCAGTTGGGAACGCCGGCCAGCGCGCTGCCATGTCCGCGCGCCATGCGTTTCGCGAGGTCGGGGGTGAGCGTGATTGCCGTGCTGGACATGCCGAGCGGATCGGTGATCCGCAGCCTGACAAGCGTTGCGTAGTCGACGCCGGCGCGGCGGGCGAGCGCATGGCCGAGCAGGCCGAAGCCGAGATTGGAATATTCGTATTCGGCGCCGATCCTGCGCGGCAGGATGTAGCCCGACACGAAGGCGTAGAGTTGTTGGGTGGTATAGTCGGCATAAGGATTGGCGTCATCGGCTGGCGCCAGATTGTCGGGAAGCCGCGGCAGCCCCGACATGTGGGTGGCAAGGTCGGTGAACGAGATCGTCTTGCCGTCGCGCCCGGGCACCGTGACGTCTTCGGGTAGATATCTGGCAACGGGGTCGTTCAGGGCAACTTCGCCACGCTCGGCCATGTCGGCAAGCAGCATCGCGGTGAACACCTTGGTGATGGATCCGATCTCGAACAGCGTGTCGCCATCGACGGGACGTGGATCGGCGATGCCGAACTTGCCATGCGACACCACGCTGCGGCCCTTGGGGCCGACGATGCCGACGACGATGCCGACGCCCTGCTTGTGCTTGTCGATGCGCTCGGCAAGCAGGGCGCGGACCTTGGCGTCGGCCTGGATGCTGCCGGCGGCATTTGCCGGCGAGGCGACCAGGGGGCGATCGATCAGGCGGTCGAGATAGAGCAGGCCGCTCGAAAAGGCGGCGATCGTCAGGATCGCGGCGGTGGCTGTCAGGGCGCCCTGCAGTGCAGTTTTCTTTTTGGCCGGGCCGGTCATGTCGCACATGTCTCTCAAATCATCAGAGACAACTTGGTGGCTGGTCCAGGTTGCGAGAGCATTGCGTGGGGTCGGGCGGTTGGTATGGCGCGCTTGAAACCCCGCGCCAACGCATCGAGCCGGATTACGTTCTGGCGATGAATTTCAGGATGCCGGCGACGCCCGAATCCGTCGTGCCATCCTTGCGGTCGGATGGATGGTTGATGCCGTCCATGACAGGGATTTCTGTGAAATCGAACGGGCTGATGCCTTCGAGGATGGCGGCGTTGACGCCAAACTGGTTGGGGTTCGAGCGGCGCTGGTGATGGGTGTAGATACCGCATTTCGAGCAGAAATAGTGCTTCGCGGCCATGGTGTTGAACTGATAGAGGGTGAGGGCTTCTTCACCCGATACGACATCGACCCCGCCGAGGTCGGCCGACAGGGCGACAGCGCCCTTCATCCGGCAGTAGGAGCATGTGCAGCGCCGCGCGCTGCGCAGGCCGTCCGCCAGCCTGACGTGCAGGCGCACCGTGCCGCAATGACAGGCGCCATTGATCTCGTTGATGTCCATGTCCATGGGCAGTCCCTCTCTTCGCTTCCAAGCGGCATGCAGGACGGTTGGGTATGGCCTGTGATGCGCAAAAGAAAGTCCCGGTTTGTCACCGGGACAATTTGGCAGGGCCGGGGAGGGAAATTGTGGCGTCAGCCGCCGGAGCTGCGGTCGTGTGTGCCATAGGATTCGCTGCGTTCGACGCTGCGGTAGTAGTCGACAAGCAGCTTGCCGCGCTCGGGCTTGAAGCCGCGGCCGGCAGAAGTGACCGCCGAGATGCGGTCGATGCGGAAGGCGCGGAAGTCGTTGCGCATCTCGCACCAGGCGATCAGCGTCCAGACCTTGCCCCAGAACCACAGGCCGAGCGGGCGGACCTCGCGGGCAGAGCCGCGGCCGGCTTCGTCATTGTAGTCGAGCTTGAGCACCTGGCGCTTTTCGACGGCGCGCTCGATCAGGTCGATCGCCTCGCGGTCGGCGTCTGACACCACCCACATCGGCGTGTGGATTTCGGTGCGGGCGATGCGGTCCTTTTCCGAGTCGGGCAGGACCGCGCCGATCTTGACCAGCGCCTCGTCGGCGGCGCGTGCCATGGCGGCACCGCCGAAGGCGCGGACCATGCGGGCGCCGGCAACCAATGCTACGATTTCGTCTCGTGTGAACATCAGCGGCGGAAGGTCGAAACCCTCCCTCATCATATAGCCCACCCCGGCCTCGCCATCGATCGGCACACCCGTCGATTGCAGGTCGGCGATGTCGCGATAGATCGTGCGCTCGGAAACCTCGAGCCACGCGCCCAGCTTGTGCGCGGTCACCAGGCGGCCACCACGGAGATGCTGTACGATCTGGAACAGCCTGTCGGCGCGTCTCATCGATTACCCCTCAAGTCTCGCGCTGTTCTTGGCCAAGTGGGGGCGCCTGGCGTCGATGACAATGCGCGTCGTCAAAATCTCAGTCCGGAATGTCGCCAAGCGCCTGGCGCCGGGCGACGCCGGAGGCCCGCGATATGCGAACCGTTCATCCTATCATTGCACAAGGCTCCTGACAGCGTATTGTCAGGAGGCGTCACCATGTCCGTGCGCTGCCCCAGCATGCTCGCGGGCAAACATGGCGCGCATCTCGCCGATCTGGCCGACGAGCTCGGGGTAGAGCGTCTCGAGGAAGGCCGCGGCGAAGGTGCCGGGCGCCGAGCCGGGAGCGGAGACGACATTTCTGTCGGCGACGGCGTGCGGCACGTCCTGGTAACCCTGAGCGCCGGCGTAGGCAGGCTCATGCCCCAGGATCCAATCACGGCCGTTGCTGGTGTGGGAGACACCGTCGAACAGGCCGGCGCGGGCGAGCGCAAGGGTTCCGGCGCAGATGCCGCCGACGACGCCGCCGCGCCCGGCGACAGCCTTGAGCAGTGGGGAGACATCAGGCGCGTCCTTCGACGCCCAGCCATCCGAGCCGATGACGGCGACAGCGTCGAGATCCATGTTTTCCGCGGGGTTGGCGCCGCGTGTCGGCGACAGGCTGAAGCCGGCGATCGAGGTCAGCGGTGCCTCGTGCGGCGAAATCGCGATGGCGCGCGCGCCGAACCACTCGGCCGCCGAAGCGGCCAGAAGGCCATACTCCCAGTCGGCATAACCTTCGATGAACAGGACACCGATCGTCTTGGCTGTGGTCATGGGCGTGTCCCCTCTGTCGTGTGGTGTGTCAATTGCGGTCGGTACGGCGGGCGTCGAAACGGTCGGGCCAGCCGATATCCTTGCGGATGCTTGTCGGCAGAGAATTCATGAGGCGCTCGGTGCGGATCTCATTGTGCATGGTCCTGACCTTGCCAGCATAATGCCTGATGGTGCGAAAGATGACAGGCGTAAACGTATTCATGGCGGGTCCTCCTTATCTTGTACGGGAGGAGTATCGCACACCCCTCCTGACAGCAGTCTGTCAGGAGCACGCGGTCGTCCGCGACTATGTTTCCGTCAGGCTTTGGCAGCAACCGTGCCGTTGAGCGCGAGGCGCCCGCCATCGGCGAAAATCGTCTGCCCGGTGATGTAGGAAGCATCGTCGGAGGCGAGGAAAGCGGCGATGGAAGCGATCTCGTCAGGCTCGCCGATGCGGCCGAGCGGGGTGCGCGACAGGATGCGGGCCTTGGCCACCGGATCGGCCTTGGCACGGGCCAGCATGTCGGTCGAGATCGAGCCGGGCCCGATGGCGTTGACGCGGATGCCATAGGGCGCGAGGCCGAGCGCCATCACCGTCGTCAGCTGGCCGACACCGCCCTTGGACACGGCATAGGGCACCTGGTCGGGATGGGCGACGACCGAATTGATCGACGACATGTTGATGATCGTGCCCGCGGGCCCGCCTGCCTTGACCCTGTCGGCCATGATGCGGGCGACGGCCTGGCCGGCTAGAAAGGCACCCTTGAGATTGACCCTCAGCACGCGGTCGAAATCGTCTTCGGCAAGGTCGAGGAAACTGGCCTGGTGGTCGATGCCGGCATTGTTGACCAGCACGTCGATGTCGCCGAAGGCGTCGATGGTCGAGGCGACGAGATTGTGGACGTCGAGGCGCTTGCCAACATCGGCGCGAACGAACCGCGCCTCGCCCAGCTTTTCCAGATCGCGCTCTGCGGCATTGCCCTCTTCCTGGTCGATGTCGGCGATGACGACACGCGCGCCCTCGCGCAGGAAGCGCCCGGCGATGGCATAGCCGATGCCCCTGGCACCGCCGGTAATGATTGCCGTCTTGCCGTCGAGCTTCATGGTCCGCTCCTGCCGTTGTCGCCGCGACGGCGAATCCAGTCGCGGACAGTGGCGGGAAGGGCTGGCGGGGTCAACGGGGATGGGTGACGACCCCCGTCCTGCTCAGCCGCCCGATGCGGCGATGAAGACCGCCAACTGAGCGTCGAAGGCGCGCTTGTAGGCGGGGCGGGCCTGGCCGCGGGCGACATAGGCGGCTAGGTTTGGATAATCCTCGACGATGCCGTCCCCCTCCAGCCGGCGCAACACCATCACCATCATGAGGTCGCCGGCGCTGAACGCGCCGTCGAGCCACTCGGCTTCGCCAAGCCTGTCGGAAAGCTGGTCCATCCGGACGCGGATGCGATCCTTGAGCATCGGGATGCGTTCCGCGAGCCAGGGCTTGTCGCCCTCCACGAAAGGCGCCTGTTCGAGCTCGACGATCGGCGGCTCGACAGTGTTCAGCGCGGCGAACATCCAGGTGATGGCGCGCGCCCGGGCGTTGGCTTCGCTGGGCAGCAGCCCGGCATGGCGCTCGGCGATGTGCAGGATGATCGAGCCCGACTCGAACAGGACGAGGTCGCCTTCCTCATAGGTCGGGATCTGCCCGAACGGGTGGCGCGCCAGATGCGCTGATTGCTTCATCGCCTTGAACGAAACCAGACGGACGTCATAGGGCTGGTCCACCTCCTCGAGCGCCCAGCGAACACGCATGTCGCGCGCCAGTCCCTGGCCCCTGTCGGGCGAAGCCTCAAAAGCGGTGATGGTGGGGGTCATCGGCAGGCTCCGGCTGTTGCATGTCCTTGCATGGTGCCTCCAGAGGACGAACGATGGCTAGGGTTCCCGACAGCCGCGCTGCATTTTCCTGGGCCATGGCAGTTTCGCGGTCGTAAGTTCAAGATAGCGCGCGGCCGCGGCTTGTACTTTTGTCAGCAGACAGCCGCGATCACCTTCCATCACCGGCGGGCGGGGTGGACAATGGCCGTCGCGCGCCTATGTCGGAAGGGCGGGCGGCTTTACGCCGAACTGGCTACACGTGAGAGGAGCGCATCATGCCGACTGCAAAGAACACGATCTGCCTGTGGTACGACAAGGAAGCCGAAGCGGCGGCCCGATTTTATGCCACGGTGTTTCCCGACAGCAAGGTGACGGCCGTCCATCGCGCGCCGGGCGATTACCCCTCGGGCAAGGAAGGCGATGTGCTGACTGTCGAATTCACAGTCGCCGGCATTCCCTGCATCGGGCTCAATGGCGGGCCCGCCTTCACCCATGATGAGGCCTTCTCGTTCCAGATCGCCACCGACGACCAGGAAGAAACCGACCGCTATTGGAACGCCATCGTCGGCAATGGCGGGCGGGAAAGCGCCTGCGGCTGGTGCAAGGACAGATGGGGCATCAACTGGCAGATTACACCGCGCGTGCTGACCGATGCCATGGCTGCCGGCGGCGCGGAAGCCAAGCGCGCATTTGCGGCGATGATGGACATGAAGAAGATCGACGTCGCAGCGATCGAGGCGGCCCGGCGGGGGTAAGAACACTGGCCGGATTGCCGGCGGCTCGCCCGGACGCAAGAGAGGCTAGCTGATATCCTTTCGCAATCGGATCGCCGGCGCCAGATCGGTCTGCACGGTCCCGTCAAAGCGGAAGCCGGAGGCCTCGTAAAACGGACGCGCCCGCTCGTCGGCAACGACTTCGAGCGCTTGCGTGCCGAGCGCCTTGGCGCGGCGCTCGGCCTCGGCGAGGAGCAGGCTGCCGATCCCCATCCGCCATGCTTCCGGCGCGACGAAGAGATCCTCCAGCTCGGCTCGATCTGCGGTGTCTCCCGGCAGAACAGTCACGAAGCCGAAGATCTGTCCTGACCTGTCGGCGACCGCGACATATGGCAGGTGCGCGGCCGGAACCTCTCTCGCCTCCGGTATCGCCTGCAGTTCCTCGACATGGTCTCCCCAGGCCAGCGACGACCGCAGCTTGAGCGCGCCGAGGGCACCCCTCTCCTCGACGCGAGCGGGCCGAATGCTGAGGGTCATTTGTGCTTCCGTGTACTCATTGAGCTGCGCCTACATCTTCTCACCGGGCAAGGCGCTTGCCTGCCTGACCCAGTCGGAGAACTGGGCTTCGTCGAACGGCTTGTCTTCGTAGATGTCGAGATAACGCACCTCGGCCTGCTTGGAGGTGCCCGGCGGCAGCGGTGAGAGCTGTGCGCCTTTGAAGAAGGCGACCTTGACGTATTTGCTCATGCAGTGGAAGCCGAGGAACCAGATGTCCTTTTCCATGCCGTAGAAGGGCGAGTTCCATTTCACCGCCTTGAGCACGCCGGGCACCGCCACGGTGACAAGGGCGTCGATGCGGCGGCCGACGTCCTGTTTCCAGCCGGGCATGGCGTCGATGTAAGATTGGAGCACGGAATCGCCATAACCCTTCGGGATCTGCGGATTTCCGCCCGACAACAGCTTGGGTGCCGCGTCCCTGGCCATCAGGCATGGCCCTTTGCCGCCGGCAGCGTGTCCCGTCGACCGCTGAAATAGGGCGCGAAGAACATGTAGATGCCGGTCGGGATCAGCACGAAGAGCGGCGGCAGCGGCAGGTAGTAGTACCAGTCGGGCAGGGTGGTGATGTCCATTCCGATGAAGATCGAGGCGACGATCAGGCTGAAGAGCAGCGAGGTCCAGCGATGGATGATGCGGATCACCGAGTTCATTTGCAATACTCCCTGAAATCGATGTTGTTCAGTCGAGCTTCGAGACGACATTGCCCAACTGGTCGAAGAAGCGCGGCCAGCCGACTGATGCACCCTGGAAGTAGGCCTTCTGGGCGGTGGTGAAGCCGCGCTGCTCCATGCGCAGGCTGGTACCTAACGCGGTGGGGGCGAGCGTCCATGTGACGATGCTGCGGAGATCCTTGGTGTCCCAGCGATAGGACAATGCGCGGTGCTCCTCGACAGTCTCGACCTCGCAGTCGACCTGGCCCCAGTCGGCGGAGAGCGTGAAGCGGCGGCCGGCGACCGGGATGAAGTCGTTGTTCATCAGCCATTCGGCGATGAGATGCGGCTGGGTCAGCGCGCGCCAGAGCTTTTCCGGCGGATAGGGGAAATCGCGCTCGACCACGACCGAGCGCGTGGTTTCCATCGTTTCGGTCATTGGTCCATCCTCTTGAGTAAATTGTCGAGATCGTCGAAGCGGTCGTTCCAGAAACCAGACATTTCGGTCGTCCAGTCGACCAGTGTCCGCAGCGCTTCGCGTTCGGCGCTGTAATAGGTGTAGCGGCCCTGCTGCCGGTCGCGCACAAGTCCGGCCGTCTTCAGGATCTTCAGGTGTTTTGAGACCACAGGTTGCGATACCCCGGCCTCACCCAACAGGCCGACGACGGTGGTGTCGCCGTTGCGGCAGAGGCGCTCGAACAGACCGCGGCGTGTCGGATCGGAAAGCGCGCGAAAGATCGCGTCCTGGGGTTCGGTCATATCTCATACCCGTTTGGCTATGGGATAATGCATAGCCGTTTGGCTATGGGTTGTCAACAGAGGTTCTGGAGCGTGGGGCGAGCCGGCTGGCGTGGTCATGGCCCGTCGAGCAGCGTGCCTTGACCGAGCGTCTCAACTGCTTGACCAAGCGTCCAAAGCCATTGACTAGTTCGATCGTTGCAGCTCACCTCATGACGCTTGATCGGTGGTGCGCCGGTGAAAAATCGAAGGTCAACGCCGGGGGGCGATCATGGCAACACCACAGCGAGACGAATGGCCATTTCAGCCCGGCCTGGAGTGTTTCACGGCTTGGAAGAGTGCGCTCTCCCTGCTTGTCGATTGCTCGATCCCCGACGACGCAGATCCCGCATCTTTTGATTTCCACGGTTGCGCCTGGCAGCTCCCCGGCGCCTTTCTGCACGTCAACGGCGGTTCGGCGATGGCGATGTCGCGGACGCAACAGGTGATCGACGAGCGACCTACCCCGCATATGGTGCTGTTCATGGTGCTGGAAGGGCGGGTGACCAGCAACTACGACGGATTGATCCAGGAACATGAGCCCGGAGACATCGTCGTCGTCGACTACTCTTTGCCATATGAGAGCGAAACGTCAGGCTTTGAAGCAATCGCGCTGACCTTCGACAAGACCAGCGTGCAGGCCGCCCTTCAGAACAACGTGCACGGCCTGGTGCTGACGGCAAACGACCATGCCGGTGCTGTGCTGGGAACCCAGATCAAGGCGCTGGCTGAGTACATTGACGGCCTCAGCGTTCACCAATGCCAGGTAATCGTTGACGGCATCCTGCATTTCGCCGCCGCCGCCTATGCCTCGCCGGCGACGCGAGAGAGGCGCGACAAGCGTTTTCTTTTCCAGCGCGCATTATCGGCCGCGCGGCAGGGCTTGTCCGATCCCGACTTCGGCCCCGACGAACTGGTCTCGGCCCTGGGGGTCTCGCGATCGAAACTGTTCCGCCTGTTCGAGCCATATGGGGGCGTACAGCGCTGGATGCTTGCCGAGCGGCTGAGGGGAAGCTTGCAGGGCATTCTGCGATCGACGCCGGATCACAAGATAGCGGCCATCGCGCGCAGCCACGGTTTTCGCAGCGAGGCGCATTTCAGCCGTGCCTTCCACAAGCGATATCAGATCAGTCCGAGCTCGGTACGCGCGCTGGCCAGGGATTCGATGCGGATGGCTACGTATGAGACCTTGCTGAAGCGAGGCGGCGGCAACGGAAGCGCCATCGTCGAAGCCTGGCTTGCGGCTGCCCGCGCCTGAGCGAAAGGCGGCCCGACGGCCGCGCCCTCTTGTCTCGCACGCCGCTGATCAGAACTTATAGTTCAAGCCGCTCTTGAGTGTGTGAAAGGCGGTATCCATCTCGATCCGGTCTCCGGTGTAGATGAAATCTGTCGCCTTCAGGCTGCCGAGATCGACATAGAGATATTCGGTCTTCAGCGTGATGTTGTCGGTGATGCCATATTCGACACCCGCGCCGGCGGTCCAGCCCAGATTGGTGTCCGAAAGCGTTTCGCTGAACCCGTCGTTGCTGCTGTCGGAATAGGCAATCTTGCCATAGGCGGCGCCACTTGTGCCGTAGAACAGGACATTGTCCCTGACGTAGCCGAGACGGCCGCGCAGCGTGCCGAACCAGTCGACCTGGATCGTATATCGAGAGCTGAAGCCTTCGGTCGATGACTCGCTGTGTTCGGCCTTGATCCCGGACAAGGACAGATCCGTTTCGACACCAGCGACCCAATTGGGGGCGAACTGGTTGATGTAGCCGAGCTGAAGGCCACCGAAACCACCGAACGCCCGGTCGCTGACCTGGTAGCTGATCAGGTCGACCTCGGTTTCAATGTTGTAGAAATTGTCAAACTTGCCGCCCCCGATGCCACCATGGGCGCCGACGTAGAAACCGTTCCAGTCGTAGGCGAAACGTTCCGCGACCGGTGCCGGGGGCAGTTCGCCTATCACGTCGGCCGCTTGCGCGGAGGCCAAGCCCAAGATCAAGGCGGAACAGATCGTAGTAATGCCGGCAGAATTTTTCAAAACAAGCCCCAGGATTTGCAGGTGATGACATCACGTCACTAACATGAAGAGAAGATCTCGCGCCTTGATCCAGCGTCTCATCTTGATGACCCCACGTCCCAATGTGTGCGTCACGTCCGCCTGGGGCAGTGACTGAATGATCGACTTGGCTGACAGTACTTCTGGTCTTGACCAGTAGCCTGCTTGTCTTGCGCGCAGACCGACCGGTCATGACTCTCAAGGTATGGTGGCGAGCATAAGGGGCAGGAAGATGCCGGACGAAGCGGTTCAAATGCGGATCGATGAAGCTTTGGTGGAGCAGCCCATGCTCCACCAATCATCGTATCTGGGACGGATAATAAGCAAGGCATGGGCGCGCTGCACGTCAGCCGACCCGTATCCGCAGCGAGACCACCGGTCGGACGGGCTTGAGGCTTTGGATATGCTCGGTGGCTGGAAGGGGTCCGGTTCCAGGCGGAGCAACCGCTGACACGAAGGTTCCAGCGGTAACTCCGGCCGCAGCGAGGGTCGATGCCAACCAGAAGGGCACTTCGAGGGCGGCCTGAATGCCATGCGTAGCTACCGCGACCCTTGCGAAATGCCGGGACCCTGTTGCACAACAGGGCATGTCGAAGACCACTCCCGCCACGCTCGCCTTGACCAGATCAGGCATTCCGTTTGCGCTCGCGACCTATGAGTATGACGCCGGGGCGGAGCGTGTCGGGCTGCAGGCGGCGGAGGCGATGGGGGTTTCGCCCGGCATCGTGCTCAAGACCCTGATGGTCGAGGTCGACGGCAGGCCGGCTTGCGTGGTGGTGCCCTCCGACAAGGAGGTCAACATGAAGAAGGTGGCGGCCGCCTTCGGCGGCAAGGCGGCGCAGATGATGAAACCCGACATTGCCGAGCGACTGACCGGTTACAAGGTCGGTGGAATCAGTCCCTTCGGCCAGCGCAAGCAGGTGCCGACGGCGGTCGAGGACCTCGCGACGCTTGAGGACGAGATCTTCCTGAACGGCGGGCAGAGGGGCCTGCAGATTCGCATGCGGCCCGGTGATCTGATCGCGGCACTGGGCGCCAAGGCGGCCGACCTGATCCGCTGACGTTTCGATCCGGTAAGCTTCGTTCTGCCAACTCGATGCAAGTCCGGCAGCGCCGCTGTTTTCAGGGCCGCACGGGTCAATCGCTAGTTCCGCTTGTCGGCAAAATGCTGCTTCAGCCTGGCGATCTCGTCATGCGACAAGTCCTTGATGTCGGCGACCTGCATCCAGGCGTCGATATAGTGCTCGGCGGCGTAGACGTGGCCGTAGCCCATCGGCGCTGTGGTCGCCATGGCGAGGTCGAGCGTCAACTGCAGGAAGGTGACGACAGGGTACCAGCGCAACTCGGGCGAGACGTCGGGGCCGCGTGGCGTCTTCATCCACTCCGGCTCGCTGTAGAGCGCGTGCGTTTCGTAGAAGGTGATCGGGTCCGAGGCGTATTGCAGGTAGACGAGGCGGAGCGGCCCCCATTGAGCGCCCGGAATGTCGAGCGCGTTCTGCTGCGCGGTGAAGCGGACATAGGAGCCGTCGCGGAATGCGGGCAGCCATTCCGGCGTGCCGGGATTGCGGTCGTCGGTGATCGAGCGCCAGATGCGGCTGGCGAAGGGCGGGCCGCTGAGCAACGCGCCCTGGTAGGGATCGCCGAGCACCTCGAACAGCTCGTTGGACAGTTCGGTGCTGAGGGCGCCGAGGCTGAGGCCGAAGAGATAGAGTTTTGGGCGCTTTTCCTTGGGCAGGGTGCGCCAGTAGCCATAGACCTCGCTGAACAGGGCGCGCGACTGCTCGGCGCCGTAGCCGGGCTCGACCAGCAGCGACAGCCAGCTGGCGAGATAGGAATATTGCGCGGCGACGCTGGCGACGTCGCCATGGTGTAGGAACTCGATCGGGTCGATCGCCTGTTCGTCGACCCAGCCGGTGCCGGTGGGCGTGACGATGACGAGCGTCGAACGCTCGAAGCCGCCGGCGCGCTTCAACTCCTCCAATGCAAGTTTGGCGCGTTGCTGCGGCGTGTCGCCCGACTGCAGGCCGACATAGACGCGGATGGGTTCCTTGGCCGGTTTGCCGGTGAGTTGGCCGATGTCGGCGGCAGTCGGGCCGGAGGCGATGTAGGAGCGCCCCATGCGGCCGAGATCCTGCCAGCGCACCAGCGATGCGGCGCTGCCGGTCTTGCCAGGCTCGGCGGGCTGGCGGGTTTCGGCTGGCATCAATTCATCGAGGCGCTGGAACGAGCTGTCCATCACACGCAGGCCGTAACGGAAGATGATGCCATCGGCGGCCGACCAGAACAGGAATACGGCTATCGTGGTGCCGATGACGTAGGAGACGCGCGTCGGCACGAAGCGGCGCAGCTTTTCCGAGACGAAGACAAGGGTCCGCTTGAACAGACGGCCGAACGCCACGAGCACGACGAAGGTGACCAGCGCGATGGCGCCAACCTCAAGCGGATGGGCGGTGTCGACCGGGGCAAGCTGCATCAGCCGGCGGATCGAGTTCTGCCATTCCGACGCCTGCCACAGGAAGGCGAGACCGACGATGCCGCAGGCGATGGCAGCGATCAGCTTGCCGGCGATCAGGATGCGGGCGCGGAGTTCGGGCAGCTCAAGATAACGCCAGAGCCAGCGCAGGAAGAAGCCGCAGCCATAACCGACGGCAGCGGAAAGGCCTGAGAGCACACCTTGGGTCAGGTAGTTGCGCGGGATCAGCGTGGGCGTCAGTGACGCTGCGAAAAACAGCGTGCCGAGCAGCAGGCCGGTGGTCGAGAACGAAAACCAGTAGCGGACGGCCCAGTTGCGCAGCATGCCTATGCCCCCAATCCTATCAGGCCAACTTGCCGCGTGCCTTGTGCTCAGGCAATGGCACAGCGTCCAAATCTGAGGGAAAGGCAAAGCCTTAGCCGGGAGCGAGCGCATCCATATTGCGGTCCGCTGGCATCGTCACGTTTCAGGCGCAGTTGAAACTGCAGCCTTTCGGGATCTTGGCGTCGCCCACGCAAATCCTCATGGTGAGCCTGTCGAACCATGAGGATTTGGTGCCGTGAGGGCGGTCAGGCCACGCCGATGCCGCGCGCCTTCAGCGCCTCCGTGATCTCGTCGAGGATGACGGGGTCGTCGATGGTGGCGGGCATCTTCCAGTCCTCGCGGTCGGCAATCTTCTGCATCGTGCCGCGCAGGATCTTGCCGGAGCGCGTCTTGGGCAGGCGCTTGATGGTGACCACCATCTTGAAGGCGGCGACGGGACCGATGCGGTCGCGGACGAGGCCAACGACCTCCTTCTCGATCGCTGCCGTGTCGCGGGAAACGCCAGAGTTGAGGACGATGAAGCCGCAAGGGATCTGTCCCTTCATGGCGTCGGCAATGCCGATGACGGCGCATTCGGCGACATCTGGGTGTTCGGCCACGACCTCCTCCATGCCACCGGTCGACAGGCGGTGGCCGGCGACGTTGATGATGTCGTCGGTGCGGGCCATGATGAACAGATAACCCTCGTCGTCGATGTAGCCGGCGTCCGCGGTCTTGTAGTAGCCGGGGAATTCGGCGAGGTAGGCGTTGAAGAAGCGCTCGTCGGCATGCCACAGCGTCGGCAGGCAGCCGGGCGGCAAAGGCAGCTTGACCACGACATTGCCGAGCGTGCCGCGCCCGACCTCATGGCCGGCATCATCGAGTACGCGCACGTCGTAGCCAGGCATCGGCACGCAGGGCGAGCCGTATTTGACCGGCAGCAGGCCGAGCCCGACCGGGTTCTGGCTGATCGGGTGGCCGGTCTCGGTCTGCCACCAATGATCGATGACCGGCACCTTCAGCTTATTCTCCGCCCATTTGATGGTTTCTGGGTCGGCGCGCTCGCCGGCGAGGAACAGGGTGCGGAATTTCGAAAGGTCGTATTGCGGCACGAAGAGGCCTTGCGGGTCTTCCTTCTTGATGGCGCGGAAGGCAGTGGGAGCGGTGAACAGGGCAACGACCCCGTGTTCCGAAATGACACGCCAGAATGTGCCAGCATCGGGCGTGCCGACCGGCTTGCCCTCGAACAGGATGGAGGTGGCGCCGTGCAGCAGCGGGCCATAGACGATGTAGGAGTGGCCGACGACCCAGCCGACATCGGAAGCTGCCCAGAAGACTTCGCCCGGCCTGACACCGAACTCATTTTCCATCGACCATTTGAGCGCGACCATGTGGCCGCCATTGTCGCGCACCACGCCCTTGGGCTGGCCTGTCGTGCCCGAAGTGTAGAGCACATAGAGCGGATCGGTGGCGGCGACGGGCACACATTCGACCGTGCGGCCGGCAGCCTTGGCGGCACCGACAGTTGCGGCATAATCGAGGTCGCGGCCGGCGACGAGATCGCAGGCTAGCTGCGGCCGCTGCAGGATGAGGCAGTGTTCCGGCTTGTGGCTGGCGAGCTCGATGGCACCGTCGAGCAACGGTTTGTAGGCGATGACGCGGCCAGGTTCGATGCCGCAAGAGGCCGAGATGATCAGCCTCGGCGTGGCGTCGTCGATGCGGGTGGCGAGCTCCTTGGCGGCAAAGCCGCCGAACACCACCGAATGGATGGCGCCGAGCCGGGCGCAGGCGAGCATGGCGAAGGCAGCTTCTGCGACCATCGGCATGTAGATGATGACGCGGTCGCCTTTTTGCACGCCCTGGTCCTGCAGCACGCTGGCGAGCGCATTCACTTCGGCGAGCAATCCGGCGTAGGTGAATTTCTGCTGCGTGCCGGTGATCGGGCTGTCGTGGATGAGGGCCACCTGTTCGGCGCGGCCGTCCTGCACATGGCGGTCGAGCGCGTTGTAGCAGGTGTTGCATTCGGCCCCTGCGAACCACTGGCCATAAACGCCGCCCTCGGCGTCGAAGACCTTGTCCCAGGGCTTGAACCAGTCGATCGCCCTGGCAGCCTCCGCCCAGAACCCCTCGGGATCGTGGGCCCAACCGTCATAAACCTCGTGATAGCGAGATGGCATGGCGTTTCCTTCCCAGGACAGTGGCCCTTGAGGCCGTCATTGTTGGCTCAGTTTGTACCCGCCGGGTCGACTGGGCGTCCATTTGACCTTGGTTTAAGAGGCTGTCCGCAAATGCCGTTTTTGACGCGTTTTGGTGCACTGCCGCTGTTCTCAAATCGTAGTGCTTGCTGCCGCACTGTAGCAGATCGGCTCATCGCCTTTGACAGGCACGCGCGAAGTTGATCAAAGACGGCATGTCCAAGGCGCTGTCGCTCCTCATCCTCGCCATCATGGCGATCCAGCTGATCAAGCCGCTCGGCCTGCCCGGCCTGAGGCGGCGCCGCGATTTCTGGAAGCTCGCGGTGCTGGCGCTGGCGGCGATTTCTGCGACCGCGCTGCTGGGGCACTAGAAAGCCGACGCCAGGCCCTGCCACGAAATATGCGCGCCAAGCAGTGCCAGGCCGGCAAAGAACCAGCGCCTGAAGGTTTCAGCCGCGATGCGACCGCGCAGCCAGCCGCCGAGCCACATGCCGGCAAGCGCCGGCAGGATCGCGAAGGCCGACATGCCGACCTGATGGAGCGGAACCGCATCGTTGGCCCACAGGCCGATACCGAGCGCGATGGTCGAGACGGTGAAGGACAGCCCCAGCGCCTGCACCAGATCGTCGCGGCCAAGGCCGAGCCCGCCGAGATAGGGCACGGCCGGGATGACGAAGACGCCGGTGGCGCCGGTCATGATGCCGGTGAGCGCACCGACAACAGGGCCGGCCCAGAGTTCGGCGACCGGCGGCACCGACATGTTCAGCTTGAGCAGGCCGAGCGCTGAATAGGCGAGCAGTACAAGCCCGAGGCCCGCGGTGACGATTGATGTGTAGCCGCTGGTGATCAGTCCGGTGAAGGCGAGCGTTGCCGCGAACACGGCTGTCATCATCGGCCACAGGCGCCGCACGAGTGCTGCGACATCGGCGCCGGCGAGCAACTGCCAGATGTTGGTGACGAAGGAGGGCAAGAGCAGGATGGCGGCGGCTTCCGCCGGCAGCATGACGAGGCCGAGCAGCCCCATGGCCACTGTCGGCAGGCCAAGCCCAACCACGCCCTTGACCAGCCCGGCAAGGACGAAGACGGCGCCGACGACGATGATGAGCAGGTAGGGCTCAGGCATGGCTGTGACCATGCAATGGCGCCTGACATGCAGGCAAGCGCCCCCCACAGTCATGGGGGGTTCGCCGGGGCAAAACCCCATCCCAACCCCGGCGAACCTTACCTGACCGCAAGGGTCAGGCTCCGGCCATCGCCGGCAACTCATATCAAGCAGGATGCGTGCCAGCTGTTTCTGTGCCGGATTGGGACAAGGCGCCGGGCTGTCGCGCTACACGTTGACGACGTAAGATCATGGCGATTGGCTGATGGTCCGTCATTAAGGGCGAGGGGATGACAATGAGCGATGGCGATGTCCTGGCTCTCGGAACCTGGCACTATGACGGCCATGTTCCGACTGCGGTGAAGATCGTTCGCCAGCCCTATAGACGTGGCTCGGGCGACCATGAGGATCCTCCTGCCATCCGGGACGGAAGCGAGACGCCCTGCTTCGTTGCCTGGTGGGGTTCGCCCGGCGATCCCTGCGGTTTTCGCTCCGCTTCTGGCCAACATGAAACACTGGCGGAGGCGATGTCAGCGGCAGAGGCGCTGGTTCCGAGCATCTCGTGGCAATTGCTGCCCGCGCTCTGATTGCAGGGTGGCAAGACGATGATGGGTGGCGCCGATTTGCGCCGAAGGCTGGATTTGCTCGGCGGCCGCCTCGATGCGCTGAAGACGTTGGAGGCGCAACGTCAGGCAAGCCTTTCGGATAGGCCAGCTGTCGAGCGGCCGACGACACAATGGGTCGACCCGGCTTATCACACGCGTGCCAGCCTCACGCCGCCGGAGCGGGCCGCCGGCCTGATCATTTTCATCGTCATCGTCGTCCTGCTGCAATGGCTCTGGCCGAAATGCGCTGAGTTCCTGTAAGACGCAGCAGCCGCGTTTCGTGGTATTTTGATACGTCCAGCGTCGGGAGCGGGGGATGAATTCCCAGGGTGTTGCCAAGGTGCCGTTCGGGCCGACGACCGCTGCGGCAATCGTTCTTTCGCTGATGATCTGCACGCTTGTCGCCTATTTCGTAATGGCTGCTTTGACCATTGCTGTCGGGTGGTTGGCGATGCTCGGCGATCTGATCGCGGGCATGCTCCAGCAGTCGCGCTACATCAGGATTCTTGCCGCGATGATTGGCGCTGCGGCGGGCGGATTTTCCGGTGTCTGGGCGGCGCGGGTGGTCTGCGACTTCGCCTTCGTCGCCTATATGCCGCGCGCGGTGTTTTACGCCATGGCCGTGCTCGCCGCAGCCGGCCTTGCCAAGTGTTGGTACGCCGGATCGCTGGCCGAAAGTGCCGTGGTGCTGGCGCAACTGGTCGCGACCGTCGTCGGCGCCTTCATCTGGTTTTGGCCCGATCGTTCGCCGATCGCCATGGGCAACGGCATCGTCAGGTCCGACTGATCGGCGAGCGACCCGATCCGGCCTGACGCGTGACCTGCCGTACCATCGGCAATCGGGCGCGAGCTGCTGGACTTGCCGGCTGCCGGCAGCTACCTGTGGCTGATGAAGCAGAACAATCTCTACCTCATCATCGGTCTACTCGCGGCTGCCGTCATCGCGCTCGGCATCTATGTCTATCGCCAAGAGACCAAGCCCAAGGGTGTCGAGTTGCGCATCGACGAAACCGGCATTTCGGTCCAGGAAAAGTAATCACGGTTTTCGCCGCCAATGCCGGCGTCGCCTCGCTGGCGAAGGCCATGGCAGTGTGTTGACGTTGGCAAGATCTGCGTTGCTGCGCTCCAGGCTTGATGGAATGATGGGTTATGGCGAGATTGACGAACACGGCTCCGAACCGGGTGTTGGCCGTCGACACGATGGTGGTGAACGAGGAGCCGCTGCTGGCGCTGCTCAACCTCGAGACTGATGACGGCGCCGTCGAGCTTGCGATCAACCGCACGATGGCCGAACTGATCGTCGATCAGCTGCTGACCCTGCTCGGATACGACGAGGAAGAATAGCCTCTCTCGACGGTTGGCTTGCCGTTTTCACCGGCTTCAATGGAACGCTCTGCCGCATCGGGGGTTGTCTCATGGCGAGACAATGGTGGAGCCCGCGATGTTCGAGCTTATGCAGAACCTTCTGGTCGCGGCCTGGTATGGCCAGCCGTCCGAGGACACCACTGATGTGGTGCCGGATGAGGCGGTTGTCGGCAGCGTCGGCGATCGCCTGCACCGCGATCTCGACGCGTGTTTCCAGGTGATCCACGACCAGATCTCCGAGCGCAAGCAATGACTGATCACTTCGACGCGGAGAGCCCGGTCGATCAACCGAAAAGGTCCGGCACTCGTACGGCTCGTACCCGCTGAAGCAAGCCGGCATCTCCCGAAGGAGCAAACCCCGTGAACGTCGCCAACCTGCAACTCGAAGGCCTGTTGATGGCCATCGCCACTATCAATCACATCCTTGTTCGCAAGGGCGTCTTGTCCGCAGAAGAGATCGACATCGCCTTGCGCAAGGCCGAGGCGAGTGAGACGGCGGAAGAGCGCTCCGAAGCGCTGTCGTCGTCCCACCGCGATGCAGTCAACTTCCCAATCCGGCTGCTGCAGTTGGCCAACCAGTGCCAGCCTGAAGCCGACATACCGTCGTTTTCGGCACTGGCCCGGATGGTTGGCCAGATGAAGGAGCCGTATAACGACCAGATGTGAACTCTGCCTCAATCCTTTTGTCGCGGTGCCCCATGCCTCGTAACCGCGGTTCCTTTCAGATGCGGTGGAGTGAGCCGGCCGCGAGGGCAGAATGAAGATCCTTGTTTTCCAGCATCTCAGAGTTGAGCACAGCGGCATCTTCGCCGCATTCTGGCGCGAGGCTGGACATAGCGAGCATGTCGTCGAGCTGGATGAGGGCGAGGGGATCCCCGACCTCGAAAACTTCGACATGCTGGCCGTCATGGGCGGTCCGATGGACGTCTGGCAGGAGGAGGCGCATCCGTGGCTGAAGCCGGAGAAGGCAGCGATCCGGCGCTGGGTGCGCGAGCTCAAGCGGCCCTATCTCGGCATTTGCCTCGGTCACCAGCTTCTGGCCGACGCGCTGGGCGGCAAAGTTGGGCTGATGAAGGCGCCGGAGGTTGGGCTGGCAACCGTCGAGCTGACGCAAGCCGGCCGCACCGACCGACTGTTTGCGGGCATCGACCCTGACATCGAGACGCTGCAATGGCATGGCGCGGAGGTGTCTGTGTTGCCGGAGGGTGGCGAATGTCTCGCCGCCAACGTTGCCTGTCCGATTCAGGCGCTGCGTGTCGGCGAAAGGGCCTACGGCTTCCAGTATCACATGGAAATCACCGACCGCACTGTCGGCGACTGGTCGGAAATTCCGGAATATGCCGCTAGCCTGGAGCAGGCGCTGGGAGCCGAGGAAGCTGCACGCCTGGCAGAGACGGTGGCGCCGCACCTGCCGGTATTCCGCAAGACGGCGAGCCGTATCAACGACAATTTCTTCGCCGCCATCTGCGGCTGAGATACGGCCGGTTCCGTCCCTCTTGTCGGCCACAAACCGACATGGCCGGTTGTATTCGCGGGCGTATCGCCCTAGGCAGGCATGAACCGGAAAAAGAGGACAGAACATGCCCAGGCCGACGAACTACAATCAGGAACGCCGTGACCGCGACCGCGCCAAAGCGGCGAAGAAGGCAGACAAGCTGGCCGCCAAGGCCGAAGCAAGGCTGCGTGGCAAGGCCGGCTCGGAGCTCCAGTCGGAGCCCGAAAGCGAAACCGAAGAGTAAGGTGCCTAATGCGCCCGACCGGGTGCATTTGAAACACGAACCTGCGTATCCGGCCTTGGCCGGTGCGCCGGTCAGTCCTTGTCGTTGATAAAGATGCTGGCTTCGCGCGCGGCGGCGACAAAAGCCCGCCGCGCCGCCATGGCCGGCTTTTCGCCCGAAATAGCGTCGGAGCATGCCTGAAGGGCAGCCCGATGCTTCGGGCTTTTCTTGCCAGACCAGTTGTTGAGCAGGAAAGCTGAGGCTTCCTTGGCGCTGCGAAGCAGCAGGGGCGTGCCGGCGGGGTCGCCCTTTACGGTGATGGGCGTTTCGAACCTGATGTTTTCCATGGTCGCTCTCATACGCGAAAGTGCTGGGGGAAGCGAGCCGCATAACGCCTGGTGGTTGAAGCGTGGCCAGCATGCGGCGCAGCGCCTCCACATGTGGTTGAGAACAGACTGGCACTTGTGAGGCTGGAGCTGGCATGACAGAGGAGGCGGGCTCGGCATTGATCGTGCCGGACGAGGGGGGACGATGACAAGCAAACGGATACTGCCTGCTGTTCTAGGCCTGTTGATTGCCAGTGCCGCGCCGGCATCGGCCGAAGGCGACCGCTACCGGGCCTTCAGCGCCACCGCCGAGAGTATTACCGGCGACATTGAGATGGACGACTTTTCCATCACCTTCGCCAATGGCGAATCCCTGAAGTTCGCCGCCTTGCTGGGCGATCATCTCATCGTCGACGGCGAGCGGGTGAATGCATCGGTCTACAGCGTCGAAGACCCCTCGGATCCCGAGCTGGAGAATGGCAACAAGCTGTGCGGCGCGGGCGACGTGACTTACCTTGCCAGTTGGAGCGGCGGCGAGGGTCTGACGGTGGTTGCGGTGTTCACCGGCGACGAGCCGCCTCAGAGCAGCGCCGACATATGCGCGTCTTATACCTATCAAGATTGAGGAGCCGCCTAGCTACGTTCGGCAGGTGTGTGTCGGCTTGAAGACGCTTCGCCGGCGGCACCTTTTTCCGTGTCGCGACGGCGGTGCTCTTTGCCGGCTATTGTGAAGCGATGGCAAAGCCCGACGCCTGCGCCAAGAAACCAGCCGAAAGGTCCGAGCAGTGTGTCAACAACCCAGACACACGTGCAAATGACCAGCATGCCAAACATTGCTGGGGCAGTGAACTTGGGGTCCAGGGAGAAAATCTAGGCGATCAAGCAGGCTGCCGCCATCACGCAGACAGTCCAGTCCGCGGCGCGGTCAAGGTCGCAAAAAAAGCCCCGGATCGCTCCGGAGCTTTCGCATTTCTGCCCGATGGCGGGGCTTACGCAGCCTTTTCCAGCGTCGACTTCCACTGGCCGAGAGCAGCCAGGTGGTTCATGTGGGCGCGGTGCGTGAAGGCGGCCTGGCCTGCGGCGAGGTTTTCGACCTTGCCCGACCATGCCTTCTGCGGCGCTGCCTGCAGCGCGCGGCCGTAGGAGAAGGTCAACTTCCACGGGTGCGGGCCGATGGCGTTGATGGCGTTGAGGTTGGCGGTAGCCTCCTCGTCGGACTGGCCGCCCGAGAGGAAGGCGATGCCCGGGACCGCAGCCGGAACCGTCTCGCGGAACAGCTTGATGGTCTTTTCTGCGATTTCCTCGGCGCTGGCCTGCCTGGCGGCCTTCTTGCCGGAGATGACCATGTTTGGCTTCAGGATCGTGCCTTCGAGCACGACGCGGGCGGCGTAGAGCTCGTCATAAAGCTTGACCAGCGTTGCCTTGGTGACGTCGTAGCAAGTGTCGATGTCATGGGCGCCGTCCATCAGCACTTCCGGCTCGACGATCGGCACGATGCCGGCTTCCTGGCAGAGTGCTGCGTAGCGGGCGAGTGCCTGGGTGTTGGCCGAGAGCGAGTAGGCCGACGGCACGTTCTTGCCGGTGTCGATGTCGATCACGGCGCGCCATTTGGCGAAGCGGGCACCGAGCTTGTAGTACTCGGCCATGCGCTCACGCAGGCCGTCGAGGCCTTCGGTGATGGTGTCGCCGGGGAAATTGACGATGGCCTTGGCACCGGCGTCGACCTTGATGCCGGGAATGGCGCCCGATGCCTTGATGAGATCGACCAGCGGCGTGCCGTCGGCGGCGGACTGGCGAATTGTCTCGTCGTAGAGGATGACGCCGGAGATGTACTTGGTCATCGCCTCCTTGGTGCGGAACATCATCTCGCGATAGTCGCGGCGGCTGTCGGCCGTCGACTCGACGCCGATGACGTCGAAACGCTTCTTGATGGTGCCGGAGCTTTCGTCCGCAGCCAGAATGCCCTTGCCGTTCGCCACTATGGCGACGGCGATGTCTTCGAGACGTTCGCTCATACAATTACCTCCTGGTCAGATGCGGCGCGCATAGCAGATGGTTTTCCTGAACGGAATGCCGGCAACAAGCCTATAACCGATTGAAATTATTTCAATCGTTTTAGCTCGCGGGCAAGATTTACGACCGGTTGTTACAGATTTGAACTTATGACTAGCCGAATAGCAAAAAGTACAGAATGCGAGGTATCGGAAAAGGTCAATTCGACTCGGTCTGACCATACGTGTTCGGGTCATCTCGGCCGACGGTGCCGGCGTCTGTCTATCTATTATATCAGTGGGTGCTAAAATATTACCTCGCCGCATGCACCTGTGCGCATGACGATGATGGGAGGCTGCCATGGCTGATGGCGCAATGAATGTCTCGAAATTCGAGTTCAAGTCCCACAATGAGCCGGACGAGGTCCGCTCGCCGGACAAGACCCGTGTCGAAGTGGTGCGGCTGACAGGCTTCACCCTCGGCCGGCTCAATATGGAGCCGGGCTGGCGCTGGTCGGAATGCGTGAAGCCGGTGGTGAAGACCGACAGCTGCCAGGTCTCGCATGTCGGCTATGTCGTTTCGGGCACGCTGACGGTAAGGCTGAATGATGGGACGCAGAAGACGCTGACCAAGGGCACCTCCTACACCATTCCGCCCGGGCACGACGCCTGGGTCGAAGGCAACGAACGTTTCACCTGCATCGAGGTGATGAGCGCCGAGCAGTATGCAAAGCCGGCATAGTGGGGCAGGCCGAGGCTGGGAAGCTAGACGGGCCGGGCGCAGACGGCGTGGACCCCTCTCCGTCTCGCCCTGCGGGCGAGCCACCTCTCCCCAGAGGGGCGAGGAACCCAAGCTGGAGAAGCCTCGCGCCCAATCCGCGTCTTAACTGAGCTGCGGGTAGCTCAGCCTGGCCGCTGGTGCGTCAACCGAATCGCGGATGCTTCCACCGAGAATGCCAGGGAGCTGTCGGTGCAGGACTGGCTTCCTCGCCCCTTTGGGGAGAGGTGCCGAGCGCCGCGAGGCGGAGAGGGGAACCTGGCGCTCATCGAGGGCGATTGTCGGAACGGAAGCCTCCCTCGCTGGGCGAGGGAGGCTGCTTGTTGCACGTCAGGCCTTGAGCACTTCGACGCCGGGCAGTTCCTTGCCTTCCATCCATTCGAGGAAGGCGCCGCCGGCGGTGGAGACATAGGTGAAGTCGTCGGCCACGCCGGCATGGTTGAGCGCTGCCACCGTGTCGCCGCCGCCGGCGACGGAGACGAGCTTGCCGGCCTTGGTGCGGGCGGCCGCGTGCTGGGCGGCGGAGACAGTCGCCTTGTCGAAAGGCTCGATCTCGAAGGCGCCGAGCGGGCCATTCCAGACCAGCGTCGAGGCGCGGTCGATCCAATCGTTGACCGAAGCGACGGTCTTGGGACCGACGTCGAGGATCATGGCATCGGCAGGCACTGCGTCGATGGCGACGACCTCGTTGGCGGCACCCGCCTTGAACTCGCGGGCGATGACGCCGTCCGACGGCAGGATGATTGCGCAGCCGGACTGGGCAGCCTCGATCATGATCTGCTTGGCGGTAGGGGCGAGGTCATGCTCGCACAGCGACTTGCCGACATCGGTGCCGCGCGCGGCGAGGAAGGTGTTGGCCATGCCGCCGCCGATGACGAGTGCGTCGACTTTCTTAACCAGGTTCATCAAGAGGTCGATCTTGGTCGAGACCTTGGCGCCGCCGACGATGGCGACGACCGGCTTGACCGGGTTGCCGAGGCCTTTTTCCAGTGCCTCGAGCTCAGCCTGCATGGTGCGGCCGGCAAAAGCGGGCAGCTTGTGGGCGAGGCCTTCGGTCGAGGCATGCGCGCGGTGGGCGGCAGAGAAGGCGTCGTTGACGAAGATGTCGCCATTGGCGGCGAGCTGCTCGACGAAAACAGGGTCGTTCTTTTCCTCGGCCTTGTAGAAACGGGTGTTTTCGAGAAGCAGGATGTCGCCGTCCTTCATGGCGCCGACGGCGGCGGCGGCCCGTTCGCCGATGCAGTCGGCGGCAAAGCCAACCGGGCGGCCGATGACCTGCGATGTGGCGGTCGCGATGGGCGCCAGCGACAGGGCCGGATCCGGGCCGTCTTTCGGGCGGCCGAAATGGGCGAGCAGGATGACCTTGGCGCCCTTGCCGGCAAGCTCGGTGATGGTGGGTGCGACACGCTCGATGCGAGTGGCATCCGTCACCTTGCCGTCTGATACCGGCACGTTGAGGTCGACGCGGACGAGAACCCGCTTGCCGCTGACGTTGCCGATGGTGTCGAGAGTCTTGAAGGCGGCCATAAGGTTCCCTTTCCTATGGAGAGATTGCGCGGACCATACAAATCGCGGGCGCGGATGCAAGGTTTGCGCGGCGGAGTGGGTGAAATTTTGATGCTCACGGCTCTTCCTGTTGCGGTCGTGAGCGGCTATCGCCGGAGAAACGAGGGGAAAGCATGCGCATCGCGGTCACCGGCACGCACGGCAGCGGCAAGACGACCCTCATCGACGACTTTGTCGCCGCACATCCAGCCTATGAGCACGAGCAGGAGCCCTATTGGGCGCTGGCGCAGCATGGCACGCCATTCGCCGACGGTGCCACATCGGCTGATCTCGAGGAGCAGTTGGAGCAGAGCTGCGCGATGATCCTGGCGTCAGTTGCTTCGCCCGACATCGTCTACGACCGCTGCCCGCTCGATTTCGTCGCCTATCTGGAAGTGGTCGCAGTACAGGAGGGGTTCGAGTGGGTGCCGAGCGGCAAGCTGCTCGGCAGGATCGAAAAGGCACTCGCGTCGCTCGGCCTCGTCGTCTTCCTGCCGCTGTCGCGGCCGGACGAGATCGACGTGACGATCGAGCTTCCACGGCTGCGCAGCAAGGTGGATACGCGGCTGAAGGCGATCATCCGCGACGACGAGCTCGGGCTTCTCGAAGGGCGCCCCAAAATCCTCGAACTGCGGGGCACGCGGGCGGAGCGGCTGGCGCGGCTCGCGGGGATTGTGGCCGGGTGAAGACGGCGCTGCTTGCCGCGCAGTCTGCCGGCAATCTGCGGGATGCCGAATCCGTACGCTGTCCGGCTTCGGATGTTCTTGATATGTTCTAGTTCTGCTGATGCATTTCTGCGGAATGCTGGAGGACAATGACGATGAGTGCTTATGCCACGGTTGGTGCGATCGACGATGCCAAGTCGAACGCCTTTTATGACGCGACCTTGGCTACGATCGGCTGGAGCAAGCACACGGAGTTTCCGGGCTGGCGCGCCTATTCGGAGGGCGGCAAGGGCGATGGCTTCGTGCTCTGGGTCTGCAAGCCGTTCGATGGTGAGCTCGCCAGCGGTGGCAACGGCTCGATGGTCGGCTTCATGGTCAAGTCCACCGCAGAGGTGGATGCGTTCCACGCGGCGGCGATGCAGCATTGCGGAACCGATGAAGGCGGACCGAACCCGCGTCCGCACTACGGGCCGGACTGGTATTCCGCCTATGTGCGTGATCCCGCGGGGAACAAGCTTGCGGTGGTCTACAACGGGTGAGGTTGAGGAAGGGCGGTCGCTGTCAGGCGATCCTTCCAGGGCGGCCCCTGTCGCAGACGGGCTGCAAGCAGAGAGGCTGAGTGCTTGATAGGCGCGACGTCGATGCCCTCCCTACTCCTTGTGATGAGGGCTGCAGGGGTGTTTTGGGGCGTCGCGCGACGTGTACCCCACAAGGGGAGGGTTGCGCCTCACGCGTCCTCGGATAACCCCTCGGAGGTCGTCGACGCTTCCGTCTTGGCCTGCTTCTCCGGCCGCTTGGCGAAAAAGCGCCTGATGCGGTCGCTGATCTCGCCGCCGCTGAGGAACACTGGAACGGGCGGCGGGGGCGGGGCGGGCTCGATCGACAGGCCGACAGAGACGATGCGGCCCTTTTCGTCGACGTCGCGGACGATCAGGTCGATCAGGCCGAGCGAGACGCGGTCGGCATATTCGACATGGCCGCGCAGGCGCAGCTTGATCAGCTCGGCGATGGTGAGCTTGCGCTCTTCTTCCTTGACGGTCGCGCCATAGGCGGCTTCCAGCTCGCCGGCGAGATGGGTCTGGTCGACGGTGAAGGCGCCGAAGAAATCTTCGTCCTCGGCATCGACCTCGGCACGGCTGGCGAAGAGCCTGTCGAGCAGGCGTGGGTAGCGGTCGGGCACGAAGATGTAGACGTTGTCGCCGGCCTGCAGGCGGCCCATGTCCTGGAAGCGCATCGAGCGGCCGTCGCGCACGACCAGCGAGGGCCGCGCCCAGCGCGGGATTCGCTGCCCCTTGGCGACCGGCGAGCCCGGTACGACGCGATAGGCGAGCAGTTCGTGGTGGGCGGAGCCGGGCAGTTCGAGCTCGACCTTGTCGAGCGGGCCGAAGCGCTGCGGCACGATGAGGCCGAGGCGGCGGGCGAGCGGGCCGACCGTCCAGCCCTGGATGACGAGCGACGTCAGCACGATGATGAAGGCGATGTTGAAGATGTCCCTGCCATTCTCCAGTCCGCCGAGTACTGGGGTGATGGCGAGCAGGATGGAGACGGCGCCGCGCAGGCCGACCCAGGAAATGAAGGCCGTTTCCTGGCGCGGGATGTTGAACGGGATGAGGCAGAGCCAGACCGCCACGGGGCGTGCGACGAACATCAGGAACAGGCCGAGCACCAGTGCTGCAACCACGATTTCGGGGAACTGCGACGGCGTGGCGAACAGGCCAAGCACCAGGAACATGATGATCTGGGCGAGCCAGGACATGCCGTCCTGGAAGCGCTTGAGCGTCGACACGGCGCGGATGTCGGAATTGCCGGCGACGAGACCGGCGAGATAGACGGCGAGGAAGCCGGATCCGCCGACCGCGCCTGCGGCGGCGAAGACCAGCAGCGACAGCGTCAGCACGAAGATCGGCAACAGACCGCGGTCGAGATTGAGGCGCTCCACAAGCTTGACGATCAGGAAGCCGCCGAGCAGGCCGATGGCGGCACCGAGGATCATCTGGACGAAGAAGCCGATGGCGAGATCGACAAGCAAAAGGTCGGTGTCCGGCTTGGCCCCGAGCGCGATGATCTCGACCAGGGTGATGGTCAGGAAGATGGCGATCGGGTCGTTGGTGCCGGACTCGATTTCGAGCGTCGAGCGGACGCGCTCGCGCAGGTTGATGTTGCCGGCGCGCAGCAGGAAGAACACCGCCGCCGCGTCGGTCGAGGCGACGGCCGCCCCCAGCAGGAAGGATTCGAGCCAGGTGAAGCCGGTCAGGTAGTAGGTGGCGATGCCGAAGATGACGGTGGTGATGGCGACGCCGATGGTGGCGAGCGTCAGCGCCGGCATGCCGGCCTGGCGCAGCACGCCGAGCGGCGTGCCGAAACCGGAATCGAACAGGATCACGGCGAGCGCGATCGAGCCGACGAAATAAGCAATGTGGGCATTGTCGAAGACGATGCCGAGGCCGTCGACGCCGCTGGCAAGGCCGATGCCGAGGAACAGCAGCAGCAGGGGGGCGCCGAAGCGGAAGGCGATCAGGCTCGAAAACGCCGCCGCCACGACCAGCGCGGTGCCTACCAGCGTGATGAGATATACCGCCTGTTCCATCCCCGACCCGTTTGCGAACCACCTGTTAGCTGCGTCGGTTGAGAGTGCGGCGAAGAAAAGGCCATGTGCAAGCAAGAATGGATTTTTGCCGGCTTGGACCAAACATTTTTTGCATTGCGGTAGAAATGAAAACGCCCGGCCGAAGCCGGGCGTTGCCAATAGGTTAGCTTGTGGTCCGAGACGGGCGCGGCAATCAGCCGATGGTGCGGCCCATCACGACGGCCGTGTCGGCCATCCGGTTGGAGAAGCCCCACTCGTTGTCGTACCAGGACATGACGCGCACGAGGTTGCCCTCGATGACCTTGGTCTGGTCGAGCGCGAAGGTCGACGAGGCCGGGTTGTGGTTCATGTCGATGGAGACCAGCGGCTCGTCGGTGTAGGCAAGCACGCCCTTGAGCGGGCCATTGGCTGCAGCGACGAGCACCGCGTTGACCTCTTCGACCGTGACGTTCTTCTTGGCCAGGAACTTGAAGTCGATGCAGGAGACGTTCGGGGTCGGCACGCGGATCGAGACGCCGTCGAGCTTGCCCTTGAGTTCCGGCAGCACCAGGCCGACGGCCTTGGCGGCACCGGTCGAGGTCGGGATCATCGACATCGCCGCGGCGCGGGCGCGGTAGAGATCCTTGTGCATGGTGTCGAGCGTCGGCTGGTCACCAGTGTAGGCATGGATCGTGGTCATGAAGCCCTTTTCGATGCCGAAGGCATTGTTGAGGACCATGGCGACGGGAGCCAGGCAGTTGGTGGTGCAGGACGCATTCGAGATGACGATGTGGTCCTTGGTGATCTTGTCGTGGTTGACGCCGTAGACCACGGTCAGGTCGGCGCCGTCGGCGGGTGCCGAGACGATGACGCGCTTGGCGCCGGCGGCGAGGTGCGCCGAAGCCTTGTCCTTCGAGGTGAAGATGCCGGTGCATTCGAGCGCGATGTCGACGCCGAGTTCCTTCCACGGCAGCTGCGACGGGTCCTTGATTGCGGTGACCTTGAACTTGTCGGTGCCGATGTTGATCTGGTCGCCCTCGACCTTCACTTCGTGCGGGAAGCGGCCATGCACGCTGTCGTAGCGCAGCAGGTGGGCGTTGGTCTCGACCGGGCCGAGATCGTTGACGGCGACGACGTCGATGTCCTTGCGGCCCGACTCATAGATGGCACGCACGATGTTGCGGCCGATGCGGCCGAAACCATTGATGGCAACTCTAACGGTCATGTTGGTTCTCCTGGGGGACGTCTTATGCCTGAAGCCGAGCCGTGGCGGCCTTTGCGGCAGCCTCGGCGGTGATGCCGAAATGCTTGTAGAGCTCTTCGATCGGGGCGCTGGCGCCGAAGCCGTGCATGCCGATGAAGACGCCGTCGGAACCGATGAAGCTGTCCCAGCCCTGGCGGATGCCGGCCTCGATGGCGACCTTGACCTTGGCATTGCCGATCATCGCCTTGCGATATTCCGGGCTCTGCTGTTCGAACAGCTCGAAGGCGGGAACCGAGACGACGCGGGTCGGGTGGCCGGCGGCCTGCAGCAGCTTGCGGGCGTCGAGCGCGATCTCGACCTCGGAGCCGGTGGCGAAGATGGTGACTTCGGCATCGCCGTCGGCGGTGGCGAGTTCATAGGCGCCGTAGCCGCAGAGGTTTTCCTCGACATATTCGGTGCGTACCGCCGGCAGGTTCTGGCGGGTCAGCGCCAGCGTCGACGGGGTCTTGCGGTTCTCCAGCGTCAGCTGCCAGCACTCTGCAGCTTCCGTGGCATCGGCCGGACGGAAGACGATGTGGTTGGGGATGGCGCGCAGGGCCGCCAGATGCTCGACCGGCTGGTGGGTCGGGCCGTCTTCGCCGAGACCGATCGAATCGTGGGTCATCACGAAGCCGACGCGGATGCCCATCAGCGACGCCAGGCGCATGGCCGGGCGGGCATAGTCGGAGAAGCACAGGAAGGTGCCGGAGTAGGGGATGACGCCGCCATGCAGCGCCATGCCGTTCATCGCCGCGCACATGCCGAGCTCGCGGATGCCGTAGTGGACGAAGCGCTGGCCGTAGTCCTCGGCCGTGATGTTCTTGGTCTGGCTGGTCTTGGTGTTGTTGGAGCCGGTCAGGTCGGCCGAGCCGCCGATGGTCTCGGGCACGACGCCGTTGATCACCTCGAGCGCCATTTCCGACGACTTGCGGGTGGCGACCTTCGGCTTGTCGGCGGCGAGCTTCTTCTTGTACTCGGCGATGGCGGCGTCGAAGCCGGCTGGCAGGTCGCCGCGCATGCGGCGCTCGAACTCGCCACGGACTTCCGTGCCGGCCTCGGCGAGGCGCTTTTCCCAGTCGACGCGCTTCTTGGCCGAGTTCAGGCCGGCGAGACGCCATGCGTCGAGGATGTCGGAGGGGATCTCGAAGGCAGGGTATTCCCAACCGAGTGCCTTGCGGGTCGCCTCGATTTCGGCAGCACCCAGCGGCGAGCCATGCACCTTGTTGGTGCCGGCCTTGGCCGGCGAGCCGAAGCCGATGGTGGTCTTGGCGCCGATCAGCGTCGGACGGTCGGAGCGCTTGGCGGCCTCGATGGCACCGGCAATGGCTTCCGGATCATGGCCGTCAATGGCCAGCGTGTTCCAGCCTGAGGCGGCGAAGCGCGCCAACTGATCGGTCGAATCCGACATCGAGATCGGGCCGTCGATCGAAATGTTGTTGTCGTCCCAGAAGACGATCAGCTTGTTGAGCTTGAGGTGACCGGCAAGCGACAGCGCCTCCTGCGAGATGCCTTCCATCAGGCAGCCGTCGCCGGCGAGCACGTAGGTGTAGTGGTCGACGAGCTTGTCGCCGAACTGGGCATTCATGATGCGTTCGGCGAGCGCCATGCCGACGGCGTTGGCGAGACCCTGGCCGAGCGGACCGGTGGTCGTCTCGATACCGGCGGCGTGGCCGTATTCAGGGTGGCCGGCGGTCTTGGAGCCGAGCTGGCGGAAATTCTTGATCTCGTCGAGGCTGATGTCCTCGTAGCCCGAGAGGTAGAGCACCGAGTAGAGCAGCATCGAGCCATGGCCGGCCGACAGCACGAAGCGGTCGCGGTCGTGCCAATGCGGATTTGCCGGATCATGCTTGAGGAAGCGGGTGTAGAGCACGGTCGCGATGTCGGCGGCGCCCATTGGCAGGCCGGGATGGCCGGAGTTGGCCTTCTCGACCGCATCCATGGACAGAAAGCGGATCGCATTGGCCATCCGGTCGTGTTTTTCGCGCGAGGACATCGTCCCTCCCATAGCCGAGAAAAGGGGCCGCCGACGGCCCCAGAAAGGTGGGGGGACACATAGCAGGCACAGGGCTTGAGTCAACAAATCGGTGCGTTTTCGCGCCCTCATTGCGGCGCGAAGTCACGCCCCGGCCGCTTCGCTGTGTCGGCTTGGACACGCTTAATGGGGGAAAGACAAAACAGCTTTGTTGACGCCTCCTTCAACCGGTGCCTAATGTTTCCTTGATAACGCGTTCTGAAACGTGCGCGATTCGGTGATGGGCGGGGGTCTACGAGAGCCATGACCGGGGATACGACACTCAGGGAAGTCATTGGCCGGCTAGGCAGGGCGATCGATACGCTCGAGGGCGCGGTCGCCGCGCGGCTCGAGCACGATCAGGACTACGGCGAAGCCGAAGCCGAGGTCCAGCGCATGAATGCCGACCGGGCGCGGCTGGCGCAGGAACTCGACAATTCCGAAGCCCGGGCCGAACGGCTGGAAGAAGCCAACAAGGAAGTCTCGCGGCGGCTCGTGACGGCGATGGAGACGATCCGCGCTGTGCTGGACAGGTAGGGTGGAGATGGCGCAAGTCACCGTTACCATCGATGGCAAGCAATACCGCATGGCCTGCGACGAGGGCCAGGAAGAGCACCTCATCGACCTCGCCAACCGTTTCGACCGCTACGTGCTGCATCTCAAGGATTCGTTCGGCGAGATCGGCGACCAGCGACTGACCGTGATGGCCGGTATCATGGTGATGGACGAGCTGTCGGAGCTGCAGAAGCGCGTCAAGGGCATGGAAACCGAGGTGCTGACGCTGCGCAAGACGCGCGACGATGCTTTGACCAAGGCCGATAAGAACGATGCGGCGCTGACCGGCGCGCTGGGCTCGCTGGCCGAGCGCATGGAGCAGCTGGCGCTGAGCCTGACGAAAAAGGCTTGAGCGCGGAGAAAGTTCTGGGACGGGCTTCCACCTTCGGGGGAAGATGGAGACCGAAAGAAAAACGCGCCGGCATGCCGGCGCGTTTTTTGTTTCAGGCTGAGGCCGATTGTCAGGCGTCGATGGTGCGCAGCGCCTGGGCCTGCTTCTTGGCAGCGGCCTTGACCGCGTCCTGGACCTTTTCGAAGGCGCGGACCTCGATCTGGCGGACGCGCTCGCGGCTGATGTCGAATTCGGCCGAAAGCTCTTCCAGCGTCAGTGGCTCGTCGGCAAGGCGACGCGCCTCGAAGATGCGCTTTTCGCGGTCGTTGAGCACCGACATGGCGCTCGCCAGCATGCCGCGGCGGTTGTCGAGCTCGTCCTGCTCGATGAGCATGGTTTCCTGGCTGTCATGGTCGTCGACCAACCAGTCCTGCCACTCGCCCGACTCGCCTTCGCTGGCGCGGATCGGTGCATTCAGCGAAGCGTCGCCCGACAGGCGGCGGTTCATCGACACCACCTCGGCCTCGGAGACATTGAGACGCGTGGCGATCTCGGTGATGTGCTCGGGCTTCAGGTCGCCGTCGTCGAGCGCCTGAATCTTGCCCTTGACCTTGCGCAGGTTGAAGAACAGACGCTTCTGGTTGGCGGTGGTGCCCATCTTGACCAGCGACCACGAGCGCAGGATGTACTCCTGGATCGAGGCCTTGATCCACCACATGGCATAGGTGGCGAGACGGAAACCGCGCTCCGGCTCGAATTTCTTGACGGCCTGCATCAGGCCGACATTGCCTTCCGAGATGACTTCGCCGATGGGCAGGCCATAACCGCGATAGCCCATGGCGATCTTGGCCACCAGACGCAGGTGGCTGGTGACCAGCTTGTGGGCGGCGGTGGTGTCTTCATGCTCGTTGTACCGCTTGGCGAGCATATACTCTTCCTGCGGCTGGAGCATCGGAAAGCGGCGGATTTCTTCCAGGTAGCGGCTGAGGCCGCCTTCGCCGGAAACGATACTGGGTAGTGACTGGGCCATAAAGCACCCTCCCTCTTTGCGAGCTATGCCCCCTGATCCAGGCGAGCATGTGGCGCGGCTGCCGAATTGCCTGTCGCGCTATGGGTTTCTTATACAGGAACAAAACCAGAAAAGACACGATTTGTTCAACGCGAAACAGAGTGTCACGCCTAAGTGAACAATACGAGTCAGGTTTTCTGATCGAAGGTTCAGAGATTGCGAAAGCCTTCGACCAATTCCCCCATGTCGCGAGGCAAGGGCGCCTCGAACCGCATGATTAAATGGGAAGCCGGGTGGCGAAATGCAAGGAGGCGGGCGTGCAAAGCCTGGCGGGGGAATGCCTTGACGGCAGACTGCAGCGGTTCGGGCAACCGGTTCGACTTGGTGCGGAAGGCCTGGCCATAGTCGGGGTCGCCGACGACGGGGTGGCCGATATGGGCCATGTGGACACGAATCTGGTGGGTGCGGCCGGTTTCAAGTCGGCACTCGACCAGGCTTGCCGTGGTGAATTCGGCCTGGTCCTGGCCGAACCGCTCCTGCACGGTGAAATGGGTGATGGCGTGGCGGGCGTCGTCGCGGTGTTCGGGCACCACGGCGCGGCGGACACGGTCGGCGTGGCGGCCGAGCGGAGCGTCGATGGTGCCGGTCATGCGCTGCGGAAAGCCCCAGACCAGCGCGTCATAGGCGCGTTCGAGGTCGCCGGTTCGGCCATGGTCGGCGAAGGCCTCGGACAGCGACTTGTGGGCGCGGTCGGTCTTGGCGACGACCATCACACCAGATGTTTCCTTGTCGAGGCGGTGGACGATGCCGGGTCGCTTGACGCCGCCTATGCCCGACAGGCTTTCGCCGCAATGGTGGATCAGTGCGTTGACCAACGTGCCGGTCCAGTTGCCGGCGCCGGGATGGACGACGAGGCCGGCCGGCTTGTTGATGACGATCAGCTCGTCGTCCTCATAGAGAATGTCGAGCGGTATCGCTTCGCCCTCGGGTTCGGCCGGTTCGGCCTCGGGCATATCGATGGCTATTTCGTCGCCGGCAGCCAGCTTGCGCTTGGCCTCCTCGACGACCTTGCCGCCGATGCTGACCGCACCCTGCTTGATCAGCGCCTGGACGCGGCTGCGCGACAGATCGGGCGCAAGGCGGCCGGCCAGCCACTGGTCGAGCCGCACTCCTGCGGCATCGGCGTCGGCTTCGAGCACTATCAAAGTGCCTGTCGCTTCGCTATCTGATGCGCTCATAACAATTGTTCCGGAAGTTTTGCCATGTCTCGGCCCGCTATCGAAGAAGAAGACAAGCCGCTCGACCCATCGGTTGAGCGTGTCCGCAGGAAACTGGTCCGCTTCTTCATCATTAATATAGGGCTGTTGTTCATCGCCCTTATGGCCGTCCTCGGCGGCGTTGTCTACAAATCGCGGACGCCGGAGGCAGCCGCTCCGGTGGCGAGCGGCGACATCCAGGTGCCGGCGGGCGGCCAGATCAGCGGCGAGATCATCCTGCCGGTGGGCGCCAAGATCATGTCGCAGGCGCTGTCGGGCAACCGCATCTCGATAGACGCCGAACTCGTCGACGGCAGCAGGACCATCTTCCTCTACGACATCGCCGAACGGCGCCTGATCGGCCAGTTCCAGGTCCGCAACAAGTGAGCTTCGTCGCCGCCGGGCGCCGCATCGCCACCGTCTCGGTGGTCGTCGCCGACTACGACCAGGCGATCGCCTGGTATGTCGGCAAGCTCGGGTTTTCCCTTGTCGAGGATGTTGACCTCGGCGGCGGCAAGCGCTGGATAACTGTCGAGCCGGGCAGCGGGCAGGGCGTAAGGCTGCTGCTCGCCAAAGCGGATGGCGAGAGCCAAGTGGCGGCAATCGGCAACCAGACCGGCGGGCGTGTGTTCCTGTTTCTGGAGACCGACGATTTTGCCCGCGACCATGCGGCGATGGCGGCCAATGGCGTCGAATTCCGTGAAGCGCCGCGCCACGAGGCCTATGGCACCGTCGCCGTGTTCGCCGATCTCTGCGGCAATCTGTGGGATCTGATCGAACCGAAGCGTTGATGCCGCTGCGGCAGCCTGGACAAGTGCAAATAACGCGTGCCGGGCTGTTGCTTTTTCGAAAACGCCAGCCTATATCGCCGATCTCGGCTGCGCCCATCGTCTAGCGGTCAGGACACCGCCCTCTCACGGCGGGAACAGGGGTTCGATTCCCCTTGGGCGTACCAACTTCTCCAAGCACATATTGTACTGCGCGCCGCAGCCGCCAAACGACGATCAAGCAAGGCCATTGGTCTGACGCTCTCGATCCTGCGATCGCGCGTGGCCGGCCCATTCTTGTTGTCCGGCGAGCGCCAGGAGCGCTTCGCATGCTCATCCCCGAAACGTCGACGACGCTCCGCATGATCCCGCCAGCAGCGCAACGCTTGATGGCAGAACGCGTGGGCGCGACCGTCAACGAAACGGCAGGCTGCCACGCCGTCTATGTCTCCAAGCTCGACGCCGTCGCCGCCATCATCGAACAGGCCGCGACCGCCAAGTGACCACTGGCAAGTGAATGACGGCGACAAACAATCCCCGCATCCATCGGAACAGGGACCGGTGAACGGGCAGGCGCTCGGCCTGCCCGGCACAATCACTTCGAGCGGCAGAGGCCGGTCTTGGTGATTTCCTTGTCGCCGTCGTCATAGGCGATTCCGACCTTTTCGGCGGCCAGCGAGGTGATCGTGCCCTTGTACCACTCGCCGGCGCCCTTGAAGTTGCACTCGACCTTTGAGCCGATCATCCAGTCGTAGGGACGGACCTTGCCGAGGCTGGTCGTTTCGCGCTCGTTGTCGTCGTAGCGGACGGTGATCGTGTCGCCGTCAATCTTTTCGATGACGCCGGCAAACCAGTAGCCGGAACCCTTGTAGTTGCCGAGAACCCAATCGCCCGTCGTCTGGGCGTTCGCTATGCCTGCGCCGGCGAGAATGGCGCCTGCGGCCAGTTGAACCGAAAGTAGTCGTGTCAAAATATTACCCCAAGTATTTCACCCCAGCCCCATTTGAGCTGTACGAGCATGCATAATTGAGCTGATGTGAATACACGATGAAATTTGGCGCCCCAGGCCAGACAATTCGGCCGACGATGCTGCCGGGCTTCACGTCCTAGAAGTCCAAGTTGACGGCGGGTTCGGAACCTTGCGTGGCTGCGGGCGTTGCGGATGGCAAAGGAGATTGCCGCCATGCTTCGAACGCTCGCACTGCTTGTCGTCGGCTACGCTGCCTACCGGATCGGCCGGGAGTTCATCGCCAGCGTGCCATCGGATTTCGATCCGGTGCCGGCGCCTTCGGATACACCCAGGCGCCGCCGCAAGCTCGGGGCGAAACCGGCTGCCAAGGCTGCCACGGCCACCACGCACTAGGTGGCTTCCCACAATGTTTGCTTGTTGCTGATGCTTCGGCCGCTCAATACCGGCGCAGCCGGTCGCGGCGACAGCTGTGGGTTGCGCCGATAGCTACGCTTGCGTTTCGACGGGGATGCGCTCCGGCTGTCCGCTTTCTGACGGTTCGGCCTTATCGCGGTCGTGGTCGAACTGCTGCGCATCGGGCAACGCATGCAGCCAGTTTTCGCGGCGGCCGGTCCAGAGTTCATATTGAGGCGTGAGATCGGAGGGAACGACGTCGAGATTGCCGAGCATGACCTCGGCCTCGTTGTCGCTGACATAGGTCACGCGGCTGCCGCAGGTGACGCAGAAGCTGCGGTTGCCATAGGTGCTGATCTGGCCCGTCTGTTCAAGGGCTGAGACCGGCCAGACGGCGTAGGCCGAGAACGCCGAACCACTGGTCTTGCGGCAATCGGCGCAGTGGCAAATCCCGACACGCAGAGGCTGGCCGGTCACCCGGAAGCTGACGCCACGGCAATAGCAACTGCCGAATCGGATTGTCTCGCTGCGACGGTTTTCCATGGCAGGGCTCCTTTCCGCTTCAACCGAAAGCCAAAGGCAAACGTTCCCGGGCTAGAGCGGCATGCGGCCGCGTTTCGGCGTTACGATCCATGGCTCGATCGACACCGCTTCCGTTTCGCGGATGCCGACGGAGCGGGCAAAGCCGGCGAAGGCATTGCGGGCGCCGTCGACCGACAGTCGGTCCTCGCGTGCCGCCTGGCAGGCGCGCATCGCCGTGTTGTAGATCGGTCCGCGTCGCTGTTCTGGCCACCTTGCGAGGAAGCCGAGCGCGTCGGCTACGGTTGCGATCTGCAGGATCGCCTGGTCCGCGTCCTTGACGAAGATCGGGCTGGAAAAGCTTCTGGCTGTCATCACTTCCTCCTGGGTCATGGACCGTCTTTCGAGCAAGCGAACCCGTCGGCAGTTGGCGCGACAGGCAGACCAGGAAAATGGCGACGGCAGCCTTTCCCGTCAAGAATGGAGTTCAAGCCGCATCCGGCGACGCGGCCAGTATTCCGGCCTCCGTGCAGAAGCTTTCGAAAGCTCCCCTGGCCTCGTCGACAGGGATCGAGCCGTTGATCGCGGCCTGGAGGGCGTTTTCCGCCAGGTAGAAGAATGGGTTGCGCTTGTCTTGCGGCCAGCCATCAAGAAATTCGACGGCATCCGGCACCGACACGACCTCGCGCAGCGAAAACTCTCCATCCTTGACCCAGACGTTCGGTGTAAAATCCATCCACCAAAACGCGGCCGAAGACGGAGGGTTGCATCGGCAAAAGCCGCCCGTTGCGGCGCGGCTTTCGGCATGCCTTGACGATACAGCGCTCGAAGCCGCCGTGCAGCTTGCTCAGGGCAGGCATCCTGGGGTCGCTGACTTGTCGATGGAAGGAGAACGGCAGACCGTATCTTGCCAGTCACGAACGGAACGTTGGCCAACAGCACTGGATGTGCCGTGCCGACGCGAAATCATCTTGTGCCATCGGTTCGCAGGCATCAGCAATGTACAATTCAGGATTGCTTGATATCAACTGGCCGGGCTACTGCCCGGACCAGGAGCCGCATGAGAAGGTGGCTCGTTGCCACGAAATGCCATTGCCATAGCGACTTTCAAATGCACATGCCCGTCCAGAGTTCGCCCCGCCGCCCGACAGACCCGATGAGCGCAGCGGAGCTGACGGCGCACCCGCTGTTTCCACGCATCGACCGTCGTTTGGCGATGCATCTGATCGCGATCCACGAGCAGACGCCAAGGCTGGCGCGGCTCAAGGCTTCGCACCGCAAATGGCTGATGACCCAGTCGCTCTATGCGCTTACGCTCGAGCGCACCGAGGACGACCCTCATTCGGGCCTTTCGCAGTCGCGCCTGGTCGACATCGCCACCAGCATCGGCGCTGTCAGCCACAACACGGCACGAGCCTTTCTGCAGGAATTGCTGACCTACAAGTTTCTGACCGAGGTCCCCACCCCGCACGACAAGCGGCTACGCCTGCTCGACACGACCGATGCGAGTCGGAAGGCGATGACCGGCTGGTTCATGGGGCATATGAGCTGCCTCGATGAGCTGGACAATGGCGGGCGGCACGCCCGCTGCACCGCTGACGACAGGATCTTCCGCGCCGCCCAGCCACGCGCAGCCCGGCGGCTGATCGAGAACCCGGTGTGGCGTTATCCGGCCGAAAGCATCAATTCGTTCCTGCAGTCGGAACTGGGCGGGATGATCCTGCACGAGCTCATCTCGCGCATCGATGATTTCATCCCGCAAGACGGCAAGGTGATCGTCGGTCCCTCCAGCCTGGCGGAACTCGCCGCGCGATACTTCATCTCCGTCACGAACCTGCGCAGAATGTTCAAGAAAGCGGAAACAAGCGGGCTGATGGGCTGGTCGGAGGCATTGGACCAAAGGGTGTTGTGGCTGTCGGCGACGTTCCTGGACGACTATTTCCTGTGGCAGGCGCAGAAATTCGCCGCTCTGGACGAGGCCTATTGCTGGGCGGTTCAGAACATTGCCGGAGACGGCCCGGCCACTGGCTGATCGAAGAGCATCGGCAGAAATGCCGCAGCTTCCAGCGGCGGCAAGATAGAACCAGATTTGGTCGTTTCCGGACGCGCAGGCAGCCCTTATCACGCGCTGAAGGGCGTGCGGCAGTCAGGTTCAGGGCAACGAAAGGTTGCCGTGCTGTGCCCCTTCATTCCAGGGGTTTTTCATGAAAACAGTTCTTCTTGCTTCGACCTTGATGCTTGCCGTTGCGGGCAGCGCGTTTGCCGCCGATGTGGTTGCCCACGAGCCGGCGCCGGCGGAGGCGCCGGCTGGTTTTGTCTGGACCGGTGGCTATGTCGGCCTGCATGGCGGCTACGCCTGGCTCAATGGTACGGTCGATGTCGCTACGGCCGAACGGCCCTTCGATATCGATGGCTTCGACAACGGGCTGCTGGGTGTCCATGCAGGCTACAATTGGCAGCTTGGCGGCGGTTTCGTCGGCGGTATCGAGGTTGACCTCTCGCATGCCTGGACCAAGCGGGACTTGGTCGTCCGTGTCAGCGTTCCCGATTTCCCGCCGATGGACATTCCCGTCGAAGCCGGGACCAACTGGCAAGGCAGCGCGCGCCTGCGCGCCGGCTATGCGATGGACCGTACGCTGCTTTTCGCGACGGGCGGCGTTGGCTTCGCCAATACCTACGTGAAGATGCAGGCCTATGACGAAAGCAAGACGTTCCTGGGCTGGACAGTGGGTGCCGGCATCGAGCACGCGTTCACCGACAACTGGATCGGCCGCCTCGAATACCGTTATGCCGATTTCGGTTCGGAGACGTTTCCGGGCGACATCAAAATCGGTCTCAACGAGCACACCGTGCGCGCCGGCATCAGCTACAAGTTCTGACCGGCACTGCCCGACTAGAAAAGAGCCCGGCTTCGCGCCGGGCTCAGACTGCTGACAAACCCCTGGCGAGAGTTGGGGGTTTGTGATTCAGTGGGTGATGTTGAAGCGAGCTGGCCCTGAACAAACCGCACTTGAGATCGTCACACTTGATCAACTGGTTCCAGTTGATCACCTTCTGCGCAAGATCGATGGTGTTATCGATTTCTCGTTCATCCACGATCTGACAGCGCCGCTTTACTGCGCCGACAATGGTCGCCCGCCACTCGATCCGACCTTGATGTTCAAGGCGCTGTTCATCGGCTACCTGTTCGGGGTGCGCTCGGAGCGGCAATTGGTGCGAGAGATCGAGGTCAATGTCGCCTACCGGTGGTTCCTGCGGCTGAAGCTGACGGACAAGGTGTTCGACGCCTCGACATTGTCGCAGAACCGCCGCCGGCGCTACCAGGACGAGACGATCGCGCAGGCGATCTTCGACCGCATTGTCGAGCAGGCGATCGGGGCAGGCTTGGTCGACGGCACGGTGCTCTACACCGACAGCACGCACCTGAAGGCCAATGCCAACAAGGGCAAGTACGACCTTGCCATGGTCGCCAAGTCGCGTGCCGACTACTGGGGCGAACTCGACCGGGCGATCGATGCCGAACGGGCGCTGCACGGCCAGAAGGCGCTGAAGGAGCAGGAGCGGCAGCCTGCGGTGAAAGAGACGAAGGTCTCGCGCACCGATCCTGAGGCAGGCTATATGGTGCGCGAGGGCAAGCCGAAGGGCTTCTTTTATCTCGATCACCGCACGGTGGATGGCGGCTTGGGCATCATCACCGACACGTTTGCCACGCCGGCCAACGTGCATGACTCGATCGTCTATCTCGACCGGCTCGACCGCCAGGTGGAGCGTTTCGGCTTCGACGTCACGGCGGCGGGGCTGGATGCCGGCTATGCCACGCCAGGCATCGCCAAGGGCCTGGAGGACAGGAACATCCAGGGTGTCGTCGGCTATCGCAACCCGCCCCGGCCAAAGCCTGGCAAGATGAGGAAGGGCGCTTTCGTCCATGAGCCGGACCTTGACGGCTATCGTTGCCCGCAGGGCCAGTTGCTCACTTACGCCACCACAGATCGCGGCGGTTATCGCCACTACAGGAGCGACCCGACGATCTGCCGCAACTGTCCGCTGCTGGCGTCTTGCACATCAAACGCCAAGGCCGAGCGCACCATCACGCGCCATGTCTGGCAGGATGTCCGCGAGCGGGTCGATGCCAACCGCTTAACCGCATGGGGCAAGGCGATCTATCGACGCCGCAAGGAGACGGTCGAGCGATCCTTCGCCGATGCCAAGCAGCTCTTCGGCCATCGCTATGCACGCTTCCGAGGGCGAACACGCGTCGCCTGCCAGTGCCTGATCGCAGCCGCCGCCCAAAACATGAAAAAGATCGCAATCAGCCTCTGGCCAAAGCCAAAACCAAGCCTCGCATGAGGCCAAAGCGGGCTCGCAACGGCCCTGGCATCTGCTCCCCGAAATCAAGCCAAAAGCTCAATCAACCCACAAAACAAAACCCCGCCGAAATTCGTCGGGGTTCGTCAGCAGTCTGAGCCCGGCTTCGCGCCGGGCTTTTTTTCGTCATGGACGGCAGGTCCGGCTGGACCTCACTCGGCTGGCAGGCTGCGCACGAATTCGACGCCGTCGATGACAAGCAGGTGCGGCTCGGGTGCGGCGGCGATGCGCTGGACGCCGTCGCTGCAGGTAAACACCGGCCAGCCGCTGTCGGCGCACAGGATCTCGACGAACCAGTTGCCGAGCTGGTCGGTCAGGCTGATGCGCAAGGCGCCGTCCTTGAGGCGCCGCGCATGGGAGCCGTTGGTTGCCGTCCAGGTCCAGGGTCCGCCGAGAGGCGGCCGGGAGAACATGACGAAGGGATAGGTCCTGGGCGGCAGGCCTTCATATTCGGCCGCCAGGCGATAGCGCATCATCGCGGTGGTGTAGTCGGCGGCGATGGACGGCCAGCGCGCATAGAGCATGCCGACGCCGTGCAGATGCGGATCGACAAGCAATTGGCGAGCACGGCTCTCGGCAGCATGGGCCGCCGTTGCCATGGCGACGGCGGCGATGGCAGCAAGCAGCATTGCGATGCGTCGCGACATGTGCCCGGGCCTCAGAGCCCATCCCGGATAGGAACGAGCGCTCGTTGGAGCGTGACCTTGCCCGCGAACCTGTTTCCCAGTTTTCGGGAAAGAATCAGTCGACATCATTGTCGCCGCTTGCCGTAGCGGGATCAATGGCGGGATGATCTCTGCCTTCGGACCGCAACAGGGCAAGGCCGATCGGAAAAAATCTTGGGAAAATTGAATCGCGAAAAAAACCCCGAACGCCTCTTGCGTTCGGGCACCGGGTCGATGCCCGAACCTGGTGAAGCGCGCCAACAGGCTGGCGTCGAATTCACCCGGTCCCGAAAGCCTGATGCTTTCGGGCTAGCAATTCGGGGTTGCAGACCGCCTTTTCGTCAGGCGGCGGCTCTTGCCCTGAAACGGGGTATGCTTGCCAGCAGCAGATCCTTGTCACGCACGCCGCTACGATAAAGCTTGAGGAGCGTCCTCGCTATCTCGCTTGCCCAGACGGAACTCGGGTCTTCGCCGCGTTCGTGGCAAATCTGGTCGAACACATGCTGAAGAAGCGCGAGATCCCTGGGATAAATCGGGGAGTTAGGCTGGGTGAAAAGTACGTGCTCCATAGTCTTCTCCCATATGGTGCTTGTTCTTTTGTCTTATGCTTTGCTGCTGAGTTTTTGCCTGCTTGCTGCCGCGGTCAGCAAAGCTGATCGCGATCAAGAACCAAATCCGCGCTCATGCCCTTGGGTATAGAACGAGGATAGAGTTCAGCATCGTCACGTATGTGGAAGCATCTGCCGCAGGCGATCGCATCAATATGCCTCCTTGAGGCAAAGGTTGCATGCAGGCGTGGGTCATTTCAGGGCGGAAATTCTGCTCTACAACCTCAGTGATGTCGAGTCACTCTGGGTTGCAGTGGGTTGCAGGAAAAAAGCGGCTCGGAATCAAGCGAAAGGGCCCGCCAGGAGGGGAACGGCAGGCCCTTTCTGGACGTGGCTGAAAGGAAAAGACCACGCCCGGTGTGCCAGAACGCAACTCTTCGGGGCGGGAGATGGTTCCCGGCAAGCAGGCTTACCTTACATCTGGACATCGACAGTGATCGTTTGCCTTCACCATTTGTTCACCATCAACTCGCCACCATTCATGTGCGCAATGTATCGAGTGCGCGTCTTTGGCAACGCCCGGCGGGCTGCACAACCCTTCGCCCGCCGGTGCGCCTCAGGCCCCTGACATGGCCTTCCCAACGCTGCCTGCATGACTTAGCCTGACGCTATCGCCGCTGCCCACTGGCTCGCCGGCGGTATCGCAGGAAAGGCATAAGCTCTTGGCTGAAATGACCATCATCGTCGAATTCGAGACAGTGGACGGGGCGGAGGAGCAGTTCCTCGACCTGATCTCGGAACACGCCCGTGCCACGCTGCAGGAAGAGCCGGGCTGCCTGCGCTTCGAGGTCATCAAGCCGGTGGAGCGCGACGGCACGCCGATCGCGAACAAGGTGATGGTCAACGAACTTTATGCTGATGAAGCGGCCGTTGCCGCGCATGAGCGGAACCCGCGCATGCCGGATGTGCAGGCGGCACTTTCGCCCTTGCTCAAGTCGCGCCGGCTGATCCTGGCGCGGTCGCTCGGCCTCGTCGATCCCAATGGCGGCATGCGGCCGGAAGAGCTCAACGCGGCCAATGACGATTAGCGCGGAGGTTTCAGGCCGACCTGGCACCGCTCGCGGCGATTTTCCGGTTGCCCGATGCTGACGTCGCGGAAAGTAAGCGCAGGTCAGGTGTAGTTTTTCGTGGTTTCTCGCTCAAGTTACATTTGCAATTGCTGATGTGTGGCGCTGCGATGTTAAGGTTAGTCAGTCGTTAATGCTTCTGCGGCAAGGTTTGTCGTGGCGGTCTGCGGGGGAGCAGCATCGCTCCATGCATGCAGGGCTGACGGATGCGGAAAATTCTGGGCTCGGACGTCAACGATCCGACCGGCGAGCCGGCCAATGAGCGGGGGCTGACGAACGAGGCTGGCGGCGCGCGGGCCCTGGACGATCTCGACCTGCCTTATGCCGATCTCGAACGCACCATCGAATCGATGAACATGGGCGTGGTGCTGGTCGATGCCGGTCTCAACGTGCAGTTCATCAACCGGGCTTTCCACGACATCTGGAGGCTGACAGTCGGCCAGGTCGCCGTCGGCTGCCCGTTCAGGGCGTTGATGGACATCAATCGCTACAGCGGTGTCTATGCCGTCGCCGACGCCGACTGGGAAAGCTACGTCGCCCTGCGCGAGTCCGAGATTGCGGCCGGTGATGTCGCGCCGCGTGAATTCCGCCGCGCCGACGGCTGTACCATGATCTATTCGGTCACTGCTCTGTCCGGCGGCAAGCGGCTGGTTTCCTATTACGACGTCAGCGAGATGAAGCGCCGTGAGGTCGAAGCGGTCGAAGCCCGCCATCGGCTGGCCGAAGTGCTGGAATCGCTGCCGGCCGGCGTCGTCATCTATGACCGCGACGACCGTTTCGTGCTTGCCAACCGCAAGCTCAAGAGCGCCTTGCCGGCACTCCATGACGTACTCACCGAAGGTCGCACGCTGCGCGACAGCATGGTGGCAGCGCAGCGCTCGGGCTACTTCCGCGACACCAGCGACGACGACCTTGATGCCCTCTATGACGCCGATCCTGAGGCGTGGGTCGAGGGCATGATGGAACGCTATCACTCCAGCCAGGCGGTGCGGGAGCGGCGCAATCCCGATGGCCGCTGGTACCAGATCTTCGACCAGCGGCTGGCCGACGGCACCTTCATCGGCGTGCGTGTCGACATCACTGAACTCAAGCAGCGCGAGCGTGCTCTGCAAGACTCGATGCGCGAGAACGAGGTGTTCCGCAGCCTGATCGACAATGTTCCTGTTTCGATCTACGCCAAGCATCACGACCTCAGGCTGATGTATGTCAACCAGGGCTGGTGCGAGCTGACCGGCTATTCCAAGGAAGAGGCCATCGGCAAGACCGATCTCGAGATTTTCGGCTCCGAAGGCGAGCCCTTCATGGAGGCCGACCGCGAGGTCATGCGCCGCGGCACGACGGTTGAGATCGAAGAGACGGCGACATGCGCCGACGGGACGATGCGCCACCAGTTCGCGCGCAAGAGCGCGATGGTGGCCTCCGACGGTTCGCTCTATTTGATCGGCTCGACAACCAACATCACCGAGCTCAAGCAGCGTGAAGTCGAACTCGAGGAAGCGCAGCGCCGGGCGGTGCTGGCCGACCGCGCCAAATCCGAATTCCTTGCCAATATGAGCCACGAAATCCGCACGCCGATGAATGGCGTGCTCGGCATGGCCGAGCTTCTGGCGAAATCCGATCTCGATCCCAAGCAGAAGACCTTCACCGACATCATCGTCAAATCGGGCAATGCCCTGCTGACGATCATCAATGACATCCTCGATTTCTCGAAGATCGACGCCGGCCAGCTGGTGCTCGACCCGATCCCGTTCAACCTGTCGGAAGCGATCGAGGACGTCGCCACGCTGATGTCGACGCGGGCCAAGGAGAAGGATCTCGAGCTGATCGTCAGGATGCAGCCCGATCTCCGGCATCTCTATGTCGGCGACGTCGGCCGCATCAGGCAGATCATCACCAATCTGCTCGGCAACGCGGTGAAGTTCACCGATTCCGGCCATGTGCTCGTCGACGTGACAGGCCGCAGCGACGGCGAGCAGACCAAGCTGCATGTCGCGGTGACCGACACCGGCATCGGCATCCCCGAGGCCAAGCTCAAGCTGGTGTTCGAGAAGTTCAGCCAGGTCGACGCGTCGTCGACGCGGCGGCACGAAGGCACCGGCCTCGGCCTCGCCATCACCTCGCGCCTCGTCGACATGATGGGTGGCGAGATTGGCGTGGAGAGCGGCGAGGGGGCGGGTTCGACCTTCTGGTTCACCTTGACCCTGCCCAACGCCGGCCGGCTGGAGACGCGGCCGGCAGCACTGATCGACGTCACCGGTGCGCGCGTGCTGATCGTTGACGACAATGCGGTCAACCGCACGATCCTGACAGAGCAGATGCTGTCGTGGGGCTTTGATTCCTGTGCCGCCAAGAGCGGCACCGAGGGACTGCAGGTGCTGCAGGCCGCGCAGGCGATTGGCATCAATGTCGATTGCATCGTGCTCGACTACCAGATGCCGGGCATGACCGGTGCCGAGATGGCCCGGATCGTGCGGCAGTCGCCGACCTTGTCGGACACGCCCGTCGTCATGCTGACCTCGGTCGACCAGTCGCTTTCGGGTCCTGGGCACCGCGATCTCGCAATTGATGCCCAGCTGATCAAGCCGGCGCGCTCGTCTGCTCTGCTGGAGGCGCTGGTCGCGGCGATCCAGCGCAAGCGGGCGCCCAACCTCACGCCGGCGCAGATGGCTGAAGCGCAGGTGCCGGCTAAGCTTCCCAGCAGCCCTGCGCCGCAAGCAACGCGCCTCCGCGGCGGCCAACGGCCGGGCGGCGATGGCGGGCTCGACATTCTCGTTGCCGAGGACAACGAGGTGAACCAGATGGTGTTCAGCCAGATCCTGGCCGAGACCGAGCTCAGCTTCGAGATCGTCGGCAACGGCCGCCGGGCAGTTGCCGCCTATGGCGAGCGTCGTCCCAGGATGATCCTGATGGACGTGTCGATGCCCGAGATGAACGGGCTCGAGGCGACGAGCGAAATCCGCAAGCTCGAACGCGGCACCGGCATGCGCGTGCCGATCATCGGTGTCACTGCGCACGCACTCAAAGGCGACAAGGAACGCTGCCTTGAAGCCGGCATGGACGACTACCTGCCAAAGCCGATCAGTCCGCGGGCGCTGCTCGAAAAGATCGAGCGCTGGTCGTGGCAGGACGAGGAGCGCCGCGGCGCCGTCTGACCCGAATCCGGAAACCACGCCGGGCCGACGCTCGAAGACTGTGGAAATGTGACAGCTTCCAGTGGCAAAGACCGGCCTGCCGTTGCGTAGGCGGCTTGCTTTCGTTGCCTGCCTGTTGTTTGCCTCGCGCCGGCAAAGGACCGAGGAAACGACCCCTTCAGCGCCATGCACAGCAACCGTTACAGGGGTGACACGAAACTGTCATGCAACTGTAATAGAGGGGGGCTATTGGCTCACCGGGCGCCGAGGAAAGGCGTCATAAGAGATACTCCAACAGGAGCAGGCCCCAATGAAAAAAGCTCTTCTCACTGCGTCGGCTGCTGCCTTCGCGATCGCAGCCTCGGTAGGCTATGCCTCGGCCCGCGACCAGATCCAGGTTGCCGGTTCCTCGACCGTTCTGCCCTATGCAAAGATCGTTGCCGAACAGTTCGGCGAGACCTTCACCAACTTCAAGACCCCCGTCGTCGAATCGGGCGGTTCGGGCGCTGGCATCAAGGAATTCTGCAAGGGCGTCGGCGAGAACACCATCGACATCGCCAACTCCTCGCGTCCGATGAAGAAGGACGAGATCAAGTCCTGCGTCGACGCCGGCGTCAAGGACATCCAGGAAGTGAAGATCGGCTATGACGGCATCGTCTTCGCGACCGACGTCAAGGGCCCGGACTGGGCGCTGACCCCGGAAGACGTCTACAAGGCGCTCGCGGCCAAGATCGCTGTCGACGGCAAGCTCGTCGACAACCCGAACACCAAGTGGAACCAGGTCAACCCGAACCTGCCCGACTGGGACATCGCTGCCTACATCCCGGGCGAAAAGCACGGCACCCGCGAAGTGTTCGAAGAAAAGCTGCTGATCGCCGGCTGCAAGAAGCTCGGCGGCGTTGACGCCGGCAAGGCTTCGGGCCTCGACGACAAGGCCGCGGAAGCCGCCTGCAAGGCCGTGCGCAAGGACGGCAAGGCTGTCGACATCGACGGCGACTACTCCGAGACGCTGGCCCGCATCGACTCGAACAAGACCGGCGTCGGCGTGTTCGGCCTGGCCTTCTACGAAAACAACGCCGACAAGCTGAAGGTCGCCACCGTCGGCGGCATCACGCCTTCGGTCGAGACCATCGCCAAGGGCGAGTATCCGGTGTCGCGTCCGCTGTTCTTCTACGTCAAGAAGGCGCATCTCGGCGTTGTTCCTGGCCTGAAGGAATATGTCGAGTTCTTCCTCGACGACCAGATGGTCGGCCCGGAAAGCCCGCTCGCCGACTACGGCCTGGTTGCTGCTCCGGACGCAGAGCGCGCTGCCCAGCGCGAAGCCTTCGGCGCCGGCAAGACCATGTAATCAACGAACTGCCACGGGGCGTCGGAAAAATCCGGCGCCCCGTGGAATATTTCGCCGACTGTCCCGTTCGGCACAAAGAACCGAATTCACCGAGGCCGGCCCATGTCATTCCTGCTTGTCTTCGCCATCGTGCTCGCAATAGGCTTGGCCGCCTTCGTGGTTGGCCGGCAAAGAGCGCGCGCGCAGGACGACGGAACCGTCAAGCCGCACTCGCGGGCGCACTACCATGGCTGGTGGGCATTCCTGACCGGCGTCGTGCCGGCGGTGCTGTTCCTCGCCGCCTGGGACATCGGCGCCAGCGCCTATCTCAACAGCCACATCCATTCTTCCCTACCGGCCGATGTCGCAGACGGCACCGTCGCGCATGAAGATCTGGCCGCAGGCCTGGTCAAGAGCCTCGCCAGCGGATTGCGCAAGCTCGACAGCCAGACGCTTGCAGCACTGCCCTCGACCTTTGCCGAGCTGCAGCCGATTCTTGCCGCCAAGGGCGTGGCGCTGGCTCCCGACACACAGGACTACATGATCCCGATCGCGACTGAGACCAACAGCGTATCCGACCGTCTCGGGGTGATTTCGGCCGTCGTCTCGATCGGCCTCGCCCTGATCGGCGTCGGCTTCGGCCTCAAGGGCATCAGCCCGCGCGCCAGGGCGCGCAACAATGTCGAGAAGGTGATGCTGTGGAGCCTGCTCGGCGCCTCGACGCTCGCCATCCTGACGACCATCGGCATCGTCTTGTCGATGCTGTTCCAGACCATCGCCTTCTTCGAGAAGGTGCCGCTGACCAACTTCTTCTTCGGCACGGTGTGGGATCCACGTTTCGCTGCTGCCGGTGCAGGCGCCAGCGAAGGCCAGTTCGGCCTGATCCCGCTGCTTGCCGGCACGCTCTACATCGCCTTCGTCGCGCTGCTCGTCGCAGTGCCGATCGGCCTGATGTCGGCGGTCTACATGTCGGAATATGCAGCACCCAAGGTGCGCGCGGTGGTCAAGCCGGCGCTCGAACTGCTCGCCGGCATTCCGACGATCGTCTACGGTATCTTCGCGCTCGTCACGCTCGGACCCTTCCTGCGCGACATCAGTGCGGCGCTCACCGGCGGCACCCCGTTCATCCAGGCGCAGTCGATCCTGACCGCCGGCCTGGTGATGGGCGTGATGCTGATCCCTGTGGTCTCGTCGCTCTCCGACGACATCATCACCGCAGTGCCGCGCGCCATGCGCGACGGCTCGCTCGGCCTTGGCGCCACGCGCTCGGAAACGATCAAGCGCGTCATCCTCCCAGCCGCTCTCCCGGGCATCGTCGGCGCCATCCTTCTGACCGCCTCGCGCGCCATCGGCGAAACGATGATCGTGGTGCTGGCGGCGGGCGTTGCCGCCAACCTGACGCTCAACCCTTTCGAGGCGATGACCACCATCACCGTCAAGATCGTCAACCAGCTGACCGGCGATCTTGAATTCAACACGCCGCAGACGCTCGTCGCCTTCGCGCTCGGCATCACGCTGTTCGCGCTGACGCTGGTGATGAACATCGTCGCCCTTTACATCGTCCGGAAGTACCGGGAGCAGTACGAATGACCGATATTTCGCTCGACACGCTGACCGCGTCAGCTGCCCGTCCGCGCCGCGACATCGGCCTCAAGAAGCGCTATGCCGCCGAACGCCGCTTCCGCCTCTATGGCGTGCTGGCGATCGCCATCGGCCTGGCCTTCCTGGCGGTGATGCTGACCTCGATCGTTTCCAAGGGCTACACGGCCTTCTGGCAGACGACGGTGACGCTGCCGATCAATTTCGACGAGAAGATCATCGATCCGTCCAACAAGCGGGCGACCGATCCGAATGTGCTGATCACGGCGAACTATCCCAAGCTCGCCGAGCAGGCGCTGATCGACAAGCTCGGCATCGACCCGAACAACAAGGCCGAAGTGCGCAAGCTCAAGGGCTTCCTGTCCGACAGCTCGCGTGTCCAGCTCCGGGCGATCGTCGCCGCCGACCCTTCGGTCATCGGCACGACCCGCAACGTCGACATCCTCGCCGCCGCCAATCTCGATTCGGCCTACAAGGGTCAGATCGACCTCGACGTGCCGGAAAGCCGCCGCAAGGTGTCGGACCAGCAGGTCGAATGGATGAACAAGCTCAAGGCCGAAGGCGTGATGGCCGAGCATTTCAATACCGGCCTGTTCAGCTACGGCGCATCAAGCCGTCCCGAGACCTCCGGCGTCGGCGTCGCCCTCATCGGCTCGTTCTACATGATGGTGATCGTGCTCTTGCTGGCGCTGCCGATCGGCGTCGCCGCCTCGATCTATCTCGAGGAATTCGCCAAGAAGAGCCGCTTTACCGACCTGATCGAGGTCAACATCAACAACCTCGCCGCCGTGCCGTCGATCGTCTTCGGTCTGCTCGGCCTGGCCGTGTTCATCAATTTCCTCGGCCTGCCGCGTTCGGCATCCTTCGTCGGCGGCCTGGTGCTGACGCTGATGACGCTGCCGACCATCATCATCGCGACGCGCGCCGCCTTGGCTGCCGTGCCGCCGTCGATCCGCTCGGCAGCGCTTGGCCTTGGCGCCTCGAAGATGCAGATGGTGTTCCAGCACATCCTGCCGCTGGCCGCCCCCGGCATCCTGACCGGCACGATCATCGGCCTGGCGCGTGCGCTCGGCGAGACAGCACCGCTGCTCTTGATCGGCATGGTCGCCTTCGTCGCCGACTATCCCAAGACGCCGTTCGATCCCGCAACCGCACTTCCGGTGCAGATCTACATGTGGGCGAACGAGGCCGAACGCGCCTTTGTCGAGCGCATGTCGGGCGCCATCATCATTCTTCTCATCTTCCTCATGGCCATGAACATCGTCGCCATCGTCCTGCGCCGCCGCTTCGAGCGCCGCTGGTAGGGCATGGACAAGGAGCATCCTGCTATGAACATCATGACCGAAAAATCCCTCGACGACGCGGTGAATGCTGAGATGAACGCCAGAACGAACGAAATCATCAAGATGCGCGGCGACAAGGTGACCGTGCACTATGGCGAGAAGCAAGCGTTGTTCGGCGTCGATCTCGACGTTCGCCAGAATCAGGTGACGGCGCTGATCGGCCCGTCGGGCTGCGGCAAGTCGACCTTCCTGCGCTGCCTCAATCGCATGAACGACACCATTGATGCGGCCCGCGTCGGCGGCAAGATCACGCTCGACAGCGAAGACATCTACGATCCCAAGATCGACGTCGTCGAGCTGCGCGCCCGCGTCGGCATGGTGTTCCAGAAGCCGAACCCGTTCCCGAAGTCGATCTACGAGAACGTTGCCTACGGCCCACGCATCCATGGTCTCGCCAAGAACAAGGCCGAGCTCGACGTGATCGTCGAGAAGAGCCTGCAGAAGGCCGCTCTGTGGAACGAAGCCAAGGATCGTCTCAACGAGCCGGGCACCGGCCTGTCGGGCGGCCAGCAGCAGCGCCTGTGCATCGCGCGCGCCATCGCCGTTTCGCCCGAGGTGATCCTGATGGACGAGCCGTGTTCGGCGCTCGACCCGATCGCCACCGCCAAGGTCGAGGAGCTGATCGACGAACTGCGCGAGAACTACACGATCGTCATCGTCACGCACTCGATGCAGCAGGCGGCGCGCGTGTCGCAGCGCACGGCGATGTTCCACCTCGGCTATCTCGTCGAGGAAGGCCCGACCGACAAGATGTTCACCAACCCCGACGACAAGCGGACGCAGGACTACATCACCGGCCGCTTCGGCTGAGTGGGTTTCGTCGCGGCACACGATACGAGGAAGAAATCATGGGCGAACATACAGTCCGGTCCTTCGACGAAGAACTTCAGCACGTCGACCAGCTCATCCGCGACATGGGCGATCTTTCCGGCGCAATGGTGGCCGGCGCCATCCGCGCGCTTCTCACGTCCGACCAGGCACTGGCGCAGAACGTCGTTGCCGACGATACGATCATGGACGCCAAGCAGCGCGATCTCGACAATTCGGCGATCACGCTGATCGCCAAGCGCCAGCCGATGGCGCAGGATTTGCGCGCCGTGGTCGGTGCCATCCGCATGGCGGGTGACCTCGAGCGCATCGGCGACCTCGCCAAGAACATTGCCAAGCGCGTCGGCGCCGTCGGCCAGTCGCCGACCCCGCGCAATCTCTCGCATTCGATCGATGCGATGGCGCAGCTGGTGCTCGGCCAGGTTCGCGGCGTCGTCGATCTCTATGTCGCGCGCCAGGCCGAGGGCCTGAAGGATCTGCGCGCCGACGACCAGAAGATCGACATCCAGTACACCGCCGTGTTCCGCGAACTCCTGACCTACATGATGGAAGATCCGCGCAACATCACGGCCTGCACGCATCTGCTGTTCTGCGCCAAGAACCTCGAGCGCATCGGCGACCATGTCACCAACATCGCCGAGAACGCCTATTTCGTCGTGACGGGTACGCAGCTGCCGCTGAACCGGCCCAAGGTCGACGAGACCACGACGACGGTTCCGGCCTGAGCATTTCCGCAACCGCATGCGTTTGGCGCGGGGGCGCTGCATAGGTTAAATCAGCGCATGGTCCAGAAGCGGCCATCCGCAAGGACAAGGTATAGCCAATGATCGCTCCCAAGGTCATGGTCGTCGAAGACGAAGAGCCGCTGGGCGTGCTGCTTCGCTACAATCTCGAATCCGAAGGTTATCAGGTCGAGGTCGTCACGCGTGGCGACGAGGCCGAGATCCGGCTCCAGGAAAACGTGCCCGACCTGCTGGTGCTCGACTGGATGGTGCCGGCGCTGTCGGGTATCGAACTGTGCCGTCGGCTCAGGATGCGTCCCGACACCGAACGCCTGCCGATCATCATGCTGACGGCGCGGGGCGAGGAAAGCGACAGGGTGCGTGGCCTTTCGACCGGTGCCGACGACTATCTGGTCAAGCCGTTCTCGACGCCGGAATTCATGGCGCGCGTCAAGGCGCTGCTGCGCCGGGCCAAACCCGAGGTGCTGTCCTCGGTGCTCAAGGTCGGCGACATCATGCTCGACCGCGAGTCGCACCGCGTCTACCGCAAGAAGAGCGAGATCAAGCTCGGGCCGACCGAATTCCGCTTGCTCGAATTCATGATGCGGCACCCGGGCCGCGTGTTCTCGCGCAGCCAGCTGCTCGACAATGTCTGGGGCGAGACGATCTATATCGACGAGCGCACCGTTGACGTGCATGTCGGGCGCCTGCGCAAGGCGGTCAACAACGGCCGCATGCCTGACGTGATCCGGACCATCCGCGGTGCCGGCTACGCCATCCGCGAGGACTGAGCCGCTTCGGGCTCTTTTCCGCTCAGCTAGGCGACGTCGGCACCGGCACGGCGTGGAGCCGTGCCTGCGGCAAAGATCTCCTGATCAACGGCAAGCAGCGCGCGCATCATCGCGCCCTCGCGTTTGAGTGGAACCTCGTTGGGCTCGGTGTCGAAGGAGATCGCCTTCGAGTGCAGCCCGCCCGCCGTCTTGGCGATGGCCGCGCGCACATGTGGCTCCATGATGTCGAAGGCGGTTGCGCCGACGCCGACGAAGGCGAGGGGGGCGGGGTCGAACAGCGCAAACATCGAGCCGAGACCAAAGCCGATAGCTTCGCCGGCCTTGCGGAAGGCCTCACGTTCGGGGCCATCATGGTCACGTGCCGCATCGGCCACGGCCCTGATGTCGTCGTCGGACAGGTCGGCCAGCGGCTCGGCATTCTCGTCGCCAACCCTTGCGTTGCGCCAGATGGCGTAGTTGCCGGCATAGGCCTCGATGCAGCCGCGGCGGCCGCAGCGGCAAAGCGCGCCGTCCGGGCGGTGGATCATGTGGCCGAACTCGGCACCCGACGACTGCGTGCCGGTGAACAGCTCGCCCTTGATGACGAGGCCCATGCCGATGCCGTGCGAGAGCAGGATGGCGATGAAGTCGTCGCGATAACGCACCGGATCTCGCCAGCGCAGGGCCTCGGCGATCATGTTGCAGTCGTTCTCGACCGACACAGGCACGCCGAACTCCTGCTCCAGCCGGTCGGCGAAGGGGATGTCGTCGTAGCGGGTGATCGGCGACCACAACAGCTTGCGCGAGGCGGCGTCGGTGATGCCCTGGACGGCGATGGCGATGCGTAGGACGGCGCCGCCCGAAGCGCCGGCGCTGTCGATCAGGCGCCGGACCATTCCGACGCATTCGTCGACCAGCGCCTCGGCAGGCATCTGCTGCGTGACAAGCCGCCGGGTCTCTTCGGTCACGGTGTTGCCGGCATAGTCGATGATGGCGGCGGACAGGCTGTTGAGCGAGAGCACGACCGCAACGACTGACGCAGCATCGGCATCGAGCATCAACCCGACCTGCGGCCGCCCCCGTTTCATGGAGACGGGTTCGCTGAACTTGGCCTCGGCAAGGATGCCTTCTGATATGAGATCGGAGGAAATCGTCGAGATCGTCGAATGGCTGAGGCCGGTGGTGGCGGCGATTTCGGTTCGCGATGGCTGGCTGGCTCGGCGAACCGCGGATATAACCATGGCGCGGTTGCGCCGTCTCAGATCGTCGTGACGTATGCCGACCGACATGTGCTCGTCTTCCTCCCGGCGAAGCGCTGCCCTTCTTAGCGGCAGTCCCTTACGCGCCAAGTGATTGTGCCAGACCCAGCGCCAAATGTCTCTATTTATTTCGGGCTCCGAAAAAAATAAGGAGCGCTCGCGAAACCATGTTGACAGTGGCCGGGCATTGAGTCAGTATTTTTTCGAGGCTCGAAAAAAAGAGCTTCTCCAAGGGCTATCGCGAAGTAGGCGCGCCCATTGGGCGCAGGGAGGAAATAATGAAAAAGTTTACCACCGCCATCCTGGCGGGCGTTGCCATGACTCTGTCGCTTACGGCAGTGGCTTCGGCAAAGGACAAGGTCATCGGCGTCTCCTGGTCGAACTTCCAGGAAGAGCGCTGGAAGACCGACGAAGCCGCCATGAAGGCCGCCATCGAGGCCGCCGGCGACAAGTACATCTCAGCTGACGCGCAGTCGTCGCCGGCCAAGCAGCTGACCGACGTCGAAAGCCTGATCTCCCAGGGCGCCAACGCGCTGATCATCCTGGCTCAGGACGCCTCGGCCATCGGACCGGCTGTCGACAAGGCCGTCGCCGAAGGCATTCCTGTTGTCGGCTACGACCGCCTGATCGAGAACAAGGACGCCTTCTACCTGACCTTCGACAACAAGGAAGTCGGCCGCATGCAGGCCAAGGGTGTGTTCGCCGCCAAGCCTGAAGGCAACTACGTCTTCATCAAGGGCAGCGGTGCCGATCCGAACGCCGACTTCCTGTTCGCCGGGCAGATGGAAGTACTCAAGGAAGCCGTCGACGCCGGCAAGATCAAGAATGTCGGCGAGGCCTATACCGATGGCTGGCTGCCGGCCAATGCCCAGAAGAACATGGAACAGTTCCTGACCGCCAACGACAACAAGATCGATGCGGTCGTGGCTTCGAACGACGGCACCGCCGGCGGCGCGATCGCAGCGCTCCAGGCACAGGGCCTCGCCGGCTCGGTGCCGGTGTCGGGCCAGGACGGCGACCATGCCGCGCTGAACCGCATCGCGCTCGGCACTCAGACCGTCTCGGTGTGGAAGGACGCGCGCGAGCTTGGCAAGAACGCGGCTGAAATCGCCTCGCAGCTCGCCGACGGCAAGAAGATGGAAGAGATCGCCAACGTCACCAAGTTCAAGACGCCTGGCGGCCTCGAGCTGAACTCGGTCTTCCTGACGCCTGTTCCGATCACCAAGGACAACCTCAACGTCGTCATCGACGCCGGCTGGGTTGGCAAGGACGTGGTCTGCCAGGGCGTGGCGGCCGGTTCGGTCGCAGCCTGCAACTGAGATCGGTTCGATCCGGTCGGTCAAACGCCGCGGCTTGCCCGCGGCGTTTTTCAAAAGCGCCCGCTTCATGACATGGCGGATTGACCCTATCATGCGCACACCGGCTGCCGCTTAGACGGCTATCCGGTCGGGAGGTAACAATGACAGACACGACAACCAACGCGCCGGCAGACCGAGCGCGAACGACCGAACTCAGCCCGGTCGGACGCTTTCTCAAGGCAACCGAGATCGATACGCGCATGCTCGGCATGGTCGGCGCGCTGCTCCTGATCTGGGTCGGGCTGCAGGTGATTTCGAGCTTGCGCCTTGGCGTCAACCCGTTCGAATTCGACAGCCGCACCTTCCTGACCGCCCGCAATCTGTGGAACCTGTCGGTGCAAGCGTCTGCCGTGGCGATTATGGCGACCGGCATGGTGCTGGTTATCGTCATGCGCAATATCGACCTGTCGGTCGGGTCGGCCGAAGGCCTGATCGGCATGGTGATGGGCTTTGCCCAGGTGCATTTCCTGGTCAAAGCCGTCGGTCTCGAACTTGGTAATCCGTGGATCTGGGCGTTGGCACTTGCCATTGGTATTGCGCTTGGTCTGATGATAGGCGCGCTGCAAGGTTTCGTCATCGCCTACATGGAGGTTCCTGCCTTCATCGTGACGCTGGGCGGATTGCTGATCTGGCGCGGGGCGGCCTGGTGGGTCACGTCAGGCCAGACGATCGCGCCGCTCGATGCCACCTTCCAGCTCATGGGTGGTGGTCCGCAGGGCGCCATCGGAGCGACGTGGAGTTGGATCGTCGGCCTTGTCGCATGCCTGGCTGTGGTGTTCCTGCTGCTGCGTGGCCGCCAGCAACGCAAGCGCTTCAAGTTTCCGCTGCGGCCGGTCTGGGCAGAGGCATTTCTCGGCGCCGTTACCTGCGGGGTCATCCTTGGCGCGATCTGGATCGCCAACTCCTACCCTTGGCCGATCGGTATCGTGCGTCGCTACGCCGAGGCCAACGGCATTACCATCCCTGAAGGCGGCCTGTTCATCGCCCATGGCATCGCCATTCCCGTCCTGATCGCGGTGGCCGTGGGCATCGTCATGACCTTCGTCACCAACCGCACACGCTTCGGTCGTTATGTCTTCGCCATCGGCGGTAACCCGGAAGCAGCCAACCTCGCCGGTATCAACACGCGCTGGATCACCATGAAGGTGTTCATGATCATGGGCGTGCTGGCGGCGATCTCGGCGGCAGTCTCCAGTGCTCGCCTGAACTCGGCTACCAACTCGCTCGGCACCCTGGACGAACTGCTGGTCATCGCGGCAGCGGTCATTGGCGGCACCTCGCTCGCCGGTGGCTCCGGCACTGTTGCCGGTGCCATGCTGGGTGCGCTTCTGATGCAGTCATTGCAGTCGGGCATGGTGCTGCTCAACATCGACACGCCGCTGCAGAACATCGTCGTTGGCCTGGTGCTGGTCGTGGCCGTCTGGCTCGACACGCTCTATCGCAAGCGCGTCTAACGAAATCCGGGAGCCAAGATCATGGAACAGACCCGTATCCCGCTCGTCGACCTCAAGAACATCTCCATCGCCTTCGGCGGCATCCGTGCCGTCGACGATGCTTCGGTCGACCTCTATCCCGGTGAAGTGGTGGCGCTGCTCGGTCACAATGGTGCCGGCAAGTCGACGCTGATCAAGATCCTGTCGGGTGCCTACAAGCGCGACGCCGGCACCATCCTGGTCCGGGGCGAGGAGGCCACGATCTCCAACCCGCGCGACGCCAAGAAATACGGCATCGAGACGATCTACCAGACATTGGCACTGGCCGACAATGTCGATGCCGCCGCCAACCTCTTCCTCGGCCGCGAGATCATGACCGCCTATGGCACGCTCGACGACGTCGCCATGGAAGCCGAGGCGCGCAAGGTGATGGGCCGGCTCAACCCGCGCTTCCAGCGCTTCAAGGAGCCGGTCAGCAAGCTCTCCGGTGGCCAGCGTCAGTCTGTGGCGATCGCACGTGCCATCCTGTTCAATGCCCGCATACTGATCATGGACGAGCCGACGGCAGCCCTAGGACCACAGGAGACGGCGCAGGTCGGCGAACTGGTCAAGCAGCTCAAGGCAGACGGCATCGGCATCTTTCTCATCAGCCACGACATCCACGACGTGTTCGATCTCGCCGACCGTGTCTGCGTGATGAAGAACGGCCAGGTCGTCGGCACGGCCCGCACCGAGGACGTGACCAAGGATGAGGTGTTGGGCATGATCATTCTCGGCAAGTGTCCGCCTGGCGCAACGCCCGGACCGGGGGCAATGCAGATCGCTGCCTGAACAGGCCCTTTGCCGGCTCAGGCAGGCCGCACGTCTGGCTCAATGCACGATCGCGAAAAGCAGTTTCACCTTTGCGCGATCGTGCTTTAATGGTGCGTGGGTGACGCGAGCCAGCCGGAATTGAGAAAGTACTTCCCCAGTCTGATCTTTATCGCCGTGACCCTCGTCAGCCTGACGATGGCCGGGCTCGTGTATCTGGCGACCGTGGAGGCGGCGCGGATCAAGTTCCAGTCCGTCGCCGACGACGCGCTCAACCGCATCGAGGGCAGGCTGGAATTCGACCTTGCCCTGCTGCATGCGACGCAAGCGATGTTCGTGGCGCAGAAGGGCAATCTTTCGCGCGACCAGTTCCGCGACTATTTCGCTTCGCTCGATGCGGAGAAGAATTTCCCCAGCCTGCGCGGCATAGGCTTCCTCAGGTTGATCGAGACCAGCCAGAGCGAGACCGTCATGCGCGAACTGAAGGACGGCTACGGCATCGACCGGGCGCTGTTTCCTGAGACGACGCTGAACTGGCGGACCCCCATCGTGCTGTTCGAGCCGATGAGCAAGGCGAGCCTCGATGCGATGGGCTACGATATGGCAACCGACCCGCTGCGCCGGCTCGCCATCGAATCGGCAATGGCGGCCCAGGGCGAACCCAGGGCAACGGGCAGGGTGCTGCTCGGCCAGGGCGACAACGAGAAGCAGCCCGGAATCCTGGTGCTTTCACGCGTCGACCGCCCGGCGGCAGAAGGTCCGGCACCCGCTGGTTTTCTCTATGTCGCCTTCCGCACGTCGGAGCTTTTCCAGGCAGCACTCGGCAAGGCGCCGCTACTGCCGGTGGCGGTGGAGGTATTCGACGGGACGATGGGCGATGACACGCTTTTGTTCCGCTCGCAGGTGCCACCCGATCCCAGCTATGGCAACGAGTTCTCGGTGACGCGCGAGGCCAATGTCGCCGGCCGCAAATGGACCGTCAATTTCAGGCCGAGCACAGCGTTTGCGCCGCCATCGCCGCGTGCCGCGCCGCTGATGCTCGGGGTTTTCGGTCTCGTGCTGGCGGGCGCGATCGCGCTTGTCGCGCGCTATCAGCAGCGCGCCTATGAAGCCGCGGCGCAGTTGCACGAGACGACCGAGAAGAGCCTGCTGGAAAAGGACCTGATGCTTCAGGAAATGAAGCATCGCATCAAGAACTCGATTGCCCGCGTGCTGGCGATGGCGCGGCAGACCGCAGCGCACTCCGAAAACATCGACGACTTCTCGTCGTCATTCTCGGCCCGGCTTCAGGCAATGGCAGCATCCCAGGACATGCTGACCCGCTCGCGCTGGCAAAAGGCCGATCTCGGCGAGTTGCTGCGCATCGAGCTTGGCCAGGTATTCGGCAAGGAACTGCCGAGCGATATGATGAGCGGGCCTGTCGTGGAACTCGACGAGACGACGACGCAGGCGCTGGGACTGACCTTCCACGAATTGGCAACCAATGCCCTGAAGTATGGCGACGGGGATAATTCGATGGGCGGGTTGAAGGTGAGCTGGCGCTGGAACGGCCAGGGCAAGAAGCGGCGGCTGGTGCTCAACTGGGCCGAGCGCAACGCCAATGGCGTTTCGGCGCCGGCACGAACCGGCTTCGGTACCAAGCTGATCGACATGAATATCACCCGCGAGCTCGGAGGCAAGATCGAGCGGCGCTACGCCGAGGACGGATTGCGGGTGGAAATAGATATCCCCTATCGCAGCTGACCCGCTGCACCGAGGCTCCAAAGAAAAACCCGGCGACGGCAGGGCCATCGCCGGGTTTGCCTGCAAACCGTATTAGCGGCAGCGTGCCGTGTAAATCTGGCCGCGGCTGTTGCGGTATTCGCAGTAGCCATTGCGCAGGTTGCGGACCAGCAGGCCCGAGGCCGCGCCGACGGCACCGCCGATGAGTGCACCACGGCCGCCGCCGATGAGAGCGCCGGCAACAGCACCTACGCCCGTGCCGGTGGCTACGTCGCGCTCGGTCGTCGTGCAGCCTGAGATGGCAACGACGGCTGCAACGACAAGGATAAGCTTCTTCATGTGGTCAGTCCTCTCACTTTAACATCGCCCGATGAATACTTAGCGTATCGGTCTAAAAATCGGAATCGTTTTTCCGCTCGCCGCATCAATTCAACGGCTTAGCGTATCCGCATGATGTCGGCTCCTCAGTTTGAAGGGGACAGGCTGATACGCTTGCGCATCAGTGGAGATAGGCCGGCTTGCCGCTCGCCGCATCCGACGCGACGACGACGCTGGAAACCGACAGCGACGCTTCGAGCGTGCCGTTGGGCAGGACATTCCAGGTCAGCTGGTCGTAATCGTCCTCAAGCGCTGGATCGACCTCCAGGCATCTGGCAAAGGCGCGTCTGTCGCGCGACGTGAACGCGGTCAGAACCTTCGGCAGTTCGGCCTGGCAGGCGTCATATGCCTCGAACAAGGGCGCTGGCGCCGGTGTCTCGCGGCAACGCGACAAATCCTGCGAGCAGGAAACGACCAACAGAAATGCTGCGATGTGTTCCATGACAAACCACCTCGGCCAAGAAACGGCGGGTGGCTGGCAAAAGTTCCGTGATCCAATCGAGCTAAACCGTTTGAATCTCCGGTGTCATGTGGCGACGGCTAATCCTGGTCGATTTCGAAGTTCGCCTGGGGCATGACGAGGCGGTATTGCAGCCTGTCGACGCCGATTTCGAGTACGGCACTGCCGCTCAGCGCCGCCGGCACGACGCGCTCGAGCGCGACCGAGCCGAAGCGCTTCTTGCGTGTCGTCGCGTCGGCAGTCGGGCCGATTGCCTCCGACCAATGCAGCGCCAACTGCCCTTCGCCATCGGGACCGGATACCCTGCTGGCCGTCACTTCGACGTGACCGTCTGCACGCGAAAGCGCGCCAAAGCTCACCGAATTGACCGCCAGCTCGTGCACGGCAAGGCCGATATGCAGGGCGGCATTGGGGGTGAGGTACGGGTCTTCGCCAAGGATGTGGACCGCATGCTCGGTGTCGCTGCTGTAGCGTTTGACCTGGCCAATTACGAGATCGCGAAAGCCTGCGCCGCGCCAGTTCGACGACGTGACGAGATCCTGCGACGAGGCGAGCGACTGTAGCCGGCCGCGAAAACGCTCGAGGAAGACGTCGATAGAGCCGGAATAGTGACCGGTCTGGCTGGCAATGCTCTGGATGATGGCGAGGAGGTTTTTGGAGCGGTGGCTGACCTCGCGCAGCAGCGCCTTCAGCGTTTGCTCGCGCCGCTTCTGCTCTGTGGTTTCGATGACGGTGACGACGACACCCTGGACCTGGCCGCTCGACGAATGGTCGGCGTCGATACAGACATCGTACCAGCGCATGCCTGCCGAGTTGTCGGCGATGCTGACCTCAAGCCCGTCCGAATTGCCGGTGGCAAGGACGTTCTTCTTTGCAGCCACGAGCCGGTCGGCCTGCTGTTGCGGCAGGGAGTTGGCCGTCCCGGACTGTTCCTCCAGCACCTCCGCCCAAGGCGGCTGCAGATTGTGTGACCACACCGTCTGCAGGGTGTGATCCTGGTAGAGCACGGCGATGCCGGCATTGCGGGAGACGTGGAGAAGAGCGGCGTCCAATCGTGAGCTCGGTCCCATTGATGCTGAGGGATTGGCCATGCCACGAGAGCCTTTGCTCTGCTTCTTGCGGTTCAGCCGAATGATTTCGGCTGGAACCAAATGGGACCGCCGGGTAACGCGTCAGTGCTGAGCGCTACCCGGCGGCGCTGGACTCCGACTGAGGGGGCCGGCTTCCAGTCTCGGGTTGGTTCTTCATATTGCCGACGTGATCACGCGCGCCTGAACAGGCCCGCAATGAGCGAGATGACAAGAAACGCCAGGAAGATGAAGAACAAGATTTGCGCGATGCCGGCAGAAGTTCCGGCGATACCGCCGAAGCCGAGGGCGCCGGCGATAATCGCGACGACAAGAAATACGAGCGCCCAATACAGCATGATCTATCTCCTTCAAATGATGAATGAAAAACGTGCCGCCGCAAGGATGGTTCCCTGAGGCGAGGCCAAAACGCCCTATGCCGCAGCCTTTGCCTGTCTGTCAAAGAACAAAGCCTGACTTATCAGCGCCTTGACCATTTCAGGGTTGAACGGCTTGGTAACGAGGAAGGCCGGCTCGGGGCGCTCGCCGGTCAGCAGGCGCTCGGGGAAGGCGGTGATGAAGATCACAGGCAACGGCGCTGACGACAGCATCTCGTTGACGGCGTCGATGCCCGAGCTGCCGTCCGCGAGCTGGATATCGGCCAGGATCATCTTCGGGCGCGTCCTCTTGAACAGCGCTATCGCTTCCGCACGGGTGCGCGCCGTGCCGACGACGCGGTGGCCGAGGCTCTCCACCATCTCCTCGATGTCCATGGCAATCAGTGGTTCGTCCTCGATGATCAGGATGTCGGTCGCGACCTGGCGCGAGATTTCGCCGCTCGCTTCATGGAGCAGCTTGGTGAACTCTTCCTCGTCGGCGTCGAGCACTTCGGCAGCTTCAGCCTCGTTGAAACCTTCAACGGCAACCAGAAGGAATGCCTGGCGCGGACGCGGCGAGAGTGCAGAGAGATTGGCGGCGGCGCGCTTTTCCCAGGCCAGGCTCGGGCCATCCTGGGGAACGCGGATGGAGACTGAGGTGAAAAGACGGGCAAATATCTTGTAGAGCGCAATGCGATCGTTGGAAGCGGACGGGAACACATCGATGTCATCGATCAGTGCTTCGAGCATCGCAGCCACCAGCGCATCGCCGCTCTCCTGGGAACCTGCCACCGCACGCGAGAAGCGACGGAGATAAGGCAGGTGGGGGGCGATTCTCGTGGATAATGTCATGGTCGACGTCTCCCTCATGTGACGTTGCTGAAACTGTTGTGAAGCGACACACAACGCTTGGTCTGTGCAAAAGTTCCTCTTTTGTGGAACCTATCCGCATTTGAGGAGTTGGGTGCAAAATTCGATAAACCGCAAAGGTTGTTGCGCGCCGTTTGGGGCGGGACGTCCGACGGGGCAAAAGGGCAAAGCAAGCATATGACAAGGCAGACAAGTGGCGCAGCCAGCGCCAGGCCGAACCGTCTTCGCGACGGTGAGCCTCTCGGGGCAAATTCCGAAATCGGCCGCAAGCTCAAGCAATATTACGATGAACTGGTGTCCGACCAGGTGCCGGATCGATTTGCCCAGCTGTTGAGCCAGCTGGAACAAGCCGAACCTGAGCAGCAGAAGGACTGACCGGGCATGGCAGCATCTCTCGGTTTCAAGGGCGACTTGCTCGCGACCATACCTGGCCTGCGTGCTTTCGCCATGTCGCTGTCGCAAAACGCCGACAGGGCCGACGACCTTGTCCAGGAAACGCTGGTCAAGGCGTGGGACAAGCAGTCGAGCTTTCAGCCCGGCACCAACCTCAAGGCGTGGCTGTTCACCATCCTGCGCAATGAGTTCTATTCGCAGATGCGCAAGCGTGGCCGCGAGGTGCAGGACAGCGACGGCCTTCTGACCGCACGGCTCGCCGTGCATCCGAGCCAGCCCGGCCGACTTGATCTCGACGATTTCCGCAAGGCGCTCGAACAACTGCCGGAAGACCAGCGCGAGGCGATCATCCTGATCGGCGCGTCGGGCTTTTCCTATGAAGAGGCGGCGGAAATCTGCGGCTGTGCCGTCGGCACCATCAAGAGCCGGGTCAGCCGCGCCCGCAACAGGCTGCAGGAGATACTGGATATCTCGGGCGAGGCCGACTACGGCCCCGACGCGATCGCGGCCCAGGTGATGGGCTCAACTGTCAGCTGAGCGCGCGCGCTTGCGAATGCTCTCGGTGACTGCCTCGATGAGATCGGCGCCGGCGTAAGGCTTGCTCACCAGGGTCACGTCAGGGAAGCCGACGAAGATCTCGTCAAGCTTGTCGTAGCCCGAAGCGAATACGAACGGAACGCCAGCCGCCTCGAGCGAGCGGGCGAAGTCGAAGGTCGGCTCGCCGCCGATCATGACGTCGATGATGGCGGCATCAAAGGGCGCGGAGATTTCACGTGCTTCGCGGAGATTGCCAGCGATGGCGACTTCGCCGGCGCCGTGGTCCCTGCAAAGCTGCTCGACGTCGAGTGCGATCAGCGCCTCGTCTTCGAGAACAAGTATACGCAGTCCTGAAAGCGGGCTCGACACGTCGTGGGGTACTCCATGGAATCGAAGCCGACCATGACGGCAGTCGCGGCTGCTGTCATTTAAAAAAGACATGCTGCGGCAGCGGCGCACCCGTGAGGAACCTTCGGCGCCATTAAGGCGTTGCCGGTCACATTTCTGGAGGAATTCATGACCGAGCAAGGCATTCCGACCGACACTGTGCGGCAGGTTTCGTGCGAGAAGTGCCCGCTCAGGCCGTTGCCGACCTTCCGGCCGTTCGACAATGACGAGCTGGCTTTCGTCAGCAGCTTCAAGCGCGGCGAGCTGTCCGTCGACAAGGGCGCGACGCTGCTTTCCGAAGGCAGCAACAGCGCGCATCTCTACACTGTGCTGGCGGGATGGGGATTTCGCTACAAGCTGCTGGAGGACGGGCGCCGCCAGATTCTCAACTACGTGCTGCCAGGCGACATGATAGGCCTGCAAGGCAGCCTGATGGGCGAGATGCAGCACTCGGTGGAGGCGCTGTCGCCGATGCTTTTGTGCATGTTCGAGCGCGACAGGCTGATGGAGCTTTATCGCGGCTATCCGGGGCTGGCCTACGACATCACCTGGATCGCCTCGCGCGAGGAGCGCATGCTCGACGAGAACCTGTTGAGTGTCGGGCGCCGGTCAGCCCTGGAGCGAGCCGCCTATTTGCTCGCCTTCATTGCCAGCAGGGCGCGGAAGGTCGGCATGGACGGGACCGGCAAGGTGGAGATTCCGATCACCCAGCAGCACGTCGCCGACACGCTCGGACTGTCGCTGGTCCACACCAACAAGACCATCCGCAAGCTGATCGACCGCAGACTCGTGCAGTGGCGCGATGGCGGCTGCAAGGTGCTCGACATCGAGGGATTGATGGCGCTGGCGAACTGGGGCGGCCTCGACGAAGGTGTGCGCCCTCTGCTGTGACAGGAGCGTTGTCTTCTTGTGCTTGCGCAATTCCGGACGGGAAACCGCGGCGCATTTTTCCTGGAATTGCGTTAGCGCCCGTATTGCCGGTCGAGTTCGTCGACGCCCCAGTTCACGCCGGGGAGCACGTTGCGGATGATGGCATAGCCGACCAGCAAGGCCGGGATGGCGATGAAGCCGCCTATGGCGCCCCACAGCCAGATCCAGAATGCGAGTGCCAGCAGCACGACGAAGGGATTGAGCGTCATCGTCCTGCCGATGACCAGCGGGGTTACGAACTGGCCCTCGACGGTGTTGACGCCGAGATAAAGGATCACCGGCAGCAGGCTCGTAGCCAGCGTGTCGAACTCGGTCAAGCCGACGGCGAACAGGATCGCCACCATGACCAGCGGGCCGATGAAGGGGACAAAATTGGTGACGATGGCGAGCGCGCCCCACAGCGGCGCCGAGGGCACGCCGAGCAGATAGAGGCCGATGCCGACGGTGATGCCCTCGGCGATGTTGATGACGGTGATCGACAGCAGATATTGCGACACCAGTTGCTCGACGTCGCGGAAGATATGGGCGACGCGCCAGCGCAGGCGACGGTTGAAGCAGACCCTGAGGATGGCGATCCTGGTCTGGTCGCGCGTGGCGACGAAGAAATAGAGGCTGGCGAAGAACAGCAGGATCTGGGCGATGACCGCAGGCGCCAGTGTTGCCATCGTCTCGACGCCCATGCCCTCGTCGACCGAGACCGACACGCCTTCGCCGCCGGTGACCTGGCGCAGCTGGTCGCGCATGCTCTTGAAGGTCTCGAGCGGCCCCTTGAGGTCAGCCAGCTGGGTGGCGAGCTGAGACCAGATCTGCGGCAGGCGTTGGAGCCAGAAGCTGAGCGGTGAGCTGACCAGCAGCGCAAAGACGCAGACCGAGACGATGAACAGCAGGACGACGATCGCCGCCGACAGTGCCGGGGGCACCTTGAAGCGTTCAAGCCGCGAGGCAAGCGGACCAAGCATCAGGCCGACGACGACGCCAAGTACGATGGGGGTGAGGATGAACTCGCCGGCATGAAGGGAGAAGACAGCGGCGATAATTCCGATGAAAATGATCGACGCCTGGGAGCCGCGCACGAGCAGAAGCTCGAAGTTGGATTTTGGCGGCAGGCGCACCGTCGGTGCCTTCTTGATGGTACGGTTCGACATCGACGACTTTCCAGCTGAATGAGGCTGGCAAAACGCCCGGTGGTCGGCGATGGTTCCTGCGTTGACGGAACCGACAGGGATATCAGGCGTTTCGGCCCCATCGAACGCAAGGAGCAACGACATGGCTGCAGCTGCAGGGAAGGCCGGCAACGGCACCAAGACGACACCGGACCTCGAGGCCGACATCAAGCAATTGAAGGCCGATATCGAGGCGTTGGCCAAGCAGCTGGCGGCGACCGGCGAACATGGCTACGGCGCTGCCCGGCGCGCCGCGACGCAAGGCGCCGAGCAACTGCGGGCACAGAGTGACGCCGCCGTAGAAGCGTTGCGCAGCAATGCCCGCGACATCGAAGAGCAGTTCCTGACGACCGTGCGCGAAAAGCCGGTGACGTCGCTCGCCATCGCCGCCGGCGTCGGTTTTCTTGTCGCGCTGCTGGCGCGGCGCTAGCGTGTGGCCGAGGATGGACCATCGATCCTCGGCAAGCGCGATGCATAATTTCACGTTGAGGCCGGGGGACACATGCTGGCATCGTTGATTGCGAGTTTCGCCACCGGCGAGACGACTTTGGCACTGAGGCGGACGCGCCGCGCGGCAGCCGCCTATCTGGCCGCTGGCATCACCGGTCTGTGCGGCGTGGGCTTTCTCGTCGGCGCCGCCTTCATCTGGGCGGCTGAGAAATATGGACACCTCGAAGCGGCAATCGGCTTTGGCCTCGGATTTCTGCTGCTGGCGGGGTTGATCCTGCTCGTGCACAAGCTGATGGCCGGGTCGCGGGCACGCAAAGAGGAGCGTCGCCGGCGCGCCGATATCGCGGCGCTGGGTACGACGGCGGTGATGGCAGTGCTGCCGACATTGCTGCGCAGCAAGGGTGGCATCGGCGCGCTGCTGGGACCGGTGGTGGCGCTGGCCGCCTATGCGATCTATCGCGAGAATCGCAAGCCGGACGACGGCGATGGCGTGGCGGGCGAATAGGCCCGCCAGATGTCAGGCTTCGGCCGTTTCACCCAGCGGCATCGAAATGTGGGCACGCACGCCCTCGCTCGGAAATTCGTGCGTCACCTCGCTGGAGAGGACTTTTGCCAGGCTGCGGCGGATGAGGATCGAGCCGAAACCGTGATGGCTCGGCGGGACGACCTCCGGTCCGCCGCTTTCAGTCCATTGCAGCTCCAGCCGCTTGTCGCTGTTCACTGTCCACGACACCACAACGCTGCCACCTGGCACCGACAGCGCGCCATATTTGAGCGCATTGCTGGCCAGCTCGTGCAGGATCAATGCCAGGCCCAGCGTCTGATCAGGGCTGAGCAGCGCGTCGGGGCCGGAGATTGAAATGCGCGGGGCGTCATCGTCGTCGAAGGGCGAGAGTTCCAGCCGCGCGAGATCACGGATGCCGATGCCGCGCCATTCATATTCCGACAACAATCCGTGGGCGAGGCCAAGCGCGCGCAGGCGCTGGCTGAAAGCGTCGAGGAATTCACGCGGTTCGCGGGCGTGGCGCACCGTCTGGGTGGCCAGCGCTTGCACGGTGGCGAGCGTGTTCTTGACCCGGTGGTTGATCTCGCGCAACAGCAGGCGCTGGCGCTCCTCGGCACTGCGGCGCTCCGTGATGTCGTAGTTGACGCCGAAGACCAGCGTCGGACGGCCGTCGGCGTCACGCTCGACGACGCGGCCGCGGGCGGCGAGCCAGCGCGGCGGGTCGAAGCCGCGGATGCGGTATTCGCCGGAATAGTCGTCGCTGCCCTCAAGCGCTTCCTGGAAAATCTTGCGTGTCTTGCCGATGTCGCGACGGTCGATGGAAACGACGATGTCGCGCGCCCGCATTTTTGCAGCCGGCGGCATGTTGAAGAGTTCGGGCAAGAGCGTGTCGCATTCGACGATGCCGGTGCGCGGATCCCAGACCCAACTGGCAAGGGCAGCGGCTTCAAGTGCTATCGCGCGGCGGGTTTCGGCATGCACAAGCGCGGCCTCGGCGCGCGCGCCGGCTTGCGAGCGGTCGCGCAGGACTACGAGGCTACCCGCAAGGGCGGCGACGTCCTGCAACTGCGCCTGCCTGTCCGGATCGGGCGCAGGGCGCCGTTCGTTGTCGAGCACCAGCAGTGCTCCGAAGGTAAGTCCTGACATGACGATCGGCGCGCCGGCATGCAGAAAAAGTGTACGGTTAACTGCTTCGGCAGGGCCGTTTGCGAGGAACCATTCGGCCAGATCCAATGCCTCGGTGATCTGAGCGGAGGACAGTCCGACGTCCGCCTGGACAAGCTGTCGTCCGTCTTGGTCGGCGAGGGTGAGCAGTGCTGCCGGTGCCGACATCAGGGCGGCTGCAAGCTTTGCCAGCCGGTCGAAATCAGGATCGTGCTGCGCGCGCCTTTGGGCCTCGTCGGCGCTGTCTTCGGCGTCGTTGCTCGCATTGCTTCTGTCGTCTTGCACTTGGCCATCCCTCTTGGCCTGGGGAAACTAGACGGGTGCGGCACGCTTGAAAAGCCTTGGCCGAAACTTGGGAACCATGCCGTTATGCTGTCGTTAGCCCTCCTGGAACCATTTGGGAGAGCAGCGATGAGCAAGATCATTCCAGCCCGAAAGGCGCGTCAGGGGACGCGCGGCCGTCACGTCCTGCTGGTGCTTCTGGCAGCGCTGATGCTGGCCATGGCGGCATGGGGTGCCGCAGAATTCTATGGCGAGATGATCGATCAAGATGCCAATCAGACGACCACGGCTCCCGGCTAAGTACCTTGGTTGCCATGGAGATTTCGTCTCGCCCGTCCAAGTTGCGGGCGACGGTTTCGAAGGTCAGGCCGGCCAATCCCGACAGGGGAAAAATTCGGAACCATGACGGGGTCACGACGTTGTGAACCCGTAGGAGGCCGCGCCCGACCGTTCCGGCAAAAGACAGGTCAAGGCGCGGCATGCATGAACAACACGCACGAGGAGACTTTACCATGATCCGCAACCTCTTGGCCACGACCGCCATTGCAGCCCTGCTTGCGACGGGCGCCTATGCCCAGGACACCACAGCACCTGCACCGGCTCCGGCAGCCCCCACGGAAGCTGCCCCCGCGACACCTGAAGTGATTCCGCATGCCGAGGGCTTCCTTGCCGCCAACATCATTGGCGAGAAGGTCTATAACGGCACCGCCGACGACGCCGAGAACATCGGCAACGTCAACGACATCGTCCTGACCGCCGACGGCAAGGCCGACCAGCTGGTGATTGGTGTCGGCGGTTTCCTTGGTATTGGCGAAAAGAATGTCGCCGTCAGCTTCGACAAGTTCGACTGGGCCGAGAAGAACGGCGACCGCTGGCTGGTGATGTCGACGACCAAGGAGCAGCTGCAGGCGCTGCCCGATTTCAATCGCCGCGCCTATGATCCGGCTCCCGCAGCCGTAGCCGCGACCGATCCGGCTGCGCCGGCCTCCGACCAGACGGCGCAGGCGCCGGCAACGCCCGAGGCGACGCCTCCTGCGACGGAACAGACCGCCCAGGCGCCGGCCGCCACGCCTGATGCGGCGACGGCCGACGACACCAAGACGGCGGCGATCGACAAGTCGACGCTGAAGGAACTGCCCGCTGCCGATCTGCGCGCCGAAGAGCTGATGGGTACCACCGTCTATGGTGCTGACGATGCCAATATCGGCGAGATCGGCGATATCCTGATGACCGCTGACGGCAAGATCGATGCTTATGTCATCGACGTTGGCGGCTTCCTTGGCGTCGGTGAAAAGAAGGTCGCGGTCGGCAGCGACAACCTTGCCTTCATGGTCGATGCCGACGGCAAGAAATATCTCTACACCACTTTCACCAAGGAGCAGCTCGAAGGCCAGCCCGTTTATGACGCGGGCAGCTGGGCCGAAAAGCGCGACGAGCAGCGCCTGATCATCGTTCAGTAGTTGCGGCGTACCTGAGAGGAAAGGCCCGCGCTTCGGCGCGGGCCTTTTCGTTGAGGTTATGGCAAGCGCAGGAAATGGCCTGTCGGGCCATTCTCGGCCAGCTCCGATAGCGCCAGTGACTGGTCGAGATGCCTGGCGCGCCAGGCGAGCAGCCTTTCGGCGAATTCCAGCCGCACGGCCAGCCACTCCGGATCATTGGCGAGGTTGCGTGCTTCGCCGGGGTCATTGGCGAGGTCGTAGAGCAAAGGCGGCAGGCCGCCGCCGAAATGCACGTATTTGACCGTTTCGGTGCGGATGGCCGACAGGTTGAGCTGTCGCGGGCCGGTGCCGAAATAGGCTTCCGTGGTGCCGTTGGCGACCGAGCGAAAATCGTATTCCCAATGGGCGGCGTCGCGCCAGTCGGCGGGCTCGTCGCCATTGAGGAAGGGTTTCAGCGATTGGCCGTCGAGATGCGGCTGCGCCGCTCCGCCGACCAGCTCAAGCAAGGTCGGCATGATGTCGACGGCAGCGGTGAAGCGGTCGACGGTGCTGCCGGCCGCCCGCTCATGACCGGGTGCCTTGACGATGAGCGGGATGTGGTAGGAGCCGTCGAACCAGCCGCCCTTGCCGAGCATGTGGTGGTCACCCATCATTTCTGCGTGGTCGGAGGTCAGGATGACGATGGTGTCGTCCCAGTCGCCCTTGTCGCGGATGCCTTGCCAGATGCGCCCAAGCTGGGAATCGACCTCCGAGATCATGCCGTAATAGAGCGCGCGGATCTTGCGGAATTCGTCCTCGCTCCAGTCGCCGACCTTGCCGGGGGCGCCGGGGATGAAGCTCGACTTACCCTGGTGATGCTCGAGGTGGTAGGCGAGGAAGGGGTGGCTTGCCTTCTCCGCTTCGAAGCTCGGCGCCTTGTTGTAGGCTGGGCCTTCCGCCGGATCGTACATGGTGTTGAACGGCTCTGGCACGATGAAGGGCGGATGCGGGCTGAGGAAGGAGACATGGGCGAACCAGGGCTCGCCCTTGTCCTGTTCGCCGAGCCAGCGCAGGAACTCGCCGGTGAGGAAAGCGGCCGGCGTTTCGTCTTTCGAATAAATGGGAACCGCGTTGCTGACCTCGGGCGCATCGGCATTGGCCGTCCGGTGGACATCGGGGAAGCCGGCGCTGGAATCGATGCCGCGCTGGGTGAGCCAGGACAGCCAGCCCTTCTGGTGCTCGGGCAGAAGCTGGCGCGTGGTGAAGCCGGGCAGGACACCTTCATAGCTGCGCAGGAACGGGTCGCCCGGCGCGCGGTTGCGCGGGTCGGGCGAGACGTCGGTGTAGCCGAACAAGGTCGGGTCGTAGCCGACGCGGCGCGCGGCACGGGCGATGTTGTCGTGGCGATCGTCGAGCGGCGTGCCATTGCGGCAGACGCGGTTGTTCATCTGGTAGAGGCCGGTGTAGAGGCAGGCGCGCGCCGGCGAACAGGGGGCCGCACCGGCATAGTGGCGGGAAAACAGCACGCCTTCGCGCGCCAAAGCGTCCGAATTTGGCGTCTTCACCACGGGATGACCGACAGCCGACAGGCTGTCGCCGCGCCACTGGTCGCAAGTGATGAGAAGAATGTTCTGTCGTCTGCCGGTGCCTGCCAAGCTCGCCCCCTGGAACTGAAATCGCGGGCCAAGGAAGCCGGATTCACCGCCATGCGCAAGCGTCCTCTCTGCCACAGCGGTCATACCAGAAAGTGTGAACGAGCTCGCCTTCATTGTTCACTTTTTGAATACTGACCATTCTGTGACCGGCCACTATGACGCGACATTCGATGCGCCCATATTCGGCCCAACAGAGCGGCAGGGGCCGCGGCAAGCGAAAGGAGCAAGACGATGCTCAACCAGATCAAGGGCCTGCACCACGTTACCTCGATGGCTGGGGATGCGGCTGAAAACAACCGTTTCTTCACCCACAAGCTCGGCCTGCGCCGGGTCAAGAAGACAGTCAATTTCGACGCGCCCGACGTCTACCACCTCTATTATGCCGATGAGCTGGGCACGCCCGGTTCTGTCATGACCTATTTCCCGTTCCCCAACATCGGCAAGGGCCGTCCCGGGGTCGGCGAGGTCGGCACCACTGTGTTCTCCGTTCCCGAGGGTACGCTGCCCTTCTGGGAGAAGCGCTTCACTGAGCAGGACGTGAGCGGACTCGCACGTGACGAGCAGTTCGGCGAGAAGCGCCTGAGCTTCGCCGGTCCCGATGGCGACGGTTTCGCGCTTGTCGAGGCCAAGGGCGACAGCCGTGCGCCCTGGATCAAGGGCGGCGTCGGCAATGACCAGGCGATCCGTGGCTTCCACTCGGCTTCGCTCAGGCTGCGCGATGGCGGGGCGACTGAAGAGCTTTTGAAGTTCATGGGCTATGAGACGGTCGACACGTCAGGCAACATCAAGCGGCTGGCGTTGAAGGACGGCAATGGCGCCGACGTCATCGACATCGAGACGTTGCCGAGTGCGTCCTTCGCCGGCCTCGGCGCGGGATCGGTGCACCACATTGCCTTTGCTGTCGAGAATCGGGCCACGCAGCTCGAGGTGCGCAAGGCGCTGATGGAGACGGGCTACCAGGTGACGCCGGTGATCGACCGCGACTATTTCTGGGCGATCTACTTCCGCACCCCCGGTGGCGTGCTGTTCGAGATCGCGACCAACGAACCCGGCTTCGACCGAGACGAGGACACCGCCCATCTCGGCGAGGCTTTGAAGCTGCCGTCGCAGCACGCGCATCTCAGGGATTATCTGGAAAACAACCTGCAGCCGCTGGGCGACTGAGGAGGGACCGATGAGCAAGGACGCTTACATCCACAAGGTGCTGCCGGGGGAACCCGGCGGACCGCTGGTCTTTGCCTTCCACGGCACCGGCGGCGACGAAAACCAGTTGCCTGGCTTTGCCCGCGAGCTGGCGCCGGGGGCGACCATCGTGTCGCCCCGCGGCGACGTCTCCGAAATGGGTGCGGCGCGCTTCTTCCGCCGCACCGGCGAGGGCGTCTACGACATGGACGATCTCGCCAGGGCGACCGGCAAGATGGCCGAATTCGTCAATGCGCATGTCGCGGCAGCGGAGCCGTCGCAGGTGCTGGCGCTCGGCTACTCAAATGGCGCCAACATCCTGGCCTCGGTGCTGTTTGCCGAGCCCGATTTGTTCGATGCTGTCGCACTGATGCACCCGCTGATCCCGTTTGCGCCTGACGTGAAGGGCAGCCTCAGCGGCCGGCATGTGTTGATCACGGCGGGGCGGCGCGATCCGATCTGTCCGCCTGACCTGACGAGCCGGCTCGACGCCTGTTTGCGGCAAGCCGGCGCCGATATCAGTCTCGAATGGCATGACGGCGGCCACGAGGTGCGGCCCAACGAAATCGAAGCGGTGAAAAGCCTTTTCGCCGGCGTGACAAAAGGAGCGGCAGCATGACTGAAGAACTGGCGGCGATCGAGCGCGAGGACCGCGGCAGCAAGGGACGTTATGTCATACGCGGTGCCGGCGGCGCCGATGCGGAGATGACCTACAGCAATGTCAGCGAGACGCTGTTCATCATCGACCACACCGAGGTGCCCGACGCGTTCCGCGGCCAGGGCGCCGGCCTGAGGCTAGTGACGCGGGCGGTCGAGGACGCGCGCGCGGCGGGCAAGAAGATCATCCCGCTCTGCCCGTTTGCGGCGGCGCAATTCCGCCGTCACCCCGAATGGGCCGACGTGCTCAACCGCTGACATTGAGAGTTGTTGTCTGGCGTCGGCCAGGCAGCAGCATAGCGATCGCGAAAGGCCGGTGCAGGCGACTGCATTGGCCTTTCGTTTCTTTTCGGATGTGCCTGAATTTCAGGCAGGCTGTTACAAAGGCGACTCTGTCTGTTTCTCGAAATGGTACAGCCTCCAGGTGGAAATGACTGAAATGGCGACTGTTTGTGACTGATTAGACAGAAATGCTGACTGTTTGTGATGTTTATAGGTTGTTGCATTAGGCGTCGCTGATCAGCATCGCTGCGTTACAAAGCGCGGTTACATTCATATCAACAGGGGAATGAAATTTAACGAAAAGAGCTGCCCAATGTCCGGTTCCACCCAGCTTGTCGAGTTCGACCACAAGTTCCAGCCGCGTTCACACATCTATCGCCGCCCGCGCCTTGCCATCCGCCAGCGTGCCAACGAGCACCCGATGGCAATGTTTTCGATTTTCGTATTTGCCTCGCTGGCGTCGATGGCCCTGGCGCCGACCAGTGGTCCGGCCTTTGCCTCGATGGGCACGCGGCTCGGTGCGTTCGAGGGCGCGCAAACGACCGCCAAGACCGACCGGCTGCCGCTGTCCGAGACCGATATCGCCTGCCGCGGGCAGGCCTGGGGCGCCGAAAGCAAGATCTGCGTCGAGACCATCGCCAAGGAAACCGGCATGCGCGAAGCCCGTAAGGTCAGGCTGATCGCCAGCGCCGAGCCGGTCCGCACCACGCCCAACATCTTCTAGCGCTCTCCGAGCGCTGCCACCTATCCCCGCGCCTGCACAGATATCCTCCAGCGCGTACCTCCCCCGCGGCCTCGGCTGCGGGGGCTTTTTTTGTTCCGGTGTCGGCCGGCCTTAGTCTCTCGGGACGATGCAGCAACGATCGTCGTCGCGCGACCGTCGTACCCTCAAGCGAGGGGAGCAGCGATGGGCCGCGTCGAAGGAAAAGTTGCGATCGTCACCGGAGCGGCGTCAGGCATGGGCGAGGCGAGCGCCAGGTTGCTGGCCCGCCAGGGGGCCGCCGTCGTTGTCAGCGACCTGCAGGCCGACAAGGGCCGCCAGGTCGCCGAGGCGATCAGGATCGCCGGTGGACGCAGCCTCTATGCCGAACATGACGTGACCTCGGAAGCAGGCTGGCAAGCGGTGATGGCAAGGACGCTCGAAGCATTCGGCGGGCTCCACATCCTGGTCAACAATGCCGGTGTCGGCGCGCCCTTCGGCAGTGTCGAGGACCTCAGCCTCGACGACTGGCGCCAGGTGATGGCCGTCAACATGGAGGGCGTGTTCCTCGGCACCAAATATGGCATCGAGGCGATGCGAAAGACCGGCAAGGGTGGTTCGATCGTCAATTTTTCGTCGACAATGGGCCTCGTCGGCAGCCCGTCGACGGCGGCCTATGTCGCAAGCAAGGGTGGGGTCAAGCTGTTCACGAAGTCGGCCGCCCTTCACTGCGCCAAGGAGCGCTACGGCATCCGTGTCAACACGATCTGTCCCGGCTGGATCCGCACGCCGATGTCGTCGGGCGCGCTGGACAAGCTGGCTGCGAGCGGCGAAGGCAACAAGGCGGTCGAGCTGACGCCGCTCGGCAGGGTCGGCGAACCCGACGACGTTGCCTATGGCGTGCTCTATCTCGCTTCGGACGAATCGGGCTTCGTGACCGGCACCGAACTGGTCATCGACGGCGGCTACACGGCGCAGTGAGCTCAGGCTCCGTCAGCGACCTGTTCGCTGACGGCGCTGAGCGCGCTGCGAACGTCGAAAGTGCTGAACGGCTTTTCCAGAATATGCGGCTTGAGGTTGGGCGGCAGCTGCTCAAGCTCGGCTTTGGCGCCGATCAGGTCGCCGGTGACGAGCACGAAGCGTGGCGCCATCTCGGGCTGTGTCGCGACGATGTCGCGGAAGATGGTGATGCCGCTGCGGTCGGGCATGCGCAAATCGGAAAAGATGATGTCGGGCTGATCGGCGAGCGCTTCCGAGACCGAGTCCCAGGTCGAAACGATGCGCGACTTGACGCCCATCAGTTCGAGAATGTCGGCCAGCGAAGCGGCGACGTCGGGCTCGTCATCGATGATGACGGCATGGCGCAGCCCGCTCGACTTCGGCGTCGCTTCCAGCATCGTGCCGTGGCCGTCGCCCATCGGCGGCAGTTCGACGACGAAGCGGGCACCCGTCGGCATCACCGGCTCGAACCAGACCTTGCCGTTGTGGCGGTCGACGATGGCCTTCGAGATGGACAGGCCGATGCCGGTGCCGACGCCGACCGGCTTGGTGGTGAAATAGGACTCGAAGATGCGGTCGCGGATCGCCTCTGATATGCCGGGGCCGGTGTCCTCGACCGAGAAGCCGGCGCTGCCGTCGGCGTTGCGGAACGTCCTGACGCGAATGATACGGTCGCCGGGTGCCGCGGCCAGCGCATGTTGGCTGTTGACCAGGAAGTTGGCGGCGACCTGAGTCATGTGGTCGGCATCGGCCATGACGCTCAGCGTGCCCGGCACCAACTCGGTGGCAATGCTGATGCCGCTTGAACGCGCGCCATAGGCAGTGACTTCGAGGGCGGCGCGGATGACCTGGTTCAGGTCGGTCTCGGCACGCGACGTCGGGTGCAGGCGGACCATGCCGAGGAAACTCTTGACGATGCGGCCGCAGCGTTCCGCGGCCGCCCGCACTTTCTCGGCGCGGACCTTGGTCTGCGGGTCGTTGGCAAATTCGTGCAGCAGCGTCGATTGCGCCACCACCACGGCGAGCGGATTGTTGAGCTCGTGCGAGACGCCGGCGAGCAGTGAGCCCATCGCCGCCATCTTTTCGTTCTGGTGCAGCTTTTCGCGCTGGCGGTTGATTTCTTCCTCGGCGCGGTGCTTTTCCCTGAGGTCGCGGATCGAGCCGAGCACGAGGCGTCGGTCGGCGAGCCGCATCTCGTTGGCGGTGAGCTCGATCGGAATGATCTCGCCCGACGCGTTCTGGGTGACGGTCTCGAGCCGGTGGCCGACCATCGGCGAGCCGCGCCCGGCCAAATATTCGGCACCGTTGTTGTAGCCCTTGCGGTAGTAGGTCGGAATCACCGTGTCGAGCAGGTCCTTGCCCAGGATCTCGTCGCGGGTCCAGCCGAACATCTTCTCGGCCGCCGGGTTGAACTCGATGATCGAGCCGGTTTCGTCGACCACCATGATGGCGTCGAGCGAGGCCTGCAGCATCGTCCGGCGGATGATCTCACTGACATGATATTCCGACAGCGAACGCTCGATGGCATCGCCAAGGGCGGCCGCAATGATCTCGAGTGCTGCGATTTCGTCGTCGTTCCAGTGGCGCTCGACGATGCAGTCATTGACGGCGAGCGTGCCCCAGAGATGGCCATGCGCCGACACCGACACCGAGAGGAACGACTTGATGTGCTGCTTTTCGAAGTCATTGCGCAGGAAGCCGCTGAGGTCGCGGGTCAGGCCGGTGAAGATCTTGCCCTGGCGGCCTTCCTCGGCGAGGCGTTCAAGCAGCGGGTCGGAATCGACGAGCGTCTGGTTGATCGTCGTTGGCGGCGCAGCGACGGCGTCGATCTTCGGGTCGACCCAGAATGCGGCGATCGACTGCGCGAAGCCCTGGCCGGGCACGTCGCGCAGCCGAAACAGGATGGTGCGATGACCGCCGAAACCGGCGGCGAGACTGCGCAGGATCGTGTCGATCTCGATCTGCCAATCCTGGGCTGCGCGCAGCCGGCGCACGATTTGCCCGGCCACGATGGTGGGGCTCGGCGTGCCCGACGGGTTGTCGGTGCGGGAGACGGTCAACAATGTCATCGCGGTTCCTGGCGGGGCCCGGAGGCTTTGGTGCGCCATGCGTCCAATAGGACGCACAAAGGACGCTCCAGTTTCATGATCTGCGCATCGTGCTTTCCGAAAATCGACCGCGATTATCGGGTCGATGCGCTAGTAGCCTTCGCTGCCGGGCAAGGAGAAGATGTAGCCTTCGCCACGCACGGTGCGCAGAAATTTAGGGTTCGCCGGATCGTCTTCGATTTTCTTCCTGAGGCGCATGATGCGAATGTCTACGGCGCGTGAGGATTCGGGGTCTTCGGCAAAGCCGATGGCCTCGGAAATCGTGGTTCGGCTGAGCAGCCGGTTGGGCCGCGTCAGGAAAACCTCGAGCATGTCGAATTCGCTCTTGGCGAGGTCGATGATGGCGCCACTGCTGCCGGTGACGAGGCGACCGTCGAGGTCGGCCTGGAACGGCCCGAAGGCGATGGTGCGGCGCGGCGGCTGGGCGGCCAGCAGCGACTGCCGGTAACTCTCGGGCTGCGGCACGCGCCGGATGACCGAGCGCACGCGGGCCAGAAGTTCGCGCAGTTCGTAGGGCTTGACCATATAGTCGTCGGCGCCGATCTCGAGGCCGACGATGCGGTCGAGAGCCGTGCCTGCGGCGGTGGCGTAGATGATGCCGATCGGCATTTTCGCCCTTAGCCAGCGGCCGAGCGACAGCCCGTCTTCGCCGGGCATGGCGATATCAAGGATGGCAAGCTGGAATTGTTCGGTTTCGATGATGCTGCGCAGGGCAGCGGCACTCTCGACAGCAGTCACGTCGAAGCCGTTCGCGCCGAGATATTCGGCGACGGCATCCCTCAGGTCGGGCTCATCTTCGACGATGACAATCCGAGCGCGCAGTTTAGTCTCGCCTCCGCTACCGGCGGAAAGTAGATTGGGTATAAACATGATGTCCAGCGATCATTTCAGGTGGGCAGTTGCCAATGGCGTCCTGCCTCGTTAGGGGCGATTTTGGGCTAGGGGCGAGGCGACTGGGGACCCATCCCCGGCCGAGCGCATCCCTGGGCATTTTTTTGCCACGGCAGGCGCCGCGCAGTCCGCGCCGGCAGGCCATGGTCGCACTGAGGCTGACGATGCGGGGTGAAACGTGGCTGGAAGATCGGTCGTAGCGCTTATCGCCATTGCGGAGGTGATTGCCTCCGACCTGACCGATCATCTCGAACGGCGCGGCCATGACGTGCGTTGTGCCAAGCGGCTGTGGGAGGCCGAGCCGCTTTTGTCGGCGAAGGGCATCGATGTCGTCGTTGTCGGCGACGGCGTGGCGCCGGCCGAGGGGCGTGACCTGCTGCGCCGTTTCGGCGGCGAGGGCGGTCCCGACTTCGTGCTGATCTGCCGACCCGGTGAACTGGTCGACAAGGTGCTGGCGCTCGAACTTGGCGCCGCCGATGTCGTGGAGAGCCCTCTCGTGGTGAGGGAGCTCGCCGCGCGCATCGGCGGCCTCCTCACGCGCCGGGGACGCGGCACGCAGGAATTGGTGGTGCTGGAGAATTCGACGGTCGACCTGCGCTCCGCACTCGTCATGCACAGCACCGGTGAGGAAGAGCAGCTGTCGCCCGGCCAGATCGCGCTGCTCAAGCTGTTCCTGTCGCAACCAAGGCGCGTGCTGACCCGCGACGACATCATGGCGGCGGCGCCGGCTGAAAGTGCCGATGCCTTCGACCGCTCGATCGACTCGCGCATCGTGCGCCTGCGCCGCAAGCTCGACACCGAAAGCATCACGACCATCCGGGGTTCGGGCTATCGTTTCGATCCCCCGACAAGGACGGCCGGCCAGGAGGCCGGCACAACCACTCCAACCGAAAACCTGAGCTGATGACGCCGAACTGACCAAAATGTCAGCTTGCCGGAGCAATGACCGCCGGCGCGGCCATCTCGACAATCGCCGTCTCTTCGGCATGGGCCCTGTCCTTGAGGAGCACGCTCGCTACGCCCGCGAAGCCAAGCAGCCCCTGGGCATAGAGCAGTGCCGAAAGCACCGATGCTGCGAATTGTCTCTTCATTGCGGTGGCCCCGTTTTCCGTTTCAGGGGTTCAATCAAAGATGGCTACCGAGATACCCAAAGATGGCTACCGAGATACCCGCGCCGCCTGACCTGCCGTGGACGGCGCGGGTATCCTGTCCTCGCTGCGAGTGACGCGCGAGGGTCTGCTCACCCAGGCCAGGCACCCACGCCCATGGACCCGGCCGATGTGCAGAGTTGCGACGAACAAGGCTGCTGCGAAGAAGATGGCTGCGGAGGCCACCGGCGCCATGTCCTGCACCGGTGGCAATTCAGCTGCCATAGCGTTGCCCGGACTGGCCAGAAAGCCGATTCCTGACAGAATCGCCGTAGCGACGCCCACCCGCAGGAACCATCTCGCAGCCAGTCGTTTCGCGCTCATCCAACCTTCGCAACGTTCGTTTCGTCGTGGCTGAATGTGCCGGGCGGCTGTATCGGGAAGATGCCGCCGGATGGCCTTTAGTGCTTCCGAATGTTTCAAGGACGTTGCCGGGCCGGCCGGCGCTTGCGTTGCGCTTTCAGCGGCATACCCCGACGTCATATCAAATGAATCATAAGCGGCGGCGGCCTGCGAGCGCTGCTTCAGCCCAGTTTGCGTCGCCGCACAGCTGTTGCAAGCCTAGGGGATGTCAATGACTGCGAAACCAAACGTGGCAATTTGGAAACGAATATGAAACGTAAAGAATATCTAAACGAAATATGTCTGAAACACGGCTCTGGCAAAAGACGTCCATTCCGAAATGCATTTTTACTGCCGGCGCGGCCGGCTCAAGGGGGACGTCATGAATTCCGAACTGAAGAAGCGCATCATCAACATTGCCGCCATCGCAATGACCGGCGCTGCACTGCTGCTGGCTGCCGGCCAGGGCAGCGCCTTTGCCGCGAGCAAGATCGTGGCGCGGGTGTCGATCAGCCAGCAGCGCATGCATGTCATCATCGATGGTCGATCGGCCTTCATCTGGAAAGTGTCGACTGCGGGCCGCGGCTATGTCACGCCGAAGGGCTCCTACAAGCCGACGCGCATGCACGAGATGTGGTATTCGAAGAAGTACGACAATGCGCCGATGCCGCATTCGGTGTTCTTCAATGGCGGCTACGCCGTGCATGCGACCAACCACATCAGCCGCCTCGGCCGCCCGGCCTCGCATGGCTGCGTGCGCCTGCACCCCGACAATGCGGCCGACTTCTACGAGCTGGTCCAGGCCTATGGCCCGTCCAACACCAGCATCCAGATCGTCAACTAGGCATTCGGCCCGCGCCAGCGCGACCCGTCTCGGCTAAAGCGCGTTGTTGACAAACCAGTCGTAGGTCGAGCGGATGCCGCTTTCGAGTTCGATGCGCGGGCGCCAGCCGAGATGGGCGAGCTTGTCGCCGCTCATCAGCTTGCGCGGCGTGCCGTCCGGCCTTGACGTGTCGAGGGCGATGCGGCCCTCGAAGCCGACGACACGCGCCACGGTCTCGGCCAGTTCGAGGATCGTTACGTCGGTGCCGGAGCCGACATTGACGTGCTGGTCGCCGGAATAGGACTTGAGCAGGAACACCATGGCGTCGGCGGCGTCGTCGACATGGAGGAACTCGCGCCGCGGCGTGCCGCTGCCCCAGATCGTCAGTTCGGCCGCTCCAGACAACTTGGCCTCATGCGCCTTGCGGATCAGCGCCGGAAGGACGTGGCTGGACGTAAGATCGAAATTGTCGCCCGGGCCGTAGAGGTTGGTCGGCATCGCCGAGATGAAGTCGGCCCCATGCTGCCTGCGATAGGCTTCAGCAAGCTTGAGGCCGGCGATCTTGGCGATGGCGTACCACTCGTTGGTGGGTTCGAGCGCGCCGGTGAGCAGCGAATCCTCCGCGATCGGCTGCGTCGCGAATTTCGGGTAGATGCAGCTCGAACCGAGGAACAAAAGCTTTTCCACGCCGATCTTGTGCGCGGCATGGATGACGTTGGTTTCGATCGCCAGGTTCTCGTAGAGAAACGCGGCGGGATAGGTAGCGTTGGCGAGGATGCCGCCGACCTTGGCGGCCGCAAGCAGCACCGCTTGCGGGCGGGTCTCGCCCAGCCAGGCCTCGACCTCGGCCTGCCGGGTCAGGTCGACGGTGTCGCGCCCGGCGGTGATGACTTCGCAGCCTTCCCGTGCGAGGCGGCGCACAAGCGCTGAGCCGACCATGCCGCGGTGTCCGGCGACCCAGACACGCTTGCCGGCGAGCGGATAGAGGATGTCAGCCATTGCTGCGCTCACAGGGTTTTGCCAGCGCGCGACGATCTTCTCGAACCATCTCGGCCACCAGCTGGTCGAAGCTGGTGTTGTGGTGCCAGCCAAGCGCCTGCCGTGCCTTGGAGGCGTCGCCGAGCAGATAGTCGACTTCGGTCGGGCGGAAGTAGCGCGGGTCGATCTCAACGAGAACGCGGCCGGTGGCGCTGTCTATGCCGGTTTCGCCGACACCCTCGCCGCGCCATTCGATGCTGGTGCCGATCTCGGCGAAGGCCTTTTCGACAAAGGTGCGGATCTTGTGGGCTTCGCCGGTGGCGAGCACATAGTCGTCGGGCTTGTCCTGTTGCAGCATCATCCACATGCCGAGCGCGTAGTCGCGGGCATGGCCCCAGTCGCGCCGGGCGTCGAGATTGCCGAGATAGAGCCGGTCCTGGATACCTGCCTCGATCGCCGCCACGGCGCGGCTGATCTTGCGGGTGACAAAGGTTTCGCCGCGCAGCGGGCTTTCATGGTTGAACAGGATGCCGTTGGAGGCGTGGATGCCATAAGCTTCGCGGTAGTTGGCGACGATCCAGTAGGCGTAGAGCTTGGCGGCGGCGTAGGGCGAGCGCGGGGCGAAACCCGAAGTCTCGTTCTGCGGCGCCGGGATGTTGCCATAGAGCTCGGACGTCGAGGCCTGGTAGAAGCGCGTCTTGCCGACGAGACCGAGCAGGCGGATGGCTTCCAGCAGCCTGAGCGGCCCGAGCGCATCGGAGTTGGCGGTGTATTCGGGTGTCTCGAAGCTGACCTGGACGTGCGACTGGGCGCCGAGATTGTAGATCTCGTCCGGCTGCGTTTCTTGCACGATGCGGATCAGGTTGGTGGCGTCGGTGAGGTCGCCATGATGCAGGATCAGCCTGGGGTCGGCGACATGCGGGTCTTCGTAGAGATGCTCGATACGGCCGGTGTTGAAGGACGACGAGCGGCGCTTGATGCCGTGGACGACATAACCTTTTGATATCAGGATCTCGGCGAGATAGGCGCCGTCCTGTCCGGTTACACCGGTGATCAGCGCCACCTTGCCGTTCTTTGCCGGCGCTGATTTCTGCTCGTTCGACATTCCGTTTCCTTGCCCGATTCCTGCGGTTCCTGCGTGCAGCGCACCCTAGAGATGTTGAGTGCACTGCGAAAGAGGCGGCTTTGGGGTCATGCGCCGAGGGCGCTTTCCCGGGCATTTCTGCATGTTTTGCCACAGCAGCATTTTGTGCATTGCACGGCAGTGCATATTTTCGGCATACAAGGGCAGTCTAATCGAGGTTGATGAAGCCAGCATTGGCAAAATTTAGCCATTTCAGACAAATCATATGTTTTGCACGCCTGTGCAAAATTTGCAGAATCTGGATTGACATGAACGTGCCGTCGATGGAATGAATATGCCAACAGGCACGGGAATGTGCCGCACCGCCGGGAGGCGGCGGTGGTGTCTGAAGCAGGACGGGTGCGGTGTGTCCGGGCGGCTCAAGCTGCGGGGCGCAAGGTCCGCTTCGAGGCGCCCAACGGAGGAGAATTCATGCTCATGCCATCGCATGCAGGCCATGCAGTGCATCTGCGCCGGGTCGTCCCCGGTGACGTGTGCGGCAGCCATGACGGAATCTGCCGGCGGGGCGTAACCTCGTGAGCGGCCAATCGCAGAGTTCTGTCCAGAGGGTGGTGAAGCCGGCGACCGTAACCCACGGGACTGTGGCCACCCTGAAGTCGCCGACCCGCTCACAGCGCCTGCGCTACCGGACCAAGGTGGCGCTGCGCGAGCCGACGACGATCATCGGCGTGCTCGCCGCGGCACTGTTTGCCTATCTCATCGTGGTGCCGATCATCTCGATGCTGTCGGATGCGATGCGGGTGCAGTTCGGCGACGAACGCCGCATCAAGCAGGATGTCGGCGAACTGACCTGGTACTACATCGACCGCGTCTTTCTCTCGCGCATCTCGCACGACCTGTTCTGGGAGCCGCTGGTCAACACGCTGAGCGTGGCGGCCGGCGCTATCACGCTGTCGATGCTTGTCGGCGGCACGCTTGCCTGGCTGCTCAGCCGCACCGACATGTTCGGCCGCCGCTGGTTCGCCACCGCCCTCATCGTGCCCTACATGCTGCCGGCCTGGACCTTCGCACTGGCCTGGACGACCCTGTTCAAGAACCGAACCGTCGGCGGACAGCCCGGCTGGCTGGAATCGATCGGTTTTTCGCCGCCCGACTGGCTATCCTACGGCCAGTTGCCGGTGACAATCATCCTGGCGCTGCACTACTCGCCCTTCGTCATCCTTTTGTTCGGCAACGCGCTGCGCCGCTTCGACTCGCAGCTCGAGGACTCGGCTCGGATTCTCGGCGCCGGCAGGCTGACGGTGGCCCGCAAGATCATCATGCCGCTGATGCGCCCATCGCTGATGTCGGCGATGGTGCTGATCTTCGCCAAATGCCTCGGCGAGTTCGGTGTGCCCTACGTGCTCGGCCTGCCGGTCAATTTCGACGTCCTGGCGACCTCGCTCTACCAGAACATCTCGTCGCGCCAGGTCGGCGTGGGAGCGGTGCTGGCAGGCGCGATCATGCTGATCGGCATCATCACCATCACCATCGATGCCCGGCTGATGCGCGAGGCGCGCCGCTTCGTCACCATCGGCTCGAAGGGCTCGATGAACCGGCTGAGCCCGCTCGGCATCCTCAGGCTGCCGGCGACCGGCTTTGCCGCGCTGATGTTCCTGCTCAGCGTCGGCATGCCGATCGGCACGCTGTTCCTGTCGACTGTGATGCGGGTGCCCGGCCAGTTCAACCTCGACAATTTCACGCTCGACTACTGGATCGGCACCAATCTCAACACGGTGGCGCTGGAGACCGGCATCCTGCTCAGCCCGGATCTTTGGAACGCGGCCTGGAACAGCTTGCGCATCGTCGGTGTCGCCTCGATCACCTCTGGCATCCTCGGGCTGCTGGTCGGTTATGTCGTGGCGCGAACCCCGGTGAAGCCGCTCGGCACCTTCCTGCGCCAGGTGACGTTCCTGCCTTATCTGGTGCCGGGCATCGCCTTCGCCGCCGCCTATCTCTCGCTGTTTGCCGTGCCGCGCGGGCCGATCCCGGCACTCTACGGCACGACGCTGATCCTGATGCTGGCGCTGATCGCCGACCAGATGCCCTATGCCTCGCGCGCCGGCATCGCCGCCATGACACAGCTCGGAAAGGATCCGGAAGAGGCGGCTCAGATCGCCGGCGCCGGCTGGTTCCGCCGCATGATCTCGATCGTCATCCCGATCCAGAAGGGGTCGCTGACGACGGGCATCCTGTTGCCCTTCATTTCGGGCATCAAGGGCCTCAGCCTGTTCGTCGTGCTGGCGGTTCCTTCGACCGACGTGCTGACCACCTATTCGCTCCGGCTCGTCGACTACCACTACACGCAGGCCGCCAACGCCGTCGTGCTGATCATCGCCGGCCTCGCCTATTTCGGCGCGCTGCTCGGCCAGAAGCTGACCAAGACCAATCTCGCGCAAGGACTGGGGAACTGACATGCCGAAGATCAACCTGAGCGGCGTCGAGAAGAACTACGGCGGCAACTCGGCCAACGCGGTGGCCGACCTCGATCTCGAAATCGGCGATGGCGAGTTCATGTGCCTTCTGGGCCCATCCGGCTGCGGCAAGACCACGACATTGCGCATGATCGCCGGGCTGGAGCACCTGACGGCGGGCGAGATCCGCGTCGGCCCGCGTGTCGTCGACTCCGTCGTCGATGGCGTGTTCGTGCCGCCGGAAAAGCGCGAGATGGGGCTGGTGTTCCAGAGCTACGCGCTATGGCCGCATCTGACCATCGAGCGCAACACCGACTTCGGCCTGCGCCTGCGCAAGATGCCCAAGGCCGAGCGCGAGCAGCGCGTCGACCAAGTGATGAAGACACTTGGCATCGAGAAGTATCGAGATCGCTATCCCTCGCAACTGTCTGGCGGCCAGCAGCAGCGCGTGGCGCTGGCCCGCATGCTGGCGGTCAATCCGGAGGTGCTTTTGCTCGACGAGCCGCTGTCCAACCTGGATGCCGCTCTTCGTCTTGAGATGCGGGCCGAGCTCAAGCGGCTGCACCGCGAGTTCAAGACCACCATCGTGTTTGTCACCCACGACCAGTGGGAGGCAATGACGCTGGCCACCACCATCGCGGTGATGAGCGAGGGTGAGCTGCAACAGGTCGGCACGCCCAACGACATCTACGACCGGCCGGCCAACCGCTTCGTGGCGCAGTTCGTCGGCAATCCGCCGATCAACATCGTCGAGCTGGGTGATGGAAAATCGGAGGTGGCGCGGCTCGCCAATGCCTATCTCGGCGCGCGTTTCGCTGAGTTGCGCGACGCGGGCTCGATCGGCATCCGACCGGAGGCGATCCGGCTGGCTGATGCCGAGCGCGGCGTGGCCGACGGTGCCGTTGCCGGCCAGGCCGTGGTGACCGGCATCCTGCCCACCGGCGGCAGCTGGATCATCGAGCTCACCGCTGGCGGCGAGAAGCTGTTCATGACCACGCACCAGTCGCCGGAGGTCGAGGTCGGCGAGGCCGTGACCTGGTGGGCCAAATCAAAGGCGCTGCATGTCTTCGACAAGGCAGGCCAGCGCATGGAGGTGGCCGACAGGCTGATGCGGCCGGCGAAGCTGCATTGAGGAGAATTCCCTTCGGGCGGTGGAGGACTGGCCCGGGGGAAGCAAGCAGGACCATCGGGAACGACACGGCCGGCATGGCGCCGGCCTGACAAGGGAGGAGAGAATGAGCAGGGATTTCAGTGTGAAACGGCTCCTGACGGCGACGGCACTGGCTGCCGCTGTCGGATCGTTTGCCGGCGCGACACAGGCCGAGGAATTCGACCTCAACGCGCTGGTCGAGGCGGCGAAGAAGGAACCGCCGATCAATGTCTATTCGAGCACCGGCAAGATCGTGAAGCAGGCCGAGGCCTTCACCAAGAAGTACGGCGTGCAGGCGACCGGCACCAAGGCCAATGCCGCGGCGCAGCTGGAAATGGTGATCCGCGAGGGCCAGGCCAAGAACGTGCAGGGCGACGTCATCCAGATCAGCGACGTGCCCGCCGGCGTGGCGCAGTTGGTGCCGCAGGGCTTCGTCGAGAGCTGGCTGCCGCCGGATCTCGCCGCCAAGATCCCGGTGCAGTACCAGAACCCGCTGACCGTCTCCAACGAGGCAAACGTCTTTGCCTACAACACCCAGCTCAATGAAAGCTGCCCGGTCAAGAATATCTGGGAGCTGACGGAGGCCAAGTGGAAAGGCAAGCTCGCCATGCAGGACCCGCTCAACAAGGCGTCCTATGTCGACTGGTTCAACCAGATGGCGACCAACGCCGATGACAAGATGGCTGCAGCCTACAAGGAGTATTACGGCAAGGATCTCGAAGCGGGTGAGGACGGCGCTACCGGCGCCTGGGTCAAGGCGCTCGCCGCCAACGGCCCGTTGCTCACCGATGCTGACGAGGCAGCTGCCCAGGCGGTCGGCGCTCCCGACCAGAAGGACCAGTTCATCGGCCTGATCAGCTCGGCTAAATTCCGCAACAACCAGGACGTCGGCTCCAAGCTTGGCCTGTGCAAGGATCTGAAGCCCTTTGCCGGTTGGATGTATCCGAGCCTCGGCTTCATCGCAAAGGGCACCGACAGCCCGAACGCATCCAGGCTGTTCATCCACTATCTGATGACCGAGGAGGGCATCGCCCCGCAGGCGGCCGACGGCAAGATGTCGACCAACAGCGACGCCAAGCTGCCAGACGACGAGCCTTCGGGCATCGGCAAGGTGCTGGACCAGATCTTCCCCTACGACTCGGCGTCGGCCCAGAGTGACTGGGACGCGCGCCAGGATTGGCAGGACCTCTGGCGCATCAACTACAAGAAATAGCGCTTGCGATTGTCGCGCCCGGCACTGACGCCGGGCGCGTTTCAGCCGGATTTTTGGGGAGGAAACGATGAAACCGGCATTTGGAACGAGCAGGAAAGTTGCACTGGCAACGACGGCGCTGGCCGGGCTGATGACGGCCATGGTGATGGCGTCGGCTCCGGCGCGCGCGGAAACCTTTGACCTCAACGCCCTGGTCGAGGCGGCGAAGAAGGAAGCGCCGATCAACATCTATGACAGCACCGGCAAGATCGTCGAAATGGCCGAGAACTTCACCGCCAAATACGGCGTGAAGGCAACCGGCATCAAGGTGTCGGCGAGCGCGCAGCTCGAGATGATCGTGCGCGAGGGCCAGGCCAAGAACGTCAAGGGCGACGTGGTGCTGATTACCGACGCGCCAGCAGGCCTGGCGCAGCTTCTGCCGCAGAAGTTCGTCGAGAGCTACCTGCCGCCTGACATGGCCGACAAGATCCCGGTCCAGTTCCAGAACCCGCTGGCGATCACCACCAATGCCGCTGTCTGGGCCTACAACACCGAGGCCTACGATGCCTGCCCGGTGAAGAACATCTGGGAGCTCACCGATCCCAAGTGGAAAGGCAAGGTCGCCTTCTACGATCCGCTGTCGAAGGGCACCTATCCCGACTGGTTCAATCAGACTGCGACGCATGACGACGACAAGATGAAGGCTGCCTACAAGGCGCATTTCGGCAAGGATATCGAGGTCGGCGAAGACAGTGCGACGGCTGCCTGGGTCAAGGGCTTTGCCGGCAATTCGCCGCTGCTTGCGGATGCCGACGACGCGATCTCCGAAGCTGTCGGCGCGCCCGGCCAGAAGGAACCGTTCTTTGGGCTGATGAGCTCGGCCAAGTTCCGCGACAATGCCGACAAGGGTTTCAAGCTCGGGCTCTGCGAAGGGCTCGATCCCTGGCCGGGCTGGACCTATGTCAAGCTCGGACTGATCGCCACCGGCACCAAGAGCCCGAACGCGGCCAAGCTATTCATCCACTACATCCTGACCGCGGAGGGCATCGCGCCGCAGGTGAAGGACGGCAAGCTGCCGACCAACCCCGACATCGGCCTGCCTGCCGATGAGCCATCGGGCATCGGCAAGGTGCTGGACAGGCTGCAGCAATACGACGCCTCGACCGCGCTCGAAGATTGGGACGCGCGCCAGGATTGGCAGGACCTCTGGCGCGTCGCCTACAAGAAATAGTTTCCCGGTGGGCTAGGGACGGGGCCCTTCTCCTTCGGCTCCGTCCCACTTTTTTCCCTTGGCCCGCTTTCATCGGGAACAACTGGAGACGTGATGATGTCTGACAATTCGGGGCGAAAGCTCGCGCCACCCAGGGCATTGCTGCTCGACTTTGGCGGCGTGATCGTATCGACGACGCACCTGCCCGGCTGGCGGGAGCGGCTGGCCTCGCATGTGCATGGCCTGCTCGTCCAGGCCGGCGCGCAGGCGTCGGCACTTTCGGTCGAGCAGATCACCGCCGACATCAAGGCCGGCGGCATCGCCGACTCGCACTGGAAGGATGCGATGTCGCGACCGCTTGCGCCGCGCGAGCTGCGCCACGAGGAATTCTGGGGCGACTTCGTCGCCGGCGACTGGCCGCAGCAGGCGCGGGATGTCGTCGTGGCCGAGGCCTACGACCTCTGCCGCAAGATGGGCAACTGGAAGAGCGAGCGTGTCTTGCGCACCGGTATGCTCGACCTGCTCGACGCGGCAGATGGCGCAGGCGTGCCGGTCGGCATCGTCAGCAACGCGCTGTGCGGCCAGGTACATGTCGATTTCCTCGACGTCCATGGGCTGACCGGGCGCTTTGCCGTGGTCATCCACAGCGACGAGGTCAAGCTGCGCAAGCCGAACCCCGAGATGATCTGGCTGGCGACACGTTCACTCGGCATCGAGCCGGAGGCGGCGTGGTACGTCGGCGACAATTTCGACCGCGACTTGCTGTGCGGCAAACGTGCCGGCATTGGCGGCAACATACTGATGGAAGCCAAAGGTACATACGACCTGCCTTATGACCTCAAGCTCAAGCCGGATGCCATCGTGGCGGATCCTGTCGGGCTGCTCGGCCTGTTCCGCGAAGCCGGGCGCGGGATCGCGGCATGACGAGCATCGAAGAGTCGAAGCGCCTGCGGACGGTTGCCGAACAGGCAGCACAGCTGATGCGCGAGCCGTTGCTGGCGGCGTTCCGCTCCAACATGGATGTCGATTACAAGGTCGACCTGCATGACGTGGTGACCAGACACGACAGGGAAGCCGAGGTGGCGATCCGCGCCTTCATCCTGGGCAAAGTTCCTGACTCGGTCGTCGTCGGCGAGGAGGCAGGTGAGAGCGGCGTCGGCCGGGTACGCTGGTATGTCGATCCGATCGACGGCACCTCGAACTTCGCCCGCGGCTTTGCCTTCTGGTGTGTGTCGGTCGGCGTGGCGATTGACGGCGCGGTCTTTGCCGGCGCGGTCTATGATCCTGTCGCCGGGAACCTGTTTGCGGCCGACCTGACCGGTGCCTGGTTGAATGGTGAGCCGTTGCGCTCGCGCGCCATAGCTGACGAACGGCAGGCGACGCTGATCACGGGCTATCCGGTGGCGCGTGATTTCAGGCGCGATGGGCACGAGCAGACGCTGGCCAATTTCGGCGAGTTGGTCGAGACATTCTCGACGCTGCGGCGGCCGGGCAGCGGTGCGCTCAGCCTCTGCCATGTCGCTGCCGGCTGGGTCGATGCGTCAGCCGGCTTCGGCTCCAATCCCTGGGACGTGGCGGCAGCGGCGCTGATCCTCACACAGGCCGGTGGCAGCTATCACCCGCTGACCCTTGGCAAGGTCGATGCCGGCGTGCCCGACTTCATGTGTCCCGGTTATGTCGCACTCGGGGAAGGTGCCGACTATCCGACGTTGATGCGGGTGGCGCGGCGCATCTCCGACGAACGAGATGCAGCCCGTGCGCGAGACGCGGCATGATCGATGGAACGCGTGTGCATAGATGTCAGATCACGCACTTCCTGCGCTTCCGTCGACTGCAGAAATATTATCCAACTTAATGCGTTGACGATCTTGCACAGCTGTGCAAATTGACGTCAACCACACCACAGGCGGCATAGAAAATGACGGTTCACGCAACAGCCACCACTGCAGAAACCGGCCTCGACCGGCGTGCGGCATTCTGCCGTGACATTGCGCGTTCGGCGGGCGCGGTGGCGCTCGACGGGTTCACCAATCGCGTGGCCGGTTTCGACATGAAGGGGCCGCAGGATTTCCTGACCGAGACGGACGCGGCTGTGGAGCGGCACCTCAAGGCGCGTGTCGCCGAAGAATTCCCCGAGGACGGTTTCCTCGGCGAGGAAGGCGGCGGGGCGATCAAGGCGGACATCTGGGTCGTCGACCCGATCGACGGCACGGCGAATTTCGCCCGCGACATTCCGCATTTCTGCATTTCGATCGCTTTCGTCAGCAATGGCGAGACCGAGATCGGCGCGATCTACAACCCAGTGTTGGACGAGCTGTATTTCGCCCGCCGCGGACATGGCGGCACCCGCAATGGCAAGCCGTTGTCAGTTGCCAAGACGCGCGATTTCGATGCTGCCTGCGTCGAGTTCGGCTGGTCGAACCGCAAGACCAACACGCGTTATCTCGACGTGCTCTCCAACATCCTCGAGCGCGGCGCCAACGTCCGTCGCGGCGCCTCGGGCGCGTTGGGGCTCGCCTATGTCGCCGATGGCCGCTCGGATGCCTATGCCGAGCTCCACATGCATGCCTGGGATTGCCTGGCGGGGCTGCTGATGGTCAGGGAGGCCGGAGGCGTCGTCGCGCCGTTCCTTTCGGTCGGCGGCTTGACCGAGGGCGGGGCCGTTCTGGCCGCGGCGCCCGGCGTGGCGCTCGGCATGAGCGAGGCGACCGGCATCGCGCTCGAGGCCGGCAAGTGAGAGCCCCAGATACCCTCAAGCGTCAAGGCCGCCAGATGGACAGCAACAGCCCGCGATATGAGCGCCCGGCGCTCAGCCTGATCGAGCGTGACATCGCCGGCTACGGCATCGACATCTATGTCGGCGGCATGGACGGCGCGGGCGACCTCGAACTGCTCAGGGAAAAGAACATCACCACGGTGGTGAACTGCGCCGTCAATCTCGACTTCAACTACGCCACCGAGCCGTTCGGCGAAGGGGAGGCGGCTGACGCGATCTACGGCATCGGCGCCGTGCGCTACTACAAGCTCGGCCTGATCGACGGCCACGGCAATCCCGAGACCATGATGCTGTCGGGCTTCTACCTGCTGCGCGGAGCGCTGAGCCAGGTGCTGCCTGACAAGGCCACCTACAAGCGTCGCGAAAAGGGCAACGTGCTGGTCAACTGCCGTGGCGGCCGCAGCCGCTCGGTGTCGCTGGTGGCGCTGTTCCTGCATGTCGAGATGCCGGCCAAGTTCCCGACGCTGGATGCAGCGCTCGAGCATGTGCGCACCCGGCGTGAGCTGCGCCGCGACGAATGGCATGAAGCGCCCAAGCCGATGCTGGTCGAGGCCGCACGCAAGGCAGCACAGTGGATCGCCATGATCGACAAGGGCTTGCCTGCGCCGGCCCTGGCCTCCAATGACTGACGGCGCGCTCGTTTTGCTGTGAGACTGACATGAAGATTGCCGTCATCGCCGACCCGCATTTCCACGACATCGACAATCGCCAGAGCGTGGGGCGTGGGGACAGGGTGGCGTTGCGGACGCTGGCCGACACCAATGCCTCGACGCGGGTGTTCAACGAAAGCTTCCATGCCACGCACGCACTGCTCGACGACATCGTCAGGCGCGGCATCTCGCTTGTCATCATCGCCGGCGACCTGACCGATGACGGCCAGCAGTCGACGATGGCCGCGGCGACGGCGCTGCTTGCCGACTATTCCAGGCGCTTCGGCCTGCGCTTCGTGGCGACGCCCGGCAATCACGATCTCTATGCGATCCACGGCCGCCACCACAGCAAGCGCTTCCTCAACCCGGACGGATCGCACATGCTGGTGACGAGCGATCCCTTGGCGGAGCAGGGCGGCTCGGTCGAGCGCATCGTCTCGGACGACATGTATTGCGGCGGGTATGGCGCAGCTATCCCGGCACTGGGCGATCTCGGCTTCTTCAAGCGCGACGGCGATCTTCATTGGGAATGCCCGTTCGGCACCGACGACAGGCTGGAGGCGCGGACCTTCGAGATCGTGTCCGGGGATGGGCAGACGATGCGACGGATGGTGGACGCCTCGTTCCTCGTCGAGCCGGTCGACGGGCTGTGGCTCTTGTCCATTGACGCCAATGTCTTCGAGCCGAAGAACGGCGACCTCGATCCGACGCTGGAGAAGAGCTACCACGACAGCACGGACGCCGGCTGGAACGCGATGCCGCGCAATAAAGGTTTTGTCCTCGACTGGATGAAGGACGTTGCTGCGCGCGCCGAAGCGTTGGGCAAACGGCTGGTCGCCTTCTCGCACTACCCTGTTATCGACCCGCTCAACGGTACCTGGGCAGACGAGGCGAAGCTGCTCAACGACACCAGTTTCCTGCGCCGCACGCCGCGGGCGGAGGTGTCGAAGGCGGCCGCTGCCACAGGCATCAACGTGCATTTCAGCGGCCACCTGCACATCAACGACACTGCCGTCTTCCGCGACGGCGACGACTGGCTGGTCAACATCGCCGTGCCGTCGATGGTCGGATTTCCACCGGCCTACAAGGTCGTGGAGATGTCCGGCGATAGGCTCGAGGTCGAGACGGTGGTCGTCAGCGACGTGCCGTCATATGACATTGCTTTTGCCCTCTATCGTGTAGAGGCGGAGCAGGAGGGAACGTCGGCTGCCGTGACCGAAGCGACCGGCCATGCCGATTTCCTAAGTCGGCATCTCGCCGAGATGGTCATGCATCGTTACCTGCCCAAGGAGTGGCCGCAGGATCTGGCTGCGCTCGTGCCGCAGCTTTGCCTCAGCGATCTGGAGATGCTGGCGAGGACCGTGGCGCCGCTGACTCCGAAAGATCTACCCTCGGTCGTTGCTTCGTTGCCCAGAACGGGAACGACGAAGCTGCAGGACTTGCCGTTCTTTGAGATGATCGTCGACTGGTACAGGCTGCGCAAGGGCCGCGAGCTGGCGCTCGACTTCATCGAGCCCGAGCGCATCGCGGTCTATCGTCATCTCGCCGCGCGTTTCGCCGCCGGTGCCTGGCCGGCGGGAAGTCTTCAGGACAGGCTGGCATCGTTCATGCGGATGCTGAGCGACTGGCTGGCCAGTGCCCCGTCACGCGACTTTTCCGTCGACCTCGCCACGGGCGAGGTGATGCCAAGGGATCATTTGGGCCGTACGGTCCGGCGCCAGACCGGGTCGGCGTGAAAGCTGACGCTGCCGCCACGCTGGCGCAGCGGATCCTCGCCGTCGAGCAGCATGGTGATGTGATCGGCCACCTGCACGATCGGTTGGCGGAAGGTGGTCAGCTGGTATGACGCCCAGCCCGCCTGCTCGATGTCGTCGAAACCGACGACGCACAGTTCCTCCGGCACATTCATGCCGAACTCGACGCGTGCCGCATCCATGAAACCGCAGGCCAAAAGGTCGGTGACGCAGAAGGCGGCGTCCGGCCGGTGCGAGCCGCTGAGCAGCAGTCGTCCGGCCTCGAAACCTGCGCCGTAGCCGGTGGGGCCGGCGCGCGTGATGGTAACGTCCAGCCCCGCTTCACCAGCGGCCGTCTCGAAGGCGCGCTCGCGCGCCACCAGGCTCGGCGTTCCGGCCTGCGACGACACCACGGCAATGCGCCGGCTGCCGGCACGGTGCAGCATGTGGAAGGCCTCGCGGGCGGCCGCCGCATTGTCGACGCTGATGTTTTCCGGCCCGTCGAGATGATCGTCGCGGTTGATCAGGATGACATGTTGGCCGCTGTTGAGGCAGGTGTTGATCAACGATGTCGGCGGCGTGCCCGACAGGACGACCGTCGCGTTGGCGCGGTAGTTCAGCGTCTGGCGGAGCGCTGCTTCGACGCTGTCTGTGTCGCCAGAGGTGTTGATGACCATGGCGACGCGGTTGATCGCCTGCAGGCGCCGGGTGATCGCGTCGATCAGGCGCGAATGGTAGGGCGTGTTGATGTCGGCGCCGATGAGGCAGACGATGCCGCTGTCCTCATGGATCAGGCTCCGGGCGAGGTGATTGACGTGGTAGCCGAGCGTTTCGGCGGCCTCGAGCACCTTCTTGCGCGTGGTTTCGGAGACGCTGGCGCCGTCGGTGAAGGTGCGGGACACGGCCGAGCGTGAAACGCCGGCCAATTCGGCGACCTGCTGTGCGCTTACGAATGACCTGCCCGGCTTCAGTTCGGACATCGGCGGCTCCAGTTTGGGTCGGTCGTCGACCGCACTTGGCTGCTTGCACAAATGTGCAAGGACTGTCCCCTGATACAATCGGATCGGGCAGTCTGCAATCCTGGAACCCGGAATCTTGCAATGTCGGCGTGCCGAATTCCCGCCGCCCGCTGTCAGGCGGCGACGGGCTCGGGCTGGAGGAGATCGGCGAGCGTGAGATTGCGGATCAGGGTCGACAGCTCGGGCTCGTCGATGAGCACGGCCGCGTCGGTTGGCGTCAGCCAGGCGCGTTGGCGGGCACCTGCTTCCTGCCAGGCTTCAAGTTCCTCGGTCACCTCGATAAGATAGGCCGTGACCACGACGTGGACGAAGCTGGTCGACAGCCGCTTCCAGTAGCAATAGCTGCCAGCAGGCCTTTTCAAGGCTTTGCCGCGCACGCCGGCCTCTTCGCGGGCCTCGATGAGGGCAGCCTGGCGGCCGCTCTTGCCCTTCATCGGCCAGCCCTTGGGTACGATGAAGCGGCGGGTGCCGCGCGACGTCACAAGCATGACCTGAAGCTCGCCGCCCTCGTTCACGCGGAACGGGATGGCAGCGACCTGGGCAATGCGCTCGCCCTTGTTCGCCTTGCGAATGGTCTTCTTGTCCTTGGGCATTTTCGCCTGGCGTTCCTTTCCCGCAGTCTTGAAGACCGTCTTTTTGCCTTTTCTAGCACATCGGCCAGATCGTGATCATGACGCAAAGATAGTGCAATGAACACGATTGCAAAATGCGTAAAAACAACTCACTCTGCAACAGGCCAAAGCGACATAAGATCGTTAGACGGCGAAAAAATGGAGGGAACCGAAAAATGAAGTCTGCCTTTATGTGTTCGGCGGCGTTTGCCGCCCTGATGCTGGCGGCTGGCGCTGCCCGTGCCGAGAGCCTGACGCTCTATTGCAGCGCCGACGAGGCGTGGTGCCAGCAGATCAAGACCGGCTTCGAGGAAAAGACCGGCATATCAGTCGACATGACCCGCAAGAGCTCGGGCGAGACCTACGCCCAGGTGCGCGCCGAGGCGAGCAACCCCAAGGGCGATGTGTGGTGGGGCGGCACCGGCGATCCGCATCTGCAGGCAGCCGAGGAAAACCTGACCGAGGAATACATCTCGCCGATGCGCGGCGAGCTGCACGACTGGGCGATCAAGCAGGCCGAGGCCTCCGGCAACAAGACCATCGGCGTCTACTCCGGTGCGCTCGGCTTCGGCTACAACAAGGACCTGCTCGCCAAGAACGGCTTGCCTGAGCCGAAGTGCTGGGCCGATCTGACCAAGCCCGAATTCAAGGGCCAGATCCAGATCGCCAACCCGAACTCGTCGGGCACCGCCTACACGACGCTGGCGACGATGGTCCAGCTGATGGGCGAGGAAAAGGGCTTCGAGTTCATGAAAGCCCTGCACAAGAACGTCAACCAGTACACCAAGTCGGGCTCGGCGCCGATCAAGGCCGCCGGCCTCGGCGAGACCACCGTCGGTATCGTGTTCATGCATGATGCGGTGGCGCAGACGGCGGCCGGGTTCCCGATCGTGACGGTCGCGCCCTGCGAGGGCACAGGCTACGAGATCGGCTCGATGTCGCTGATCAAGGGCGCGCGCAATGCGGAGGCGGCAAAGAAGTTCTACGACTGGGCGCTGTCCGCCGACATGCAGGGCAAGGCCAAGGACGTGAAGTCGTTCCAGTTGCCGTCGAACAAGTCGGCGGCCGTGTCGGAACTGACGCCTGATCTCTCGACCATCAAGCTGATCGACTACGACTTCAAGAAGTACGGCTCGAGCGAGGAGCGCAAGCGGCTGCTTGGCAAATGGGACACGGAGGTTTCCTCGCTGCCGCAGTAAGACATGCGCTCCCGCGATCCGAGCGGCGGCCTGCATCCGACCGTCATCCTGTGGGTGGCTGTCGGATGGCTCGGCTTTGCCGTGCTGCCCTGGTATGGCGTCGAAGACGGGTTCTTCGGCCTGTCCTGGCTGTTCGAGGGCTACCCCCTCGACAGCGAGCTTGCGCCGGCGCTGGTCCTCAACTTCAAGGGCGAGAAGCTGTGGCTTGCGCCGCTCGGTCTGCTCCTGGCCGCGCCGCTGTTCTTGTGGGGGCGGACGAAATCCGATCCGATCTTCGGCAAGCTGCTGGTTGCGGTCGGTGCCGCGGGTTTTGCCTGGCTGCTGTTCCAGGGGTTCGCCATCGGCTTGCGGGGCTGGCAGTTCGGCTGGCTCGAAGGACTGTTCGGCGAGCTTGGCGATCGCCAGTTCGGCATGGGTTATGGCGCGCTTCTGGTCGGGCTTGCCTTCCTGTTCCTGTTTTCCGTCGGTCTTGCCGCGCGCGGGGCCGTCGGCGGCGACGTCTTCGTCGTCTCGACAATCGCTTTCGTGGTGGCGGCGGTCGGCCTTTTCATCTTCATGCCGATTCTGCAGATGCTGGCCAATGCGCTGGTCACCGAGGACGGCGGCTATTCGGTCACCACCTTCCTCGGCAAGCTGTTCAGTCCGCGGCTTTGGAGCCTCGGCTGCCTGGCCGGCGGCAGCCGCTGCGGCGTCGCCTGGAACTCGCTGTTCCTCGCGGTGCTCGTCGGGGTGCTGACGACGGTGCTCGGCCTCGTCTTCGCGCTGATGGTGACACGCACCGGCTTCCGCCATGGCAAGCTGCTGCGCGCACTGACGGTGCTGCCGATCATCACGCCGCCCTTCGTCATCGGCCTCGCCATCATCCTGCTCTTCGGCCTATCCGGTGCTGTCACGCAGACCTTTTCGGAGCTGTTCGGCATCCAGCCGACGCGCTGGATCTATGGCCTGCCGGGACTGTTGATCGCGCAGCTGCTCGCCTTCACACCGATCGCCTTCCTGGTGCTGATCGGCGTCGTCGAGGGTGTCAGCCCGTCAATGGAGGAGGCGGCACAGACGCTGCGCGCCAATCGCTGGCAAACTTTCTGGACAGTGTCGCTGCCGCTGATGCGACCGGGCCTCGCCAATGCCTTCTTGCTCGGCTTCATCGAGAGCATGGCCGACTTCGGCAACCCGCTTGTGCTGGGCGGCAATTTCGACGTGCTGTCGACGGAAATCTTCTTCGCCATCGTCGGCGCGCAGAATGACGAGGCGCAGGCAGCGGTGCTCGCCATCGTGCTGCTCGTCTTCACGCTGCTTGCCTTTTACGCCCAGCGTTTCTGGCTCGGCAAGAAGTCGTATACGACGATGTCCGGAAAGGGCGATGCCGGCGTTCATCCGCAGCTGCCCGCGGGCCTCAAGCGCGCCGTCTACGCCACTGCCGGCTTCTGGGTCGCCTTCACCATCTTCGTTTATGCGACGATCTTCTACGGCAGCTTCGTCAAGCTCTGGGGCGTCGACCACAGCCTGACCCTGGCTCATTATGTGAAGGCATTCGCGGTGGGCTGGAACGAGTTCGGCATCCACTGGAAGGGTTCGGCCTGGAGCTCGTTCTGGACGACTTTGCAGATCGCCTTGATCTCGTCGCCGCTGACGGCGGCCATCGGCCTGCTCACCGCCTATCTTCTGGTGCGGCAGAATTTTGCCGGCAAGAACGCTTTCGAGTTCGGCACCATGCTGTCTTTTGCCATTCCGGGCACTGTCATCGGCGTGAGCTATGTCATCGCCTTCAACGTGCCGCCGATCGAGCTGACCGGCACCGGCATCATCCTCATTCTGTCCTTCATCTTCCGCAACATGCCGGTCGGCGTGCGGGCAGGGGTGGCGTCGATGTCGCAGATCGACAAGAGCCTGGACGAGTCGTCGCTGACGCTGGGCGCCAATTCGTGGCAGACGTTCCGCAAGGTGGTGCTGCCGCTGCTCCGGCCGGCAATCGTTGCAGCACTCGTCTATTCCTTCGTGCGTGCCATGACGGCGATCAGCGCCATCATCTTTTTGGTCAGCGCCCGCTACGACATGTCGACGAGCTACATCGTCGGCCGTGTCGAAAACAACGAGTACGGCATCGCGATCGCCTATTCGGCGGTGCTGATCGGCGTCATGCTGGCGGTGGTCGGGCTGATGCAGCTGCTTGTCGGTCGCCGCAACATCGGTCGCCGTGGCCATGAACTCTCGCAGTCGCGCACCAATGTGAGCCAACCGGCATTTTCGGGAGGGAGCTGATGATCAAGAGCAACGCCGCTTCGGTGGAGTTTCGCGCGGTCACCAAGGTCTATGGCAAGAGCCCGGTCCCGGCGGTCAACAACGTGTCGCTGTTTGTCGAGGCGGGCAGGCTGGTGACGCTGCTCGGCCCGTCCGGCTGCGGCAAGACGACGACTTTGCGCATGATCGCCGGCCTGGAAATGGCGACGCGCGGACAAATCCTTATCGGCGGGACCGACGTTACGCATCTGCCGGCAACCGACCGCGACGTGTCGATGGTGTTCCAGTCCTATGCACTGTTCCCACATATGACGGTCAACGAGAACGTCGAATACGGGCTGAAATTCTCCGGCTTCGCCAAGCGGGAAATCGGCGATCGCGCCCGCGCCGGGCTCGAACTCGTCGGTCTCGGGGGGTATGGCAACCGTCTGCCGAGCGAACTGTCCGGCGGCCAGCAGCAGCGCGTCGCCGTGGCGCGGGCGCTTGTGCTGGAGCCGCAGGTGCTGCTGTTCGACGAGCCACTGTCCAATCTTGATGCCAAGCTCAGGCGCCGGGTACGCGAGGAAATCCGCGACATCCAGACCAAGCTCGGCCTGACGGTGGTCTACGTCACGCATGACCAGGAGGAGGCCTTGGCCGTCTCCGACCGCATCATCGTCATGAACAATGCCGTCATCGCCCAGGACGGCACGCCGCGCGAACTCTATGACGCGCCGGCGGATGCCTTCGTCGCCGACTTCATCGGCGAGGCCAATATCTTCGATTGCGAAATCGCCTCGGTAGAAGGTGAGCTTGCCACTGTGCGGCTAGGCGGTTTCGAAACGCAGCTCGACGCGCGCGGCATGCGGCCGGGGCCGGCGAAGCTGGCGGTGCGGCCTAGCCGCATCCAGATCCGGGCGGTGGGCGCGCCGAGCACCATTCCCGGGAGGCTCGATAAGGTGACCTATGTCGGCTCCGACCTCGAGTTCATGATCGGCACCGAGTTCGGCGAGGTCTTTGCCGTGTCGCCCGACGTCGATGCGCCGTTCGTGCCGGGGCAGGACGTTGGCGTGGGGTTCGCCGCACGGGGACCGGTGTTGATCAGGGCCTGAGGTTACCTGTTGCACCGAGGCGCTTCGTTCTGGGCGGTAGCCAATGTGTGTGACCAGGACGCTTGCCTCAGGAGACCAGTCCAGACGGGTTGTCTCAGATGAAACTCTGCGCTGCCGCTGCCACTGCGAGGTAGCGCAGCAGCTTGGCGGCCCCGACCAACCCCAGAAAACTCCACAACGGCTCTTTGAGCGTGCCGGCGATCAAGGTCAGCGGGTCGCCGATGATCGGCACCCAGGAGAGCAACAGCGACCAGCGGCCGTAGCAGTGGTACCAGGCCTCGGCGCGGGCGAGAGCGGCCGGACTGGCGGGAAACCAGCGGCGGTCCTTGAAACGCTCGACCTGGCGGCCGAGCAACCAGTTGACGAGCGAACCAAGCACGTTGCCGAGGGTGGCGACGGCGATCAGCAGGGCGAGCGAGTAGCCGCCATTGACGACCAGCCCGGCGAGCAGGGCTTCGGACTGTGCGGGCAAAAGCGTCGCGGCGGCGAAGGCCGCGGCGAAGAGGCCGCCATAGGCGGCGAGGCTGGTCATCGAAAGCCGGCTACTGGGTGACGCGGCCGGACAGGCCGTCGATGATCGGGCAGTCGGGGCGGTTGTCGCCGTGGCAGTTGTGCACGAGGTGGCGCAGCGTGTTGCGCAGCTCGGTCAGCTCGGCGAGCTTGCGGTCGATCTCGACCAGTTTGGTCTCGGCGATGGCCTTGACGTCGGCGCTCTCGCGTTCCTTGTCACCATAGAGCGACAGCAGCTGGCGGCATTCCTCGACGGAGAAACCCAGGCTGCGTGAGCGTTGCAGGAAACGCAGGCGGTGCACGTCCGACATCGAATAATCGCGATAGCCGTTGTCGGCGCGGTCAGGGCGCAAAAGCCCGATGTCTTCGTAATAGCGGATGGTCTTGGCCGGCAGGCCCGACTTTTCCGAAGCGGTACCAATGTTCATGGTCACTCCCCGATCAACTTGGGTGTCATATAGGGCTTCCAGCAACTGGAAGCTCAAGATGCTGAGTAGAAAATTGTGGCGCATGCCGGTGCCAATCGCGCCGGCATGCGGGGTCGGCTTAGTCGGCGTAGGCCATCGACGTCATCATGCCGCCAACCATGTGGTAGAGATGGTGGCAATGCAGCGCCCATTTGCCGGCATTGTCGGCGTCAAAGGCGATCGTCACCATGCCCATGTTGGCCGGCACCAGCACCGTGTCACGCATCGCGCCGGCAAAACGCTTGCCGTTGACGGCGACCACCTGGAAATGGTGGCCGTGCAGATGCATCGGGTGCGACATCGTGGTGTGGTTCATGAAGGTCAGCTCGAAACGGTCGCCGCTCGCCACCGCCAGCGGCTTGTCCTGGCCGTGCATGGCGCCATCTAGCGTCCAGACATATTTGGGGCCTTCGCCGAGCATCATCGTGTGCTTGCGAGTTGCTGCCTTCTCGGACAGCGGCTTGGTGGCACGAAGCCTTTGCTCAAGGTCGACGCCTACGGCGGGGAAATCCTCGTCGGCCATGTCGGCAAGCTTGCCGACCGACGCGCCCTTGGCGGCGAGCACGACACCGGTGCGCATGCGGCCACCTTCCTGCACGGCGAAGACCGGCCAGGCAGAGGCTTGCTTCGGCAGTTCGAGCAGGATGTCGAGTCGCTGGGCGACGGCGAACTCGAAGCGCGTGCCTTCAACCGGTTCGACCGGCATGCCGTCGACCGCAATGAGTTTGCCCTGGAGCTTGCCGAGGTCGAGCCACATGTTGGTCGAGGCGGCGCCGTTGATGAGGCGCAACCTGACACGGCCGCCTGGCTCGACGGAAAATGTTTCCGGGTTGTCGAGGGTGCGATCGTTGGCCAGAAGCGCGTCGTACTGCACGTCCTGCAGGTGGGACATGCCGCCCATCTGGCCGCCCATCTGGCCGGCTGCCTGGCCACTCATCTGCATTGCGCCCATCGCGCCATGGTCCATCGTGTCGTGGCTTGTCTGGCCGCTGGGCATTGCCGTGCCGGGCATGTTGTGGCCCTCGTGGCCGCCGGCTGCCGGCGCGGGTGCGGAAGCGGGCGCCATGGCGCTCATGTCGTGGCCGCCCGCCTTGAGTTCGGCGAGGATCTCCTGCGGGTCGCGGAAGGTGAAGTCGTGGAACAGAACCACCACCTCCTGCACGTCCTGGCCTGCTTCGTCAGGGTCGCGAACGATCAGCGGAGCTGCGAGCATCAACTGCTCCTGAAGGCCGAAATGTGAATGCATCCAGAAGGTGCCAGGGCGGGCGAGGGGGAAGTCGTAGTCGTGGCTGCCGCCGTCGGGGATCGGCTCCTGCGAGATGCCGGCGACGCCGTCCTGCTGCCATGGTGGGGTGAGGCCGTGCCAATGGATGACGGTCGGCTCGCCGATGAGGTTCTTCAACCGGACGCGGAAGTTCTCACCGGCATTCATGACGATGCCGGAAGAGCCGTCGGCTTGATGAAGGCCGAAGACATTGGCGGCCTTGCCCTTGACCTCGATGACGCGCTTGCCGGCGGTGATGACCTTGTGGCCGTCGGCACGGGCCGGGCGGACCGGCATGAGCAGGGACGGGACTGCGGCAGCAGAAAGCGTTGCCGCTGATGCCGCGAGGAAGCCGCGGCGCGAAAGGGTGTTCATTTCATTGTCTCCAAAACTGATGTCTCCCGGCACGGGAATGTGCCGGGGCGTGCGCGTCCAAACGCGTCAGTTCAGGAGAGGGACGGTGGCCGGAGATGCGGCGAGGCGATCGATCCGTGGAGCGGTTCGGTCCTGGCCGGAGCCGGCGAAATGGCTGTCAGGTCGGGGAAGGCCGTGGGCAGAGGCAACGGCGCGCAATAGCTGCACGAGAGGAGGCACTGCGCCAGGCAAGCCTTCTCGTCCTGCGTGAGGTCGCCACAGCAGGCAATGTCAGCCTTGGCATGATGCGATACGGTCTGGACAGCATGCGGCTGATGCTGGCTGCCGCCCTGATGCGCGGAAGCTGCCTGGCCGAGCGCGAGGAAGAACAGCAGCGCCAGCGGCAACATCAGCCGCAGGATCTTTAACGCCTTGGCCCTGCCGTCGTCCATGACGGCAATGCGCGCGCCAATCTGCCCGCGCCGGTTGGCGAGGAAAGGACGGGTCGTGTCTGCGACGTGCCGCATGGATTGCATATCCTATTAATGGGGATTGCACCCCCGCAAGGTCAAGCGCCGTTGTTGTCGCTGCCCTCGGGGGTGAAGAAGACGTCGGCGTGAATGTCGAAGGCATGCACCCCAAGCGCGCCAAGTGCCGCGAAACAGGAATCGACCATCGCAGGCGGTCCGGCGACATAGGCCTTGGCGCCGGTGAGGTCGCTGTGGTCCTGTGCCAGCGCATCGGCGATGAAGCCGCTACGCCAGCCATCGGATGCGGTCTGGGACAGCACCGGCATGAAGCTCAGGTTGCGAAACTGTCTTTCCAGCGCACGGAAATGCTCGACCAGATAGAGGTCACGCTCGGCGCGGACGCCGAAATAGACATGGATCGGCTGGGCCATGCCCTGATGCAGCGCCGTCTCGACGATCGACTTGATCGGCGCAAGGCCGCTGCCGCCGGCAAGGGCGACGATCGGGCCTGAATGCGCCTCGCGGAGATAGGCGGAACCGGCCGGGCCATCTATCTGGACGGTGTCGCCCGCAACGAGCGATGCCCGGATCCGGCCGCTGGTCAAGCCGCCCGGCACGGCCCTGACATGCAGCTCGACAAGCTCCTCGTTCGGCCGGCTGGCCATCGAATAGTTGCGGGCCGGTGCACCCGGCACCGCCAGCGACAGATATTGGCCGGCGGCGAAGCGGAAGCTTGTACGATCGGCGAGCGCGAGGCGGATCGAAAGGATATCGTGCGTCAGCCGCTCGATGGCGACCACCTCGGCCTGCTGTGCCTCTGCTGGCTGAGCAGCGAAGGCTTCGGCCAGCCATTCGACGACGACGTCGTCGCTCGGCACTGCACGGCAGGCAAGGACGAAGCCGTCGGCGCGGTCCTGTTCGGAGAGCGCGAAGGGCGAGTGTTTGCCGAGCTCGACATGGCCTGAGACCAGGCGCGACTTGCAGGCGCCGCAGCGGCCGGAACGGCAGCTGTGGGGGTAGGCGATGCCGGCATCGAGCGCTGCCTGCAGGATCGTCTTGCTATCGCCGACGGCAATGCGGCGGCCCTGTTGGGGAAGGGTCAGGAAGGTCATTGTCAGGCCGCCCGTGTCAGGTCGAGCAGCGCCTCGATCTCGGCGCGCTGGACGGCGAAGGTGCCATAGAAGACATGCTTGCCGTCGATGATGGTGATGGGGGCGACGCGCACGCCGGTGCGGCGTTTGGCTTCGTCGGCGATAGCAGGATCGCGCAGGTCGCGCTCGACGAAGGGCAGTTGCTCAGCATTCAACCAGCGCTTCAGTGCCAGGCAATCGGGGCAGGTCGGCGTGGTGTAGATCTCGATCCAGGGAGCGTTCGGCATGTTGGCCTCGCGTGATGAAGATTGGGGAGGAGCGGCCTGCGTCATTGCGAGCGTGCCGTCCGGAAGGTTCCGGTCGCACGCGCCGCCAAGCAGGCCGCTGGACTGACTTATTCGGCCGGGACCAGCGACGGGGCTCCCGATGCGGCGATAGCACGGGCCGGAGCCTTGAAGCGCTTCAGCCGCATCGCGTTGCCCAGCACGAAGACGCTCGACATTGCCATCGCGCCCGCCGCCAGCATCGGCGACAGCAGCGTGCCGCTGACCGGGTAGAGCACGCCAGCCGCGACCGGGATGAGAGCGGCGTTGTAGGCGAAGGCCCAGAACAGGTTCTGCCTGATGTTGGCAATCGTTGCCTTCGACAGGGCGATGGCGTTGGTCACGCCGAGCAAGTCGCCCGACATCAGCACCACGTCGGCGCTTTCGATGGCAACGTCGGTGCCGGTGCCGATGGCGATACCGACATCGGCCTCGGCGAGCGCCGGCGCATCGTTTATGCCGTCGCCGACAAAGGTCACTGCCCGGCCACCGGCACGCAGGCGCTTGATGGCCTCAACCTTGCCGTCGGGCAGCACCTCGGCGACGACCTCGTCGATACCGAGCTGGGCGGCGATGGCTTCGGCCGTGCGGCGGTTGTCGCCGGTGATCATCGCCACCTTCAAGCCCAAGTCGTGCAGGGCGCGGATCGCCTGCGGCGTCGTCGGTTTGATCGGGTCGGAGACCGCAATCACCGCAGCCAGCTTGCCGTCGACCGCCGCATAGAGCGGGGTTTTGGCCTTGAGCCCCATGCGGATCGCCGTCTCGGCGAAGCCCTGCACCGAGATGCCGAGCTTGGCCATGTAGCGGTCGGCGCCGACGGCGACGTTGTGGGTGCCGACGCTGGCGCTGACGCCGAAGCCGGGCACCGCCTCGAAGGAACCGACCTCGGCCAGAACAAGGCCTTCATCCTTGGCCGCTGCGACGATGGCTGCCGCAACCGGATGCTCCGACTGGGACTCGACGGCTGCCACCAGCGCCAGCACCTTGGTGCGGTTGAAACCTTGGGCGACGTCCAGATCGGTCATGACAGGCTTGCCGGCGGTCAGTGTACCGGTCTTGTCGAGCGCTACGACCTCGGTCGATTTCAGCGACTGCAGCGCCTCGCCGTTGCGGAACAGGACGCCGAGTTCGGCGGCGCGGCCGGTGCCGACCATGATCGAGGTCGGCGTGGCGAGACCCATGGCACAGGGGCAGGCGATGATCAGGACGGCAACGGCGTTGACCAGCGCGAAGGTGGCGGCCGGCTGGGGGCCGAAGATCAGCCAGACAATGAAGGTCGCCGCCGCTGCCACCATCACGGCAGGCACGAACCAGGCGGTGACCTTGTCGACCATTGCCTGGATCGGCAGCTTCGAGCCCTGGGCCGTTTCGACCATGCGGATGATCTGAGCCAGCAGCGTGTCGGCACCGACCTTGGTGGCGCGGTAGGTGAAGCTGCCGGTCTTGTTGATCGTGCCGCCGACGACCTCCGCACCCTCGCCCTTGCTGACGGGAATGGGCTCGCCCGAAATCATCGATTCGTCGACGAAGGACGAGCCTGAAAGCACGATGCCGTCGACCGGAACCTTGTCGCCGGGACGCACCTGGACGACGTCGCCGAAGACAACCTCATCGAGCGGGACGTCGACGAAGCTGCCGTTGCGCTCAATACGCGCCGACTTCGCCTGGAGGCCCACAAGCCGCTTGATCGCCTCGGAGGTGCGGCCCTTGGCCTTGGCCTCGAGCACGCGACCGAGCAGGATCAGCGTGACGATGACGGCCGACGCTTCGTAATAGACGTTGGCGGTGCCCGCCGGCAGCAGGCCCGATGCAAAGGTGGCGACGACCGAATAGGCCCAGGCGGCGGTGGAGCCGAGCACGACCAGCGAATTCATGTCGGGTGCCAAGCGCAGCAGTGCCGGCACACCCTTCCTGTAGAAGCGCAGGCCGGGACCGAACTGGACGATGGTCGCCAGCACGAAGAAGGCGATGTAGAGCTGCTGCTGGGGGACGTTCATCATCAACCAATGGTGCAGCGCCGGGATGGCATGCCGGCCCATCTCCAGCACGAAGATCGGCAGAGTGAGGGTGGCGGCGACGGCGAAGTCGCGCTTGAGGTGGGAGAACTCGCGATTGCGCGCCTCTTCGCGGCTGTCGCTGCTGGCGGCCGCGACCGACGCGTCGGTCCGGCGCGGCTCGTAGCCGGCCTTGCGGATGGCGGCGTCGATGGCCGAGCGGGCGGTGCCGCCCAGCGTCTCGATGGTAGCGCGTTCGGTGGCAAGATTGACTGAAGCCGTCGTCACGCCGGGCACTGCGGCGATGGCCTTTTCGACCCGACGCACGCAGGAGGCACAGGTCATGCCCTCGATCTCGACTTCGATCGTCTCGGCCGGCACATCGTAGCCAGCATTGCGGATCGCGGCGATGACGCCGTCGGAATTTACGTCGGCGTCGAAGCTCACATCGGCGCTTTCGGTGGCGAGGTTGACCGATGCCGTGACGACGCCGGGGACAGCCGCAATCGCCTTCTCGACGCGGCGCACGCAGGACGCGCAGGTCATGCCCGCGATCGGGATGCTTTGTCTTGTCGTTGCCAGGTTCAAGGGAGCGTTCATCGGTGCGGACCTCTAGTTAATCACTTTCGGCCCAGAGGTCTAAGGGTTCCAGCGTTGGGAAGGTCAATAGAACTTTTTGCGATTATCGTCGATTTGGTCAACATGCTGAAAATACTGAACTTTCCTGATGGAGGATGCCGGATCTTCCAGGTTTTCGCGCAATCCCAAGCCGGTAACATATCCGTGATCGACAAATCGATTGACCTTCCTGTAGCTGGAAACACCAAATTGCAGGAACGGCGCGATGCCGGCCCAACCAAGGATTTCCTGAATGCTGAAGATGAATGTTCCCGACATGACCTGCGGTCATTGCGCCGGCATGGTGACCAAGGCCGTGCAGAGCGTCGACGCTGCCGCCCGCATCGACATCGACCTGAAGGCGCAAACCGTCTCGATCGAAACCGCGGCGGATGCCGCCAAGGTTGCCCAGGCGCTCGACGCCGCTGGCTATCCGGCCCAGGCTGTCTGAAGCCTGCCTTCCGGAAGGGCGGCGCGACCGGGGGCGGTGCGCCGCCCGCTTGGTTTGACTTCGCCTTCGACAGCATAAGCCTTGCCGCGCAAGAGTTTCCGCAGCCACAAGTGGCCGCGCGAACATGACGCAACCTGCAACCGCCCTCGTCCCCTAGTATTTCCGCGCCAAATCAAGCTATGATGCGGCTGGCCTTCCTCAAGGGACAGCGTCCCCTGGAATGCCGGGAGGACAGAGGATGGCCATAGCGCTCGTACTCGTTCTTGTTGTCATTGGCTCGGTGCTGTTCCACGTGCTGAGCCCTTGGTGGTGGACGCCGATAGCCTCCAACTGGGGCTACATCGACAGCACTCTCGTTGCGACCTTCTGGATCACCGGCGCCGTCTTCTCGGCGGTCGTTCTGTTCATGGCCTATTGCGTCTATCGCTTCCGCCACAAGGAAGGGCAGAAGGCCGCCTACGAGCCTGAAAGCAAGAAGCTCGAATCCTGGCTGACAGCGATCACCGCCATTGGCGTGGCGGCGATGTTGGCGCCTGGCCTCTATGTCTGGAAGCAATTCGTCACCGTGCCCAAGGATGCGACCGAGGTCGAGGTCGTTGCCCAGCAATGGCAGTGGAGCTTCCGGCTGCCCGGCGCCGACGGCAAGCTCGGCACCTCCAATGCCCGCCTTGTCAGCTCCGACAATCCCCTCGGCATCAATCCCGACGACCCGAACGGCCAGGACGACGTCGTGGTCGAGGCGGCCGACCTGCATCTGCCGATCGGCAAGCCAGTCAAGATGCTGTTGCGCTCTATCGACGTGCTGCATGATTTCTACGTGCCCGAATTCCGCGCCAAGATGGATATGGTGCCGGGCATGGTCACCTATTTCTGGTTTACCCCGACACGGACGGGAACCTTCGAGGTGCTATGCGCGGAACTCTGCGGCACCGGGCACGGCTTCATGCGCGGCATAGTCATGGTCGACACCGCGCAGGACTACACGACATGGCTGCAGCAGCAGTCGACCTTTGCCCAGTTGAGCGGCCCCGCCAAGGTTGGCGTGCTGGTCGACCGGGGCAAAGTCACGGCCAGCATGGAATAGGAGACACGGCGCGACCGCTCGAAGGCGGCCTCACCGCGAAAGCAGAGGCATAGAGCAACAGGGTGCACGCATGGTCGATGTCACGCCGCATGGAGCAGATCTCATCCCGCCGGCCGAAGTGGGCGAGATGGAGCTCTACCATCCGCACAGCTGGTGGACGAAGTACGTCTTCTCGCAGGACGCCAAGGTCATTGCGATCCAGTATTCGGGTACGGCACTGGCCATCGGGCTCGTCGCGCTGGTGCTGTCCTGGCTGATGCGGCTGCAGCTCGGTTTTCCCGGCACCTTCGATTTCATCACGCCCGAGGCCTATTATCAGTTCATGACCATGCACGGCATGATCATGGTCATCTACCTGCTCACCGCGCTGTTCCTGGGCGGCTTCGGCAATTACCTGATCCCGCTGATGGTCGGCGCCAGGGACATGGTGTTTCCCTACGTCAACATGCTGAGTTACTGGATCTACCTGCTCGCCGTGCTGGTGCTGGTGGCAAGCTTCTTTGCGCCGGGCGGGCCGACAGGCGCCGGCTGGACGCTCTATCCGCCGCAGGCGATCTTGTCTGGCACGCCGGGCGGCACGGGACCGGGCATCATCCTGATGCTGGTGTCTTTGATCCTGTTCATCATCGGCTTCACCATGGGTGGCCTCAACTATGTCGTGACCGTGCTGCAGGCGCGGACGCGCGGCATGACACTGATGCGGCTGCCGCTGACGGTATGGGGCATCTTTACCGCGACGGTCATGGCGCTGCTGGCTTTTCCTGCGCTGTTCGTCGCCTGCGTGATGATGCTGTTCGACCGCGCCATCGGCTCGAGCTTCTTCATGCCGGCGATCGTCGAGATGGGCGAGCAGTCGCCGCATAATGGCGGCAGCCCGATCATGTTCCAGCACCTGTTCTGGTTCTTCGGCCACCCCGAGGTCTACATCGTCGCGTTGCCGGCCTTCGGCATCGTCTCCGACCTGATCAGCACGCATGCCCGCAAGAACATCTTCGGCTACCGCATGATGGTGTGGGCCATCGTCGGCATCGGCGCGCTGTCCTTCGTCGTCTGGGCGCACCATATGTATGTCTCCGGCATGCACCCCTATTTCGGCTTCTTCTTCGCCACCACGACCCTGATCATCGCGGTGCCGACGGCGATCAAGGTCTACAATTGGGTGCTGACCTTGTGGCGCGGCGACATCCACCTGACCATCCCAATGTTGTTTGCGCTCGCCTTCATCGTCACCTTCGTCAATGGCGGGCTGACCGGCCTGTTCCTCGGCAATGTCGTCGTCGACGTGCCACTATCGGACACGATGTTCGTCGTCGCCCACTTCCACATGGTGATGGGCGTGGCGCCGATCCTCGTGGTCTTCGGCGCGATCTATCACTGGTATCCCAAGATATCAGGCCGGATGCTCAACGAGTTCATGGGCCGGTTCCATTTCTGGGTCACCTTCATCGGCGCCTATCTGATCTTCTTCCCGATGCATTATGTCGGGCTGGTCGGCGTTCCCCGGCGTTATCCCGAGCTCGGCGACACCGCCTTCATCCCGCCGTCGGTTCACACGCTGAACGAGTTCATCACGGTTGCGGCACTCACCGTGGGCTTCGCCCAACTGGTGTTCCTGTTCAACCTGTTCTGGAGCATCCGCCACGGCAAGGAGGCGGGTGACAATCCATGGCGGGCGACGACGCTGGAATGGCAGACCGCCGGCACGCCGCCGCCGCACGGCAATTTCGGCAAGGAGCTGCCGGTCGTCTATCGTTGGGCATATGACTACAGCGTGCCCGGCGCGCCCGAGGACTTCATCGCGCAGAACGACCCGCGCCCGGTGACGCAAGGCGGGCACGCATGAGCGCCATCCTGATCTTCCTGGGCCTGGTCACCGCGATTGCCGGCTGGTGGCTGGCGCGGCAGCGGCTGATGTCGAAGCCTTGGCTTGAGGTCGGTCCGGTCACCGCCTTCCCCGAGACGGAAGCGCCGCTGATGCATCCGGCGAAGATCGGACTCGGCGTTTTTCTCGCCGTGGTGGGCGCGATTTTCGCGCTGCTGATCAGCGCCTACTTCATGCGCATGGCCTATGCCGACTGGCAGGCGACGCCGATGCCCTGGCTACTGTGGCTCAACACCGGCATGCTGGTGCTGGCGAGCGCTGCGCTGCAATGCGCCGTCGTTGCCGCGCACAAGGGCCAGGTCGACAATCTCAGGCTTGCGCTCCTGGCCGGGGCCCTGGCCTCAGTGGCGTTCCTGGGCGGACAGTTGCTGGCATGGCGTGATCTTGCCGCCGGGGGCTACTACGCCGCCGACAACCCCGCGGTCAGCTTCTTCTACCTGATCACCGCAATGCATGGTCTGCACATCATCGGCGGGCTGTTCGTGCTCGGCCGAGCCAATGTCAGGGCATGGCGCGGTGACAGGCTTTCGCGGCTCGTGCTGACGACCGAATTGTGCGCGATGTACTGGCACGTGCTGCTCGTCGTCTGGCTGGTGCTGTTTGCCGTGCTGATGGGCTGGGCCGCCGACTTCATCGACATCTGCCGCAGATTGCTGAGCTAGGAGGACACGCCGATGGCCGAGACCTCGCTGGGACATGTCGACCACACCGCGCCTCGCCCGCCGGGCCTGCGCGGCTTCATCGCCGACTGGTCGTCGGACCAGCGCGCCTTCAAGGGCGTGTCTTGGGGGAAGGCCATGATGTGGATCTTCCTGCTCAGCGACACCTTCATCTTCGGCTGCTTCCTGTTGTCCTACATGACCGCGCGCATGTCGACGGTCGTGCCGTGGCCGAACCCGAGTGAGGTCTTTGCCCTGCATCTGTTCGGCCAGGACATCCCGCTCATCCTGATCGCGATCATGACCTTCGTCTTGATCTCGTCCTCGGGTACGATGGCGATGGCGGTCAATTTCGGCTATCGCCGCGACCGCAAGAAAACGGCGATCCTGATGCTGCTGACGGCGGCCCTCGGCGCGACCTTTGTCGGCATGCAGGCCTTCGAATGGACCAAGCTGATCAGCGAGGGCGTGCGGCCGTGGGAAAACCCGTGGGGTGCCGCGCAGTTCGGCTCGACCTTCTTCATGATCACCGGCTTCCACGGTACCCATGTGACGATCGGCGTGATCTTCCTGTTGATCGTCGCGCGCAAGGTCTGGCGCGGCGACTACGAGACGGGCGCGCGCGGGTTCTTCACCAGCCGGCGGGGCCAGTATGAGAGCGTCGAGATCATGGGGCTCTACTGGCACTTCGTCGATCTGGTGTGGGTGTTCATCTTTGCGTTCTTCTATCTTTGGTGAGGTGAAGCGATGGCACAGGCAGAGGCGCAGGATCACGGCCTGCATGGACAGGCAGCACCCATCCAGGCGGGCGCGCATGCACAGGGGCAGCAGCACCCGATCAAGCTTTATCTCGTCGTCTGGGGCTGGTTGTTCATCCTCAGCGCCTGTTCCTACGCGGTCGACTATTTCGCCCTGCAGGGCCTGCTCCGGTGGGGCCTGATCCTGATCTTCATGATGCTGAAGGCGGGGCTGATCGTCGCTGTGTTCATGCACATGGCGTGGGAGCGGCTCGCGCTTGCCTATGCCATCATCGTGCCGCCGCTGGTGATCCTGGTCTTCGTCGCAATCATGGTGATCGAATCCCGCTACACCGAAATCACCCGCGTGCTGTCCTTCGGCGCGGGATAAGCCACGTCCGCCAGCCGCCCTTCCTTGCCGCGGCAGTTGCAACGGCAAGCTGCAACGGAATGGCGCATGGCGCGTTGCCTTGCGCCGGATTAGTATCGCGCCCGTTGGCGCAATGCGCCGGCCACAGTGAGGAGATAGCCATGAAACTGACGGCATGGGGCGCTCAAGCCCTTCTTGCAGCTTCGGTTCTAGCCACCAATCCGGTTCATGCGGCGGGCGATGCGGCCGCCGGCAAGAAAGTCTTCACCAAATGCATGGCCTGCCACGACCTGGCGGTCGACAAGAACAAGGTCGGCCCGTCGTTGCACGGTGTCATCGGCCGCACCGCGGGCACGCTGCCCAGCTTTGAAGCCAAGTATTCCGATGCGATGAAACAGGCCGGCGCCGGCGGGCTCGTCTGGGACGAGGCCAACATCGCCGCCTACATGAAGGCACCGAAAGAGAAGGTGCCGGGCAACAAGATGGCTTTCCCGGGTCTCAAGGAAGACACCGACATTGCCAATGTGATTGCATATATCGAAGAGATGTCGAAGTAGCCGCCTACGGCAGCCGGGTGCTCGCAGGCAGCTCTCCTGCGGGCAGTTTCCCGCAAGAAATGCATATTTATTGTGCGGTGTGCCCCAAACGGGGGATGCCGCCGCCGCTCAAATAGTGTTCATGGCTTGGCTGGCGTCCCCCAGCGCCCGGCGAATGCAGATGCATTGTCCGGGCGGCATTGCAAGGGTGCGTCGCGATGTTGCCTACGCTCCGTATTCTAGATCTGCGTTTTAAACATCTAGCTATTGGTGCCTCTTCGAGGGGGAAACTGCGGCTTTCCGGGGGGCCTCGGAAGCCGCGCCATTTCCTGAGGCGCGACTTCCTTCATCACACATGCCATCGGCTAGTCGGGTGCGTCGAAGTCGGGCGTGACGGCGGCGATGTTGTAGGCCTCGAGCCGGGCCGTGGGCGCGTCGGCCGCGTCAAAACTAAGGATCGTCGCGGTTCCCGGCGTCACCGGCACGACGCGCGACGGCGGCAATCCCAGGAAGGCGTGGCAGGCGGCGCGGATGACGCCGCCATGCACGATGGCCAGCGTGTCGCCGCTGCAGGTCTTCAGGCAATCACGCAGGCCCTCGACGATGCGGGCGCAGAACTCCGTCCATGGCTCGCCCCGGTCGGGTGTGAAGGTGCCGGCGCGCCAGGCGAGATATTCGTGCGGACGCTCGGCCTCGAGCTCATGCTTGATGCGGCCGGTCCAGTTGCCCATATCGATCTCGCGCAGGCGCGGGTCGAGCGGCGCGTCGCCATAGCCGAGCAGGCTTGCCGTCTGGCGCGTACGGCCGAGGTCGGAGACCACGACGCGGTCGGGCGCCATCGCCCTGGCGAAAGACGCAAAACTCTCGACCTGCCTGATGCCCCGCGGCGATAGCGGCGCGTTGTCGTGGCCCTGGAGCCTGTGCTCGGCATTCCAGGTGGTCTCGCCATGGCGCACCATTATCAATCTCATCAGTCGATCCTTTCACCAGTCATTGCAAAAACCGCGCTCGGCTCGCCCAGGAAACTGAGGCGGATCTCGTCGCCGATCGCCGCGCTGAAATAGCCGTCGGCCATGGCGGTCAGCCGTTGGCCGTTGGAAAATGCCGTCACCATCGTGCGCCCGGCGATAGGGGCGGCTTCCTCGAAGCGCGCGGTGATCGCAGGTTGGCCCTCGATGTCGCCGACCTTGATGTCATGGGCGCGGTAGAGAAGCTGGACGCCGTCATGCGCCTTGGCGCGCTGCGCATCGGTCAGCCGCAGGCCATCATAGACGAGGCCACCGTCCTGTTTCGTCACCGAGATGAGATTGGCCGGCGGCGTGCCGAGGAAGGTGGCGACGAAGGTCGTGCGCGGGTTCTCCAAAAGCTCGAGCGGCGCGCCGAACTGGTCGACCTTGCCATTGTTGAGCACAGCGACATGGCTCGCCATTGTCATCGCCTCGACCTGGTCGTGGGTGACGTAGACAGAGGTGGCACCTGTGGCGCGGTGGATGCGCATCAGTTCGCTGCGCATCTCGATGCGCAGTTTGGCGTCGAGGTTGGACAAAGGTTCGTCGAACAACAGGATGCTCGGCTTGGGGCCGATGGTGCGGGCAATCGCCACGCGCTGCTGCTGGCCGCCGGAGATCTCGGCCGGGTAGCGTTCCTTCAGCGCCGAGATGCCGAGCAGACCGAGCACTTCGTCGACGCGCGCGGCACGATCCGCCTTGCTCCACTTGGCCACCTTGAGCGGCCAGTCGATGTTGCCGGCGACCGTCATATGCGGCCACAATGCATAACTCTGGAAGACGAGGCCGGCGTCGCGGCCGCCGGCGTCGGCGACAAGGCCGCGCGTGCCGTCGGAGACGGTGCGGCCCATGAAGGCCATCTCGCCTTCGCTCGGTGTTTCCAGTCCGGCGAGCATCCTGAGCAGCGTGGACTTGCCGCAGCCGGACGGGCCTACAAGCACCAGGAACGCGCCCTGCGGCACCGAGATGTCGACATTGTCGACGGCGGTGAAGCTGCCGAAACGCTTGCTGACGTTGCGGATCGCGATCGCAGCCGGATTGCCGTTGGCGGGGTTCATGCGGATTTCCACTTCTGGACACGGTTCTGCAGACGGTGCGCCAGGAGCGTGGCGATGACGCAGAGGACGAGGATCACCATGGTGATGGCATTGGCAAATTGCATGAAGCCTTCGGCGGCATAGCGGTAGGCGAGCATGCTGAGAACGGGCGAGGTCGAGGTGAACAAAAGCACCACCAGCGACAGGTCGCGGACGATCTTGACGAAGACCAGCAGCGCCCCGGCGAGCAGGCCGCGGATGGCAAGCGGCATGATGATAGCGCCCATGCGGCGGAAGAAGCCGGCGCCGGTCAGCCGCGCGCTTTCCTCGATGTCGGCCGAGATCTGGCCGAGCACCGAGCGGCCCGACTGCACGGCATAAGGCAAGAGATGCGCAGAGGCTGCAAGCACCAGGAGGAGGAAGGTGCCGTAGAGCGACGGCAACGGTCCGATCGGCGCGCCGAACAGCGCGATGTAAGCGGCGGCGAAGGCGATCGAGGGGATCAGGATCGGGGTGAACGAAACCTGGCCGAGGACGGTTGCGAGCACGCTGCCCTTGTTGCGGGCGATGGTGTGGGCCAGCGCCAGGCCGAGCGCCATGGTGGTGATCGCCACCGTGACAGCCAGCTTCAGCGTCATCGACAGCGCCTCGATCAGCACCGGATTGCGGAAGATGCCGGCCTGGCCCTGGGCCATGTCGGTGCCGCCTTCGCCGATCCAGAAATGCGTCGTCCAGTTGGAGAACAGCGAACCGTTCTGCAAGGCGAAGCTGGAGGCGGTGAGGATCAGCGCCGGCAGGAAGGTGGTGAGCAGGCAGAGCAGGACGGCGACTGCAAACAGCGGCCAGCGCCATCTGCCGAGCGGAAAGCGCTTGGTGCGACCGCCCTTGCCGGTGACGGTGACGAAGTTCTTGCGGCCGGCGACGAGGCGCTCGCCGAGCCAGAGGAAGGAGGCGGAGACGACGATCAAAAGCAGTGCGATGACGAAGCCGCGTTCGGTCTGGCCGGTCTCGATCATGCCGAACAGGCGCGTCGACAGCGTCTGCATCCTGACCGGCAGGCCGAGCAGGGCAGGGGCGGCGAAGTTGGAGACGGCACCGGCAAAGGTCAACGACGCCGCGGCGATCAGCGCCGGCGTGACGACGGGCAGAATGATGCCGAAAAAGATGCGCGAGCGTTTGGCGCCGGCGACCTGCGCTGCCTCGACGAGATCGGCGCCGATGGAGCTCAAGGCCGCCGAGATGACGGTGAAAGCAAGCGAATAATAGTGGGCGATGAGCACGATCAATGTCGGCAACAGGCCCCAGGCGAGCCAGTCGGGCACGATGTAGCCGTTCGCCTCGAAGAAGCCGACCGAGCCGCCGAGGCGGCTGTTACGGAACAAAGCACCCCAGGCAAGGGCCGCGGCAAAGCTCGGGATCATGAAGGGCAGAGTGGCAAGCAGGCCGAGCGTCCTTGGCGCCGGCACGTCGGTGAGCACGACCAGCCAGGCGAGGAAGCCGCCCATCAAAAGGCAGCCCATGGCAACGCCGATGCCGAGCAGCACGGTGTTCAGGAGCGGACGCCACCACAGGTTTTCGGACATTTTCGAGGCCAGCACCGCCTGCCAGGCGTCAAGGCCTTCGATGGTCAGTGTCGACAGGACAATCTTGACCAGCGGCGCGATGACCAGGATGCCGACGACAAGGATCAGGATGATGGGAACAAGTGTTTCGGAGCGCAAAAAGCCTCTCCGGGACAACACGGATGTTGTTACGGCGGACATGACATTCTTTCCAGGAATTGCGGGGCTCGGTCCGCGGCGACGCGGGGCGGACAGCTCGGCACGGAGAACGGACCGGCGCCTCCCCCAAGGCGCCGGTCCGGCCGCAGTCATTGCAGCGTCAGCACCAGGTCTGCGATACGCTTGCGGGCAGCGGCTGTCTTCACCGGATCGATGCGCCAGGCCTTGAGCTCCTTGAGCGGCACGGAGTCGGCGTTGTCCTTGATCGACGGCCGCACGGCATAGTCACCGGCGACGTTGAAGGGCTCGAAGGCCGGTCCGCCGGTGGCAGAATCGTCGCCCATCATGAAGTCGATCAGCAGGCGCGCCGCCGCAGGGCTCGGCGCCTTGTCGACCAGTGCGAGTACCGCCGGGAACAGGATGCCGTTGGATGGCTCGACGTCGTTGGCGACCTGCAGTGCCCAGCCTTCCTTCTCGTTGTCGCGGCGGTCGGAATAGGTGGCGAAGCCGACTGGCGGGTTCTTGGCGGTCTTGTCGCCGATCGCCTTGTTGATGACGTCGGAATTGGGCACCAGGACGAGGTCGTTGCCGAACAGGTCGCGGACGAACTGTTCGCCTGCGCCCTGGAGGTCGCTGTCGACAGTGATCGGCTTGCCGAACTGCGCCTCATAGGCCTTGGCCATTTCGTCGGGGCGGAGCGAGAACTCGACCAAGAGGTCGAGCAGTTCGCCGCGCTGCAGCGGGTCGACCATCAGCACGCGGCCCTTCCATTCCGGCGTCGTCAGCTGCCACAGGTTCTTGACCGGCGCGCCATTGGGATTGGCAACTTCGTTGTACATCAAAACCTTGGTCGACAGGCGCTGGGTCAGCAGCGGCACCTTGTGCTCATCGGCGAGCTCGGCCGCCACACGCGGCGGGATGTAGGGCACGACACGGTTGGTCTTGACCAGGTCCTCATAGACCACCGGCGTGTCGGCGATGTAGAGCACGTCGACGGCGTTGACGCCGGCGGTCTGCTCGGCGACGACACGCGCGATCTGCTTGACCGAGCTCATGTCGATGCCGACCAGGTCGATGCCGGGATAGGCTTCCTCGAACGCCTTCTCCACCTTGGCGATACGGCTCGACAGCGAGAAGACGGTGACCTTGCCTTCCTTCTGTGCCAGCGGCAGCAGTTCCTTGACGCTCATCGCGTCGAGCTCGGCGGCGATGGCCGTCAGGGGCAGCATGGTGGCCGCTGCAAACAGCGCCCATTTCATCGACTTGAGCATCTTTCCCTCCCAGGTTTTCTCAATCGAATTCGTCGAACAGGCCGGACAGGCGCTCCAGCGCGCCCATGACGCGGGTCTGGTGCCGGCCGGCGATGGTCAGAAGAATGGCGTTGACGATGGCGAACGGCACCGTCGGCGTCTGGAACTCGCTGCCCGAGCGGCCGCGCGGTGCCGCCAGCACGAGGTCGGCAGCCGGCTGCATCATGGTGCCGGCGAGGTCGGTGACGAGCACCGCCTTGGCGCTCTGCGCGTGGCAATGCTCGACCAGTGGTGCGTAGCTCGCCGGTTGCTTGCGGAAGGCGAGCGCCAGCACGAGGTCGCCCTGCTGCATGCCGACGACGCGCTCGGCGATGTCGCGGCCACGGCCTTCGAGCACGATGGTGGTCATGCCGAAGCGGTCGAGCCGGCGGCGCAGGAACTGGGTGATCGACTGGGCATGGCCCTGGCCGAACAGGAAGATGCGTTTGGCATCGACGATCATGTCGGCGGCGCGGTTGATGCTGTCTTGCGAAACGGCAAGGCGGAGGTGCTCGAGTGCCGCGATCTCGCTGCCGATCAGGTCGAGCAGGAAGTCGCCATGCTCGACCTTGGCGACGGAGCGGCGCATTCGCTCGGCGGCGTCCTGGCTCTCGACCAGCTCGCGCTGCAGCTGTGAGCGCAGTTCTGGATAGCCCTTGAAGCCGAGCTTCTGGGCGAGGCGGGTCGTTGCCGCCTCATGCACGCTGGCGCGTTCGGCAAGCCGGGCGCTCGAGAGGAAGGCTGCCTCGGCGGCGTTTTCGAGCAGCGCCGATACGAGCCGCTGGTCGGCCCCGGTTAGGCGGGTCGAATGGCTTTTGATGCGATCCAGCAGCGTCATCATCTTGCATCCATATTGCACTCGACTTTTAAGATGCAAGATATCTTGCAGTCAAGCGTAAAGACTGCAAGATCAGACTTTCTGCCTTGCAGGGACCAGATGGCGGAAAACGAAAAAGGCGCCCCGGGGCGCCTGGAGAGTTCGGACAGGCCGCAAGCCTATTTGTATTTCATGTAGCCGACGAAGCCGGTGATCCTCCAGCGGCCCTCCTGTTTGCGGCAGAAGTAGAGCGTCTGCCAGTTCAGCACGTCGTCGCTGCCGTCGGCGCGGCGGATGGTGCCGTCGAACTTCTTGCGCGCCAGGGCAACATCGCCTGATATGTCGATCTCGGTAAGGTTCGTGGCGCGGAAGATGCCGTCGGCAAGCGGCTCGGCATAGGCGGTGGCAGCCGTCTCGGCCGCCTGGCGCAGCCACTCGTCGCGATAGACCGAAAGCGTCGGGAAGGCAGCGTTCCATTCGTCGGGATTGGCTGCATTGTGGGCATGGATGCCGAGGAAGCGCTGTTCGTCGAAGTCGTTTGCGACCATGGACCAGTCCTGGCCGACGAAGGCTGCGATGTCGCGCTCGACAAGCATCTCCCAGATCCGGGCGCGGTCGGTGTCGTCGGAGAAGGGGTTCTGCCTGGAGTTCATTCAGTCACCTAGAGGGAGTCTGGGGTCGTCGACCTTCAGCATGCTGAGGCTCTGCTTGATGCGGCGCAGCCCTTCGAGCACGTTGGTGCCGCGGGATTCGGCGGTGGCTGTCGCGATCATGTCGAGGATGGCGAGCAGGGCGAAACGCGACGAGGTTGGCTTGTAGATGTTGCCGTCCTCGATCGGCTGGAACGGGATGACGATGTCGGCGACTTTGGCCAGTGCCGATCCGGGCGCGGTCATGGCCACGGTCTGCGCGCCATATTGGCGGGCGACCTGCACGGCATCGATCACCGACTTGGCATGGCCGGAAACGGAGAAGGCAACGACGGTCGTTTCGGGCCTGGCGACCGCCGCATACATGCGCTGCAGCTGGCCGTCGACCTGGGCCACGGCAGACAGGCCGAGGCGAAACAGGCGGTTCTGCAGCTCCGTCGCCATCATCGATGAGATGCCGCCGGAGCCGAAGCACAAGATGTGCGGAGAGGTCGAAAGCCGCTCGGCCACCGAGATCAGCGTGCCCATGTCGAGACTGTCCGAGGCGCGCTGGATCGCCACGACAGCGGCTTCGGTGACGGCGGAGGCGATGCGCTGCTCGCGTGCGTCGCGGCTCAGCGGCTCTGGCTTGAGATACTGGCCGCCGATGGCGATGGCCTGCGCCAGGAAGAACTTGAAATCGCGCACGCCGTCGCAGCCGAGGTTGCGACAGAAGCGGGTAACCGTCGGTTCGCTGACGCCGACACGCGCGGCGATCTCCGAAATGGCGGCCTTGGAAGCGAAGTCGAGATCCGACAGCACAAGGCTGGCCAGGCGCTTGTCGGACTTGGAGCCGTCCTGCGCCATGACCTGAAGCCGGGTGATGATGTCGGCGATGTTGCTCATACGGGCAGGCCGGTTGCCTTGTCGAAAAGATGGATGTTCCTGGGATCGGCGGTCACCGGCAGCGTCTCGCCCGGCTTGACCGACACGCGGTCGCGGAACACGGCGCGCACCTGCTCGCCGCCGACCGCGCCATAGATGTGCGTCTCGGAACCGGTCGGCTCGACGACGTCGATCCTGAGCTTCATCGCCGCACCGGTGCCACTGATGACGAAGTGCTCCGGCCGGATGCCCGCCTCGACCGCGCCTGCGAAGGCCGACGCGCGGCCGCCGTTCAGCGCCAGTCTTTCGCCGTCGGCCGTCTCGAAATAGGCGCCCGCCGCACCGAGTCTGCCCGAGACGAAGCTCATCGACGGCGAGCCGATGAAGCTCGCGACGAACTTGTTGGCCGGTCTGTCGTAGAGTTCGAGCGGTGCACCCACCTGCTGGATCCTTCCCTGGTTCATGACGACGATGCGGTCGGCCATGGTCATGGCCTCGATCTGATCGTGTGTCACGTAAACCACCGTCGATTTCAAGCGCTGATGCAGCGCTTTGATCTCGGTGCGCATCTGGACGCGCAACTGGGCGTCGAGATTGGAAAGCGGTTCGTCGAACAGGAACACCGAGGGTTCGCGCACGATGGCGCGGCCCATGGCGACGCGCTGGCGCTGGCCGCCGGAGAGCTGGCGCGGATAGCGGTCGAGATAGGAATGCAAGTTGAGGATGGCAGCGGCGTTCTTCACCTTGGCATCGATCGCCGCCGCTGCCTCACCTCTGATCTTCGGGCCGAAGCCGATGTTTTCGGCCGCGGTGAGATGGGGAAACAGCGCATAGGACTGGAACACCATGGCGATGTTGCGCTTCTGCGGCGGCAGGTCGTTGGCGCGCACGCCGCCGATCAGAAGGTCGCCATGGCTGATCGGTTCGAGCCCAGCCAGCATACGCAGCAAGGTCGACTTGCCGCAGCCGGAGGGGCCGACGAGCACGACGAACTCGCCGCTCGGAATGTCGAGATTGATGTTGTCGAGCACGCTGTGCTGGCCGAACGACTTGGACAGGTTGCGGAAGGTCACGCCGGTCATGGTCTTCACGCTCCCAATATGTCGTCGATGAAAGGCAGGCAGCCGGCGGTCAGCCCGGCGTCGACAGGCAGCACCGTGCCGGTAATGCCTGAGGCGCGCGGCGAGGCGAGGAAAGCGACCGCTTCGGCCACCTCCTGCGCATTGACGATGCGGCCAAGCGGATAGAGCCGCTGCAGCTTGCCGAGGATCGCGGGGTCCTTGGCAAGGCGATGATCCCAGGCGGGCGTATGGATAGAGCCCGGGCAGACGACGTTGGCGCGGATGCCCTGGCGGCCGTGCTCGACAGCAATGGCGCGCGACAGGGCATTGATGCCGGCCTTGGCAGCCGCATAGGCCGGATTGCCGAAGTGCGACAGCGCGTTGACCGAGGAGATGAAAACGAAGGCGCCCGAGCCGCGCGCCACCATCGGCTTGAGCAGCGCGTTGGTCAGGCTGGCGACGCCGGTCAGGTTGAGGTCGATCTCGGTCTCGACCCGCTCCTGGTCCAGCGCCGGCACGGTTTCAGCGCGCGTCCAGCCGGCATTGTTGATGACGATGTCGGGCACGCCGTCAGCTTCGACCAGCTTGCGCGAGGCGGCTTCCAGTCTGGCGCGATCGGTCAGGTCGAAGCTGTGGCGGCCGGCGAGATCGAGCCCGTCCATCGCCTCGATGGACTGGTCGCAGCCGATGACGCGGGCGCCGCGCGCGGCAAAAATAGTTACCAGCACCCGGCCGAGGCCGCCGCCGGCTCCGGTAATCAGGACGGACTTTTCCCGAAACTCGTCGTCTAGGTTCAATTCTGTGCTCCCACAGCGATCTTGGCCGCTTTCTGCCTTCAGGACTATGGCTGAAAATGTAATTAAGCAACAAAGAAAATCGCTTGATATGCCGAAAATCGCCGATAATGTAAGAAAGTCACTTAATCAAACAGACGCGTTGAAGCGCTGGAGGAGCGGGCCTGCGCCCGCGGGAGCAAGGGAGCACCGACATGGCGATTTCAAAGTGGAAGAGCGGCCTGCTGGCCGGGTTGAGCGTGCTCGCCTTGGCGGCCCAGGCGAATGCCGGCGAGGTCCGGGTGACGGTCGCCGAATACAGCTCGAAGACCGGCCCCTATTTCCAGGAAGTGGAAGAGGCGTTCGAGGCGGCCAATCCCGGCATCGACGTCAAGTTCGAGGTCGTGCCGTGGGATGTGCTGCTGCAGAAGCTGACCACCGACATCACCGCCGGCACCAATGCGGACCTGTCGATCATCGGTACGCGCTGGCTGATCGACTTCGTCCAGCAGGACGTCGCTGAGCCGCTCGACAGCTACATCACGCCCGACTTCAAGGGCCGTTTCATCGATACCTTCCTGTCGCCCTCAATCATGGACGGCAAGACCTACGGCCTGCCGATCGCCGCTTCGGCGCGCGCCATGTATTACAACAAGGAACTGCTCGAAAAGGCCGGCGTCGCCAACCCGCCGGCGACCTGGGCCGAGCTCAAGGACGCTGCCGCCAAGATCAAGGCGTTGGGCAGCGAGAACTATGGCTACGGCCTGCAGGGCAAGGAAATCGAGACCGACGTCTATTATTATTACGCGATGTGGTCGCAAGGCTCGGAGATCCTCGACAAGGATGGCAGCTCGGGCCTCGACAGCGCCGGCGCCATCGAGGCGGCCAAGCTCTACAAGTCGCTGATCGACGAGGGGCTGACCCAACCCGGCGTCACCTCCTATGCGCGTGAGGACGTGCAGAACCTGTTCAAGCAGGGCAAGGTCGGCATGATGATCACCGCGCCCTTCCTGTCCAACCAGATCAAGGAAGAAGCGCCGAACCTGAAATATGGCGTCGCTGCCATCCCGGCCGGACCGACGGGTGCACGCGGCACCTATGGCGTCACCGATTCCATCGTCATGTTCAAGAACTCGAAGAACAAGGAAGAGGCCTGGAAGCTGCTCGACTTCCTGTTCCAGACCGACTGGCGCGCCAAGTTCACACAGGGCGAGGGCTTCCTGCCGGTGAACAAGGAAGAGGCCAAGATGGACTACTACGTCAACAACGCCGACCTCGCCGCCTTCACGGCACTCCTGCCCGACGCCCGCTTCGCGCCGGTCATTCCGGGCTGGGAAGAAATCGCCCAGATCACCTCTGATGCGATGCAGAAGGTCTATCTCGGCGAGGGCGATCCGGAAGCCCTTCTCAAGGAAGCAGCGGCCAAGGCCGACGGCATCCTGAAGAAGTAGTCTCTTCTCCCTTCCGCCGGTGGCGCACTGGGTGCGCCGCCGGTTCCCTTTCCCGTGCTCCGGCCAAGGCTCTCATGCACAATCGCGCCCTGCCATATCTGCTGACGCTGCCGAGCCTGATCCTGGCCGCGGTGGTGATCTTCTGGCCCGTCGTCGACCTGATCCAGATCGCCACCCATGACGTCAGTCGCTTCGGCCAGCTGCGCGACTTCAACGGCGTTGCCAATTTCTCGGCGCTGATCGCCGATCCCGATTTCATCAAGGCGCTGCTGCGCACAGGCGTCTGGACGGCCGCCGTGGTTGGCGGCGCGCTCCTGGTCTCGATCCCGGTGGCGGTCATCCTCAACACTGACTTCTACGGCCGCTCGGTGGCGCGGGTCATCGTCATGCTGCCCTGGGCGGTGTCGCTGACGATGACGGCCATCGTCTGGCGCTGGGCGCTGAACGGCGAAAGCGGCATGCTGAACTCTGCCCTGCGCGGGCTCGGCCTCGCCGACCAGAACATCCAGTGGTTGGCTAGTGCTGCGACCGCATTCCCGATGCAAATCATGATCGGCATCCTGGTGACGGTGCCGTTCACCACCACCATCTTCCTGGGTGGGCTGTCGTCGATCCCCGACGACCTCTACGAAGCCGCCGCCCTCGAAGGTGCGGGGCCGGTGCAGCAGTTCAAGCGGATCACTTTTCCGCTGCTCAAACCCTTCGTCAACATCGCCATCGTGCTCAACACGATCTATGTCTTCAATTCGTTCCCGATCATCTGGGTGATGACGCAAGGCGGGCCGGCCAATTCGACCGACATCCTCGTCACCCATCTCTACAAGCTGGCTTTCCGTGTCGGCAAACTCGGCGAGGCCTCGGCCGTCTCGCTGGTGATGCTGGCGATCCTGCTCGTCTTCACCGTCATCTACATCAGGCTCGCCATGCGGGGAGAACGGGCATGATCTCGCCGAAGCTCAAGCGCACCTTCATCGCCTGGGCGCTGCTCGCGCCGCTGGTCGTGGTCACGCTGTTTCCGTTCGCGGTGATGTTCCTGACCGCCGTCAAGCCGGCCCAGGAAGTGCTGACGCCAAGCTGGTGGCCGAGCGAATTCCGCTGGCGCAATTTCTACGACATGTGGGTCGCGGCCGGTTTCGGCCAGGCGCTGGTCAACTCGCTGCGCGTCTCGCTGATCGCCACCATCGGCGCGATCCTCGTCTCGATCCCCGCCGCCTATGCCATGTCGCGTTTCCGCTTTGCCGGGCACGGCGCTTTCCGGCAGTTCCTGCTCGTCTCGCAGATGATCTCGCCGATCGTGCTGGTGCTCGGCCTGTTCCGGCTGCTTGCCTCCTTCGGCCTGGTCGAAAGCCTGAATGCCGTTGGCGGTGTCTACATGGCCTTCAACATCGCCTTTACGGTGTGGATGCTGCAGAGCTATTTCGACACCATCCCGCGCGATCTCGAGGAAGCCTCGTGGATGGAAGGCGGCAGCCGCTGGCTGACCCTGCGCAAGGTGTTTTTGCCGCTCTGCGTGCCGGCAATCGCCGTCACCGCCATCTTCACCTTCATCAATGCGTGGAACGAGTTCGTCGTCGCGCTGACCATGCTGCGCAGCCAGGAAAGCTACACGCTGCCGATCCAGGTGTTTTCGCTCGTCGCCGGCCGCTATACCGTCGAATGGCACTACGTCATGGCTGCAACGCTCGTCGCCACCGTGCCGGTCGCCATCCTGTTCGTCTGGCTGCAGCGCTACCTCGTCCGCGGCCTGGCGCTCGGCGCCGTCAAGTGACCGCAAACTCCGCCTCCCAACAACAAAGAAACGAAACTGATATGCGCATCTTCACCGCCTCGCTGGCGACCGAAACCAACACCTTCTCGCCGGTGCCGACAGACCGTGCCTCGTTCGAGATGGCGTTCTACGCCGGTCCGGGCCAGCATCCAGAAACGCCGACCTTGTGCTCGTCGCCGATCGTGGCGCTGCGCCGTCGCGCCGAGGCCGATCGCCTGACTGTCATCGAGGGCACCGCGACCTGGGCCGAGCCGGGCGGGCTGGTGCAGCGCCAGACCTTCGAGGCGCTGCGCGACGAAATCCTTGGCCAGCTCCGGGCTGCCATGCCTGTCGATGCTGTCATCCTCGGCCTGCATGGCGCCATGGTGGCGCAGGGTTATGATGACTGCGAAGGCGACCTGCTTGCCCGGGTCCGTGACATGGTCGGGCCCGACGTCGTTGTTGCCTCGGAGTTCGATCCGCACAGCCACCTGACGCCGACGCGTGTCGCCGCCTGCAACGTGCTCGCGGCCTTCCTCGAGTTCCCGCATACCGATTTCTATGAGCGCGGCGAACATGTCGTCGAGCTTGGACTGGCCGCGGCGCGCGGCGAGATAAAGCCAGTCATCTCGACCTTCGACTGCCGCATGATCACGGTGTTGCCGACCAGCCGCGAGCCGATGCGCTCCTTCGTCGATCGCATCAAGGCGCTGCATGGCAAGGACGGCATCCTGTCGGTGTCGGTGATCCATGGCTTCATGGGCTCCGACGTGCCGGAGATGGGCTCGCGTATTGTCGTCGTCACCGACAATGACAAGGCCAAGGGCGATGCGCTGGCCGAAAAGCTCGGCCGCGAACTCTATGCCATGCGCGAAAAGACGGCGATGGAGATGCTCGACACTGACGCCGGCATCGACCGGGCGCTTGCCGCCCGCAAGGCCAATCCAGCCAAGCCTGCCGTCGTCGCCGATGTCTGGGACAATCCCGGCGGCGGCGTTGCCGGCGACGGTACCTTCGTTCTGCGCCGGATGCTGGAGCGCGGCCTCGACAAGGTCGGCGTCGCCACCATCTGGGATCCGATCGCGGTGACCTTCTGCCATGCCGCCGGCGAAGGTGCCATCATCGACCTGCGCTTCGGCGGCAAGGCAGGCCCGCAGGCCGGCGAGCCGATCGACGCCAGGGTTCAGGTGCTGAAGACCGTCGAGGAAGGCTGGCAGAGTTTCGGGCCGAGCCGCGTCACGCTTGGGCTGACGGCTCTGGTGCGGATCGTGGGCACCGAGGTCGACGTCATCCTCAACACCAACCGCACCCAGACTTTCGAACCCGATATCTTCACCAATCTTGGCGTCGATCCGGCGGACAAGGACATCCTGCTGGTCAAGTCGACCAACCATTTCTACGCCGGCTTTGCGCCGGTTGCGGCCGAGATCATTTATGTCGATGCGCCAAGCTCCTATCCGAGCAATCCGCGCGTCACAAATTACACCAAGCTTGTCCGTCCGATCTGGCCCAGGGTCAGCGATCCCTGGGCTGTGTGAGGCGGCGGGGCGCTTAGCCCCGCCTGTCGTTTCGTCAGGTCGCTGGACGGAACGGCTTGGCCAGCGAGGCCGGGAAGTGCAGCGCCAGCATCTGGCGGTTCTGCGAGATGATGACCAGCACCACGATCGTTGCGAGATAAGGCAGGGCGGAGAGCAGTTCCGAGGGCACCGCGATACCAAGCGCCTGGCCCTGCAGCTGCAGGATGGTCATGCCGCCAAACAGCCAGGCGCCGAGCAGCACGCGCAGTGGTCGCCATGTCGCGAAGACAACCAGCGCCAGCGAGATCCAGCCCTTGCCGGCGGTCATGTTCTCGACCCAGAGCGGGGTGTAGGCAACCGACAGATAGGCGCCGGCGAGACCGGCCATCAGCCCGCCGAACAGCACGGCGAGATAGCGGATCCTGATCACCGGATAGCCGATGGCATGCGCCGTCTCGGGCGACTCGCCGATGGTGCGCAGCACCAGCCCGCCCTTGGTGCGGTACAGGAACCAGCTGATGACGGCGAACATGATGATGGCGAAATAGACCATCGGATCGAAGCGGAACAGCATCGGCCCGATCACCGGAATGTCGGAGAGATAGGGGATGTAGATCTTCTTCAGTGCGTCGATCGGCGCCGAGCCGAAATTGCGGCCGAGGAAGGCCGACACGCCCGAGCCGAAGATGGCGAGCGCCAGGCCGGCGGCATACTGGTTGGTCAGGAAGGTCAGCGCCAGGACGCCGAACAGCAGCGATGCGGCGGCACCCGCAAGTGCGCCTGCCAGGATGGCGACCGGCATCGGAAGCCCGGCGACGATGGCCCAGAAGGCGAAGGCGGCACCCATCAGCATCATGCCTTCGATGCCGAGGTTGAGGACGCCCGATTTCTCGACGACGAGTTCGCCGAGCGCTGCAAAGATCAATGGTGTTGCGGCAATGATGGTGCCGGTGAAGATGGCAATGAACAAGTCCATCAGGCATGCTCCGGAATGCGGCGAAGCCGGTAGAAGATGAAGAAGTCAGCGGCAAGCAAGAAGAACAGCAATATGCCCTGGAAGATGCGGGTGAGCGCAGCCGACAGGCCGAGGTTCATTTGCACTGCTTCGCCGCCGAGGAACAAGAGCGACATCAGCAATCCGCCCAGCACGATGCCAAAAGCGTTAAGACGGCCGATGAAGGCGACGATGATCGCCGCGAAGCCGTAGCCGGGCGAGATTTGCGGCGAGAGCTGTCCGAGCGGACCGGAGACCTCGGCCATGCCGGCGATGCCAGCGGCAGCGCCACCTGCAAGCAGGCCGGTCCAGACAGCCGAAGATTCACGGAAGCCGGCGTAGCGGGCAGCGAGCGGTGCCGCGCCGCTGACCGACATCTTGTAGCCGAGGAAGCTGCGGTCGGTGAACAGCCACATCAGGAACACGGCAACGACTGTTATGAACACCGAGGCGTTGAGGCGGTAGGAATAGTCGAACGGCTCGAACATCGCCGCCGCCGACAGAAGCGCCGTCTGCGGATAGTTGAACCCGGCCGGGTCGCGCCACGGGCCGTGGACCAGCCACGACAAAAGCAGCGTCGCGATATAGGTCAGCATCAGCGTGACAAGGATTTCGTTGGTGTTCATCCGCGCCCTGAGGAAGGCGGGGATGGCGGCCCATGCCATGCCGGCGATGGCGCCGGCAAAGAACATCAGCGGCAGCAGCAGCCAGCTGTCGGGGTTGGGGTAAAACAGGCCGACACCGCATGCGGCGATGGCGCCGATGATCAATTGTCCTTCCGCGCCGATGTTCCAGACATTGGCGCGGAAGCCGACGGCGAGGCCGCAGGCAATGAGGATGAGCGGCGAGGCCTTGAGCAACCACTCGGACAGCCCGTTCAAAGAGTTGAGCGGGGCGATGAAGAAGGCCTGCAGTGTTGCCAGCGGGTCATAGCCGAGCACGGCAAACAACAGCGAGCCGACGAGAAGCGTAAGCCCGGTCGCGATGACCGGCGCCGCCACCCGCATCCTGGCGGATGGTTCCGGTCTTTGTTCAATCCTGAATCGCAACTTCGCCTCTCCCGTTGGTGCCGTTGCCGCGGTCGACCCTTGTCATCAGCAGGCCGATTTCCTCGCGGTTGGTTTTTGTCCTGATCAGTGGTGGCGAGACCTGGCCCTGGCAGATGACGAGCAGCCGGTCGCAGATCTCGAACAGCTCGTCGAGCTCCTCCGAGATCACCAGCACGGCCGCACCCGATCGGCTGAGGTCAACGAGCGTCTGCCGGATGAAGGCGGCAGCGCCGACGTCGACGCCCCAGGTCGGCTGCGCCACCAGGAACAGCTTTGGCTCGAGCGCGATCTCGCGGCCGACGATGAACTTCTGCAGATTGCCGCCCGACAGGCTTTGGGCGCTCGACTGCGGGCCGTTGGCCTTGACCTTGAAACGCTCGATGATCTTGGCGGCGAAGCTGTTTGCCTGCTTGCGGTCGACGAGACCGTTGCGCACCAGGCCGGAGCGGTGGGCGGTCAGCACGGCGTTCTGCCACAGCGCGTGCGGCGGCACCGCGCCGCGGCCAAGCCGCTCTTCCGGCACGAAGGCCATGCCGAGTTTGCGCCTTTCGCTGGCGTTGAGATGGGCCGCAGCCTTGCCGCCGATCTGGATCGACAGTGCATTGGCATGTGTCCGTTCGCCGCTGAGCAGCGAGATCAGCTCGGCCTGGCCGTTGCCGGAGACGCCGGCAAGCCCGACGATCTCGCCACCGCGTACCTCGAAGGAGACGTTCTTGAGTTCGACGCCGTATTTGTCGCGGGCAGGGGCGGTGAGCCCGCGCACCTCGAGCACCGGTTTGTCGCTCGGCACCGAGGGCGAGACGTGCATTTCGGGCAGCTCGGCGCCGACCATAAGCCGGGCGAGTTGCGCCGAGGTGCTTTGCTTGGGCCGTGCTGTGCCGGTGACCTTGCCGTTGCGCAGCACTGTCGCGGTGTCGCAGAGCTCCTGCACTTCATCGAGCTTGTGGCTGATGTAGACGATCGAACAGCCTTCGGCGGCGAGCTGGCGCAGTGTCTCGAACAGCTTGACGACGGCCTGCGGCGTCAGCACCGAGGTCGGCTCGTCGAGGATCAGAAGCTTCGGCGCCTGCAGCAGGCAGCGCACGATCTCGACCCGCTGGCGCTCGCCGACGGACAGGTCGTGGACGCGGCGATAGGGGTCGATCGGCATGCCGTAGCGGTTCGACAGTTCAGTGATCTGGCGCGCCAGCGTGTCGAGGTCGAAGGTGCTCGATACGGCAAGCGCGATGTTCTCGACCACGGTGACCGATTCAAACAGCGCGAAATGCTGGTAGACCATTTCGATGCCGAGCGCCCGCGAGGTCGCCGGCGTGTGGGCGGCGATCGGTTTGCCGTCGCAGAAAATCTCGCCGGAATCTGCCTGTGCCGCACCGTAGATGATCTTCATCAGGGTCGATTTGCCGGCGCCGTTTTCGCCGAGCACGGCGTGGATTTCGCCTGGCATGATCGACATCGAGATGTCGTCATTGGCGATGATGCCGGGATAACTTTTGGTGATGTTGCGCAATTCGAGGCGTGGGGGCATAGCCGGGTCCTGCCGTGAGGGTTGGACGGTGCGCAGCCATAGACCGACCGGGACGGTGCATGACCCCGAAAATCGGAACCGATTTTCGGGAAGGATCGTGCACCCGTTTTAAGCGCTACAGCGTCCTTTGCGTGTCCAACTGGACACCAGGCGCTGTAGCGCCCCGGTGGAATTGCTAGCGGTTGCGAGGGGAGGATCAGGCGAGCTTGCCGATCATTCCCTTGACGAACCAGTTCATGCCGCGGATGTCGGCATCGGCCAGCACGCTGCCGGCCGCGACCTTGACGTTGCCTTCCTGGTCCTTGAGTTCGCCGGCATAGGGGTGAATCTTGCCGGAGCCGATGTCGGCTTCGAGCTGCTTCAGCTTGGTGATCACGTCGGCCGGGATCGCTTCGTTGTAAGGCGCCATCTTGACGACGCCACCGGCGAGGCCATCCCAGCGCGCCTCGGGTTTCCAGGTGCCTGCGGCAACGCCCTTGGCTGCGCCGACATAGTCGCTCGACCAGTCGAGGGTGAAAGCGGTGAGCTGCTTGCCCGAGCCGAACTTGGCCATGTCGCTGGCGTAACCAATCGACCATGCGCCGCCTTCGCCGGCAACCTGCACGCCGGTGGCGGTATCGGTCATCGAGCAGATGACGTCGCAGCCCTGCGACAAAAGCGTGTTGGCGGCTTCCTTTTCCTTGCCCGGATCGAACCAGGAATTGAGGAAGATGGCGTTGCAGGTGGCCTCGGGATTGACGCTCTGGGCGCCGAGCAGAAGCGCGTTGGCCGGGCCGACGATGTCGGGGATCGGAAAGCCGCCGATGAAGCCGATCTTGCCATTCTTGCTCATATGCGCGCCGGCGGCACCGGCAACGAAGGTGCCTTCGTAATACTTGGCCTCGAAGGTGCCGAGATTGGCGAGGTGGACGATGCCGGAGCAATGCTCGAAGGCGACCTTCGGGAAGCGCGGGGCCACCTTCTGCATCGGCGTGCCATGCGAGAAGGAGGTGCCGAAGATCAGTTGGTTGCCGGACGCGGCGAGCTCGCGGAAGACGCGTTCGGCGTCCTGCGGCATGAAGATGTTGTCGATGACGGTGAGCGCCACCTTGTCGCCGAACTCGGCCTTGATGGCATCGACGCCAAGGCTGTGCTGCTTGGTCCAGCCGATGTCGGCGATCGGCGAGACATAGACAACGCCGATCTTGAGCGGCTCCTGGGCGCTGGCGATGCCGGCAAGGCCGCTGGTGCCGAGTGCCGCGCCCGCGGCACCGGAATATTGCAGAAATTGCCGTCTGGTCAGATTGAACATGGTGGTAACCCTCTGTTGGTTGGATGCGCCCGGCTTTGTGCCGGGTCTATTTTACGACGTGGACATGGGTGTGCGTCCGTGCCCCGCCATTCTCTCCTGCCTTCTTTCTTGGTGCCGGTTTCGGCGGCTCGCCTGCCTTGCCGTCGAGATAGGGTTCGAGCGCTTCGCGCGGCGTCAGCTCGGGAAACACCTGCCGGTCCATGATGTAACCGCGCACGACGGAGCGGTGGTGCGCGTCGATCAGCTCCATTGCCGGCTTGAGCCGGCCCTTTTCGAGAAGTTCGATGAGCTTGGCGTGGTCGTCGAGCAGGTTGCAATAGTCGAAGTCGGCGGTGATCAGCGAACGCAGCAAGGTGGTGCGGCGAACCAGCTGGGCGTGAATTTCCTGCATCACCTTGTTGCGGCTGAGGCGCACGAAGACGGTGTGGAATTCCTGGCCGAGCACGTCGGCGAGTGCGTCGTTGCCTGAAGCCACGGCCTTGCGCTGGCGCTCGACATGCTGGCGCAGTTCGGCCCAGCCGGCAGGCCCGAGACGGTCGCTCAACTGGGCGGCGACGCCCTGTTCGACAAGGGTCAGCGCGTCATAGATCTCCATCGCGTCCTGCATGCTGGGACGGGCGACGAAGGCGCCGCGGTTGCGCTCGATCTGGGCAAGGCCGTCGTCGGCAAGGCGGATCAGCGACTGGCGGATGACGATGCGACTGACGTCGAAGACCTCCGACAGCTCGCGCTCGCCAAGCTTGCAGCCGGGCACCAGGCGGTGATCGAGGATCGCCCGCGTCAGTATGTCGGCAATGGCCTGCGAGCGGTTGCTCATGGCGTTCTCCTCCCCGCCAGCGCCTTTGGCTTGCTTGACGGCCAGCCCTGGTTCGCGCCACGCCGGCGGCGTCGCATATCCCGGGTTACGGTTTCCATATCGGTATTCAATCGCTGGCGCCTGTCAACCAAAATTCTCACATCGGCATGCAATTTCTTATTGATTGATATCCAATCCTGTGTTTCCAATGAGGACATAACAGAGCTAGGTTCACGGGGAAGTGCTAGCCAACAGGGAGGGTGCGATGAGCACAGCAGCCCTTTGTAGCGACAGAGTCCTGCTTAACGATTGGCATGTGGTTGCGGACCTCGCCAACCTGTCGGTCGGCGCGCCGTTTCAGACCCGTCTGCTGGGCGTCGACATCACCATCCATTGCCGCGGGCGCTACAACGAGGAAGTTGTCCGCAACGATACCGGAGACCTGGTCACGTCAACCAAGCGCTACGGTTTCCTTTGGGCCTGCCTCGGCAAGCCCGAGCGCGACATCGTTTTTGTGCCGGAGGCCGAGGAAGGCGATCGGTATCTCGTCACCGGTGGCTCGATCGCGGTCAAGGTGTCGGGCTTGAGGATGGTCGAGAACTTTCTCGACATGGGCCATTTCCCCTTCGTTCACACCGGCTGGCTCGGCGACGAGCCACATACTGAGGTCGCGCCCTACAAGGTCGAGCTGACGGCCGCCGACGAGCTGGTCGCGACCGAATGCAAGTTCTACCAGCCGGTGGCTTCGCCGACGGCCAAGGGAGGTTTTGTCGTCGACTACATCTACAAGGTGAGCCGGCCCTACACGGTGGCGCTCTACAAGAGCAATCCGGTGCAGAAGGACAGGCTCGACGTCATCACCCTGTTCGTCCAGCCGGTCGATGAGGAGAATTGCATTGCCCATCCCTTCCTTGCCTACCTCAAGGATGGGATCGACGAGGCTGGCATTCGCAGCTTCATGCAGCTGATCTTCGCCCAGGACAAGCCGATCCTGGAGAACCAGGTGCCAAGGCGCCTGCCACTCGACCCTCGCGCTGAAACGCCCATCCGGGCGGATGCCGTCGCTGTGCTGTACCGGCGCTGGCTGCGCGACAAACCGGTCACCTACGGCGCAATACCGGCGCGGGCATAACCCCAAGCGCCCATTCACGAAGGAAGAGTAAATGACCGAGACGAGATGCAAGGATCCGGTGATCCTCAACCTCTGGCACCCGCTTGCGGCACTCGCCGAAGTGTCGGCGGGCGTGGTCAACGAAACCGTGCTGCTTGAAGAACGCCTCAGCTTTGCCACCGACGGGAATGGCGGAGCCGCTGTCTGGCGCGCACGTCCGGGGCAGGCGTCGGGCACGCCGGTCGACATCGGCAACGTCGACGGCAAGTTGCCGGTCAAGATCGCCTATGGCTATCTCTGGACGTCGCTCGGCACGCCGCCGGCCGACCTGTTTCCGATCCCAGAATATGCCGAGGCAGACAGGCGCAAGCTCAACGCCGCCTCCATCGGCGTCAGTGTCTCGGCGCCGCGGGCGATCGAGAACTTCCTCGACATGGGGCATTTTCCTTATGTCCACACCGACATCCTCGGCGTCGAGCCACATACTGAGGTGAAGGAGTACGACGTCGAGATTTCGGTCGATCGCGACGAGATCCTGGCGACACGCTGCCGCTTCTACCAGCCGATGGCCTCGACCACCTCCGACGGTGGCGCCGACGTCGACTACATCTACCGCGTGCCGCATCCCTATTGCTCGGTGCTTTACAAATCGAGCCCGCTCGACGAGAGCCGCCTCGACGTCATCGCGGTCTTCCTGCAGCCTATCGACCAGGAGCATGTCCGCGCCCACATGCTGCTGTGTGTTCTCGACGAGGACAATGAGGATAAGGTCATCAAGCGCTTCCAGCAGACGATCTTCGGGCAGGACAAGCCGATCCTGGAAAACCAGCTGCCCAAGCGCCTGCCGCTCGATCCACGCTCCGAGACCCCGATCCGTGCCGACAAGTCGGCAATCGCCTATCGCCGTTGGCTGAGCCAGAAGGGCGTGACCTACGGGGTCATCCCAGCCGCCAGCTGAGCGCCCGAGGGCGCCAACCGAAGAATTTCAGCGAGGAACACATGCTCGACCTAGCCAAATCCAGATGGCACCCCATTGCCGCGGCGCACGATCTTCCGCTGCGTCACGTTTTCCACGGCCAGTTGCTCGGCCGCGAGTTCGCCGTCTGGCGCGCCGACGACGGCTACGTCAACATCTGGGAAAACCGCTGCCTGCATCGCGGCGTGCGCCTGTCGATCGGCATCAATGATGGCCGCGAGCTGAAGTGCCAGTACCATGGCTGGCGCTATTCAAACCGCACCGCCGGCTGCACCTACATCCCCGCCCACCCGGCCGACGCGCCGGCACGCACCATCACCAACCGTACCTTCGCCGCCGTCGAGCGCTATGGCCTCGTCTGGTCGGCGGAAGAGCCGCAAGGCGATGTGCCAGAGGTCAAGGGATTGGCCGAGGGCGAGCTGCTGGCGCTGCGCGGCATTCCGGTCAATGCGCCGGCTGACGTGGTCGCAGCCAGGCTTAAGGGCTATCGCTTCCAGCCGAGCGGCAAGATCGACGGCTCCGCCGCCAGGGTAACGGTCGAGGCTTCCACCACCTTTTCGGTGGCGCTGCGTTCGCACCAGGACGAAGCCGGCACGCTCGCCGTCTTCTTTGTCCAGCCGGTCGATTCCAATCGTTCGGTGATTCGCGGCGTGCTCGACAGCCAGGTCGAAGGCGCTGCGCGCCTTGCCGTGCTGCGCCATCACAATGAGCTGCTCTCCAGGCTGCGTCTGGCGGTCGAGGCCGAGGCGGCGCGCGAGCCGGCACCGGCGCCGCTGGAGCCGGTGATCGAGCGTGTCTCGCCCGAACTCGCCGAGATGCCCGAGGAGACCAAGCACGGCCGCAAGGCGACGATCCGTGTCGAGGTCGCCAGGAAGTGGCCGGCCGCCGATGGTATCGCCGGCTTCGAGCTTCGGCCGATCAAGGGCCTGCTGCCGACCTTCCAGCCCGGCGCCCATATCGACGTGCACCTGCCCAACGGGCTGATCCGGCAGTATTCGATCACCAACGGCCCGGGCGAAAGCGACAGCTACGTCATCGGCGTCAAGCTGGAGCGCGATTCCAAGGGTGGGTCGACCTGCCTGCACGAGACGGTGCGCGAAGGCGACGTGCTGGCGATTTCCGAGCCGCGCACCAATTTCCCGCTGCGCCGCGACGCGGTGAAGACCATCTTCATCGCCGGCGGCATCGGCATCACGCCGTTGCTCGCCATGGCCCAGGCGCTCAACAACCAGAACCTGGTGCATGAGCTGCACTACTTTGCCCAGAACGAAGCGCAGCTCGCCTTCCCGGAGAAGACCAGGACGCTCGGCGCCTCGCTAAAGCCGCATCTCGGGCTTTCGCCCGAGCAGACCGGCGCCAAGCTGCGCGAGATCCTCAGCGGCTACGGTCCAGACAAGCATGTCTATCTCTGCGGTCCCGGCCCGATGCTGGAGGCGGCGCGTCATATCGCGGCCGAGATGGGCTGGCCCGAAACGGCGGTGCATTACGAATATTTCAAGAACACCAATGTCATCGACGACAGCACCAGTTTCGAGGTGGCGCTGGCGCGCTCCTGCATGACGTTGACGGTGCCCGCCGGCAAAACGATCATCGAGGTGATGCGCGACGCCGGCATCGACATGCCGTCTTCCTGCGAGCAGGGCGCCTGCGGCACCTGCCTCGCCACTGTCATCGAAGGCGAGCCCGACCACCAGGACGTCTATCTCAACGACGCCGAGCGCAAGTCCGGCACCAAGATCATGACCTGCGTGTCGCGTGCCAAGTCGGCGCGGCTTGTGCTCGACCTCTAGGAGTTTTTGATGATCACGCTCTACGACTACGAACTGTCGGGCAATTGCTACAAGCTGCGCCTGTTCATGACCATGCTCGGCGTCGACTGGACGACGGTGCCGATCGATTTCTATCCCGGCCGCGAGCACAAGTCGGACTGGTTCCTTAGGATCAATCCGCTCGGCCAGCTGCCTGTCATCGACGACGACGGGCTCGTCCTGCGCGATGCCCAGGCGATCCTCGTCTACCTCGCCTCGAAGTATGACACATCGGGCACCTGGTACCCGCGCGACAATCCCGCCCTGCTCGGCGAGATCAGCCAGTGGCTGGCCTTCGCCGACGGCATCACCGCCACCGCATCCGCCGCCCGCCTGCACGACGCTTTGTTCTACGACTTCGACGTCGAGGCGGCCCGCACTGGCGCGCACCGGCTGTTCCGCATCCTCGACGAGCATCTGTGGTTCGGCGAGCAGGAGGGGCGCGGCTGGATCTGCTCGGCGTCACACCCGACGATCGCCGACATCGCCTGCTTCCCCTACATCATGCTGTCGGAAGAGGGCGGCATACCGAGACAGGACTATCCGGCGATCCGCCGCTGGTGCGATCGTGTCAAACGCATCAAGGGCTTCACGGTCATGTCCGGCGTGTTCCCCGCAGGGCCTGCCAAGGCGGCCTGAAGTCAGAAGACAACATTCAAGCCGGCGACATGCAAGGCTGACAATCCAGATTTGGGAGTGAGTAGAAAATGAAAACCCGCGCCGCCGTTGCCGTTGGAGCCGGAAAGCCGCTCGAGATCATGGAGGTGGATCTCGAGGGTCCGCGCGAGGGCGAGGTGCTGGTCGAAATCAAGGCGACCGGCATCTGCCACACCGACGAGTTCACGCTGTCGGGCGCCGATCCCGAAGGCATCTTCCCGGCCATTCTCGGCCATGAGGGTGCAGGCGTCGTCGTCGATGTCGGCAAGGGTGTCACCTCGCTCAAGAAGGGCGACCACGTCATTCCGCTCTACACGCCGGAATGCCGCTCCTGCCCGTCCTGCCTCAGCCGCAAGACCAACCTCTGCACAGCGATCCGCTCGACCCAAGGCCAGGGCCTGATGCCGGACGGCAGCTCGCGCTTCTCGATCGGCAAGGACAAGATCTTTCACTACATGGGCTGCTCGACCTTCTCGAACTTCACCGTGCTGCCCGAGATCGCGCTGGCCAAGGTCAATCCCGACGCCCCCTTCGACAAGATCTGCTACATCGGCTGCGGCGTCACCACCGGCATCGGCGCGGTGATCAACACCGCCAAGGTCGAGATCGGCTCGACGGCCATCGTCTTCGGCCTCGGCGGCATCGGCCTCAACGTGCTGCAGGGCCTCAGGCTTGCCGGTGCCGACATGATCATCGGTGTCGACATCAACAATGAGCGCAAGGCCTGGGGCGAACAGTTCGGCATGACGCATTTCGTCAATCCGAAGGAGGTCGAGGGCGACATCGTTCCTTATCTCGTCAACATGACCAAGCGTGGTGCCGACCAGATCGGCGGCGCCGACTACACCTTCGACTGCACCGGCAACGTCAAGGTGATGCGCCAGGCGCTGGAAGCCAGCCATCGCGGCTGGGGCGAGTCGATCGTCATCGGTGTCGCCGGCGCCGGCCAGGAGATCTCGACACGGCCGTTCCAGCTGGTCACCGGCCGGAGCTGGAAAGGCACCGCCTTTGGCGGCGCACGCGGCCGCACCGACGTTCCGAAGATCGTCGACTGGTACATGGAGGGCAAGATCCAGATCGACCCGATGATCACCCATACGCTCAAGCTCGAAGACATCAATAGGGGTTTCGACCTGATGCATTCGGGCGAAAGCATCAGAAGCGTCGTCGTCTACTAGCGTCCCGTGCTCCCCATCTCCTGAGCTCCCAAAGCCGGCCAGGCCCCCATGGCCGGCTCCCCAAACGCCACGGCTTTTCGCCGGCCTTCAAGCCTCCCAGCTTGGCCCGCGTGTTCCCGGAGCCGTGGCGTCGACCGGCGGTGCGTCCGAGGTTTCCACAACCCCTCGGCCGCGCCGCCGGCATCTCTTTGAACGGTTGCAGGTCGCCGCCCCCGAGGTTATGCCGGGGCAGTAATTCTTGACGAGAAGGCAGAGCAGATGAAGACCGTTTCCACGTCGAAGTCGCATGGCGGCATCCAGGGCGTCTATTCCCACGCCTCCGAGGCTTGCGCCTGCGACATGACCTTTGCGGTGTTCGTGCCGCCGCAAGCCAAGAACGGACCCGTGCCGGTGCTGTGGTATCTCTCGGGTCTCACCTGCACCCATGCCAATGTCATGGACAAGGGCGAATACCGTCGCCTCGCCGCTGAGCTTGGCCTGATCATCGTCTGTCCCGATACCAGCCCGCGCGGCGACGGCGTGGCCGACGAAAAGGACAACTGGCAGTTCGGTTCGGGCGCCGGCTTCTATGTCGACGCGACGCAGCAGCCCTTTGCCGCGAACTACCGGATGTATTCCTATATCACCGAGGAACTGCCGGCGCTGATCGCGGCGAACTTCCCGGCCGACATGTCGCGCCAGGCGATCTTTGGCCACTCGATGGGCGGGCACGGCGCGCTGACCATCGCACTCAAGAACCCGGAGCGCTTCAAGAGCTGCTCGGCCTTCGCACCCATCGCACAGCCGTCGACCGCCGGCTGGTCGAAGCCGGCGCTGGAGAAGTATCTCGGTGCTGATGAAGCTGCATGGCGCGCCTATGACACGACGCTTCTGATCGAGGACGGCAAGCGGTTTCCGGAATTCCTTGTCGACCAGGGCTCGGCCGACAGCTTCCTGCAGGAGGGCCTGCGCCCCTGGCTGCTTGAAGAGGCCTGCAAGACATCAGGCATCGGCCTCACCTTGCGCATGCAGGACGGCTACGACCATTCCTACAACTTCATTTCGACCTTCATGGACGATCATTTGACGTGGCACGCGGCCCGTCTGGGCTGAGCCGCCGTCACGGCCTTGACGCAAGCAGCTTGGCGAAGACGTGCCGCTTCGCCTTGCCGATGCTGATCTCCAGCGTCTCATATTGTGCCAGATGGGCTGCTATCGCGCTTGCGAGCATGCAGCCGGTGCCGCGCATGGCGACCGCGATGCGTGACGCCTCGAAGCGGATCGGCTCGCGTCCCGGCAGGAACAAAAGGTCCGTCGCTGTCGCTCCCGTTGCGTGACCGCCCTTGACGAGGATCGCGGGCGCGCCGGTGTCGAACAGCTTTGCGGCCTGACTGGCGATGTCGCCTTCGCTCGCGGCGAGCGGTCGGCCGGTCAGCAGTGCCAGCTCGGGCAGGTTGGGCGTCACCAACGTGCAAAGCGGCACAAGCTTGCGCTTGAGCGCGTCGATGGCGTTCCCTGCGAGCAGCTTACGTCCCGAGGTCGAGGCGAGCACCGGGTCGAGCACCATGGGGACCGGCAGGCTGCTTGCCAGCACCGAGGCGACGGTGTCGATCGTCGCCGCCGTTCCCAGCATGCCGATCTTGACCGCTGCAATTGGGTTGGCGGCAAAGGCCGCGCGCATCTGCTGGGCAACGAGGTCGGGCGGCATCTGCTCGATGCGCTCGACGCGGGCATGGGTCTGCACCGTGACTGCGGTGACGGCGACGCTGCTACGCAGGCCGAAAGCCGATACCGTTTCGACGTCGCGGACGATGCCGGCGCCGCCGCTCGAATCCGAGCCGGCGACAATGAGCACATGCGAGGTCATCGCCACTGGGCCGTCGCTGCCAGCCATTCGCGCGTCCGCGCTTCGGGATCAGCGTTGAGCGTGATGTCGGTGACGACGGCAGCTACGTCGGCGCCGTGCGCGAAGACGCCTGCTATGCGGTCGACATTGAGTCCGCCGATGGCGACCAGCGGTGTCGCGCCCACGCGCCGTTTCCAGAGGGCGATGTGGTCGAGCCCTTGCGGCGCCCATTTCATCGCCTTGAGGATGGTCGGATAGACGGGACCAAGCGCGACATAATCGGGCGCGGCGGCAAGTGCTGTGTCGAGTTCTGCGTCGTCATGGGTGCTGAGGCCGAGCTTCATGCCGGCGTGGCGGATCGCTTTGACATCCGCTTCTGCGAGGTCTTCCTGGCCGAGATGAACGAAGTCGCAGCCCTCGTCGATGGCGCGGCGCCAGTGGTCGTTGACGACGAGCTGGCAGCGGTGGCGTTCGCAGACGGCCTTCGCCGTGCGGATTTCGCGGCGCAGGCCGGCTTCGTCCATGTCCTTGATGCGCAGTTGCACCAGCTTGACGCCCAGCGGCACCAGCCGCTCGATCCACGCTGCGGAATCGACGATCAGGTAAAACGGGTCGAGCTTCATGAGAATGCTGCCATGCCGATGACGGGGGTTGAGGGAACGGCCATGTCGCGCGCTTCGAGCGGGCCGGCGAGGAATGCCTGGCGACCGGCCTCGACTGCCCTGCCGAAAGCCGCGGCCATGGCGACTGGATCACCTGCCTTGGCAACTGCCGTGTTGAGCAGCACGGCGTCGTAGCCGAGCTCCATGACGGTGGCCGCATGTGACGGGCGGCCGATGCCGGCATCGACAATGAGCGGCACATCGGGGAAATGACCGCGCAGGCTGCGCAGGGCATCGAGGTTCTGCGGCCCGCGCGCGGACCCGATCGGCGCACACCAGGGCATCAGCAGCTTGCAGCCGACATCGAGCAAGCGCCCGGCGACGACCAGATCGTCGGTCGTGTAGGGGAAGACGTCGAAGCCTTCGGCAGCCAGGATCTTGGCCGCCTCGACCAGGCCGAACACGTCGGGCTGTAGCGTGTCGTGGTTGCCGATGACCTCAAGTTTGATCCAATTGGTGCCGAACACCTCGCGGGCCATGCGCGCCGTCGTCACCGCCTCCTTGACCGAATGGCAGCCGGCGGTGTTGGGCAATACCCGGACGCCGAGCGACTGGACCAGCGACCAGAATTTTCCACCTGTCTTGCCGCCGGAAGTCTCGCGGCGCAGCGAGACAGTGACGATATCGGCGCCCGACGCTTTGATTGCGTCCGCCATGATCGCGGGCGAGGGGTAAAGTGCGGTGCCGAGGAGCAGGCGGGACGAAACCTGTTGTCCGTAGAGTTCGAGCACGGGTCAGCCTCCCTTCATCGGCGCAAGAATCTCAATGCGGTCGCCGTCGGCCAGGGCGCAGTCGTCGCGCTCCCTTGCCGGGACCACCTCGCCGTTCAGCGCGGTGGCCAGCCAACTGCCCTCGTAGTCGAGCTCAGTCAGCAGCGCCGCCAGCGTGCCGGCCGCGACCTCGTGGCTTTCGCCGTTAACGGTGAGCTTCATGGGCGAGCTCCCTTTTCGTCTTGTGGCCCAGGATCATGTCGGTGGCCTGCCGCGCCATCTCAGGCGCGAGCAGGAAGCCGTGGCGGTAGAGGCCGTTGATGCGGATCGTGTTGCCGTCGCGCTCGACACGCGGCAAATTGTCGGCAAAGGCTGGCCGCACACCGACACCGGTCTCGATGAGTTCAGCTTCGCCGAAAGCCGGATGCAGCGCATAGGCGGCGTTGAGCAGTTCCATCACTGAACGCGCGGTAGTCGGCCCGGTCACGTCGCTTTCGAGCATCGTCGCGCCGACCATGAACAGGTTGCCGGAGCGCGGCACGACATAGACGGGCACGCGCGGATGCAAGAGCCGCACCGGGCGTGCCAGCGAGATGTCAGACGTCCTGAGGATCAGCATCTCACCGCGCACGCCGCGCAGGCCCGGCCTCGGGTCTGCCAGGCCTGTGCAGTCGGCCTCGATGTCAGGCTCGCCGGGTGCCTGCACGGCGCCGTAGCCGAACTCGAAGCGCACGCCCAATTGCACCAGCTTTTGCTGCAGCCCGAGCATCGCCTTGCGCGGATCGAGATGCGCCTCCTCGGTGAAGAACAGTGCGCGTCCGAAACGTCCTTCGAGGTCGGGCTCGAGTGCTGCGATCGTATCGGCGTCAACCTTGCGAAAGCCGGACGTTCGGCGGCCGAAGCGGTCGAGTTCGGCCACGTCCCGAGCCGGCGCCACGACCAGCGTGCCGTTGCGCATGACATGCTCGGGCAGGGCGGCGGACCACCAGTCGGCGGTACCGCGTCCGAGCGAAAGCACCGTTTCTTCGGCGCTCTCGCGTTCGCACCACGGCGCCAGCATGCCGCCGGCCTGCCATGAGGCATTGCCGGCGATCTGCCTTCTGATGTCGACCACGGTCACGCTTGCGCCGCGTGTCGCCAGCTCATGCGCGAGCGTCAACCCGGCGACGCCCGCGCCACGGATCAGCACCTTCATGGCTGGCCTGCCGTCTCCGCGGGTTCGGCGCTTTCCACCGGCATGTAGAGGTCGCCGCCGTCGCGGTACTTCGCCGCCATCGCTGCCAGCCCTTCCTTCTGCGCCTCGGCGCGGATGTCGTGGGAGATCCGCATCGAGCAGAATTTGGGGCCGCACATGGAGCAGAAATGCGCCACCTTGTGTGCTTCCTTGGGCAAGGTCTGGTCGTGGTAGGAACGCGCCGTCTCCGGGTCGAGCGACAGGTTGAACTGGTCCTCCCAGCGGAACTCGAAGCGTGCCCGCGACAGCGCGTCGTCCCTGACCTTGGCGGCCGGATGACCTTTGGCGAGGTCGGCGGCGTGTGCTGCGATCTTGTAGGTGATGACGCCCACCTTGACGTCGTCGCGGTCGGGCAGGCCAAGATGCTCCTTGGGCGTGACGTAGCAGAGCATGGCCGTGCCGAACCAGCCGATCATTGCAGCGCCGATGCCAGAGGTGATGTGGTCGTAGCCGGGCGCGATGTCGGTGGTCAAAGGCCCAAGCGTGTAGAAGGGCGCTTCGCCGCAGACCTCTAGCTGCTTGTCCATGTTTTCCTTGATCTTGTGCATCGGCACGTGGCCGGGGCCCTCGATCATCACCTGGCAGTCCTTGGCCCAGGCGATCTTGGTAAGTTCGCCCAGCGTCTCCAGTTCGGCGAACTGGGCGGCATCGTTGGCGTCTGCAATCGAACCTGGGCGCAGGCCGTCGCCGAGCGAAAAGGCGACGTCATAGGTTCGGCAGATGTCGCAGATCTCCTCGAAATGCTCGTAGAGGAAGCTCTCCTTGTGGTGATGCAGGCACCATTTGGCCATGATCGAGCCGCCGCGCGAGACGATGCCGGTGACGCGGTCAACGGTCAGGTGGATGTAGGCGAGCCGCACGCCGGCATGGATGGTGAAATAGTCGACGCCCTGCTCGGCCTGCTCGATGAGCGTGTCGCGGAACACCTCCCAGGTCAGGTCCTCGGCGATGCCGCCGACCTTCTCCAGCGCCTGGTAGAGCGGCACCGTGCCGATCGGCACCGGCGCGTTGCGGATGATCCAGTCACGGATGTTGTGGATGTTGCGGCCGGTGGACAGGTCCATCACCGTGTCGCCGCCCCAGCGCGTCGCCCACACCATCTTCTCGACCTCCTCGGCCATCGACGAGGTGACGGCGGAATTGCCGATATTGGCGTTGATCTTGACCAGGAAATTGCGGCCGATGATCATCGGCTCGCTCTCCGGGTGGTTGATGTTGGAGGGGATGATGGCGCGGCCGCGGGCGACCTCGTCGCGGACGAATTCCGGGGTGACGAAATCGGGAATGACGGCGCCGAAGCTCTCGCCGTCGCGTTGAAGCTTGGCCCGGATCTGCTCGCGGCCGAGGTTCTCGCGGATGGCGACGAATTCCATTTCGGGCGTGACGATGCCGGCGCGGGCATAAGCGAGCTGGGTGACGGCGCGGCCGCCGGTGGCGCGCAGCGGGGCGTTGCGAACCGGGAATTCCGGCGTCAGCCTTTCGCCCGAGACGAAGCCATTGTCCTCAGCCTTGACCGCGCGGCCTTCATAACGCTCGACGTCGCCGCGGGCGATGATCCAGTCTTCGCGCAGCCGCGGCAGGCCGCGCTCTATGTCTGTTGTCACCGACGTGTCGGTGTAGGGGCCTGACGAATCATAGACGGTGACCGGCGGCTCGCCGGCGCTCGGATGAACCGAGATCTCGCGCATCGGCACATGGATGTCGGGATGGAGCTTGCCTGGCTTGTAGACCTTCCGCGACGCGGGAAGTTCGCCAACAGTGACGGATGGGGTGTGGGCATTCATGAGTGAGCCTCCTTGTTGGAGACCCAGTCCATGCGATGAGAAGGAGGAGAGGTTTTGCCTGGGGACTTCGGGCAAGAATGAGCCCGAATGCCTGAGCCGGATATCCGGCCTGCTGCGCCTCGCACCGTCCCTACGCCAGTATGAACTGGATCAGGTTCAACGGGTCACTGCGCTGCGCGAGCCAGCAGAATCTCAGCCCCTTGTCGGGACCCCCCTGGTGAGCCCTAAGCATGGAGGCGGAACCGGCGTCGTGTCAACGGCCTTTCGCCGAGGCCGAGAGAATGCCAAAGTCGGGGGCATCGAGACCCATTGCGGTTTCGAAGACGATCGGATAATAGGTCAGCGTTACTGACATAAATTGTCTGCCGCGCAGGGAGGACCAATTGGCCTGCGCACGCGACAGGAGGAGCATCCGTGACGGACAATCCCGCGCCGCTGAAGTTCCATGTGCCCGAGCCGGAAGTGCGCCCGGGCGGCACCCCCGACTTCTCCAATGTGCCGATCCCCAAGGCGGGTTCGGTCGACAGGCCGCCGGTCGACGTCGATCCCAGGACGATCCGCGACCTGGCTTATTCGATCATCCGCGTGCTCAATCGCGAAGGCGATGCCGTAGGTCCATGGGCCGGTACGCTGACCGACGAGGAGCAGCTCGAAGGGCTGCGCCACATGATGACGCTGCGCTCCTTCGACGCGCGCATGCAGATGGCGCAACGCCAGGGCAAGACCTCGTTCTACATGCAGCATATGGGCGAAGAGGCGGTCAGCTGTGCCTTCCGCAAGGCGCTCATTCAGGGCGACATGAACTTCCCGACCTACCGCCAGGCCGGCCTGCTGATCGCCGGCGGCTATCCGATGGTCGACATGATGAACCAGATCTATTCCAACGAAATGGATCCGCTGAAAGGCCGCCAGCTGCCGATCATGTATTCGGCCAAGGATCACGGTTTCTTCTCGATTTCCGGCAACCTGACCACCCAGTATATCCAGGCGGTGGGATGGGCAATGGCATCCGCCATCAAGGGTGACACCAAGATCGCTGTCGGCTGGGTCGGTGACGGCGCCACCGCCGAGAGCGACTTCCACGCCGCACTTGTCTTCGCCTCGACCTACAAGGCGCCCGTCGTCCTCAACATCGTCAACAACCAGTGGGCGATCTCGACCTTCCAGGGCATCGCCCGCGGCGGCTCCGGCACGTTTGCGGCGCGTGGGCTTGGGTTTGGCATCGCTGCCCTGCGTGTCGACGGCAACGACTATCTCGCCGTCCACGCGGTGGCGAAATGGGCGACCGAGCGGGCTAGGCTCAATCTCGGGCCGACGCTGGTCGAATATGTCACCTACCGTGTCGGCGCACATTCCACTTCAGACGATCCATCCGCTTACCGGCCCAAGACCGAGTCCGATGCCTGGCCGCTGGGTGACCCGGTGATCCGGCTGAAGAACCACCTGATCAAGCGCGGCCTGTGGTCGGACGAGCGCCACAAGCAGACCGAGGCGGAAATCCTCGAGGCGGTGATCACGGCGCAGAAGGAAGCCGAGAGCCACGGCACGCTGCATGCCGGCGGCAAGCCGTCGACGCGCGACATGTTCGAGGGCGTCTATGCCGAGATGCCGCCGCATCTCCGTCGCCAGCGCCAGAAGGCGGGAGTGTAGCCGATGCCGCGCATGACAATGATCGAGGCCATCCGCAGCGCCATGGATGTCGCCATGGGCCGCGATGACAACGTCGTCGTTTTCGGCGAGGACGTCGGCTATTTCGGTGGCGTCTTCCGCTGCACCCAGGGTCTTCAGCAGAAATACGGTCGGGAGCGCTGTTTCGACGCGCCGATCAGCGAACTTGGCATCGTCGGCGCCGCCGTCGGCATGGCTGCCTATGGCCTCAAGCCATGTATCGAAATCCAGTTCGCCGACTACGTCTATCCAGCATATGACCAGATCGTTTCGGAAGCGGCACGGTTGCGATACCGCTCCAATGGCGAGTTCACCTGTCCGATCGTCATCCGTATGCCGACAGGCGGCGGCATCTTCGGCGGCCAGACCCACAGCCAGAGCCCTGAAGCGCTGTTCACCCATGTTTCCGGTCTCAAGGTGGTCGTGCCATCCAATCCGCTCGACGCCAAGGGCCTGCTGATCGCCTCGATCGAAGACCCGGATCCGGTGATCTTTCTGGAGCCGAAACGATTGTACAACGGCCCCTTCGATGGCCGTCACGACCGTCCCGTCACGGCATGGTCGAAGCATGAGTTGGGCGAGGTGCCCGATGGGCACTACACCACCCCGCTCGGCAAGGCAGAGATCCGCCGGCCGGGTTCCGCCGTCACCGTTCTCGCTTATGGCACCATGGTCTATGTCGCCCAGGCGGCGGCCGAGGAGACAGGTATCGATGCCGAAGTCATCGACCTCCGGACGCTTTTGCCGCTCGATCTCGAGACCATCGTCGCCTCGGTCAAGAAAACCCGCCGCTGCGTGGTGGTGCATGAGGCGACGCTAACCTCCGGCTTCGGCGCCGAGCTCGTGTCGCTGGTGCAGGAAAACTGCTTCTACCATCTCGAAGCACCCGTCGCCCGCGTCACCGGTTGGGACACGCCCTATCCGCATGCCCAGGAATGGGACTACTTCCCCGGACCCAAGCGTGTCGGCGAAGCTTTGATCGAAACGATGGAGGCCTGAGCATGGGCGAACATGTCATCAAGCTTCCCGATGTCGGCGAAGGCGTGGCCGAGGCTGAGCTTGTCGAATGGCACGTCAAGATCGGCGACCTCGTGCGCGAGGACGCGGTGCTTGCCGCCGTCATGACCGATAAGGCGACGGTCGAGATCCCGTCGCCGGTCGACGGCGAAATTGTCTGGCTCGGCGCCGAGATCGGCGACACGGTTCCGGTCGGCTCGCCGATTGTCAGGATAAAGGTCGCCGGTGATGCGCCGTCGACCGCAGAGCCGGCCGCCGAATCCAAGCCGGAGGCCAAGGCGCCAGAAGCTGCCAAAGCCTCTTCTGAGCCGGCTAAGAAAGAAGAAGAAAAAACGCCGACCACCCCGAAGCCTGCCGCTGCCACAGCAGCCCTCAAGCCTGTGCCGCGTGCCACGACCGGCCTGCCGCGTCCGGAAGGCGAGCGTCCGCTAGCCTCTCCTGCCGTCAGGCTACGTGCCAGGGAGGCAGGCATCGACCTGCGCCAGGTGCCGGGTACCGGTCCCGCCGGTCGCGTCACCCACGAGGATCTCGATGCGTTCGCCGCCCGTGGTGCTGCCGTCGTCGTCGCCGGCCTTCAGGAAAAGACCGGCGTCGAGGAAATCAAGGTCATCGGCCTGCGCCGCCGCATCGCCGAAAAGATGGCGCTGGCCAAGTCGCGCATCGCGCACATCACTTATGTCGAGGAGGTCGACGTCACCGCACTCGAGGAGCTGCGCGCCAAGCTCAACGCCTCGAAGAAACCTGACCGCGCCAAGCTGACCATCCTGCCGTTCCTGATGCGGGCGCTGGTCAAGGCGGTGGCGGAGCAGCCGCAGCTCAATGCGATCTATGACGACGATGCCGGCATCATCCATCGCCATGCCGGCGTGCATATCGGCATGGCGGCGCAGACCCCCGGCGGCCTTATGGTGCCAGTCGTCAAGCACGCCGAGGCGCGCGACCTCTGGGATTGTGCCGCTGAGGTCAACCGCCTCGCCGACGCCGCCAAGGCGGGCACGGCAACGCGCGAGGAGCTGACCGGCTCGACCATCACCATCACTTCCTTGGGTGCGATGGGCGGCGTCGCCACCACGCCCGTCATCAACCACCCGGAAGTGGCGATCGTCGGCGTCAACAAGATCATGATCCGGCCGATGTGGGACGGCACCCAGTTCGTGCCGCGCAAGATGATGAACCTGTCCTCCAGCTTCGACCATCGCGTCATCGACGGCTGGGACGCAGCGGTCTTCGTCCAGCGCCTCAAGGCGCTGCTCGAAGCGCCGGCAATGATCTTCGTGGAGGGCTGAGGCTGTGAAGGAAATCTCCTGCAAGCTTCTCGTCATCGGCGCCGGCCCCGGCGGCTATATCTGCGCCATCCGCGCCGGCCAGCTCGGCATCGACACCGTCATCGTCGAAGCCGTCAAGCCCGGCGGCACCTGCCTCAATGTCGGCTGCATCCCCTCCAAGGCGATGATCCATGCCGCCGACGAATATCTCAAGGTCTCGGAGATGGCGTCGGGCACAAGCCCGCTCGGCATCAGCCTGTCAGCGCCGGCACTCGATCTCGCCAGGACCGTTGCCTGGAAAGATCGCATCGTCGGCCGCCTGACGACAGGCGTTGCCGGCCTGCTCAAGAAGGCCCGGGTCAAGTCGGTGCAGGGCTGGGCGCGCTTCCGCGACGGCAAGACCGTCGAGGTCGACACCGAAACCGGCCTGCAGGTGATCCGCGCCGAAACCATTGTTATTGCCACCGGTTCCGTGCCGGTCGAATTGCCGTTCCTGCCCTTCGGCGGTGCGGTGATCTCGTCGACCGGGGCGCTGGCACTCAAGCAGGTGCCGCAAGCGCTCGCCGTCGTCGGCGGCGGTTACATCGGCCTTGAGCTCGGCACTGCCTTTGCCAAGCTCGGTTCGAAAGTCACAGTCGTCGAAGCCTTGCCGCGCATCCTGCCGCAATATGATGCCGAGCTGACCCGGCCCGTCGCCAAGAGGCTTGAAGCGCTCGGCGTCAAGGTGCTGACAGGCGCCAAGGCCAAGGGGCTTTCAGCCAAGGGCGATGCGCTGCTGGTCGAGGCCGCCGACGGCAGCGAGCAGAAGATTGCGGCCGACAAGGTGCTGGTGACTGTCGGGCGCAAGCCGCTGGTCGAAGGCTGGGGCCTCGAAGAGATCGACCTCGACCGCGACGGCCGCTTCATCCGCATCGACGAGCAGTGCCGCACCTCGATGCGCGGCATCTACGCCATCGGCGATGTCACCGGCGAGCCGATGCTGGCGCACCGCGCCATGGCCCAGGGCGAAATGGTCGCCGAGATCGTTGCCGGCCACAAGCGCAGTTGGGACAAGCGTTCGATCCCCGCCGTCTGCTTCACCGATCCGGAGGTCGTCACCGCAGGTCTCTCGCCCGACGAGGCCAAGGCACTGGGCATGGAGATCAAGACCGCGCAGTTCCCGTTCTCGGCCAATGGCCGGGCAATGACGCTCATGGGCGAGGACGGTTTCGTGCGTATCGTTGCCCGCGCGGACAACCATCTGGTGCTCGGCATCCAGGCGGTCGGCACCGGCGTCTCAGAGCTTTCCGCGGCCTTCAGCCTGGCGATCGAGATGGGCGCGCGGCTGGAGGATATCGCTGGCACCATCCATGCCCACCCGACTCAGGGCGAGGCGTTCCTGGAGGCAGCACTGCGCACGCTGGGCCATGCGCTGCACATCTGATGCCCAATCTTGATATCGGGGACGCGGCCTTGCGCCGCGTCCCTTCCGGCCTTGCCCAATCAGCCAAGCTGGGCTAACAAGCCCACGCACTGGACGACCAGTGCCTAGTACGTTCGGGGACGGCCCCATCCAAGAGATGGCGCCGCAGATTTGTCACCCGAACCTATTCACACCTTGAAACAGCGAAAACATGCAGCCTCCGCACGGCGGAATACGCTGTGCGCTCACCTCTATCAGGCTTCCGGATTCAGTTCCGGGGCGCGCTTTCGCATTGACCAGACCGGAGAGGCGCCGTGGCGGGACCAATAGAGCAATTTGAAATCAAGCCGATCTTCACCCTGTTCGAGTTTGCCGGCCAGGAGATCGCCTTCACCAACTCCGCCGCCTATATGGTCGGGGTCGCGGTCTTCGGCGGGCTGTTCCTGCTTTTGTCGACCAGCGCCCGCGCGCTCGTGCCGACGCGGCTACAGTCGGTCACCGAGCTGATCTACGAATTCGTCTCCAAAACCTTGCGCGAAAATGCCGGCGAAGGCGGCATGACATTTTTCCCGCTGGTGTTTTCGCTGTTCGTCTTCATTCTGATCGCCAATCTGGCCGGCATGTTTCCTTATGCCTTCACGGTGACCAGCCACATCATCGTCACCTTTTCCTTCGCGATGATCGTGTTTGGCACGGTGACGCTCTATGGCATCTGGAAAAACGGGCTCGGCTTCTTCCGGCTGTTTTTGCCATCCGGCGTGCCGCTGGCACTGGCGCCGATCATCGTGCCGATCGAGATCGTCTCCTATATCTCGCGGCCGATCAGCCATTCGGTGCGCCTGTTTGCCGTCATGCTGGCCGGGCACATCACGCTCAAGGTCTTTGCCGGCTTTGTCGTCAGCCTCGGCAGCATGGGCACGCTCGGCATGTTCGCCGCCGTGCTGCCGCTCACCATGACTGTCGCGCTGACAGCGCTCGAACTGTTGATGGCGGTGATCCAGGCCTACATCTTTACCATGCTGACCTGCATGTATCTCAACGACGCCCTGCACCCCGGGCACTGAACGGGCGCTGCCAAACAAAAACCCCGGCTTGAGTGAACTGACCCCGTAAAGTTGGACGGTTCATTGAGCTGGTAGATTTAAGGGCTGGGTCCTGTATTGCACAGGGGCCAGCCCTTTCAGTTTCAGTTTGATGCGGCGGTGGTTGTAATAGTCGATGTAGCGCTCGATGGCCTTATCGAGGCTTTGGACAGTTTCGAACCTTTCCGGGTGGAAGAGCTCGGACTTGAGCGTGGCGAAGAAGCTCTCCATCGGTGCGTTGTCGAGGCAATTGCCTTTGCGTGACATGCTTTGTGCAAGGCCTCTGGTTTCCAGCCTGCGCTGGAATGCCGACATCTGGTACTGCCATCCCTGATCGGAATGCAGGGTCGGCCGTTCGTCCTCATTGAGCCGGGCGAAGGCTTTGGTCAGCATATTGTCCACCAGTTTGAAGCGCGAGCGGCGCGCCGTCTCGAAGGCGACGATCTCGCCATTGTAGAGGTCCATGATGGGAGACAGGTAGAGCTTGTCGCCGGCCACGCTGAACTCCGTCACGTCGGTCACCCATTTGCAGTTGGCGCGGTCGGCGCTGAACTTGCGCTGCAACAGATCGGGAGCGGTCCGCCCAACCTCGCCCCTGTAGGAACGATACTTCTTCGGCCTGACCAGTGACTTCAATCCCATCTCGGCCATCAGGCTCTGGACGGTCTTGTGGTTGACGCCTTGACCCAACTGGCGCAGTTGCGCGGTCACCCGGCGATAGCCGTAGCGGCCCTTGTGGCGGTCGAAGATGGCCTTGATCGCCTCCTTCAGCGCCACATGGCGGTCCGGGCGCGAGGCCGCCTTTTGCCTGTAATAGAACGTGCTGCGCGGCAGCTTCGCCAGATCGAGCAGGCCCTCAAGCGGATGCAACGGCCTTAACGCCTGGACGGCTTGTGCTTTTTGGGCGCGTGTCCCTGCGTTAAGGCCTCCAGTTTTTTTAGGTAGGCGTTCTCCATCCGCAGTTGCTTCAGTTCGGCCAGCAGTTCTTCCCGGCTTTTGGCTTCGTCACTGGGTGCAACAGGCACTGCGGGGGCCGGCGGCTTCGACATGGGGCGTCCTCCGGGACGTCGGCCGAGTGCCTCTATCCCACCCGCATGATAGCGCTTCTCCCAGCCCGCCAGGCAACTGGCATTGCGGATATTGAACAACGCCGCCGTCTGGCGATACGACAGACCTTCTCGCCACATCCGCTCGAGCACTGACAGCTTGAACGTCGCGTCGTAATGATCGTATTTGCCCGACAGGCCCGCCCAGCCATGCGCCTGGTACAAAGCCACCCACTTGCGGACAGTCGCCGCGTCAACTCCACGCTTCGACGCCGCACTCGCGTAGCTTTCATCCCCGCACAAATAGCTATCGACAACCGAGCGCTTGAAACGCGCACTGTGTTTGGACATGCAAAACCCCCGAAGGTTGTGTCCAACTTTCGGGGGTCAGTTCATGAGACCGGGGTTTTGTTCTGGATCGTCTGCCGGCTCAGTTGCGCGGCGGCCAGACCTGGTCGCTCATCCCCATCTTGGGCTCGCCCAGCAGCGGCGTTTTCAGCGCATGCACACCATTGACCGAAAACAGCCAGATGATGTTGCGGTCATATTCGGTGAACACCGCGAAGCTGGCATTGTCGAAGGTGTAGTCGGGCATTTCAGATGTCGTCGGGGAACGCGGCACGAAATAGCCTGATATCTTCGGCTGTGCGGGATCCTCGACGTCGAAGATCTGCAGCCCGGCATTATAGAAGGCGTAAGGCACGATGCCGTTGCGACCATGGCCCGGTTGGTGCGTGGTGCCCGAGCGCTTCGGTCCGAAGCTGCCCTTGCGCTGGCAATAGTCGGTGAACCTGGCTTCCTTCGGCGGGACAGGCCGCGGCAAGGTCGCCACCACCTTGGGTGCGGCGACGTCCTTGGCGTCGATCACCAGCACGTCCTTGTAGGGCTCGTAGCAGTTCGAGTTCATCGGATAGCCATTGGCGAAGACGTAGCCGGTGCGCGCGTACTGGCTGGTGTCGACATTGTCGAACTCGGTGCCGGCAAAGCTCGGCGCAATACTCACATGCCCCTTGATCTCGGGCTTGTCGGGATTGGCGAGATCGAAGGTGTAGAGCCCCAGGCCGCCCATGGCGCCGAAGGCCACCTTGCCACCCTTCTCGACCGGGGTCGGCAGGAACGGCGGCATGCGCGAACCCATCCACGACGTCCGGTTTCCCGCGCGTGGGTTCATGAGGTACGCGTCTTCGCTCGCCTTGTCGCCGACCACCTGGCCGGGCACCGTCACCTGGCTGACAAAGACCGGATTGGCCGGGTCCGACATGTCCCAGACCTGGTAGCCCGGCGAATGCAGGTAATCGGGATATTCGGTCAGCGCGTAGGAATCGTCGGGTGCAGCCGACAAATACATGTATTTGCCGCCAAACCAGGCCGGCGCGTCGAGCGAGCCCGAACCCTCCTGCTCCCCGATCGGCGCATCGGGGTTCTTGGTGTCGGTGGTGCGTGTGGCGATCAGTTTCCAGTCGTCGGGCGTCGGCCCGTTCATCTCGTAGACCTTGAAGCCCTTGAGCGAATTGTACTTGCGCAAGGTCTCGACGATGTCGGGCTGGGTGCGCTTGTTGTCGAGAATGCCGAAGCGGCCGATCTCGTAGGAGGCGACGACGACGTTCTTCTGGAGTTTTTCGCTCCAGGCGATGGTGATGCCGCCGAAATAGTCCTGGACTGTCTTGGCGTCCCAATCCTCGCTCGAGCCCTCCGGCCCCCACACGCCGCCCTTGGAATAGACGACCTTGGCCTTGGCCGGGTCGGTGATGTCGAGCACGCGCATATAGTCGCGGTCATGCACATACATGTAGCGCTTGCCGTCGAAGTCGGCGACGTCGGGCCAGGCATGCCAGGGCGAGCTTACTCCAGGATAAAACGCGATCTCCTCGACATTGTGGCTGTAGCTGTTGTCGTCCCAGGCCTCGAGCTGGCCGGGAAAGGCCGGGCTGTCGCCCAAGGGCGTGGCGCGTGGCGCGCGGAACGTGCCGTCCTCCGCCATGCCATAATCCTTGCCCGGCTCCAGCGCCGGCGGCGCCTTGTCGTAGGTCAACGCGTTCCACTGCTTGAGGTAGGGGTCGGCAATGTTGATCTCCGTCGGCACCTTGCTGCCCCAGTCGGCGGCCCGAGCCACGCCGGCCGTCAGCGCCAGCACCGAACAGCCGATCGCGATAATCCTAGGTGTCATGACGTCCCTCCCGACGGTTGGCCGCCAGCCCGCGTTCCTCGCTTAGGGCCTATGGCGGAGTGGTCAGTTGAGGAAAGTTCGGTCAGTCAGAAAAGTGAATTTTCAGCACACAGCTATGAGCAGTTGGCATAGATGAGTATTGAGGTGAATGAATTTGGATACACAGATCGCCAAGGGCATGCAAAATGCGATTGCGCCGCACTCAAACACATCTGCGATATTGGGAGAGAATGGAGTGGTGATCCCGACAGGAATCGAACCTGTGACCTACAGATTAGGAAGCTTCCTCAATCCCTTGTCATGCAGGGCGCGTAGGCGTCCATGTTGCGTCTATGTCGCGTCGCTCATCTAGATTGGTTCGTCCGCACGGTAGTCGTGAACCACTTGGAGATGCGCACGGCTGATGTCGATACTCAGTTGTGCCAGCTCTCCCAATATCTTGCTCTGGGCGTCGGGGCCAATATCGGAATTTCCGCTTTTCGGGTCGACCTGAAGAACAGGATGACCGATCTTAAGGAAGTCGAACAGATAATGGGAGTGGACTAATCGATTGCGGCGCTGTCGTTCGGCGTGAAGCCGAGCAACAAGTTCGCCAAATCGTTTGACCCAATCTCTCGACTTCGTCCCCTTGCATTGGTGGGATTTTCTTTAAATTCCTTCTAGACAGCGTCAACTTTCTGGTTGTTCGTCATATCTGCTAGCCGTTGTTTTGACTGCGCCCAGTTGTCATGATCCCACCAGAGTAGCAAGCTTTGCTCTATTTTAGATTCAATCCACTGAAAAACGATGACGTACTGGCCAATCATGGCGAGAAATTCGCTTGTTACCTTCTCTTGTTCTTCGTCCGTCATCAATTCCTCAGTAGCGCTGCCTCGGCGGACTCCAATTCGGAGGCGTCATCGACCCGGGGAAATAAATGGGAGCAGTCAGGGTTCGCTGCGCTCAGTTTCCCTGCGGCGGCAGTCGATGAGTTTTTCCGAAATGCGGGAAAACTCTGAAGAACCATCCCTTCACCTTAGCCCGCACGGCACGGCGGAACCGCTTCCACGACGACTGATAAGGCTTCTCAGCGAGACTGTCCGGCGGCCACGGCGGTTGCCGAAGATTGAACTGGACTCCTAGGGCTTGCTTCAAAGCTGCCAGGACCGGCTCAGAATGCCGAGGGTCAATGTGGACGTTATTGTCCGAGAGCGACGGGATGATTGAGCCATCTGGGTTGCTGTAGCCCGCCCGGAAATCCACGAAAGCAACGCCCATCATTGCCATGCGGTCGTTCATCCTGTCGCGGATCGCCTTCGCGTTGGCCCGGCATGCCTCTTCATTTTCGTACCCCTCATACTCCAGATAGGCCGGATTGAACGGGCCGATGCATGCCAATGCCAAACGCGCCGGGCACCTTGCCTTAAATTGATCCAGCGCCGCCTGGAACCTGTCGCAAAGTGCATCGGCTTCCTCGACAGAAGATCGACCGTTTCGACGTGCGACCCGCGCTACATGAACGCGACTGTCAATTTCACCAAACGACAACACAAGTACATCACCGCTAACCGGCCGGCAGTTCTTAGGAACCAATGACGCGATGCCATCGCGAGCGGCCCGATGCATTGTCCTCGGCCCACGCCAATAAATCTTGGCCTCAGCAATACCGGCAAAGCTGAATAGAGAGTGGCTGTCGCCGAGCGTCATTAGAACCATAGCGCCTCATAGCACAGTCGCTGACGCGCGTTCCACCACCCTCACAGGTTCAGCGAAGCGAACGAAGCATCCAGGTCTAGCCGCCGTTGGACAAGCACGGACTGATCGGCGATGTCGGCCTGGTCTTCAAAGTTGCGCAGATCCGCTGCTGATAGAATTGGCGCCCTCTCAGCTCTGCCAACACTCGCGAAATAATCGTAGAACTTCCAATGCCCGCCTATATCGCGTAGGTGCATCCACACGCTTGGAACGCCTAGAGCATCGGCGGCGATCAGGCCGTGAAGGCTGGACGACATTATGAAGTCGCATGAGGCGATTTCTCGTGCGGTGCCGATGACGTCTTCTGTCCCAAGATTGATAGCCGTTGAGTTCGGTGTCTCATTCAACATGGTTCGCACCATGGCGTAGTCACCATCTTCGGGGTGCACAATTATGCCCCATCGATGCGCCTTCGCTGTTGAGGGAGTAAGTCGATCAATGAGTATCGCTGGATCGCCCATCGGAACCTGTTTCCCGAGCCCGAGCAAGTCGCGCGTCTTAGGACCGCGAACAGAGCGAATGTCCAACCACCGCCAGCCGGTGGTTCGCTCTGTTCCGAACGACCCCGATCCCCAGACAACAATTCGGTTGAGACGAAGCTTCGCCAAGCGCTTGCGGTGGCCAGCAATGACGTCATCAAGGATGCTACCAATTGAAACCATATCGCATCGGGATATGCTTGCGTAGGCAACATCTCTGCCTGAGAGCATCTCGATCAGCTTGGGTGAGAGGGTGTCCCCAAAGTTGGGGCGGACGAGCGCACCGTCCCAGTACAGTTTTAGCGGCCTTCGTTTCATTAGGAAGTCCATACATAAGCCGAAGCTGTAGTTCCACCCTTTTGAATGTCTTCGTCAGCCTGCTCCCGTTCCGCTTGGCGCAAATTGCCTCGAGCAGGTCCACGGCTTCATGGTCGCGCTCCACAAGCGCAATTGCGCTATCCAAGCAGCGCTGTCGCTGTCAGGCAGGCGACAACTAGCAGCGCAGTGATCATCACAGCGGCATAAAACCAGTCCTGCCAAGTTCGAGGCGATAGCGGCACTATAGGGTTTAACGTTGTTTCGAGCTCGATCAGGTCGAGCCCTTGAGGGATCCAGTTGGAATCCTTCAGAAACCGCGTCGCGTCAGGGGCGAGATGAACGTCATCCTCAAATATGCACCCGAATTCATCGGTGCCACTGGCAACTACCTTCCACGCCTCGATGTGACTTAGGAAGCACCCGAGTTCCCCGCCGGTCCATCCCGTTCCAACGACATGGGATATGTGATCGTCACGCAAGTTGTTCTTGTCGATGGCTGCAATGCGTTCAAAATCTAGCCCCAATGACGCGAACGAATCCGACATCCATTGAAGTCTATCGGTTGCGGCATCAAGGTTGATCACGAAAAGGCGCATGGTCCAGTCTTATCGCTACTGGTATGCGTCTGCCGGCCCCCTTTCGAAGGCACGGCAGCGCGGCCACTGGCGCGACATCAACCCCAGTCCAAACAGACGTGAGGTAGTTGCTCTACTGTGATCCGGTTTCGAATTCGATCCAGGCGCGGTGTCAGTTGCGGGAAAAGGCGGTCATGGGTCTCGACCAACATCGCACCAATGCTGCGATAGATGCCCGACTCAAACAGCGCTTCCAAACATTCGACCTCAGCACCTTCGATGTCCATCTTGATCACCGAAACGGGCTCGCGCAGATCCCGTAGGAATTGCACTAGGTCGATAACCTCCACCTCGATCTGGCTGCCGCTCACATGTTCGTGGGTCTCAAGCAGCGACGACGACTGTGTCTTGCCAACATTCGCTATATCGGGCCGCTGATAAAAAACAGCGGTACGCGCCGAAGCGCCGACCGCCTTCGGGATGATTGTGACCCGGTCATTGCGTCCAAATCGCTCGACGAGAACCTGCCTGGCGACCGGATCAGGTTCGAATGCGATCACCCGCATCCCGTACGCAAGCGCACGGTTGGTCACATCCCCGACGTTCGCACCGAGATCAACGAATAGTCCGCCACGAGGCGCAGACTTCATAAGCTTGTAGAAGGTGTATTCCGCCTTGCGCGTCGGGTTCGGCGGTCTCTTCCAACGCCGATACAAATGCCACCGCACCATGAATTCCGGATAGCTCTCGCTAAACATCCCGCCAACCCCCAATATTAGCCCGTAAGGTTGGTATCGGCATCGGTGTAGATTGGCAATTGGAGCGCCTAACTCTGCCTGACCAAATCTGGTGCCGGCTGATCGGTCACTTCAACCGTCTTCGAATTTCACTTGGATCGTCCGCCTAATCATCGGCGGCATCATCCTGGCCATCGTTGCCTTCATGATGGGGGGAGGCTTCAAGCTGCCCTAACGACCGCCGCGCCCTCTGCTTATGTCGCCCCGCTGCCGAAATGTGGCGGGGCCTTTTTTTGCTTACGCGCTTCCCAGATGATCTCAGCCACGCTGAAGAACCTTTGTCTTTTCGCCGAGGTAGATCAGGACAAAAAAGGCGCCGATGGTGACAACCCAGTGTGTATGCATTCCGATCAGCGCACAAAAGATGAAGCCGGTAATAACGATGGCTCCCTGCTTGACGGATTGATTGGCTGCCCGGGCATGCCGGATCATTACGGCGAGCAAAGCTACCCAGGCCATCAGCAGAAAAACGTGTGGTCCCAATAACCCAAGATGCCGCAGGTAGAAGGTCAGAGGCAGTATCGCAAACCCGACCAATATTACTGACCAAAGTGCGCTTGGCGGCTTCTTCATAGGCATGGTCCATTCACGGTACAAGATCGATGCCTTCCCGTTATAGCCCACCAGAGGTTGAGAATTTGTTTGGCAGAGCCGCGAGCGCCCGTGCAGATCGACCGTGCGCGGTCTGGCTCCGGCTGGCGGGCTTTGTTGCGCTCTAAGCGCTCCCGTCCCTCTCGCCGTCTTCTTCCAGCATCCGTACCGGCAGATACCGCCTTTCTCCAGCCATTCCCGGATCATGGTTCGCAAGAGGTCTTGCCCGGGTCATCTTGAGATCGGCCGCCAGCGCGTTGACTGCCTCGTCGACATCCTGGTCGAGGACGATGCCTTCGGTGTTGCTCAGCCTGAGCGCCGCCCGTCGCAGCATGATCTGCAGGTCGGCGCGGCTGATATCCGCGATCCGATCTGATGCGTCGTCGAGCTCGGCAGCGGTGTCGGCGCGTGTCATGCCGGCAGCGTATTCAGGTAAGGGCGGAATTCAAGGGACGGGGTTCCGCAGCACGCCAACCCCGCTGGCTTCGGCTTGAGCCTTTTGCGTTTTAGCGCCCTTCACATCTACCTTGATTTACCGGCCGTTAACGCTGCAGCGCCACCGTGGCTGAAGCGGCCATGTTTGCAGTACCGCCGACTAACCACCCAATCACCCCGCTGCCGAAAGGTAGCGGGGCTTTTTGTATATTTAAGTCCCTGTTCCGCCATGATGGATCGGCGTTACGATCGGGGCCAAACTCGTCATCTCTCGATCGTGCTCTTTCCCGCAATGGGGACATTGGATTATTTCGAGTGTCTTGCCACCGGGCACATTGCTGCCAGTCCATGTCACGGAGAACTGCTTCCTGCATTCTGGGTTTTTGCACGTCTGCGTCACTGTTCCGTCCCTTTCAAAAACTTGCGTCCCAGCTCACCGAAATCACCGCCAATGTTGTCCCGAGGAAGCAGGCGGCCCGCACGATCCATGCATTGACACGTTCGACAAGGGATTTGCCTCCCATCGTCTGTATCTCCCAGCCGCGTAGGGCGATAGCACTCCAGAGCAGGATAATGCCGCCCAAGACGCCAACGACCATTGCAACTCCGGGACGTTCCCCCAACTCCTTCAATGCAATCCGACCGAATAGCAGCCCGACAAGCCCTGCATAGGCCATGAGCCCCAAGGAAGAAGCCCATCCCGAACGCAGGCTCTCAAGCTGCGTGCGTTTGACTGCGATCATCTTCGCCAGCAATTCGGCATCGGGCGGGAGGTGTCGGCTCGCGTTGTCATCGAGAAGATCAGCTTTGAGAAAGCGATCCGGAGCGAATGCAGCCAACGTGGACAGGCGCATCATTTGCCAAAGCGACCCCATGTCCCCCCCCCGCAGTCCGCGCGCCATGTCGCGTTGCATGTCGCGTCGACTAGCCGAGTGTGAGTGAAAACCGTTGGAAATCAAGGGAACTCAGTTGCAACATGATGCGACATGTCACCAACATGAATCAGAAACTAAGTCCTTGATTTTGTTGGTGATCCCGACAGGAATCGAACCTGTGACCTACAGATTAGGAATCTGCCGCTCTATCCTACTGAGCTACGGGACCACTCGGCTGCACACATAGCGGCTTCGAGCGGATTCGCCAACGGTTTTTGGCGGGCCGGTTGTGAAACGTTTTGGCGGTTGCCGGGCTGGCCAAATGCTGTTGCCGCGTCCAGGGCCGGCGGGCGGCCATGGACGTATTTGGGCGGCGAAGGTCAGGCCGCGAGCGCCGTCTCGGCGAGGCGGACCCAGTAGCTGACGCCGTGCGGGATGGCTTCGTCGTTGAAGTCGTAGGCTGGGTGGTGGAGGTTGGCGGTGTCGCCATTACCGATGAAGATGAAGGCGCCGGGGCGGGCTTCGAGCATGTAGGAAAAGTCCTCGCCGCCCATCAGCGGCTGGATCGCCCGGTGCACCTGCGGCTCGCCGGCGACGGAGGCGGCGACATCGCCTGCGAACACGGTCTCGTTCTCGTGGTTGAAGGTGACGGGGTAGTTGGCGTCGTAGTCGAGCTCGATCGCCGTGCCGGTGGCTTCCGCGACGCCGCGGCAGATGGCGCCCATGCGCTCCTCGGCGAGCTTGGCGATTTCCTTCTTCAGCGTGCGCACGGTGCCGGCAATGACAGCCTGCTCGGGAATGATGTTGTAGGCTGTGCCGGCGAGGAACTTGGTCACCGAAACGACGATCGCCTCGGCCGGATCGGTGTTGCGCGAGGCGATTGCCTGCAGTGCGGTCACCAGCTGGCTGCCGGCGACGATCGGGTCGATGGCGCGGTGCGGCATGGCGGCATGGCCGCCCTTGCCCTTGACGGTGATGGTGAACTCGGCGGTCGCCGCCATGATGGCGCCCGGGCGGATGGCAAACTGGCCAACCGGCAGGCTCGGCATGTTGTGCATGCCGAACACCTTCTGGATGCCGAAGCGCTCCATCATGCCGTCCTTGACCATCTCGTTGCCGCCGCCGCCGCCTTCTTCGGCCGGCTGGAAGATGACGGCCACTTGGCCGGCGAAATTGCGCGTCTCGGCGAGATATTTGGCGGCACCCAGAAGCATTGCCGTGTGGCCGTCATGGCCGCAGGCATGCATCTTGCCAGGTACTGTCGAAGCATAAGGCTTGCCGGTGATCTCCTCGATCGGCAGCGCGTCCATGTCGGCGCGCAGGCCGACGACGCCGCCGGCGCCGAGGCTGCCCTTGATGATGCCGACGACGCCCGTCTTGCCGAGGCCGGTGACGATTTCGTCGCAGCCGAATTCCTCGAGCTTGGCTTTGACGAAGTCGGCGGTCTCGAAGACGTCGAAATTGAGTTCCGGCTTCTGGTGCAGGTGACGGCGCCAGCCGGCGATCTCGTCCTGCATTTCGGCGGCTCGGTTCAGGATCGGCATGTTGGTCTCGACTTCCTGTGTGTTGGACCGTCTGTTTGTTGAGCCAGGGGTCCGGATTCGCAATTGTGATCGCTAGAGATCTGCCATCTTGGCGTCACATAGGTTATTTAGCAGCGGCGGCGACGCCGTGGCCATGGGTCTTTCGTACCGGCCAGCGCGTTGCCATCCCGGTTTACGGAAATCTTATGGACGGCCGGCTATGATCGGCAAGAGGCGATTTCGGATTTGATGATGAAGATTAGGTTCGTCAGAAGCATGCTCCTCGGCCTAACGGTCGCAACCGTGCTGGGCGCTGTCCCCGCGTCGGCCAATCCAGCGATGCTGTTCGACGTCAATTCGGGCGCCGTCATCGAGCATCAGGACGCGTTCAAGCGCTGGCATCCGGCCTCGCTGACCAAGCTGATGACCGCCTATACCACCTTCCGCGCCGTCCAGGCTGGCGAGCTGGCGCTCAATTCGCCGATCAAGATCTCCAAGAAGGCGGCGGCCTTCCCGCCGGCCAAGATGGGCTACAAGCCGGGTTCCGTGCTGACGCTCGACAACGCGCTGAAGATCATCATGGTCAAGTCGGCCAACGACGTGGCGGCGGCGATCGGCGAAAATGTCGGCGGCACGCCAGAGGCCTTCGCCGCACGGATGAACGCCGAGGCGCAGCGCCTCGGCATGGCCGGCAGCCACTGGGTCAATGCCAACGGCCTGCACGATCCCGAGCAGTATACGACGGCGCGTGATCTCGCGATCCTGGTCAGGGCGATCCGCCTCGAATATCCTGAATATGCCGCCTATTTCGACATCGAAGGCATCATTGCGGGCAAGGCCAAGCTCAAGAATTTCAACCCGCTGGTCGGCCGGTTCCCTGGCACCGATGGCATGAAGACCGGTTTCGTCTGCGAATCCGGTTTCAACCTGATCGCCACCGCCACCCGCGACGGCAGGACGCTGGCAGCCATCGTTCTCGGTGCCGATTCACCAGACAATCGCGCCGAAGAAGCGGCGAAGATGCTGCAGACCGGATTCGTCCGCAACGGCGCCTCGGTCAGCGTTACAGGGCTTGCGCCCTATGGCGACAACCGCGACGTCGCGACGAGCATGCGCGAGGAAGTCTGCTCGCCCAAGGCCAAGCATGCGGCGTCCGATGGTCCGACCGAAGCGGGGGCAGCACCGGACAAGGTCTCGATCATTCCAGAAATGACGCGCCAGCGTAATTGGGTCACGGTCAGCCTGGGCGGCGCCACCGGGCCGATGCCAAAGGCGCTCGGCGGCCGCGACATCGTCGTCGAAACAGGCGTGCCGCTGCCGACCTGGCGCCCCGACAGGCCGGCACCGATTGGTGCTGCCCCTGTCGCTGGCAAGGTTCAGGCGCGCTCGTGAATTCGCAGGCAGTTTTCCCGATCCCGGTATCGGTGCTGACCGGCTTTCTCGGCGCCGGCAAGACGACGCTGCTCAACCGGCTGCTCAAGGATCCTGAGCTGACCGACACGGCGGTCATCATCAACGAGTTCGGCGACGTCGCCATCGACCATCTGCTGGTCGAAAAGGCCTCTGACGGGGTCATCGAACTGTCCGATGGCTGCCTCTGCTGCACCGTGCGCGGCGAACTCGTCGACACGCTGGCCGATCTCGTCGACCGGCTGCAAACCGGCCGCATCGCCAGGCTTTCGCGGGTGGTGATCGAGACCACCGGCCTTGCCGATCCGGTGCCGGTGCTGCAGTCGATCATGGGGCATCCCGCACTCATCCACGCCTTCCGGCTAGACGGCGTCATCACAGTCGTCGATGCGGTCAATGGTGCAGCGACGCTCGACGCCCATGTCGAGGCGGTCAAGCAGGTAGCGGTGGCCGACCGCATCGTGTTGACCAAGGCCGACCTCGTTGACGATGCCGAATGGCTCGATGCGCTCAAGGCGCGGCTTGCCCGCATCAATCCGGGCGCCGAAATCCGCGAAGTCGAGGGTGCGGCGGTGGCAAGGCTGTTGCAGTGCGGGCTTTACGACCCGGCGACCAAGACCGCCGACGTGCGCCGCTGGCTGGGCGAGGCGCAAGCGCATGACCATCACCATCACGGTGACCACGGTCACCATCATCACCACGGTGACCATCATCATGATCACGACCATGGCCACCATCACGACAGCCGGGTCGGCTCGTTCTCGCTGACGCACGCCGGCGCGCTGCCGTTCTCGACGGTCGAGATGTTCCTCGACCTGTTGCTGTCGACGCAAGGCGACAAGCTGTTGCGGATCAAGGGCATCGTCGAACTGCTGGAAGACCGGGAGCGGCCGTTGGTCATCCATGGCGTGCAGAAACTGCTGCATCCGCCGGCACGCTTGCCGTCATGGCCGGATGCGGTTCGCGGCACAAGGCTGGTGCTGATCGGCATCGACCTGCCGCGCGACTATGTCGAACGCCTGTTTGCCGCCTTCGTCAACAAACCTGCCATCGACACGCCGGACCGCGAAGCGATGGAAAACAACCCGCTGGCGATCGCCGGGCGGTAGGATCCTGTCGCTGCCTCCAAGGGACGCACCGACTCCGAACTCAGCTTCCGCGTTCGACCAGAAAGCGGTGGCCGCCTGCGACCGGCGTCGTTTCGACCAGCCTGTGGCCGGCCTCCTGGCAGAAGGCCGGGATGTCGATGACAGCCAGCGGGTCGGTGGTTTCGAGCCACAACAGCTCGCCCGGTGACATGTCGGCGAGCCGGCGCTTGGCCTTGAGCACGGGCAGGGGGCAATTGAGCCCCCTGAGATCGTAGATTTCGGTGGTTTCGCCCACGCCGATCAGCTGCCGAACAGGTTGAGCAGCTTCTTCTTGAGCTTGGTGGCAGCTCCTGCCTCTTCGGCGGGAGCCGCCTGGGCGGCCTGCGTCGGCGCTTCGGTCACTGCGGGCTGTGGCTGCGGCACGGCGGCGGTCTCGACCTGCTGCTGGGCGGCAAGCTTGGCAGCCTTGGCGGCAGCGATGGCTTGCGCCTTTTCCTCGGCAGCCTTCTTCTTGGCTTCCGCTGCCGCATCGAGCGCTGCCATGCGGCGGCCTTCGGCCGAATCGATACGGCCCATGCGGGCGGTGGTCTGGACGATGCTGCCGTCCTGGGCCATCGCCGGCGGCTCCAGGGTCACGCGCTCGCCGCGGGCACGGCGCTTGGTCCAGTCCGAAACGATCGCCGCTTCCTTGATGCCGGCAATCGTCGGCTTGGGTGCGGGAATGTCGCCGCCGGTGGCGCTGGCAAAAGCAGCGTCATACTTGCTCTTGTAGGCCTGATAGGCCGTCTGCAGCGCTTGCGGCTGGGTCACTGCCGGGCATGCGCCGGTCGGATTGAATGTGCCGCCCGCTTCCGGAACTTGGTTGAAGACGTAGCGCTTTTCGCAGACGTCGACCTTCGGCGGAGATTTTGTGATCTCGAAATGGTCGTAGCCTTCCTTCAGCATCGCCCAGAACTGGTAGTTCGGGTCGTTGCGATAACGCGCCATGTTGGCAGCGGTCATGCGGAACGGATAGGACTGAACCTGGAATTCGGTCTGGCCGCCCTTGAAGGCATCGCGCGCGAAGGCGTAGATCTCCTCGATCTGCGCATCGGTCATCGAGAAACAGCCTGACGACGAGCAGGCGCCGTGAACCATCAGGTTCGAGCCGGTGCGGCCGTTGGCGCGGTCGAAGGTGTTGGGATAACCGATGTTGAAGGCGAGGTGATAGCTGGAGTTCGGGTTCATCTGTCCCGGACGCACGGTGTAGAACCCCTCCGGCGACTGGCGGTCGCCCTCGGTGAACTTGGGGCCGAGCTTGCCCGACATCTTGCAGATGTCGTAGCTGGCAACGATGTCGTAGCGGCCGTTGGTCTTCTGTTTCCAGACTTCCAGCTTGCCTTCTTCCTTGAACACGCGCGCCAGCACGGGCGAGCTCTTGTTCATGCCCTTGGCCTTCATCTCGGCCATGATCTTGGCCGAAAGCTGGCGGTTGGCGTGCTGCGGCACGAAGTCGGTCACGGAGGATTCCGAACAGCCTGCCACCGCAAGGGCAGCGAGAAGCAATCCGGCGCGTGCGATATTGGCGATCATCGGTCTAAATGTCGTCTCTACATTGCAGTCATGGCGCATGCGCCAACGACCGGCCCGTCCTGGTACTGCCTCGACCTTAGGGTCGTTAACCTTGAAAATTCCTTACCGCAAGTTCCTGGCCCGTCCCACGCGCGAAAAATCACGGCAAGTTCATTGAGCCGGGCGAGGCGGCATTTTTGTGGCGAAACCATGCCCTGGCCCATAGGCCCCACAGTTTGTGCAATCACAGGCTGCGCATCGCGCCTTGCGCAAATCGATTCCGATTTTCGGGCGGATGCTAGAGGCTGCGGCCGATGGAGAGGTACTTCTCGCGGCGCTGCTCGCGGAAATCGATGTTCGAGCCGTTGAATTCGGCGAAAGTCTTGGCGATCAGGTCGCCGGTGGCCGAAATCACTGCCTCGGCGTTGCGGTGAGCGCCGCCCAGCGGCTCGTCGATGATCTTGTCGATGATCTTGAGCGAGAGCAGGTCCTGCGCGGTGATCTTCATATTGGTCGCCGCGTCCTTGGAGCGTGTCGTGTCGCGCCACAGGATGGAGGCTGCACCTTCAGGCGAGATCACCGAATAGATCGCATGTTCGAGCATGAACACCCGATTGGCGGTGGCAATGGCGATCGCGCCGCCCGAACCGCCTTCGCCGATGACGACGGCAATCGACGGCACCTTGAGGCCGAGGCAGGCGGAGGTCGAGCGCGCGATGGCTTCGGCCTGGCCGCGCTCTTCGGCGCCGACACCGGGATAAGCACCTGCGGTGTCGACGAGCATGACGACGGGGATGTTGAACCGGTCGGCCATTTCCATCAGGCGCACGGCCTTGCGGTAGCCCTCGGGGCGGACCGAGCCGAAATTGTGCTTGAGGCGGCTCTTGGTGTCGTTGCCCTTTTCCTGGCCGAGCACCAGCACCGGCTCGCCACGGAAGCGGGCGAAGCCGCCGACCATGGCATTGTCTTCGCCGAAATTGCGGTCGCCGGCCAGAAGCGTGAAATCGGTGAACAGGCCGTTGATGTAATCGAGGCAATGCGGGCGGTCGGGGTGGCGCGCCACCTGGACCTTCTGCCAGGGCGTCAGCGCCTTATAGGCGTCGCGCAGGGCATCACGCGAGCGCTTCTCCAGCCGCTTGATCTCGTCGCCGACATCGACGGCCTCGCCATTTTCCGCAAGCTTCTTGAGCTCGAGGATCTTGCCTTCGAGATCTTGGACCGGTTTTTCGAAATCGAGGTAATTGTACATTGGCGAGCGGACTACCACGCTGAAAATTTGAGGCACCGGGGGCCGGGACTGTGGCACCGCGCCAGTGGAACGTGGCACTCACATAGCGATATGGGCCCTAATCGGCAAGCGGATGATGCTCGTTGACCAGTTTCAACAGCCTTTCTTCCAGCACATGGGTGTAGATTTGCGTGGTCGAAATGTCGGAATGGCCAAGCAATTGCTGCACCGCGCGCAAGTCGGCGCCATTCTGCAGCAGGTGGCTGGCAAAGGCATGGCGCAGTACGTGTGGCGAGATTTTCGCCGATGCGATGCCAGCGCGGGCGGCCAGACCCTTGAGTTCTCTGGCGAAGACCTGGCGCGGCACGTGCCCGCTTTCCGACGAAGCCGGGAACAGGAACGGACTTTCGACCAGCCGTGGGTTGGCATTGCGGTCACCCAGCCAGCGCCGCATCGCCTCGCGCGCCTTGGCTGACAGCGGCACCATACGGTCCTTCTCGCCCTTTCCGCGCACGACGAAGAAGCGCTCGTCGCGCAGCGCCACCGTCAGCGGCAGGCTGACCAGCTCCGAAACGCGCAAGCCGGTGGCATAGAGCACCTCGACAAGCGCGTGCAGCCGGGTCGCCGCCAGGCTGTCGCCCTCGGCGGATTCGCTCGCTTCCATCGCCGCGCGGTCAAGCAGCCGGCCTGTTTCGGCCTCGCTCATCGTCTTGGGCAGCGGCCGATCCTTCTTCGGGCTGTCGAGGACGCCGGTGGGGTCGTCGGTTCGCAGGCCTTCGGCATAAAGGAAGCGGAAGAACTGCCGGAGTGCCGACAGCTTGCGTGCCTGTGAGGTCGCTGCGAAGCCGCGGCCGGCAATGTCGTCGAGATAGCCGCGGATGGCTGGGGCGTCGGCGTCGGCGAGGCGGCCGCCGAGAAATTCCGAGGCGTCTTCGAGGTCGCGGCGATAGCTGGCCAGCGTGTTGTCGGCAGCGCCACGCTCGGCACTCATCATTTCGAGGAAGGCCTCGATGCGCGCGCCGCTCTTCATTTGCCGCTTTTCATTTTTTGGGCGCGAGCTTTTCCGGTGGAATGCGCACGGTGATTTCTGCCTTCTTCGGCTCGACGAACATCACCAGCGCAAACATGGCGCCGTATGCGATGCCCGCCAGAACAGCGAGCGTGACAAGGAACCGGAAAAGTGTCGGCATCGATGTGTTTGCCCGTCTGTCCTATCCTGTGCCCTTATGGGACGCCGTCACAGGCAATTCAAGGGCGCGTTTGCGGTCATGCGCTTGACGCAACGGGGCTTTTCATGTCGATACGCCGGCGAAAGGGACGCCATGACACCCGACGCGCAGACTCCATTTCCCGAAGGCTCCGTAGCCGCCCTGCTCGAACGGCTCGGCACCCGTTCGATCGTTTTCGTCGGCCTCATGGGCGCCGGCAAGACCGCCATCGGCCGCAAGGTCGCGCAGTCGCTCGGCCTCGGCTTCATCGACAGTGACCACGAGATCGAAAGCGTGTCGCGGATGACAATTCCCGAGCTCTTCGAACGCTATGGTGAGGTCGAGTTCCGCGCGCTTGAACAGCGCGTCATAGGCCGCCTCCTGGAAGGGGGCCCGCAGGTTCTGTCGACCGGCGGCGGCGCCTTCATGAATGCACAGACCCGCGCGGCAATCGCAGGCCACGGCGTTTCGGTCTGGCTCAAGGCCGAGCTCGACCTTCTGATGGAACGCGTTTCCAAGAAGCAGAACCGGCCGCTGCTGCAGAACGCCGATCCGCGCGCGGTGCTTTCCAAGCTGATGGACGAGCGCTACCCGGTCTATGGCCTTGCCGACCTGACGGTCGCGACGCGCGACGACCGCAAGGAGGCGATCGCCAGCGAGGTCATCGAAGCGCTGTGCAGCCATTTCGGCGTGCCCGGCAGGATTCACGTTTCGGAAGGCTCGGAGGATCACGAATGAGCGTCGTCACTGTCGAAGTCGGACTTGGCGACCGCGCCTATGACATCCTGATCGGCCCGGGCCTGATCGCGCGCGGCGGCGAGCTGATCCAGCAGCGTCTGCCCAAGGCGCGTTGTGCCATCGTCACCGACGAGAATGTCGCTGCTGCCCATCTCGAACCGCTGGTCGAAAGTCTCACGGCTGTCGGCAATGCGCCTGCTGTCATCACACTGCCAGCCGGTGAAAAGACCAAGAGCTTTTCCTCGCTGGAAACCGTTGTCGACCAGATCATTGCCGCCCGGCTCGAGCGCGGTGATGCGGTGATCGCGCTTGGCGGCGGCGTCATCGGCGATCTCACCGGCTTTGCCGCCGGCATCGTGCGGCGCGGCATGAATTTCGTGCAGGTGCCGACCTCGCTGCTGGCGCAGGTTGATTCGTCTGTCGGCGGCAAGACCGGCATCAACAGCCCGCGCGGCAAGAACCTCATCGGCGTCTTCCATCAGCCGAAGCTGGTGCTGGCCGACACCGCGGCCCTCGACACGCTGCCGCTGCGCGAATTCCGCGCCGGTTATGCCGAGGTCGCAAAATACGGCCTGATCGACCGCCCGGATTTCTTCGCCTGGCTGGAGCAGAACTGGCAGGAGGTCTTTTCGGGTGGTGCGGCTCGCATCGAGGCTATAGCGCAGTCCTGCCGCGCCAAGGCCGACGTGGTTGCCCGCGACGAGTTCGAAACCGGCGACCGGGCGCTTCTCAATCTCGGTCATACGTTCGGTCACGCGCTTGAAGCTGCCACTGCCTATGACGGCGCACGGCTGGTGCATGGCGAGGGTGTTGCAATCGGGATGGCGCTGGCGCACCGCTTCTCGGCCAGGCTCAATCTGGCAAGCCCCGACGATGCGGCACGCGTCGAGGCGCATCTGCGCGCCGTCGGCCTGCCGTGGCGCATGTCCGACATCCCTGGGGACCTGCCGGACGCCGATGCGCTGTTCAACTACATTACCCAGGACAAGAAGGTGTCGCGCGGCGCACTGACCTTCATCCTGACGCGCGGCCTCGGCCAGTCCTTCATCGCCAAGGACGTGCCGGCCTCCGAAGTGATTTCCTTCCTCAAGGAGCAGCGTCAGGGATGATCGAGGCCGGCTGGATCGCTGCGGGCGCGCTGTCGGGGCTGGTCCTTGCCGGGCTGGCCTTCCGCGAGCGGCTGCTTGCCTCGCTCGGCTACGAATTGATTGCGCTGACGCCGCAGCGTTCCGGCCACGCCGAACTGCGCGGCGCGGTCGATGAACTCCATCGCGACGGCCAGGTGGTCAAGCAGGACCGCGACCAGGTCGGCGGCCTGCTCGACCTGCATGAGCTCGAGGTGTCGGACGTGATGGTCCACCGAACCAACATCCGCTCGATCAATGCCGACATGGCGCCCGAGACACTGGTGCGCGAGATCCTGCAGAGCCCCTACACCCGCATGCCGTTGTGGCGCGGCTCGCTCGACAACATCGTCGGCGTCGTCCACGCCAAGGACCTGCTCCGCGCGCTCAATGACGTCGAAGGCGACTATTCACGCGTCGACGTGCCGAAGGTCGCCTCCAAACCCTGGTTCGTGCCCGACACGACCTCGCTTCAGGAACAGCTCAACGCCTTTTTGCGGCGCAAGGCGCATTTCGCCATCGTCGTCGATGAATATGGCGAGGTCGAAGGGCTGGTGACGCTGGAAGACATCATCGAGGAGATCGTCGGCGAGATCGCCGACGAGCACGACATCGATATTCAGGGCGTCAAGCAGGAGGCCGACGGCTCCGTGGTCGTCGATGGCACCGTGCCGATCCGCGACCTCAACCGCGCGCTCGACTGGCACCTGCCGGACGACGAGGCGACGACGATCGCCGGCCTCGTCATCCACGAGACCCAGTCGATCCCCGAGGAAAAGCAGGCCTTCACCTTCCACGGCAAGCGCTTCATCGTCATGAAACGCGACAAGAACCGCCTCGCGCGGATCAGGATCAGGCCCGCGGTGGTCGAGCCTCAACCGGCCGCAGCGCGTCCGCCGAAGTAACACCCGGCCACAAGACCCGACCTGTCGCCAGGCCAAGCACCGCTCCCGCCAGTTGGGCCGCGATGAATGCCGGCGTGTCGGCGGGCGCGATGCCCGCGAATGTATCGGTCAGCGCCCGCGCGATGGTCACAGCTGGATTGGCGAAGGACGTCGACGAGATGAACCAGTAGGCCGCAAAGATGTAGAGACCGACGGCGGCGGGCGTCGTTTTGGGTGCCTGGGCAATGCAGCCGAAGATGGTCAACACCAGTCCAAAGCTTGCGACTGCCTCGCCGAGCCATTGGCCCGGGCCGGTTCGGACCGTGGTCGAGACCTGCAGCAGCGGCAGGTCGAACATCGCGTGCGCCAGCAATACGCCCAGTATCGCGCCGCTCGCTTGTGCTGCGACATAGGGCGCGACCAGCGACCATGCCAGGCGCCGGTCGAGCGCCGTCACGAGGCTGACTGCTGGGTTGAAATGCGCGCCGGAGATTGGCGCGAGAATGGTGATGAGCACCACCAGCATGGCCCCGGTGGCCAGAGCATTGCAGAGCAGTGCCAGCGCTACGTTACCCTGCGCAAGCTGCGCCGCCATGATGCCGGAGCCGACCACGGTTGCGAGAAGGAAGGCACTTCCTAGGCATTCGGCAAGCAATCGCCGCGCGAGCAAAGCGCTCACGTGCCGGAATCGCCTGCTTTTGTGCTGGCACCTTCCATCTTGCCGATATCATGCAGATGTGCGGTCAGCGCCATGCGGTCGAGGCTGGTGATGGGCAGCGCGGTGAATGCCCTGATGCGGTTGCGCATGTATTTGAAGGCGGTGACGAAAGCTGCTTCCTTTTCGAGGTCGGTGCCTTCGACGTGGCTCGGATCCTCGATGCCCCAATGCGCGTTGGCCGGATGGCCGAGCCAGACCGGGCAGGCTTCGCCCGCCGCGTCATCGCAGACGGTGAAGATGTAGTCCATCTCCGGGGCGCCGGCAGCGGCGAACTCATCCCAGGTCTTCGAGCGGAAGCCGTCGGCCGGATAGCCATAGCTTTCAAGCACCTTGAGCGCGAAGGGATTGACGCTGCCCCTGGGCTGGCTGCCGGCGGAAAAGGCGTTGAAATGCGGTGCCCCATCCTTGCGCAGAATGCCCTCGGCGAGGATCGAGCGGGCGCTGTTGCCGGTACAGAGGAAAAGCACGTTGAAAGGCCGGTGGGTCATGGCATTACTCCGATGGCGTGCAGCAGGGAGACAATTCGGCGAGCAGCGGCGCGCAGATCTCCGGCTTGCCGTCGCAGCAATCCTGCAGCAGGAACAACAGCACATTGCGCAGGGCAGGGAGGTTGGCGCGGTAGATGATCGAGCGCCCCTGGCGGTCGCCGGTGGCGAGGCCGGCGCGGGTCAGCACGGCCAGATGCGCGGACATGGTGTTTTGCGGCACGTCGAGTCGACGTGCCAGGTCGCCGGCGGCAATGCCGTCCGGCTCGGCGGCGGCCATCTGGCGAAAGGCCTCCAGCCGTGTCGGTTGGGCCAGCGCGGCGAGAGCGTCGATCGTGTCGTTTGTATCCATATATCCAGACTAATGGATGTATGTGACAGGCAAATGACGAGGCAGCGCGGGGCTGGGCTCAACAATCGTCCAGAAAAAAACTACCAGCGTGTCGCTTCGCCGGGGGCTGCCGGCTCGATCGCCAGTGCGTGCAGGCCGGCCTTGAGTTCGGCCGCCAGTGCGTCGTTGACGGCGCGGTGGCGGTCGATGCGACTCATGCCGGCAAAGGCGGGGGCGACGATGCGGATGCGGAAATGTGTCTCGCCTGACCCGTCGAAGGTGGCGTGATGGCCGCCGTCGACATGGTGGTGGCCGGCATGCAGGTGGCTTTCATTGAGCACGACGAGCCGCTCAGGCGAAAATGCCTGGTTCAGCTTCGTTTCGATAGTCGCCTGTATGGACATCGGTCTCGCCTTTCACCACATGTGTCGCCGCGACCAATCATGCCTTCGGGCAAAATTGGGCCGCAAATCAGGCGTTAGGGCCAACATCCTCGAAATGTCAATTCTTGTTTCGCCGCGCCAAGAGGCGGTAAATACGATCAGATGAAGCCGTACCCAAAATATTTCGACAAGATCCGCGTCCGGCCCGATCCGGAAGCGGAGGTGAAGTCGCATGCCCCGCTCTGCCAGTGGGACGGCTGCAAGCAGCCGGGAACGCACAAGGCGCCGGTCGGCCGGATGCGGGAAGGCGAGTACTTCCGCTTCTGCTTCGATCACGTGCGCGAGTACAACAAGGGCTTCAACTACTTCTCCGGCCTCGCCGACGGCGATATCGCGCGTTTCCAGAAGGAAGCGCTGACCGGCCACAGGCCGACCTGGACCATGGGATCCAACGGCTCGGCGCGTTCGGCGCCCGATTTCGCCCAGCAGCGTTCGGGCCGCGCCGGCTACTACAGCCGCATGCGCGATCCGCATAACCCCTTCGGTGCACAGGGCGCGCCGCGCCAGCGCAAGGCGAAGCCCTTGGAGGCCAAGGCACTGGAGACGCTGGGACTCGATTCGCGCGCCACCGGTTCCGATATCAAGGCGCGCTACAAGGAACTGGTCAAACGCCACCACCCCGACGCCAATGGCGGCGACCGAGGTTCTGAAGACCGCTTCAGGGATGTGCTCCAGGCATATCGCGTGCTCAAGCAAGCGGGATTGTGTTGAGCCAGCCGCGGTCGCGGCCTTTTTCCAACTTTCATCTGGTCGGAAAAGGCTTTATGACCGCCCCCGAAGAAAATTCGATTGCCGGCGTGGCCTGAAGCCACGCGCGTGGAGACGCTATGAACAAGGTCGATCGCGACATCACCAACCTGCCTGATACCACGGTGTCGGTGAAAGACACCTTCGGCTTCGATTCGAAGATGGTCGTGCCGGCCTATTCGGCCTCGTCGGAGCATGTGCCCGACATCGATCCGGACTATCTGTTCGACAAGGCAACGACCATGGCGATCCTCGCCGGCTTCGCCTACAACCGCCGCGTCATGGTGTCGGGTTACCACGGCACCGGCAAGTCGACCCACATCGAACAGGTCGCCGCCCGTCTCAACTGGCCGATGGTCCGCGTCAACCTCGACAGCCATGTCAGCCGTATCGATCTGGTCGGCAAGGACGCGATCGTCGTCAAGGAAGGCATGCAGGTTACCGAGTTCAAGGACGGCATCCTGCCCTGGGCCTACCAGCACAATGTCGCGCTCTGCTTCGACGAGTATGACGCCGGCCGCCCCGACGTGATGTTCGTCATCCAGCGCGTGCTGGAATCGTCGGGCCGCCTGACCCTGCTCGACCAGAGCCGCGTCATCCGCCCGCACCCGGCCTTCCGTCTGTTTGCCACCGCCAACACCGTCGGCCTCGGCGACACGACCGGCCTTTATCACGGCACCCAGCAGATCAACCAGGCGCAGATGGACCGCTGGTCGATCGTGACAACGCTGAACTACCTGCCGCACGACAACGAAGTGAACATCGTCATTGCCAAGGCCAAGCACTACCGCGACGCCAAAGGCAAGGAGATCGTCAACAAGATGGTCCGCGTCGCCGACATGACGCGCTCGGCCTTCATCAATGGCGACCTGTCGACGGTCATGAGCCCGCGCACCGTCATCACCTGGGCCGAAAACGCCGAGATATTCAGTGATGTCGGCATGGCCTTCAGGCTCACCTTCCTGAACAAGTGCGACGAACTCGAACGCTCCGTCGTTGCCGAGTTCTATCAGCGCGCCTTCGGCGAGGACCTGCCGGAATCGGCTGCCAACGTCGTGCTGGGATAAGAACGGGCTCAGATGGCGGGGCCGGGCGACAACACACGCAACAAGTCGAAGACGGGTTCTGAAGCCGACAGCTTCAAGCGCGCCATGACCGTCTGTATGCGTGCCATTTCGGGCGACAACGGCCTCGAAGTGGCCTTCGCCAAGGAGCGGCCGGCGCTTGCCGGCAATCGCGCCCGCCTGCCCGAACTGCCGAAAAAAGCCTCCGCCGGCGACATCGCCGTTACCCGCGGCCTCGGCGATTCCATGGCGCTCAAGCGCGCCTGCCACGATGGCCGCATCCATGCCCGCTTGGCACCCGAGGGCAAGCAGGCCCGCGCCGTCTTCGATGCCGTCGAGCAGGCTCGTGTCGAGGCGATCGGCAGCCGTGCCATGGCAGGCGTTGCCCAGAACATCAGCTCGATGCTCGAGGACAAATACGCCAAGGCCAATCTAGCCGACGTCACCGAGCAGTCGGAAGCGCCGCTCGAGGAAGCGCTGGCGCTGATGGTGCGCGAGAAGCTGACCGGCCAGCCCGTTCCCAAGAGCGGCGAGCGCATGGTCTCGCTCTGGCGCGAATGGGTCGACCAGAAGGCGGGTGGCGATCTTGACGGCCTGCTCGGCAGCCTCGAGGACCAGCAGGCCTTTGCCCGCGTCGTCCGCCACATGCTGGCCTCGCTCGAGATGGCCGAGGAATATGGCGACGACCAGGAAACCGAGGACAACGAGGACCAGGACGACGACCAGCCGCAAGGCGAGGAGCAGAGCGAGGAGGGCGGCGAAGACGATTCCGGCTCCGAGCAGGCGCAGTCCGAAGACGCCGAATCCAGCGCCGAGGAAGAGCAGTCCGGCGAGATGGAGGCGTCCGACGCCACTTCCGACGAGATGTCCGACGACGATGACGTCGATTCCGAGACGCCGGGCGAGGCGCGCCGCCAGGACAACCCCTTCGCCAACCTGCCGCGCGAAATCGACTACAAGGTCTTCACCACCGCTTTCGACGAGACGGTGGGTGCCGAGGAGCTGTGTGACGAGGACGAACTCGACCGTCTCCGCGCCTTCCTCGACAAGCAGCTCGCCAATCTGTCTGGTGTCGTCGGCCGTCTCGCCAACCGCCTGCAGCGCCGCCTGATGGCGCAGCAGAACCGCTCCTGGGACTTCGACCTCGAAGAAGGCTATCTCGACCCCGCACGCCTCGTGCGCGTCGTCATCGACCCGATGCAGCCGCTGTCGTTCAAGCAGGAGCGCGACACCAAGTTCCGCGACACCGTCGTCACGCTTGTGCTCGACAATTCTGGCTCGATGCGTGGCCGTCCGATCACCGTTGCCGCAACCTGCGCCGACATCCTGGCGCGCACGCTGGAGCGCTGCGGCGTCTCTGTCGAGATCCTCGGCTTCACCACGCGCGCCTGGAAAGGCGGACAAGCACGCGAGAAGTGGCTGAAGGACGGCAAGCCGCCGAATCCCGGCCGCCTCAACGACCTCCGCCACATCATCTACAAGTCAGCCGACGCGCCGTGGCGCCGCGCCCGCCGCAATCTCGGCCTGATGATGCGCGAAGGCCTGCTCAAGGAAAACATCGACGGAGAAGCGCTGCTCTGGGCGCACCAGCGCCTGATCGCACGACCCGAGCAGCGCAAGATCCTGATGATGATCTCGGACGGCGCGCCGGTGGACGATTCGACGCTGTCGGTGAATCCGGGCAACTATCTGGAGCGCCATCTGCGCGCCGTCATCGACCTGATCGAGACGCGCTCGCCGGTCGAGCTTCTGGCGATCGGCATCGGCCACGACGTCACGCGCTACTATCGCCGTGCCGTCACCATCGTCGACGCCGAGGAACTGGCCGGTGCGATGACCGAGCAGCTCGCCTCGCTGTTCGGTGAAGAGAGTGCGCGCGAGAACCGCCGCGGCGGCTTCCGGCGCGCCGGATGAGCTTGTCCATGGCCCGGCTGCGGCACCTTGCTTGCGCTGCCTTGGCGGCGCTCGCGCTGTCGGCATCGCTCACCGCGTCCTCGCGCGCCGAGCAGCCTGCCATCGAGCGCATCGAGATATCAGCCCGTCCCATCGCCCGCTTCCAGATCGGTCTCGACCAGAAGATCTTTGGTCCGCTCGAATTCGTCGGCGGCCTCGAAATGACCTCGTCGTCGCGCAATCTCGGCGCGCTGTCGGCCTTCCGCTTCCTCAAATCGGGGAGCGACTTCATCGGCGTCGCCGACACCGGCTTCTGGTATTTTGGACGTGTCGCCCGCGATTCCGCGATGCGCCCGACGGGCATCGAAAACTTCCGCATGGTGCAGATGGTGGACAGCTCCGGCGGCGCCATCGAAAAGAAATGGCAGGCCGATGCAGAGGGCCTTGCGGTGAAGGACGCTATCGCTACCGTCGGCTTCGAGCGCACCCACCGCATAGCTCAGTACCGCATCGATCCCGACAACATGCAGCCGCCGTTCCGCGAGCTCGATTTCCTCGTGCCGCGCAACGAGCTCAGGACGAATCGCGGCTTCGAGACCGTCGCCTATTCCACTGAGAAGGGCGGGCTTGTGGTGGTGTCGGAAAAGAGCCTCGACACATCAGGCAACATCTTCGCCGCGATCATCGAGGGGCCCAAGAAGGGCGTCTTCACGGTCAAGCGCAACGGCGAGTTCGACATCACCGACGGCGCCTTCCTGCCCGATGGCGACCTGCTGCTGCTTGAGCGTAGCTTCTCGATGGCTTCGGGCGTGAAGATGCGGCTCCGGCGCATTGCCTCCGAGACAATCGCCAGGAGCCAGGTCGCCGACGGCCCGGTGCTGCTGGAGGCCAACATGGGCTACCAGATCGACAACATGGAAGGGCTCGACGTCTGGCAGCGCAGCGACGGCGCGCTGATGGTATCGCTGGTCTCCGACGACAACCATTCGATCCTGCAGCGCAACCTCTACCTGGAATTCATCCTGCACGGCGATTGAACGACGATTTTCCGCTATTGTCGGCGCCTGCGATGCGGGAGCCAGCCATGTCGTCCGACGTCACCAGCCTCATTGACCGCTACTGCGCGGTCTGGAACGAACCCGACGCCGACAGTCGCAAGGAGCTGCTCGAAGCCGTCTGGGCCGAGCGGGCGACATACACCGACCCGCGGGCCGACACTGTCGGTGCCGATGAGCTTCTGGTGCATATCGCAAGTGTCCGGATGAGCCGCCCCGGTGCGAAGATCGTCCGCACCACCTCTGTCGATCTTCATCACGGCGTTGCCCGTTTCGGCTGGCGCGTCGTCGAGGCCGACGGCACGCCGCTGCCCGAAGGTCTTGATATTGCCGAGCTTTCGCCCGACGGGAAGCGCATCGCGCGCATCATCGGCTTCTTCGGGCCGATGGTAGCGATCTGATCTGCCTGAACTTGCCCTTGGCCGAGCCAAGCAGGGAGCCGGTCGCAGCTATCCGAACAAAAAGAAAGCGAGGGGTCCCCTAACCCCTCGCGGCAAAAATCATGACCTCCGGGGTATCCTCCCCGTAAGGCGTCCCCCAATCAGGCTGCCAGATGGCTTGTCGCGGCCTGGGCGTAGTTGTGGCCGAAGCGGTTGGCGAGGAAGGCGTCGAGTGGGATGTCTTCCTGGCGGATGAAGCCCTGCTGCGGCAATGCGCCGTTGGCCAGCATGTCGAGCACGGCGCAGATGCCGGAAGCCGTGGTGATCTGGATGGCGCTGCGCACCATTTTGCCCATCTGGCGGCTGTAGATCTTGTTGGCGTAGCTTTCCTGGAGCAGGCGCCCGCCCTTGCGGCCGCTGACGGTGACGAAGATCACCACCACGTCCTGCATGGTCGCCGGCAGCGAGTTCTCGAGGATGTCCTTGAGCACTTCGCGGCGGTGACGCAGGCCGAGATCGTTGAGCAGCGCCTTCATGATCGCGGCGTGGCCGGGATAGCGAATGGTGCGGTAGTTCAGCGTGCGCACCTTGCCCTTGTAGGTCTCGCAAAGGGTGCCGAGACCGCCCGAGGTGTTGAACGCCTCATAGGTGATGCCGTCGAGCGAGAACTCTTCGCGTTCTTCCAGCGGCGGCACCTCGACCAGCGAGCCTTCGACGATCGCCTCACAGGGCTCGCAATACTCGTTGATGACGCCGTCGGTGCTCCAGGTCAGATTGTAGTTCAATGCATTGGACGGGTACTGCGGCAGTGCGCCGACGCGCATGCGCACGCTTTCCAGCGAATCGAAGCGCTTGGCGAGATCGTTGGCGACGATCGAGATGAAGCCTGGTGCGAGGCCGCACTGCGGGATGAAGGCGCTCTTGGCGATGACAGCCAATTCCTTGACGATGCGGGTCGAAGCGACGTCCTCGGTCAGGTCGAGATAGTGCACGCCGGCCTTGGCCGCTGCCTCGGCAATGCGCGTGGTGAGGTGGAAGGGGGCAGCGGAAAGTACGGCGAACTTGCCGGCCAAAACGGCGTCGAGGGCGCCAGCTTCGGCAATCTCGACCTTAAGCGTCTGCACGGCGTTGCCGGTCTCGAGCGAATCAAGTGCTGCCTGTGAGCGGTCGACCACGGTCACCTGGTAATCGCCACTCTCGGCCAGCATGTCGGCGATGGTCGAGCCGATCTTGCCTGCGCCTACGACAACGATCTGTTTCATGGTCATGTCCCCTTCAAATGGAATTTCGCGCGGAGTCTACGGTCGCGTCTCGTCAAAAGGCAGTATCGATATTGCCGAAAAGCCGATATGTTTTGGACGAAACGACGTATGGTATCGACGAAATGACGACAGACCCTGATCGCGCCCTGCTTGCCTTGTTGCGCGAGAACGCGCGCGCCTCGACGGCCGAGCTGGCGCGCAAGCTAGGTGTGTCGCGAACGACGGTGCAAAGCCGGATCGAGCGGCTGGAACAGCGCGGGGTGATTGCTGGCTACAGCGTCAAGCTGTCGCCAGACTACGAGAAGAACCTGGTTCGCGCACATATCCTGGTCACCGCGCTGCCCAAGGTCTCGGCGGCGGTGGAGGCGGTGCTGAAGCGGATTCCCGAGGTGCGCACGCTGCATTCGGTCAGCGGCAATTTCGACATGATCGTCGTCGTCGAGGCGCCGTCGGTGCGCGACCTCGATGCCTTGATCGACCGAATAGGTGCGCTCGAAGGTGTCGAACGCACCTTGTCGTCGATCGTCTTGTCGACGCGAATCGACCGCTGATCGGCCTCAGCCGATCGCCGAAAGGTCGTGACGAAAGACGACCTCGCCGCCGATGACCTCGCCCGTCGCGCGGAAGCCAACCTCGCGATAGAGCGCCATCGCCATTTCGTTTTCCGGCACGACGCTCAAGGTGACATGGCCGCAGCTGGGCAGCTTCGACATCAGCTTCAGCATCTCCAGCAACGCCTTGCGACCATAGCCGAGCCGCTGGTAACGCTGGTCGATCATCAGCCGATAGATCCAGTAATTGCCGTCGTCGGGATCGAGCGCATACATGGTGAAGCCGACCGGCAGGTCATCGGCATAGATGGCGAACGGCGCGTAATGGTGGCCCGCATCAGCCTCTTCGATCGAATCCTCGTTGCTGGCGACAAAATTCTGCTGCGCCGGCGCGACTTGCAGCTCAAGCATTCTTGCCCGCTAGGCATCGTTGAGCGGGCGTAGTGTAATGGTCATGTATCCACCGTGTCTGACGTAACTCCCGCGACATTGTCGAGATTGCATTACGCCAGCATGTCCCCGGTGGTCGCGGAAAGTGGCGAATGCTCCTCGATGCTCATGCGCTCGGCTCGCTTGCCGCCGCCTGTCGCAGCAGCTTGGCAAGCTCCTCGACCGGCTTGACCGCCGAAGTCGGCGCTGTCCCGGCGAGGACCATCACCGGCACGCCCGATATGCCGCGTTGGACGGCGAGGCGCTTGTCGGCGCGCACGGCGGCGGCGAAGTCGTCGCCGGCGAGCAATACCGCCACCGCACCTGGCGCAAGCCCGGCCTCGCGGCCAAGCCGGTCCAGAACGCCGCGGTCGGCTATGTTTTCGGCCTCGCTGTGATAGGCCTGCAGCAGGCGTTCCATCACCGCGTCGGCCTTGCCGCTCGCTGCACCAAGGTGAACCAGCCGGTGCGCGTTGAAGCTGTTGACCGGGCGGGCGTTCTCCAGGTCGAGCTTGATGCCCTCGACCGCTCCGAACCCTGTGATCTGGGCGATCCGCGCTTCGGCCGCATCGCCGCGCCATTGCCTGATCATGTCGGCGGCGCTGTCGCCTGATATCAGAGCGCCTTCGGGCGACAACTCGAAGCTGCGCCAAACGATCTTGATCGGCATGCCGGCAAGCGCCGAGGCGGCTTCGAGGCGGCGCTTGGCGATGTAGCTCCACGGACACAGCACGTCGGCATGCATCTCGATCTGCATGGTCTCCTCCCGGCTCAGGCGTCGATCGGGCGCGGGCCGGGCGCGATTTCGCGGACGAGGTTGTAGCGCGGTGGGCCGCTCATTCTGGGCTCGGCCTTGCCCTTGAGGCCGTCGATGACGCCCTGGATCGCCGCAATGCGCGCGGCATTGTCCGAAACGCGCTCGAATTCGCGATGCGCGGCTTCGCTTTCCCAGTGGATGATGTTGTAGACGCGCGTGCCGTCGGTGCTGGCAAACAGATGCGCCGACTTGTAGCCGGGATAGAACCGCACCCATTTTTCCTGCAGGCCGGCGAAGGCGTCGATCAGCTCTCGCTGTGTCTGGGCGCCGTCCACGGTGTAGTCGATGATCGAGTAGAATCCCTGTGTGTCCTGCATCTGCATGTCCTTTCGTCGCTTCGATGAGCCGAAGGTAAGGACAGGTACCCGGCCGGATTAGCCGGAGATTTCAGGATGCAGCTTCCGGATCGACGGAAGATCAGGCGACGAACAGCTGGCGCGGAAAATGCGCGACGACATGGTCGATGAAGGAGCGCAGGCGCCTCGAGACGATGCGCTGGCGCAGATAGACGATGTGGATCGGCTGCGCCTCGCCGCTCCACTCGGGCAACACCGTCACCAATTCGCCACTGGCCAGTTCCCGGGCCAGGAATGCAGCCGGCACCAGCGCGATGCCACGACCCGCGACGGCTTGATGCCGCAATGACGAAAGCTGGTTGCCGGTGAAACGACCGGCGATGCTCAGTTCGTAGGGGTCGCCGCCGGCGTGGTGCAGCTGTGCCGAGGCATATCCGGAAAAGGACATCAGCTGGCCGGTGTCGATGTCACCAGGATGGCTGATTGGTGCATGTGCCGCGAGATAGGCAGGTGACGCCACGAGCCGCAGCGCGGCACTGCCAAGCGAACGCGCCACCAGCCCCGAATCGTCGCGCAGCGTGCCGACCCGAATGGCGACGTCGATGCCATCAGTGAACAGGTCGGCGTTGCGGCCGCTCAGGTTGAGCTCCAGCGACATGTTGGGATGAGCCTCAAGGTAGCTGCTCAGCAGCGGCGCCAGCACATCGTCCATGGCGATTGTGCTCGCCACTCTGAGCTTGCCGCTCAGCCCTGCCGCCGTGTCGGTCAGCTCGGCCTCGTAGCCGCGCAGTTCGGCCAGCGCCCGCGACGCGACCTCGTGATAGCTTGCGCCGGTTTCAGTCAAGGCCAGACGTCGCGTGGTGCGCTTGAGCAAGGTGCTGCCGAGGCGGGTTTCGAGTGCGGCGATACGCTGGCTTATCGTCGAGACGGGGATACCGGTGGCTCTGGCCGCGCCGGAAAAGCTTCCGGTGCGAACGACCTCGAGGAAAAGATCAACCGAATCGAGAGCCATACCCCTGCCGATCATGCCGTGGCGCGAGCCGGTAAGGTATGCGGCGGCGCCCGACATGCAAGAGCAGCCGATCGATCATCGGCTGCTCGTGGCAATGCTGTGGTATTTGTTGGCGGCTATGCCAGCGCCGGCTGTGTCCAGCGCGCGGCGATCAGGCGGTAGGGGATCAGCGCGAAGACGGCGATCAGAAGCTTCACGGTAAGGTCGCCGAGCGCCCACGAGATCCAGCGCGCCGCCTCGAACGGCAGCACGCCGAACAGCGGGGCCGCTTCCAGGGCGAATGCATCCTCGGGGCCGAGGAAAGCGAAGGCTGCCGAAAAGGCGATGCCGAAGAAGATCGCCGTGTCGAACACCGAACCGACGAGCGTGCCGAAGATCGGCGCGCGCCACCAGCTCTGCCGGCGCAGCCAGTTGAACACGGTGATGTCGAGCAACTGGGCGGTCAGGAAGGCAGCACCGGAGGCAACGGCGATTCGCGCCAGTCGATCGGCAGCCGTGTCGAACGGGATCAGGCCATAGCGGAACAGCACCGGCGGAATGACGATCGAGCAGACCACCGCAACCGTGAAGCCGACGAAGACGATACGCCGTGCCAGCTTCGGGCCGTAGCGCCGGTTGGCAAGGTCGGTGACCAGGAATGAGAAGGGGTAGGTGAAAGCACCCCAGGTCAGGACGTCGGCAAGCGCCAAAGGTCCGACCTGTCCCTGCATCGGGAACTGGACGAGAATGTTGGAAGCGACGACGACAAGCGCCATGGCCGCCACGAAAGGCAGATATCTTGAACCGGAGTTCATTTTTTTATCCTGGGTAATGGAACCAGCGGTGCGGGCATAGCCCGGGCGGATTTGGGCGGAGCCTCCATCGTCCTTGCGGCCGTCAGAGGCTCCAGGCGGTCGTCCCCCGCCTCGTCAGACGATTAGGCTGCGGCCTGCTCGGCGTTCTTCTTGGCGATCTGCTTCTTGAGCAGGCGCGCACGCTGCGACAGCTCTTCCGCGTCAGCCTTGATCAGGAAGGCGTCGAGGCCACCGCGATGCTCGACCGTGCGCAGGGCGTTGGCCGAAATGCGCAGGCGCACGTTCTGGTTCAGCGTCTCGGAGATGAGCGTGACGTTGACCAGGTTCGGCAGGAAGCGACGACGGGTCTTGTTGTTGGCGTGGCTCACATTGTTGCCGGTCATGACGGCTTTGCCGGTGAGTTCGCAAGCGCGGGACATGTTACTTACCTTCAGTTCTGGCGGACCAAGCGACGATGACGCACCGAATAACGATGGCGCGCGGTCTCAGTCAGGCGGCCTCATGGAAAAAGTTGGCGTTCCATAAGTGTATTTCACCGACGCGTCAAGCACCCCGGTTGTTTCCAGGCGTTGTCCCCAACTCCACAGAATGGCCGGAATTGGTTCTATAACCATTGCGCAGGGACGTGAACAGCGGCAGGCGCAGCTTGCGCTGTCGATGAGGTGTTACCTGGAATGCGCCGCCCCGCACCGATCCTGCTTTGCCTTTGCCTCGCCGTCCTGCCGTCGCCGCTGCTCGCCGCCGGTAAATCCTTCAGCGGCGATTATTCGCTCTCGTTTCTCGGCATTCCGGTCGCCAAGGCGACCTTCGACAGCACCTATGAGGGCAACTCCTATGTCGTCAACGGCAGGGTCTCCAGCGCCGGGCTGGCCGCCTTCTTCGACGACACGCGCGGCACGATCTCGTCGCGCGGCAGTTTTGGCGAGGGCCGCACCAGGCCACGAGCCTTCCGCGCCGACTATGTCTCGGGCAAGGTCAGCTCGCTCGTCGCGGTCGGCTTTTCCGGCGACCGCGTCACCAGCACCGAGGTGGTGCCGCCGCCCAAGAAGCGCGGCAAGACGTGGATTCCGCTCGGTGCCAACGACCTGCGCGGCGTCGCCGATCCGATCGCCGCGACCGTCATCCGCGCGCCCAGCCTCGACAAGGTCTGCGGCCGCACTGTCAGGATCTATGATGGCGAACTGCGTGCCGACCTCAGGCTGACCGAGGTGTCGCGCAAGAAGATGGCGGTCAAGGGTTTCGCGGGCGACACTGTCACCTGCAGCATGGGTTTCCAGCCTGTCTCGGGCTACCGCACCGACAAGAAGGCGCTGACCTTCCTGCGCGACCGCAGCCGCATCATGGTGACGTTTGCGCCGCTCGGCGAAACCGGAGTATATGCGCCTATATATGCGACCGTAAGCACGGAGATCGGAACGATCACCGTCAAGGCACGGCGCTTCGAAGCGACCAATTGAGCATGACCCGAACGAAGCATGTTCCCGAAAAGTGGACATCGATTTTCGGATAAGATCATGCGCAACAAAAAGGGGGCGCCGGTTTCCGGACGCGGTCATGCTCCACGGGAAAAGGCGCGTTGCGCCGGGAGGGGTAAGTGGGGCGCGCAACCTTGATCGGATTTTCGGCGGTCGCCATGTGGGCGCTGCTGGCCTTGCTTACAGACGCCTCCGGTTCGGTGCCGCCGTTCCTGATGTCGGCGATCACCTTCGCCATCGGCACCTGCGTCGGCCTTGTTGCCCGCCTGTTCATGCCCAAGCCCGACAAGGCCGAGAAGATCCCGGCGCAGGTCTGGATCATCGGCATCGTCGGCCTGTTCGGCTATCACTTCTTCTACTTCACTGCGCTGCGCAACGCGCCGGCGGTCGAGGCCAGCCTGATCGCCTATCTCTGGCCGCTCTTCATTGTGCTCGGCTCGGCGCTGATGCCGGGCGAGCGCCTGCGCTGGAACCACATCGCCGGTGCGCTGCTCGGCCTGGCCGGCACATTCCTGATCGTCACCAAGGGCGGCGGGCTGGCCTTCGAGCCGCGCTACGCCTTCGGCTACATCATGGCCTTCGCCTGCGCCTTCCTGTGGTCGGGCTATTCGCTTCTGTCACGCCGCTTTCCGTCGGTGCCGACGACCGTCGTCACCTGGTTCTGCCTGGCGACGTCGGTGCTGTCCTTTGCCTGCCACCTGGCGCTGGAAGAGACCGTGCTGCCGGCCAATGCCGGCCAGTGGCTCGCCGTGCTTGGCCTCGGCCTGATGCCGGTCGGTGCTGCCTTCTATGCCTGGGACATCGGCGTCAAGCGCGGCAACATCCAGGTGCTCGGTGCTGCGAGCTACGCCGCCCCGCTGCTGTCGACCCTGGTGCTGATCGCGGCCGGCTTCGCCGAACCATCGCTGCGCATCCTCGCCGCTTGCGTGCTCATCACCGGCGGTGCGGTGCTGGCGGCGAAATCGCTGATCTTTGGCGAGGGCAAGGGGCCGGCCGCCGACGGGGCAGGGGCCTAGCCGACACTCGGCTCCCAGCCCGGTTCCGCCAACTCGAACTGGGCGAATTCGAAACCCGGTGACACCGTGCAGCCGACAAGCGTCCAGTCACCCAGGCAACGCGCCGTCTGCCACCAGCCGGATGGCACCACGCATTGCGGCCGCTGGCCCGCTGTTATGTCGATGCCGAGTGTGTGGGCGACGATTTCGCCGCCTTGCTGGAACAGCCTGAGCTCGATCGGCGCCCCGGCATGAAAATGCCAGATCTCGGCGGCATCCCTGACGCGGTGCCAGTGCGAGACGTCGCCGTGCTTGAGCAGGAAATAGATCGCCGTCTGGTTGCCGCGCAGACCATGCGGCCCGCCTGGCGGGCTGTCGCGAAAGGTCTCGACATACCAGCCGCCTTCGGGGTGGCGCTGCATGCCGAGTGTGGCGATGATCTCTTGAGCCCTCATGGTCAGATCGGGGTCGAAGCCGAGCCGTGCCCATAGATCACCACGAAGCTATCCTGCTCGATAAATGGAACGTGGATCCGTGTGAGCAGTGCGATCAGTTCGCTTGAGCAATCCTGTATCACCGGGCTTACCAACAGGCCTCTGTGCTCGGTGTAGCGGGGTGCAATCCTTATCCACTCGATGTGCAGGCCAAGGCTCGCTTCGTGGGTTCTTGCCCAGTCGCCGAAGTATGCCGGTGCATACTCAAGCTCGTGTGTCTCAGGTGCCTGATGCACGTATTTGACCTGGTATGCGGGCGGAAAAGGCAGCTGATACATACCCCGACAAAGTTCCCGCCACTTCGTGTCGTTCATGTATGAAGCCAAACCGCGCTCTGTCAGGATTTCCCTGATGCGTTTCTTGTCCTTTGCATCGGTGAGCAGATACACATGGTCTGGATCGGGCGTCGCTACTACCATTTGTCCATCATTGCAGCGATGCTGGAATGCCGCAACATTTCGTGCGGCTGACGTGTGACTGATTATCCCACCCGCTGCATGCTAAATGTGGCGATGATCTCCTGAGCCCGCATGGTCAGAAATTGTCCTTGCGCCTGCGGACCTCAGTGAAGACGTCGACATCAGTCGCCTGTTCCATGCCGAGATGCTTGCGGATGGCTGGATCGGCCCAGCGCAGGAACGGGTTGGTCGCCAGCTCCTCGCCGATTGTCGTCGGCAGTGTCGGCCTGCCGTCGCTGCGCAGCGCCTCGATCTTTTCGGTGCGCGCGCGCAGGGCTGCGTTGTCCGGATCGATCGTCAGCGCGAAACGCGCATTGGACAGCGTGTATTCGTGCCCGCAATAGATCACCGTCTCCGGCGGCAGGGCGGCGAGCTTCTTCAGCGATTCGAACATGACGGGTGCGGGACGCTCGAACAGCCGGCCGCAGCCGAGCGCAAACAGCGTGTCGGCGGTGAAGGCCAGCTTCGATTTCGGCAGGTAGTAGCAGACATGGCCGGCCGTATGGCCCGGTGTCTCGATGACCTCGATGGTCTCGTTGCCGAAAGGAATGACCGAGCCTTGCTCGACCGTGTCGTCGATGCCGGGGATCTTGTCGCGCTCGGCTTCGGGGCCGATGATGCGCAGCTTGTAGCGGCTCTTCAAGGCCAGGTTCGCCTCGACATGGTCGGTATGGTGATGCGTCGTCAGGATCGTCGACGGCGTCCAGCCGCTGTGCTCGATCGCCGACTGGATCGGGCCTTCCTCCGGGGCATCGATGATTGCCGTCTCACCGGTTTCGCGGTCGTGCAAAAGCGCGCCGAAATTGTCGGTGCGGCACATGAAAAGCTTGATCTCGACAGCCATGACAGGACTCCATTTTGCCGGGAACGATAGGGCGCGCCGCCAAGCCTGTCACGCCAAATGGGGCGGGGTCGTTGAAGTCGGTGGGCGGCGCGTCTACCTTCGGCCCATGAATTCCGACATCGTCGATCTTCGCTCCTTCTACTCGACGCCGCTTGGCCGCCTCGCCGAGCAGTCGATAACAATGGCGCTGTCGTCGGTGTGGGCTGGCCTGCCCAATGAGCGGCTTGTCGGGCTCGGTTACACGCTGCCCTGGCTCGACCGATTCGGCAGCGATGCCGAGCGTGTCTTCGCCTTCATGCCGGCTACACAAGGTGCCGTGGTCTGGCCGGCGAATGGGCCGTCCTCGACGGCACTCGTCTTTGACGAGGAGTTGCCGCTCGTCGATTCCTCGGTCGACCGGGTGCTGCTGGTCCATTCGCTCGAACATGCCGAAAACCCGCGCGAGACGCTGAAGGAGATCTGGCGCGTGCTGTCGCCGGCGGGGCGCATCGTCATTGTCGTGCCCAACCGGCGCGGCATGTGGGCGCGTTTCGAGCACACGCCCTTCGGCACCGGGCGGCCATTCTCGTCCGGCCAGCTCAACGAACTGTTGCGCGAGGCCAATTTCACCGTCTCGGCATGGTCGGATGCGCTGCATTTCCCGCCGTCACGGCGCAAATGGATGATGAAGTTCGACCATCTGTTCGAGCGCGCCGGTCGCCGCCTCTGGCCGATCTTTGCCGGCGCCATCGTCGTCGAGGCGCAGAAGCGCGTCTACCAGGGCATTCCGGTGGCGCAGCGCGCCTCGCGGCGCGTCTTTGTGCCGGTGCTGTCGCCCACCGGCGCCTCACGCGGCTTTCCAGCCCTACGCCGTGGCGACGCGGAGCATGGTGGCTAGGCTGTACCTCACGAAGGGGTGAAGCCGCACCACTTCCATTCCGACGCCATTGCCGCGACACTGATCCATCCGTTGGGAGAGCCTGCAAACGATGCTGGGCGTGCTGGCCATAGTCTTGTGTCTGGGCTGCGAGGTGCCGCGCCCCGTGGCTGGTGCTGCGGTCGATGTCGAGCTCGTGCTTGCGGTCGACGTCTCGCGCTCGATGGATCTGGAAGAGTTCACCCTCCAGCGCGCGGGTTATGTCGCGGCGCTGCGCCACCCTGATTTTATTGATGCCGTGCTGTCCGGCCACCACGGCCGCGTCGCCATCACCTATTTCGAATGGGCGGGCACCGTGCGCGAGGAATCGGTGGTGCCGTGGCAGATCATCGACGGGCCGCAGAGTGCTGCCGCCTTCGCCGCCAGGCTCGAGGCGAGGCCGTTCAGCGGCTTTCGCGGCACCTCGATCTCGGGCGCGGTCACTTATGGCGCCAACCTGTTCGACAGCAACGACGCCGACGGCTTTCGCCGCGTCATCGACATTTCGGGCGACGGGCCTAACAATTTCGGCAACCCGGTGCTTCCCGCGCGTGACGCTGCTCTGGCCCAGGGAATCGTCATCAACGGCTTGCCGATCCTGATCCGGCCGTCGCGAACGGCGTCCCGGCTCGACCGTTATTACGCCGAATGCGTCACAGGCGGCCCCGGCTCGTTCGTCCTGCCGATCAAGGCGGCGTCGGAATTCGCCACTGCGATCCGGCGCAAGCTGGTGCTCGAGGTCAGCGGCGACACCCATGCCGTGCCGGTCGTCAGGATCGATACCGAGCCCCGGGTCGACTGCATGGCCGGCGAACGCGACAGGCGGATCTATTCCGATCCCTATTTCCCCGAGCTAGATCGTTAGACTGCGGGTGCGTTCGTTGCCGGGAAGCCCCGCGCGGAATATGCTTGGTTTCTAATGTTTCTGCGGATTACGGCACTCTTGGAGCAGAGGGTACTGCCATGGAGGGGGAACAGATCGGGCGCCTGCTGCGCCAGGCCGCGGACCATGCCGTCCGTTACAGGTCGGAACTGCCATCCAGGCCGCAGCGTCCGCTGCATGGCTACGCCGACGCCTTGGCCGCCTTTGACGGCCCTTTGCCCGAGACCGGAGAAGCACCCGGCGTCGTGGTCGACGAACTGGCGGCACGGGCCGAACCGGGCCTCAACGTTACCACCGGCGCACGCTTCTTCGGCTGGGTCATTGGTGGTTCGCATCCGGTTGGCGTCGCTGCGGACTGGATGACCAGCGCATGGGGCCAGAACGCCGGCAACCACCACGCCATGCCGTCGGCCGCCGCGGCCGAGACGGTTGCCGCGCGCTGGCTGCTCGACCTGCTCGATCTGCCACGCGAAAGCTCGGTCGGCTTCGTCACAGGTGCTACGGTGGCAAATTTCGTTTGCCTGGCCGCGGCGCGCGGCGAGGTGCTGCGTCGTATCGGCTGGGATGTCGAAGCCAACGGCCTGTTCGGCGCGCCGTCGATTTCCGTGCTGATTGGAGACGACGCCCACACCACGGTGTTTTCGGCGCTGCAATTCCTCGGCCTTGGCCACGATCGGCTGATCCGGGTCGCCACCGACAGCCAGGGCCAGATGGTGCCGGACGATTTCGCTCACCGTGCGGCTGACGTGCGTGGGCCGGCAATCGTCATCCTGCAGGCCGGCCAGATCAACACAGGCGGCTTCGACAGGTTCACCGAACTGGTGCCGATCGCCCGCGGGGTCGGTGCCTGGATCCATGTCGACAGCGCATTCGGGGCCTGGGCGCGTGCCTGCCCTGCTTTCAGGCATTTCACCGAGGGGCTCGACGCTTGTGATTCCTGGGCAACCGATGGTCACAAATGGCTGCAGACGCCTTATGACTGCGGCTATGCCATCGTCCGCGACAGCGAGGCGCATCGCCGCGCCATGACGATTGCGGCGAGCTATCTGCCGACGGCTATGGAGGGCGAGCGCGACCCCAGCCATTTCGTTCCCGAACTGTCGCGGCGGGCGCGTGGTTTCGCCACCTGGGCGATCATCCGCCATCTCGGCCGCGAGGGCATTGCCACCATGGTCGAGCGGCACTGTCGTGTTGCCCGGCTGATCGCCGATGAGCTGCGTGGTGAAAACGCCATCGCAGTGCTCAACGATGTCGTGCTCAACCAGGTGCTGGTGCGTTTCGGCGCCGACGAGCCTGCCGAGCGCGGCGATGAACTGACCCGGGCAACGATCATCCGGCTCCAGCGGGACGGCGTTGCCTTCGCCGGCGGCGCCAAATGGCGCGGACGCGAGGTGATGCGCATTTCGGTGATTTCCTGGCTCATCGACGACGCGGCCGGCAAGGCCACCGCCGCAGCCATCATCTCAGCCTGGCGCGGCGTGCGTGAAACGACCCAGGACTGACGCGAATATTGCCGGTTACTTGGCTTCGCCGCCGGCATATTCACCCGCCTGCCTTCAAATTTGCCAGATCGATCCCTAGATGACAGCGGGCTTGGCCCACCGTGAACAATAGGGGTTTCCTCCTGACCGACGTCATCAACCAAAAGCGCGCCGTGCAGCATTCCAGGGGCAAGCGCGCGATGCTGATCGTCAATCCGCGCGCACGCCGTGGTGGCGGCCCGATCGATGCCGTCCGTCAGGTGCTCGTCGATGCCGGTCTCCAGATCGAGGAGATGGCAACAAGCAAGGACGAGAACGCCTCCGAGCTGATCTCGCGCAATGCCGATCATTTCGACATGGCAATCGTTGGAGGCGGCGACGGCACGCTCAACAACGCGGCCGCCGGTCTGTCCTATTCCGGCCTGACGCTCGGTGTGTTGCCGCTCGGCACGGCCAATGACTTTGCCCGCACGATGGGCATTCCCGCCGACCCGGTGAAGGCGGCGGAAATCATCGCCGCCGGCCACCAGGCAACCGTCGATCTCGGCGAGGTCAACGGCCATCTGTTCTTCAACGTCGCCAGCATCGGTTTCAGCGCCGAACTGGCGGGCGAGCTCACCGAGCACGCCAAGAAGCGCTGGGGCACGCTGGGCTACGGCATCGTCGCCGCCCGCATCCTGATGCGCTCGCGGCTGTTCACCTGTTATGTCGACCATGACGGCACCACCGAAAAGATCCGCACCATGCAGGTCTCGGTCGGCAACGGTCGCCATTATGGCGGCGGCATGACCGTTGAGGAGACCGCGACCGCCGACGACGGCTGGCTCGATCTCTACAGTCTCGAGGTCGACCATTGGTGGCGGCTGCTCAGGCTGTTGCCCAGCCTGCGCAAGGGCACGCAAGGCCAGTGGGACGACGTCCGCGCCTTCAAGACCACGGAGGTGACGATCCGCACCAAGCAGCCGCGACCGGTCAACACCGACGGCGAGCTGGTCACCTGGACGCCGGCGCATTTCCGCATCCGGCCCAAATCGGTCAACGTGTTCGTGCCGAAGGGCTGAGCCCCGGCCAAAGACTGCGTTTTCAATCACGGTCTGTTCAGCCGACTCGCTGATACGCCGTCGCAGTTGAATGGCACACTCTGCCCGCGCCGATTCGCACGAAGCGGCCAGCCGGAGGATGTGCATGTCAGGCCAATCGTTCACCCAGACCAATCGTGAGCCTCTGGCTGAGGATGTCGACGCCGGGTTCTTCGATCATCTGAAGATGGCGCGGCAAGCGCTTGCCGGTTCAGCGGTGCGCCGGACGCTCGTCTGGCTCGGCCTGTCGATCCTGACCGTCATCCTCGCCACGTCGGCCGGGCAGATCGTGCTCAACCGCTGGAACAAGCCGTTCTACGACGCGCTGGAGAACCGCGACCTCGACGCCTTCCTGCACCAGTTGACGATCTTTGCGGCGATCGCCGGCTGCCTCCTGGTGCTGAATGTCGGCCAGCAATGGCTGAACCAGATGATCCGGCTCAAGCTGCGCGAGGGACTGACGCTCGACCTCATCACCGAATGGCTGCGGCCGGGCCGCGCCTTCCGCCTCGCCAATGCGGGTGCCGTCGGTGTCAATCCCGACCAGCGCATGCAGCAAGATGCCGGGCACCTTGCCGACCTTACAACAGACCTCGCCATCGGCCTGCTGCAGGCCTCGATCCTGCTGGTGTCCTTCGTCGGAGTGTTGTGGAGCCTGTCATCCGGCTTCGTCTTCCACGTTGGCGAGCGCTCGTTCAGCATCCCGGGCTACATGGTCTGGGCGGCGATCGTCTATGCCGGCTCCGCATCGCTGCTGAGCTGGCTGGTCGGCCGGCGGCTGATTGCCCAGAACGCCGATCGCTATTCGCGCGAAGCCGAGCTTCGTTTCTCGATGGTCCGCATCAACCAGAACATCGACGCCATCTCGCTGGCGCGCGGCGAGGCCGACGAAAAGCGCCGGCTGGAGCTCGATCTTGCCGGCGTGCTCAATTCGCTGCGCCGCATCTTCGCCACCCAGATCAATCTCGGCTGGGTCACCGACGGTTATGGCTGGTTTACCGTGGTCGCGCCGATCCTGGTCGCTGCACCGGTCTATTTCGCTGGCGACATCAGCTTCGGCGGGCTGATGATGGCTGTCAGCGCCTTCAACCAGGTCCACGCCTCGCTGCGCTGGTTCATCAACAATGTCGGCGCCATCGCCGACTGGCGCGCCACGCTGATGCGCGTCGGCGTGATCCGCCGCGTGCTGGTCTCAGCCGACGGGCTGCACGACAAGGAGGAGCGCATCGACGTCGCCGAAAGCCACGACGGCAGCCTGGCGTTCGACGATCTCCAACTGGTCTCGCCGAGCGGCTGCATCCGGCTTTCGGAGCCGCATCTCCGGGTCAGGCCGGGCGAGCGCCTGCAGGTCACGGGCGAGGCAGGTGCCGGCAAGACGCTGCTGTTCCGCGCGCTCGCCGGGCTGTGGCCATGGGGCAAGGGCCGCATCGAACTGCCCAAGGACAAGCAGGTCGCCTTCCTGCCGCGCGCTTCCTACCTGCCGCCGGGCACGCTGCGCGAGGTGCTTGCCTATCCGTCCAGCGGCACAGTCCTCGACGACAAGGATTTTGCCGAAGCGCTTGCCGCCGTCGGGCTGGAGCGGCTGGCAACCTCGCTCGACCGTGTCGCGCCATGGAACGACGAACTCACCAGCGACGAATTGCGGCTCGTCGCCTTCGCGCGACTGCGTTTGCACAAACCCGACTGGGTGATTGTCGACGAGGCCTTCGAGACGCTCGACGCAGCAGCGCATCGCCGGGTCAAAGACATGTTCGAGGGCGAGCTCGCCGGCACCGGCGTCGTCTATTTTGGCCCGCAACGACACAATGGCGGCCTGTTCGACCGGACAGTCCACCTTGCCAAGGACAAGCGTGGGCCGGTGCTCAAGCCGATCCGCATCAAGGATGTGGCAAAGGCCAAGGCTCCGGCTTGATCGGCCGGGCTGCAGGCCCGCCGGTGCAGGCCTGCAGCGGTGCGCTCAGATCGCGCGCGTTTGCGGGCAAGGCTCGGCCGACGACTTGCCGGCACCGAACAGCACGAAGCTGAGCGCCGCCAGCACCCATACGCCGAGGCCGCCATAGAGCATCACCCAGTGGAATCCGTTGACCAGTGCGGCATGGACCGCGTCGGCCGGCACGTCGAGGGCGCCTTGCGCGCCGTCGGTTGCGCCACCGGCGGCGATGCGCTCCGCCAGCGAGCGGAGCTGGCCGGCATCGGCGCCCTCGGGCAGCGCCCCCCTAAGTCCTGCAAGGATGCCCTCGACGAGAACGAAGCCCATGACCGCGATGTTGACGGCAAGAGCGATCAGCCTGGCGCTGGCATCGATGCCCGAGGCCATGCCGGCGCGGCTGGCCGGCACCGAACCCGTGGTCATGTTGGTGGCCGGCGTCGTCGTCAGACCGAGGCCGATGCCGGCAATCAGCGCCCCGGGCAGCACCGTCAGGCCGCTCGCCCCTTCGACAGGGCTGCCCAGCCACATGGCGATGAAGCCGAGGCCGATGGTGAACAGGCCGAGCGGAATGACGGTGCGTGGGCTGGTGCGCAAGAGCAGATACTGCGCCACCGGCGACATCACCAAGAACGGCACCGTATAGGCGAGCGCGGCGAGCCCCGTTTCGGTGCTGTCATAGCCGAGGCCTGCGGTGAAATAGATCGGCAGGTAGACCATGAACGGCCAATAGCTGAAGTTCATGCCGACGCAGCCGACGATGGCGCCGGAGAAGTCGCGGATCCGGAACACCGAGAAGTCGAACATCGGGTGCGAATGCCTCCGCTCGACCGCAACGAAGGCGATCAGGCCGATCAGCGTCGCCGCGGCGATAGCCAGAGCCGTCGGGCTGAGGAAGCCGAGATCAGCGCCTTGGGTGATGTAGTAGGTCAGGCCGAAGACAGCAGCGCTCAGGATGACGATGCCGGGAAGGTCCAGCCTCGTCGCCTGCGGGTCACGCGATTCCTTGACGCTGCCGAAGGTCAGCACCAGGCACAGCAATGCCAGTGGAGCGTGCACGAGGAAGACCCACTGCCAGGTCGACAGGGCGACGATCACGCCGCCGATGATGGGGCCGAAGCCAAGGCCGATGCCTGATATGACGCCCCAGACGGCAAAGGCGTTGCCGCGTGCCTTGGCGTCCTGGAACTGGTGCGAGAGGATGGCGATCGAGCAGATGAACATGGCGCCGCCGGCCATGCCCTGCAGGAAGCGGCTGGCGATCAGCACTGTGGTGGTGGGGGCGAGGCCGCACATCAAGGAGGTCACGCCGAAAGCGGCAACCGTAATCGCAAAAACGAGCCGGCGGCCGTAGCGGTCGGCCAGCGTTCCTGTTGCCATCAGTACCGTCGTACAGGCGATGGTGTAGGCGTTCATGATCCACTGCATGTCCTTGAAGTCGGCATGCAGCACATGTTCGAGCGTCGGCAGGATCACCGGCACGCTCGATATCTCAAGACCAAACATCAGCGCCGACAGGCAGATCGCCCCCAGCGCCAGACTGTCTCTCATCGTAAGCTTCATCCCATGTCTCCGGCTGGCGGCGTCGGGGGAGGAAGTCCGGTCGCCGCTGGTTATCTGGAAACATCCGAGATATGCCAAGCTTGAGCATGCATAAATGCTATGCAATCCTATATCAGTGATAACAAATTTGGATAGATGAGATGCTGTGGCTCGACGCCGAGGCCGTGCGCAACTTCGTCATGGTGGCGGACCTGCAGAGTTTCACCCGTGCAGCCGACGCCATGGGCTCGACCCAGGCGGCGGTCAGCGTCAAGCTCAAGCGGCTGGAGGAGCGTGTCGGCCGCAAGCTGATCGAACGTACTCCGCGCCGCGTCAGGCTGTCGGCCGACGGTGCGCTGTTCATCGAATCGGCACGAACCTTCCTCGCTGCGCATGACAATGCGGTTGCCGGCCTGACGTGTTCTGCCCGGCGCTTCACGCTGGGTATCGCCGGCCACGTCGCCGGGCCGGAGGTGACGACGCTGCTCGCCCGCCTCAGCCAGCACGATCCGGCGCTGACCATCGAGGTGCAGGTCGACAATTCGACGCTGTTGCTCGATGCCTTCGACCGTGGCGAGCTCGATGCCGCGATCGTTCGGCGCGAGGACGACCGCCGCGACGGCGAGGTGCTGGGACCGGAGCATTTCGGCTGGTATGCGACGCCTGAGTTCGATCATCGTCTTGGCGAGCCGATCCGGCTGGCGACGCTGTCGCGGCTGTGCGGCGTGCGCGATCTGGCGATACGCACGCTCGACGATGCCGGCATTCCCTGGGTCGAGGTGTTCGTCGGCGGCGGCTCGTCGTTGGTGACGGCGGCAGTGTCGGCCGGGCTGGCGACGGCGGTCTTTCCCAGCCGTCTCGCGCCGCCCGGAACCGTCGAAGTCAGCCGCAAGTTCGGTCTGCCTGATGTGCCCGCAAGCGAGATCGTGCTGCACTCGTCGCTCACCGACCGCCGCTCGCGCGAAGCCCTGCGTATCCTCGCCTGCGCCTTCCACGAGCACCGGGCAAAGGCGGGGTAGGGCAAAGGACCGCGCCCTGGTTCCGGACGCGGTCTTGTGGTGCTAGCGACCCTTGCCGATGTTTTCCAGATCGTACTCGGTGGTCTGGTAGACGCGGTTGATCCAGTTGCCGAACAAAAGATGGGCGTGCGAGCGCCAGCGGTTCAGCGGCCGGCGCTGCGGGTCGTCGTCGGGATAGTATTCGTGCGGCACGGCGATGGTCACGCCGGCCGTGACGTCGCGGTCATACTCTTCCTTGAGCGAGGTCGAGTCGTATTCGATGTGGTTGAACATGTAGAGCCGGTTGCCGGCTTCTTCGGCCAGCAGGCTGGGGCCGGTCTCTTCCGATTCCATCAAAAGCTCCAGGCCGGAGCCTTCGGGGATGTCCGAGGCACGGACCTCGGTCCAGCGCGACACCGGTATGGCGAAATCGTCGGAGAAGCCGGCGAGATAGGGCGAGGCAGGCGCGTTGTTGTTGTGGCGGTAGACGCCGAACGCCTTGTGCTCCAGCGTGTGCTTGGGAACGCGGTGAAAATGCCAGGCGGCCGCCATCGCGCCCCAGCAGATGAAGAACGGCGAGTGCACGTTGGTCGTCGTCCAGTCCATGATCTGCTTGAGTTCGTCCCAGTAGGTCACGTCCTCGAAAGGCAGCAGTTCCACCGGCGCACCGGTGATGATGAAGCCGTCGAACTTGCGATCCTTGACCTCTTCCCAGGTCTGATAGAAGGCGATGAGGTGATCTTCTGAGGTGTTCTTGGCCTTGTGGGTGCCGATGCGCACCAGCGTCAGTTCGACCTGCAGCGGGCTGGCGCCGATCAGGCGCGCGATCTGCGTTTCGGTCCTGACCTTGTTGGGCATCAGGTTGAGCAGGCCGATCTGCAGCGGACGGATGTCCTGGCGGAGAGCTGTCTGCTCATCCATGATGGACACGCCCTCTTTTTCCAGCACTTGGCGGGCGGGGAGTTGATCCGGGATCTTGATCGGCACTGTGCGAACTCCAAAAAACAAAACCGGCATTGCTGTCGCAAAGCCGGTTTACGGATCGCAAACGGCCCTTTAGCGACTTGTTTAACGTGGCTGCAAGCCGACCGGCCAAATCACCACGGGTCTATGCCCTGCTATTACGCCCGGGCGGGGATTGCGTCAACCGCGACCCATTCGTCCGGCCAGACCGCCTGGTTCCGCCGGTTTTCCTCGACATTGCGTGCACCGGGCGGTATTTCCGCTGCGGCCTCCGGCCGGAGGCGCCAATCCAGGATATTTCGAAATGACCAAGGCACCCGAGCAGATTCGCCCCGAACCCCGCGCCGGCATCATGGACATCGCAGCCTATGTCCCCGGCAAGAGCTCCGCTCCGGCAGGCGTCGCCAAGCTCCATAAGCTGTCGTCGAACGAAAATCCGCTCGGCGCCTCGCCCCATGCGATCGAGGCCGTCCAAAGGCTATCGCATAAGATGGAGTATTATCCCGACGGGTCGGCGTCACGCCTGAGGCAGGCGATCGCTACGACCCATGGGCTGAACCCTGCCAACATCCTGTGCACCAATGGCTCCGACGAAGTGCTGGGCCTGTTGTCCCAGAGCTATCTCTCGCCGGGCGACGAGGCCATCTACACCGAGCACGGCTTCATGGTTTACAAGATCTACACCCAGGCAGCCGGTGCCACGCCGGTCGTTGCCAAGGAGGATGCCGAGAAGGCCAGCGTTGACAACATCATCGCCGCGCTGACGCCGAAGACCAGGATCGTTTTCCTCGCCAACCCCAACAACCCGACCGGCACCTACCTGCCGTTCGAGGAGGTGCGCCGCCTGCACGCGGCACTGCCCAGGAACGTGCTGCTCGTCCTCGACGCTGCCTATGCCGAATATGTCCGCCGCAACGACTATGAGTCGGGTGTCGAACTGGTCGCGGCCAACGAGAACGTCGTGATGACGCGCACCTTCTCCAAGATCCACGGCCTCGGCGGCATGCGCATCGGGTGGATCTATGCGCCGGCGCACGTCATCGACGTGCTCGAGCGCATGCGCGGTCCCTTCAACGTCAATGCGGCGGCGATCGAAGCCGGCGTGGCGGCGATGGAAGACCGTGGCCATGTCGAGCGCACCATTGCCCACAATGCCAAATGGGCGGAATGGCTGGTCGCCGAGTTCGAAAAGCTTGGCCTGCGCGTCACGCCTTCTGTCGGCAACTTTCTGCTGGTGCACTTCCCCGATGACGGCAAGCACTCGGCCGCAGCCGCCGACGATTATCTTACGGCGCGCGGCTATATCCTGCGCAGGGTCACCGGCTACGGTTTCCCCAACGCGCTGCGCATGACCATCGGCACAGAAGAAGCCAATCGCGGCGTCGTCGCCGCACTCACCGAATTCCTGAAAAGTTAAACCATGTCAGATCCTCTCTTTGAAAAGATCGCCCTCGTCGGCATCGGCCTGATCGGCTCGTCGCTGGCACGCGTCATCCGCCGTGAAGGGCTCGCCCGTCACATTGCGATCACCACCCGCAGTGCACCCACGCTCGCCCGCGCCGAGGAGCTCGGCCTCGGCGACAGCTACTCGACCGACGCCAAGGCAGCCGTCAAGGATGCCGACCTCGTCATCGCCTCGGTGCCGGTCGGCTCTTCGGAAGCGGTGGCTGTCGACATCGCTTCAGCGCTGAAGCCGGGCGCCATCCTCACCGATGTCGGCTCCACCAAGGCCTCCGTCATCGCGCAGATGGCCCCGCATGTGCCAGCGGGCGTGCACTTCATCCCTGGCCACCCCTTGGCCGGTACCGAGAAGTCGGGCCCCGATGCCGGTTTCGCCGAGCTGTTCGAGAACCGCTGGTGTATCTTCACGCCGCTGCCTGATACCGATCCGGTGGCGCTGGAGAAGCTGTCGGAGTTCTGGCGCCGCTGCGGCTCCAACATCGATACGATGGATCCCGAACATCACGACATGACGCTCGCCATCGTCTCGCACCTGCCGCACATCATCGCCTACAACATCGTCGGCACAGCCGACGACCTGGAGTCGGTGACCAAGTCGGAAGTGATCAAATATTCGGCTTCCGGTTTCCGCGACTTCACCCGTCTGGCGGCTTCCGACCCGACGATGTGGCGCGACGTCTGCCTGCACAACAAGGACGCGATCCTGGAAATGCTGGCGCGCTTCTCGGAAGACCTGGCGTCGTTGCAGCGGGCTATCCGCTGGGGCGACGGCGACAAGCTGTTCGAGATGTTCACCCGCACCCGCGCCATCCGCCGCTCGATCATCGATGCCGGCCAGGAAGTCGACGTGCCGAACTTCGGCCGCGAGGCCATCGAACATCCGGCGAAGGGTTAGGGGAATAGGGGAATAGGGGATCGTCCCCCTACTCCCCTACTGCCTTACTCCCCTAATCGACCGCCGGCACCATCCCCAGCGGAATGAACCCCAAAGTCGCCTTGCCCTTGACGATCTTGAGCGGCAGGGTCGGCGCGTCGCCGAGCAAAGCGAGGCCGGTGAAGGCGGTCTCGAACTGCTTGGCCTGCTCCGGAATGACCTGAGACAGGATGCGCGACAGCTCGCGCGGGTTCTGGATCGTCACCTTGAGATCTGCATCGATCAGCCCATCGTCGCCGACCGACCATGGGCCACTGAGTGCGACGCCGGTCGTACCGCCCGACGTCAGCGTCAGCGAGCGAATGCTGCCCGACTGGCCGCGCAGCGCCGGCTGCCTGCTTTCCACAAGGGCAACGCCATTGTTGAGCGAGGTGTCGGCGCTGCCGTCGAGCTTGGGCAGCGTGCGGCCGCCGATCGCCTGCGGATCGATCTGCAGACCGGTGAAGGTGCCGGCAAGATCGATGTTGGCGCCGTTCGGGCGCAGATGCGTCTGCGTCTGCTCGGCGGTGAACAGCGGCTTGGCGACCCCGTCGATGAACGCCGCCTGGCCAGAAAGCTTGAGCGTTTCGACCGAGATACGTTCGGGCAACGGCTTGGCGATACGTGCGCTGGCATGCAGCAAATCCCAGTTGAATTGCAACTGAGGCAGGTCGGGCGCGGTGATCCTGAGCGGGCCGTCGATCTCCAGCACCGAGTGCATCGGCTGATAGACCTGGGCGGCGGTGCGGAAACTGCCGGCGCTGGCCGAAATCCTGCGCCCCGCATCCTCGTAGTCCAGCCGGTCGCAGAACAGGCCGATGCGGAACGGGAAGCCCTTGATCGCGGGGTTGGCGCATTCGAGCGACACACCATCGCGGTTGACGCCGGCGATCGCCTTGCGCACCTCGCTTTCGGCCTTGCCGGCGAACCAGAACCATCCGGCGCTGTAGCCGCCGAACAGCAGCACGATGAAAAGCCCGAGCCACATGAAGCGGCGGCTGTAGTTTGCTCTTGGTTCCTGACTTGACGGCATGCTTGGGCTCTCGCTAACGCGGTTCTGTTCACCGCGATCACCAACAGGCTGGCGATATGGGCGATTTTTGGGTTTTTGGCTACGGTTCGCTGATGTGGCGGCCAGGTTTCGCGCATGTCGAGACGCGCCGTGCCCGGTTGATGGGGTTTCGTCGTTCGCTCTGCATCCGCTCCTGGGTCCATCGTGGCACCGAGCAGCGGCCGGGCCTGGTGCTCGGCCTCGACCGTGGCGGCTCCTGTGTCGGCCTCGCCTTCCGCGTGCCCGGCGACCTGCGCGACGAGGTGCTGGCCTATCTCAGGAACCGCGAGCTCGTCACCAGCGTTTATCTCGAACGCCAGCTGACGATCCAGCTCGACGGGAGCGAAAAGGTGGCTGCGGTCTGCTACATCGCCGACCGCAAGCATCACCAGTACGCCGGCAATCTCGACGCGGCGCATGCGGCCGGCATCGTCACCGGGGCCGTCGGCCAATCGGGCCGCAACGAGGAGTATGTGTTCAGCACCGTCGAGCATCTCAAGGCACTCGGCATTCGTGACCACTGGCTCGAAGAAGTGGCGCGGCTCGTCGGCGAATAGACCTGGTGTCAGGAGGTAAAATCAACGCCCGATTTTCGGCGGCGCGTCGCGCGCAATCGCGCTAAAGATCAACCATGCTGTTCCAACGCCCCGACGACGATACGCTCTACGATGCCCTGATCGCCCGCGACGCAGGCTATGACGGTTTTGCCTATGTCGGGGTCAGGACGACCGGCATCTTCTGTCGGCTGACCTGCTCCGCGCGCAAGCCCAAGCGCGAGAACGTGCAGTTCTTCGACACCACCGCCGAATGCCTGCATGCCGGCTTCAGGCCCTGCTTGCGCTGCCGGCCGATGATGGGCTCGGGCGAAGCGGAGCCATTGGTCGCAACGCTGGTCGAGGCGCTCGAACGCGAGCCGGAGCGACGTTGGCTGGAGGCCGACATCGTTGCCATGGGCCTCGATGCCTCGACCGTGCGCCGCGCCTTCAAGCGTCGTTTCGGCATGAGCTTCCTCGAAATGGCGCGGCTGCGCCGGCTCGGGCAGGCGGCGGAGCGGCTGAGCTCGGGCGACAGCGTGCTCGATACTCAGGTCGAAGCGGGGTTCGATTCCGGCAGCGGCTTTCGCGCGGCTGTCACCCGGCTGCTCGGCGAGGCGCCGGCCAAGCTGCGCGGCAAGACCATGCTCAAGGCCGACTGGATCGAGACGCCCATCGGCCCGATGATCGCGATTGCGGACCAGCATGCCCTGCACATCCTCGAATTCCTCGAGCGAAAGGCGCTGGCGACAGAGGTGCGCAAGCTGCAGGCGGTCACCGGCTCGGCCATTGCCTTCGGCAGGGCCGCACCGATCGATCAGATCGAGGCGGAACTCTCCGCCTATTTCGCTGGCACGTCTGCAGAGTTCGCAACTCGGCTGGCACCGCAAGGCACGTCCTTTGAACGTCAGGTGTGGGACGGCTTGCGCCGCATTGCTGCGGGCGTCTCGGTGACTTATTCCGGCCTCGCCGGCGAGATCGGCAACCCCGCAGCCATACGTGCGGTCGGCCGCGCCAACGGCGCCAACCCGATCGCCATCGTCATCCCGTGCCACAGGGTGGTCGGCGCCAGCGGCGACCTGACGGGCTATGGCGGTGGCCTCTGGCGCAAGCGCTGGCTGCTCGAACACGAGCGACGGATGGCCGCTGGCTAGCCTCGTGTCACATATCAAGGATCAGTGATATCAAGGGAGCATCGTAGTCGGGGGACATCGATGCTGCTGCCTGCAAGCGCGGACAAGATCACGATCCAGCGTATCCTCAAGGTCAATCACGCTGGCGAACGCGCCGCGATCAACATTTATGGCGCGCAAATCGCTGTTGCCCGGCGGTTCTTCCCGGTGATCCAGCCGGAGCTGGAGAAAATGCGCGCCGACGAGATCCTTCACGCCAGGATCTTTCGCGACGCCATGCCGACACGCGACACGCGGCCGTGCCGTGTCATGAAGTTCTGGTCGCTTGGCGGCTATGTGCTGGGGTTGGTTACATCGGTGCTTGGACCGCAGATGGTCTGGCTCTGCACGGAAGCGGTGGAGGCCACCGTGCATCGCCATCTCGAAGAACAGCTTCGTTTCCTGGAGCGTCGGGACGAGCGCCTGCATGCCGCCATCCTCGACATCCAGCAGGAGGAACTCGAGCATCTTGAGGTCGCGCGCCAGCGCAGGTCCGCCAAGGGCGTGCCTTACAGGCTGGCCTATGGGGCGATCTCGGCGGCGACAGCCATGATGATCTGGCTGTCGACCTGGGGCGATACGAGCTGGATGAAGCGCGAGCTGGCGGCCGGTAGCTAGCCGACCTCGACGCCCAATTCCCTGAGCCGCTTCACCGCCGTCGGCGGCATCGGCGGCGGGTTTTTCGAGGTTGCGGCTTCGATCAGGAATTCGTCGCAGGCGGCCTCGGTTTCCGAGATCAGGCGCTGCATGAATTCCTCGCGCGACAGGCCCGCCGGTATCGGCTTCAGGAAACGCGCCTTGATGGTGCCGGGGTAACGCAGGAACTTGCGCCGCGGCCAATACAGGCCCGCGACATGGGCGACCGGCACCACGGGCATGTTGAGCGCCGCGTAAAGCTCGGCGATGCCCCACTTGTAGGCCGGCTCGTCGCCGGGCGCGCGGCGGGTGCCCTCGGGATAGATGATCAGTTGGCGGTCGTTCTGCATTTCCCGGCGGGTTGCCACGACAACGGCCTTCAGGGCTGCCGAGCGCTTGCCACGGTTGACCGGGATCATCTTCATCTTGGCGATGTACCAGCCGAAGAACGGGATCCACATCAGCTCGCGCTTGAGGATGTAGAGCGGGTCGCGCAGGTAGGGGAAAAAGGCGATGGCGTCCCAGAACGACTGGTGCTTGGGCGCCAGGATGAACGAACCCGCAGGCAGGTTCTCGAGCCCCATGACCTCGCTCTTCGTGCCAGCGATCTTTTCCTGCAGCCACAGGCTCGAACGCGCCCAGAATTTGGGCACCAGCCAGGCGCGGTGGCGTGGCGACAGGAAATAGTAGGGCGTCCAGAAGATCATCTGGGCGATCAGGCTGACATAGAAGACGAAGTTGAATGCCAGCGAGCGGATATGGAGCATTGGTGAGGGGCGCCTGAGGACGGGATTTCGCCGTTGGTTACACCAAGCCGTCCAAAAAGGAAAACGCCGCTTGCTTTGGAATGAGCTTTTGCGTGGCAGAGTGCCTATTCGGCGGCGGCCTGCACCACGACCATGCCGTCCGAGGTCGGCTTGACCGGCACGATGCCGCGCGCGAGCGCCAGCAGGTACTTGTTGTATTCGGTGAACAGCACGCGGAACGCTTCGGGCTTGGTCAGCCAGCGGCCTTCGCCAAGCTTGGAGTTGACGACCGGGTAGGGCTCCAGGCTGGCCTTGCGCAAAAGCCGGCCCATTTCCAGCATGCTGCGCGGCATGTGGTAGTTGTTGGTGACGAGGATGACACGGGCATAGTCGTGGCTTTCGACCCATTTGGCGCTTTCCTCGGCATTACCGATGGTGTCGAGCGCGGCGCGGTCGATGTCGACACGGTTGAACAGCGACTTGTCGCTGCGCGTCGCCAGCTGCAGTTGCCGGCGCGTTGCCGAGGGATGGACGCCGCTGATCAGCAGGCGTTCGCCTTTGCCGGCCTTGAGCAGGTCAAGTGCCGCATCCAGCCGCGACTGGCCGCCGGTCAAAACGATGATGGCGTCGGCCTTGGCAGGGTTGGCCGGCGTGGTCAGTCGACTGACATGGGTTGCGAACAGCGCGAAGCCACCGGTGAAGATGAAGGCTGCTGCGACGAGGATGAACAAAATGCGGCGCAAAAAAATACTTCTCCGGCGCGGCTTGAGCCCGGCCGGGTAGATTTTCGATCCGGAAACCGTCCCCGATGCGGCGAGCGCGTTCTGACCCATCACGAAGCCATGGTTAAGCAGGGATTGCGGCTTTTGCAGCGCCTATCTAAGCACATTCTGCAACAAAGTGACATCATCGGTGATCACATCCTTTCCGGATGCTGCACGTCGATGTCGCCGAGATAGCTGACGACGGTGAAATGTGATGTCGCGGCAGTCAATGCTCCAATGACAGTAACGATCACGGCAACGCCGAGATAACCGTTCAGGCCGATGGCGAAGTTGCCGAACAGGGCGGTTGCCTGGTCGGCTTCCGGCGTCGCGAGATTGAGCGACGACCACCACGAAAAGATGATGAAGACCACCACAGCGGCAACGCCACCGGCGGCCGCACCCTTCATGCCGGTGAGCAGGAAGTGACGGCGGAACTCGCTGGCGATGAAATTGGCCTCGGCGCCGACGAAATGCAGCACCTCGATGATGTGGCCGTTGCCGGCCATGGCGCCGCGCGTCGCAAACACCACAGACAGCACAGTCGCTGCCAGCATCAGCACCAGCACGCCGGTGCCGATGGTGACCGTCGTGCGCGCCATCGCCACCAGCCGGTCGACCCAGGTGCGGTGATCGTCAAGCGTGGCGGTTGGCACCTTGGGGCTGATCGCCTGGCGCATCGCGCCGAAATCGGGCGGGCTGCTCTGGTCGATGGTGACGATCACCAGCCGCGGCACCGGCAACTCGTCGATGTTCAATCCCGAGCCGAGCCACGGTTCGAGCAGCCGCGCGGTAGCGGCGCGATCGACGATCTTGGTGCCGCTGACGCCGGCGAATTCGCCGGCGATGCGTGCGGCCGTCTCCAGTGCCGCCTCCATGTCCAGCCCTTCGGCGGGCTTGATCTGGATCGTCGCCTCGCGGGCGATCTGGTTTTCCCACACCGAGGCCGTGTCGCGCACCAGTGTGACCGCACCCAGCGTCAGGCACGATAAAAAGGTCATGATGGCGATGACCAGCACCAGCGCGCGGCCGGCGATGTTCTGTGACGGCACGATGGGGGCGGTCTTGCGCTGCAGCCTTGGCGCCGGCTGCTGGAGCGGCGCATCCTCGAATTCGTCCTCGAATTCCTCGTCGTGTGTGCTGCTGTCGGCTTGGGCCTCAGTCATAGATGTCGAGCCTTCCGCCGGCGAGAATCATGCGCCGAGCATCGACCTGGTCCATCAGGCCGAGATCGTGGGTTGCGATCACCACCGCGGTGCCAAGCCGGTTGAGCTCGATGAACAGCCTGAGCAGGCGCCGCGCCAGTGGCGGATCGACATTGCCGGTCGGCTCGTCGGCCAGCAGGATCTCGGGCTGCTCGATCAGCGCGCGGGCGATCGCGGCGCGCTGCTTTTCGCCGCCCGAAAGCACCGGCGGGAGCACATGCATGCGCTCGCCGAGGCCGACCCATTTGAGCAGTTCGGTGACGTCGGTGCGGTAGCTTGCCTCTTCGCGCCCGCGCACGCGCAGCGGCAACGCCACATTCTCGTAGGTGGTCATGTGGTCGAGCAGGCGGAAATCCTGGAACACCACGCCAATACGCCGGCGCATCAGCGGCAGCTCGGTGCGCGAGATGCGCGAACGGTCCTTGCCGAAGACGCTGATCAGGCCACGCGTCGGCTTGAGCGACAAAAACAGCAGCCGCAGCAGGGTGGTCTTGCCCGCGCCCGACGGCCCGCTCAGGAACTGGAACGAGCGCTCGGGGATGTGGAAGGAGATGTCACGCAGGATCTCCGGTCCCATCCCGTATCTGAGGCCGACATTCTCGAAGCGGATCACGTGCTGCAGACCTTGAACTTGCGAAACATTGGGAACTTACGAAACCCTGGGAACTTGCGAATCCATGGAGATTCATCGGGACCCTGGCTGCCCGCTTCTACGAAACGACCATGGGTCCGCATGGTTAAGAGACGGTTAATTTTCCGTCCGGAATGGGGCGCCGAAGCACCTCGGTGGCGAAGCATTAACCATTTCCGTTTACCCCCTCTCGGCAGAATGTCTAAGGGGTCTGATGGCTGAGCAGCGGAAAGCACGCCCGGTTTCCGGCGAAATCATGACCGATGACGGCCGCGACACATCCGCCCAACCGCAGCGCGCGCCTGCCTTGGACATTATCGACGCCGATTTCGAAGTCGTGGCTCGCGCCGATCGCCGAAACGAATCATCCGCCGTCCAGCCTGTCCTCGCCACTCAGCCAGCCAATCGGGGCGGAATGGAGATGCTCAGGCCAGCGCATTCGCGGCTGGACGCCCGGCCGACGCGCGGCGGGCCGATCTTCTGGCTCTCCGGTATCTCCTTGGCGGCAATGGCGTTTTGGGTCGCCGGCGGACACCAGGTGCTGCATGCCGCGGCGTTTCCGTTGTCATGGCAGGCGCCGAAGCTGCGCCTCGCCGACGTCGTTTCGCGCATCGACAGCTCCGGCCGCAAGCCGCTTCTGCTCGTCGACGGCACCGCCTTCAACGACGGAAACAGGGCGGCACCGCTGCCGCCGATCGTCATCGCCGTCACCGGCGATGACGGCAAAGTCCTGCGTTACAGGCTGGGGACAGGCACGGTTCCGGTGGCAGCCGGCGCAAGATGGGACTTTTCGAGCCGGCTCGACGTGCCTATGAACGGGGTAAAGACCGTCACGGTCGCTTTCTCGGAATAGGATGCTGTCATGCCTGTTGTGCGCGACAAGGAAATCGAAGTGCTGTTCTCCGCCTCGGCGATCGCACGGCGCAATCTCGAACTCGCCAAGGATATCGCGGCGCACGACTACACTGACCTTCTGGTCATCTCGGTGCTGAAGGGCTCGTTCATCTTCGCCGCCGACCTGATCCGCGCCATGCACGACGTCGGCCTGTCGCCGGAGGTCGAGTTCATCTTCATTTCAAGCTATGGCGCCGGCACCACGAGCGGCGAGGTCCGCGTGCTGCGTGACATCGATAACGAGGTTGCCGGCCGCGACGTCCTGCTGATCGACGACATTCTCGAATCGGGCAAGACGCTGAAGTTCACCCGCGAGCTGATGATGTCGCGTGGCGCCAAGAGCTGCTCGATCGCCGTGCTGCTCGACAAGCGCATGCGCCGCAAGACCGACCTCAATGCCGATTATGTCGGCTTCGACTGCCCCGACTATTTCGTCGTCGGCTATGGCATGGATGTGGCGCACGCCTTCCGCGAGCTGCCCTTCGTCGGAGTGGTCAAGGGCGAAGACTGATCAGCCGCTAATCACAAATTTTGCGGCATTCAGGAATCGTCAACCAGTCGCGGCAAATATCGCCGCCATGGCAAAACTTCTGATCGTTGAGGACGATGAGTCCGTCCGCACTCTCGCAGCCCGCGCGCTCGAACGCGCCGGCCACAAGGTCGACGTCGCTTGCGATGGCGCCGAAGGGCTCGACTGCATCCACGCAGAGCGCGGCGGGTACGACCTGATCGTCTCCGACATCCGCATGCCGGAGATGGACGGCATCGAGATGGCGCAGAATGCAGCACGCGCCTATCCCGGGCTGCCGATCCTGCTGATGACCGGCTATGCCGACCAGCGCGAGCGCGCAGAGGAACTCGACGCCATCATCATCGATGTCGTGCAGAAGCCGTTCACGCTCAACGACATTCGTGACCGCGTTTCGCGGGCGCTGGCTGCTCAGTCGACAGTGGCGCTCGCCGGCGCCGCCTGAGGCGTCCGCGTCCCGACATTCAGCGCGAATATACCGGCGCCGACGATCAGCAGCGCGCCGATCACCGTGCCGGTTCCGGGCACCTCGGCGAAGAACAGGAAGCCCCACAGCGGTGCCCACAACAGCCCGGTGTATTCGAAAGTCGCCGCCTTGTTGGCGGGCGTCAGCCGATAGGCTTGGCCAAGCAGCACCATGCCGACAGCGGCAATGATGCCGCAGGCGCCCATCATCAGGAAGTCGCGCAGGCTCGGCCAGATCCATGGCCGCATCAAAAAATCGAGGCTGGGATGGCCTGTCTGCTGGAAGCCGGCGGCCGAGAAGATCGTGGTGATCAGCACGGCGCCGAAGAGATAGGCGGCGTTCTGGTAGAAGGCCATTGTCGTGGCACTTTCCGTCACGCCGACCTTGCGCGCCATCAGCTGCGAGAAGCTGTAGAGAAACGCCGAGGCGAGCGACAGCAAGGCCGCCCATTCGAAGATGCCGGCGCTGGGATTGACCATGATGACCACACCGAACAGCCCGACCGTGCCGGCGGCAAGGCTTTGCCACGGCACCCGTTCGCCGAGATAGGGACCGGCCATGGTCATGATCAGCAATGGCGTCAGGAAGAAGAGCGCCGCCGCATCGGCGATCGGCAGCGCCGGGATCGCCAGGTAGTAGGCGCAGTAAGACACGAACAGGATCGTCGAGCGCGTTGCGAGAAAGCGCCAGTTGGGCGAGGCGAGTGCCGGAAGCCCGACATCGCGATGCACCAGCAGGAGCAGGATCGGCAACGCCACCACGGCGCGGATCAGCAGCGCTTCGCTGACCGGATAGGTGCCGGCCACGGCCTTGATCAGGGCGTCCTGGATCGAAAACACCAGCACGCCCAGGCAGAGGCAGAGGATGCCGAGAAGCGTTCTGTTGTGCATGGTGCAGGAATGCCTGGCTAAGAGGTCGTCCCGATATTTGTACCTTGAGATCGGGCGGAACGAGAGCGCTTGTCGGCGCCTCCTGTTGGGCCAGCGGCGACAGCGACTGGCGCACAGCTGCCCCAAAAAAATACCCGCCGGCAAGATTGCGGCGGGTGAAAGTGAGGACGGTATTACCAGTCCGCAGCCGCATCTCTTGCGACCACCTTCCAATGGGTAGCGGGACTATTCCCCGCCGTTTGACACGATGCAAACGAATTGGAATGATGGCAGTCATTAGAATTTCTCATGGCTGAAAACGTTTTCATGACCGCACGCCTCGACAGCGACCTGCTGCGCACCTTCCTCGCGGTTGCCGAGAGCGGCAATTTCACCCGCGCGGCCGAAGGCGTCGGGCGCACCCAGTCCGCGGTCAGCATGCAGATCAAGCGCCTCGAGGAGGTCGTCGGCGAGGTGCTGTTCACGCGCGGCGCGCGCGGCGTCGCCCTGACCGAACGCGGCACCGAGCTCGTCGGAAATGCCCGCCGCATCGTTGCCCTGCTCGATGAAACGGCGTCGTCGATGCGCGCGGCGCCGCTTGGCGGACCGGTCCGCATTGGCATCCCCGAGGAGTATGGCCAGCCTGTTCTGTCGCGCGCCCTGGGTGCCTTTGCCAAGCGCCATTCGAAGGTGGAGGTGACGGTGCGGTTCGGCTATTCGGTCTCCCAACTGGCTTCGCTCGCGGCCGGCGAACTTGATCTTGCCGTGGTCTTCGAGTGGCAATTTCCATCGGGCGCCGAAGTCCTGATGAATGACCCGACGGTCTGGGTGACCTCCATTCACCACCAACTGCATCTGGAGCGGCCGCTGCCGGTTGCCATGTACACCCGCCACGGCTGGTCGCGGGAGTATGCGCTTCGCTCACTCGAGCAGCGCGGCATCGATTACCGTTTCGCCTACACCAGCGATACCACCAACGGGCTCTCCCTTGCCGTCACCGCCGGACTGGCGCTGGCGCCGATGGCCCGCAGCAACATTCCACTGGATTGCCGCGAGCTGACGGAGGCCGAAGGCTTCGGGGCAATCGACACGACCAGGGTCGTCATGCATCGCAATCCGCGCGCCAACAGCGAAACCGTCGACGCCATGGCCTACGCCATCCGCGAGGCTTTCCATCAGCGGCGCTGATCGCTGGGAACAAGCCGTATCCTGCCATACCTCCTGACAAAAGGCTGTCAGGAGGCCAATGTTATGCAGGCGGCATTCTGAAATGAGGAGGAAGTGATGATCACCTTTTACCACGCGCCCTGGTCGCGCGCGTCCAACGTGCTTTGGCTGCTTGAGGAACTCGGCACCCCCTATACGATCGAGAAGGTCGATATCCGCGCACCTGGCGGGGTGCCGGAAGAGTATCGTTCGATCCAGCCCAACAAGAAGGTACCGGCGATCATCCACGATGGCATCCTGGTCACCGAGCGGGCGGCAATCTGCACCTATCTCTGTGATGTCTTCCCCGAGGCCGGACTTGCGCCTGCCGTCGGCGACAAGCTGCGCGCACCCTACCTGACCTGGCTCGTCTATGCCGATTCGGTGTTCGACCCAGTGCTGGCGGCCAAGGCGCATGGTCACGAATTCATGGGCAGCGGCTATTCCTACGGTTCGTTCAGCGAGATGGTCGACAATCTCGAAAGGACGTTGTCCTCGCGCCCCTACATCGCAGGCGACAGCTTCACCGCAGCTGACACCCAGATCGGCGGCGGCATCAATTTCGGCATCCGTGTGCTGAAGACGCTGCCCGAAAAGCCGGTGTTCCTGGACTATGTCGAGCGCTTGGCAGCACGCCCCGCTTTTCAGCGCGCCAGCCAGACGGATCTTGTGATGGCGCAAGAAGCGGGCATGGTTGCGGGCTGAGGCTGGGTGTGCGGCGCCGAGGCGTGAGCGATTTGAGCATTACACCTTCGAACTCACTCCTCTCGCACCCCCCTCTGTCCTGCCGGACATCTCCCCTGCAAGGGGGGAGATCATGCCGTCATCGAGCCCCACCGCCAACCACCAGCCACACGGCCCGTTGCTACCTCGTGACAGGATGAGCAGTGCCGGTGACGATACTAATCTCCCCCCTTGCGGGGGAGATGTCCGGCAGGACAGAGAGGGGTGGGACGGAGTGCGTCGGTACAGGAGGAACGAACGTAGTGAGCTCCCGGCTACCGCAGCTCCAGCAAGCGTTCGAGATAACTCCGTTCCAGTTCGGGGCTGAGCGCATTGCCCAGGCGCTTGCGGATGGCGTCGAGGATCTGGCGGGCGCGCTGCACGTCGATCTCGTCGGGCACCTTGGTCGAGTCGCCGAAGTCGGGACCGGTGGTGGCGCGGGGCCGGCCGAGCGGGTCGCGGTCGGCATTCTGCTGGCGGCCGCCTTCGCCGCTGCCGCCCTGGTCGCCCTGCATCGCCTGCATCTGCTGCATCATGTCCTGGGCGCCCTGGCGCAGCGCTTCGAGCGCACGGCCCTGGTGGCCGACGGCGCGGTCGCCTTCGCCCTTGCCGAGCGAGCCCTCGGCCTGGTTCATCGATTCACCGGCGTCGCCAAAGCCTTTGCCCGGCTTGATGCCGAGGCCCTCGAGCCCCTTCATCAGCGCTTCGAGATCCTTTTCCAGCTGCCCCTGGCCCTGCTGCAGCTGCTTCATCGCGTCGGCAAACTCCTGCGGCGTCATCGGCCGGCCCTGCTGGCCCTTGTTTTGCTGGCCTTGCTCGCCCTGTTGCTGCTGCTGGCCGGGCTCGCCGTTCTCGCCGAAGGGATCGCTCTGCTCGCCTTGGTCGCGCTGCATCTGGTCCATGCGGAAGGTCTCGTTCATCATCTCCTGCTGGCGCCGCATGATCTCGCCGAGCTTGTCCATCTGCTGGCGCATCTCGGAATTCTGCTGGCCCTGCTGACCCTGCTGCCGTTTGCCGGCCTGCAGGTTGTTCATCATGTCCTGCAACTGCGACAGCAACTCGCGCGCCTGGTCGCGGTTGCCCGACTTGGCGAGGTTCTCGATCTGGTCGAGCATGCGCTGCAGGTCGCTCTGGCGCAATTCCTGGGCCGGCGTCTGGTCCTGCGCGGTCTTGTTCTGCTGGTTGCGTTCGGCGAACTCGCGCAGGAAGTCGTTCATCGCCTCGCGCAGCTCGGCCATCAGCTTGTCGATTTCTTCGTCGCTGGCGCCGCGTTCGAGCGCGTCCTGCAAGGCCTGCTGGGCCTGGCGCAGGCGCTTTTCCGCCGCCGACAGGTCGCCGTCCTCGATGCCGAGCGCCACCTGCCAGAGATAGGTGACCACCTCGCGCAGCTGGTCGTCAGAGCTGGCCATCTTGAGCCGCGAGCGGGCACTCATCAGCGCCAGATAGTGCGAGAGATTGTCGATCGTGTCCTCGGGACGCAGTGTGATCGCGTCCATCAGATCAAGCACGCGCCGCTTGGCGTTGGCGTCGAGCGCCAGCAGGCGCCGCTGTTCGATTACCGCCCGGGCGAGCGGGTTGGTGAACGGTTTTTCCGGCAGGATGATCGTCTTGGTTTCGCTCTTGGCTTCCTGGCCGGCATCGTCGCTAGCATGCAAGGTGAGCTTCACCGAAGCACCGGCCCAGACATGCTCTGTCAGGTCGCGCGTCGCCTTGACCGGCTTCTTGGCGGCACCACGGCGGGGAAGGGAAAGCGGCATTTCGGGCGGGCCATAGAGTGGGCGTGCATCCACCGGCTGCGCGTCGGCAAGGGCGAAGTCGGCCTTGGCCGAGGCCGCGCCATAATCGTCCTCGATATTGTAGGTCAGTTCCAGCGTGCCGTTGACGGCGCGTTTGGGCTCACCGACGAAGCTGATTTTCGGCGCGCTGTCGGAAATGACGGTGAAGGCCCAGCTGTCGAGTTCGTCGTCGCCGGATTTCAGCGTCAGCTTACCCTGGGCGGTGAGCTTTTCGGCAAACTGCCTGACCGTGGCAACCGGGCCTGTCGCGACAGGCGTTGCTGCGTCGGTGTTGACGCCATTGGGTACGATGTCGCGCACTGTGCCTGCGGCATCGGTGAAGGCGAGCGTTTCGTCGCCCGAGCCGCCGGTGACGCGTAGCGACAGTTCGCTGCCCTCGGGCACGTTGATGACAGGAACGTCCTTGCTTGCATCGGCGGTCAGGAAGATCGGTGCCTTGCCGGTATATGTCGGCGGCGTCACCCAGGCGTCGATGCGCGGCGGCACAGTGTCGTGCGCCGCATGCGCCCGGAAGGCGTCGCCCAGCCGGCCGCCGGTCGGGCCGAACGAAAATGCGAAGGCGCAAACGAACAACAGGGCAGCGGCGGCGCGAAGTGCCCATGGGTCGCGTTCGGGTACTTGCGTCCGGGGCAGGTCGCCGCCCAGCGTGCCAAGTCGTTCGGCCATGCGCTTCTGGTGCTCGCGCCACAAGGTGTCGGCAAAGCTGTCCGGCTTGCCCGACGGCTTGTCGGTCTGGACCTGCACCGGCGTGTGCAGCAGCTGGTTGGCGCGTTCGAGACGGCTGTCGATCTCAGCCCAGCTCGGCAGGCGGAAAAAGCGCAGCGGATAGAGCGAGGCCAACGCGACTGCGACGAAGGTCACGGCCAGCCCCAGTCGCGCCAAGTCGGGCAGGAGCCGGAACAGGCCAAGCCAGGACAGACTGATGAACAGGCTGGCAATAACGATCAGCGGCAACACCAGCGGCCAGCCGCGCTCGACGATCATCGCCGTGGCGATGGCCAGGCGCGTCCTGCCCAGGCCGGCGGCAATGCTACGATGCAGCGCTGGTCGTGTCGGTTCCGTCATCGGCCCTTCCGCTTGGGCGGCGCGGGATGCAGCCACTCTGCCTCTGGGAGAATACCATCAATCGCGGCGAAGGCGAGGCGACCAACGTAATCGTGAAGCTCAACGCACAGCACTTCCGGGGGAGGCGTAAGGAACGCCGTAGAATTCCCTGCTCACCCTGACAATCTGGAGCGCCGTCAGGCGAGCCAGTCGGGCACGGAATCGAGGCCGATCAGCTCTTCATAGGTCCGGCGCTGGCGCACGACATGGAAACGGTCGCCGTCGACCAGAACTTCGGGCACCAGCAGCCGCGTGTTGTAGGTGCCTGCCTGAACCGCGCCATAAGCGCCGGCAGTGCCGACGGCAATCAGGTCGCCGGCCTTCAGCCTGGGCAGGTCGCGGTCGAGGCCGAGATAGTCGCCGGTCTCGCAGACGGGCCCGACGATGTCGACGGTCATGCGCGGCGCGTTTGCCGCCGGCTGCACCACCGGGCGGATGTCGTGATAGGCATCGTAAAGCGTCGGCCGGATCAGGTCGTTCATCGCCGCATCGACGATGAGGAAATTCTTGGCGTCGCCTTCCTTCACGAAGATGACTTCCGAAACCAGGATGCCGGCATTGCCGACGATCAGCCGGCCCGGCTCGAACATCACCTTGAGGCCGAGCTTGCCGACGCGCTTGTGCACGATCTGGGCATAGGCGTCGGGCAAAGGCGGCGGGTTGTTGTCGGTCTTGTAGGGAATGCCCAGGCCGCCGCCGAGGTCGACATGGTCGATCTCATGGCCGTCCGCCTTCAGCGTTTCCACCAACTCGGCCATCAGCGCAAAGGCGTCGTCGAAAGGCTGCAGCTCGGTGATCTGGCTGCCGATATGCATATCGATGCCGGTCACCTTGATGCCGGGCAGGGCTGCTGCGCGGGCATAGGCTTCGCGCGCCCGCTGACGCGGGATGCCGAACTTGTTCTCGGCAAGCCCGGTCGAGATCTTCTTGTGCGTCTTGGCGTCGACATCGGGGTTGATGCGCAGCGACACTGGTGCGGTCTTGCCGTTGGCAACAGCGCGTGCCGACAGAAGCTCAAGCTCCGGCTCGGATTCGACGTTGAAGCACAGGATGCCGGCCTGCAGCGCGAAGTCCATTTCGCGCGCCGTCTTGCCGACGCCCGAAAACACGATCTTCCCGGCCGGGATGCCGGCGGCGAGCGCGCGCCTCATCTCGCCTTCCGAAACCGTGTCGGCGCCAGCACCCAGCCTTGCCAGCGTCTTCAGCACCGCTTGGTTCGAATTGGCCTTGAGCGCGTAACAGACCAGCGCATCGAGATCGGCGAAGGCTTTGGAGAAGACCTGGAAATGGCGCGTCAGCGTCGCGGTCGAGTAGCAGTAGAACGGCGTGCCGACGGCAGCGGCGATATCGGTCAGCGCCACGTCTTCGGCGTGGAGGACGCCGTTACGATAGTCGAAATGGTTCACGGCAGCATGCTTTCGAAAATGAAGAGCGGCTCAGAGCAGCGGGTCGAGGATGAAAGGCTTGTCCTCGACCGGTTTTACCGGTGCCGGGCCAGCCGGCTGGCCGGCCTTCTGGGCATCCTTCTGCGCCTGCACGGCAGCCTCATAGGGGGTGTCGAGGTCGCCCTTGCGGCCGCAGGCGGAAGCCATGCCAACCGCCGCAATCAGCCCGAGCGTCACCAGAATCCTGCCAGCGGTCATGTTCCATCCGTCCGCGAAAATTTCCCCGCTGCTTGTAGCGGAGATTCTTGGGCTTTGCACCCCGGCTAGATCACGCTTTTGCCAGCCGTTTCTTCCAATAGCGAACCTGCTTCTTGACCTCTGCAGGTGCTGTTCCACCGAAGGACGTGCGGCTCTTCACCGAGTTCTGCACCGACAGCACGGAGAAGATGTCGTCGGTGATGCCGTCATGGATCGACTTGAGGTCTTCCAGTGCCAGCTTTTCGAGCCCGACCTTCTTGCTTTCGGCCAGCGCCACGGCACGGCCGGTGACGTGGTGTGCCTCGCGGAACGGCATGCCCAGCGTCCGCACCAGCCAGTCGGCTAGGTCGGTGGCGGTCGAGTAGCCCGAGCCGGCGGCCTTTTTCATCGCCTGCTCGTTGATCGTCATGTCGCCGACCATGCCGGTCATCGCTGCCAGCATCAGGTCGAGCGTCTCGGCGGCGTCGAACACCGCTTCCTTGTCTTCCTGCATGTCCTTGGAATAGGTCAGCGGCAGGCCCTTCATGACGGTCAAGAGGCCGATCAGGTGGCCGTTGACGCGGCCGGTCTTGGCGCGCACCAGCTCGGCGGCGTCGGGGTTCTTCTTCTGCGGCATGATCGACGAGCCGGTGGAGAACGAATCCGACAGGCGCACGAAGCCGAATTGCGGCGTCGACCAGATGACGATCTCTTCGGCGAGGCGCGACATGTGGGTGGCGCAGATCGCAGCGATCGACAGGAACTCCAGCGCGTAGTCGCGGTCCGACACGCTGTCGAGCGAGTTGCGCGTCGGTTCGCGGAAGCCGAGGGCCTTGGCCGTCTTGAAGCGGTCGATTGGGAAGCCGGTGCCGGCAAGCGCTGCCGCACCCAGCGGGCTCTCGTTCATGCGTTCGATGGCGTCGCGCACGCGGCTGAGGTCACGGGCGAACATCTCGACATAGGCCATGCAGTGATGGCCGAAGGTTACCGGCTGCGCCGTCTGAAGATGGGTGAAGCCGGGCATCACGGTAGAGGCATGCTGCTCGGCGCGTTCGAGGAAGGCGGCGATCAGCCCCTTCAGCGCCTCGGCGACGCGATTGAACTCGTCCTTGACCCAGAGCCGGAAGTCGACGGCCACCTGGTCGTTGCGCGAGCGTGCAGTGTGCAGGCGTCCGGCGGAGGCGCCGATCAGTTCGGCAAGGCGCGACTCGACATTCATGTGGATGTCTTCGAGCCGGGTCGAGAAGGCGAACTTGCCGTCCTCGATTTCTCGCAGGATCGTGTTCAGGCCGTGAGCGATTTTCTGTTGATCGCCAGCCGAAATAATGCCCGTTTCCGCCAGCATCTCGGAGTGGGCGACGGACCCTCGGATGTCCTGGGCATACAGCTTCTTGTCGAAGCCGATCGAGGCGTTGATCGCTTCCATGATCGCAGCCGGGCCCGAGGCAAAACGTCCGCCCCACATCTGGTTGCTGGCCTTCTTGTCGCTCATCGTGATACCCGGGCTCCGGAGAAAATTGATTAGATGTCGGACCGCAGAAAAATGTTTCCAGCCCCACGCCATATACTGATTGCCGCCGTTGCGGGCGTGATCGCCGGCGCGGTCGCGGTATATGTCAGCACGACCCGTCCTGGCAACAAGACGCCGCAGCCGACGGTCGCCGCCGACACCGGTTCTGCAAGCCCCGACGACAAGCTGTGCGCGGCGAAGACCGAAAGAGCCAAGGCCGTGGGTGCCGCCGCCGTCGGCCATGTCGCCGCGATGATGCCGGCCGACCCGCCGCAGTCGCTGAAGACGCTTGCCTTCAACGATCCCGAGGGCAAGCCGATGACCATCGCCGACCATGCCGGCCGCACGTTGCTGGTCAATCTCTGGGCCACCTGGTGCGCGCCGTGCCGCGCCGAGATGCCGGCGCTCGATGCTCTGGAGCGCGAGATGGGCGGCGAGGAGTTCGAGGTCGTGGCGATCAATGTCGACACCGGCGACGACACCAAGCCGAAGAAGTTCCTCGAAGAGATCGGCATCTCCTCGCTTGGCCATTACCGCGACAACACGCTCGCCGTGTTCAACGATCTGAAGAAGCGAGGGCTGGCGCTTGGCTTGCCTGTCACCTTGCTGATCGACGGCGAAGGCTGCCTGCTGGCCAACATGAACGGCCCGGCTGAATGGGCTAGCCCTGATGCGAAAACGCTCATCGAGGCCGCACTCGCCAAATAAGGCGGGCGTGTCCACACACGTTTGCCTGTCCATCTCTGCAATTTCAGATTGCAGGATTTGAGCGTGAATTTTCGCGATTTTCTTCCGCGAAGGACGCTTCGCGGCATGTTCATTCCATTTCAAGCCTTTCATTAGCCGGCGCGCTGGCAGTTGAGATGGGTCTAATTCTCGGCAAATTGCTTTCGTTTTTTGGAAAAGCGAAAGCTTCTCATAAGGTTGTGGCGAAAGCGAAATCGAAGCGAGCCGAATGCGACCTTCATACGATCGCTACAAAACTGTTGTGGCGCTGTCATAATCCGACAATACTGGTCCTCGCGGAACTAAACATTTCGCCAACCAGAACGGGAGCGAGACATGAAGACCCTAGGCTTCGCGGCCGGTGTTGCCGCCACCATGACGCTGTTGTCCAGCACCTCCGCCTTCGCCGTCACCGAGATTTCATGGTGGCACGCCATGACCGGCGCGAACAACGAGGTCGTCAACCAGCTTTCCGAAGAATTCAACAAGAGCCAGAGCGAGTACAAGATCGTTCCGGTCTTCAAGGGCACCTATCCCGAGACGCTGAACGCCGGCATCGCCGCCTTCCGCGCCAAGCAGCCTCCGGCGATCATGCAAGTCTTCGATGCCGGCACGGGCACGATGATGGGTGCCGAAGGCGCCATCAAGCCGGTCGCCGAGATTCTGTCGATGGGCGGTCAGGCCTTCGACAAGAGCCAGTACCTGCCGGGCATCGTCGCCTACTATTCCAAGCCTGACGGCACGATGCTGTCGTTCCCCTACAATTCGTCCTCGCCGATCCTCTACTACAACAAGGACATCTTCCAGAAAGCCGGCCTCGACGTCGACAACCCGCCCAAGACCTGGGGCGAAGTCTGGGATGCCGCCAAGAAGATCAAGTCGAGCGGTGCAGCCCCTTGCGGCTTCACCTCGACCTGGCTGACCTGGATCCACACCGAGAATTTCGCCGCCTGGAACAACCTGTCCTACGGCACCAATGAAAACGGCATCGGCGGCACCAATGTCGAGCTCAAGATCAATGCGCCGGCCTTCGTCAAGCACTTCCAGGAGCTCGCCGACCTCGCCAAGGACGGCACCTTCAAATATGGCGGCCGCACTTCCGAGGCCAAGCAGATCTTCCTTGCCGGCGAGTGTGGCATCTTCACCGAATCCTCTGGCGGTCTCGGCGACATCGTCAAGTCGGGCATGAACTACGGCACCGGCCAGCTGCCCTACGAGGCTGACGCCGCCGGTGCGCCGCAGAACACCATTCCGGGCGGTGCTTCGCTCTGGGTTTTCGCCGGCCTGCCGGAAGAGCAGTACAAAGGTGTTGCGACCTTCTTCAACTTCCTGTCGCAGACTCCGATCCAGGCCCGCCTGCACCAGGTTTCGGGCTACCTGCCGGTCACGCTCGCTGCCTATGAGGAGACCAAGAAGTCGGGATTCTACGACAAGAACCCGGCCCGCGAGATCCCGATCAAGCAGATGATGGGCAAAGCCCCGACTGAAAACTCGAAGGGCGTCCGTCTCGTCAACCTGCCGCAGGTCCGTGACATCGAGAACGAGGAGCTCGAAAAGATGCTCGCCGGCCAGCAGACCGCCCAGCAGGCGCTCGACAACGTCGTCACCCGCGGCAACAAGGCGATCCAGGAAGCGCTGGGGAACTGACGCGCTCCAATGTCATCGTAGCGCTGCCCCTCATCCGCCTGCCGGCACCTTCTCCCCGCAATGACGGGGAGAAGGGACATACGGCAACGTAGAAGCCCTCCTTTTCCCCGTCCTTCACGAGGAGAGGGTAAGGGTCAGGCAGCGCGAACGCTGAGCCGAAGGATCCGGCAGTGATGCCATCCAGCTTCTGACAAACGCGTAACGAGAGGCCCTCATTGTCCCCACGCGTCGTCTTCCCCAACAAGATCCTGCCCTATCTGCTGGTCGCGCCGCAGTTGGCGATCACGCTGGTGTTCTTCTACTGGCCGGCCAGCCAGGCGCTGCGCCAGTCCATGCTGAGGGAAGACCCGTTCGGCCTGTCGTCGAAATTCGTCTGGTTTGACAATTTCAAGAAGGTCCTGTCGGACCCCAACTATCTCAACTCGATCCAGGTGACCGCGATCTTCTCGATCTCGGTCGCCGCCGTCGCCATGGCTACCGCCCTGCTGCTCGCCGTCATGGCCGAGAAGGTGGTGCGCAGCCGCGGGCTCTACCGCACGCTGATGATCTGGCCATATGCGGTCGCACCCGCCATTGCCGGCATGCTGTGGCTGTTCCTGTTCAACCCCTCGATCGGCTCGCTTGCCTATGGCCTGCGCTGGCTCGGCATCAACTGGGACCCGCTGCTCGATGGCGAGCAGGCGATGGTGCTCGTGGTGGCTGCCGCGTCCTGGAAGCAGATCAGCTACAATTTCCTGTTTTTCGTCGCCGGCCTGCAGGCGATCCCCAAGACGCTGATCGAGGCGGCGGCCATCGACGGCGCCGGCGAGAACAAGCGTTTCTGGACCATCGTCTTCCCGCTGCTCGCGCCGACCACCTTCTTCCTGCTCGTGGTCAACACCGTCTACGCCTTCTTCGACACCTTCGGCATCATCCATGCGGTGACCGGCGGTGGGCCGGGCAAGGCCACCGAGACCCTGGTCTACAAGGTCTACAATGACGGCTTCGTCAATCTCATCCTCGGCGACTCGGCGGCGCAGTCGGTGATCCTGATGGTCATCGTGATCGCGCTCACCGCCATCCAGTTCCGCTATGTCGAGAGGAAGGTGCATTATGGCTGAGCCGAAGCCGCTTCCGCCCGCAAGCGGGCACGACAAGCTGATGATCGGCCAGTCGATGGCTGGCGTCTATATGGCGCACGCCATCCTGATCCTCGGCATCGTCATCGTCGCGTTCCCGATCTACTACACCTTCGTTGCCTCGACGCATTCGCTGCAGACAATCCTGCGTCCGCCGCTGCCTCTTTTGCCCGGCGACCGCTTCCTCGAAAACTACTCCGAGGCGCTGTTCGGCGGCGTTGGCCGCATCGGCGGCGTCAGCGTGGCGACGCTGCTCATCAACACCACCATCGTCGCTTTCGGCATCGCCATCGGCAAGATCATCATCTCGATCCTGTCGGCCTATGCGATCGTGTTCTTCCGCTTTCCCGGCCGGATGTTCTTCTTCTGGCTGATCTTCATCACCCTGATGCTGCCGGTCGAGGTGCGGATCCTGCCGACCTACAAGGTGATGGTCGACCTCGGCCTGATCGACACCTACACCGGGCTGATCGTGCCGCTGATCGCGTCCGCCACCGCGACGCTTTTGTTCCGCCAGTTCTTCCTCACCATTCCGGGCGAGCTGGTCGAGGCGGCGCGCGTCGACGGCGCCGGGCCATGGCGCTTCTTCAAGGACATCCTGCTGCCCTTGTCGCGCACCAACATCGCGGCGTTGTTCGTCATCCTGTTCATCTATGGCTGGACGCAATATCTCTGGCCGCTGCTCGTCACCAACCGCAACGACATGAACACCATCGTCATTGCGCTGAGGAAGATGATCTCCTTCGCCGACGCCGACACCGAATGGCATCTGGTGATGGTCACTTCCATGCTCGCCATCATCCCACCCATCCTGGTGGTCGTGTTCATGCAACGCTGGTTCGTCCGCGGCCTCGTCGATACGGAGAAATAATGGCAACCGTCGATCTCAAGGACGTACGCAAGATTTATCCCGGCGGGGTCGAAGCGGTGAAGGGCGTCTCCATCGCCATTCCCGACAAGGCTTTGTGCGTGCTCGTCGGCCCCTCGGGCTGCGGCAAGTCCACGCTGCTGCGCATGATTGCCGGGCTGGAAACTATTTCGGCCGGCACCTGCTCGATCGACGGCAAGGTGGTCAACGCCATCGGCCCGACCGAGCGCGACATCGCCATGGTGTTTCAGAACTATGCGCTCTACCCGCATATGAAGGTCTACGACAACATGGCCTACGGCCTGCGCAACCGCGGCATGCCGAAGGACGAGGTCGACAAGCGCGTGCGGACCACTGCCAAGACGCTGGAACTCGAGCACCTGCTTGAACGTCGCCCGCGTGAGCTCTCGGGCGGCCAGCGCCAGCGCGTCGCCATGGGCCGCGCCATCGTGCGCAACCCGAAGGTGTTCCTGTTCGACGAACCGCTCAGCAACCTAGACGCCAAGCTGCGCGGCCAGATGCGCGTCGAGATCAAGAGCCTGCAACGCCAGCTCGGCGTGACCTCGGTCTACGTCACCCATGACCAGCTCGAGGCGATGACGCTGGCAGACGTTCTGGTGGTGATGAACGCCGGTCTGGTTGAACAGCTCGGCGCGCCGCTCGACATCTACGAAAAGCCGGCTTCTACTTTTGTTGCTTCGTTCATCGGCGCGCCGCCAATGAACCTTCTGCCGCTGCGCAGCGGCCAGCTCGAAGGTGCAGTGACACTTCCGGAAGTCGCGGGCAATGCCGCGACGATCGGCTTCCGCCCCGAGGATTGCGAAGTCGGCGCCGATGGTGCTGCGTCCAGTGACGGCCTCCGGCTGATGGCCAGGGTCGAGGGCGTCGAACCGGTGGGTGCCGAGAGTTTTCTCTATTGCGCGGCAGGCGGCGGCAAGATCGTCGTGCGTGTCGCTGGCCGCACCGAGGTGCAGGCGGGTGACCAATTGCCGATGTTTGCGCGCCGCGAAAAATTGCATTTCTTCGGCAGCGACGGGAAGAGGGTTTGAGGCAGCACGGCCAGCGCAAGCGGTCCTCGTCCTGAGTTGTCGAAGGACGCACGCCGGTCCAACACCAAATCCTGAGCAGGATCGTTCGAATTTGACGACCTGCACTAACCTCTTGTTCATGCAGCCTGATCGAAGATCGGCACACGACGAGGGAGGTGGCAGGGTTGCCGGTATCGCTTAAGAAACTGTCGCCAAGCGCATGGTTGCAACTCGCGGGCTGGACCGTATTCGGAACGCTTGGCTGTGTCGCCGCTTCGCTGGTGGTCACGATTGCGCTGTTCCGCCACGCCGGTCCGGAGATGCTCGACCTTGCGCTGATTGAAGCGACCGTCGTGCCGATCCTTTTGGCGGCCCCGCTGTTCTTCTACCTGACCCTCAAGCTGCGCGAACTCGCCGTCGTCAACCACAAGCTTGTCGTCGCCGCATCTACCGATGCGCTTACCGCCTGTCTCAACAGGGGAGCCTTCTCGACGCGTGTCGAGAACGTGCTCTCCCGTGAGATCGCACGGCGCCAGCGCGCCATGGGCGCGCTTCTGGTCATCGATGCCGATCACTTCAAGTCGGTCAATGACCGCTTCGGTCATGCCGAGGGCGATGAGGCGCTGCGCATCATCGTTGCCGCGATCCAGCCCTGTCTGAGGGGAGACGATATGCTCGGCCGCCTCGGCGGCGAGGAATTCGCCGTCTTCCTGCCAGGTGCATCACCGCTCAACGCTGCCGACATCGCCGAGCGTATCCGCCGCTCTGTGGCCGACGCGCCTTTCAGACCCGGCGGCTACAGCCACACGCTGACGGTCAGCGTCGGCGGAGCGCTGTTCGACCGGCCGGTGGTATTCGAGGAACTATTCCGCGTCGCCGACCTGCATCTCTACGAAGCCAAAGGTGCAGGCCGTAACCGCGTCGAACTCGCGCCGATGCCGCCGGAACGTACGCCGAGCTGGTATCATCCCGGTCTGCCGAATTAGGGCTTCAGGCGACTCGAGTAGCTAAGCAAGCCGGAACGCCGCTCAGCGTGTCGGGACCGGGTGCTCGCCGCGATAGTCGTAGAAGCCGCGTCCGGTCTTGCGGCCGAGCCAGCCGGCTTCGACATACTTCACCAGCAGCGGGCAGGGGCGATACTTCGAGTCCGACAAGCCGTCGTGGAGCACCTGCATGATCGACAGGCAGGTGTCGAGGCCGATGAAGTCGGCGAGCTGCAGCGGTCCCATCGGGTGATTGGCGCCGAGCTTCATTGCCGTGTCGATGGCTTCGACGGTGCCGACGCCTTCATACAGCGTGTAGATCGCCTCGTTGATCATCGGCAAAAGGATGCGGTTGACGATGAAAGCCGGGAAATCCTCCGAGACCGTCACCGTCTTGTCGAGGTTGGCGACATAGGCCTTGGCGGATTCGAAAGTCTTGTCTTCGGTGGCGATACCGCGCACCAGCTCGACCAGCTTCATCACCGGCACCGGATTCATGAAGTGGATACCGATGAAGCGCTCCGGTCGATCGGTCTGGGCGGCCAGCCGCGTGATCGAGATCGACGAGGTGTTGGTGGCGAGGATCGCCTCCGGGTTCAGCTGCGGACACAGCTGCGCATAGATCTTGCGTTTGATCGTCTCGTCTTCGGTCGCCGCCTCGATGACGAGATCGGCGCTGGCGAGGTCGGCCATGGCGGGTGCGGACGAGATGCGGTTCATCGCATCCTTGCGGGCCTGGTCCTCGAGCTTGCCCGAAGCGACCTGGCGCGCCAGATTGCCATTGATGGTGGCGATGCCTTTTTCGATGCGCTCCGGCGACAAGTCGTAGAGCAGCACACTGTAGCCGGCGAGTGCCGAAACATGTGCGATACCGCCGCCCATCTGGCCAGCGCCGACAATGCCGATCGTCTCGATCTTACCCGTCATCACACCTATCCCGTCGCAGGCTCTTTTGGTTTTGTGCAATGCAAACTAAATGGCCGGGGTAGCACTCGTCTACCCCGGCCGTCACATTTTAATCCCTGAGCTGATCGGGCGTCAAAGCGCCTTTTCGAGCTCGGGCAGGACAGTGAACAGGTCGCCGACGATGCCATAGTCGGCCACCTGGAAGATCGGGGCCTCTTCGTCCTTGTTGATGGCGACGATGACCTTCGAGTCCTTCATGCCGGCGAGGTGCTGGATCGCACCCGAGATGCCGCAGGCGATGTAGAGGTCGGGTGCCACCACCTTGCCGGTCTGGCCGACCTGCCAGTCGTTGGGGGCGTAGCCGGCGTCGACCGCAGCACGGCTGGCGCCGACGGCGGCGCCGAGTTTGTCGGCGACGGGCAGGATGACTTCCTGGAACTTCTCCGACGAGCCGAGGGCGCGGCCGCCTGAGATGATGATCTTGGCCGAGGTCAGTTCCGGACGATCGCTCTCCGACAGCTTGTTCTCGACGAAGCTCGACAGGCCGGGATTTGCGGCTGCAGCAACCGCCTCGACGGCGGCTGACCCGCCCTCGGGGGCTGCCTGGAACGAGGCAGTGCGCACGGTGATCACCTTCTTGGCGCTGGGTGCCTGCACCGTCTGGATGGCGTTGCCGGCATAGATCGGACGCTTGAAGGTGTCCGGGGCGACGACCTCGATGATTTCCGAGACCTGGGCGACGTCGAGCAGGGCCGCGACGCGCGGAGCAACGTTCTTGCCGGTCGAGGTGGCAGCGGCGACGATGGTGTCGTAGTTGCCGGCGAGGCTGACGACGAGTGCCGCCGTCGGTTCGGCCAGGCGTTCGGCCAGTTCTTCGCTTTCAGCGAGCAGAACCTTGCGCACGCCCTTCAGCTTGGCGGCTGCATCGGCCACTGCCTTGGCGCCCTTGCCGGCGACCAGCACGTCGATGTCGGAACCGATCTTCTGGGCCGCCGACAGCGCCTTGGCGGTCTGGTCGGAGAGCGAAGCGTTGTCGTGTTCGGCGATGAGGAGAATTGCCATGTGTTTGATCCCTTTCCGCTTCGCTTAGAGCACGCCGGCTTCGTTGCGCAGCTTGTCGACGAGCTCAGCCGCGGTCTTGACCTTGATGCCTGCCTTGCGGCCACCCGGCTCCTCGGTCTTCAGCACCTTGAGGCGCGGCGTGATGTCGGCACCGAAGTCGGCGGCCGACTTCTCGTCGAGCGGCTTCTTCTTGGCCTTCATGATGTTGGGCAGCGAGGCATAGCGCGGCTGGTTGAGGCGCAGGTCGACGGTGACGATCGCCGGCATCTTGAGCGACACCGTCTGCAGGCCGCCGTCGACTTCGCGCGTCACGTTGGCATGATCGCCGGCGAGCTCGATCTTCGAGGCGAAGGTGCCCTGGGCCCAGCCCAGCAGGGCCGCCAGCATCTGGCCGGTCTGGTTCGAATCGTCGTCGATCGCCTGCTTGCCGAGCAGCACCAGGCCCGGCGTCTCCGCCTCGACCACGCCCTTCAGCACCTTGGCGACGCCGAGCGGCTCGACGGCTTCGTCGGTCTTCACCAGGATGGCGCGATCGGCGCCCATGGCGAGAGCGGTGCGCAGCGTTTCCTGGGCCTGCGCAGGTCCGATCGAAACCACGACGATCTCTTCCACCTTGCCGGCTTCCTTGAGGCGGATGGCCTCTTCCACCGCGATCTCGTCGAACGGGTTCATCGCCATCTTGACGTTGGCGAGCTCAACGCCCGAGCCGTCCGATTTTACGCGCACCTTCACGTTCGCATCGACAACCCGCTTGACCGGGACGAGAACTTTCATGGGCTGGTACCTCTCTGAACAGCGATATTGTGCGCGCTATAGCAGCGCTTGGCCCCACGCAATTGTCGATTGCCGACATATTGGGCGGAAAAACAGACTTGATCTCGCGCTTTTGGTGGCGGGAGGGCTGCCGCAAGCGGCGGGACCGTAGTTGCGGCTAACCTTAGCGTCAATATCTGCTTGAAGCTCAAATCGTTTGAAAAAAGCTGTGCCAGTGACCGCTATTGCCGGCCCCAGCGCGTCGTCGGCTGGGCTGTCGGCGGCTCGGGCGTAGCGGGCTCCGGCATGGCCGGCGCCTCGGCCTTGTCAGGGCTCGGCACCGCCTCTTCGGCATCGGCAAACAGCGGCACCTCGCGGCGGCGCAGGACGAGTACCAGCACGGCACCGGCGACGATGCCGCCGACATGCGCCGCCCAACTGACCTCGTCGTCGCCGCCGATGGCGATCATCAGGAACTGAAAGGCGACCCACAGGATCAGTGGAATCCAGGCCGGGATGCGCAGCGGGATACGGGCAAAGGCCAGTACCCACACCTTCACCCGAGGGTAGAGGATCAGGTAGGCGGCGACGATGCCGGCGATGGCGCCCGAGGCGCCGATCAGCGGCGTCTGCGAATCCGGCAGGATCAGCCCGTGCAGGAAAGCGCCGGCGACCGCGCATAAGAGGTAGAAAACCAGGAAGCGGAAATGCCCGAGCGCGTCTTCGACATTGTCGCCGAACACCCACAGGAACAGCATGTTGCCGCCGAGATGGAAGATGTCGCCGTGCAGGAAGGAATAGGTGATGTAGCTCAGGTCTTCCGGAATGATGATCAGATCCGGCGACAGCTCCGCCAGGTCGTGCACGACGGAGGGAATGTAGCCCAACCCAAGGACAGCTGCGGTGGCGAAGTCCTCGCCTCCGACCGTGGTCAAGAGATAGACGATGACGTTGATCGCGATCAGGCCGAGGGTTACATATTGCAGCCTGATGTGGCGCAGGTGATTGGAATCATAGAGCGGAATGAACATGCGGCTCGCTTCCGCCCTCCCGGCAACCTTATCAGCAAATCAGCGGTTCTTGCCGGGAACCCATAGCACATCGGCTTTTCCGTTGTCATTGACCACACGCGCGGCAACGAACAGCACGTCGGAAACCCGGTTGATGTAGCGGATGCCTTCGCGGTTGACGTGTTCGCCGGGGTCCTGCGCCAGCGCCACCATCACACGCTCGGCGCGGCGGGCAACCGTGCGGGCCAGATGCAGCGCTGCCGCCGCCGGCGATCCGCCATTCAGCACAAAGGAGCGCAACGGCTCGAGATGCGCGTTCAGCGCGTCGATGTCGGCTTCTATGCGTGCGGTCTGGCTGGCGATGATGCGCAGCGGCTCATAGCCCAGGTCCTTGCCGGTATCGGGGGTCGACAGATCCGCGCCGAGATCGAACATGTCGTTCTGGATGCGGTTGAGCATTGCGTCGATGTCGGGGTGCTCCGTCGCCGTATGCACCCGCGCCATGCCGATGCAGGCATTGGCCTCGTCGACGGCGCCATAGGCTTCGACGCGCAGGTCTGATTTCAGCCGCCTTTCGCCCGAGCCCAGGCCGGTGGTGCCGTCGTCGCCGGTGCGGGTGTAGATCTTGTTGAGCTTGACCATTCCGCGCTCCGCTCAGCCGCCACGGGTGAAATAAAGGGTGAGCAGGATGAACACCAGCGCCACTGCCTGCAGCAGCACGCGTGCCTGCATCAGCTTGTTCGAGGTGTTGCCGGAGCCGCCGCGCAGCATGTGGATCAGGCCGCGGATCAGGACCACCACCACGGCGAACATGAAGACGACGGCGAGGATGTTGAAGACGGTAGCCATATTGGTTCCAGTTCAGTCGGCGGCCGGTCAGGCTTGGCGGGCCAGAATTCTGTAAAGCAGCGAGGCGGGCAGCAGGCGCTTCAGCACGACGCCGATTCTCGCGGGCGTCGTGACAACATAATGCGGACGCGGTCGGGGCGACAGCAGGGCGTGTCGCAATACCGCATGAACCGCTTCCGGTCCCAGCTTGAGCCGCGATTTCGAGCCGCCGCTGGACAGCCTGTCGAGTTGGGCGCGGTAGGCCACGTGGTGGGGCGAGTTTTCGTGGTCGATGTAGCGCAGGAACCAGTCGAGCCCGTTGGTGGCGATCTTCGAGCGTATCGGGCCGGGCTCGATCATCGCGACATGGACGCCGCTGCCGGCGAGCTCCTGACGCATGCACAGCATCAGTCCCTCCAGCGCATGCTTGGAGGCGGAGTAGGCGCCGCGGAACGGCACCGGCGTCAGGCCGAGGATCGACGAGCAATTGACGATGCGGCCGTGGTTCTGCGCACGCATCACCGGAACGACGCGCCGTGTCAGGTCGTGCCAGCCGAAGAAGTTGGCCTCGAATTGGTCCCGCAGTGCCGCCATCGGCAGATCCTCGACTGCGCCCGGCTGGGCGTGCGCACCATTGTTAAACAGCGCGTCGAGCCTGCCGCCGGTACGTTCAAGCACGGTTTCGACCAACGCCTCGATCGATTCCGGCTTGGCGTAGTCGAGGAACAACGCCTCGAGACCGTCGGTCTCGAGTGCCGCCAGATCCTCGGCCTTGCGCGCCGTGGCGAACACGCGCCAGCCCTCGGCCTTCAGTGCGCGGGCGCAATAGGCACCGATGCCCGACGACGCGCCGGTCACGATTATCGTGCGTAACTCGTTGATCGGGTTCACTTCGTTTTTGCCCGGCCTTGCAAATGAGGGCAAAGCCTTCCCATATTCGCCGCCACGAAACAATTGGCCAATTCATGATTGGCCGTGTCACAGTCGGCCGCTAGGTAGTTGGCCAGGACCCAACGGACGGAGCGGAAAACTGGAGCTGATGCGCAAGATCGTCGCCACGAGGCGCGTGCTCTTCGACGCAGCCGGCCATTTCCATGACGACGACGGTTGGGCGATGGCCAGTCATCTCGCCATTTCGGCGCTGATGGCGCTGTTTCCGTTCCTGATCTTCGCCACCACGCTCGCCAGCTTTCTGGGCGCCGATGCGTTCGCCGAAACGGCCGTGCATCTCGTCTTCGACACCTGGCCCGACCAGATCGCGGCCCCCATCGCCCGCGAGGTGGTCAATGTTCTCACCGTGCCGCGCACCGACCTTCTGACCTACGGCGTCGTGCTTGCCGCCTACTTTGCCTCAAACGGCGTCGAGGCGCTGCGCACCTCGCTCAACCGTGCCTACCGCATCACCGAGACCCGTACCTTCTGGTTCCGGCGTATCCAGAGCATCTTCTTCGTGCTCATCGCCACGATCAGCTTCGTCGCCATCTCGGTGCTTCTGGTGTTCGCGCCGATCATAGCGCGCATCCTCGAAGCCAAGTTCGAATGGATCCAGCCCTATATGGGCACCATTACCGTCTGGCGCTTCACCATCGCTTCGGCGGTCATCGTCTTTGGCCTGTTTGCCGTGCACATGTGGCTGCCGGCCGGCCGCCGTCGCTTCCTCAGCATCATCCCCGGCATCGTCTTCACGCTCATCGCCTGGGTTGTCGGCTCGACGATCTTCGCCGCTTATCTCGATACCTTCTCGTCCTACGTCACCACCTATGCCGGCCTCGCCTCGATCATGATCGCGGTGGTCTTCCTCTACATCGTCTCGGCGATCTTCATCCTCGGCGGCGAGCTCAATGCCGCGATCAGCCGCTATCTCGAAGCCCGCGCCCGCGTGCCGGGTTGAGCCGTCGCCAGGCCGACGCCGAGCGTGGCGATCGCCATGCCGACCAGTTGGATCGTCGACAGTTCCTCGCCGAACAGCAGCCAGGCAAGGACAGCGGTCACCGCCGGCACGAGGTAGAAGAGCGATGCCACCTTCGACATGGCGCCGTCGCGGATCATCACCATCAACAGGAAGATCGCGCCGATCGACAGCACGAACACCAGCCAGGCCATGGCGAAGATCAGCTCGCCATTGATCGTCACCTGCTGGTGTTCGAAGGCGAAGGAGGCGATGGTCATCAGGATCGCTGCGCCGACATATTGCCAGAATGTACCTGATACCAGGTCGCTGGCCGCGCCGACGCGCTTCTGCCAGATGGTGCCGGCACTGATGCCGGCCATGGCGATCACTGACGCAGTCAGCGTCTGCCAGGTCACGCCGCCGCCGATCGCGCCGAGCTTGGGGGAAAGCACGATCACCACGCCGACGAAGCCAATAGCAAGCCCGACCCAGTGCTTGGGTTTGATCTCCTCGCCGAGCAGCTTTCCTGCAAGTACGGCGGTGACCAGCGGCTGCAGCCCGGCGATCAGCGCAGACAGGCCCGCCGGCAAGCCCTGGTGGATCGCCCAGAACACGCCGCCGAGATAGACCCCATGCAGCAGCATGCCGATGAGTACGGAGTGCAGGGCGGCCCGCCGCGTGAGCCTGGTGGAGCCGAGCGCCAGCATCACTGCGCCGAGCAGCAGGAAGGCGAGGACGAAGCGCACGGCCAAAAAGGTGAACGGCTCCGCCCAGGGCATGGCGTAGCGCGCGCCGATGAAGCCTGTTGCCCAGAGCAGCACGAAGGTGGCCGGAATCAGCCGCTTTGGAGAAGATGTCATGGATACCCCTGGCGTCGCCGGACGCCGCTTCCGGAAGGAATCTTACCGGGATCGCTCTAATGCCGAACATTAGGACAATCAAAATGAAACGATTGATCCATAGGTTCACCGGACCTGATCTGACGACCTGATCTGGGAGAAGCTTGCCCGGGAGGGGGCCTGGGAGAACTGCACAGTCGGCCTCTGAAAGGACCGCGCATGCTGTGGAATCTCGATCCGGGCTGGCTGATGATGGCGGTCGCATTCGTCGCCGTCATGGCCTTCTTCTTTGGTGCTGCACTCGACGCCATCATGAAGGACGACGGCTTCGGCCCGACCGGCAACATGCTGCTGTTCACCACTGGCTTCTTCGGCGCGGTGCTCGTCGCCAACAGCTACGGCATCACGCTGCGCGACCTGCAACTGGCGACCGCCTGGGGGCTTGGCGGCGCGTTCATCTTCATCAGCGTGCTTGCGCTGATCAAGGCGGCGATCGCGCGGATGCTACAACCTTAGTGCATTGGCCTGGTGCATCGGCCCGAAAATCGGCATCGATTTTCGGAACGCACGATGCACAGATTCTTAGGGGCTGGAGCGTCCTTTGTACGGCCAATCGAATGCACGGCGCTCCAGCATCGCCTTGACCGACTCTGGCGTCTCACCGGCCTCCCGCAATGCGGCGAGGCCGGTGTCGCGTTGGCTTTTCGACAGCTTTCGTCCATCAGGACCTGTTATCAGCCGGTGGTGGAAATAGCCCGGCTGCGGCAGGCCGAGCACCTGCTGCAGCAGGCGCTGTACCGAGGTCGCGAAATAGAGGTCCTTGCCGCGCACGACATGGCTCACGCCCTGCAGTGCGTCGTCGAGCACCACCGACAGGTGATAGCTCGTCGGGATCTCCCGTCGGGCGATGATCACGTCGCCCCATTGCAGCGGGTCGGCGGCAATTTCCGCCACGCCATCCATCGCCTCGTCGGCCCATTCGCGCCAGCTCAAATGGCCGTCCAGCCGCGCCAGTGCTGCGGCGGTATCGAGCCGCCAGGCAAAGGGCGCGCCCGCATTGATACGGCGCCGGCGCTCCCGCTGCGACATCTCCTTGTCTGCGCCGGGATAGACCGGCGCGCCGTCTGGATCGCGCGGCCAGCTTTCTCCCGACGCCTCATGGTCCATGATCGCGCCGCGTATCTCGCCCCGGCTCATGAAGGCGGGATAGACGAGTTCGTCCTTCTTCAGCCGTTCGAGCGCTGCCTCGTATTCGGCGAAATGGTCCGACTGGCGCCGTACCGGCCGCTCGTAGGCGACACCCAGCCAGGCGAGGTCGCGCAAGATGCCGGCCTCGAACTCCGGATTGCAGCGAGTTACGTCGATGTCCTCGATGCGCAGCAGCAGCCGGCCGCCGGCACTGGCCGCCATCCTTTCATTGGTCAACGCCGATAGCGCGTGGCCGAGGTGCAATTCGCCGTTGGGACTTGGCGCGAAGCGAAAGACAGGAGCCGTCATGAGCGTTGCTGGTGCCGGATTGAAGGTGTGCCTTGCCGATTGCTACGTTGCCTGCCGCAACCTAACAAGTGACGCATGCGCCGCATCTCCAATCTCGACGACGTCAATTTCGGCCTCGACGCGTTATGCGCGATCGATCCACGCCTGCAGGCGGTTCGCGGCATGGCCGGCGAGGTGCCGCTCAGGCTGACCGAACCGGGCTTTGCCAGCCTCGCCTCGATCATCGTTTCGCAGCAGGTGTCGACGGCAAGTGCCAAGGCGATCTTCGGCCGCCTGACAGCTCTGGTCGATCCACTGACGCCGCAAGGCCTGCTTGCCGCAGGTGAGGGCATGTTCCGCGAGGCCGGCCTGTCACGGCCAAAGCAGCGCACGCTTCAGGCGGTGGCGCAGGCAGCGACCGACGGCCTCGACCTCGACGGGCTCTGCCGGCTCGACGCCCAGGAAGCGATGGCGGCGATGATCGCAATTCCCGGTATCGGCCCGTGGACGGCGGAGGTGTATCTGCTGTTCGCCGCCGGCCATCCCGATATTTTTCCGGCCCGCGATGTCGCCTTGCAATCGGCCGTAGGCCATGCGCTGGGCATCGATCCGCGCCCCGCTGAGAAGGCACTGATTCGGCTTGCCGAATCATGGGCGCCGTGGCGAGGGGTCGCATCGAGGCTGTTCTGGGCGTATTATCGCGAGACCCGTGGTCGCGATGGCGCGCCGCCGGCTGGAAATCCTGCGTAAATCCGCAAAATCGCGGTTTTTTAACGGGTTATATGACCGGCCAGACGCTTCACATTCCTGTCACCTCGGGCTTACAGTATTCGTGCCGTTAGGTTCGAGGACCAAGGAGGTGCAGGAAGTGACGGTTGCCGTGTCTCCGGATGGGCTCCCAGCACTAGTGCTGAATGCGGATTATCGTCCGCTCAGCTACTACCCCTTGTCGTTGTGGTCCTGGCAGGACGCGATCAAGGCGGTGTTCCTCGACCGCGTCAACATCGTCGCCGAATACGAGCACGCCGTCTCATCGCCGACCTTTTCGATGAAGCTGCCCAGCGTCGTCAGCCTGAAGCATTATGTGAAGCCGTCGCGCTATCCCGCCTTCACCCGTTTCAACGTCTTCCTGCGCGACCGCTTCCAGTGCCAATATTGCGGCACCCCGGAGGATCTGACCTTTGACCACGTCATCCCGCGCCACAGCGGCGGGGCGACCACGTGGGAAAACGTCGTCGCGGCCTGCTCGCCCTGCAATCTCAGGAAGGGCGGCATGATGCCGTCGCAGGCCAAGATGTGGCCGCTGCAGAAGCCGTTCCAGCCGACGGTGCACGACCTGCACAACAATGGCCGGCTGTTCCCACCCAACCATCTGCACGAAAGCTGGATGGACTATCTCTACTGGGATGTTGAGCTCGAGCCTTGATGAAGGCTGATCTCCCCCTTTTTGGGGGAGATGTCCGGCAGGACCGAGGGGGCGAAGGATCGCGACCCCTGAGGTGCTACCCCTTTCTGAAAGCCCCACGCAACGCCACCGCCGCCAGGAAAGCGCTGGCGAGAACGTTCCAGCCGGCGAAGGACAGGCCGAGCACGCGCAAGGCGGCATCCTCGCAACGTGGCGGCACGACGTTGTTGAGCACGTCGAGCAGGCCCTTGCCGCCGGTGTCGATCGTGCCGCTGACGGCCGCGCAATCGGTCGGGCCGGCCCACCAGCGCCATTCGACACCGGCATGGTAGGCGCCGAGATAGAGCCCGTAGAGCATCAGCAATCCACCGACGGCCAGGAGCGCGCGAGTCATCCAGGCCGGCCAGTGTAGCGCCGACGACAGCGCCGCCAGCGCCATCAGCGGCACTCCGACATAATAGGGCGTGCGCTGCTCGAGGCAGAGCTTGCAGGGCAGGTAGCCGCCGATGTGCTGGAAGCCGAGTGCTGTGCCGACGACGGCTGCCATGGCGACGGTGAGGAAGATTGCGGTCAGCGTCTGGCTGCGGCCGGTCGGAGAGGCGAGGGAGGTCATTCTTGGGTGCCCAGCTGTTGTTACCGGCATTTGCCGTTCAGTGGAGGTATCTGACGAGAAGATAGAGCAAAATAAGGGCAACGGCGGCGAGGCCGGCGAGCAGCCCGAGGCGCTTTTCGATGAATTCGCGGATCGGCTCGCCATAGGTGCGCAGCAGCCAGGCCAGGAACAGGAAGCGGGCGCCGCGGGCGACGATCGCCGAGACGATGAACCAGCCAAGCGGGAAGCTGACGACGCCGGCGAGAATGGTCACCACCTTGATCGGCGGCAGGTGCGACAGCCCTGAGGTGACCAGCATCAACAGGATGATGCCGGCGCCCGACGAGCCCTTGAGCGCTTCGAACTCGTCATACTTGCCGTAGAATTCGAGCACCGGCTTTGCCACCGCCTCGAAGGCGTAGTGGCCGATATACCAACCGGCGATGCCGCCGAGCACTGAGGCCACGGTGGCGATGATTGCGTAACGATAGGCCTTGTCCGGTCGCGACAGCGCCATCGGCAGGTAGAGCACGTCGGCCGGTACCAGGAAGACCGAGCTTTCGACGAAGGCGATGAAGGCCAGCCACCATTCGGCGGATTTCCTTGCCGCGAGCGACAAGGTCCAGTCGTAGAGTCGGCGAAGCATCTGGCCCCCTTGAGATATGCGCTGCCTGTTTAGGAAGAATTGCTGTGGCGCACAATGCTTGGGGTCTTCACGAATGTGAAAGCCGGGGCAACGTTACATCCTGTCGCGTGATCACGCTTGAGACATACTTGCCCGGGCCATCGCCGCAGATGAAGCGCGATGGCAGGCAATCGGCGGCCGTGGCCGCCGATCATGGTGTGGTGCTATGCGGCGCGCCCGGCCGCCACATGCTGCCCGGGCTGCAGCGCATCGAGCGCGAAGCTGCCCACGCCTACCGGGGCCAGCCCGTCCACCGCCTGGATGATCTCGGCCGCGTCCTCGGTCGAAAACCCGCCATAGAGCTCGATCAGGCCAAATCCTTCCCGGGCGAGCCGTGCTGCAACCTCGGCGGCGGTTGCCCCATCCGGAACGGCAATGAAATGCGTGTCGAGCGGCGGAAAACTGGTCACGAACCTGTCACGCTCCGGTTCGGCATCCCGCTTCAGGATGATGAAGGCCGCCAGCGGCGGCTTGCCGTCGATGAAGGCCTGATTGTAGGCAGCCGCCGGCTGCAAGGATTCGATGCCAAAGGTCACCGAGCTCACCTTGACGTCGTGTCCGACGACGGCCGAGACCTTGGGGCGCCACGCCGGCGAGATGCCGCCGCACAGCTCAATCAGCTTGGCTCCCTGCGCGGCGAGCTCATGCGCCACCGCCGGTGCCTGTATCGGATCGCCCAGGGCAATGATGGTGATCCTGCCGTCCGGCGTCTCCAGCACGCTTCGGTCGATGGTCGGGTCGGCGCCGGGAGCTTCATAGATCAGGGCCTTGTCGATATGCATGTTGTGTCCTCGTTTGTCTTGGATAGCGACAAGTTGCGACAGAACACTGATCTTGGTAATTGCTATTGTTCTGCAACCGCTGATCGAAGAAATCGAACTGTGCTTGACAATCTGACGCTGGACCAGATGCGAACCTTCGTTGCCGTCGTCGAAGGTGGCAGCTTTCGCGCCGGTGCTGCGCGGCTGTCGCGGGTGCAATCGGCGATCAGCCATGCCATCGGCAACCTTGAAGCCGAGCTCAAGGTGGCGCTGTTCACCCGCACCGGCCGGAAGCCCGAATTGACCGCCGAAGGGCAGGCGCTGCTCACTGATGCCAGGGCGATCCTGATCAAGGTCGACGCCATGCGCGCCCGGGCGCGTGGGCTGGGGCAGGGGCTGGAGCTTTCGCTCGCAATAGCCGTCGATCCGGTTATCCCTGCCGGCATCCTGGCCGGCGCGCTTCTCGACCTCAGCGCCGAACACCCCTCGGTCGGTGTCGCGCTGAAGACGTTGCCGATGCGTGCGGCATTGCACGCACTCATCAACCGGCACTGCACGCTCGCCATCACCACCGACACCCAGCGCGACAGCCTCGTCGAAGCCGAGTTCCTTGGCCCCGCGCAGCCTTTCGTCGCTGTGTGTGCTGCCCATCACCCGCTCGCGGCGCCGCACGCAGCCGGCTGGTCGGCGGTGGACCTGTCCGACCACTTACAGATCGTCGTCAGCGATCCCTCGCCGATGAGCGAAGGGCTGGATTTCGGCGTGCTGTCACCCGGCACCTGGCGTGTCAGCGACCTCGCGACCAAGCTGGCACTGATCCGGGCCGGCATCGGCTGGGGCAATCTTCCCAGCTGGATGGTCGACGTCGACCTCGCCCGCGGCGCCCTTGTGCGCGTCACTGCCACGGCCCTGGGCTCACAGTCCGAGACAGCGCTGTCCGCCTACTTGCTCTGGCGCATCGACCAGCCCCCAGGCCCCGCCGCGCGCTACCTGCGCGAGCGGCTGCTGGCACGTCTTGACGGAGGCAGGTAGTTGCGCGCGACCGCTTTTGCTGTGCCGGCGAACGCCGTACCGGCATGAAGTTGAGCAAAGGCGCCGCTCCCCAGTTGACGAAGGGCCGCCCGACCGTATAGTCCGCGACCATTCTGTCCGTTTAGGGCAGGCCCCTATGGCGGAATTGGTAGACGCGCTCGACTCAAAATCGAGTTCCGCAAGGAGTGCTGGTTCGATCCCGGCTAGGGGCACCATTGACCTTCACGCAGCACTGCGGCGCGGAAGGCGGCTTTGATTGCTCAATCATGCCTTGCATTGTGCCGTCGCGGTGAGGTGAGCCTTCGGGCAAAAATCCGGCAGGCAAGGTCGCAAGCGCCTTTCAAGTACTACCAAAAATAGATCGTTTGCGCGTTTGTCACAATATTAGGAGCCGGTGTATAAAATCGGCCATTGAAGCGTTTATCGTCTATTAACAGGCTTTTGCACATGCGCGGAGAGTTTCGGGTCGCGATTGTCATCCATGCATTCTACATGGATGCATTCGATGAAATCCTCGACCTCGCCCAAGCTCTCCCGGCACAACACAAGCTCTTCGTAACGACCGTTCCGGTTCATGAGGCGCTGGTGCGCTCGCGGCTCGATGCTGCGGAGCGAGACTACAGCCTTGGCGTCTTCGAAAATCGGGGCCGCGACATCCTGCCTTTCCTTCGCATGTTTCCAGCTGTTCGCGCCGAGGGCTTTGACGTCGTCATCAAGGTTCACACCAAGAAATCGCCGCATCTGAAGGATGGCGACAGCTGGCGCCGTATGTTGGTCGCTGCATTGCTGCAGCCCCAGGCGCTGCAGCAATTGACTTCGGCATTTCAGGCCGACGCTTCGCTGGGCATTGTCTGTCCCGAAGGTCATTTCCTCTCGCTCGCCCGCTACATGGGCGGAAACGAAGCGCGCGTCCTTGCCATCGCCCAGCGCCTTGGCCTGGGCCGGGCGCAGCTGCTTGATGCCGGCTATTGCGCTGGAACGATGTTCATGGCGCGTACAGACGTCATCGCGCCACTGGCCGATCTCGGCTTCACGGCCAAGGCCTTCGAGGCGCAGGACAACCAGTTCGACGGGACGATGGCGCATGCGTTCGAACGCTGTCTGGGTCTGGGGGGCGTCGCCCTTGGCCGCCGCATCGCCTCGAGCGCCGATCCGTTTGGACATGCCGGCTTCAACGACAGCTACGCCTTTACGAGACAGCCACGTCGGCCATCCGCGTCGGCACGCCTGAAATCGGGCTTCAAGGCCGCCCAGGGCACTGAGAACGCGTGGCGATGCGTTCGCATATCTTCGTGACGATTGCGGCCCAGCTTTCGCTGCCCAAGCTCGTCGCCGGAAGCCTGAGATCCCGACAGATCTGGCCATTCATCGCCCCAACATCCCCGCCGTCAATTTCGGTCAGCCGCAGCCTGAGCTTGTCCGGCGTGTAGACGGTGGAAACGGATCTTGCGATCGGCAGGATTGCCGCGGAGAAACCGATTTCCCCTTTTCGGATCGCCCATAGCCGCGAATTCACCGGCAGGTATTGCTTCCAAAAGCGCGTGAATTCGGAACTTGCAACGATCCTATGCCCCACGGAGAAGCAAAAGGACTGCATGTGGTAGCCATGTTCCCGGTTTTCGAACGAACCGACCATGTCGGCTTCCGCGCCTGCCAACTCCCTGAACAGCGGAGTGAGCCCGTTGCTGAAGAAGTACACGCTGTCATTCAGGTAGAGCAGGCGCGTTGCCCCGGTATTTTCGAGCAGGTGAAGTGTCGCATCCCGATAACCGCCAAAGTCGAGGCCGGCATTGTCGCGAACGATGAGCTTCGAACAGCGTTGCTTTAGATCGGCCAGTCGCTCGGCGTCCAGGCCGTGATTGACCACCAGGACGACGTTCGCCTGGGCCTCGTCCAATGATGCCAGTGCATTGTCGACATACCATGGCGTCTTGTGGGGCTGCCAGATCAGGAAGATGGCGTACACGCTGCCCGGGTGATGCCGCTTGCCCTGGTGAACCTGATATGGCTCGTCCCTGCCGAGGCTTCGATTGAACCTGGACTTGATGACCTCGAATTCGTGGTAGCGGATCTTGGCAACACGCTTCTTGAGGGACCGCAGAAGTCGCAATTTTGGCATTCCGATCCCGGTCTGGTGTTGCTTTGGCGGTCGGACACCGGCAGACGCAATGGAATGCCTGCCGAGGCGCGGCGCTCTGGACCGTTTTCTTGACGCCGAGCGCTTCCGATATTAGGCAGGCTTTCTGTTGGTTGGTAGGTCAACTCCGATCCAGCCACAATGAAATCCCTCGCGGAGGAGCGGAGACGACCGTCCATGCTCGAACGGCGCGACACTTACGACGCCCTCTATCGCGATTTCCGCTGGCAGATTCCGCAAAAGTTCAACATCGGCACCGCTGTTTCAGACCGCTGGGCTGCTGTCGACCCTGACCGAACGGCGCTGCTCGACTACCGCATCGACGGTGCAGCCGAAGAGCTTTCTTTCGGCGAGCTTTCGCGCCGCTCCAACGCATTCGCCAATTCCTTGCGGGCCAGGGGCGTACGCCGCGGCGACCGGGTGGCGCTGCTGTTGCCGCAAAGCTTCGAGACGGCGATCGCCCATGTCGCGATCTACAAGCTCGGCGCGATCGTCGTGCCGCTGGCCTTGCTGTTCGGCGTCGAGGCGCTCGAATACCGGCTGCAGACAGCTGGCGTCAGGGCGATCGTCACCAACGAGGCAGGTTTCGCAAAGGTCAGCCAGGTCAGCGGCCGGCTGCCCGAGCTCGAAGCGATCGTCGTTGTCAGCGGCGGCGATGTCGACGATTTCCATCGCCTGCTCGCCGCGCATTCGCCTGACTTTACAGCCGAGGACACTGGCCCAGACGATCCGGCGATGATGATCTTCACCTCCGGCACGACGGGCCCGCCGAAGGGCGCGCTGCACGGCCACCGAGTCCTGCTCGGCCATCTCCCCGGTATCCAGATGGCGCAGGAGTTCATGCCGCAGTCGGGCGACCTGTTGTGGACCCCGGCCGACTGGGCCTGGGCCGGCGGCCTGCTCAACCTGCTGCTGCCCGGGCTCTATTTCGGCCTGCCGGTGGTCGCTGCCCGCTTCGACAAGTTCGCACCCGAGGCCGCACTGCTGCTGATGGAAAAGATGGCGGTGCGCAACGCCTTCATCCCGCCGACGGCGCTGCGCATGCTCAAGGTCGTGCCCGACATCGGCAAGCGCTTCCGGCTCAGCCTGCGCAGTGTCGGCTCGGCCGGCGAGTCGCTTGGGCGCGAAACCTACGATTGGGCCACAACCGAGCTCGGGCTTGTCGTCAACGAGTTCTACGGCCAGACCGAATGCAATGCGGTGCTCGCCTCCTGCGCCGGCCTCGGCATCAGCAAGGGTGGGGCCATCGGCAAGGCGGTACCAGGCCATCGCGTCGCCATCATCGACGGCGACGGCCGCCGCGTGCCGCCGGGCGTGTCGGGCCAGATTGCCGTTGCCCGGCCGAACCCTGTCATGTTCCTCGAATATTGGCAGAGCCCCGAGGCGACCCAGAAGAAGTTCATCGGCGAGTGGATGACGACGGGCGATCAGGGCATCGAGGACGAGGACGGCTACGTCTCCTTCTTCGGTCGCGACGACGACGTCATCACCTCGGCCGGCTTCCGCATCGGCCCCGGCGAGATAGAGGACTGCCTGACAGGCCACCCGGCGGTGGCGCTTGCAGCCGCCGTCGGCAAGCCCGACGCGCTGCGCACCGAGATCGTCAAAGCCTATGTCGTGCTCAAGGATGGGGCTGTGGGCGACGCGACACTCGCCGACGAGATCAAGCTCTGGGTGCGCGAGCGCCTGTCGGCACATGAATATCCGCGCGAGGTCGAGTTCGTCGATTCCATGCCGCTGACCACCACCGGCAAGGTCATTCGCCGCATTTTTCGCGACCGGGCGAAGCGCGAGACGAAGACAAGCTGAGCTTGATCCGGAGCCTTGCCTAGCGCTTTTTGAGCAGGCTGCGCACGCGGTCGCGCAGCTTGACGGCGAGCTTGCGTGTCTCGCGGTAGAGGTGCAACTGCGAGGCCGCCTGCCGTGTAACGCGGTCGGCGTCCGGCGTCAGCCCGACGACGAAGGTGCCCATCGGTTTGCGCTCGCTCCACATCTTGCCGACCAGCGGATGGTCGGGCACGGCGCAGCTGTCGGTCATCATGATGTTGGGGTCGTCGAGGTGATGTTCGGTCACCGCCATCATCAGCAACGCGCCCGGTGAAAAAGCCGACAGCGTCTCGTCATAGGCGGTCTTCCAGGTGTAGGCGACGCCGGCCTCGACGAAAACGACAAGGCTGGCGATGGTGCGGCCGTCGAGCATCAGTGAATGGATGCGGCACATGTCCTGTTCCGACATGCGGTGCACCGCCTCGCGGGCGAAAGCGGCGCGGTAGCGGTCGATCGCCATGGCGGTGCGCTGGCGTCCCTTCCAGCCGGAAGCTTCCAGCGTCAGGAACTGTTCGATGGCGTGGCGCACGTCGTCCTGGGTGCGGGCAACCTTGTGCTCGACGACGCCCTGATCAGCGAGTCGGCGGCCCAGCCGGCGGAATTCCTTGTAGTGGCGGCTGCCGAGCGCCTCCTTGAGATAGTCTTCGCCCTCGGCGTCGCTTTCGAGGAAGGGCCGTTCGAACTGACCGGTCACCACCAGCGGCAGGTTGCGCGATTCGGCCGTTGCGCTCAGCATCCGCGCCACGGCGCCGTCGAGGCGCATGTCGGGCATGACGAACACTTTCGGCAGCTTGAGATGCGGCCGTGCCAGCATGGCGAAGAAGTCGGCGATCACCCCTTCAGGATCGTCGCGGTCGAGCAGCGGCGTGCCGAGCGGGCCGAACGGGCTCGACCATGTCCGCATGACAGGTATGCCCAGCGGCACCGCCGGCTTCTCCACCGAATAGGGCACCAGCAGCCGCAGCCGGCTGCGATACTCGGTACCGTCGCGGATCACAGCGAGGCGCACCTCGCGGTCCTCGAGCCGCGGCATGGCGGGCGCCAGGAAACGCGGGTTGAAAAAGACGTTGGGCTCGATTGTGCGGGCGCAGAGATGGTCGAGCTCCTCGACCAGGTCGAAGCCGGCGGAAGCCGGATAGATCGCCAGCCTGCGCAGCGGTCTTTCGGCCGATGTCAGTTCGAGATGGGCGAGATCGGCGGCGTCGGCCGGTACGCCGGCAATGCCGGCGATCAGCGAGCCCGCCGTGCCGCCACTGGTTTCCTCGAGAAGCGGTATGGCTGCCATCAGGCGTTCTCTACCGTGCGTTTCGTGGGAATGAACAGGACCATGACGATACCGAGTTTGCGCCAGACGGTGAAAGACAGGGCGGTGGCCTCGAAGATCATCGCCGCCGACGTGGCGATCGCCGCGCCCCACAGTCCGAGCGTCGGGATCAGCAGCACGTTGAGGCCGATGTTGAGTGCGAGCGTCGCGGCATAAACCATGGCACAGACATTCTGGTGACCACTCATCGTCAAAAGGCTCTCGCACGGGCCTACCGCCGAACGCGCGACGACGGCCGAAACCAGCAGGAACAGCAGCGGGTAACCATCGCTGAAGCCGGGGCCGAACATGGCGAGCAGCGGCTCGCCGAGCAGCAGCACCACGATGCCCATCGCCAGTGACGGCCAGAACGTCCACGACACCGTCTCGCGGGCAAAGCCGTCGAGCTTTTCGGTGTCGCCATGGGCGATCCGCGCATAGCGCTGGGCGACGCCCGCCTTGACCGCGAAATAGACGAAATGCACCAGCGCCAGCGTCTTCACGGTGGCGAAATAGACCGCCACCTTGTCCGGCTCCATGTAGGCGCCGACCATCAGCACGTCGGCGTTGGTGAGCAGGAAGAAGAAGCTCTCGACAAGGAAGATCGGCAGCGAGATCTTCAGCCAGTAGCCGAGCCGGTAGTTGCGCGGGCCAGCGGGGGTACGCCTGTCGGCGCGTGAGGTGATGCGGACGAGCTGGCTGAGCGTCGTCACATAGGTGGCGAGGATGGAGGCCATGACCGCGGTCTCGGCCGTCGGCGCAAAGCCTGTGGCGACGGCTCCGGCCATGAACACCAGGATCAGCACCGGCCGTGTGATGTAGGTCGGCACAAGCGCGGCGAAGGCCCAGGAATTGGCCCGGGCGACGCCTTGCAGCACGTCTGACAACGCCAGCATTGGCAGGCAGATCATCCCGAGGAAGAACGGCACGAAATAGTAGCTCTCGATCCGGCCGGAAAATGCCCAGACGCCGGCCATGCCAAGTGCTGCGATGATTGTCGAGGCGATGATCACGAACAGGCGGCTCGCCACCAGCACGCCGCGCAGATCGTCCAGAAGGCCCTTTTCACGGTATTCGGACATGAAGCGGATGATCGAGGTGTGGAAGCCGAAGCAGGACAGCGAGCCGACGATGATCATCGTCACCCACACCAGGACGAAAATGCCGTATTCGAAGCTGCCCATCCAGCGCGCCAGCAGCACCTGGCTGACGAAGGCGATGGCAGCACTGACGATGCGCACGGCGAACGCAAACAGCGACATGCGGCCGGCCTCGCTGCGCTCGTCGGTGCTGAACAGGACTGCGTCGACGCGGCGCAACAGCGGCATGATGCGCGAGGCGATCTGCCCCGGCAGCCACCGTTCGGCCGTCATCGCTGCGGAAAAACGCAACTCGATACACTCCTTCTTCCGCGATTTCGCTCACAGCATGTAGCCGATAGCGATTAAGAAACGGTTGGGTGGACCAGACAACCGGGGGAGAGGGGCGGCATGATCTCAGACGACGAACGCAAATCGATGCTGCGGGCGCATTCGATCGGCCCGAAGATGATCAGCTATCTCCAGGACATCGGCATCACGCGTCTCGATGATCTCAAGGGCGCCGATCCGCTTGAGATCGCTATGCGCATCGACATATCAGTCGGGCGCAAGCACATGAACAGCCTGGGCGTGGCGGCGCTGCGCAACCTCATCGAACTGGCGAACACCAAGGCTTGATCGGGAAGCCGGACGCCGTGGGGTTGACTGGCTCGCTTGTCGGAGCCATCTAGGCCGCGTGGGCAGTTTACCCAACGGACTGCGCCGCATGAACCCAAGGAAACAACCATGAACAGCGACAGTCATAGTCGATCGACCAAGCCGTCGACGCCGACCGAAGGGACTGATCGCGGTTGATCGCTCCCCCGGGTCGCCGCCGATGGCTTTCGGCGCGACTGAAGGGGTGAGAAATGAGCTACACCACCATCATCGAAGAGCTGCGCGACGACGCAGTCATCCGCGACAACGCGGCCATCGCTTCGCGTCTTGCGGAGGAAACGGCACCCGACATCGTCGAGGTGCTCAACACTTGCGATATCGGGCAAACCGCCCAACTGCTTGAGTTGATGCCGGTGGAGCGGGCTGTCGAAGTGCTCGACCAGCCGGCATTCGACCATGCGGCCGAACTGCTTTCGATTCTGCCGGGGCATACGGCCGCGCGCCTGCTTGCGGGCATGTCCGCCGACCGTGCCGCCGATGCGCTGCGCGAGATAGATCCCGGCGTACGGGCCGAATTGCTGACCGGCCTCGACGGCGAAACGCGCGCGGCGCTGGAACGGCTTCTGGCCTATCCGGAAGGCTGCGTCGGCGCCATGATGACCACGGAATTCGTCTCGGTGCCGTCCAATTGGACGGTGGCCGAGGTACTTCGCCACGTGCGGGCGGTCGAGAGCACGCGCGAAACCGTCTATGCGGTGTTCGTTGTCGATCCCTTGCGGCAAACCCTTGTCCATGCGGTGCCGCTGCGGCGCGTCATTTCGGCTGATCCGAGAGCTTCGATCCTGTCAGCCGTTCCGAAGCGCCGGCTGATCAAGACGTCTGCGCTGGCGCCGCGTGAGGAGGCCGTGCGCCTGATTGCCAAATACGACCTGCTGGCGGTACCGGTTGTCGACAGCAGGAACCACCTCATCGGCATCGTCACCGTCGACGACGTCATCGACACCATGGTCAAGCGCGACACCGAGCAGGTTCATCGCATGGGCGGCATGGAGGCGCTGGACGAGCACTATATGGACATCGGCTTTTTCAGGATGATCCGAAAGCGGGCCGGCTGGCTGAGCGTGCTGTTCCTGTCCGAAATGCTGACGGCTTCTGCCATGCAGAGCTTCGAGGGCGAGCTCGAAAAGGCCATCGTGCTGACGCTGTTCATTCCGCTGATCATGAGCTCGGGCGGCAATTCCGGCAGCCAGGCAAGCTCGCTGCTGATCCGGGCACTGGCGCTGCACGAAGTGCGCCTGGGCGATTGGTGGAAGGTGGCGTTGCGCGAGTTGCCGGCCGGCCTCACGCTGGGCTCGATCCTGGGCGTCATCGGCATGGTGCGCATCGTCACCTGGCAGATGCTCGGCTTCTACGACTACGGTCCGCACTGGCAGTTGGTCGCCCTGACCATCGGCGCGACGCTTGTCGGCATCGTGACCTTCGGCTCGATGACCGGCTCGATGCTGCCGTTTGTGCTGAAGCGACTTGGTTTCGACCCGGCGACTGCCTCGGCGCCGTTCGTCGCGACGCTGGTCGATGTCACCGGATTGGTGATCTATTTCAGCATCGCGCTGGTAATCCTTCACGGCACGCTGCTGTAGCCCGATCGCAAACGAAAACGGCGGCCCGTCAGGCCGCCGTTTTCATACAAAGGCTGCGAAGCCTGTCAGGCGAAGGTGCCGTGGCAGTGCTTGTACTTCTTGCCCGAACCGCAGGGGCAGGGCTCGTTGCGGCCGACGCGGCCCCAGGTCGACTGGTCGTTGGGGTTGCGATCCTCGGCGGCAACGACGCGGCTGTCCTCGAGCACCGCAACCGAGCCCTCGCCGAAATCGTCCTCGCCGGTCGTGCCGTCGATGTGGTGGCCGTGCATTTCTGGTGCTTCCGGCGGCGGGGCATCCGCTGCCTGGCGCACCAGCTCGACGCGCATCAGCTGCGCGGTGACGGCCTGGCGCAGATTGCCGAGCATCGCCTGGAACAGCTCGAAGGCCTCGCCCTTGTATTCGTTCAGCGGATCGCGCTGGGCATAGCCGCGGAAGCCGACGACCGAACGCAGATGGTCGAGATTGACCAGGTGCTCGCGCCAGAGATGGTCGATGGTCTGCAGCACCACGGAGCGCTCGACATAGGTCATCACTTCGGGGCCGAAGCGCTCGGCGCGGTCGGCAGCCGCCTTGTCGGCTTCGGCGGTGATGCGGTCGCGCACTTCCTCTTCGGCGATGCCCTCTTCCTTTGCCCACTCTTCGATCGGCAGGTCGAGATTGAGATACTGGATCACGCCCTCCTTGAGGCCTGCGACATCCCATTGTTCGGCATAGGCGTTTTCGGGAATGTGCTTGGCGACGAGATCGTCGATCACGTCGTGGCGCATCTCGGCGACGCGGTCGGTCAGGCTGGTCGCATCCATCAGCTCGATGCGCTGCTCGAACACCACCTTGCGCTGGTCGTTCGACACGTCGTCGTACTTCAGCAGGTTCTTGCGGATGTCGAAGTTGCGCGCCTCGACTTTCTTTTGCGCCTTTTCCAGCGCCTTGTTGATCCAGGGGTGGACGATGGCCTCGTCTTCCTTGAGGCCGAGCTTGGTCAGCATGCCGTCCATGCGTTCGGAACCGAAGATGCGCATCAAATCGTCCTGCAGCGACAGGAAGAACTTCGAGCGGCCCGGATCGCCCTGGCGGCCGGAGCGGCCACGCAGCTGGTTGTCGATGCGGCGGCTTTCATGGCGTTCGGTGGCCAGCACGTAGAGGCCGCCGGCGGCCAGCGCCTTTTCCTTGAGGCGGGCGACGTCCTCGCGGATCGCCTTTTCCTTGGCGTCGCGCTCGGCACCGGCCGGCATGTCGCCCAGTTCCTCGGCAATGCGCATGTCGGCGTTGCCGCCGAGCTGGATGTCGGTGCCGCGGCCGGCCATGTTGGTGGCAATCGTGATCGAGCCGGGCTTGCCGGCCTGGGCGACGATCGAGGCCTCGCGCTCGTGGTGACGGGCGTTCAGGACCTCGAAGTCCTTGAAGCCGTCCTTGCGCAGGCGCTCGGCCAGCTGCTCGGATTTCTCGATCGAGGTCGTGCCGACCAGCGTCGGCTGGCCCTTGGCGTTGGCTTCCTTGATCTCGCGGACAATCGCCTTGTACTTCTCCTCGACCGTCCGGTAGACCTCGTCGTCCTCATCGATACGGCTGACGGGCAGGTTGGTCGGAACCTCGGTGACGTCGAGATTGTAGATGTTGCCGAACTCTTCGGCTTCCGTCAGCGCCGTACCGGTCATGCCGGCGAGCTTTTCGTACATGCGGAAGTAGTTCTGGAAGGTAACCGAGGCCAGCGTCTGGTTCTCCGGCTGGATCGCCACGTGTTCCTTGGCTTCCAGCGCCTGGTGCAGGCCCTCCGAGAAACGGCGGCCCGGCATCATGCGGCCGGTGAACTCGTCGATGATGACGATTTCGTTGTCCTTGACGATGTAGTCCTTGTCCTTCTGGAACAGGCGATGCGCCTTGAGCGCATTGTTGACGTGGTGGACCATGGCCACGTTTTCGACGTCGTAGAGCGACTCGCCCTTGAGCAGGCCTGCCTCGCGCAGCAGGTTCTCCATCTTCTCGGTGCCTTCTTCAGTGAAGATGGCGGTCTTCTGCTTCTCGTCGACTTCATAGTCGGACGGAACCATCTGCTGCATGAAGGCATCGACGGTGTTGTACATTTCCGAACGGTCCTCGAGCGGACCGGAAATGATCAGCGGCGTGCGGGCCTCGTCGACCAGGATCGAGTCGACTTCGTCGACGATCGCGAAGAAGTGACCGCGCTGCACCATCTGGGCGCGCTCATACTTCATGTTGTCGCGCAGATAGTCGAAGCCGAGCTCGTTGTTGGTGGCGTAGGTGATGTCGCAGGCATAGGCCGCGCGGCGCTCTTCGTCGGACAGGCCGTGCACGATGATGCCGACCGACAGGCCGAGGAACTTGTAGAGACGGCCCATCCATTCGGCGTCGCGGCGGGCCAGGTAGTCGTTGACGGTAACGACATGCACGCCCTTGCCGGTCAGGGCATTGAGGTAGACGGGCAGGGTGGCGACCAGCGTCTTGCCTTCGCCGGTGCGCATCTCGGCGATGCCGCGGCCGTGCAGAACCATGCCGCCGATCATCTGGACGTCGAAGGGACGCATGCCGAGCGCGCGCTTGGCGCCTTCGCGCACCGTGGCGAAGGCCGGGACCAGGAGGTCGTCAAGCGAGGCGCCGTTGGCGATGTCCTTGCGGAATTGCTCGGTCCGCGCCCGAAGCTGGTCGTCGGTCAGCGCCTGCAGTTCATTTTCCATTGCAGCGATCGCTTCCACCCGGGGCCGGGTCGACTTGACTCGGCGGTCGTTGGAGGAACCGAAAATCTTACGGGCGAGACCGCCGAGACTGACCATCAAGTGGTCCTTTCAATTCGAATGAAGCCGACTGTCCGCCGGCCAAGCCTGCCGAGGAACATAGGCTGGCAGACTCAACACGAAAAGCGCCCGGAAAAACCCTTCTGGACGCGAAGACGATGGACAGATAAGAGGGGGCACAACTTATGTCAACGTTGCAGAGAGCCTGCCGGAGACGCCAAATTCCGCCACATTCAGGTTGATTTGGAAGTGCGGTCATCACCCCACCGGAGAGTTTAGATGTCTTTTTCGTTCCGTAGCGCCTCGCTTGCCCGCGTCGGGCTTGCCGCCGGGCTTGTGGCGCTGTCGTCGCTGCCGCTGGTTGCACAGGAAACAGCGCCTGCACCCCAGGTCGCTGCCCCTGCGGCCGCTGCCGTCGATCCGAACGCGATCGTGGCGACGATCAATGGCGAGAACGTCACTGAAGCCGACATCACCTTGGCCGAGCAGGACCTTGGCCAGCAGTTCGGCAACCTGCCGCCGGAGCAGCGCCGTGCTGCTGCCTTGTCGTCGATCATCGAGATTCGCCTGATGGCCGCTCAGGCGGTCGAAAAGGGTCTCGACAAGGACGCCGACTTCCAGCGCCGCGTCGCCTTCCTCGACCAGCGCGCCCTGCATGGCGAACTGGTGGAGAAGGAAGTCGCTGGCAAGATCACCGACGATGAGATCCGCGCCCGCTACGACAAGGAAATCGCGGCCCAGAAGCCGGTCAACGAGGTCCATGCCCGCCATATCCTGGTCAAGACCAAGGAAGAGGCCGACGCGATCATCAAGAAGCTCGAAGGCGGCGAAGACTTCCAGAAGCTCGCCAACGAAAACACCACCGACCCCAGTGGCAAGACCTCGGGCGGCGATCTCGGCTTCTTCGGCCCCGGCCAGATGGTGCCGGAATTCGAGAAGGCGGCACTCGCCCTTGAAGTTGGCGCCTATTCCAAGGAGCCGGTGCAGACCCAGTTCGGCTGGCACATCATCAAGGTCGAGGACAAGCGCGCCCAGCAGCCGCCGGCATTCGAGACCGTCAAGGACCAGGTCCGCTCGCTGCTGATCCGCGAGAAATACATCGAGCTGGTCAAGCAGGTTCGCGGCGCCGGCAAGGTCGAGATCACCGATCCGGCGCTGAAGAAGGCCATCGACGCCATCGACGCGTCGAAGTAATTTTCTCACCAGAGACAACAAAGGGGGCGGTACCTACGGTGCCGCCCCCTTTGTTTGCGTGCGCCATTTCGCCGCCGTGAAGCGGTCAGCGATAGCGGGTCGAAGCCTTGAATGCGACCGGGTCGGCGGCCGCCAGCGCGCCGACGAACTCAGGCACGCGGACCGCCAGCATCATCAGCCACAGCAGCGGCCGGTCGGATGCCCGGCAGAACTGGTCGCCCACCGCATCGATGGTCCGGTGATTTTCCCGAAACGATGCCATCACTGCGCTGACCGCCAGCCCCAGCCGCGAGCGATCGCGGCGTTTGCGCAGTTTCATCAACGCAAACTGGTATCCTTTGTTACGCCGGACGTCCCAGATGAAGCCGAGGCCGTCATAGGCGTGGATGGAGACGGCGCGCGGGTCCACCGCCAATTCCACATTGTCCTCGTTCATCGCGTCTTGCCTGATGTGGGCGCTGACGAACGGTCCTTGTCCAGGCCGAAAACGATATCGCTCGAGCAGTGCGTGCCGGTAGATCGCACCGTTGCTGGAGACGTGGATCACCTTGCCACGGCGGTCGCGGCACTCGATGAAGCCGCGGTCGAGCAGCGACATCACTCGCTTCATCATGCTGCCGTCGCCATAGGAGGTTCGCCCTGACACCGCTGCGACGGTGGGGTTGTCGTCAAGGGCCTTGTGCAGCGTGGCCATCCATCCTGGCTGCGGCAGGCAATCGGCCTCGACGACCGCGATCAGCGGCTGGTGGCAGTAGGGCAGGGCCGCATCCTTGAGCTGGGAGGATTCGTCACTGTCGTGGGTGACGAGGACGACCGATGGTTCGTCCGGACCAGAGCTGTACGAAAAAGTGCTTTCCGCCGGCAGCATGACGATGATTTCGGCCGGCACCCCCGCTCGGTCGTACAGATAGGCCTGGAGCGACTGGCGCAGCTCGCCATCGCCGTCGGCCGACAGATAGTCGGAAACCACGATCAGGCTTATCGGCAATACCGCCGGCTTCATGTCGTCCATGGTCGCTTACCTCCTGACGGCGATGCCATGCACGATATGCCTGATAGCCCGCCTTAGCATAGCCTCGTCCTCGTCGAGCCGTCCGGTCAGGAGATGCACCCAGGCGTAGGACGAAACCATGTCGGCGACCTGGCTGGGGTCGACATCGGCGGCCACCTCGCCACGGGCCTTGGCCCGTTCGATCAGCTTGCCGGTATGGGCGCGTCGCCCGGCAGAGTATTCGGCCAGCGCCTCGGCGGCGGCTGGGTCCTGCTGCGCCTCGGCGACCAGCGAGCGGAAGATGTCGCCGGCCGGCGTCTCGCGCCACTGCGCAAACAGGCTTTTGGCGAAGATGAACAAGTCTTCCTCGATGCCGCCGGTGTCCGGGTAAGTGATGTCGCGCTTCTGGCGCTGATAGACCTCGAGCAAAAGCGCGGTCTTGCTCGGCCACCAGCGGTAGATCGTCGGCTTGCCGGCGCGGGCCCGACGCGCCACCGCCTCGATGGAGAAGCCGGAATAGCCGTTCTCGATCAGCACCGCCTCGGCCGCCTCGAGGATGGCTTCCGCACTTTCCAGGCTGCGTTTGGCGCCGATCGATTTGCGCGCGGCTTCGGCCTCAATGCTCATTCCGGTCTCCATTGCTGGATTATCTCTACACCACCTCTTGACGAAACGAAACGGCCCGTTTTATATAACGAAACGTTTCGTTCCGATGGAGTTGAAGATGACTGCCTCCCAAACCCGCTTTTCCCGCCCGCGTTTCGCCCTGATGGTCCTGCTCGGGGTCTATCCGCTGATCACCGCACTGCTCTACATCATCATGCCTCTGACCGACGGTTGGACGATCTGGCAGCGCACGCTGCTGATTGCGCCGCTGATGGTATCAGTGATGATCTGGGGCTTGATCCCCACGGTTCAGCGCGTCTTCCGCGGTTTCCTCAATCCGGTCGTCGGCCGAGGCTGGCCCACATCTTCGTGAGGTGAAAACGCCTTGCGAAGCCTCGCGCTATCGGGCAAACGGTGCCAACTTCAACCGTTTCCCGAGCCCGCAGAGGTTCCTTCATGTCGACTGCCGTTTCCCCGCTCGCCCCCAAGAAGTACCCCAAGATGCCTGCCGTCGAGGGCGTGCGCATCGCCACAGCCGAAGCCGGGATCAAGTACAAGGGTCGCACCGACGTGCTGGCCATGGTGTTCGATGAGGGCACGACGGCCGCCGGCGTGTTCACAAGGTCCAAGTGCCCCTCGGCTCCGGTCGATTTCTGTCGCCAGAACCTCACCGGTGGCAAGGCACGCGTCCTGATCGTCAACTCCGGTAATGCCAATGCCTTCACCGGCAAGAAGGGCCGCGAGACCACGACGTTGACCGGCGAGGCGGCGTCCAAGGCCGCCGGCTGCAAGTCGAGCGAAGTGTTCCTGGCATCCACCGGCGTCATCGGCGAGCCGCTCGACGCCGGCAAATTTAGCCACTTGCTTTCAGGTATGGTCAAGGATGCCCGGCCCGACCAGTGGACCGAAGCCGCCAAGGCGATCATGACCACCGACACCTATCCCAAGGTGGTTACCGCGACCGTCAAGCTCGGCGACACCGACGTCACCATCAATGGTATCGCCAAGGGCGCCGGCATGATTGCACCCGACATGGCGACAATGCTGTCCTTCGTTGCCACCGATGCACCCATTGCGGCCGACGTGCTGCAGGACATGCTGTCGCGCGGCACCGCCAAGACCTTCAATGCCGTCACCGTCGACAGCGATACCTCGACCTCCGACACGCTGATGCTGTTTGCCACCGGGGCCGCTGCCAAGCGCGGCGCGCCCAAGATCACCGACCCCAAGGATGCGCGGCTCGGCGCCTTCCGCCGCGCGCTCAACAAGATGCTGAAGACGCTGGCGCTGCAGGTCGTGCGTGACGGTGAAGGCGCGCGCAAGCAGGTCGAAGTTACTGTCACCGGTGCCAAGTCGGCGCGCTCGGCCAAGCGCATCGCGCTGTCGATCGCCAACTCGCCGCTGGTCAAGACCGCGGTTGCCGGTGAGGACGCCAACTGGGGCCGCGTCGTCATGGCCGTCGGCAAGGCCGGCGAGCCCGCCGACCGCGATCTCCTGTCGATCTGGTTTGGCGACAATCGCCTCGCCCACAATGGCGAGCGCGATCCGGGCTATTCGGAAGCGGCGACCTCGGCCTATATGAAGGGCGACAACATCGTCATCCGCGCCGACATCGGCCTTGGCCGTGGCAAGGCAACGGTGTGGACCTGCGACCTGACCAAGGAATATGTCGCCATCAACGGCGACTACCGGAGCTGACGTGAACCAGAACCGCCCGTCGCACGAACTTGCGATCGTCCGCCGCTACGAGGCGGCGGGTTTTCGCGCATGGCCGGCGGCGGCCGTGCATTACGACGGCACCTGGCTTGTCCGGTTGACGGCGGGCCATCCGGCCAAGCGGCTCAATTCGGTCAATCCGCTCGATCCGGCCGACATCCGCAACATTCCCGACCGCATCGCCCGCGCCAGCCGCCGCTTCGAGGCCTATGGCCGGCCGCTCACCTTTCGCATGTCGCCCTTGTCGGGGCCGGCGATAACAGCCCATCTCGACCGCGAGGGCTGGAGCACGTTTTCGGAATCGATGGTGATGCGGCTGTCGCTCGACGACGGCGTCGTCGAGCATGCGATGGACCAGATCCCGCTCAAGGACATCGGCCGCTTCGTCAGCGCTTCCATGGCGGTGCACGGGCTAGATGCATCGCTCAGGCCCGGCCTGTCCGAGATCATCGGCGCCATTCAGCCGGAAGCCGGCATGTTCGTGCTCGAGCAGGACGAGCAGCCGGTGACGGCGGCGATCTGCGTCCACGACACCGACCTTGCCGGCCTGTTCGAGATCGCCACCACCGAGGCCGAACGCGGCAAGGGTTTTGGCCGCAGGCTGGTCCTGTCGGCTCTGAAATGGGCACGCCTGCGTGGCGCGCGCCAGGCGTGGCTGCAGGTCGAGGCTGACAATGCGGGCGCCATCCGCCTGTACGAGAAAATGGGCTTCAAGGAAGTCTATCGCTACCACTACCGCCGTCCGCCGGAGGCCTGACTTGACCCATCAGGGAAAACGCCTGCTTCTGGTGGCCGCCTGCGCGCTCGTCGACGCCGATGGTCGCGTGCTTCTTGCCCAGCGTCCCGAAGGCAAGTCGCTTGCCGGCCTGTGGGAATTCCCTGGCGGCAAGGTCGAGCAGGGCGAAACGCCGGAAGAAACCCTCATTCGCGAGCTGCGCGAGGAGATCGGCATAGAGACCAAGACGGCGTGCCTGGCACCGCTGACCTTCGCCAGCCACACCTATGACGACTTTCATCTGCTGATGCCGCTCTATGTCTGCCGCCGCTTCTGGGGCATTCCGGAGCCGAAGGAAGGCCAGACCCTGAAATGGGTGCGGCCCAAGCAGATGCGCGACTACCCCATGCCGCCTGCCGACGAGCCGCTGATTCCGTTCCTCATCGACCTGCTTTGATGGGCATGTCTGCCAGCGTTAAGCCAAAGTTTATCCAATTGTGAAAAATTGAATGGCCGCCGCCCGCCTCGGCTGCGCATCGACACGGCTTTTCGCGAGGGACGTTGCCAATGCAAGCTGACAACGAGTGGGACCTCATCCGCCCAGAGCGATCGTCCCCGACTGCGAGGGCGCGGGCCGGCATCCTGCGCGTCTCGCTGCTGTTCGGCCTGATCGCGATAGCCCTGACCCTGTTCGCCACGCCGTTCCTGGAAGACAGGGCACGTCCAATCCTCGGCCAGTTGCGCCTTGACGGGCTCGACTACACCGCCACAGGATCGATCAGCCGCACCAACACCTACACGCTGCGCCGTTCGGTGCTGCAGGAAACGCCGCAGTCGGTGTGTGTCATTCATCCGCACGGCGAGCATACCGGCGACTGCTGACGATGCCCGCTTATCGCTTCACCGCCTGTTAAGCGTGCGCCGTTAACCTTTCTTAAGACGTCGGCGTTATGGTCGGGCAACAATGACGGGTGGACGCGACCGATGATCAGGCGATTTCTCAGGAACGAAAGAGGCGCCACGGCGATCGAATACAGCCTGATCGCGACGCTCATCGCCCTGGGGATCATCGGCGGCCTGGGCCAGTTCGGCACAGCCCTTCAGCTCTACTGGGAAAACATCGGCACCAAGGTCGCCGTGCACTAGACGTTTTCCGCTTTTCCTCGATTTGCGAAACCCCTCTATCTCATTGTTCTTACTCAATTCCCGACGGAAAACCGCCGTACATTTTTCATGGAATTGTAACCGCTATTGCTTGCCGTCCTCGCCAAGCACCTTTGTCAGCGACACCTGCGCCGAACCCGGCTTGAGCGGCTTCTGCTGCGAGGCATCAGGCGCCCAGCCTGACAACCAGACGAATGAAAAGCTCGCCCGCACCCGTCCATCAGGATCGGAGAAGCGCTCGGCGTAGATCTCGGCCGCGCGCTGGAACAGCCGGCGTGTCGCAGGTCTCCGTGACCGGTCGGCAAGCGCGCTGGTCGCCCCCATCGCGCGCAGGTCCTGCATCAGCCCGAACATCGTGTCGTAGCGCACCGTCACCGTCTCGACATCGGCGACCGGCAAGGCAAAGCCCGCCCGCTGCAGCAGCCCGCCGGCATCGCGTACGTCGGTGAAGGGGATAACGCGCGGGCTGGCGCCGCCCGAAAGCTCCGTCTCGGCGGCGAGCAGGCTTTCGCGCAGTTCGACGAGCGTGCCGGCACCAGCAAGCACGCCGAGGAACAGCCCGTCCGGCTTCAGTGCGCGGCGGATCTGGATCAACTGGCCGGGGATGTCGTTGGCTTCCTGCAGCGCCAGAAGCGATACGGCGATGTCGATGCTCGCCGGATCCAGCTCGATCGTCTCGGGATCCGACACGACGCCCGGTCCGCCGCCGAGAAAGGCCCTGTCGGCTTCGACGCGAAGCAATTCGTCGACCTTGCCGCTGGCAGCCAGAACAGCGGTTGCCGCCGGGCTGACCGAGAAGATCGCTGCGCCGCGCGTGAACTTGCGCTCGACCGTCGAGAGACGTTCGCCGAGGTCTTCAGCCGCGCGGGCCATCAGGAAGTCGGCGCCTGGTGTAGCTTGCGCCAGGGCTCGGCGCCGGTGCGCGATCACGAGGCTGGCGTCGAAAATGGCTTGCACGTCGAGATGTCCTTGTTTGCCGGGTTTCTGCTATGGTCGCCCGACCCGAACCTGTCGTGGCCGATCCGATGCCTGAGATCAAGAGCCTCGCATTGTCAGTTGCCGCTTGGCCGGCGCGGATGCTGTTCCCGCCGGTCTGCGCCGGTTGCCGCCGCGAGGTCACGCAACCCGGTGCCTTGTGCGGTGCCTGCTGGCCGCAATTGCGCTTCCTCGAAAAGCCCTGGTGCGAGGTGATGGGCACGCCGTTCAGCCATGATTTCGGCACCGGCTTCCTGTCCGCCGAAGCGATCGCCAACCCGCCGCCCTTTAGCAGGGCCCGCGCCGCCGTCGCCTATACCGGCATCGCCCGGCGCATGGTCCAGGGCCTCAAGTTCCACGACCGCACCGACCTCGCGCCGTGGATGGCGCGCTGGATGCTGCGAGCGGGCGCCGAGCTCGTTGCCGATGCTGAGGTCATCGTGCCCGTGCCCTTGCACTGGCGGCGTTTCTTCTGGCGCCAGTACAATCAGTCGGCGGAACTCGCCCGTGCCATAGCGTCGCTCTCCGGCCTGCCGTTTGCGCCGATGGCGGTGCGCCGCACCAGGCGCACGCGACAGCAGATCGGCCTTGGCCAGCGCGAGCGAGAGGACAATGTGCGTGCGGCCTTCCTGGTCCCGCCCGAAGCCGAGATCGACGTCAGAGGCAGGCGGGTGCTGGTGGTCGACGACGTCTACACGACAGGCGCCACTGTCGCGGCGGTGACGCGTGCGCTCAGGAAAGGCGGCGCCGGCGCCGTCGATGTGCTGACTTTCGCCAGGGTTTTGCCGGGGGACTTCCGGCCCGACGATACGGACACTATATAGTCGACCAAGGACAACGGATTTTCGTCATGGTCGATGTGACTATCTATACGCGCATGATGTGTGGCTACTGTACTGCGGCCAAGCGCCTTCTCGAGCGCAAGGGCGTTGCATTCACCGAGCATGACGCTAGCTTCTCGCCCGAGCTTCGGCAGGAAATGATCACCCGCGCCAACGGCCGTGCGACTTTCCCGCAGATTTTCATTGGCAACACCCATGTCGGCGGTTGCGACGACCTGCATGACCTCGACGCGCAAGGCAGGCTCGACCAGCTTCTTGCCGCCGGCGCATAGACCTGAGGACGGACAATGGCGATTTTCAAGGCGGCAGCGGTGCAGATGCGTTCGGGCAAGGAGCCGGAGCGTAATGCGCGCGATTTCGAGGCACTGGTGCGCGAGGCTGCCGGTCTCGGCGCCACTTATGTGCAGACGCCCGAAATGACCGGCGCCATCGTCGGCGACAAGGATGCGCGCGCCGCGGCCTTCACCTCCGAGGATCGCGACCTGATCATCGCCTTGGGCCGCAAACTTGCAGCCGAGCTTGGCATCCATCTGCATGTCGGCTCGACCGCGATCGTGCGCGCCGATGGCAAGCTCGCCAACCGCGCCTTCCTGTTCGGCCCCGACGGCGGCACGCTTGCCACCTACGACAAGATCCACATGTTTGACGTCGACCTCGACAATGGTGAAAGCTGGCGCGAATCTTCGGCCTATGAGCCGGGCACCGAAGCCATCGTTGCCGACACGTCACTGGCAAAGATCGGCTTTGCCATCTGCTACGACCTGCGTTTCCCGCAACTTTTCCGCGCCGAGGCGCTGGCCGGTGCCGAGCTGCTCACCGTTCCCGCCGCCTTCACGCGCCAGACCGGCCTTGCCCATTGGCATCCGCTGCTGCGGGCGCGCGCCATCGAAAACGGCGCCTTCGTCATCGCCTCCGCCCAGGGCGGCAAGCATGAGGACGGCCGGGAGACCTTCGGCCATTCGCTGATCATCGATCCGTGGGGCCGCATCCTGGCCGAAGCCGACCATGACGAGCCGGGCGTCATCATCGCCGAGATCGACACCCAGCATTCGGCCGACGCACGCAAGAAGATCCCCAATCTCAAGAACGCTCGCGAATTCGGCGTCGCGCTTCGCGCGGGCCAGGGAGCGCTCCGGGGAGCCGCATCTTGATCCGCTTTTCGCTGCATTGCGACCACGCGCATGACTTCGAGGGCTGGTTCCGCAGCAACGACGACTTCGAGACCCAGCGCAAGCGCGGTTTCGTCTCCTGCCCGGAATGCGGCTCGCAAAAGGTCGAAAAGGCGCTGATGGCGCCGGCCGTCTCGACCTCGCGCAAGCAGGAAAAGGTGGCGCTCGCCATGGGCGAGCAGCAGCGCAAGATGATGGCCGCCCTCAAGGACCTGTCCGAGAAGGTTCGCGAGAATGCCGAGAATGTCGGCGACAAGTTCGCCGAGGAGGCGCGCAAGATCCATTTTGGCGAGACCGAAGCCCGCGGCATCTACGGCGCCGCCACCCTCGACGAGGCCAAGGGCCTTGCCGAAGACGGCATCGAATTCATGCCGCTTCCGGTGTTCCCCGACGACCGGAACTGAGCCGGAGACGTTCCTCTTCTCCCGAAAAGGTCTGCCGCGTCCTCGGCGCCGAGCTAGATACGCTGTCCCACGTCGATCCTGTTACCGTCGGGGTCGGCAAACACGAAGGCCCGCTGGCCGTAGTCCTTGTCTTTCAGCGACTTGATGATCCGAACGCCGGCGGCCTCGCAGATGGCGTAGAGCGCGTCGATGTCGTCGACGAACATGTGGAACGCGTTGACGGTTGAAGGCGCGTGGTCGCGGCTCTGGCTCAGATGGATCTCGGCGGCGTCCTTCTTCAGCACCATGAAACCCACGGGACTGCCGTTCTCGAACACTTTCTGCATGCCGAGGATCTCGGAGTAGAAGCGGAATGCCGCCTGGATGTCACGGACGGCAAGGCCTGGGGCCGCCCGGCCGAAGCTGATCGAATGAATGGGGGATGGACTCATAATGTGCTCCCGATGGCGAAAAGGCAGGGGCGGCAATGCGCATACCAGGTGAGGAGCGGTGTCCTGCGGGCAAGCTCGCATGGAAACGGACATGAGGGAAGACCCGTCGCACCTCAGCCGCGATCGTCGTCAGCCACCCGCCAGGTCGAAGACCTTGCGCAAGGTGACTGGTGCGGTGTTGCGCCAGGCGGCCACCAGCGCGCTGCGCAGCGTCGGCTCGTCGGCAGCTTGAAGCATCACCCGCGTCCAGCCCTGCTTGCCCCAGCCGCCTTCGACCGGCCGGAACACCGTGGTCTCCGCTCCGCACATCACTTCCTGCTGGTCGCGCGTCAGCTTGATCACGGCATTGCCGTCCCCGGGCAGGGTGGCGAAGACACGGTCGCGGACACGGAAGTCGGGCTTGCCGAAATGCGATTTCTCGGTCGCTCCTGGCAGTTCCAGGGCGATGCGTCTGACATCTTCTGGTGTCATGGTATTCGAACCCGTAATTGTCTGCCCTTAATGTCGAGAGTTGCCGCGGACAGCGCAAGTTGCGCAGGGGCGCTTCACGACCAAATCGCTGCCGAGGACGTCCTCAGTCGCCTTCGGCCTCGGGATCGAGCTGCGGATGGCGGCGGCGGTGGGTGGCGGCGGCGCGGGCGGCCTGTTCGTAGATACCTGTCACCAATTCCAGCGTGTGTGCTGCGTCGGCCAGCTTGGCGGCCAGGTCGGGCACGCGGGTCACCGCATCGATGAGCAGCACCGAGCGGATATCGGCGTAGCGCTCTGTGACGCGATGGCCGAGCGGCGTCACCTCATAGGTCACGCCGGTCCTGCCGCTGCCGGTGCGCTTGACGAAACCGCCCTTGATCAGCTTGCGCAGGCTGTACTGGATGTTGGGAACGTCCTCGCGATTGGTCATGTGGGCGAGGTCGTGGATGGTCTTGGGCCGATCGTTCATTCGGATGACGTGCAGCAAGGCGTTCTCTGCACCCGTCGCCGAAAATTCGATCACCGTGGCGAGGCATTCCGCCTGCCAGCGTCCGAATGCTTCGTAGGAGCGCATCAACGCATATTCCACTTCGGTGACGTCGATTTCGAGCGGCGTCCGGGCGAGATGCCAGCCGCGATCAAGCAGTTCGGAGCCCGGTACGGGTTTGTTTTCCTTGCTCATTCTTCGCCCTCCTGATCCTTCGGACCATGCCTTGGCGCAGCACATTGCGTCCACATGAATTTATGATAGACTTTCTATTATAAAGTTCATTTTATGGGGAGGAGACCCAAACATGAGCATGCTCGGCGCCACTGCACCCGCAGTGCAACCCTTCTTTCTCGGCACCTTTGCGTCCAACTGTTCCAGCGGCATGACCGTCACCAGGATCCCGGATCGCTGGGACAATTCATGGGGCAACAATCTGCGCCTCGGCAAGCTTCTCGACGACGCCGGCATCGACTTCATGCTGCCGATCGCCCGCTGGATCGGTTATGGCGGCGAGACCAATTTCCACGGCAACGTGCTGGAGACGATGACCTGGGCGACGGCGCTTCTAGCCCACACCCGCAACATCACGGTCTTCGCCACCATCCACACTGTCGCCAACCATCCTGTCGTCGTTGCCAAGCAACTGGCGACGATCGACCAGATCAGCGGTGGACGCGTCGGCCTCAACATCGTCGCGGGCTGGAACAAGCCCGAATATGAAGCGCTTGGCCTGACGCTGCCCGACGATCACGTCACCCGCTATGGCTATGCCCAGGAATGGTTCGACGTGGTCAGGGCATTGTGGAGCCGCGCCGAGGCCTTCGACTGGGACGGCACCTATTTCAAGCTCAAGCAGGTCCTTGGCGATCCCAGGCCTTCGGCGCGCCTGCCGATCCTCAACGCTGCCGGCTCCGATCATGGCCGCAAGTTCGCGATCCAGAACGCCGACTTCCTGTTCACCCCGGCGATCGACCTGGCCCGCTCGAAGGACGAGATCGCCGCGCTGAAGGCGCAGTCGAAGCAGGCCGGCCGCGCCGTCGATGTGCTGACCTTCTCGCATGTCGTGTGCCGTCCGACTGAAAGGGAGGCGCTCGACTTCCTCAACTATTCGGCCCGGGAGAACGCCGATTGGGAGGCCGTCGACAATCTCGTCCGGCTACAGTTCGCCCATGCACAGTCCTTCCCGCACGATCTGCTCGCACTCATCCGCGACCGCATGGCGGCGGGTCATGGCGGCTTCCCGCTTGTCGGCACGCCTGAGCAGGTGGCGGATGGCATCACCGCGCTTCATGAAACAGGCTTCCGCGGAACCACCTTGTCGTTCGTCGATTACGCGGAGGAATTCCCCTATTTCCGTGACAACGTGCTGCCGATCCTGGAGGCGCGAGGCATACGCATCCCGCCTCTGGCGCAGCGTTCGGCGGCGTGAAGGGCGACGAGGTCATGACGATCCCCGTTTCCGTTCCTCTCGTCCCCGTGGGGGCCGCTGATTTCCGCGCCGCCATGCGGCTCATCGTCGGCAATGTCAGCGTCATCACCGCCGGCGTCGGCGATGACCGCTCAGGACTGGTGGTGATTTCGGTCGTTTCACTGTCGGCCGAGCCACCCAAGGTCATCGCCTGCGTCAACCGGTCGTCGTCGACTTGGTCGGTCATCGAGCGGCATGGCCATTTCGCCGTCAATTCGCTTGGGCCGCAGCATCAGCAGGTCGCCGAGCGTTTTTCCGGCTTCGGCGGCATCAAGGGCAATGAACGCTACGAAGGTGCTGACTGGCTCACGCTGAAGACCGGGGCGTCGGTGCTGTCGGATGCGGTCGCCGCTTTCGATTGCAGCCTCGACGAGATGATTGATCGCGGCACGCATTCGATCATCATCGGCTCGGTCGAGGCGGTCAGGACGCAGGATGCCGGTCAGGCGCTGCTCTACTGGCGCGGCGGCTACCGGCCGCTCGACGCCTGATGTCGGACCGACGGGAGAGGCGGCCTCAGGCCGCCTTTTCCGCCAACACCATGTAGTTGACGTCCATGTCGCGGGATTTCTGCCAGCGGTCGGCCAGCGGATTGTAGATCACGCCGGTGCGGTCGATGGTGGCAAGGCCGGCGCCCGTCAGCGCCTTGTCCAGCTCTTCGGGGCGCACCAGCTTGCCGTATTGGTGGGTGCCGCGCGGCAGCCAGCGCAGCACGTATTCGGCGCCGACGATGGCGAGACCGAGCGCCTTGAAGGTGCGGTTGATGGTGGCGACGAACATGATGCCGCCGGGCTTGACCATCTCGCCGCACTTGCTGACGAACAGCTCCACGTCGGCGACGTGCTCGACAACTTCCATGTTGAGGATGATGTCGAACTTCTCGCCGGCGTCAGCGAGATCCTCGGCCGTGGTGGCGCGGTAATCCACCTTCACGCCGCTTTCGGCGGCATGGATCTTGGCTACCTCGATATTGGTGGCGGAGGCGTCGGCGCCGACCACTTCGGCGCCCAGGCGTGCCATCGGCTCGCACAGCAGGCCGCCGCCACAGCCGATGTCGAGGATGCGCAGGCCCTCGAAGGGCCTTGCGGCGTGAGTGTCGCGGCCAAAACGCTGGGCGACCTGGTCGCGGATGTAGCCGAGGCGGACGGGGTTGAATTTGTGCAGCGGACGGAACTTGCCGTTGGGGTTCCACCATTCGGCTGCGAGCGCCGAGAACCGCTCGACTTCTCCGGCATCGATCGTCGATGGGCGGGGATCTGGCATTGCTGTGGTCTCCGTCGGGCGCAAGGACGTTGGGCGAGCGCAAGGAAGTCGGGTCTGGCGTCCCGATTGTCAAGGCGACATTTCCGCGAGCACCCATGCACTGCCCCGCGAGCCGTACCCATGCCGCTGTGCCGGCAAAAAAAGGTCGCGGTGATTTGTCTGGCCGGGCGTCCTTGCGGAATGCGTGGGTTTTGGCTATGCAGGCCGCGCATTCGACACCGTGCAATTCATCGGTGTTTTCACTCATTTTCCGGCCCCGTCGGGGCCGGCGTATATGGCAAGGGCATTTCGCTTCTATGGCGCGCATCGTGATGAAATTCGGCGGGACATCCGTCGCCGACATCGCCCGAATCCGCAACGTGGCGCGTCATGTCAAACGCGAGGTCGACGCCGGCCACGAAGTCGCTGTCGTCGTCTCGGCGATGTCGGGCAAGACCAACGAGCTGGTCGGCTGGGTGCAGGAGGCTTCGAAGGCCGAAGGCGCCAATTTCAACATTTACGACGCCCGCGAATATGACGCCGTGGTCGCCTCGGGCGAGCAGGTGACGTCGGGATTGCTGGCGCTTGCGCTGCAGGCGATGGGGATAAATGCACGCTCCTGGCAGGGCTGGCAGATTCCGATCAAGACCGACAACGCCCATGGTGCCGCCCGCATCCTCGACATCGACGGCTCGTTCCTGATCAAGCGTTTCCAGGAAGGCCAGGTTGCTGTCGTCGCCGGTTTCCAGGGCATCGGCCCGGACAACCGCATCGCCACGCTTGGCCGTGGCGGGTCCGATACGTCGGCTGTCGCAATCGCGGCAGCGGTGAAGGCCGATCGCTGCGATATCTACACCGATGTCGACGGAGTCTATACGACCGACCCGCGCATCGAGCCCAAGGCGCGTCGCCTGTCGCGCATTTCGTTTGAAGAAATGCTCGAAATGGCTTCGCTCGGCGCGAAGGTGCTGCAGGTCCGCTCGGTCGAACTGGCCATGGTGCACAAGGTCCGTACCTTTGTGCGTTCTTCCTTCGAGGATCCCGATGCGCCCGGCATGGGTGATTTCCTCAACCCGCCTGGTACTCTCATTTGTGACGAGGATGAAATCGTGGAACAGCAGGTCGTCACCGGAATTGCCTATGCCAAGGACGAAGCCCAGGTCTCGCTGCGCCGTGTCGCCGACCGGCCGGGCGTTGCAGGCGGGATCTTCGGCCCATTGGCCGAGGCCAACATCAATGTCGACATGATCGTCCAGAACATTTCCGAGGACGGCAAGTTCACCGACATGACCTTCACCGTGCCATCGGGCGACGTCAACAAGGCGCTCGCCGTGCTTGAGAAGATCCGCCCCGACATTGGCTATGATGCCGTCCAGCACGACGAGGGCATGTCCAAGGTGTCGGTCATAGGCATCGGCATGCGCAGCCATGCCGGCGTCGCGGCCACCGCCTTCCAGGCACTGGCCGCCAAGGGCATCAACATCCGCGCCATCACCACCTCCGAGATCAAGATTTCGATCCTTATCGACGGGCCTTATACTGAACTTGCGGTTCGGACTTTGCATTCCGTCTACGGTCTGGATAAGCAGTAGTATTAGGAGTCGAGCGTCACCGCGTTGCCGGCGTGGCAAGCACGTGCCGCGCCGGGTCCAACCATGGAGACGGTGAATGATACGTGACATGGCCGCCGGGCCGCGCGTACTTCTGAAACGGCTCCGCGAATTGATGGCGGAGCCCCTCGAGCCACAGGAACGGCTCGACAGGATCGTGCGCGATATAGCCGCCAACATGGTGGCCGAAGTCTGCTCGCTCTATGTGCTCCGCGCCGACTCGGTGCTCGAGCTCTATGCGACCGTCGGTCTCAATCCCAACGCCGTCCACCTGGCGCAGTTGCGTCTCGGCCAGGGTCTGGTCGGCACGATTGCTGCCAGCGCCCGCGCGCTCAACCTGTCCAACGCCCAGGAACATCCCGCCTTCGCCTACCTGCCTGAGACAGGCGAGGAGATCTACCATTCCTTCCTCGGCGTGCCGGTGCTCAGGGCAGGGCGCACGCTCGGCGTTCTGGTCGTCCAGAACAAGACCATGCGGCACTACCGCGACGATGAGATCGAGGCGCTCGAAACCACCGCCATGGTGATTGCCGAGATGATCGCCTCGGGCGACATTGGTCGCCTCAGCCGTCCCGGCCTCGAACTCGATCTGTCGCGCCCGGCGAGCTTCACCGGCATTGCCTTCAACGAAGGGGTCGGCCTCGGCCATGTCGTGCTGCACGAGCCGCGCATCGTCGTCACCAACCTGTTCAATGAAGACAGTGACGAGGAGCTGCGCCGGCTCGAGGATTCGCTCGGTTCCCTGCGCTTGTCGATCGACGACATGCTCGAACGCCGCGACGTCGCCTTCGAGGGCGAGCACCGCGAGGTTCTCGAAGCCTACCGGATGTTTGCCAACGACCGTGGCTGGGTGCGCCGTCTCGAAGAGGCGATCCGCAACGGCCTGACGGCGGAAGCCGCGGTCGAAAAGGTGCAGAGCGACATGCGCGCGCGCATGATGCACATGACCGATCCCTATCTGCGCGAGCGGATGAGCGATTTCGACGACCTCGCCAACCGCCTTTTGCGCCAGCTGCTGGGTCGCGGCCCCGAGACCATCGCCGAGAGCCTGCCCAAGGACGCCATCATCGTTGCGCGTTCGATGGGGGCGGCCGAGCTGCTCGACTATCCGCGCGATCGCTTGCGCGGCCTGGTGCTGGAAGACGGTGCGCCGACGTCCCACGTCGTCATCGTCGCGCGCGCCATGGGCATCCCCGTCGCCGGACAGATGAAGGGCGTCGTTTCCATGTCGGAGAACGGCGATCCGATCATCGTCGACGGTGTCGAAGGCGCTGTCCACCTTCGGCCGCAGCCCGATCTCGAAGCAGCCTATGCTGAAAAGGTGCGCTTCCGCGCCCGCCGCCAGGAACTCTACCGCGAACTGCGCAAGAAGCCGTCCGAAACAAAGGACGGCGTCAAGGTCGACCTGTTGATGAATGCCGGCCTCGCCGTCGACCTGCCGCAGCTCGCCGAGGCGGGTGCTGCCGGCATCGGCCTGTTCCGCACCGAGCTGCAGTTCATGGTCGCCTCGACGTTCCCGCGCGCCGAAGCGCAGGAAAAGCTCTACCGCGACGTGCTCGACACTGCGCGTGGCCGTCCCGTCACCTTCCGCACCATCGACATCGGCGGCGACAAGGTGCTGCCCTATTTCAAGGGCTCGGCGCAGGAAGAAGAAAACCCCGCACTTGGCTGGCGCGCCATCCGCCTCACGCTCGACCGTCCCGGCCTGTTGCGTACCCAGATCCGCGCGCTGCTCAAGGCTGCCGGCGGCCGTGAGCTCAAGGTCATGCTGCCGATGGTCACCGAGCTTGGCGAGATCGCCCAGGCGCGCGAGATCATCGACCGCGAGGTCCGCCACCTCTCCCGCTTCGCCCACCATTTGCCGACCAGCCTGAAGCTCGGCGCGATGATCGAGGTGCCGTCGCTGTTGTGGCAACTCGACGAGCTGATGCAGGCCGTCGATTTCGTGTCGGTCGGCTCAAACGATCTGTTTCAGTTCGTCATGGCCGCCGACCGCGGCAACACTCAGCTTGCCGACCGCTTCGACACGCTGTCGGTGCCGTTCCTGCGCGTGCTGAAGCAGATCGCCGATGCCGGCCTGCGCAACCACACGCCGGTGACGCTGTGCGGCGAGCTCGCCGGCAAGCCGATCTCCGCGATGGCGCTGCTTGGCCTCGGCTACCGCTCTATCTCGATGTCGCCTGCTTCCATCGGTCCGGTCAAGGCGATGCTGACCGAACTGCCGCTTGGCGAACTTACCGCCTTCCTCGACGACAACCTTGCCGGTCCTGCCGCCCGCCTGCCGATGCGCGCGCTGCTCCAGGCCTTTGCGGACGACCGTTCCATACCATTATGATCAGCCTGCCCCACGACAGAATGAACCAGGTCGTCAAACGCTTCGACATGCTCGAAGCGCAGATGGCCGCCGGTCCGGCGCCCGACGTCTACGTCAAGCTCGCCTCCGAATACTCCGACATCCAGGACCTCGTGGCCAGGATCCGCGAATTGCGCTCCGCCGAGCAGGAGCTCGTCGATCTCGATGCGATGCTGTCCGACAAGGGCACCGACGCCGAGATGCGGGCGCTTGCCGAAATGGACAAGCCCGAGGTCGAGGAACGTATCGAGGCGCTTCAGCGCGAGATCCAGATCCTGCTGTTGCCCAAGGACGCCGCGGACGACAAGAACGCCATCCTCGAAATCCGCGCCGGTACCGGTGGCGACGAGGCGGCGCTGTTTGCCGGCGACCTCTACCGCATGTACGAGCGCTACGCCGCTACCAAGGGCTGGCGCTTCGAAGTCGTGTCGGCAAGCGACGGCGATGCCGGCGGCTTCAAGGAAATCATTGCGGGTGTCTCGGGCAAAGGCGTGTTCGCGCATCTGAAATTCGAGTCGGGCGTGCACCGCGTCCAGCGCGTGCCGGCGACCGAGGCCAGCGGCCGCATCCACACCTCCGCTGCCACCGTCGCCGTCCTACCGGAAGCCGAGGAAGTCGACATCGAGATCCGTTCCGAGGACATCCGCATCGACACCATGCGCGCCTCGGGATCGGGCGGCCAGCACGTCAACACAACAGATTCGGCCGTGCGCATCACTCATCTGCCCACCGGCATCATGGTGGTGCAGGCGGAAAAATCGCAGCACCAGAACCGTGCGCGTGCGATGCAGATCCTGCGTGCCCGCCTCTATGACCTGGAGCGCAGCCGTGCCGATGAGGAACGCTCGTCGTCGCGCAAGTCACAGGTGGGTTCCGGCGATCGCTCCGAGCGCATCCGCACCTATAATTTTCCGCAGGGGCGGCTCACCGACCACCGCATCAACCTGACGCTCTACAAGCTCGAACGGGTGATGATGGGCGAACTCGACGAGGTCGTCGACGCGCTGATCTCCGACCACCAGTCCAAGCTTCTCGCCGACATGGGCTCGGATGGCTGAGCGTCCGCTCGGCGAACTTCTGCGCCACGCGCGCCAGCGCCTTGCCGGTGCGGGCATCGCCGACGCGGCATTCGACGCGCGGCTGCTCGTCGAGCACTTTTCTGGCACCACGCGCAGCGACGCGATTGCTTCGCCCGACAGGCCTGTGGCGCAGGTGGCCGAGATCGAGGCGGCGCTCGATCGCCGTATCGCGGGCGAGCCCGTGCATCGCATCCTCGGCTACCGCGATTTCTATGGCATGCGGCTCAGCCTCTCCACCGAGACGCTCGAACCGCGCCCCGATACCGAAACGCTCGTCGACGCCGTGTTGCCTTTCGTCCATGCGACGGCTGTGCGCGAGAGTGTCTGCCGCATCCTCGATCTCGGCACCGGCACAGGCGCGATTGCACTGGCGCTGGTCACCCAGGAGCCAAAGGCCGAGGCCATCGGCGTCGACGTCTCGGAGGATGCACTGGCGACCGCCGCCGCCAACGCCGAAGCTCTAGGCGTGTCATCACGCTTTTCGGCAAAAAAATCCAACTGGTTTGCCGAGATTCAGGGCCGCTACCATTTAATAGTCTCAAATCCTCCCTATATATCCACTTCAGAGATCGAGGATTTGCAGAACGAGGTTCGCAATTTTGATCCGCGCCGCGCGCTCGACGGTGGCCCGGACGGTCTTGAGCCATACAGGATGATCGCGTCGGGTGCCGGGCGCCACCTTGAAGAAGGTGGCCTTATCGGGCTCGAAATCGGGCACGACCAGCGCCACGACGTGACCGTGATATTCGAGCAAGCCGGCTACCATTTATCCGCCCATTACAAGGACTTGGGTGGCAATGACCGGGTGCTCGTATTCAGCTGCTGAGCAAGGCTTTTGGGCACTGCAAAAAACCGCTTGGCAAGGAAAGTGAATGCCGCTAGGTTCCCGGCAACCGGATGAGACGAAGCAGGCAGTGCTGTTACAAGATTCGGTTTCCATCGAAACTAGCTGCCTTCTTGCGTAGACGACGCTCTAGCTTCGTGCGGGGATCGTCCGGCAAGTGACATGAACCGAAACAGGATGGCATGTGGCGCCGACGCAGCAAGACTGCGGGCGATCACCGGCGGAAAGATACGAAACGGCAGGCCGCCTAAGTGCCCCCGTTCGGATACTTCAACACAAAGAGAATCTGATGAGGCCACAACAGCAGAATAGGCGCATGCGCGGTCGGAATAACAATAACAATAATAACAACAATAATAACAACAACGGCAATAACAACCGCAAGGGTCCAAACCCGCTTACGCGTAACTACGAGAGCAACGGCCCGGACGTTAAGATCCGTGGCTCCGCGCAGCAGATCGCCGAAAAATACGCCACGCTGGCGCGCGATGCGCAAAGCTCAGGCGACCGCGTGATGGCCGAGAACTACCTGCAGCACGCAGAGCACTATAATCGCATCATTGCCGCCGCTATGGCGCAGATGCCGATCCAGCAGCAGCAGCAGAGCCGCGACGACTTCGACGCCGACATGGACGACGAGCGCGACGAGGACAGCATCGGTAACAACGTTGCCGAGGTCCAGGTCCAGCAGCCTCAGCCGCAGCCGGTCGTCAACGGCACTGGCCCGCAGCCCGACATCGAAGGCACGCCGGCCGAGGTCGCTCTCAATCCGGAAGCCGCCGAAGGCCAGCCGCGCGAAGGCCGCCGCGAACGTCGTCCCAACCGCAACGAACGCCGCCCGCGCAATCAGGAGCAGCAGGCCGAAACTGCACCGACGGACGTCGTCGCCGTGGTCGAACAGCCGCAGCCTGACGTCGTGGTCACCGAGGCCGTCGTTGCTGAAGTGGCCCCTGCCACTGAGGTTGCCGAGGGCGAAGTTGTCGCGGCACCGCGTCGTGGCCGTCGTCCGCGCCGTGGCGAGCGCGCCGCAACCGAGGCGCAGGGCGAAGCCGGCGATACGCCGGCAGCCGAGCCTGCCGCCGTCGAAGGCTGATCGCCTTCGTAACCACGGGCTTCAAGCCATTTGAAAACGGCGGGATGAAAATCCCGCCGTTTTTGCTTTGACGACGGCCAGGCGTGCCGGCCCGCAAATCGCGTTTGCTTTCGCAAGGCACGACGCGCAGACTCCGGATAACCCCGTGCCATTTGCGCATCAAAAAATGACGCACAGCACTCCAGGTGTGCCTTGAGGTATATCGTCCTACGCACCATATCAGCCTCAGTTGGATCCGGCCCGGTCGGGCGGGTCCGTCACCTTGAACCTGGCCGGTGCCGCAAAGCGGGCCGGTACGGAATGGAGACACCGAATGAATCTTGAGAAGTATTCCGAGCGCGTCCGCGGCTTCATCCAGTCGGCCCAGACCTATGCGCTTTCCAACAATCACCAGCAGTTCACGCCCGAGCACATCCTCAAGGTGCTGATGGATGATGACGAAGGCCTTGCCTCGTCGCTGATCGAGCGCGCCGGCGGCAACGCCCGGGACATCAGGCTCGGCGTCGAGGCCGCCATCAAGGCGATGCCGAAGGTCGAGGGCGCCGGCGGCCAGCTCTATCTGGCGCAGCCGCTCGCCAAGGTGTTTTCGACTGCAGAAGACCTGGCCAAGAAAGCCGGCGACAGCTTCGTCACCGTCGAGCGTCTGCTGACTGCGCTTGCCGTCGAGAAGTCGGCCAAGACCGCCGATATCCTCGCCAAGGCAGGTGTTACGGCGCAGGCGCTCAATGCTGCGATCAACGATATCCGCAAGGGCCGCACCGCCGACTCGGCTAGTGCCGAGCAGGGCTATGACGCGTTGAAGAAATACGCGCGCGACCTCACCGCCGATGCCCGCGCCGGCAAACTCGATCCGGTCATTGGCCGCGACGACGAGATCCGCCGCACCATCCAGGTGCTGTCACGGCGCACCAAGAACAATCCCGTACTGATCGGTGAGCCCGGCGTCGGCAAGACCGCCATCGCCGAAGGATTGGCCCTGCGCATCGTCAACGGCGACGTGCCCGAGAGCCTCAAGGACAAGCAACTGATGGCGCTCGACATGGGCGCGCTGATTGCCGGGGCCAAGTATCGCGGCGAGTTCGAGGAGCGGCTGAAGGCCGTTCTGTCGGAAGTCACCGCGGCTGCGGGCGGCATCATCCTGTTCATCGACGAGATGCACACGCTCGTCGGCGCCGGCAAGGCCGATGGCGCGATGGATGCGTCCAACCTGCTGAAACCGGCCTTGGCGCGCGGTGAGCTGCATTGCGTTGGTGCCACCACGCTCGATGAGTACCGCAAGCATGTCGAAAAGGACGCGGCCCTTGCTCGTCGCTTCCAGCCGGTGTTCGTTTCCGAGCCGACGGTCGAGGACACCATCTCGATCCTGCGCGGCCTGAAGGAGAAATACGAGCAGCACCACAAGGTGCGTATCTCGGACTCGGCACTGGTCGCGGCTGCCACGCTGTCGAACCGCTACATCACCGACCGCTTCCTGCCCGACAAGGCAATCGACCTCGTCGACGAGGCCGGCTCGCGGCTGCGCATGCAGATCGATTCCAAGCCGGAAGCCCTCGACGAGATCGACCGCCGCATCATGCAGCTGAAGATCGAACGCGAGGCGCTCAAGCTAGAAAAGGACGACGCCTCCCGCGACCGGCTCGAAAGGCTCGAGAAGGAGCTGGCCGGGCTCGAGGAAGAGTCGACCAGGGTGACCAGCCAGTGGATGGCCGAGAAGGAAAAACTCGGTCTCGCCGCCGACCTCAAGGGCCAGCTCGAGGAAGCCCGCAACGAACTCGCCATCGCCCAGCGCAAGGGTGAGTTCCAGAAGGCGGGCGAGCTTGCCTATGGCCGCATCCCCGAGCTCGAAAAGAAGCTCGTCGATGCCGAGGCCCAGGAAAGCCGCGGCACGATGGTCGAGGAGACGGTGACGCCGGACCATGTCGGCCATGTCGTTTCGCGTTGGACCGGCATCCCGGTCGACAAGATGCTCGAAGGCGAGCGCGAGAAGCTGTTGCGCATGGAAGACGAGATCGGTGTTCGCGTCGTCGGCCAGGGCGAAGCCGTCCAGGCGGTGTCCAAGGCCGTCCGCCGTGCCCGTGCCGGCCTGCAGGATCCGAACCGGCCGATCGGCTCGTTCATGTTCTTGGGCCCGACCGGTGTCGGCAAGACCGAGCTCACCAAGGCGCTCGCCGACTATCTGTTCGACGACGAGCATGCGCTGGTGCGTATCGACATGTCCGAGTACATGGAGAAGCACTCCGTTGCCCGGCTGATCGGCGCACCTCCCGGTTATGTCGGGTACGAGGAGGGCGGGGCGCTGACAGAGGCCGTGCGGCGCAGGCCCTATCAGGTCGTGCTGTTCGACGAGATCGAAAAGGCGCATCCTGATGTCTTCAACGTGCTCCTGCAGGTGCTCGACGATGGCCGCCTGACCGATGGTCAGGGCCGCACCGTCGACTTCCGCAACACGCTGATCATCATGACGTCCAATCTCGGCGCCGAATATCTCGTGGCGCTCGGCGAGGACGAGGATGTCGACAAGGTCCGTGACGAGGTCATGGGCGTGGTCAAGGCGTCGTTCCGGCCGGAGTTCCTGAATCGTGTCGACGAGGTCATCCTGTTCCATCGCCTGCGTCGCCAGGACATGGGCCGGATCGTCGAGATCCAGCTCAAGCGGCTCGAAAAGCTGCTGTCCGATCGCAAGATCACGCTGTCGCTCGACAAGGATGCGATCGACTGGCTCGCCAACAAGGGGTACGACCCGGCCTATGGCGCCCGCCCGCTCAAGCGCGTCATCCAGAAGGAGCTGCAGGACCCGCTCGCCGAGAAGATTCTGATGGGCGACATTCTCGACGGCTCGACCGTCAAGATCACCTCGGGCTCGGACCGGCTCAACTTCCGCTCCAAGCCAACGGTGGTGAGCGAAGAGGCGGCCGCGTAATGTGATGAGCTGGCCTTTGCTGGAAGCAGCAGGGGTCAGCTCAAGTCGTCTCGAACGTAGCCAGATCAGCGCTGTTCGCGGCGGTTTCTGCCTGCAGATAGGATCGTGAGAGAATGACTGCGGACATGATGATTTGATAAGCGTTTATGGCAGCGCCAATAGTCACACCAAGCAGTAGCGCGAAATCAAAGCCGCCTGTCGCCGGGAAGAAATATTCGCCTGCGCCAAGCCACGTGAGCGAGGCGCTAACAGCTGCAAACTGCACGATGCTCATCAAGCCGAATGACAGAAGTAGTCGAGGGAACGCATAGAAAAAGCTGGTTCTCCCGCGGCGCCCGGCGGCTGCAAACGTTTTGTCGCCCTGCATGATGATCGCGGGCAACATGGTTCCCCATTTTGCGAAAACCAGGGCTGCGGACAGGAGCAGCGACAAAACTGCGATGGCAATGAGGCTGGTCCTTCCCCAGCCGCCTCCAGTCAGCAGTATGGTCAGAGCGAGTATGGGCGCGCAGGAAATGACTCCCAAGACAATAGTGCGGAACAAAAAGCTGTTCATGTATTTCGGGTTCTTGCCGTGCAGCTCCCGCATGGCGTCTGCGGTGCTGAGATGGGACAGAACCGAAAAATGTGCAGGTATTGCCAATATCGCGGATGCGAACGTTAGCGCGATGGTGCCTCCGGACGTAGTCTCCATTTTCTCTTGGACCATCAGGAACACCACAAGCGTCGCACAATAAATCAGGACGTAGATGACGTCTTTCTTCATGATACGAAATGATGTGGACCAGATGTTTCTGTTGTTTTCCATCGGCGGGTTCTTTCATGCGCATCAGGAATGAAGCATGCGCAAATCTGACATCGCCATCGTCAAAGTAAAGTTCGCTTATGTGCGGAGATAGCTGAAACATGACACTCGACGACTACAACAGCTTCTGCGCCTCGCTGCCACACACCACCCATGTCGTGCAGTGGGGTGGGGCGCATGTCTGGAAGGTCGGCGGCAAGGTTTTCGCCATCGCCGGGTGGAGCGATGGTGCCGGGCTCGCCGTCACCTTCAAGGTCTCCGAGATGGCATTCGACATCCTGAAGGAGCAAACAGGGCTCAGGCCAGCGCCCTATCTCGCTTCGCGCAGCATGAAATGGATTCAGCGCCAGAACGGCGAAACCATGGATGACGAGGGGCTGCGCGACTATATCGGCGAGAGCCACCGGATGATCGCGGCCAAGTTGCCGAAGGCGACGCGCCGAGAACTCGGCCTTCCCGCCTGACCCGCGATTCTCAGGTGCCGCCGCGGTCTGCCAAGGCCTCAAAATCCTGCTAACACGGTCATTTTCATGCCCCGTTCATGTTGGAAGGGTTAGCAGATCGTTATTGGATGTCAGTGGATAACAGTGATTCACGGCGGCCGGCCTGTTGGCGGCCGAGATTCGGAGAGATGTGGCGACCATGTTGCGCAAGATCGTTGTGCTTTCGGCCATGGCCACCGGCCTGTCGGCGCTCCACGCAGCGGCCGCGATCGTGCCATCAGGCGAGCCCGTCTCGCCACGCGTGCGGGTTGGCCAGAACCTGCTCCAGCTTGCCCAGAGCGAGGTCGAGGTCTTCTACGACAGCCGCGGCAATCGTGTGCTCGTTGATCCCTACACCGGCAAGGTCATCGCCGTGCAGCCGCCGGAGAGCCGCCTCAACCGCCAGGCCTTGCGCCGCGAACTGCGCCGCCAGGAGCTGCGCCGCGACTACCGCCAGGGCGACGTGCTGATCGGACCGGCGGATGACGGCTATTACAGCGACGACGCGCTTGCCGTTCCGGCCGAACCCAATGGTGACGACTACTATAACAACGATCCTAACGCCTTCCCCGAGGCGCCAAGCGGGCCGCGTGTCGTTTCGCGCGAACCGCTCCAGAGCCCGGACGACCAGCCGGCGCTGCCGGCCAACCCGCGCATCACCGATCGGCCGCTCGAGCCGTCCATCGCGGTCAAGGGCCGCGAGGACGTCGCTTCGCTGCAGATACTGCTCGATCGCCTCGGCGCTTCGCCCGGTGTCATCGACGGGCGTTTCGGTTCGAACGTCGACAAGGCGCTTGTCGCCTATAACGAGATGACCGGCGCCAGCCTGAAGTCGACTGACGCCGAAGGCATCAAGCAGGCGCTTGCCGAAACAGGCGGCGACGCCTTCGGCTCCTACACCATCACGCCGGAGGACGCCGCCGGCCCTTACATCGCCTCGGTTCCGGCCGACTACAGCGAGAAGGCCCAGCTCGAGCGCATGGCCTTCACCTCGGTCACCGAAATGCTCGCCGAGCGTTTCCACATGGACGAGAACTACCTCAAGGCGATCAATCCGGACGTCAATTTCAACCGCCCGGGCACCATCGTGAAGGTCGCCAATTTCGGCAAGCTGGTGAACAAGCCGGTGTCGCGCATCGTTGCCGACAAGGGGCTGAAGCAGGTTCGCGCCTACAACGAGGCCGGCCAGCTCGTCGCCGCCTATCCGGCGACCATCGGCTCGGGCGACACGCCGTCGCCGACCGGCATTCATGCGGTGTCGCGCGTCGCGCTCGACCCCAACTACACCTACAATCCCAAGATCAATTTCAAGCAGGGCGAAAACAACAAGGTCCTGACCATCCCGCCGGGCCCGAACGGCCCTGTCGGTTCGGTCTGGATCGCGCTGGACAAGCCGACCTACGGCATCCACGGCACCCCGGATCCCTCCAAGATCGGCAAGACCGAAAGCCATGGCTGCGTGCGCCTGACCAACTGGGACGCGCGCGAACTCGCCAAGATCGTCAAGGCAGGCGTGCCGGTCGAATTCATGGAGTAGCTCCGCTAGTGCCGCAATGGCCGTGGAGAGACCCTCCGCGGCTCGGAACTTTTGCCACCTGCGGCGACACGGTTCCGGCTCATTGCCGACGGACGATTTTCGATGATCCAGCCGACAGCTCGGGAAATCGCCGAGGCCCTGCATCAGCCCGAATTCCTGTCCGCAACCGTCATCGACAGCGGCCAGAACAACTGCATCTTCGATACGGGCAAGGTCATCGTGCGGATACCCCGGCACGACGAGGCGCGCCGCGATCTTGCCGGCGAGGCCGACGTGCTCGCCGTCCTGGCGCCGATGCTTCCCGTGCCGGTGCCCGCGCCGGAGCTGAGAAATGTCGGCGCGTATGTCGTCGCCGTCCATCGCAAGCTGCCCGGCGAGCCGCTGCTGTCGCTCGATGGAATGACTGCTGCGCAGACGCAGGAACTGGCCCGAGACCTCGGGCTGTTCCTGCGAGCGCTTCATGCGCTCCCACAAGACATGCTGAGGGACGCCGCTCCCGCTGACCCCATGGCCGAATGGCGCGATCTCCTCGAGCGGCTTGAAGCCAAGGCGCTGCCGTTGCTGCCGGCTGCCGTCGCCAATTCCATCCGCAGCAGTTTCATCAGGTTTCTAGGGCGTGTCCCCGACGCTCCGCGCACCATCACCCATGGCGATTTCGGCACCGGCAACATCCTCGTCGACAAGGGCAGGGTTTCAGGCGTCATCGATTTCGCCGGCTGCGGGGCGGGCGATCCCGCCTATGATCTCGCCAGCCTGTCGGCCGGGCTGGGCGACGATGTCCTCGCGCTGATGGCGCCGCATTATTCCGGCATCGCCGGGATGCGGGATCGCATCACCTTCTACCGCAGCACCTTTCCGCTGCTCGACGTTCTGTTCGGTGTCGACCATGGCGATGCGGTCGCACTCGACGCCGGGCTGCGATCCCTGACGGCCGGCAACGTACCGGCCTGACTTGCGCCTTGCATTTGGGCCATGGCTGCCGGCAAATATCCGGGAAATCGAGGTGGCGAGATGTACATCCGTTCCGAACAGCCGGCCGACGTCGACACGATCCGCGCGCTCACCCGTGCCGCCTTCGCGGACGCCCCGCATTCGAGCCAGACCGAGGCGGCGATCGTCGATGCCTTGCGCGATGCCGGGGCGCTGACGCTGTCGCTGATAGCCGAGGACGGCGGCAAGATCCTTGGGCATGTCGCCTTCTCGCCCGTCACCGTCGGCGGTGACGCAGACTGGTATGGCCTCGGGCCGGTGTCGGTCTGGCCCGACAACCAGGGCAAGGGCATCGGCCAGGCGCTGATCCGCCTGGGGCTCGACGCGCTGCGTGGGATGGGCGCCAAGGGCTGCGTCCTCATTGGCGACCCGGCCTATTACAGCCGTTTCGGTTTCGTCGCCGACCCCGCCGTCACCTATGCCGGCCTGCCGCCGCAATATGTCCAGCGGCTGGCCTTCGGCGGCGCCGTCCCCCGCGGCGAGATCGTCTACCACGCCGGCTTCGAAGCGAGCTGAGCCAGCCGGGCTACTGGCACTCAGTGTACGCTCGCCGTCTCCCTGCTGAGGATGTCCACCAGCCGGTCGAAGCCAGTTTCGGTGCCCGAAATACGCGCCGCCATCGCCTCGGCGGTGCCGAGAAAAGCCAACTGCTCGGTGAACCGCATCCGCGTCTGGCCGGCTTCGGGCAAAAGCTGGATCGTGGCCAGCGATGCAGAGATGCGTTTGCCGCCATGGCTCATCTCGAAACCATAGATGATGCGCTCGCCGGCCACGATGTCGAAGTAGTCGGCGCGGAATGCCAGCTCGGCACCGTCGGGCATACGCCAGCGCTTGGCCTCGATGCCGCCGACGCGAAAATCGAAACTGTCCTCAAGCGTCACCCAGTCGGGATGGCAGTCGTTCCACGCCCGCTTCAGCGCCTGGTCCGACCAGAAGCGGAAGGCGTGCCTGGGCGACGCCGGCAGCTCGCGCTCGACGACGAAGGTCTTGTGCGCCACGTCGGTCATTCGTCTTCCTCCCCGGGAAAATCTTTCATTGCCTGGACAAGGCGGTCGAATGCCTTGTTCATCGCAGTCTGCCGCTGTCTCACCCAGTCGTCTATCTCGGACAGTGCCGCGGGTTCGATCGTATAGGTGCGGGTCCGGCCGACCTTGCGCGAGGCGACGATGCCGCCGTCCTCGAGCACCTTCAGATGTTTCAACGCCGAGGGCAGCCGCATGCCTTGCGGTTCGGCCAGCTGCTTGACGGTTGCCGGACCCATGCTCAGCCGCTCGACCATGCCGCGCCGGCCGGCGTCGGCAAGGGCGGTGAAAACGCGGTCCAGTCGTTGTGCCTCGATCATCGGCCTGTTCCCGTGCTGTGCTCACAGCAATTCCAGGAAAAGTGTGCAGCGGTTTTCAGTCTGGAATTGCTCGAAAACAGAGAGATAGAGAGATTCTGTGATTCGAAGAAAAGCGAAAACGCTCTAGTCATGAAGGAAGCGCTCCGGCATCAGTTCGCGATAGGGGAAGAAACGGAAATAGGGTCGCGCTTCGCCGACCGCCCGTCGCACCGACGGCCGCGCCATCAGCCGCTCGAAATAGGCGGCGAGATTGTGCTGGTCGCTGGCGAAGGGATGAACGATCGAGGCGTAAAACAGGCCCGGTGCCGCCGCGCAGTCGGCAATGGTGAAGTCCTCGCCCGCCGCCCAGTTCATGTCCGCCAACTGGCGCTCTATCATCGCATAGGCGGTGTCGAGCGTCCGCCGCGCATCGGCCACGCCGACCGGATCGTTGCCGCCTTCGGGCCGTATCCTGTCGGTGACGACCTTCTGCATCGGCACGCTGACATAAAGATCGAAGAAGCGGTCCCACAGCCTGGCGTCAAGCCGGCGCTCGGCATCCGCCGGCAGCATCGGCGCCGGCCCGGGATAATGCCGATCGAGATATTCGATGATGATGCTGGTCTCCGGCACCGTGCGATCGCGGAAGTCGTCGCGCAGCACCGGAATCTTGCCCACCGCCCATTTCGCCGCCAGCGCCGCCGTCTCTTCCGGATCGCCGAGGTCCACTGTCACAGGGATAAATTCGGTCCCATTCTCATAAAGCGCAATCAGCACCTTGTGGCAGAAGGCAGCGAGAGGGTGGGAATAAAGCGTCAGCGCCATTGCAAGGCTCCAGATAGTTTCCATACTCGGAAACTATTGCGGCGAATTCGACTGCGCAAGTGAAAGTTTCCTTATGTGGAAACTATTCGCAGGGGGCTGGAGATCGAAGATGGAGAGCTTTTCCACGGGGGTAGAGGGTCCCGGGCCTCGTTTTGCTCGCCCAAATGACGAGCGCGACCTGCTGCCGAGTGCCACGATACGGCGGGCCCATGTCGCCTGGCTTCCAGAATTCGTCCCCCTGGTGGCTTCCTGCGCAAAGCTTGCCCACATAGTCTCCAGCCATGGACATTTCCGACACCGCACCTACCCCGGCCAACAACAACCACGTCTTCTGTCCGCCCGAGGCGCGGCGATATGTGCTCATCTCGGCGATCCTTGCCTCCAGCATGGGCTTCATCGACGGCTCGGTGGTGTCGCTGGCGATGCCGGTCATCCGAGCTGATCTCGGCGCCTCGCTCGTCGACGCGCAGTGGATCAGCAACGGGTACATGCTGTTTTTGTCGGCGCTGGTGCTGCTCGGCGGCGCTGCCGGCGATGTTTTCGGGGTGCGCAACATCTTTGCTGCCGGCATCATCCTGTTCATGGTCACCTCGGCGGCCTGCGCGCTCGCTGTCGACGCCGAGATGCTGATCATCATGCGCGCGGCACAAGGCATCGGTGCCGCGCTGATGGTGCCGGGCAGCCTCGCCATCATTGCCAAATCCTATCCCAACGCGACGCGCGGCAAGGCCATCGGCCAATGGGCGGCGTTCTCGTCGCTGACAACCGCGATGGGGCCGTTCGTCGGCGGCATGGTGCTGTCTTTCGGCGCCGAATGGATGTGGCGGCTGATCTTCGCCATCAACGTACCGATCGGGCTCGCCGCCCTCGCCATGCTGCTCAGCAAGGTGCCACAGGACCGGCCGTCGTCGAAGCGTCGGCTCGACATTGCAGGTGCGATGCTGGCGACCGTCGGCCTCGGTCTGATGGCCTGGGGCCTGACCGCCTTCGGCCTGCCCGCAGACGTTCGCGCTGTCTCGCCATGGCTGTGGATCGCGGTCGGGGGTGCAATCTTCGTCGGCTTCATCGTCTGGGAGAAGTGGGCGCGGGCGCCGATGGTCAAACTCGAGCTGTTCGCCTCACGTGCCTTCACCGGCGCCAATCTCTACACGTTGATCCTGTTCTTCGCCTTCAATGCAGTGCTGTTCTTCCTTCCGATGACCGTCGTTTCCGGCTGGGGTGCCAAGGAATGGGAGGCGAGCCTGCTGTTCCTGCCGCTGTCCTTGTTCATCGCAGGCTTGTCGAGCTATTCGGGCCGGCTGTCCGACGCCATCGGCCCGCGCTGGCCGCTGACCGTGGGTGCGGCAATCGTCGGCATCTCTTATGCAGGCCTTGCGTTGACAATGCCGCTGATGATGCTCTGGCAGGTGACATTCCCGATCCTGCTGCTCAAGGGCCTCGGCATGGCGATCGTCGTCTCGCCGGTGTCGGCGGCGGTGATGCGGGCGACACCGGAGGAGGACACCGGGCTTGCCTCCGGCATCAACAACGCGCTCGCCCGGGCCGCCGGCCTGATGGCGGTGGCCTCGCTTGGTGCCGTTGCAGGTGTGGTCTTTGCGAATGTCCTGGGAACGGCTGCACCGGGCGTCGAGTTCGGCGCTTACGTGGCTGCGCCGCTCGACGCCGGTGCGGAAGCCTTACGGGTTTCGGCGACCAACAGCGCCTTTGCGGCGATTGCGGCGATCGCGGCCGCGATGTGTTTCGTCGCCGCAGCCGTCGCCTGGTTGACCCAGCCGTCTTGGAAAAGAAAAGAGAAGGCCTAACCGCTGACCTTGGCGGTGCTCGCCACCTTCAGCGCGTCCTTGTTTTCGTCCTTGAGCAGGTCGTCGATGCGCTCGCGCTCGCGTTTGAAGGCGACCAGTTCCTCGCCCTTGAGCACGCGGCCGGTGGGCAGGCGCACGCGCATCGGGTCGACCTTGGTGCCGTTGACGATCAGCTCGTAGTGCAGATGCGCGCCGGTCGACAGGCCGGTGGTGCCGACATAGCCGATGACCTGGCCCTGGCGGACGCGGGCGCCGGGGACCACACCGGGCGCGATGCGGCTTTGGTGATTGTACGACGTCTCGTAGCCATTGGTGTGGCGGATCATCGTCTGCTTGCCGTAGCCGCCGGCCCAGCCGGCCTTCTCGACGACACCGTTGCCCGAGGCGATGATCGGCGTGCCGGTGGGGGCGGCCCAGTCGACGCCAGTGTGCATCTTGACGTAGCCGAGGATCGGGTGCTTGCGGCCGCCGAAGCCGGAGCGGAACTTGCCGTTGGGCAACGGGTTGCGCAGCAGGAACTGGCGGGCGCTGCGGCCGTCCTCGTCGAAATAGTCGACTGCGCCGTCGCCCATCTGGAAGCGGTAGAAGTTGCGCGTGTTGCCGCCGAAATTGGCCGAGACATAAAGCAGTTCGGAATCGGCCGAGGCCTTGTCGTCGCCATCGGGCTGCGAGAAGAACACCTCGATGCGGTCTGACGGATTGAGCCGCGACTGGAAGTCGACGTCGGACGACAGCAGCCGGACCAGCTTTTTGGTCATGTCCTGTGACATGCCGTAGGAATAGGCCGCGCGATAGATGCCGTCATAAACGGTCGGCAGCGCGCCGCGCGAGGTTGTCGGCACCGTCGGCGTGTCCTCGAAAGCGGTGGCGATCTCGGGGTTCGGCTCCGGCTCGTCGCCGGGAACGAACTGGTTGCGGTCGTCGAGCGCGATGGTCAGGATGTGCTGCGAGCGGTCGTAGACGCTGGTGCGAACGATCTTGCCGACGTCGCCACGGACCTCGAGGCCGACGCGCAGCACGGTTCCGGCCTTGAGCGCGGTCGCATTGAGCAGCCGTGACACCGCATTGGCCATGCCTTGGGCGTCCTCGCCTGAATAGCCGGCGTCGGCCAGTGCATCGGCAATCTTGCGGTCCTTCTCGAAGGCGATGATGTCTTCGGCATAAGAGAGCGTTTCGGGATCGACGTCGGCGCGGGCGCTGACCGAGACGTTCTCGGGCACAATCTTGATACCGTAGGAGCCGGCGAGCGTCTGGTCGGCAAACGCGTTGCCGAAGCGCTGCGGGTCGACATAATGCAGCGAGGCAACCTGGATGTCGCCTTCGGTCAGGTCGCCGCCGGCATCGCGCACCACTTTCTCGACCTCATTGGCGGAGAGTGCCGAGCTCTCGTCGAAGGTTGCCGTCTCGATCGGGAAGTCGACGGTCTTGAGGCTCATCTCGCTCTCGACCTTGACGCCGTAGATCTGACCGGTCGCCGCGGCCTGCGCCGGCTGCTGTGCCGGGCCGTCCTCGGCAAAGACCGTCAGCGGGTCGAAGGCGGGATAGCTGCGCGTCGTCGGATGTGAGGCTGCAAGCGCCATCTTGATCTGGACGAAAGGCATGGTGCGAATGACTTCGCGGTCGCCTTCCTTGGTCAGCATCGACACTTCCATGCGCCGCCGGTCCTTGGCCTTGGCGATCTGGCGCAGCGGCGCAAGCCTTGTGGTCTTGGCGCGCTGTCCGGCATCGCCGCCGGCGGCAAGCGTCGCCAGTTCGGCGATCTCGGGTGGGGTGGCGAGCTTCTCGCGGCCGTCGAGGGCGGCAAACAGCGCCACGCCCATCAGCACGCTCGAGGTCACTCCGGTCAGGAAGGTGCCCGAAAGCCAGCGCGCCGAGACCTCGCGTCGGTCCGGGGGACCGGCGCGGCCATCCGCGATCAGCGGCGGCTCATTGCCGAGCTCGGCTATGGTCTGGTCCGTATCCTGCATCAAGTACGGCTAAAATCCCCGACGCGTTCGCGCCCGCTTGCTTTTAGTTGCCAAGACATTTGCCTGTCATGGCGCTCCAAGTCAACGAAGCCCGCGCACGCGTCCCCGCCAACCTGCCCCTCCTCTCTTATATATGCTGGCGGTGCGTACAGACTTTGATTTCGCACCAAGGGCGTTTTGAGACATCTGCCCGCATTGGGGCGGGAATAGGGCTCCGCCGGGGCAGGGGGACGTCGTCCCGTACTTTATAAGCGAGGGGCGCCGCCGGCTGTGCAGGATCCCCATATATGTATTGTGGGGCCGCAAAGCGTCGAACGTGAGCGGTGGGGCAGCCGGCGAACGTCGTTTTGCAGGGGACGTCGTGTGTCGGCATGGGCAATCTGCCTTGGCCAAGGGCGTTCGGGGCGGCTCTGTGAACTTTCTTGAAGCCCCTTCCGCAGGGTCTTTCAGGGTTGCGGCCATGGGCGGGGAAGTTTGTCGCAAAAAATTCGCAAAAGTTGGAAAAGGTCGTTGACAGTCTGAGAGGGTGGCGACTATATACGCCTCAAC